>CAZBRO010000012.1:0-132057 GCA_964494505.1 uncultured Bordetella sp.
AGAAGCTCAGATTCGCCATCCGCGAAGGCGGCCGGACCGTCGGCGCCGGCGTCGTCGTCAGCATCATCAAATAGAGGCGAAGGCGGCTTTAGCCGTAGGAGAGAAATATGCAGGGCCAAAACATCCGTATACGGCTCAAAGCCTTCGACCACCGTATTCTCGACAACTCCACCAAGGAGATCGTGAATACGGCCAAGCGCACCGGCGCGCAGGTGCGGGGACCGATCCCGCTGCCGACGCGTATCGAGCGCTTCACGGTCAACCGTTCGCCTCACGTGGACAAGAAGAGCCGCGAGCAGTTCGAAATCCGGACTCACAAGCGGCTCCTCGACATCATCGATCCGACTCCGCAGACCGTGGACGCGCTGATGAAGCTCGACCTCGCTGCCGGCGTCGACGTCGAGATCAAGCTCTGAAGGCACACCCATGCGCACCGGAGTCATCACACAGAAATTGGGCATGACCCGCCTCTTCCTAGAGGATGGGCGGCACGTGCCCGTGACGGTCTTGAAGCTCGACAAGTGCCAGGTCGTCGCGACCCGCACGCCCGAGAAGGACGGCTATACCGCCGTGCAACTTGGCTCGGGTTTCGTGAAGGCGAAAAGCGTCACCAAGCCCGAACGCGGCCACTTCGCGAAAGCCTCCGTCGAGCCCAAGCGGAAGGTCGCGGAATTTCGCGTCGATACGGGCAATATGCTGGACGTGGGCGACGAGATTCTCGCCTCCCATTTCGTGCCGGGCCAGAAGGTGGACGTGACCGGCATCACCATCGGGCGCGGCTTCACCGGCGCCATGAAGCGCTGGAATTTCCGCGGCCTCGAAGCGAGCCATGGTGTGTCGATCTCGCATCGTTCGCTCGGCGGCACCGGTGGCCGTCAGGACCCGGGCAAGACCTTCAAGAACAAGAAGATGCACGGCCATTACGGCGTCGAGCGCATCACCACGCAGAATCTGGAAATCGCGAAAGTCGATGTCGAGCGCGGCCTTATCATGGTGCGCGGCGCGGTGCCGGGCTCCAAAGGCGGCTGGGTCATGATCCGCGACGCGGTGAAACGTCCGCCTAAGGACGTTCCGATGCCGGCCTCGGTGAAGAAGGCCGAGAAGCAAGCGGCGCAGGGAGCGGGTCAATGAAAGCCAAGGTGCTGACGCTCGATTCCGGCGACGCCGGGGAGATCGAACTCAAGGACGAAATCTTCGGGCTGGAGCCGCGCGCCGATTTGATTCAGCGGGTGGTGATCTGGCAACTCGCCAAACGCCGCGCGGGAACGCACAAGACGTTGACCCGCGGCGAAATCAACCGCACCACCAAGAAGGTCTACCGTCAGAAAGGCACCGGCTCGGCCCGTCACGGCGCGCGTTCCGCCCCGCTTTATGTCGGCGGCGGCAGGGCCATGGGTCCGGTGCTGCGGAGCCATGAATTCGATCTGCCGAAAAAGGTGCGCGCGGCGGGTCTTCGCCATGCGCTGTCCGCAAAGGCGAAGGATTCCAAGATCATCGTGCTGGATTCAGCGTCGGTGGGCGAGGTGAAGACCAAGGCTCTGGCGGCTCGGCTCGGCAAGCTCGGCGCAGGCTGCCATCTGCTGATCGTGGATGGCGCCTTCGAGGTGAATTTCGCGCTGTCCGCGCGCAATCTCACGAAAGTCTCGCTGCTGCCGGCAGAGGGCCTGAACGTCTACGACGTGCTCCGGCGCGACACGCTGGTGCTGACCAAGGCGGCGATCCAGGCGATTGAGGAGCGGTTGTCATGAGTCATTACGACGTCATCCTCTCGCCGGTGATCACGGAAAAGTCGACCCGGCTGTCGGAATCCAACCAGGTCATCTTCCGCGTCACGAAGGGCGCGACCAAGCCCGAGATCGCCAAAGCGGTCGAGACGCTGTTCAAGGTCAAAGTGAAAGCGGTCAACACGGTCGTGACCAAAGGCAAGATGAAGGCTTTCCGGGGCAAGCGCTTCCAGAAGAGCGACGTGAAGAAGGCAATCGTTACGCTGGTCGAGGGTTACCAGATCGACGTGACGACGGGCCTCTAAAGGGAATACGGCGATGGCACTGAAGACATATAAGCCGGTGACGAACGCCCAGCGCCAATTGGTGCTGGTCGACCGCTCGGGGCTGCACAAAGGCCCGCCGGTCAAGAAGTTGACCGAAGGCCAAAAGCGTCCGGGCGGCCGCAACAATCTTGGCCGGATCACGGTGCGCTGGCAGGGTGGCGGGCACAAGCAGGCCTACCGCATCATTGATTTCAAGCGGGCCAAGCACGATGCGCCGGCGACCGTTCAGCATCTGGAATACGATCCCAATCGCACCTCCTTCATCGCGCTGATCAAATATCGCGATGGCGAGCTTGCCTATATCATCGCGCCGCAGCGGCTGGCCGCCGGCGACACGGTGGTCTCCGGTGAGAAGGTGGACGTGAAGCCGGGAAACGCGATGCCGCTTGCCGCCGTTCCGGTCGGCACCATCGTCCACAATATTGAGATGAAGCCCGGCAAGGGCGGCCAGATCGCGCGTGCGGCCGGCGCCTATGCGCAATATCTCGGTCGCGACGCGGGTTACGCTTTGCTCCGGCTCAATTCGGGCGAAGTCCGCCGTGTGCGCCTGGAATGCAAGGCGACGGTCGGCGCCGTCTCCAATCCCGACCACATGAACGAGGTTCTCTCCAAGGCCGGCCGTAATGTCTGGCGCAACCGCCGGCCTTCGGTGCGTGGCACCGCGATGAACCCGATCGATCATCCCCATGGCGGCGGCGAAGGCCGTACCAAGGGTGGCCGCCATCCTGTGACGCCCTGGGGCAAGCCCACCAAGGGCGGCAAGACGCGCAAGAACAAGCGCACCACGCGCGACATCGTCCGTTCGCGCCACGCCAAGAGCAAAGGGTAAGCGATGACTCGTTCGGTTTGGAAAGGCCCCTTCGTCGACGGCTACATTCTTAAGAAGGCCGACGCGGCGCGCAATTCGGGCCGCAAGGACGTGATCAAGATCTGGTCGCGCCGTTCGACCATTCTGCCGCAATTCGTCGGGCTGACCTTCGGCGTCTATAACGGGCTGAAGCACATCCCGGTCAACGTGACCGAGGACATGATCGGCCACAAATTCGGTGAGTTCTCGCCGACCCGTACCTTTCACGGTCACTCCGGCGACCGCAAAGCGGCAAAGAAGGAGGGCTGATCATGGGCAAGCCATCCAAGAAGCGCTCGCTTTCGGAAACCCAGGCCAAGGCCATCGGGCGCAATATCCGTTCCTCTCCGCGCAAGCTCAATCTCGTGGCGCAGTCGATCCGCGGGCAAAAGGCGGAAGCTGCTCTTGCGACGCTGACCTTTTCGCCCAAGCGAGTCGCGCGGTTGGTGAAGAAGGTTCTGGAATCGGCCATTGCCAATGCCGAGAACAATCACGATCTCAATGTCGACGATCTCATCGTCACCGAAGCATCGGTCGGCAAGAATTTGACGCTGAAGCGCTTCCATGCGCGTGCGCGCGGCCGTGGTGCCCGGATCGAGAAGCCTTTCTCGCAGGTCACCATCGTGGTCGACGAGAAGCACCAGGAAGAAGCAAAGGCCGCAGCGCCGAAGAAAGGCCCGGGGCGGCGTAAGGCCAAGCCGGCCGCAACGGAAGTAAGGGAGCAGGCCTGATGGGTCAGAAGTGCAATCCGATCGGGCTCAGGCTCGGCGTCAACCGCACCTGGGATTCGCGCTGGTACGCGAACAAGAAGGAATATGGAAAGCTCCTCCAGGAAGACATCAAGATCCGTAATTACCTGATGGACAAGCTGAAGCAGGCTGGCGTGTCGCGCATCTTCATCGAGCGGCCGCACAAGAAGTGCCGCGTCACCATCCATTCGGCGAGGCCCGGCGTGGTGATCGGCAAAAAGGGCGCCGACATCGAGAAGTTGAAATCCGATCTTTCGAAATTCACCGACTCGGAAATTCATCTGAACATCGTCGAGATTCGCAAGCCCGAGATCGACGCGAAACTGGTCGCCGACAATATCGGCCAGCAGCTCGAACGCCGCGTCGCATTTCGGCGCGCCATGAAGCGCGCGGTGCAATCGGCGATGCGTCTGGGCGCCCAGGGCATCCGTATCAATTGCACAGGCCGGCTCGGCGGCGCCGAAATTGCCCGCATCGAATGGTACCGCGAGGGACGCGTGCCGCTGCATACGCTGCGCGCCGACATCGACTATGGCGTCTCCACCGCGAAGACGACCTATGGCACTTGCGGCGTGAAGGTGTGGGTGTTCAAGGGCGAGATCATGGAGCACGACCCCATGGCCCAGGATAAGCGCCTGAACGAAGCCGCGGAAAGCGCGAGCCGCGCCCAGCGCCCGCAGGCGGCAGGGTAATAAAGGTCAAGGATCATGCTGCAACCGGCACGTACGAAATTCAGGAAGCAACACAAGGGCCGCATCCATGGCGCGGCGAAGGCGGGCTTTTCGCTCGCGTTCGGCTCCTATGGTCTGAAGGCCACCGAACCCGAGCGCATCACGGCCCGCCAGATCGAGGCCGCGCGGCGCGCGCTTACCCGCCACATGAAACGCGCGGGCCGCGTGTGGATCCGCGTCTTCCCGGATGTGCCGGTGTCGAAGAAGCCCGCCGAAGTGCGCATGGGCTCCGGCAAGGGCGCGCCCGAATTCTGGGTCTGCAAGATCAAGCCGGGCCGCATCCTCTTCGAGGTGGACGGCGTGCCGCGCGATGTGGCCGAGGAGGCGTTTCGCCTGGCTGCCGGCAAACTGCCGATCGCGACGAGATTCGTCGCCCGGCTCCAGGCATAGGAGCAGAGCGCGCCATGACCAAGGTTTCCGAATACCGCGATCGCTCGGTCGATCAGCTCAACGACGATCTCAATCGGCTCAAGAAGGAGCAGTTCAATCTGCGCTTTCAGAGGGCGAGCGGCCAGTTGGAGAACACTGCGCGCTTCCGTGTCGTCAGGCACGACATCGCGCGCATCATGACGGTGCTGAGCCAGCGCACACCCAAGGCGGAGCCCGCAAAAGCGGCAGCTCCGGCCAAGAAGCCGGCCAAGCGCGCCGGCGGCAAGAAATAGGAGAAGCGGCAATGCCGAAACGCGTATTGCAGGGTGTGGTGGTGAGCGATGCGAATGCCAAGACCGTGGTGGTCGAGGTGGAACGCCGCTTTATGCATCCGACCCTGGGCAAGACCATCCGCCGGTCGAAGAAATATCACGCCCATGACGAAGCCAAGGCATTCAAGGTTGGCGACATCGTGCGCATCCGCGAGTGCAAACCGGTTTCCAAGCTGAAACGCTGGGAAGTGGTCATCCAGCCGGCCGAAACCTCTGGCTCGGCCGAAGGGAAGGCGTAAACCATGATCCAGGCAACCACCGAACTCGACGTGGCCGACAATTCCGGCGCGCGTCGTGTCATGTGCATCAAGGTTCTGGGCGGTTCGCGCCGCAGATATGCCGATGTCGGCGACACCATCGTGGTGTCGGTGAAGGAGGCGATCCCGCGCGGCCGCGTCAAAAAAGGCGAGGTGCTGAAAGCCGTTGTCGTGCGCACCGCTCATGGGGTGCGCCGTCCGGACGGCTCGCTGATCCGCTTCGACGGCAATGCGGCCGTGCTCGTCAATCCTCAGAACGAACCGATCGGCACGCGCATCTTCGGCCCCGTCACGCGCGAGCTGCGCGCCAAGAACCACATGAAGATCATTTCGCTGGCCCCGGAGGTGCTCTAGAGATGCCGGCTAAAGTGAAAAAAGGCGACCGCGTGGTCGTCACCGCGGGCCGCGACAAGGGAAAGTCCGGCGAGGTGCTGCGCGTTTATCCGTCGGAAGAGCGCGTGCTGGTCGCGGGCGTGAACATGGTCAAGCGCCATCAGCGCCAGACCGCGCGCAGCCAAGGCGGCATCATCAACAAGGAAGCGCCGCTCCATCAGTCCAAGATTGCCCATGTCGATCCCAAGACCGGCGGTCCGACCCGGATCGGTTTCAAGGTTCTGGAAGACGGGCGCCGCGTGCGTTTTGCGAAGAAGTCCGGAGAGGTTCTCGATGTCTGAAGCTGGAACCACAAAGGAAGCGAAAGCTTCGAAAAAGGCTCAAGGCGGTGGAGGGGGAGGCAAGCCCCCCGACAAGAAGGCCGAGGCGAAGGCGGCGAAGTCTGCCCGCTCGCAAGGACCGGCCGCGGGCGAGACTGCCCGCGATCCCAATTACGTGCCGCGCTTCAAGAAGCATTATCTCGAAACCGTGCGCCCGCAGCTGATGCAGCAGTTTGGCTATACCAATCAGCTACAGGCGCCGCGCATCGAGAAGATCGTGCTCAATATCGGAGCGGGCGAGGGTGCGGCCGACCAGAAGAAGATACAGAGCGCGCAGAACGATCTGACGGCCATTGCCGGCCAGAAGGCGGTGATCACGCGGGCCAAGAAGGCGATCGCGGCGTTCAAGATCACCGCGGGCCGGCCGGTCGGCGTCAGGGTCACGCTGCGCAAGGACCGTATGTATGAATTCCTCGACCGTCTGATCACGACGGCGCTGCCCCGGGTGCGCGATTTTCGCGGCGTATCGGGAAAGAGCTTCGACGGGCGGGGGAATTACGCGATGGGCCTGAAAGAGCACATCGTCTTCGTCGAGATCGACTACGACAGGACCGAAACCGTGTGGGGCATGGATATCGTGATTCAGACGTCGGCCAAAACCGATGACGAAGCCAAGGCGCTTCTCGCCGGTTTCCGCTTGCCGTTCATGAATTGAGATTCGAAGGAGCGAAAAGGCCTATGGCCAAGCTGAGCCAGATCAACCGGAACAACAAGCGCGTGAAAATGGCCGCCCAATATGCGGAGAAGCGTGCCGCCCTCAAAGCGCGGGCCGAGGACGAATCCATCCCCGGCGAGGACCGCTTTGCCGCGCGCCTGAAGCTCGCCAAATTGCCGCGCAATTCGTCGCCCTCGCGCATCCACAATCGCTGCGAGTTGTCGGGCCGTTCGAAGGGCTATTACCGGAAGGTCAAGATGTCGCGCATTGCGCTTCGTGAGTTTTCGAATTTCGGCCAGGTGCCTGGCATGACCAAGGCGAGCTGGTAGGAGGCGAACCCGAAATGGCGATCAACGATCCGATTGGCGATCTGCTCGCGCGCATCCGCAACGGCCAGATGAGAGGCCTTGCGAAGGTGTCGACGCCGGCGTCGAATTTGCGTGCGCGTCTGCTCGACGTGCTGAGATCCGAAGGCTTCATCCGCGGCTATGCCGAAGTCGAGATGAAGGGTAAGCCCAGGGAATTCGAAATCGAGCTGAAATATCACGAAGGCCGGCCGGTGATCCGGGAACTCACCCGCATCTCGACGCCGGGCCGGCGCGTCTACAATTCGGTCGACGAATTGAAGCCGCACCGCAGCGGGCTCGGCATCTCGATCCTGTCGACTCCGCAAGGCGTCATGTCGGATTCCGACGCACGAACCAAGAATGTCGGCGGCGAAGTTCTCTGCCGCGTGTTCTGATTTGAAGATTGGAGAAGTCTGATGTCCCGTATCGGCAAAAGGCCGGTTCCGCTGCCCAAGGGAGTCACCGCACAGGTGACGAACGGCACGGTTGCGGTCAAGGGCCCCAAGGGCGAATTGAAGCTGCGGCTGGTGCCGGAAGTGGAAGCCGCGATCGGTGAGGGCGGTATCGCCATTACGCCGCGCGAGCAGACCGACCGGGCCCGCGCCATGTGGGGTATGCAGCGCACGCTGGTGAACAATCTGGTGCGCGGCGTGACCGAGGGCTTTACCGAGAAGCTCGAAATTTCCGGCGTGGGTTATCGCGCCGCCGTCCAGGGCAAGAACCTGAATCTGCAATTGGGCTTTTCACACGACGTGAATCACCCAATTCCCGAGGGCATTCAGATCGTCTGCGAAAAGCCGACCATGATCACGGTCAGCGGCATCGACAAGCAGCTCGTCGGCCAGATGGCCTCGGAAATCCGCGGCTACCGGCCGCCCGAACCCTACAAGGGCAAGGGCGTGAAATATGCCGGCGAGCGCATCCGCCGCAAAGAAGGCAAGAAGAAATAGTTTTGTTTTCTGCTCTCATGCTTCGACAAGCTCAGCATGAGGAATAATTGAAATGAAGCCCATCCTGAGCCTGTCGAAGGATGATGGACCCGAAAGAAACGAATTCGAGAACCGCGATGGCGAACCAGAAAGACCTCTTTGAACGCCGCCGGCGCCGGGTGCGCTATCACATCGCTCAGGTGAGCGGCGGCCGTCCGCGCCTTTCGATCTACCGGTCGGGCAGGCACATCTATGCCCAGTTGATCGACGATGGGCAGAGCGCCACCATCGCCTCGGCGAATTCGAGCGAAGCGGCGAAAGACGGGGGGGCGGCTAAGACCTACAACATCGCCGCCGCCGCGGCCGTGGGCAAGCTCATCGCCCAGCGCGCTATCGAGAAGGGCGTGAAGCAGGTCGTCTTCGACCGGGGCGGCTATCTGTATCATGGGCGCGTGAAAGCGCTCGCGGAGGCGGCCCGCGAGGGCGGCCTCGAGTTTTAAGGAAAGGACCTTCCGTGGCACGTGAACCCCGCGAGCGTGAAGATAGAGACCGCGAAAGCGAGTTCATCGATAAGCTCGTCCACATCAACCGCGTGGCCAAAGTGGTCAAGGGCGGACGGCGCTTCGGTTTTGCGGCACTCGTGGTGGTCGGCGATCAGCGCGGCCGCGTCGGCTTCGGTCATGGCAAGGCGCGCGAAGTCCCCGAAGCCATCCGCAAGGCGACCGATGCCGCCAAGCGCTCAATGGTCCGCGTACCGCTGAAGGATGGCCGCACGCTGCATCACGAGACCTTTGGCCGCCACGGGGCGGGCAAAGTGATCGTGCGTCCGGCGGTGCAGGGGACCGGCATCATCGCGGGCGGCCCGATGCGCGCGGTGTTCGAATCCTTGGGCGTTGGCGACGTGGTGGCCAAAAGCCTCGGAACGTCCAATCCCTACAATATGGTGCGTGCCACCTTCGATGCGCTGAAACAGCAGCAATCCCCGCGTCTCATTGCTCAGCGCCGGGGCAAGAGCGTGTCGGAAATCATCCAGCGGCGCGAGGGACCGGGCAAAGACAAGACGGAAGCCGCGGCAGGAGCATGAACATGGCGGAAAACCCGGCAAAGAAGACGCTCACTGTCAGGCAGGTCAGAAGCCAGGCCCGGCGTCCCTATACCCAGGAAGCGACGCTCCGCGGCTTGGGGCTTGGCAAGATCGGCAAGGAGAAGGTGCTCGAGGATACGCCCTCCGTGCGCGGCATGATCCGCAAGGTGGCGCACCTTGTCGCGGTCGATGGAGAGTAGGTTATGAAGCTCAACCAAATATCGGACAATGCCGGCGCCCGGACGTCGCGCACCAGGGTCGGTCGCGGATCGTCCTCCGGTCTCGGCAAGACCTCCGGACGCGGAGTGAAGGGCGCCAAGGCACGCGCCGGGTCCTCGATCGAAGGATTCGAAGGCGGCCAGATGCCGCTGCACATGCGCATTCCAAAGCGCGGTTTCGTCAACAATTTTGCCAATGATTTCTCGGTGATCAATCTCGACCGGATTCAGAAAGCCTTCGATTCCGGCAAGCTGAAGACCGGCGAAATCATCACGGATGCGACGCTCCTGAAGGCGAAAATGGTGGGCGGATCCAGGAATGGCGTGCGGCTCCTGGGCAAGGGCGCAGTGACGGCAAAGCTCGATTTCGAGGTTGCGGGCGCCTCCGCGTCGGCCATTGCCGCCGTCGAACAGGCGGGCGGGTCGGTCAAGACCACTTTCAAGAAGACCGTCCACATGAACAAGAAGGGTCAGCCCGGCAAGCGGCTCCAGCGGCGCAAGGCCGCCGCCGACAAGCGTGCCGCTGCGGGCTAAGGTCGAGTTTCATCCGGCCGCCTCTCGACAGGGGCGGCCGTAACGCCCATATCCGTAGGGGTCCGTTTTCCGGAAAACCCCGCTATACTTGCGCCGCCGGTCCGGTCGGAGTCGATCATGCCTTCAGCAGCCGAACAATTAGCCTCGAATTTCAATCTCTCCGCGCTGGGCAAGGCGACCGAGCTCAAGCAGCGCATCCTTTTCACCGCCATCGCGCTCGTGGTTGCCCGCCTCGGAACCTATATTCCGATGCCCGGCATCGACGCGTCGGAACTTGCGCGGCAAATCCAGCAGCAGCAGGGCAGTCTTCTCGACGTTTTCAATTTGCTTGCCGGCGGCGCGATCGGGCGCATGGCGATCTTCGCGCTCGGCATCATGCCCTACATCTCCTCCTCGATCATCATCCAGCTGATGACGACAGTTTCGCCGACCCTCGAACAGCTGAAGAAGGAAGGCGAGGCGGGCCGCAAGCAGATCAATCAATACACGCGCTATGGCACCGTGATGCTGGCGGCTGTTCAGGCCTATGCCATCGCCATCGGACTCGAACAATGGGGAACAGTCGTCATCGCGCCGGGCCTCGCCTTTCGCCTCTCCACGGTCATAACCCTGACCGGCGGGACGATCTTCCTGATGTGGCTTGGCGAGCAGATCACCGCGCGCGGCGTCGGCAACGGCATTTCGCTCATCATCATGGCGGGCATCGTTGCGCGCATTCCGACCTTCCTGGTCCAGGTGTTCGAGCAGGCTCGCACGGGCGCAATCAATCCGGCCCTCATCATCGGCATGTTCATGCTGTTTGCGGGTCTGATCGCCTTCGTCGTCTTCATGGAGCGGGCCCAGCGAAGATTGCTGGTGCAATATCCCAAACGACAGCAAGGCAACCGCATCTTCGGGGGCGAATCCTCGCATCTGCCGCTGAAGATCAACGTCGCGGGCGTCATTCCCCCGATCTTCGCCTCATCGTTGCTCCTGCTCCCGACCACGGTGGCCAATTTCAACGCGGCCAACATTCCGGGCTGGCTGCAAAGCATCGTTGTGCTTTTGGGTCATGGAAAGCCGCTGTTCATTTTGCTCTATGCGTTCGGCATCATTTTCTTCTGCTTCTTCTACACGGCCATCGTGTTCAACCCGGAAGAGACTGCTGACAACCTGAAGAAGTATGGTGGGTTCATTCCCGGTATCCGCCCCGGCAAGCGCACCGCCGAATATATCGACTACGTGTTGACGCGGATAACGGTGGTGGGCTCGCTTTATCTGACCGCCGTGTGCCTCATTCCGGAGATCATTGGCGGTGCCTACAATGTGCAGCAATTCGCTTTCGGCGGCACCTCGCTGCTCATTGTGGTCAGTGTCACCATGGATACGGTGGCGCAAATCCAGAGCCATCTCATTGCCCAGCAATATGAGGGCCTGATCAAGAAGGCCCGGCTCAAGGGCGCGCGGACCAAATAGCGGCCGGGCACAGCGGGCAGCCACACTCATGAACCTGATCCTGTTCGGTCCGCCGGGCGCGGGCAAAGGCACGCAGGCCAAGATACTTGAGGCCGAGTGGGGCCTGCCGCAACTTTCAACCGGCGACATGCTGCGCGCCGCGATTGCGGCGGGCACCGACCTCGGCCGCCGCTGCAACGACATCATGGAACGGGGCGATCTTGTTCCGGACGAAATTGTCGTCGGTATCATTGCCGAGCGGCTGGACAAACCCGACTGCGCCAAGGGAGCGGTGTTCGACGGTTTTCCCCGTACGGTCGCGCAAGCCGAAGCGCTCGACAAAATGCTCGCCGGCCGCGGCAGCCGGATCGATGCGGTGATCGAGCTGAAGGTGGATGACGAGGCGATGGTCGGCCGCATGGAGAATCGGGTGAAGGAAAATCCCAGTTCCGCACGGTCCGATGACAATGCCGAGACCCTGAAGAAGCGGCTTGCGGTCTACCATAAGAACACCGCGCCGCTGCTCGATTTCTATGGCCGCCAGGGCAAGCTCAAGAGCGTGGACGGCATGGCGCCGATCCCGCAGGTGGCAACCGAGATCCGCGCCATTCTTACCGTGTTCCGCTGACGCTCTATCGCCGTGCGAGATGCAGGACGTGGATGTCGGTGTCCACCTGCACGGCGCTGGTATAGACCACCTGCCCGTTCTTCGGATTGATGGCGAACTCACCGCCGTCGCCGTTGTCGCCGAATGCCGGCGTCTCGACCCGCACGCGTTCCGGCCCGCCCGCAATCGGCTGGGCAAGCAAACGCAAGTGCGCCCGGTCGCTGTTGTCGAGGAAGACGATGTCATCGCCGGCAACCTTCCATTGCATGCCGTGATCGGCCATTTGCCTGGCCGTGATCAGGCGCGGAGTCTCGCCAAGCTGCCAGACGCCGGGCTGATCGGTTTTCACCGCAAACATGTCGCTCCCCCGCAGTCGCACCTCTTTCCAGCCATAGCCGGACACGGGGACGACCCGATCCGGCCGGTCCAGGTCGAGGCGCACGATGCGGAATCCGCTGACATCGCGCATGGCAAAGACGAGCGCCTTGCCGTCGGGTAGCCATTGCGGTTCGCCGATTTCCGGCGAGGCGATAGGAATGGAGGCCGTTTGCGTGCCACCGGCGGTGAAGATGCGGATCGCGTTATTGCCATGGTCGGGCACAACCGCAGCGATGCGCCCGCCATCCGGCGAGAACGACGCGAAGAACAGCTTTCCCCGGCCGACAGCGACGAGTTCGCTCGCCGGTTTGCCGGGCGGCATCAGCCAGATGGCCGAATCGCCCGAGCGGTTCGAAACCATCGCCAGCGTGCCGTCGGGCGCGAAGCTCAGTCCCCAGGTCTCGTTGTTCGCCGGATCGATCAGCACCGGCCGGTCGCCGGGTTCGGCCGGCGGTTGCGCGAGATTGGACCGGTAGGTTGTCAGCTCCACCGCGAAAAGGCCGCCAGGCCCGCGTGACAACCGGCCGATGAAGTTGGAGTTCGAATAAAGGTCCGAGGCCTCTCCGCCGATGACCTGGCGCCGAAGCACGTAGCCCGCGCCGCGGTTGTCGACCATCAATATTGCCTTGGGATCATCGGTCCAGGACCAGCTCGGATACAAGGCTGAGGCTCCCTTGTAGAGGGTCCGCTCCTTGCCGCTTGCGAGATTGTACGCGATCAGCTCCAGCTCGGCCTCGTTGCGGAAGCGGGCAAAGCCCACTTCGCGGCCGTCGGGGGAGACGCTGGGCTCGAGATCGCCCTCGCTGTCGCCTGGTGGATGGGTCAGTTCGATACGCGCGCCCGTGGCGACATCGAAGCGGAAGATGTGGGAGGGCGAGTCCTTGGTCGTCCGGTCCGACAGATAGACCGCTTGGCCATTTGCATCCCAATCGGCCCGTGAGCGCTCCTCCGTGAGGCACCGGCCGATTTCGCGCGCAAGTCCCGCAGGCACGGGCACGACGAAAATGTGGCAGGGCTCGCCCGCTTTCGCCGCGATATAGACGATGCGGGTTCCATCGCGCGACCAATTCGGGGCCGCGTCGTCGAATGAATCGTCGGTGAGGCGTATAGGATCGCCGCCCGCGATTCGCCGGACATAAATCTGGCGGCTGAAGACGTCCTTGCCGGACGAATAGGCGAGCATGGTGCCGTCGGGCGAGAGTGCTGGATGCCGCTCGATCAACGGCGTGGCGACCAGCGGGTCCGCGCTTGTGACGGTCCACTGCTTCTCGGGCGAAAGCCAAAACACCGCTGAGATAATTGTAGCGCCGAGAACGGCGAGCCCGGCGAGAACCCACATAGGATGCCGGATCTCGATGGAGCGCGTGATGGTGCGCCGGGATGAAGGGGGTGGTTCTGCAGCCGGAGTGGGCGTGATGGCCGCTTCGGGTTCCACCACAGGATGGGGCGGCGAGGCCACCGGCTGAGCCGCGGCTTCTTGTTCGGTCCGGAGGAGGCGGTAACCTATTCGTGGGATCGTATCGATGGTGAAGGTCCGTCCGCCATCGGCTTCGGCCAGCCGCCGGAGCTTTGCGATGCAGCGGTTGATGGCGTCTTCCCCGACGATACGCCCATCCCAGCAGCGCCGGACCAGGTCGTCGCGCGACACCACGGCCCCGTTTGTTTGCGCAAGAGCAACCAGCACCTGCATGATTCGGGGTTCGAGAACCTCGTTCCAGCCAGGTCCCTCGATTTCACGGGCCGAAGGCCGAACCCAATAGTTCCCCAGCGCGAAATCGCGGGTATGCGCGAGATCGATCGGAAAATTCGCTGGCTCCACGCGATTCATCGGCACTCCATCGGCAAACCATCGGTCCGCCGTCCTTTCGATCTGGCCTCTAAAGCGGCTTTATCAGCGGGCGACGGCGTCGTGGATGGAGGCCTGAGATGCAGAAGAACGGGAGACCCCTCTCAGTCCCAGCCCGCTTCGACCGGGACCAGGAAATCACCGGGCACAGTATATGTGAACGGCTCCTGGAACCGAAGGGCAGGGATGTTTCTGGTTTACGGTTTTCACCACGGCCGTCGCACCCCGCCGTCAATTTCATGTGAAGGAGACCCCCCATGTTTCGCCCTGCTTTCTATTCCATCATCGTCGCAGCGACCGTTCTCGCCGGTGCGAGCCAGGCTCAGACCGCGTCTCAGTTTGCCCCGGCCGGCAAAGAGACCGCCGTCACCTATGCCGACCTCGACCTCTCGCGTGAAGCCGGCGCACAAATCCTCATCCAGCGGATGCGGGCTGCTGCTGCCAAAGTCTGCGGTCCGGCACCCGACCTCCGCCAGATGGAGATGCATCGCGTTTATGTCGCCTGCGTGAACGACACGCTGCAGCGCTCGGTCGCATCGGTGAATGCGCCCGTCGTGACCAGCCTCTATCAGGGCCTGGCGACGACGCTTGCCCGGGATTGAACCTTCCGAACGGCCTTTGCCCGGCCCTATGTGAGCCCGGGCGGCGCCGAATCTGTCCGGCAGGGTTCGAAATTCCTCTACATCCCGGAAATTCCTGAAGTTTGGGGCCTCTTCGGTGTTGACTGGGGAGGCCCCATTTCTATAATCCGCGCCCTTGCGCCGGGATTCCTTAAATTCCGGCAAACGTCCGCGCGTCCGCGGGCCAATGAGAAACCACAGGAGAGCCACCGTGGCGCGTATCGCCGGCGTCAATATTCCGACCAACAAGCACGTGGATGTTGCGCTTCGCTACATCTACGGGATAGGCCCCGCCAACGCGAAGGTGATCTGCGAAAAGGTGGGCATCGCGCTCGACCGGCGGGTCAGTGACCTGACCGAAAACGAGGTCATCCAGATTCGCGAGACCATCGACCGCGACTACGTCGTCGAAGGCGACCTCAGACGCGAAATCGCAATGAACATCAAGCGGCTGATGGATCTGGGCTGTTATCGCGGGCTTCGCCACCGCAAGGGCCTGCCGGTGCGCGGTCAGCGCACGCATACCAACGCACGCACGCGCAAAGGGCCGGCGCGCGCCATTGCAGGCAAGAAAAAGGTAACTAAATAAGATGGCGAAGGCAGCTGCGCGCGCGCGCAAGAAGGAAAAGAAAAATATTGTTGTGGGGGTCGCGCATGTGAATGCGACCTTCAACAATACGATCGTCACGATCACCGATACCCAGGGCAACGCCGTGTCGTGGTCGTCAGCCGGTTCGCTCGGCTTCAAGGGCTCACGCAAATCGACGCCCTATGCCGCCCAGGTCGCGGCCGAAGATGCCGCCAAGAAGGCGGTCGAGCACGGCATGCGCACGCTCGAAGTCGAAGTCTCGGGCCCCGGCGCTGGCCGCGAATCGGCACTTCGGGCCCTGCAATCGGTGGGATTGAACGTCACCGCCATCCGGGACGTGACGCCGATCCCGCATAATGGATGCCGCGCGCCCAAGCGCCGCCGCGTCTGAAAATTTAGCTTACGCGCGCGTTCGCGCCCGCGCTTCACGGGTCTAGCCATCGAACGAATTGGGCAGGGCTTTTTGCTCCTGTCCGGGAAACGATGAGGAAGAACAGTGTTTCAGAAAAATTGGCAGGAATTGATCAAACCGCAGAAGCTCAAAGTCGATGCGGGTCATGAACAGGCGAAAACCGCGACCATCGTCGCTGAGCCGCTGGAGCGCGGTTTCGGCCTGACGCTCGGGAATGCGCTTCGGCGGGTGCTGCTGTCGTCGCTTCAGGGCGCAGCCGTCACCGCGATTCAAATCGAGGGCGTGCTGCACGAATTCTCGTCCATTCCGGGCGTGCGCGAGGACGTCACCGACATCGTGCTGAACGTCAAGCAGATCGCGCTGCGCCTGCACGCCGAAGGTCCCAAGCGCCTGACGCTCAGGGCCGATGGACCGGGCGAAGTCACCGCCGGTCAGATCACCCAGGTGTCCGACATCGAGATTCTCAATCCCGATCTCGTGCTCTGCACGCTGGACGAGGGCATCAGCTTGCGTATGGAGCTGACGGTCGCGAGCGGCAAGGGCTATGTACCCGCCGACCGCAACCGGCCCGAGGATGCGCCTATCGGCCTGATCCCGGTCGATTCGCTGTTCAGCCCGGTGAAGAAGGTCTCCTATAAGGTCGAGAACACCCGCGAGGGACAGATTCTCGATTACGACAAGCTGACCATGACGGTGGAGACCAACGGCGCAGTCACGCCGGACAATGCGGTCGCCTATGCCGCGCGCATCCTGCAGGACCAGCTTCAGGTCTTCATCAATTTCGAGGAGCCGAAGGAGCGTGTTGCCGAGGAGGGCAAGCCCGATCTCGCCTTCAATCCGGTGCTG
The DNA here is from genome assembly GCA_964494505.1 of uncultured Bordetella sp. Lineage (GTDB taxonomy): Bacteria > Pseudomonadota > Alphaproteobacteria > Micropepsales > Micropepsaceae > CAIYRG01. The sequence goes on from CAZBRO010000012.1 coordinate 16,548, forward strand.
CTCAAGAAAGTGGACGAGTTGGAACTCTCGGTCCGTTCGGCCAATTGTCTGAAGAACGACAACATCGTCTACATCGGCGACCTGATCCAGAAGACCGAAGCCGAAATGCTCCGTACACCGAATTTCGGCCGCAAGTCGCTGAACGAGATCAAGGCGGTGCTGGCGGAGATGGGGCTCCATCTCGGCATGGAAGTGCCGGGCTGGCCGCCGGAGAACATCGAAGAACTGGCCAAGCGCTACGAGGATCAGTACTAGAAGATAGGTGTCATCCCGGAAGCCGCGTAGCGGCTATCCGGGACCCACCGTGAAGCCATCGCAGTGGGTCCCGGGTCTCGCCAAGAGCTCGCCCGGGATGACAACAGCAAAGGTTCGGGGAAATTAGCATGCGTCACTTGAAAACCGGCCGGAGACTCAATCGCAGTTCCGCGCACAGAACGGCGATGTTCGCCAACATGGCGGCTGCGCTCATCAAGCACGAGCAGATCACCACCACGCTGCCTAAGGCCAAGGAGCTTCGGCCCGTCGTCGAGAAACTCGTGACCCAGGCGAAGAACGGCAAGGGCAGCCTCGCGGCGCGCCGGCTTGCGCTCGCGCGCGTCAGGGATGCCGCGATGGTGACGAAGCTTTTCGACGTGCTCGCCCCGCGCTATGCGGCGCGTCCGGGCGGCTATATTCGCGTGCTGAAGGCGGGCTTTCGCTTTGGCGACCACGCGGCGATGGCGGTTATCGAGTTCGTCGACCGCGACCCCGAAGCCAAGGGCAAGGATTCCGGGCCGGTCCAAACCGAAGAAGAAGCCGCCTAGATCGCGGGCTCCCAGGTTCGGCACAAGCCCCCAGGCCCGCGCGTGGGGGCTTGTGTTTGTCTATCCCCGTCCGACGAGATCGAGTAGCGCCCGCGTCAGGGTATCGGCCGGGCGCTGCACCAGCGCCCCGAAAATATCGAACCGCAGGCCGGTGCGCGCCGAGAGAATCGGCAGCACGATCAGGAGCAGCAGCAATATGGTCATGCCGTAGCGGCCGAAATTCAGATAGCGCCGCATCAGGGGCAAGGGCAGAAACGCCGCCAGCACCTTGCTGCCGTCGAGCGGCGGCAAAGGCAGCATGTTGAAGATCGCCAGCATGATATTGAGCGAGATCGAAAGCAGCAGCACATTTCCCATGACCGCCGCAGCTTCGCCATCGAGAGCCGCGGTTCCGTAGAGCGAAACCGCCGAAGCGAGCGCGAGCAGGACGTTCATCGCGGGACCGGCTGCCGCTACCCATATCATGTCCCGGCGCGGGTTCTTGAGCGCCGAAAAGTTCACCGGGACGGGCTTGGCGTAGCCGAAAAGGAATCCAGAATTGGAGAGGATCAGCAGGAGCGGCAGGATAATGGTGCCGAACAAATCCACGTGCTTCAGCGGGTTCAGCGTCAAGCGGCCCGCCTGTTTGGCGGTATCGTCGCCGCAATAGAGCGCCACGAAGCCGTGGGCTGCCTCGTGGAACGTCACCGCGAGAATCACGGGGATTGCGAACAGGACAATTTCGGTCAGCGAATTGAAATTCAAAGGGAGTCTCCGGGGCTGATTGCTGCCCTTGATCCGGTCCCGCGACGGGAGGAGGGGTTATTCCGTTGCGCAGGGCGGCTCGACGTTGCAACGGCGCGGCGGCGGGCCGGGTGGGTATATTCCGCTGCTGGATATAATGGGCGGCGGGCCATCGTAACAGGACTTCCCTGCGCCGGAAGACATACTATATCGGTTTCGGGTTTCCGATCCGGCGGAATTCTGCCGCTTTTGTCGGGTTCAAATCGCTGTAGGAATGAAGGGGAAGGTCATGCGGGTTCTGATCGCGGTGGCGGCGCTTCTGGTTGCAACCTTCGGTTCCGCGCAAGCCCAGCAGCGGGCCGTGCCGCAATCCCCAGCCCAGGTTCAGCTTTCCTTTGCACCGGTCGTCGCCAAGGTCGCGCCCGCCGTAGTGAACGTCTACTCCCGGCGCGTGGTCCGTCAGGCGGTCAACCCCTTCTTCCAGCAATTCTTCGGCACGAGCCCACAACGCTCCCGCATTGAACAATCGCTCGGCTCAGGCGTGATCGTGCGGGCCGACGGCATCATCGTCACCAACAACCACGTCATCGATGGGGGGCAGGACATCCAGGTCTCCCTGACCGACCGGCGCGAATTTCCGGCCAAGGTGGTGCTCGCCGATCCGCGCACCGATCTCGCGGTCCTGCGCATCGACACCAAGGGTGAGAAGCTGCCCGCCCTCGAATTCGGCGATTCCGACAAATTGCAGGTGGGCGATCTGGTGCTTGCGATCGGCGATCCGTTTGGGGTGGGCCAGACCGTGACCAGCGGCATCGTCTCCGCGCTTGCACGTTCCAATGTGGGGGCCTCGGATTATCAGTTCTTCATCCAGACGGACGCCGCCATCAATCCCGGCAATTCCGGCGGCGCGCTGGTGAGCCTCGACGGGAGGCTGATCGGGATCAACACGTCGATCTATTCGCAGTCCGGCGGCAATATCGGCATCGGCTTCGCCATTCCCTCCAACATGACGCGGGTGGTGGTGGACGGCGCCATGGGGGGCGGCATCAAACGGCCCTGGCTCGGGGCAGATGGCCAGGCGGTGACGGCCGATATCGCCAAGGGCCTGGGCCTCGCCAAACCCGAGGGTGTGCTGATTTCGCAAATCTATCCGGGCGGCCCGGCGGCGGCGGCCGGGATCGCCAAGGGCGACGTCGTGCTGTCGGTCGATGGTTTCCCGGTGCTCGATTCCAACGCGCTGCGCTATCGCGTGGTGACGCATCGCGCAGGCGAAGCGGTCGCGGTCAAATATTGGCGCTCGGGTCTGACGCGGGACGCGATGGTGAAGATCGCGCTGCCGCCCGATGCCGGACGCGAGGAAGGCGCGATCGGCGGCCAGAATCCGATGCAGGGCGCGCGCGTAGCCAATCTGACGCCAGCGCTCGCCGATGAGTTGCAGATGGACATGATGGCAAAGGGCGTCGTGGTTACGGGGGTCGCCAACCCATCGCAGGCCGCGCGCTTCGGTTTCCAGCAGGGGGACGTGATCCGCAGCATCAACGGCGATCGCATCGCGAGCGTTGCAGAGCTGAAACGCGCCCTCGCGAACACCGACGAATGGCAGATGGCCATTCAGCGCGGTGACCGCGTGATGCAATTGTCGGTGCAGTGACATCAAGAGGACGTCGGCTCCCCGATAAATTGCTATGCTTGCGATGTGGGAGCAGCGGCGGCGGCATTGGGCGATTCTAGGCACAGCACATCGGAGTATCCGCGAACTTATATGCCAAGCGCGGGCTGGCGCGCGTTCATTTTGGGTCTGGGCCTTCTGGTTCTCATACCCAGCGTGGCCGGACTAGCATACGCAGCAACGCAAAATGTGGACGCGCCCGAATTTGTCGCTGTGGTTTGTCTGGGTTTTGCATGTCTTGGCGCGTTCATGATCTGGGACATGCTGTCGTCGCGGCTGATTCTCGAAGCCCACGCCATCGCCTATGAGCATTCTTACAGCCGGCGCCGACTAGAGCTGAGCGAGATCGAAGGCCGGTGCATACAATCCCAGGGCAAAGGCCCGGCGGTGCTGGTTCTCAAAACCAACCGGCCGGACCTCAAGCCGCTCAAGATCGCACGGATTTTCCGTACCGACCCGGTGTTTGATACTTGGCTGTCGCAAATTCCGGACCTCGACACGGTGGCGGCCCAAGAGAACGCGCGCCAGGCACAAGCTAGTTTGGAAGAAATTCTCTCGGACGCACGCTATGGGCAGACGCGCGAGCAACGCCTAGCGCGCCTTACGCATGCACGTTCCCTGTCGGCCGTGCTGAACGGCATCGGGTTCGCGGTCGCCTTCTGGGCCTTCTTCTATCCCCGGCCTTATGCAACCTCAATTGCCGCGATTGGCATATTGCCAGCGCTGGCGGTCATCGTGGCATGGGCATCGCGCGGACTGGTCCGGCTCGCCGCGATGAAGGGAGAGGCGCGTCCGAACCTCATGCAGCTGGTTACTGTGCCTTGCTGCATGTTGATGTTCCGCGCGTTTCTCGATGTTCACGTGGTGTCCTGGCTGGATGTTCTTCCCTTCGCGGCCGGCGGTGCGGGCGCAGTGCTGATTGTCACGAGTCTGGCCCACAGGATGACGCAAGGGCGGGGCGCGAAATTGCTCGGCATCGGGTTCTTCGCGGCATTGTATGCAATGGGCGGGGCCATTCTTCTCGACGTCTTGACCGACCGTTCGCCAGAACAGCTTTTTGATGTCGCTGTTCTGGACAAGCACATTTCCACCGGCCGCTATACAGTACGCGATCTGCGCGTGACGCCTTGGGGACCGTGGCAGGAGCCCGAAGACATTTCGGTTTCCGCCGCCGATTTTGACGCTGTCGGAATATCCGGCTTGATTTGCGTACGCATGCGCGAAGGCACCCTGGCCATAAGGTGGTTCGTTCTGGGCAATTGCGAAGGCTACGAGGGCGATTATTCCACAGCCTCGCGCGCTGTTCTGAAGCTTGCCGACGCGGGCGATCCCCACGCCCAAGTCGTTATGGGCCGCTTCTATGCAAGCGGCAGCACGGTGCCGCGCGACGACGCGACAGCCGTCGAATGGTACCGTCGGGCGGCCGCGAAGAACGACCCCGACGGCATGAATAGCCTCGGCTACAAGATCGATCATGGCGAAGGGGTGGCTTCTGACCCGGCCGAAGCGCGCGGCTGGTACGAAAAGGCCGCTGCGGCAGGAAGCCTTGCGGCCACGAATAATCTTGGATTGTTGTATTTGGAGGGCCGCGGTGTGCCGCAGAATTTTGACGAAGCGCGCCGCCTTTTCACCCGAGCTGCCAATCGTGGACATACGGCCTCGATGAGCAATTTGGGCTATTTAGCATCTGGAGGCGGTGGCGCGCCGAAGGATGAGAAGCTAGCCGCCCAGTGGTATGGCAAAGCAGCGGGGGCCGGGAACGTAGATGCCCAATACGCAATGGGAGTGCGGTACATCAGAGGCGATGGCGTTATGCGCGATTATGTGCGGGCCCGGTTGTTTTTTCGCATGGCGATGTTACAGCGCGATCCGCGCTCCACATTCGAGCTCGGGTTAATGGATGATCAGGGCTGGGGCAGTCCTCAAGATCCTGCAACTGCGAGCAAACTGTTCGAACAGGCAGCAGATGAAGGTTTGTTGGAAGCTACCTTTCGACTCGGTCAGAACTACCATCTGGGCCATGGCGTTCGGCAGAATGACGCAAACGCGCTGTTCTATTTCCGGAAAGCCGCAGAGGGGGGATTCGCGCTAGCTCAGGACGCCTTGGCTTACCTTCTCCAACTTGGGCTAGGCACGGTTCAGGACCCCGGTCAGGCTGCCATGTGGTATGAACGTTCGGCAAAACAGGGATATCCGGGGGCAGCCCACAACCTCGGTGAGATTTACGCATATGGTAGAGGCGTACCGAAAGACTTCAAGAAGGCGCTCTTCTGGCTGGATATTGCGGAGAGATATTATCCTCGTGGGGACGAACACGTGGTGTCGGTTCGCCTCTTACGCCAGCAAATCGTTCGGCAGGTGACAGCGGCAGATGCCGACGAAGTGAGCCAATCGGTGGCCGCCTGGAAGCCTCAGCTTGAACCACGTCCACCCGGTTTCGTGGAGTTGCCCTCTTGAACTTGGCTGGATTGTCAACCTGCGTGTAATATTCCCTGATGACCGATCTCTTTGGCGCTGCCGGTTTGGAGAAGGACGCGCCGCGGCCCTTGGCCGATCGCCTGCGCCCGCAAACGCTCGCCGATGTCGTGGGCCAGAATCATCTCCTGTCGCCGGAAGGTCCCCTGGGCCGCATGATCGCTGCGGGCCGGCCTTCGTCGATGATCCTCTGGGGACCGCCCGGCACCGGCAAGACAACCATCGCGCGGTTGCTTTCGACCGTTTTCAAGCTCCACTTCGAGCAATTGTCCGCTGTCTTTACCGGCGTCGCCGATCTGAAGAAGACCTTTGAGGCGGCGCGCAACCGCCGCCGCGTGGGGCAGGGGACGCTTCTCTTCATCGACGAAATCCACCGCTTCAACCGCAGCCAGCAGGATTCGTTTCTGCCCGTCATGGAGGACGGCACAATTACGCTGGTGGGCGCCACCACGGAGAATCCGTCTTTCGAGTTGAACGGCGCGTTGTTGTCGCGGGCGCAAGTGCTGGTGCTGCGCCGGCTCGACGACGGCGATCTGGAAACACTGCTCGCGCGAGCCGAACAATATTACGGCCGCGCGCTGCCGCTGACCCAAGATGCACGCGCGAGCCTTCGCGCCATGGCCGATGGCGACGGGCGCTATCTGCTCAATCTCGCCGAAGAACTGGCCGACATGAAAACGGCAGCGCCCCTCGACATCGCGGCATTGGTCGCAGCGGTGCAGAAGCGCGCGCCGATCTACGACAAGTCGCGCGAGGAGCATTACAATCTCATTTCCGCGCTGCACAAATCGATTCGGGGCTCCGATCCCGACGCCGCGCTCTATTGGCTCGCGCGCATGCTGAGCGGTGGCGAGAGCCCTCTCTATATTGCGCGTCGCCTGGTGCGCGCGTCCGTCGAAGACATCGGCCTTGCCGATCCGCAAGCCGTGGCTCAGGCGCTCGCCGCCAAGGACGTGTACGATTTCCTGGGCTCCCCCGAAGGCGAACTCGCCATCGCGCAGGCGGTGGTCTATCTGGCGACCGCGCCCAAATCGAATGCCGTCTACACGGCCTTCGGCGAAGCCAAGCGTTCAGCCGGTGACCATGGCTCGCTGACGCCGCCTGCGCATATTCTGAACGCGCCGACGAAGCTGATGCAGGATCTGGGCTATGGCGCAGGCTACGAGTACGACCACGGCGCGGAGGATGCCTTTTCGGGCCAGAATTACTTTCCGTCCGATATGGAGCGGCAAAATTTCTATCGTCCGTCCCCTCGCGGCTTCGAAAAGGAAATCGAGAAGCGGCTTGCCTATTGGGCGAAATTGCGCGCCCGAAAGGGCTGAATTGGCGCCGCTGCCGCGAACCGGATAGACTCTGCCACAACCATAGAGGAGGGAACCATGGCCAACAGAGTGTGGCTTTCGCTCGCATTCGCGGCACTCGCCGCGATGCCCACCGCGAGCCTGAACGCACAAGACAACGCGCCCAATGCGCAGGCGGTGCTCGCCGCGGCGAACAAAGCGATGGGCGGCGACAAGCTTCATACGCTGCAATATTCGGCGACCGGTTATGTCGGAGCGCTGGGGCAGGCTTATGCCGGCAACCTCGACGACACCTGGCCGCGCTTCGAACTGAAGACGTTCGTGCGCACGATCGATTACGACACCATGTCGATGAAGGAGGAGCGCACGCTCGTGCAAGGCCCCTGGCCCGCATCGCATGGCGGCGGTCAGAGACCCATCGTCGGCGAGCGCAAATCAACCCAAATGGTCAGCGGCAACTACGCCTGGGACGTGAACGCGCAAGGACAACCGGTTCCCCAACCGACGCAAGGCGAACTGCGCCAGCTCGAGCTCATCATGACGCCGCACGGTTTCATCAAGGCGGCGATGCAGGCCAAGGACGCAACCGCCAGCGTGCAGCAGGAAGGCACGCGAAACATGAAGAAGGTGACGATCGTCTCCTTCAAGGCGTTCGGCAAATATCCGGTGAATGGCTGGATCAACGACGACAACACCATCAATAAGGTTCAGACTTGGTTGCCCAATCCCGTGCTCGGAGACATGTTTGTCGAGACCCGCGCCCAGCGCGGCTACAAGGATTATGGCGGCGTAAAATTCCCGGTGAATTTCCATCAGAGCATCGGCGACCCGCCTGCGCCCGGCTACGATCTCACGATCACGGATGTGAAGCCCAATGTCGCGAACGCGTCGCTCCAAGTACCTGACATGGTGCGCCAGGCAGCCGCCCAGCCGGCCCGCGTGGCGACCCGTCAGCTCGCGCCGGGCGTCTGGTTTCTGGGCGGCCCTTACAACAGCCTCGCCGTCGAATTCAAGGACTTCGCGCTGGTCGTGGAAGCGCCGATGGATGGCGAACGCTCGCTCGCGGTGATCGCGGAAACGCACCGCCTGATGCCGACGAAGCCCATCCGGTACCTGGTCAACACACATCATCATTGGGATCATTCCGGCGGCTTGCGCGAATTCGCGGCCGAAGATGCCCTTATCGTCACCCATGAATCGAACTTCGATTACTACGAAGGCGTGGTGTTCGATTTGCGGCCGCGCCTGGTCGCACCCGACCGGTTATCCAAGGCGCCGCGCCAGGTCCATTATCTGCTGGTGAAGGACAAGCGCACCATCACCGACGGCGAACGCTCCATCGACATCATGCATATGGAAAACCTCGAACACGCCGAGGATATGCTCATCGCCTATCTGCCGAAGGAGAAGATCGTGGTGGAAGGCGATATGTACAATCCCGCGCCCGCGGGCCAGCCGCAGCCGCCGGTGAACCCGCAAAACCAGAACTTCCTCTACAATCTGGAGCGCTGGGGCATCCAGCCGGAGACCATCGTGTCCATCCACACCGGCGTGCATCCGATGAGCGATTTCCTGAAGCTGATGGGAATCGACCGCATCCCGGTGCGCGGCCGCGGCTTGAATGCAGAGCTCAACGAATAGCGTGCTCGAGGGCGGGTAAAGACGGGCGGGAGAGATCGTCCCGCCCGTTTTTTTTGCCGGTCCGCGATGCTACAGGTGCTCCATGGGTTTCGGTATTCTTCTCGCGATTGCAATCGGCGGCGGCCTCGGTTCGCTGGCGCGGCACTATGTGTCGACCGGCGTCTACCACCTGACAGGAACCGGCTTTCCCTACGGCATCCTGGTGGTCAATATTCTGGGCGGCCTCATCATGGGCATCATCGTGGAGCTGGGCGCTCTCAAGCTGAGTTACAGCCCGGAGCTGCGCGCCTTTCTCACCACCGGGATTCTCGGCGGCTTCACCACTTTCTCGACCTTTTCGCTCGATACCGCGCTTCTCATCGAGCGCGGCGACTGGTCCAGCGCGTTCATCTATATGATCGCTTCGGTCGCCCTTTCGGTCGGCGCATTATTTGGGGGGCTCTGGCTGGTGCGCACCTTCGCATGAGCACGACCGAGCAGGTGGAACAGGAGGAAGCGGGTCTGCGGCTCGACCGCTGGTTCAAGCGGCATTACCCAGCGCTCGGCCATGGGCCGCTGGAGAAGCTCCTCCGCACGGGACAGGTCCGCATCGACGGCAAGCGGGCGCATGCGGGCGACCGGCTGGAGCCGGGGCAGGCAATCCGCATCCCGCCGCAGCTTCAAGGCGCGCCGCCGCAAGCCCGGCACATGCCCCCGGCTGTGCCCGATGTCAGCGACAGCGACCGCGACTTCATGGAGCGGCTGGTCATCCACGAGGATCCGGCCGTCTTTGTGCTGAACAAGCCGAGCGGCATTCCCACCCAGGGCGGTTCCGGCGTGAAGCGCCATATCGATGGCTTGCTCGATGCGCTGCAGGGCAAGAAGCGGCAGCGCCCTCGGCTGGTGCATCGGCTCGACCGCGATACGTCCGGCGTGCTGGTGGTGGCGCGCACAATCCCTGCGGCGGCGGCGCTGTCGGAATCGCTACGCCGGCGCGACGCGCGGAAGATCTACTGGGCCCTGACCAAGGGTGTGCCGAGGCCGCATCGGGGCACCGTGAGGCTCGCGCTGGCGAAGGAAACGGGTTTCGGCCATTCCGGGCGCGACGAACGCATGGCCCCGGCTGATGAAGATTCCGTCGACGCGAAATCGGCAACCACTCATTACGCGGTGATGGGCACGGCGGCAGGACAATATGCCTGGGTGGCGCTTCGTCCCGTGACGGGCCGTACCCATCAGCTCCGCGCGCATCTTGCCCATATCGGCACGCCCATCGTGGGGGATTTCAAATATGGCGGCGAGGCCGCGAAGGGCCTGGGCGAACTGGAAGACCGCCTGCACCTTCACGCGCGTGCCATCGACATCGCCCATCCCGACGGCGGGCGGTTGCGCGCGACTGCTCCCTTGCCGCCGCATATGCTGCGTGCGTGGCGGCTGTTTGGGTTCGATCCCGACAGCCACGAAGACCCGTTTGCGGAGCACGGGAAATGAAGGAAAGGCCGCGCCCGGATTTCATCCGGCACTGGTCGGAGATCGAACCCGGCGAACCGTTTCGGCTAACCGGCTACGATGAAGCCTTCGGATTCGATGCCAATTTCTCCCACCACACGGGCATGACGCGGCTCGGCCTGCACCATGTGCGTATTCCGCCTGGCCGGCGCTCCGGTCTGCCCCATGCGGAACGCGATGAGGAAGAATTCGTCTTCGTCCTTGAAGGGGAGCCCGACCTTTGGGCCGACGGCGAACTATACCGGCTAAGGGATGGTGATGGTGTGGCATTTCCCGACCGCACCGGTATCGGGCATTGCTTCCTCAACAATACGGACAAGGACGTGTGCCTGTTCGTCATGGGCGAAGGCTCGCGCTATGCCTCGCGCCTGTTCCACCCCCTCGATGCCAAGGCCAATGCGGCTATGCGCGAGCTGGGCAAGCTCTGGGAAGACGCGCCCAAGCGCAAACTCGGGCCCCATGACGGCTTGCCCCATGCAGCAGGAAAGGGGCACCCGCGCAGGCGCAAACCGCCTTCCTTCGTCGTCAATTGGCGCGACATCCTGGGCGGGGACACAAACACTTATCCCAACAGCCCCGAATTGCACGGCATCGACTCCCTGTTCGGGCGCCATTTCTGCTTCTCGCGGATCGGGGTGCACCTCGAAATCCTGAAGCCCGGGCGGCGCACCTCATGGCCCCATGCCGAGCGCGACGAGGAAGAATTCGTCTATGTTGTCAGTGGAAATGTGGATGCCTGGATCGATGGCGCCCTGCATGCGATGCACACGGGCGATTTCATCGGCTTCCCAAGCCGCACCGGCATTACGCATGTGATCATCAACAATGGCGAGGCGGACGCGGTACTGATCGTGGGCGGCGAGGCGTCGCGCGCGCGCAACCGGTTCTTCTATCCGCTTCATCCGAAGCGAAATCAGGAGATCGGCGATCTGCTATGGACCGATCCGCCGAAACGCAGGCTCGGGCCGCATGACGGCCTGCCGGACGCCCTGCGGACGGCACAAGCGCAAAAACCCAAGCCCAAGCGCAAACCCGCTGGCTGCCGCTAAGGATGGCCGCGCATCAGCCGAAACGCTTCTACCAGACCGTCAGCGTCTCGCGCGCGGCGGGCGGTTATGGGGTTAGCCTGGACGGCAAACCCCTCAAGACGCCCGCGGGCGCCGAATTGATTCTGCCGGCGCCGGCGTTGGCAGAGGCAATCGCGGACGAATGGCGGGCCCAGGGCGAAAAGATGAGCCTCGACACCATGACGCTCACAAAGCTCGCCAATGCAGGCCTGGACCGAGTTGCGACAGACAGGAAGGCGGCGATCGAGCAAATTCTCCGCTTCGCGCGAAGCGAAACCCTCTGCTACCGGGCCGATGCGCCCAAAGCGCTGGTGCAGCGGCAGGGGGCCCTCTGGGACCCGCTGCTCGAATGGGCGCGGGTTCGCTATGGCGCGGCGCTTGCTTGCGTGGCCGGGATCACTCACGTCGAGCAGCCCCCTGACGCTCTCAGTACATTCGAGCAAGTCATTGCAGAAGAAGATAATTTCTCAATTTCAGGATTGGCTTCTGCTGCCGCCTTGACGGGCTCGCTCGTCATCGCTTTGGCGCTGTTGGAGGGCCGGCTTGACGCCGAGCAGGCATTTGCCGCGAGCCAGCTCGATGAAATCTTTCAGGCCGAACGCTGGGGCTGGGACTTCGAAGCCGAACAGCGATCCCGGACCAAAGCAACCGAGCTCGCTCAGATCGGTCGCTTCCTGCGGCTTCTGCGGAACGCCGCCCTTTCGCAATGTCAAATTGACGAACCGTCAACATAAGCTAAAGTTCCCTCATGGAACCACGGCGGGGTGACACCGCCGAAGAAGGACGCGCGATTGGAAGCTCAAACTAACCGCTTGCCAGGTCAGCGAGCGACCGGAAAGCGTGCCCTAGTCAAAGAGCAGAATCGTCGCGTGATTCTCGATGCGGCGCGGCGCGTCTTCGCGCAGCTCGGCTATGGCCCCACCACTGTCCGAGACATCATCCGCGCGACTCCGCTCGCCTCGGGCACGTTCTACAATTACTTCCGTTCGAAAGACGAAGTGTTCCAGGCGATGCGCGATGAGGCCGCACTTACGCTACGGCCGCTTTTGCGTGAGGCGCGGGCCAATGCCGAAACCGCCGCCGTCTTCGTCTCCGCAACATTCGAGGCGTTCTTCTCCTATGTCGTGGCAAACCGCGGCAATCCCGCCGTTGCGCGCGGCGATATCCATGTGCGCGTGGACACGCCCGAAATTCTCGCCGGGCTCACAGAGCTGCGCGCCGATCTCGAGCGCGCAATCGCGCGCGGAATATTTCCCCCCGTCGATCCGGAGTTGCTGGCCGCTTCCATGATCGGCACGGCCTTCGAAATCGCGGAAATCCTGCAGCGGCGTGAAGCGGCCGGCGCGGAGGAGGCCGCCCGTTTCGCGACCACTTTGTTCCTTTCCGGGCTCTCGGCGTTTCCAAAGCCGGTGGCCGGTTAGGCGTTTGCCGCACGAGCGCACTGCACTAAGGTTGCGGCAAAGACGCGGGAGTGCCCAATGAAAGCCGCAGCAGCAACCGTTCTTTTCTTCGCTTCCACATTGGCAGTGTCGGGGGCGACGCCCGCGGCCGAACCGCCTCATCCTCAGACCATGGCTGCCATCACGGCAGCCGACATCCTGGCTCGCGACAAGGCGATCGCCGACGATTATTTCGAGGGTCGCGGTCCCGGTACGCCGGCCGGCGAGCGCGCCGCAAGCTGGATCGCCGACGAGATGAAGCGAATCGGGCTCAAGCCCGGCAACAAGGGGAGCTATTTCCAGGAAGTCCCGTCCGTCAGCATCACCATGGACCCGGCGAAATCCTCGCTCTCCGTCGCCGGGCCGGACGGCGACAAGCCCTTGAAATTCGCCGACGAGGCCATGTGGGTCACCCCCCAATATGCCAGCAGCGAGGTCCGCATCGACCGCGCGCCGCTGGTGTTCGCCGGCTATGGCGTGGTCGCGCCGGAGGAGCATTGGAACGATTATGCCGGCCTGGATATGAAGGGAAAGATCGCCGTCGTCCTGATCAACGATCCCGGCTTCTTGACAGGCGATGCCACCCTCTTCAAGGGCCGGGCGATGACCTATTACGGCCGCTGGACCTACAAATATGAGGAGGCCGCGCGCCAGGGTGCGGCCGGTGTCATCATCGTCCACGAGACCGAGCCCGCAGCCTATCCCTGGCAGGTGGTGCGAAGCTCATGGTCCGGCACGCAATCCTATCTGGAAAGTCCCGACAGCAACAAAAGCATGCTGCCGATGGAGGCCTGGGTCACGCGCGAAACGGCGGAGGCGCTCTTCAAGCGCGCAGGGCTCGATTACAATGTGCTGAGGATCGCCGCGAACAAGCGGGGATTCAAAGCCGTCCCCATGGCTGGGCTTACCGCATCGGCCGTCATGCACACCACGATCACCCATATGACCACCCGGAACGTGATCGGCGTCGTCACCGGCAGCAAGCACCCGGACGATTATGTCCTCTACACCGCGCATTGGGATCATCTGGGGGTGAAGCCGACCCTCCCGGGCCCGGACAAGATCTATAATGGCGCCATCGACAACGCGATGGGCGTCGCGAGCGTTCTCGAAATCGGTGAAGCCTTTGCCAAGGCGCCCACGCCGCCCGAGCGTTCGGTCGCCATCATTTCCTGGACGCTCGAAGAGCAGGGGCTTCTGGGCTCGGAATATTTCGCGCGGCATCCGATCTGGCCGCTCTCCCATATCGTCGGCGGTGTCAACAGTGACGGCGGCCTTCCCCAGGGCAAATCGCACGACATGGTGGTGGTCGGAAACGGCGCCTCAGAAGTCGAGGACATCCTTGCCCAAGTGCTGAAGCGGCATGGCCGTGTCATCTCGCCCGATCCGCAGCCTGAAAAGGGTTCCTTCTATCGCTCCGATCACATCAGCCTCGCCAAGGTCGGCGTGCCGGTGATCGATCCGGATGGGGGCTCCGATCTTCTGGTGGGCGGCAAGCCGGCGGCCAAGGCCGTGCGCGACGACTATACCGAGCATCGCTATCACCAGCCCTCGGACGAGTTCGATCCGAAATGGGATATGGCCGGCCCGCTCGAAGATACTGTTGTGCTCTACGAATTCGGCCAGACACTTGCCAACAGCGAAGCCTGGCCGAACTGGTACAAGGGCAACGAATTCCGCGCCATTCGCGACGCCAGCCTGAAGAAGTGAACCGCCTCAGTCCGGAGCCTGCATGTCAGACGATATCACCACCATGAACATCCGCATCGAAGGCGAGGTGCAAGGCTGCGGCTTCCGCGAATTCGCGGTCCGCGAGGCCAATACCCGCAAACTCAGAGGCTGGGTGCGGAACCGCTCGGACGGCTCGGTGGAAGCGGTGGCCTCCGGCCCCACGAAAATCGTCGAGGAGTTCATCGCCGCCTGCATGCAGGGTCCACGCGGCTCCCGCGTCACCGCGTTCAACCTTCAGCCGGTGGACCCGCCGGAGACGCTCGGCTTTACTCGGCGGCCGTCGGTCTGATTGCAGCGCCCGATGGGATGGCATCGGCGGTCTTCATCAGAACGCTCCAGACCGAGAACGCGAACACCACCATCCCGCCGAATGCGAGGAATTCGCTCAAGATGAGCGGCAGCAGGAAGGGCGAGCTCTCGCCTTGGATCAGCACCATGCAAAGCGATGGGAACATGATCGATATGCCTGCATTGTTCAGCCAGAATACCGTCCAGGCGAGCTTCTTAGAGGCTTCGCGCGCCAGCGCATAGAACGTCCCGTAAAGCGCCATCGTTACCCAGCCGATCAGATTGAGATGGGCATGCGCGGGCGCCAGCGTGAAATTGTTGGACGCGCCCATATAGATGCCGAACCCCATTCCGATCAGCACGTAAACCGGCGCAAGCGCGAAAAACCAAAGCGAGACGCGTGGCATGGGAATCTCCCCCTACGGAGTTGCAGGCGGAAATGTGACTCGTTTCCGGATTGGCCTGCCACTGATTTCTTGAGCGTGAGCGGTCAGCCGTTCGGCGCGGCGGGGCCGAATATTTCCTCGAAGGCGCGCTTCAGCGCGACGTCCACGTCTTCCATGCTAACCGGCAAACCGAGAGCGGCGAGGCTGGTGACGCCATATTTTTCATCGCGGATGCCGCAGGGCACGATGCCGGAGAAATGGTCGAGGTCCGGGTCGACGTTCAGGCTGATGCCATGGAATGTCACCCAATGCCGGACGCGCACGCCGATGGCAGCGACCTTGTCCTCGCTGCCGTCGCCATTCCTGACCCAGATGCCGATACGGCCCGGACGCCGCTCACCCTTGATGCTGAACTCGTCCAAGGCCCGGATCAGCCATTCCTCGAGATCGTGCACGAATTTTCGCACGTCGTTGCCGCGCGGACGCAGGTCCAGCATCACATAGGCCACCCGCTGCCCGGGCCCGTGATAGGTGTATTGGCCGCCTCGGCCGGCCTGGAACACCGGAAACCGGGCGGTCAGCAGATCGCCGTCCTTGGCGCTCGTGCCTGCGGTATAAAGCGGGGGATGTTCCAGGAGCCAGACCTGTTCGGGAGCACGGCCCTGACGAATTGCATCGACGCGGGATTCCATGCGGGTCACGGCTTCCTCATAGGGAACCCGACCTTCATCTATGGCCCACTCGATCGATCCGAATTGCTCGCACATTAACGGGCTAGAAAGCACAATCGGGCAAGGATCGCCATGCGCTTCCTCCCCAGGGCCACATGTCTTCATTGAATGACGTCAAAGTGGAAATCGCGGTCGTGCTCGGCCGCTCGGTTATTCCGATGCATCAGCTTCTGCGCATGGGCCGCGGTGCCGTGATCGAACTCGATTCCCGTCAGGACGATCCCGTCATGGTGCTTGCAAACAACAGGCCGGTCGCGAAGGGAGAAATCCAGATCGACGGCGACCTGATCACGGTGGAAATCAGCGAGACTTTGAAGGCTCACGCAAACAACACTTAAGTTGATGTTCATCAAAAAATTCCCCACTAAATTCTTGCATAAATCCTCTACAGGGCTTAACTCTATGTGAATTCCGCGTTTGCGGCTTTCGGATAGAGACTCATGTTGCCCATCATTCTCGACGGTTCGATGATCCGTGCCGGCATTGCAGGGCTTGGCGACAGTTTCGCGCGCCGGCTTGCGATGATGAAGGAAGGAGGCATCGAACAGCCTGAGATTTTCTCGGGTCACCTGCCGGACGCCGGCGATATCGCGCGCCTGCAAATCCTCTTTGTCGCCGGCCTGGATGCTGAAACGTCCCGCTCGCTTGCTCAGCTTGCGCGCGCTGCGGGCGTGCTGGTGAATGTCGAGGATGTGCCCGAGCTGTGCGATTTCCACGTTCCGGCCCAGGTGAGGCGGGGAAACTTTCTCATCGCCATTTCCACGGCGGGTGAATCGCCCGCTTTGTCCCGCGCCTTGCGCGAAAAGCTGGAGGTGCAGTTCGGCCCCGAATGGGAACAGCGCCTGGACGAACTTGCGGAGCTGCGACGGGCATTACGCGCCCGCGGCGTTCGAGCGGAAGAAGTCTCCGCACGAACGCGCGCCCATCTCGCCGAGCAAGGGTGGCTCGAATGACCGTCGTTCCGCTCCACCAGAGCGAGCCGCGTGGCGGGTCTTTGGCCATGCGCGAAGAGCTTTCCTCGCTTCGCGCCAAGACGGCTGGACTGGGCACGAGCGAGATCCTGGAATTCGCGCTCAAGCAGGCCTTCACGGGGCGCATCGCGGTTGTCTCGGCCTTCGGGGCGGAATCGGTGGTGCTGCTGCATCTTGTCGCTGAGATCGATCCCACGATTCCGGTGCTGTTTCTGAACACCGGCAAATTGTTCGGAGAAACGCTGCGCTATCGCGACCGGCTGCAGGACGTCCTGGGCCTGACCGATATTCGCTCAATCGGGCCGCATCCGGCCGAACGGAAGGATCGCGATTCCGAGGGCACGCTCTGGAGCCGCGACCCTGATTCCTGCTGCCATTTCCGCAAGGTCGTGCCGCTCAAGCGGGCGCTGTCGGGTTTTGCGGCGACCGTGACCGGAAGGAAGCGTTTTCAGACCTCTGCCCGCACCGGGATGGAGCGGGTCGAGCTTGCCGACGGCCGCTTCCGCTTCAATCCGCTCCTGGATTGGTCACTCGCCGACCTCATGGGCTACATCGAGGAAAGGGGGCTGCCCAGGCATCCCCTGGTGGTCGACGGCTATCCTTCCATCGGCTGCATGCCGTGCACGCGGCGGGTCGCGGCGGGCGAGGGCTATCGTGACGGCCGCTGGGCCGGTCTCGCCAAGGACGAATGCGGCATTCACGCCGGCATCGACGGCGACGGGATTTAGTGGCTGCTGGTGCGGTCGAGAAGACTCGAACTTCCACAGGTTGCCCTACTAGCACCTCAAGCTAGCGCGTCTACCGTTCCGCCACGACCGCACGTCAAATGAGAGGGCGGGGCGGTGTAACAAACGCAAGGGCCGATGGGAAGGGCGCTGCGAAGCCCTCGAACAATTGATGTTCGCCAACGGGGCCGCTATTGTCCGGCCTTCGAACCACCGGGAGGGTTTAATGAGGAAATTGTTGCTGTTGTCCGCCATCGCGTTGCTGCCTGCGGCCGCATTCGGGGCCGAATCCGCTTTGAGCTGGGCCTATCCGGTGGCGCCTCAGGGCTTGCCGCAGCCGGACCCCGCCAAGACCTTTCAGGCCAAGGGCGCGCCTGCGGGCATGATGCTCACGATGGCGCAAATCAACAACAATTTTGGCCCCCCGGACTGGTTCCCGAACGAGCACCCGGCGATGCCGGCGACGGTCAAGAACGGGCGCGCGCCACATGTGCGCGCGTGCATGCTCTGCCATCTTCCCAACGGCAACGGCCACCCGGAATCGGCGAGCGTCTCGGGCCTTTCCTCGGGCTACATCGTCGAGCAGATGCATGAATTCCGCGACGGCAACCGGATGAACAACCGCGCCCCGGTGATGATCGAAATGGCGAAGGACATTTCCGAAGCCGAGCTCAAGGAGGCAGCCGATTATTTCGCCAGCATCCCGAAGCCGCAGCAGAAATGGGTCCGCGTCGTGGAGACGAAAGCCGCGCCCAAGAACCACGTCGGCAATGGCGGCATGCGCTTCTTTGACGAAGGCAGCAAGGAAACCATGCCGGTTCCGGCGAACATGATCTATGAAGTCGCTGAGAATGGCGAAGGTGCGGAGCTGCGCGACCAGCATTTCGGCTTCGTGGATTTCGTGCCGGAAGGCGCGATCAAAAAGGGTGAGGCGCTTGCCACTACGGGCGGCAACGGCAAGACCATCCAATGCTCGATCTGCCATGGCGCGGATTTCAAGGGCATCGGAGACGTGCCGCGGCTCTCCGGGCGGGCGGCCTATTACCTCATCCGTCAGCTCAACGACATCAAGACGGGCGCGCGCAAGGGCAACGCGGTCGCGCTGATGAAGCCGGTGGTCGAAAAACTGACCGACGAGGACATGGTCGACCTTGTGGCTTACATGGCGTCGCGCGAGCCGTAAGACTTTCCATTACGCGGCCGCCGCATTCGAGCGATGCGGCGGCCGTTTTATTTTGCGGCGGGTAGAAGCTCCATCGTGACTTTGCATCTGATCAAACTCTGTGTCGGTGCGGACAGCATCGAGGACCTCGCCGCTTGGCAGAAAAAGCGCGCCGCCAAGCGCAAGAAGAAGGGCGGCGCGGGCGAGATCATGCACATCACGCGCATGACGCCCAAACGAGCCGAGGAATTGTTGAAAGGTGGCTCGCTTTATTGGGTGATCAAGGGCCAGATCGCCGTGCGCCAGAAGCTGTTGAAGCTGAAGCCCGTCGTGCGCGAAGGCGTGCCGCATTGCGCGCTTGTGCTGGACCGGAAGCTTGTTCCGACGGTTAGGCGTAGCCACCGCGCGTTTCAGGGCTGGCGCTATTTCGATCCCAAGGATGTGCCGCCCGACCTCAAGGCGAGCGACAAGGCGACCCTTTCCGACGCGCTCCGGGCCGAACTGACAGATCTGGGTTTGTTATGACCGATTACAGGGGAATGTTGTCGATCAGGCGCACGCCGCCGATCCGCGCCGCGGCGAGCACGCGCGCCGGTTTTGCCAAGTCCCGCACAGGCGTCAGCGTCTCCGCGTCCCGGATCGCGACGTAGTCCACCCGGTCGAACCCCGCGCCCAAAAGGGCCGCGCCGCCTTGGGCTTCCGCTTCGGGAATGGCGATCCCCGCTTTCGCTGCTTCCGTCACCGACCGGAGCACCCGGTTCAAATGTGCCGCCACGTCCCGCTGATCCGCCGTCAAATACGCATTGCGGGAAGAGAGCGCGAGCCCATCGCCTTCGCGGATCGTCGGAACGCCCACGATTTCCAGCGGCAGATCGAGGTCCTTCACCAACCGCTTCACCACCAGCAATTGCTGGTAATCCTTTTCCCCGAAGAACGCGAAATCGGGTGCGGCCTGCACCAACAGCTTGGCCACCACGGTCGCCACGCCCGAAAAGAAATGGGGGCGGAAATCGCTTTCCAGCCCCAGGCCCGGGCCTTCCACGTTCACCCTTGTGGCGAACCCGGGCGGGTAGATTTCCTTCACGTCGGGGGCATAGATGAGATCGGCGCCCCCTTCACCCTCCAGGAAGGCCCGGTCCCTGCCCATGTCGCGGGGATAGCGCGCGAAATCCTCATGGGGGGCAAATTGTGCGGGATTGACGAAAATACTGACCACGACTTTGTCGGCGCGCCTTTTGGCCTCTCCCACCAGGGCAAGATGGCCCTCATGCAGCGCACCCATTGTGGGCACAAGAGCCACCCGAGCACCCTTGTTCCGCCACAGGCGCACGCGCAACCGCAGCTCGACCGCATTGGACGCGGTCTCTATCCGTTTCAAGGCATCCATTGATCCAGATTAACGCGAGGCCGAGGGTTTAGGCTATGTTTACCCCACCTAGGGATCGGTTGTGACTGCTCGATCGGAAAGACCGCAATGGAAGATTTGCGTCAGGCGATTTCCGCCGCCTATCTCTCCGATGAGGATGCGCTTCTCGAAAGCCTGATTCAAAAGGCGAAGATGTCGCCTGCCGAGGAAACCGCGACGGACGTGCTTGCCCGGGACCTCGTCTCGCAGCTTCGCTCCCAGCGCCATAAGCGGACCGGCGTGGACGCTTTCACGCAGGAATATGCGCTCTCCAGCGAAGAGGGCGTGATGCTGATGTGCCTCGCCGAGGCGCTTCTGCGCGTGCCGGACGCGGAGACGCAGGACCGGCTGATCCGCGACAAGATCGCTGGCCGCTCCTGGGAACGGCATCTCGGCCACTCGGAATCCCTGTTCGTGAATGCCTCCACCTGGGCGCTGATGCTGTCGGGCCACCTCGTTGAGATCATGGATAGCCAGCGCTGGGATTTCGACGCCATCTGGCGCCGCCTCGTTGCGCGCATGGGCGAACCCGTGATCCGCCAGGCGACTTTGAGCGCGGTGCGTCTGCTCGGCCGGCATTTCGTGCTCGGGCGCACCATCGAAGAAGCGCTTAAGGAAGCCAGGCCCTATGTCGAGCGGGGTTATCGTTTCTCCTTCGACATGCTGGGAGAGGCCGCTGTCACGCGCGCCGATGCAAGCCGCTACCTCGAACGCTATCGCGATGCGCTTAAGACGATCGCTCGGGGTTTCCCAACCAGGGGTGCGCCCCTGTTCGAACGTCCCGGCATTTCGGTGAAACTGACCGCTCTGCATCCGCGCTTCGATTATGTGCATCGCCACGACGTGATCCTCGAACTGCTCCCGACGCTGACCCTGCTTCTGAAGGAGGCGCGCGAGGCGCAGTTGCCGGTCACCATCGATGCAGAGGAAGCCGAGCGGCTCGACCTTCTGCTGGATGTTTTCGAGGCTTTGGGTTCAGAGGAAGCGCTGAGAGGCTGGGACGGCCTCGGGATTGCGGTGCAGGCCTATCAGAAGCGTGCGCTTCCGGTGATCGCATGGCTGATCGATCTGGCGCGCCGGCAGAGGCGTATCGTTCCGGTGCGTCTCGTCAAAGGCGCGTATTGGGACAGCGAAATCAAGCGCGGGCAGGAACTCGGACTTTCCGATTATCCCGTATTCACGCGCAAGGCGGGCACCGATACGTCCTATCTCGCTTGTGCCCGTGCATTGCTGGCCGTGCCCGACCGCATCTTCCCGCAATTTGCGACCCACAATGCGCACACATTGGCGTCCGTTCAGGCCTTTGCCGGCAAGAACCGCAAGTTCGAATTCCAGCGGCTGCATGGCATGGGAGAAGCGCTCTACGAGCTGTACGAGGATGTCGTCCGCCCATCGCGCGCAGGGGCTGCCACCCGCATCTATGCGCCGGTCGGCAGCCATGAGGATTTGCTCGCCTATCTGGTGCGGCGCCTGCTCGAGAACGGCGCCAACACCTCCTTCGTCAACCGCCTCGCGAACGACCGGGCGCCGGTAGAAGGCATGATCGCCGATCCGGTGAAGCGGCTGATGGCTGCCGATCCCAAGCGCAATCCCCGCATCGCGAAGCCGGAAAACATCTTCCCCGGCCGGGTGAATTCGCGAGGGATTCTGCTGAGCGACCCGGCGGCCTCCAGCCGCATTCTCTCTGCCATGCGGCGCGCAATCGATGGCGGCGCTCCGACCTCCTACCCGATTGTCGGGGGCCTCGCGCGCGTGAGGCCGGCCGAACCCGTGCGCGATCCGTCCGACCGGCGGCGCGAAGTCGGGCTCGTGGGCGAGGCCGCCGACGAGGACGTCCGCGCCGCGCTCGAAACAGCGGCCGCCGCTCAAGCCGGGTGGGATCTCAAGGGCGGCGCAGAGCGTGCAGCGGTGCTCGAGCGGGCGGCCGATCTGTTCGAGGAGAACCGGGCGCTCCTGATGGCTCTGCTCGTGCGAGAGGCTGGGCGCACCGTTCCCAATGCACTCGGCGAGTTGCGCGAGGCGATCGATTTCCTGCGCTATTACGCGAGGCAAGCCCGCGCCGATTTCGAAGGTTCTTTTCCACAGCCCGGGGTAACGGGGGAAAGCAACTCTCTGGCGCTGCGCGGGCGCGGCGTGTTCGCCTGCATTGCGCCGTGGAATTTCCCGCTCTCCATTTTCACCGGTCAGGTGGCGGCAGCTCTCGCGGCTGGAAACAGCGTGCTGGCGAAGCCCGCCGAGCAGACGCCGTTGATCGCGGCCGCCGCCGTTCGGCTGCTGCATCAGGCCGGCGTTCCCGGCGAAGTCCTGCATCTGCTGCCGGGCGACGGCGCGCGAATCGGCAAGATCATGCTCGGTGATGCGCGACTTGCCGGCGTCGCATTCACCGGCTCGACCGAGACGGCCCGGCTCATCAACCGGGCGCTCGCTGCACGCGACGGGGCGATCCCTACGCTGATCGCCGAAACCGGCGGGCAGAACGCCATGATCGTCGATTCGACGGCGCTCCCCGAGCAGGTGGCGCGCGATGTGCTCTCATCCGCCTTCGACAGCGCGGGCCAGCGCTGCTCGGGCTTGCGCGTGCTGTTTCTTCAGGAAGACGTGGCCGAGCGGATGCTCGATCAGGTTCTGGGCGCGATGGACGAACTCAAGCTCGGCGATCCCTTTGATCTTCAGACCGATATTGGCCCTGTGATCGATGAGGAGGCACGCGCGAACCTCGCCACACATGCCGAGCGGATGACGAAGGAAGCGAATCTGCTCAAGAAGATGCCCCTCGATCGCGCATTGGCGGACGGCGTTTTCTTTCCGCCTCACGTCTTTGCGATTCCATCCATGAACATGCTCACGCGCGAAGTGTTCGGCCCCATTCTGCACGTCGTGCGCTTCGAAGGCGGCCGGCTGGATCGGGTCTGCGATGCCATCAACGGAAGCGGTTATGGCCTGACGCTCGGCGTGCACAGCCGTATCGACGAAACCGCCGACTATGTGCGCGACCATGTGCGGGTCGGAAACATCTACGTCAACCGCAACCAGATCGGCGCGGTGGTAGAGTCGCAGCCCTTTGGCGGTGAAGGCTTGTCGGGAACGGGTCCGAAAGCCGGGGGCCCGCATTATCTGGCTCGCTTCGCGGTCGAGCGCGCATTCAGTGTGAACACGGCAGCGGCGGGCGGCAATGCAAACCTGCTCACATTGGACGAAGCCTAGCGCGCAATCCGGCCGAGCTTTCCCGTAGGATGGCGTCAGTGGGCGCGATTCGGGGGAGCCGGGCCATGAGCATGAGCGTGGAATTGAACAGGGTTGCAGCGCCGGCGGAGGTAAATGTCCCGCCGAGGCGCACCCATGTCATCGTCTTCGGCAACGAGAAAGGCGGGACCGGCAAGACCACGACCGCGATGCATATCGCAGCCGCGCTGTTGCGGCTGGGCAAAGTGGTTTCGGCCATAGATCTCGATGGGAGGCAACGGACGTTTGCGCGCTACATCGAGAACCGGCGGGCTTTCGCCGAGCGTAGTGGCCACGCGCTGCCTGTGCCGGAGGTGCAGGTGGTCGAGCGCGCCAAGCCCGGCATCGATGCGGCGGCCGATGAAGGCGCGCGCCTTGGCGAGGCGCTTGCGCGCGCGAAAGACGGCGCCGACTTCGTCATCATCGACACACCGGGCAACGACACCACGCTGTCGCGGCTCGGCCATGCCGCCGCGGACACGCTGGTCACGCCCATGAACGACAGCTTCCTCGATTTCGATCTGCTGGCGAAACTCGATCCCGACAGCCTCGAAATCAAAGGTCCGAGCCTTTATTCCGAGTTCGTCTGGGATTGCCGCAAGCGCCGCCTGATCGCCTCTCGTGCCAATCTCGACTGGGTGGTGATGCGAAACCGTGTCTCCTCGACGGAGGCACGCAACAAACGCAAGGTCGCCACCGCCGTTGAGCGCGTCTCCTCCCGAATCGGTTGCCGCGTGGCGCCGGGGTTTTCGGAGCGTGTGATCTTCCGCGAGTTGTTCCCCTTGGGGCTGACGATGATGGATCTGCCCGTGCCCGGGCTTGCCATGTCGCTCACCATGTCCCATATCGCGGCGCGGCAGGAAGTGCGCGAGCTCCTCGCGGCGCTCAATCTGCCGGGAATGGATAAGGCGGCCGGTACCGCCTGAACCGGACGAAATTCGATGCCCGCTTTGGTTGCCGGCGTTGTGCTGCTCGGCCTGCTGCTGTTGCTGGCGCGGGGCTATACGGGCGTGCACCCACGCAATCTTGCCCGGGGATTCCGGCTGTCGGGCGGCGTGCTGCTGGCGCTCGTAACGGTGGCGTTGATCCTTATGCGGGAGTTGCCCCTGGCGTTATTGGCAGCCGGAGGCGCCTGGTATTTGCTGCTCGGTTCGCCGCCGCCTTGGCAGCGCGGATTTCCGGGTGCCGGAGGGGCGGGGCAGGGTCCCAATCAAGCCGGGGGGCGCGCGCAGCCGCCGCGTTCAAGCGCCATGTCACGGAGCGAAGCGCTGAGTGTGCTCGGCCTGAAGGAAGGGGCCAGCGAGGAGGAGATTCGGGCGGCCCACAAGCGGCTGATCGTTCAGACGCATCCCGACAAGGGCGGGACGAATTATCTCGCCGCCAAGATCAACGAAGCCAAGGATGTGCTGCTCCGGCGTTAGCTCGCGTCGGCAACCGCGGCAAAGCAGCTCTGGCCCCGCTTCACCATGCGCTTGCAGATGTCGCGGGCTTGATCCTCCGCGAACATGCCGACGCGCGCCCGGTACATGATGCGGCCATTCGCGGTCGTGAACGGCACGATGAGCGCTTGGGCCTCGCCTACTATATCGCCGCCCCGCTTCAGGAATGCCGCAAGCCTCGTCTGGGCCAGCGTTTCGCTCGCAAAAGCGCCGACCTGGACGGCCCAGCGCTTGACGAGGCCCTGCTTGACGGCTGGAGGATCGAGGGCCGGAGCCGCGCCGCCGCTGTCGCCCTGTGCGACTTGAGCCGAATTGTCTGCGAGCGCCAGGGATTGGGTCGGACCGATGCGCGGTGCCGGATTCTTTTCGATGCCGGTTTCATGGTTAAGCGACGGCGCCAGTCCCGCGGTCTGAACGGCCGGCTCCAGAATGGGCGCAACGGCCGGACCGGTCCCTGCTGGCGCGAACGCGATAGCCGGCCCCGCCTTGGCGCTCGCCATCAGAACCGGAGCGGCGTTACGGGATTTGGAGCCCGGCTTCGCATCGAGTGCGGCCAGCATCAGCGATTCGTCTTGACCTGGATCGACGCGGAAAAGGTCGCCTTCAGGACCGCGGCCGCCCTTCCAAGGAACATTCGCCTCGGCGAGATAGGTGGGATTCTGCTTCTCGACGTTGAAGACCGCCGTCAGCAGCCGCATCATCTCGCGGTCCCGCACGGCCGCCGTCGGGCCGCCCAACACCACGCCGATGACGTGCCGGTTGTCGCGCACGGCCGAAGTCACGAGATTGAAGCCGGAAAGCTGCGTATAGCCGGTCTTGATTCCGTCCGTGCCATCGAAGGCTGCGAGCAGATTGTCGTGATTGCCGTAGGCCCGGCCATTATAGGTGAACGAAGGCACGGAGAAATAATGGAAATATTGCGGGAAATCGTAGGCCAAATGGCGCGCGAGAATGGCCATGTCGCGCGCTGTGGTGAGCTGCTGCAGATCGGGCAAACCCGACGCGTTGTGGAAATTGGTGTGCATCATGCCGAACTGATGGGCCTTGTCGGTCATCATGTGCGCGAAGGCTTCTTCGCTGCCGTCGCCGAGCGTTTCGGCGATCACCACGGCCACATCGTTGGCTGACAGCACCGTGATCGCCTTGATCGCGAGATCGACCGGGATGGCGGCGCCCGCGCCCATCGCGAGCTTGGTCGGCTCCTGCTCGGACGCATGGACGGATGTGATCATGGGCGTGTCCAGCTTGATCGTGCCTTTTTCCAGGGCCTCGAACAGCAGATACAGCGTCATCATCTTGGTGAGAGACGCCGGGTAGCGGATGGCGTCGGGATTGCGATCGTAAAGCACTTTGCCGGTGGCGCCATCGACGACGATTGCTGCGTCCTTTTCCGGCGAGGGCAGCAGCGGCTTGATCGCCCGGCTAACTTTTTTCTGCGGTGCATCGGCGCCCGAAGAGGCCGACGCCGCCGCCGGGAGGAGCATCATCAGAGCCGTCAGGCACGCCAGCAATCCAGACCTGATTCGACTCTCTTTCCTCATTACTCGTTCCCTTCGGCTCGGGATGCGTAAACCAGGCGCGAAATGAGACCAAATTGTGTCGGATCGCGCAAGGCCCAAGCTCCTAAGCTAAGCGACTGTTCAACAAAACGGGGTTAACGGCCCTCGGCGGGAATCAGTATACTGTCCTTAGTTCCTGATTCTAATCAAAAATTTCTTCACAATCCAGTCAGTTCTTGTGCACTGCAGCATTTTCACTTGACAATGGCAGTCGACTCCTCACATATGGGCAATGCTGCAGTGCAGCATAAAACCCCAGCGAGGAACAGATGGCCACCAAGAAAACCACTACCCCGGGCGCGGAGTCCATCGAGACCGCGCTCCATAACGGCACCGAAGCCATGAAAGAAGGCTTCGAAAAGGCCGTGAAGGGCTATGACCAGTTCATTACCTTTGGCCGGGACAATGCCGAAGCCATGTTGAAGTGCATGAACGCCGCAGGCAAGGGCATCGAGACGTTCAACAGCGAAGTCTTTGCCTATGCCCGCAAATCCGCCGAGGAAGGCGTGACGGTCACCAAGGCCGTGCTGGCCTCCCGATCGGTCGAGGAAGCGTTCCAGTTGCAGAGCGAGTTCAGCAGGACCCTGTTCGAGACCTATGTCGATCAGCTTGCGAAGTTCGGCGACATGGCGCTCGCCACCGCAAGGCACACCGCCGAGCCCATCCAGGCCCGCGCATCGGCCTTTGCGGAACTTGTGCGCGTCGCGTAACGCTTGCACGGCATTTTTCCGGTGAATAAGCGCGAGGCCTCGGACGACCGTTCGGGGCCTTTCGCTTTTTTTGCGGCGCACGTAACCTTATCTTGGTTGCCAACGTCTTATTTGTGCCACTCCGGTGGCTTTAGGCTTGAGGTCGATGCGCGAAGGCCAGGTCGGAATCGTTTTTCACCCTATGAGTGCGGGTCCCACGCGTGGGCCCGGACAGGGCGACGATTCGGGAGACCGCGGTCTGGGTACGGGCATCGTCACCAAGACGCGGCCCAAGACCAAAAAGCCGTCGCTCTACAAGGTCCTCATCCTCAACGACGATTACACCCCGATGGAATTCGTGGTGCATGTGCTGGAGCGGTTCTTCGCCAAATCCCGCGAGGAGGCCGTCCAGATCATGCTGCATGTCCACCGGCACGGGGTCGGGATCTGCGGCGTTTACACCTTCGAAGTGGCCGAGACGAAAGTGGCCCAGGTGATCGAATTGGCGCGCCGCCACCAACATCCGCTACAATGCACCATGGAGAAAGAGTAGTCCGGTAGATGCCATCCCTATCCCGCAGTCTCGAACAAGCCCTGCATCGCGCGATCCGTCTCGCGAGCGAACGCCACCACGAATACGCCACGCTCGAGCACCTTCTGCTTGCGCTGGTGGACGATACCGATGCCGCCCAGGTGATGCGCGCCTGCAATGTCGATCTCGACGCGCTCCGGGCCGGCCTCACCAAATATGTCGACGAGGACCTCGCCACGCTTACCATCGACGATGGCGAGGACGCTAAACCGACCACCGGCTTCCAGCGCGTGGTCCAGCGCGCGGTGCTGCATGTGCAAAATTCCGGCCGCGACGAAGTGACCGGGGCCAATGTGCTGGTGGCGCTGTTCTCGGAGCGCGAGAGCCACGCGGTCTATTTCCTTCAGGAACAGAACATGTCGCGGCTCGATGCCGTGAACTATATGAGTCATGGCATCGCCAAGCGGCCCGGCATGAGTCAGGCCAAGCCCGTGCGCGGCGCCGAAGAGGAAGAAGAGGGCAACGAGAAGGCCGTCAAACAGGGCACCGATGCGCTCGAAGCCTATTGCGTCAATCTGAACGACAAGGCGCGCAAGGGCCGTATCGATCCGCTCATCGGACGCGAACCCGAGGTCGAGCGCACCATTCAGATCCTCTGCCGCCGCAGCAAGAACAATCCCCTCTTCGTCGGCGATCCGGGCGTGGGCAAAACGGCAATCGCCGAAGGGCTCGCGCGCAAGATCGTCAAGTCCGAAGTGCCGGAGGTGCTCAAAGGCTGCACCATCTATTCGCTCGATATGGGCGCGCTGATCGCGGGCACCCGGTATCGCGGCGATTTCGAAGAGCGCGTGAAATCGGTGGTGAAGGAACTCGAGGCGCTGAAAGGCGCCATCCTCTTCATCGACGAAATCCACACCGTGATCGGAGCGGGCGCCACCTCGGGGGGCGCGATGGATGCGTCCAACCTTTTGAAGCCCGCGCTGCAGGCCGGCACGCTCCGCTGCATGGGCTCCACGACCTACAAGGAATACCGCCAGTATTTCGAGAAAGACCGCGCGCTCGTCCGCCGGTTCCAGAAAATCGACGTGGCCGAGCCGACCATTCCCGATGCGATCAAGATTCTCAAAGGGCTGAAGCCCTATTTCGAGGACTACCACAAGGTTCGCTACACCAACGAAGCGGTGAAGGCGGCGGTGGAATTGGCCGCGAAATACATCAACGACCGCAAGCTGCCCGACAAGGCGATCGATGTGATCGATGAAGTCGGCGCCTCGCAGATGTTGTTGCCGGAAAACAAGCGGAAAAAAGTCATCGGCGTGCGCGAAGTGGAGGACGTGGTCGCCAAGATCGCGCGCATCCCGCCCAAGTCGGTGTCCAAGACGGACGCCGAAGCGCTGCGGACGCTGGAAGACGATCTGAAGCGTGTCGTCTACGGCCAGGATTCGGCGATCCACGCGCTGACCTCGGCGATCAAGCTCGCGCGCGCGGGCCTGCGCCAGCCGGAAAAGCCGATCGGCTGTTACCTCTTCTCCGGGCCCACGGGCGTGGGCAAGACCGAAGTCGCCAAACAGCTCGCCCGCGTGCTCGGCGTCGAGCTTCTGCGCTTCGACATGAGCGAATATATGGAGCGGCATACGGTCTCGCGCCTCATCGGCGCCCCGCCGGGCTATGTCGGCTTCGACCAGGGCGGTTTGCTGACGGATGGCGTCGACCAGCATCCCCATTGCGTGCTGCTGCTGGACGAAATTGAAAAGGCTCATATGGACCTTTTCAACATCCTCCTGCAGGTGATGGACCACGGAAAGCTCACCGACCATAACGGCAAGAAGATCGATTTCCGCAATGTGGTGCTGATCATGACCACCAATGCGGGCGCCTCCGACGCCGCCAAGGAATCCATCGGCTTCGGCCGCGGAAAGCGCGAAGGCGAGGATGAGGAAGCGATCAAGCGCCTATTCACGCCGGAATTCCGCAACCGTCTGGATGCGACCATCGCGTTCGCACCTCTGACGCGCTCCACCATCGATCGCGTGGTGGAGAAGTTCGTGCTCGAACTCGAAGCCCAGCTGATCGACCGCGACGTCACCTTCGATCTGACGCCGGAGGCCACGCGCTGGCTCGGCGAGAAGGGCTATGACGATTCCTTCGGCGCGAGGCCATTGGCCCGCGTGATCCAGGAGCACATCAAGAAGCCGCTGGCCGACGAGATATTGTTCGGCAAACTGAAGAATGGCGGCACGGTGCGCGTGCTGCTCGACCGCGAGAACGACAAGCTCGCCTTCGAGTTCGTTACTGATCAGAAGGCCGCGCTCGCCAGCGACGGGAAAAAGAAGCCCAAGGAAGAAGTGTAAATCCGGAGTCTTCTTGGGGGCGGGCGAGGGCGGCCTCAGACCGGCTCGCGGTAATGCAAGATCGCCGGCATCGGGTCGTAGAAATGATGCAGCGCCTCGCGCCATTTCGGATAGCGGTCCGATTGACGAAAGCCGATGGTGTGATCTTCCAGATTTTCCCAACGCACCAGAAGCAGATAGTGGTCGCCCTTTTCGATGCAGGGCCGCACTTCCAAGCCGATGAAGCCCGGGGTTGCTTCGATGAGCGGCAGCGCCTGTTTCAGCGCTGCCTCGAACGCCGGCCCTTGCCCCGGCTTGACCGACAGAATCGCGGACTCGACGATCACGCGCTCACTCCAGCGCAGCCTTGATCTTCTCGGCGGAGGCTTTCAGCCTAGCGAAATCCGCCATCTCGCGCGCATGCAGGGTGAGGTCGATCCCATGCCGGCGCGGAATGATGTGGAAATGCATGTGGAACACGCTCTGGCCGGCAGCCGCGTCGTTGAGCTGGGCCAGCATGATGCCGGGCGCGTTCATCGCCTTCTTCACGGCCCGCGCTACCTTCTGGGTGGCGGCCATCAGTGCGGCCGCGCCCTCGGGCGAAAGATCGAACAGGTCGACCGCAGACTCTTTGGGAATGACCAGAACATGGCCGTCCGCCTGCGGCATGATATCCATGAAGGCCAGCGTCCTTTCGTCCTCATGGACTTTGAACGCCGGTATCTCTCCGCGCAGGATTTTCGCGAACACGTTGTTGGTGTCATAGGGCATGGGAATTTCAGACTCCGCAGCCGCGTGCCGCGGGGAACGGAAAATCCGGCGCAACCAGCATCAATCCCCAATTGATCTTGGTTTCGGTGTCGAAGAGGTTGATGTGCTCCTCGTCCACGCGGGTCACGGTGAAAAGGTCGTGCGTGTCCGTGGGGCTGCCGGTAACCGGCTTGCCGTCCAGGGTCTCGCTCACGGTCGCGAGGCTTCCGCGCTGGAAGGTCCATTTGCCGCCTTCCTTTGCGTGGGCCGCGATGTCGCAATTCTCGATGATGCGAATATCCTTCTCGTAGGTTCCGTTCGCCCTGATATCGAAGAACACCTCCAGATGATCGCCGCGCTCGAAACCGTCGGTGAACCATCGCCCCGTCACGCCATTGCCGGTTGCCCCGTAAGCGGGCGCGATTGCAAGCACCGCGCCGATGGCAATAAGCGCCGCGCGATGTCTTCGTGACGTCGGGGTCATGGTGTCCTCGAAGGATTGCTGCATCGAAAATACATCATAACAAACGGTGAAACGAGAGCCGTCTTAGTCGGCCTTCCTGAACGGCGCCTGCTCCATCAGCTCTTCCATGTGTTCGGCGACCGCGGCGCGCTCGTTGTCGAGGTAATCCGCAACCGCCCGGCGCAAGCCCGCATGCGCGATGTAATGCGCCGAAAATGTGGGCTTTGGCAGATATCCGCGCAGCAGCTTGTGTCCGCCCTGGGCGCCTGCCTCCACGCGAGCCAATCTTCGCGCGATTGCAAAATCGATCGCCTGGTAATAGCACGCCTCGAAATGCAGGAACGGCACGTAGCCGACGCATCCCCAATTGCGGCCGTATAGAGTTTCGTTGTCGAAGAAATTGAGCGCGCCCGCCACGTAGCGTCCGTTCAGTTTCGCCATCACCAGCAGGATCTGCTCTCCCATGCTCATCGCCACGCGGCTGAAGAATTCGCGCGTCAGATAGGGCGGATTCCATTTCTGGTTCCCGGTCGTCGTGTAGCAATCGAAGAACGCATCCCATACGCCCTCCGTCAGATCGCTCCCGGTTCGCCATTCGAAGGATACGCCCTGCGCCAGTACGGCCGCACGCTCCTTGCGCAGGTTCTTGCGCTTGGCGGACGCCAGATCGGAGAGGAACCCATCGAAGCTGTCATAGCCGCGGTTCTCCCAATGGAATTGCTTGTCGGTGCGGGGGAGATAACCGGCGCCTGCCGCGAGCGTCCATTCGGGCTCCGTCATGAAGGTGATGTGAAGCGACGAGGCATTGAAGGTTTCCACCGCGCCTTCCGCGGCCTGCAGCAGGAGACGTCCGGTAACCGCTTCGTCCTCTCCCGCCGCGATCAGAAGTCTCCGCCCGGTCACTGGCGTGAACGGCACGCTTGCCTGCAATTTCGGATAATAGCGGCCGCCTGCGCGCTGAAACGCCTCCGCCCACCCGTGGTCGAAAACATATTCGCCATAGGAATGGTTCTTGAGATAAAGCGGCAAGAGCGCGATTGGCGCAGAGCCTCGTTCGAGCAGGAGATGTTGCGGCCGCCATCCGGTCTTAGGCGTCGCGGAGCCCGATTCCTCGAGCGCGGTTAGAAATGCGTGCCGCGTGAAGGGGTGAGGAAGGGGCGCGCCTTGAGGATTGGCCAGCCGATCCCACACGCCGGCACCGATGTAGCGCGCACTCTTGCCGAAACGGGTGGCGAAACGCGTCACGCGATTTCGAAGATGGCTTCGACTTCCACCGCGACATTGCGCGGCAGAGAGGCACAGCCCACCGCCGCGCGCGCATGCCGGCCGCACTCCCCGAAGACTTGCGCGAACAATTCGGAGGCGCCGTTCACCACTTCGGGATGCTGGGTGAATTCGGGGACCGCGTTCACGAAGCCGGTGACTTTCACCACGCGCGTGACCCGGTCGAGATCGCCGTCGAGCGCCGCCGAGACTTGCGCTATCACATTGATTGCCGCGAGCCGCGCGGCATTCTTCGCATTCTGAAGATCGATTTCGCGCCCCACCGTGCCGACATATTCGAGGCCCTGCGGCCCAAGGGTGATCTGTCCCGACACGAACAGCAGCGCGCCGGTTCTGACCCATGGCACATACGCGCCCTGTGGCGCCGTGGGAACAGGAAGCGTAATCCCGAGTTCCTTTAAGTTTGCCGCAACATGTCCGCTCATGCTTATCCTCGTTTTCCGGCTCGAAACTAACCCGGCACCGTCTTTGATGCGAGGGGGCTCCACAGTGCGGCCGAAAAGTGGTTAGGCTGGAGCCGCCGAGATGGTGGCTGCATGAACCGGACTTTGGATGCCGCATCGCCTTCGCCGTTGCAGGACGGCTTTTTGTTCCCCGCGGAATGGGAGGCGCACCGGCGCACCTGGATGTGCTGGCCGGCGCGTGCGGAGTGTTTCGGCGGGCGTGATGGTACCTTGCGTGCGAAGCAGGCCTATGCGCGCGTGGCCCGCGCGATCTCGGCATTCGAGCCGGTGACGCTTGCGGCGCGATCCTCGGAGGTGGCCGAAGCGAAGCTCGCCACCGGCGGCAAGGTTGAAGTGGTGGACATGGCGCTCGATGATTCCTGGGCGCGCGACATAGGCCCGACGTTCCTCAAGAACCGCAAAGGGCGGCTGGCCGGCGTGCAATGGGTGTTCAACGCCTGGGGACAGAAATATCATCCGTATGCGAACGATGCATCCTTTGCCGGGCGGGTGCTGGAAATGGCCGGCGCTCCTGTCTATGCCGCCCCTCTCGTGTGCGAAGGGGGCGCGCTGCACGCCGACGGCAACGGAACCGTGCTCACCACCGAGCAATGCCTGCTGCATCCCAACCGCAATCCCGGCCGCACCAAGGGCGAGGTGGAGGACATCCTCAAGATCTATCTCGGGGCACGTAAGGTCATCTGGCTGGGCTCGGGTTTTTCCGATGTCGAGACGGATGGCCACGTCGACAACATCGCCTGCTTTGCTGGGCCGGGTCGCGTGATCCTCGGGATGCCCGTGAAAAGCCATCCGGACCACGCCGCGGTCAAGGAAGCCAAGGCGCGCCTTCAGGCCGCGCGCGATGCGGACGGCAATCCGTTCGAGGTCGTTTGTCTGCCGCAGCCGAAGAAGCACCGGCAATCCTGGTCCGGGCGGCTGCTCGCGCTCAGCTATGTGAATTTCTACCTCGTCAACGGCGCGGTCATCATGCCGGCATTCGGCGATTCCAATGACGAGGGCGCGCGCACCATTCTCGCGCAATGCTTCCCGGGGCGCGACATCATGCAGATAGACGCGCTGGACATCGTGCAAGGCGGCGGCGGCATCCATTGCATCACGCAGCAGGAACCGGCGGTGTGAGCATCGTAACGCTGGCCGCGGTGCAATTCGCGATGGGCTGGGACCAGGCTGCCAATATCGAGAAAGCCAAAGGGATGGTGCGCCGCGCTCATCGGCAGGGCGCGCAAATCGTGCTCCTCCCCGAACTGTTCGAGACGCCCTATTTCTGCCAGGACCAATCGGCCGATCATTTCGCCTTGGCGCGGCCCTTCGACAACAATCCGGTGATCGCGGAATTTTCCGCGTTGGCGGCCGAACTTGGCGTCGTGCTGCCGCTGAGCTACTTCGAAGCCGCCAACAATGTCTATTACAACGCCCTCGCGATGATCGATGCCGATGGGCGCGTGCTTGGCAATTATCGCAAATCCCACATCCCCGACGGGCCCGGTTACCAGGAAAAGTTCTATTTCAGGCCGGGCGATACCGGTTTCCAGGTTTGGGACACAAGCTACGGAAAACTGGGGGCCGCGATCTGCTGGGACCAATGGTTTCCGGAAGCAGCGCGCATCATGGCGCTGAAGGGCGCGGAGGTCCTGTTCTATCCCACGGCCATTGGCAGCGAGCCGCCGCCCGCCCCGCCGGTGGATTCGCGCGATCATTGGCGGCGCGTCATGCAAGGGCATGCGGCGGCCAATTATGCGCCGGTGGTGGCCGCGAACCGCGTGGGCGTGGAAAGGGGCCAGGCGGGCGAACTCCGCTTCTACGGCTCCTCCTTCATTGCGGGTCCCACCGGGGAAATCCTGGCCGAACTCGGACGCGATGAGGAAGGCGTGATCGTAGCGGGCGTCGATCTCGCCGGGATAGCAAAAGCCCGCGCCTCGTGGGGCCTCTTCCGGGACCGGCGGCCGGATCTTTACGGCCCCATCCTGACCTCGGACGGTGTTAACTGATCCCAATGGCTGAATGCCGCCTGAAGGTCGCGGTCAGTTCAGGTTCAAGCACCCCGTTCCATCTTCGCTCGCATGGGGCGTCGAAATTGGAATGGAGCTGTCCATGAACTGGAAAAAGCATCTTTTGACGGTATCGGCTGGGTTTGCGGTTTTGCTGGCCGGTTTGACGCAAGCCTCCGCCGCTACGAATTGGGAATTGCATCACCCCCGGCGCGCCGAAGTGGTCGGGCGTGCCGCCCATCAGAGCCGCGACATTAACGAGGAAAGGCGCGAGGGCGATCTCACCGGGCCTCAGGCACGGCGCCTGCACGCGGAGGATCACGCGATCGTGCGCCAGGAGCAGCGTTTCGCGCGCGCTCATGACGGCCGCATCACCAGGCCCGAGCAGCGGCTGCTGAACGGCGAAGAAAATGCCGTCGGCCGGCATATTCCGGAGTGATGGAGCCCAAGGGGGGCGCGAGGCGAAGGCCTTGCGCTCCCACGCTCACATTTCGGGCGCGATCCCTGGGAGCGCCCGCCGCGCGGCGTGCAGCATTTGGGGCTCCAACCTTTCCGCATTAAGGAATGCCGCGCATAGGGCTTCGTCCGACAAGATGAAATCGACCACGCCTGCCAGAACCTCCGGATCGGCCGCCCGGTCCCGCAAATCGTCCAGATCGAGTCCGGAAATCGTCAGAAACCGGACGAGCGCGTCGCCATCCGCGGCGAGATGCGCAAGCCCCCTCAAGGCGAGGGTTTCAGCCGCGGAAGCGTCCATTCGTCAATCGACCGTTAAGACATTCGGCTTAAAAGTTACCTACTGACGATGCGAGGTGGCGGATAGGGCGTCAAGCTTTGGCCGGAGCCAGCAGACAGAGGGGGATGCCGGCAAGCCGCCTATCGGGCGCCGGTCGCGGGAGTTTTGACGTATGGATGCCAGTGCCAAGACTGTACTTATCGTCGAGGACAACGAGCTGAATATGAAGCTCTTCCACGATCTTCTCGACGCCCATGGCTATCATATCCTGCAGACCAAGGATGGGATGGAAGCCCTCGATATTGCGCGGGAGCATCGCCCCGACCTCATCCTGATGGATATCCAGCTTCCCGAAGTATCGGGCCTGGAAGTCACCAAATGGCTGAAGGAAGACGATGCGCTGCGGGGGATTCCGGTCGTTGCGGTAACCGCTTTCGCCATGAAGGGCGATGAAGAGGTGATCCGGCAGGGCGGTTGCGAAGCCTATATCTCGAAGCCGATTTCCGTGACCAGCTTCCTTGAGACCGTCCGCCGCTTTCTCGGCTGATGCTATCGGGCACTTGCAATGACCGCTCGCGTTCTCGTCGTCGATGACATTCTTTCCAACGTCAAACTGTTGGAAGCTAAACTCGCCGCCGAATATTTCGAAGTTATCACCGCGGGCAGCGGCGCGCAGGCGCTTGCCCGCGTCGCCGCCGAGCTTCCCGACATCGTGCTGCTCGACGTGATGATGCCCGGCATGGACGGATTCGAGGTCTGCCGCCGCATCAAGGCCAATCCCAAGACCGCCCATATTCCGGTGGTGATGGTAACTGCGCTCGATCAGGCAAGCGACCGCGTGACGGGACTCGACGCGGGCGCGGACGATTTCTTGACCAAGCCGGTCGACGACATGGCGCTGTTCGCGCGCGTGCGCTCGCTGGTGCGGCTCAAGATGATGACCGACGAGTTGCGCATGCGCGAAGAGACGGGCCAGAGGATGGGCATTTCCGATGCCGTCGGCCCGATGTTCGAGACCGATCCCACCGGCCGCATCCTGATCGTCGAGGACCGGCCCGAATCGGTGGCCTGGTTCCGCGCCGCACTTGAACCGGCCAACAAGGTTGCCGACGTTTCCACCTTCGATGAGGCGATCGTGCACGCCCATGGCGGCGATTACGACCTGATCGTGGCGAGCCTCGGGATTCGCGCCTTCGACGGCTTGCGGTTGTGCTCGAACCTGCGCTCGATGGCCGAAGTCCGCAACACGCCGATCCTCGTGCTGGTGAGCGAGGGCGAAAACCGCAAGCTCGCCCAGGCGCTCGACATGGGCGTGAACGACTATCTGATGCGCCCCGTGGACCGCAACGAGTTGATGGCGCGCGTCAAGACGCAGCTCCGCAAGAAGCGCTACGCCGACAAGCTCCGGCACAACATGCAGCTGAGCCTGGAGATGGCAATCACCGATCAGCTGACGGGTCTGCACAATCGGCGCTACATGGCGCGCCATTTGGAAACCCTGATGAAGAATGCGAGCGAGGCCAAGCCCATCTCGTTCCTCATCATGGACATCGATTACTTCAAGGCGGTCAACGATAGCCACGGCCACGATATCGGCGACGAAGTGCTGCGCGAATTCGCAAGCCGCATCTCGGCGAATGTGCGCGGGATCGATCTCGCCTGCCGCTACGGCGGAGAAGAGTTCGTCGTGGTCATGCCGGACACCGATACGGGCTTTGCCTATTCGGTGGCCGAGCGTCTGCGCCAGAGCGTGGAATTGACGCCGTTCGCGATTTCGCGTGCGCCGCACAAGATCAAAGTCACCGCCAGCATCGGGATAGCCTCTTCCACGGGCGGTAAGGACGACGCCGATACGCTGCTGCGCCGCTCCGACCAGGCGCTCTATCGCGCCAAGCGCGAGGGCCGCAACCGGGTGATTTCCGAGGCCGCCTGACGGCCCCCCATCAATCGAAATACGTAAACTGGAAAATCGGCTACTCGGCGATCGGCGCCGAGATCTCGTTGGTTGCCGAGACGATGCGGATTGTCTTTACCTCCGGCGCGAGGGAGTCGACGCGCAGTTCGGCTTGCAGCGTTTCGGGGTTGCGATTCTCATCGGGCATCGCCGGCGATGTCGCCACCAGTTTGTAGGTTTTGATGCTGGCGTCGCCGTTCGCTTCGGTGTCTTCGACCAGTTTCACGCCGGTCCAACCCGCCGAGGGCGCCATCCCCGAGACTTGAACCACGATCGCCATGGGCGCGTCGGCGGGGCGGCTCAGCATGACGCTGTCCACACTGTTCAACGGCAACTCGGTCGAGGGCGGTATGGGAGCGGGGGCCGCGGGCTGGGGCGTGGCCGGCGGCGCGGCGACAGCGGGGGCGGGTGCGGAGGCGGGCGCGGTCTGCGGCTGGCTGCGATTGCACCCGGCAAGGGCGAGCCCCGCGCACGCAACGATCAAGACTCTGAAAAGCGAACCCATAGGATGCACATCCTTGAAGGCGTCAGCCGGGATCGCATCCATAAAGACGAAGCAGCCCCGGCGGGTCAACTGACCCACCGGGGTGCTTCAGGCGTTTGAACCTGATTTTATGGTGCTGGTGCCGGCGCAGGCGCGCCAGGGGCTCCCGGCGGCCCCGGCGGTCCCTGTTCGGGAGCTGGCGCACCGGGTGCTCCCGGAGGGCCCGGCGGTCCGGGTTCGGGGACGGGAACGGCCGGAGCGGGTTCGGCGGCGGGGGCGGGAGCTGAACCGGGCGGCGGGTTATTCTGGTTGCATCCGATCAGCAGCGCTGTGGTAGCCGATAGGAGCAACACATTGAAGGCATTGGCTTTCATAGGAGTCCCTCTGAAATGTTCCTTGATGCAGCGCGAACGGGAGGGATCACGCCGACCGAAGGGAACGCGCGAAGAGGGCGAGCGGTTGTGAAATTTCTGTATTCGCGGAAAGACCGGAAGGCGCGTTCCGGCGAATGGCGAGAAGTTCGGGCTAAACGACCCGGACGCGCAATCGCGCTCGGTTCCAAATGCTCACATGACAACGCAAGACACCCCGGCCGTTTCGGCGGCCGGGGTGGCCCATGTCAGGAATTTGCCCTTGCTTACGGGGCGGGAGCGGGTGCCGGAGCCGGCTCCGCAGGGGCAGGCGCGGGCTCTGCCGGAGCAGCTGGCGGCTCTGCAGGCGCGGGCGCGGCAGCAGGTGCTTCGGCGGGTGCCGGAGCTGGCGCCGGAGCATTCTGATTGCACGCGACCAGCAAGGTCGCCGTCGCGAGCGCAGCAAGGATTTTTGCAGACTTCATGTCGTTGACTCCTATTCAGGCGGAAAAAATGAAAAGCGGATTCGGGATGGAGTCTACTGAGTAATGGAGACTCCGTTCAAACTCAACGCTCAAATAAGCAACTCACACAGGACAGGGACATGGTCGGAGGGTTTTTCCCACCCTCTAACCTTGCGTTCTATGGAACACCCCGCCAACCGGTCGGCGGCCTGCGGCGACAATAAGATATGATCGATTCGGATGCCATGGTCTTTAACCCATGCACCCGCTTGATAATCCCAGAACGTGTAGGAATGAGGTTCTATATGACAAATCCGAAACGCATCGGTAAATCCGAGACTTAGGATGCGACGGAACGCCGCGCGTGATTCCGGCTGGAACAGCGCGTCCTGAGCCCAGACTTTCGGGTCGTGGCAATCGTCGGGAGTGGGAATTACGTTGTAGTCGCCGGTGAGTATCAGCGGTTCCTCGAAACGCATCAGGCGGGTCGCATGGGCGATCAGGCGCTCCAGCCAGGCCAGCTTATAGGCGAATCGCTCCGTACCCGGCGGGTTGCCGTTGGGCGCATAGATCGAAGCCACGCGCACGACGCCGCCCGTTTCGCTTGGGATCAGCGCTTCGAGATAGCGCGCATGATCGTCGCCTTCGACCGCGGGCAAGCCCCTGGTCACGTCCTCCGGCGGACGCTTGGAAAGAATGGCGACGCCGTTGTAGCTCTTTTGTCCGTGTACGGTGCAATTATAGCCGAGGCTTTCAAACGCTTCCGACGGGAAGGAGTCGTCTGTGGTTTTGATCTCCTGCAGGCAAACGACATCGGGCCCGGCCTCGGCGAGCCAGGTTCTCACCGTGTCGAGCCGCGCCTTGACCGAGTTGACGTTCCAGGTGGCGATCTTCATGGCGCGATTAAACGCGAGTTGCCGAATCACGCAACTCGAATCGCTCGCGCGATGAGCCTAAACCGAAAAACTGGTGCCGCAGCCGCACGAAGACGTCGCGTTGGGATTGTTGATCTTGAATGCCGCCCCGATCATTTCCTCGACGAAGTCGATCTCCGCCCCCTTCAGGAAATCCAGCGACATCGCATCTATCAGCACCTTCGCGCCGCCCTGCGCGATCAGAAGATCGTCTTCGCTCCGCGCATCGTCGATGCAGAAATCGTACTGGAAGCCCGAACAGCCGCCGCCGGTCACGGCCACCCGCAAGCTGGGCGCGCCGGGCTCCTCGCTCAGGATTTCGGCAATGCGCCGCGCCGCGCGGTCGGTGATTCGCACCGGCAGGGGCTCAAGGATCGTTTCAACGCTCATCGGGAACAGCCTATCATGATCCATCCTATGTAGTCGCTGATAAGCCCATGTCCAAGCCTGAGTCGCCGGGACGTCTTCTGGGGCCGCTGTTCGAGCCCCCTGCGCGGGCGCCTTTTGCGACCGACCCAAAGGCCAGCCGCGGCCGTTATTTTCGGGAAAGCGAGAGCCCGACGCGAAGCTGTTACCAGCGTGACCGCGACCGCATCATCCATTCCACCGCCTTCCGGCGGCTTAAGCACAAGACCCAGGTCTTCGTGCAGCATGAGGGCGATTATTACCGGACGCGACTTACCCATTCCCTCGAAGTGGCCCAGATTGCCCGCTCGCTTGCGCGGGTGCTGGGCCTGGACGAGGACCTGGCTGAAGCGCTGGCCCTGTCGCATGATTTCGGCCACCCGCCCTTCGGCCATGCCGGGGAGGCTGCGCTGAACGCCTGCATGCGAGGCCATGGCGGCTTCGACCATAATGCGCAAGGACTCGTGCTGGTGATCCGGCTGGAGCACCGCTACGCCGATTTCGACGGCTTGAACCTGACCTGGGAGGCGCTGGAAGGCCTCGTCAA
Organism: uncultured Bordetella sp.; assembly: GCA_964494505.1. GTDB lineage: Bacteria > Pseudomonadota > Alphaproteobacteria > Micropepsales > Micropepsaceae > CAIYRG01. The sequence goes on from CAZBRO010000012.1 coordinate 57,127, forward strand.
ACATAACGGGCCGCTGCTGAAGGAGGGCGCCTCGCGCGAATCGCTCCCTGAAGCAATTGCCGCGTTCCCCTGGGACCTCGAACTTTCCACCCATGCCGGTCCGGAGGCGCAGATTGCGGCGCTTTCGGACGATATCGCGTATCTGAACCACGATATCGACGATGGCCTTCGGGCCGGGCTGTTCGAAGTCAAAGATCTGGTCGATGTGCCTTTGGCGGGTCCGATTTTTCGCGACGTGGTTAGCGCCCATCCCGGCTTGGAAAAGGGACGCCTGATCGGGGAAGCCATCCGCCGGCTCATCGGCCGCATGGTGGGCGACGTGGCTGATGAGACGCAACGAAGGCTCGATGCTGCCCGTCCCCAAAACGCCGCCGATATCCGTCGCAATAAGGAGCCCACAGCCGCGTTCTCGCCGGCCTTGCGCGCCGAATTGGTCCAGCTCAAGGAATTCCTTTTCCGGCGGATGTACCGCCATCCCCGTGTGCTTCAGGTGATGGACAATGCCCAGGTCGCGCTGACCGATCTGTTCGGCGCCTATATGGCCGATCCCAAACTCCTGCCGCCGGATTGGATGGAACATTGCGCGGTTTCCGCAAGCGGCGCCGGGGACCGGGCCATCGCGCGCGCGGTTTGCGATTACATCGCCGGCATGACCGACCGCTTCGCCTTGCAGGAATATCGCCGAATCTTCCACATGGAATTTCTATTGTGAGGCGTGCACAAGGGCCCTTCGGGGTGCGTGGGCGCGGCCCGGATGCTAAAAGGTCAGTCACTGCGATTCGGCGAAAGTAGCCACCATGAACACTCATCAACGCGGCGTGTATGAGCCGTCCATGGACAACCTTCCGATCTACGATCTTTCGGACGAGGAGATCGACGGGGAGGAGCATTCCCGCCTGCCGCTCCTGATCGTCATTGCGCTCCTGGTTCTGGCGGCGTTCGCAGGCGTCATCTGGCTTGCCTACAATCAGGGCGTGGCGCGCGGGAGGTCAGGCGCGCCCATCGTCATCGTGGCGCCCGATGGCCCGGTGCGGACCGCGCCTCCCGATGCTGACGCCGCAACCACTCCCTTTACCGGGCTAAAGGTGTATGGCCGCCCTGAAACGCCCGATGCCGCCGCTCAAGGCACGGCCCTGGCGCCCGCGCAAGAGGCGCAGATTGCGCCGCCGCCCCCGGTTGCCGCCCTCGTGCCACCCCCAAGCCCCGCCGAGGCGCCCCCCGTGCGGCTCAATCCGGAAACCCCGCCCGTGCTTGCCGCCGTTCCCGCGCCGCCGCCTGCACCGGCGAGACAGGTGGCCCAAGCAGCCCCCCCTCCCTCACCTGGCGCGGTGGCGCCGGCGGCGGCACCCGCCGCACCTGGGGCCGCTTCATCGGCGCTTGCCGGCAAGGCCGTGCTGCAGATTGGCGCCTATGAATCGGCGGACATCGCCAATGGCGCCTGGAACAGCTTCAGGACGCGCTACGCCGAGGTGGCTGGTCCGTTGGCCGAAGACGTCCAGAAGGCCGATCTTGGCGCCAAGGGCATCTGGTACCGCTTGAGGGTCGGGCCCTTCGCAGACAAGGCGGCCGCCGCCGCCGCTTGCGAGAAACTCAAGGCCGCAGGCGGAACCTGCTTCGTGGCTGCACCTTGAGACAGTGGAACCAGCAAACGGGGCGCCCATGCCGGCGAGTTCTGCGGTCTATGGATGCCAATCGACCACCTTGTCCCGGGACGAGCACGCGTTCTTCCGCGATGCGTCACCGTGGGGCTTCATTCTGTTCGCCCGCAATTGCGAATCGCCCGTCCAGATGCGCGCGCTTTGCCAATCCTTGCGCGATTGCGTGGGTTTCGATGCGCCCATCCTCATCGACCAGGAAGGCGGCCGCGTGGCGCGGCTCAAGCCGCCGCATTGGCGTCTGCGCGCGCCCGCACGGCGGTTTGGCGAGTTGTTCGAGAGCAACCCCGATGAGGGGCGCGACGCGGCCTATCTGTCTGCCCGCCTCATTGCGCACGAGCTCAGGGGTGCCGGCGTGAACGTGAATTGCACTCCCGTCCTCGACGTGCCGGTTCCCGGCGCCCACGACATCATCGGGGACCGCGCATTCTCCCTGGACCCCGCGACCGTGATCGAGCTTGGCCGCGTCACCATCGAAGGGCATCTCGACGGCGGCGTGATTCCCATCGTCAAGCACATTCCCGGCCATGGCCGCGCGCTCGCCGACAGCCATCTGGCGCTGCCGCGCGTTTCGGCGGGCAAGGACGAATTGTCCGCCCATGATTTTGTCACCTTCCGCAGTCTCAACGGCGCGCCCGCCGCCATGACCGCCCATGTGGTCTACGAGGCGTTCGACGCCCAACGGCCGGCCACCACGAGCCCGCGCGTCATCCACAATGTCGTCCGCGGCGAAATCGGGTTCGATGGCCTTCTGATAAGCGACGATCTTTCCATGGCAGCTCTCGAAGGCCCGTTGAGCGTGCGCGCCAAACAGGCGCTGTTTGCCGGCTGCGATATCGCGCTTCACTGCAACGGCAAGCTCGACGAAATGATGGAGATCGCAAGAGAGGCGAAACCGCTCGCCGGAAAGGCGCTCGCGCGCGCCGATGCGGCTCTGGCGCGTGCGCGTGTGCCTTCCGAACTCGACTACGAAAAGGCCGAAGCAAGACTGACCGAAATGGTGGGAAATCTCGCATGACAGAGCCCGAGTTGAGTACGTTCGACTCCTTCGATGCGACGCCGGTTCCGGCTGAGGAAGCGCTGATCGTCGAACTGGACGGCTTTGAAGGACCGCTCGATCTCCTGCTCGCGCTTGCGCGTACCCAGAAGGTGGACATCGCGAAAATCTCGGTGCTCAAGCTTGCCGATCAATATCTCGCCTTCATGGACTCGGTGAAGGCGCGCCGGCTTGAGCTTGCGGCCGATTATCTGGTGATGGCGGCTTGGCTCACCTATTTCAAGTCGCGCCTGGTGCTGCCGCAGCCCGTGGGCCCGGAAGCCCAGGGAGCAGAGGAGATGGCGGCGCAATTGCGCTGGCGGCTTGCCCGGCTGCAGGCGATGCGGGAAGCCGCGGTCCGGCTGCTCGCGCGCGACCGCCTCGACCGCGATGTGTTCCCGCGCGGGCAACCCGAACCCATCGTGGTGGTACGCACGAAGAAGCATGCCGATACGATGTTCGATCTCCTGACCGCCTATTCGCGGGAGCGGGTGCGCAGACTGGGCACGCGCGTCTATGACGTCGCGCGCGCCCCGGTCTATCTCATCGAGGAAGCACGCGCGCGCATTGAGCGGCTGCTCGGACGCATCCCCGATTGGAGCGGGCTCACGCGGTTTCTGCCCCTCGATTGGGGCACGGGACCGCGCCGGCGGAGCGCACTCGCGAGCACCTTTTCGGCAGCTCTGGAGCTCACCCGCGACGGCAAGCTCGAAATGCGCCAGTCGACGCCGTTTGGAGAAATTTTCCTGAAGGACCGTGTGCCGCCGCCAATGCAGGCGGCGGGGGAGGGTACATAAATGAATCGCATCATCCGTCCGAGCGAGGCTGAAATGGCCGAACCTGCCGAGGTGGACTTCGAGGAGGCCGGGCGCGAACAGGAAACCGCCGCGCGGCCTGCCCTCGACCCGATGCATGTGCGCATTGTCGAGGCGCTGCTGTTCGCGTCGCGCGAGCCGGTGGACGAGCAGGCGCTGGCAAAGGCGCTTCCGGCCGGCACGAACATGCGCGAAATCCTGGCCGAGCTGCAGGCGCATTACGAGACGCGCGGCGTGAACCTTGTCCCCATCGCGGGCAAATGGCAGTTCCGCACCTCCAACGACCTCGCGTTCCTGATGCGCAAACAGGCGGTCGAGGAGAAGAAATTATCGCGCGCGGCCATCGAGACGCTCGCCATCATTGCCTATCACCAGCCGGTGACGCGCGCCGACGTCGAGGACATCCGCGGCGTCGCCGTCAGCAAGGGCACCATCGATGCGCTGATGGAAGCGGGCTGGGTTCGGATCAGGGGCAGGCGCCGCACGCCGGGCCGCCCGGTGACCTATGGCACGACGGAGGCATTCCTCACCCATTTCGGGCTCGAAGCCATCGGTGATCTTCCGGGCATGGAAGAGCTGAAAGCGGCAGGCTTCCTCGACGCAGTTCCGCCGTCGAGCTTTGCCGTTCCCAACCCCTCCGATGCGCTCGGCCCCGACGAAGACCCCTACGAGGCGGAGGAGGAAAGCGACCTTCTTGCCGAACCGATGGATAATCCGCCCGCGGAAGAGTAGTCCAAGCCCTGTCTCCTATTGGGGCGAGAGGGGCAGGGCGAGGGGGACTGCCCGAACCAGAATTCTTCCGGCATCGTTCCACGTTCCTCGGGACCTCTTCTGCATGACTGTTTCTGATTCTCCGAATTCCACGGCCAAGCGCGGCAGCATCTGGTTCATCCTGGTTGCCGTCTTCATTGACATGGTCGGCATCGGTATCGCCATTCCGGTGCTCCCCGTTCTGATCGGCGCCTATACCGCGTCGCGGGAGATGCAGGCCTATTGGAACATGATCCTGATGGCCGCTTACGGCCTGATGCAGTTTCTCTGCGCGCCGATGCTGGGGGCCATCAGCGACCGGCTCGGACGGCGCACCGTCCTGATTGCGGCGATCATCGGCCTCGGCATCCATTATTTCTTGATCGCGATTGCGCCTTCGCTGTTCATCATGCTGCTGGCGCGGCTGATCGGCGGCATCACCGGAGCGAGTTTTTCCGTCGCCAATGCGTACCTCGCTGACATCACGCCGCCCGAACAGCGGGCGAAGAATTTCGGCCTTGTGGGTGCGGCCTTCGGCCTTGGCTTCATTTTCGGACCCATGATCGGCGGCATATTGGGCGGCATCGATCTGCACCTGCCATTTTATGTCGCAGCCGCGATTTCACTGGCGAACGCGCTATACGGCTATCTGATGGTGCCGGAATCTCTGCCGCCCGAACGGCGCACCGGTTTTTCGCGGGCCCGCGCCAATCCCTTCCGGGCGCTGATCGCGCTTATCCGCCATCATGCCGTGGGAAGCCTGGTCCTCGTTTATGCGTTCTTCTTCATCGCTCACATGACGATGGTGCAGAGCTTCGTGCTCGCGACCCATTTCCGCTTCGGCTGGGGCACGTTCCAGAACGGAATTCTGCTCTTCTGCGTCGGGCTGCTCTCGACCATCGTGCAGGGCGGCCTCATCGGGCGGCTGGTCAAGCGCTTTGGCGAGGAGCGGCTCGTGCTGATGGCGGTCGGCAGCAATGTCGTCATCCAGACGCTCTACGGAATCGTGCCCCAAGGGTGGATGATCTTTCCGGTACTGTTCGCGGGCTTCCTCACCTTCACCGCCGGCCCTTCGATCCAGGCCATGGTGTCGAAATCGGCTGATCCCAGCACGCAAGGGGTCACCATGGGTGCGCTGCAATCCATCAGCAGCCTCGCGGCGGTGCTCGGTCCCTTGATCGGCAATGCGCTGCTCGCGCAGGTGGCCGATCTTCCGGCCGGCGATGTGAGGCTCGGGGTGAATTTCTACGCCTGCGCCGTGCTCAATCTGATCGCGTTTACGATCGCCTGGCGGCGGCTTGGGCGGCCGGTTCCCGCGGCCGTGCACTGATGGAAGCATTGCTGATTTCGGCGGGCGTGATTGCTTTCGCGGAACTCGGCGACAAGACGCAGTTGCTTGCGATCTTGCTGGCCGCGCGATTTCGCACACCGTTGCCGATCATTCTGGGAATCGCGGTGGCCACCGCGCTCAACCATTCCATTGCGGCCCTCCTCGGCACCTATATCGGCGAATGGCTGGGCATGAATCTGCGCTGGATTCTCACCGCGTCGTTTCTCGCCATGGGGATCTGGACGCTCCTGCCGGACAAGTTCGAGGGCGAGCCCAAATTGTTCGAACGATATGGCGCGTTCGGAGCGACGCTGATCTCGTTCTTTCTGATCGAAATGGGCGACAAGACGCAGCTCGCGACCATCGCGCTGGCGGCGCGCTTCAACAGCATCGCGCTGGTCGCGACCGGAACCACCATCGGCATGCTGATCGCCGATGTGCCGGCGGTCTATCTGGGTGAGATCGTTGCGAAGCGGGTTCCGCTGAAGCTGATGCGCCTGATAGCGGCAGCGATTTTTCTGCTGCTGGCGCTGGCGGCCGCCCTCGATTGGGGCCGGTTCCTGCTATTCGCGTGAGCATTGGCGACATCGTCGCGCCCATTGTGGAATTGCGTAGATTTTGTGCAGGCCGGGGCGCGTAACGCGAATCCTGAGCGTCGTGAGAAATTTCACGCAACCATTTTGCTCAACCAGCGTTTTAGGGTTTCCGTGCAGTGGGGTGTCATTCGGCGCGTTAAGAGAGGGGCATTCCGCGCGCCGAACGGAATAGCCAATAAATCCAAACACACTTGACCAGGGGACGAGTTCGCACTCGTGCCCCAACCATGGAGGCTGGCCATGTCGATAATACGCACACTCATAATATCTACAGCGGCACTCCCGATTCTCGCTGGCATCGTCATCGCGGCGCAAGACAGGTTTACGGTGCAAGTGCCAAACGGCCTCGCGTTCTCTGAATTCAGAGGATACGAAAATTGGCAGGTCGTCGCCGCCAGTCAGACAGATGACCTGATCAAGGTAATCCTCGCGAACCCGGCGATGATGGAAGCCTACCGGGCCGGCGTTCCTGGAAACGGCAAGCATTTCCCGGACGGTTCCAAAATTGCGAAAATCCAATGGAGTCAGAAAAAGAATACCGAGTCCCCCTATCCCGTGACGGTACCCGATACGCTGAAAGAAGTTGCCTTCATCGAAAGGGACAGCAAGAAATTTCCGGACACCGGCGGATGGGGATACGCCCCGTTCAAATATGACGCCAAGTCTGATACTTTCGCGCCCGATGGGAACGGCGCCAAGTGCGGCTACGCATGTCATACAATCGCGGCTGCAAAAGATTACATTTTTACTGCGTACCCGAAGCGGTGAATGCGGGGGTGGCTATTGTGAGCGCTGGCGGGCGCATCGCCCTCATTTCATCACCCAGACGTCCTTGGCTTTTTCGCTGAACACCCGGATTCCGATGGGTTCAGGCTCGTCCTTGGAATCCTTGGCGGGATCCATGATCAACAATTGCCCGGATCCATTGTAACCCATAAGAATCCGGCAATGATTGTCCATTGAGAAGAGTATGGGCTTGAATAGATTTATATAGGCAATCCAATAAAACGAATCTTTTTTCCGAACCACGTCAATGTCGATCTGCTCGAAAGAAATTTTCCCGTCGCTAAGCTTTTTGGCCACCTTGTTTGCTTCAGCAAGCGTCGCTACCTGCCCATAATCGTAATCCTGGAGAATGTCCTTTGCTTCCGTGAATATCTTTTCTTTCGGGACGCTCACGTCCGACCACTGAAAAATCATTGCCAGGCAGGTCGCCCAGCAGGCGTTTTCATGATGCTGCTTCTGGTGGCGTATCGGGATGCAATAGCCCGCTATCAGCGGACCTCCCTTTACCTCTCCCCATGTACTCGACATGGTATTTCGTCTCCAGCCGTCCCGAACTTCAATATTAGTACGGCTGGTGCAGCCGTGTGGCCATTCATTCCGCGATACCTATCGCGACTTAGCGCGCTGCTTTTTCTCGACACCCGTCTCGATGACGACGGCTTCCCCGTGTTCCAGCGCGATCGCGAGCCGCCCGTCGCGGAGCGCGACGGCGTCGTTGCCGAATACTTCCGCCCGCCAGCCATGCAGCGCGGCCACACCCTCATCGTCGCCCGAGGCGAGCCGTTCGAGGTCGTCGCTGCCGGCTACCAGCCGCGGCGCCACCCGGTACTGCGTCGCGCGCAGCCGGAGCAGCGTCTTCAGCAAGTCGAGCGCAGCCTGCGAAGGCTCCGGGCCCCGCTGACGGCGTTCGGGCGGCGCCATGCCCTCGGGGGGCGCGGTCGTCAGCGCATCCTTCACCGCGGCGAGCAGCGCCTTGCCGGCGCGCGAGGCGGCATATCCGTTGGGCAGCGCCCGAATCTGGCCCAGGTGCTCGGCGTCGGGCGGCGGGTGCGCGGCAATTTCCAACAGCGCCTCGTCCTTGAGAATCCGGTTCCGGGGCACGTCGCGGGTCTGGGCCTCGCGCTCGCGCCAAGCGGCCACCCCCGCAAGCACGCTGAGGAAGCGCTTGTTGCCCGAACGCGGCTTCAGCCGCCGCCAGGCTTCGAGCGGCTCCAACTGATAGGTCTGGGGGTCCTTGAGGGTGGCTTCCTCTTCCTCCACCCATTTGGCGCGGCCGGTCTTCTCCAATTCCTTGGAGAGTAGCTCGTAAACCAGCCTCAGATAGGTCACGTCGGCCAGCGCATATTCAAGCTGCCGCCGCGACAAGGGGCGCCTGCTCCAATCGGTAAACCGCGCCGATTTGTCGATTTCGGCTTTGGCGAGTTTGCGCACTAGGGTCTCGTAGGAAGCCGATTCGCCGAAGCCGCAGACCATGGCGGCGATCTGGGTGTCGAACAGGGGATCGGGAATGACGCCCCCTTGATGGTGGAATATCTCGACGTCCTGCCGGGCAGCGTGGAACACCTTGATCACCGATTTGTCGGCCAGGAGGGCGTGAAAAGGCTTCAGATCGAGCCCTTCGGCCAGGGGATCGATGATCGCCTCCACCCCGGCGCCGGCCGCCTGGATCAGGCAAAGCTTGGGCCAATAGGTCTGGTCGCGCATGAACTCGGTATCGATGGCCACATAAGGGCCTTCGGCAAGTTCGGCCGCCAGCGCTTCCAGGGCGGACGTTTCGGTGACAATGCGCATGAGGCGGTATTAGCGGTTCCGGTTGGCGCTGTCGCCGGTTTCTTCCCCTCAAAAACGGCAAAATGACATCGCCTGCGCCAAGCCGCCCCGCCTGGACCGGCCGTCGCAACCGGCTTGACTTCCCCTTCCCCCCTTTCCACAAACACCGGCCCGCCAGAGGAGCCTCCATGCACGCCTACCGCACCCACACTTGCGGCGAATTGCGCCGGTCCGACGTCGGAGAACGCGTGCGCCTCTCGGGGTGGGTTAACCGTTCCCGTGACCACGGGGGCCTGCTGTTCATCGATTTGCGCGACCATTACGGCCTGACGCAATGTGTGGTTGAGCCGGACAGTCCTGCCTTTGCGGCGGCGTCCGAGGCGCGCTCGGAATGGGTGCTGACGTTGACCGGCCCGGTGGTGGCGCGCACGGCCGAGACCATCAACCCCGACCTGCCGACGGGCGAGGTGGAAATCCGGATCGAGGAGGTCTCGGTTCAATCCACGGCCGGGGAGTTGCCGCTGCCGGTGTTTGGCGACCTCGACTACCCGGAAGAGACGCGGCTCCGGTATCGCTTCCTCGATCTTCGCCGCGAGCGGCTGCACAAGAACATCATGCTGCGCTCGCAGGTAATCCAATCCATCCGCCGGCGCATGGTGGACCAGGGCTTCAGCGAGTTTCAGACCCCGATCCTGACCGCCTCAAGCCCCGAAGGCGCGCGCGACTTCCTGGTGCCCTCGCGCCTGCATCCGGGGAAGTTCTACGCGCTGCCGCAGGCGCCCCAGCAGTTCAAGCAGCTCATCATGGTGGCGGGCTTCGACCGCTATTTCCAGATCGCGCCCTGCTTTCGCGACGAGGACGGCCGCGCCGACCGCAGTCCGGGCGAGTTCTATCAGCTCGATTTCGAGATGAGCTTCGTCACCCAGGAAGACGTGTTCGGGGCGATAGAGCCGGTGCTGCACGGGGTGTTCGAGGAATTTGCCAATGGCCGCACGGTTTCGACGCGCCCCTTCCCCCGCATTCCCTATGCCGAAGCGATGATGCTCTACGGTTCGGACAAGCCGGACCTGCGCAACCCCTTGATGATCGCCGACGTAAAGGACGTGTTCGAACGCGCGGACGTTTCGTTCAAGGCGTTCAAGGGCAAGGAGGCGGTGCGCGCCATTCCGGCGCCCGGTGCGGCCAGCCAGCCGCGTTCCTGGTTCGACAAAATGAACGAGTGGGCCCGGGCCGAAGGGGCTGCGGGTCTTGGCTACATCGTGTTCGACGAGGAGAACGGAGCGGTAATCGGCAAGGGACCGATTGCGAAATTCCTTTCCTCCGAAGCGCTCTCGGCGCTCGCGGTGAGGGCAGCGGCCAAGCCGGGAGATGCGGTGTTCTTCGCCGCCGATAAGGAGGCGCGTGCGGCATCGCTCGCCGGCCAGGCGCGGCTCAGAATCGGCAACGAACTCGGCCTGACCAAGAAGGGCGTGTTCGAGTTCTGCTGGATCGTCGATTTCCCAATGTATGAATGGAACGAGGACGAGAAGCGGATCGATTTTTCGCACAATCCGTTCTCGATGCCGAATTTCGACCACGAGAAATTCTTGGCGCTCGACGCGAGCGACCGCGACACCATCCTGAAGATCAACGCCTTCCAATACGACATTGTCTGCAACGGCGTGGAGCTGTCTTCGGGCGCCATCCGCAATCACAAGCCCGACATCATGCTGAAGGCCTTTGAGATCGCGGGCTATGCGCGCGAGGAAACGGAAGCCCGCTTCGGCGGCATGCTGAACGCGTTCCGCTATGGCGCGCCGCCGCATGGAGGTTCCGCGCCCGGCATCGACCGCATGGTGATGCTCTTGGCCGACGAGCCCAACATCCGCGAAGTGACCATGTTCCCCATGAATCAGCGCGCGGAAGATCTGCTGATGGGAGCGCCCTCGGAGGTTTCCGCAAAGCAGCTCCGCGAGTTGCATATCCGCATCGTTGCGCCGGAATCCAAATAAGAACCAGGCGGCAGAAGCCCGGGTCGAGCCTTCCTGCCGTCATCGGCGATGCGCGCCTCAGGACCGGTGTGTTGTCGCGGGCGGCGGCGTGCCAGGCGACACAGGGACCGATTGCCTGTCCCTGACCATGTCCTCCAGGTAGGGTTAACGGTGGGCAAGGCGGCGGCCGGCCGCTTCCGATCGGTGAACGCCGTCACGGATAGCCGTGAGATTGTCACGCCTGCAGGCCGGGCGATTGCCGTCGCGATTTCAAGCAACTCGCCGTGGGAATTCGATGATGGCCTTGCAATAACTGTAAGTCTCGATGAGAAATCGTGCCGGAGAACTCACGTTCATGAACATCCGGAACAAAGATCCTGCCAACTGGGCCATTGTATTTCTGGCCGTTCTCATCGTGCTGGTCATCGGCCGCCCGTTGCTGGTGCCGCTGGTATTCACTCTTCTGATCTGGACGGTCCTGAACGCCGTCGCGCAGGTGCTCGTTCGATTCAAGTTGCCGCGCTGGCTTGCCTGGGTCGGGTCGCTCGCTCTGTTGCTGGCGGCTATTTATCTGGTGACGCGCATCGTCGGCAGCGAGGCGGCGCAGTTTGCAACCCAGGCGCCTGGATACCTCGCGAAGCTGCAGCAACTGACGTCAACCATGCTGGCGCCGCTGCATCTCGGGGTCGATGTCGGTGACATCTTCACCCGGTCGGACGTAGCGGGAGCGCTCACGAATGTCGCGGGGCTGCTGGGGAGTTCGGTCTTTGCGCTGGTCGAGGTTCTGATCTATGTGGGATTTCTGCTGGCCGAGCAGAATACCCTCGCGACAAAATTTGCGCGGCTGCAAACCGATCCGGACCGTCAGAAGGAGACGCAACTCGTTTTGCGCACGATCGCACGCCAGCTTCAGTCCTATTTGGGCGTCTACACCGTTTTGAGCTCCATCATGGCGGTCGCCTCTTTCGCCCTGCTCATTGTGCTGAACGTACAGTTCGCAGCGTTTTGGTCGCTGATCATTTTCGTTTTGACCTACATTCCCACGATAGGCGCTGTGGCCGTGGCGATCCCGGCGATGATGGCATTGGTGCAGTTCGGCACCCTGACAGAGCCGCTGATCATTATCGTGTTGCTGGGTGCAGTGCATTTCGTGTTGATGAACGTGCTCGCGCCCGTTGTTCTGGGCCAATCGCTGAACCTCAGTCCGTTTGCGATCATCGTCGCGCTGACGTTTTGGGGACTCGTGTGGGGCATCGGCGGTTTGTTTCTCGCGGTTCCCGTAACTGCGGCAATCGCCATCGTCTGCGGTCACATTGACGGGCTGCAATGGATATCGATTCTGCTTGCCGCGCCGCCATCCCGGCTGCCAAAGCATCCCATCTGACAAATTCGGAGCCCGTTCGCGAGGCCGCAATTCATGACGAGCCCTGCGTCCACCGAACCCGCCATCGTCGTCGACGGTGTGTTCTTTCAACTGAACCGCACGGGTATCGCGCGTGTCTGGAAGGAAATCCTGACGCGCTGGCAGGACCGCGATATCGGTCGCCGCATTGTCGTCATCGACCGCGACGGGTCGCTTCCGCAATTCACGAATCTGCGAAGGGTGGCCGCGCCCCCGCTCGATTACAAACATTGGCCGCAGGATCGCGTTTCGATGCAAAACATCTGCGATTCCGTGGGCGCGGGACTTTTCATTTCGACGTATTACACGAGGCCCGAGCGCACCAGATCGTTCCTTTTCATTCACGACATGATCCCGGAGCGCATCGGATACGATCTTCGCGATCCCATGTGGCAGCAGAAGCACGACGCCATCCGTCATGCGGCGGCCTTTGCCGCGAACTCGAAGCATACGCTGTCCGATCTTTGGGCCTTATTCCCGGAAACGCGCGGCAAGCCGGCTGGCGTCACCTATCCCGGGGTGAGCCCCGAACTTTCTCCGTCCAGCCCCGATGAGCAGCAGGCCTTCCACGAACGGTTTGTCGGCCCGTATCTGTCGGGGCGGCCCTACTTTCTGTTCGTGAGCGACCACTGGCCGTACAAGAATGCGAACCTGTTGTATCAGTCGCTCGGAAGCCTGCCGCGGTCTATGCTCGACAGTGTGGGGCTGTTGCTCACACAGAAGGAGCTTCTGGAGCGATTTCGGAGTCTGCCGGGATTGTCTGTGCATGCCCAATGGCTGAGCGACGCCGATCTTCGTCTTGCCTATGGTTCTGCGATCGCGCTGATCTACCCCTCGCTTTACGAGGGCTTCGGTTTGCCGGCGCTCGAAGCGATGGCCTGCGGATGTCCGGTCGTCTGCACCAACCGGACCTCGCTTCCGGAGGTGGTGGGGGATGCCGCCCTCATCACGCACCCGTTCGACCATAATATCCTGCGAAACAACCTGCTCAGCCTGCAAAAGCCCGACGTGCCGCAGGAGTTCCGGCGCCGAGGCCTTGAGCGAGCCACGCATTTTTCGTGGGACAAGATGGCTTCGGAGCTCGCCGGCCTGGTGACCAATTGTGTGACCACGACGGATGGCCGTTAGAATTACGCCGGGGAACCCCAGATTTCCGTCGCGGTTTCCACTATCAGCGCCAGCTTGCGCTTTTCCACGTCTTCGGTGACGCGGTTGCCGTGATGCGTGCTGGCAAAACCGCATTGCGGCGATAAACACAGCCGTTCCAGAGGGAAGAACTTTGCCGCCTCGTCGATACGCCGTTTCAGGGTGTCCTTTGATTCGAGTTCCGGCTTTTTGGAACTGACCAGCCCTAGAACAACCTTCTTGTCCTTCGGAATGAATTGCAGCGGCTCGAACCCTCCGGCGCGCTCGCTGTCATATTCCAGAAAATAGCCATCGACATCGGACTGATCGAATACCACGGAGGCGACGCGGTCATAGCCGCCTTCGGCCATCCACATGCTCTGGAAATTGCCGCGGCAGGTGTGAACGGCGACCGTCATGGAGGGCGGGGCTCCCGCGGCGATGTCGTTCACCACGCGCGTGTAGCGGCGCGCTTCCTCATCGGGATCGAGCCCGTCTGCGCGCATGCGCTCGCGGATGGTCGCATCGCACAAGAACGCAAAGGTGATCTCGTCGAGTTGCAGATAGGTGCAGCCCGCTTCTGCCAGATCGGCGATCTCCTCATGAAAGGCCCGCACCATGTCGGCCCAGAATTCCTCGATGTCGTCATAGGCCGAAACCGTCTTGCGCCCGCCGCGCATATGCACCCAGGTGGGCGAGGGGAGGCAGAGTTTCGGCGTGCGTGTGGTGACCGATTTGAGGAATTTGAACGCTTCCACCATCACCGGCTTTGTGCGGCGCACCTTTCCGGTCACGGTCAGCATGGAACGCGTTTCGCCGGTCTCGCCATGTTCGCCGTGGAAGGCCAGCGCATAGCTCGTGTTGGTCGGGACGATGCCGGTAAAGCCGGTGAGGAAATCGACCAGATAATGCCCGCGGCGGAATTCGCCGTCCGTGATGGCGTGGAGCCCCGCGGATTCCTGCAGCGCCACGCAGTCACGGATTGCGTCGTCTTCGATCTCGCACAGCTCGGCTCGGCTGATTTCGCCCTTGGCCGCTTTCGCGCGCGCTTCATGCACGGCCGCGGGGCGAAGCAGGGACCCTACATGATCGGCGCGGAATGGCGGCTTGGGCTGCTCGGCCATCTCAGTTCAGCTTGGACGGAATTTCGCCAAGCGAACGCTTTATCAGATCGGCCGACTGATTGTCATCCAGGCGGGCCTTGATGAGCAGTTCCGCAGCCGACACCGCCGCGTCGGCGGCGAGCGCGCGCACGTCGGCGATCGCCTGTGCTTCGGCCTGCGCGATCTTTTCCCCGGCCTGTTTGGCGCGGCGTTCGATCTGCGCCTTGATGGCGGCGCGCGATTCGCTCGCATAGCGCTGGGCCTCGGCCTTTGCTTCGGCCACGATGGCGCCCGCCTCTTCATCGGCGGTCGCGCGTTTCTTCTGATATTCCGCGAGCAGCGCCTCGGCCTCGGCCCGCAGCCGCCGCGCATCGTCGAGTTCTTTGGCAATCACGCCAGCGCGTGCGTCAAGCGAAGCCGCCACCAGCTTCGGCACCCGCTGCCACAGCAGAAGGCCGAAGAACGCCAGCGTACCGATGCCGACCCAGAATTCGGGATCGCGAAGGAGATCCATCTTTAGCCGCCTTTCCGGCCGGCGGAGGCGACTGCGTCCGCGGCATCCTCTGCGCTGACGCTGCGGCCGATCAGCCTTTGCACGATGTCGGCGGCGACTTCGGCGGCAGCGGTCTTGATTCCGGCCGCAGCCCTGCCGCGGTCGGCCGCGATGCGCGCCTCTGCCGCCGCCATCGCGCTTTGAGCGTCCGCATCGGCCGTGGCGCGTAGACCGTCGATTTCCCCAACGATGCGCTTCTTGTTTTCATCGGCGAGCTGGTGAGCGCGGTTGCGCGCTTCGGCCAGCGCGGCTTCATAGGCGGCGAGCGCGTTGGCCGCATCCTTGCGCGAGGCGTCTGCCGCGCCGAGATCGCCTTCGATGCGGTTGCGCCGTGCACCGATCGCGCCCGCGATCATCGGAAGCGTCAACCGCCACAGCACCAGGAACAACAGCCCGAACGTCACCGCCAGCCAGAAGATCTGGCTGGGATAACTTCCGGTGCTCATCTGCGGCAGGCCGGCGTGGCCTTCCGGCGCCACAGTGCCCGCTATCGTTCCTTCAGGCGCAGCCATGAGCGTTTTAGGTGAACAGGATGATGAAGGCCATCACGACGCCCAGAAGGCCGGTGAATTCGCAGAGCGCGAAGCCGACCAGAAGGTTCGTGAACTGGCCAGCCGCCGCGCCCGGATTGCGCAGCGCACCCGCCAGGTAATTGCCGAAGATGATGCCGATGCCGACGCCGGCGCCGATGAGCGCGATCGAGGCGAGGCCCGCGCCGATCATTTTGGCCGATGCAAGATCCATAATTCAAACTCCTTTGTTGTGGCGAACGCGCCTTCGGACGGTGAGGGCGGGTGTCAGTGTTCGTGCAGATTGAGGGCGTCGTTGAGATAGATGCAGGTCAGGATCGCGAACACATAGGCTTGCAGGAACGCGATCAGGAATTCGAGCGCGGCCACCGCGACGATGGCGAGCATGGGTGCAATCGAGATCAGCGACAGCGCGCCCCCCGCCGTCGCCAACGCAATCACGAAGGTCCCGAACACATAGAGCATGGTGTGGCCAGCCAGCATGTTCGCGAACAGACGCACGGATAGGCTGATGGGCCGCGACAGGAACGACACGATCTCGATCGGGATCAGCACGATCAGCATTACGAAAGGTACTTTGGGAGCGAAGATCGAAAAGAAATGCAAACCGTGCCGCGAGAGACCGACCACGATGACCATCAGGAAGACGAAAATCGCGAGCGCGAAGGTGACGATGATGTGGCTCGTCACGGTGAAAGGGTGGATCAGCGGGAATAGGCCCACCACGTTCGAAAACAGCACGAATATGAACAGCGTGAACACGAAGGGGAAGAATTTGAGCCCTTCGGTTCCGGCCGCCGAGCGGATCATGTCGCCGACGAACATGTAGCTCATCTCGACGATCGACTGCATGCGGGTGGGCACCAGCCGCTGCGAGGATGCGCCCATGGTGAGGAAGAGCGCGGCTGCGGCCACAACGATGCACATCCACAAGGATGCGTTGGTGAAGGAAATGTCGAGGCCGCCGACGTGCAGCGGCACGATCGGCTTCACCTCGAACTGTTCCATCGGGCTTGCTGCCACGCGAACCTCTTCTTGCCCTCAAGGGCGGTTTTGGCCTTCATTCATCTGGCGCGCGGTGCGCATCAGATTGCGCATGCCCGCCGCGACGCCGAGCAGAAACATCACGATCAGCAGAATGGGTGAAGTCCCGAGCACACGATCGAGCGCCCAACCGATTCCGCCCCCCACTATCACCGCGGCAAGCAAATCCGCCACCAGCCGGAATGCGATCCCCATTTTGGACGGGGATCCCTGTTCCTGCGGGCGGACCTCGCTCGTGCCGCGCGCCCTCGCCAAGCGCTCTTCGAATTCCTTCAGGCGCCGTGCATCGGGCCCGGGATCGGAATCGTCTTCGGCCATGCCTCGTCCAACGCCGATTGGGGCCCTTTTCAGCTTGAGGAAAATCGAGAGAAACGCTCAAAAAGGCGCGCGGACCATAGGGGCGGGTCCAATTCCTGTCAAGCAGTGTGAAAATCCTGTAAGGCACTGAAAAATAAGCCAAAAAAATGGGATGTGGCAGCTTGACGCTTCCCTCATCACGGCGAGGAAAGCTTCCGAATCAACCCGTTACGGATAGGTGGTCGTGAGGCGAAAATTGCGCCACCGCTTCGGCCAGGTCCTCCCGCTTCAGCGCCACGCATCCGGCGGTGGCCGTGAAACCGGGCCGCGCGACGTGCAGAAAGATCGCACTTCCTCGCCCCGGCACGACCGGCGAATCGTTGAAGCCAACCACCACGATCAGGTCGTAGAGCGGGTCTTCCCGCCACAGGCGCTCTTCCAGGCTGGGGTAGGGAAGGCGCACGAGCAGGTTGTATTTGGGATCGCTGGGCACGTCACACCAGGCGTCCTGCGGCTCTATGGGAGCGGCGGGGAGCGTCGTCGCCGGCAGAGTCAACCGGTCGGCCCGGTACAGCACCCGGCGAAGCGGCCAGCGTCCAAGCGGCGTCAATCCGTCGCCTTCGCGCAATTTCTCGCCGATTCCGGAGCGGCCGACCGCGCAACGCCGCGCGCCCGCGCCCCAATCGGCGACATGGATGCTTCCCTGGTGCCTGATGACGATGTCCATCCACAGAGCCTAGAACAGATGCCCGCCTTTTTCGGCCTTGACGCGGAGGTAATCGCGATTGTGCGCATTGTCCGGAAAGGCGTGCGGCACCCGCTCCGTAACCTCGATGCCGGCCGCTTCGAGCGCGCGAACCTTGTCGGGGTTGTTGGTGAGCAGCCTGACCTTGCCGTAGCCAAGCAGCTTCACCATGCGCGCGGCAGCATCGTAGAGCCGCTCATCCGCGGCAAAGCCGAGACGCTGATTGGCCTCCATGGTGTCGAAGCCTTCGCCCTGCAGGCGATAGGCGCGGAGCTTGTTCATCAGTCCGATGCCGCGCCCCTCCTGTGCGAGATAAAGCAGGATGCCGCCCCCGGCCTTTGCGATCGCCTGCACAGCGCCTCGCAACTGATCGCCGCAATCGCATTTGAGTGAGCCCAGGAAATCGCCGGTGAAGCATTCCGAATGCAGCCGCACCAGCACGGGGCCGGGCGGGGCCAATGCCGGCGCCCCTTTCTCGCCGATGATGATGGCGTAATGTTCGGGGCCGCCATTTGCCGGACGGAACGCGGCGAGCTCGGCATTCTCCGCCCCTTCGAGCGGCACGGAGGCTCGCACCACGAGCTCCAATGTCTCGGCCGCGCGCGATTCATAGGTCTGTATATCGGCGGCCGCGACTTCGCTGATCCCATTCTCGCTTTGGAAATTGCCGCGCGCATCGGGGGCAACCGCAAACAAGGCTGCCGCCGGAAGCAGCCCCGCAAGCTTCGCGAGCTTGACGGCCGCCTTGGCCGATTCGGGGGGAGCTTCGCGCAGGGCTTCGAACGGCCCTTTCAATGGGTGCTCGAGGTCGGACGCGGGATCGGCAATGGCCCGAATCTCGCTTGCGCTCGTTCTCTCCGAAAGCGGGATGCACACAACATCCGCCGTATAAAGACGGATTTTCAGCGTCGCTGCTCTCGAATGTGTGAGAATCAGGCTGGCTTGCCCGCCAAGGTGGAGGAGCGCGTCCAAAGTTCCATCCTTGACCGTTTCGGCTGCGACGGCGATTCCGCTTTCGGCAGCGTGCGTTGCGCGGATGAGGACCGGGTGCCCGCGGCGGAAATCGCCCGCGGCCCGCTCCACCCGCTGCTCGGACGGAACCAGACTCTCGCCAAGCGATACCGGCACAATTTTGCCTGCTTTGTCTGCCATTGACCCGACATACACCGGTCCCAAGAAACGGGATAGAGTTTGGCGCATTTCCCTAGCGCCGAGTTATGGGAGTGAACTGCATGCCGAGCGCGAAGCGTGTTCTTCTTGTCGACGACGACGAGATGCTGCGCGCCTCCTTAGCCGAACAATTCGCCGCCGATGGAACCTATGAACCCGTGGAAGCGGGCAGCTATCGCGAGGGCTATGAGAAGGGTCTGGAGGGGCTTTACGAATTCATGGTGCTGGACGTGTCGCTGCCGGACGGCGATGGGCGGGAGCTTTGCCGCGCCTTTCGGGATCATGGGGTTACTTGTCCGGTCATCATCCTGACGGCATCCGATTCGGACGCCGACACGATTGCCGGCCTTGAAGCGGGCGCAAACGATTATATCACCAAACCGTTCCGCTTCGCGGTGCTCATGGCGCGCGTGGATGCGCACCTGCGAAGTCATGGGACGAGCGAAGAGGCGATCTACCGCATCGGTCCTTACACCTTCCGGCCGAGCGCCAAGGTGCTGGTGGAGGGAGCCAAGCGCATCCGCCTGACGGAAAAGGAAACCAACATCCTCAAATATCTGCAGCGGGCGGGCTCGACGGTCAGCCGCGACGTGCTGCTGCACGAAGTGTGGGGTTATAATCCGGCCGTTTCCACGCACACGCTGGAGACCCACATCTATCGCCTGCGCCAGAAGATCGAGAAAGACCCGTCGCGGGCTCAGCTCTTGATCACCGAAAGTGGCGGCTACCGGCTCAATCCGTAATTCCCGCCGCTCTTTCCCGCTCTCTGCCCCTCTCTGTGGTGCGCCGGCTGGCGTGCCCGACGGCGCGGCCGTCATGTTTCAGCGGAGAACTGACCGGCTGCATTCCGATATCGCCTGTTCGACAGCAACTGTTGGCGAACTCCAACTTTGGCGCGGCAGCCGGGGCGAGTATAATCTCGCCAGTACAACGAAAATGACTCTTTTGAAGGGACGCGTTTCACAGGGAGGGGAGCAACCATGTCCGCGACCACGTGGAGAAAACGAGTCTTTGCAGGCTGCATTCTGACCGCCCTCATGGGCGCAACCCCCGCCGCATTCACGGCCGCGCAAGAAAAGGCGGTACCGCCGGACTTCTCGTCCAATCTCGTCGGATGGGTCGGGCTCAACGGCGCGGGACCGTATTTTGAAGCCGATCCCGGCCGTCAGCCTGGGCCCGTGGTCAGCGATCCGGACCATCCCTTCGTGCCCAATGGCACAGACGAGCAACCGACCTTTCGGATCGCCGATCTGACCAATCCGAACCTGATGCCGTGGGCCAAGGAGGTCATGAAAAAGGACATCGACGAAATCCTCGCCGGGAAGAAAAGCGCCTTCACCGCGCAATCGAGTTGCATGCCCGGCGGGGTTCCCATGTTCATGGCGTATGGCGGACCGAACCCGGTTGTGTTCCTTCAAACGCCCAAGGAAGTCTTATTGTATTTCACCGGCGACCAGCAGATCCGTCATGTCTATATGAATGTGCCCCATTCGGTGAACCCGAAACCATCCTGGTACGGCGAGTCCGTCGGACATTATGAAGGGGATACCCTTGTCATTGATACGATTGGCCTGAACGACAAGACGGTGGCCGATATTTACCGCACGCCGCACACCGACAAGCTTCACGTCGTCGAACGCTGGCGAATAGTCGAGGGTGGGCAGATGATGGAGTCGGTCTTCACGGTCGATGATCCCGGCACATTCTACAGGCCCTGGACCGCCATGCGGCGCTATCGGCGAGCACGGCAGGAACCGCTCGAAAACATCTGCGCCGAGAACAACAACACGTTTCTTTTCGACTACCACATCCCGGTGGCGAACAAGCCGGATTTCTGATTGCGCGTTTAACGGCGGCTAAAAATCCGGCGTGCCGGCACGCGGGACGGGGTCGAAGCCGAGATTGAACTTGTCATCATTGTTCGCGGCACAGGTGTCTTCTTCCATTTTCCCGGAGACCGACTCGACATCCGGCGCGCGATAGCGGGGCCGCCTCGCGCCCCAGGGTTTATAGAACGTGCCGGGGTCGTCCACCGTGAACGAGACATCCAAACCCTTGCCGTCATTGATGACGCGGAAGCGCTCGACAACATGAAGCTGGGTTGTATGCGGCGTCCGGTATCCGTCCACGAAGGTCTTGTCGTTCAGGCCAATCGTATCGACGACCAGGGTATCGCCCTCGTAATGGCCGATCGATTCCCCATACCAGGACGGCTCGGGATTCCTGGAATGGGGCACATTCAGGAACACGTGGCGCACCCGTCCGCCCTGTATCATGACGACCTCTTTCGGGGTCTGGATGAAATACAAGGACTGAGGCGCTTCATGGATGTCTGGGACGCCGGTTTCCCAGCATCGGGCCTGGCGCGTTTCGCCGGCCTTATCGGCGAGCACGAGCGCGTTCTGCTTTTTCAGCGCGTCGATTGCCCACGGCATCACATTCTTCGCGGCTTCGCTGGTCAGGTCCGCTACCCGGTAGGTTGGGTTCTTGCCCACGATCCCCGCCACATTGTTGTTGTAGAAAGGGTGATCGGGACCGTCGGAAATGGGGCCTATTCCACTTGTCGGAGGGATCCATTCGTTGAACGTGCGGCCCTGAAGGTAGGCGGTGGCATTGGATTGCGGTGCGCCCAGGGCAATTGCCCGCGCGACGCTCTCGCGGCCATGGAGGTAATCGTCCGGAAGATAGGCGCCGGCATCGGCCCCCCGCGTGATGAAGGCTGTCCACCCCGCAGTCGATGGCAGCATCAGCTGCGGAATCGGTGCGCCGGGCTGCGAGGAGACGGCGCCGATGGCGGGCAGGAGCGCAGCGGACGTGCCCAAAACGCCGGCCAGGGCGCAAACAGCGGACATAGGCACGCGGAAGCGTTTTGAGCGTTTGTTCACAGCCGGATTCCCGCATTGGAACGCAGCCGCATTATTCCTTATGTCCGCGCGTTTCTGAAGCGTGTTTCTTCACTCGTGCCTGAGCGCCTCGATGGGATCGAGACGGGCCGCGCGGCGCGCCGGGAAGTATCCGAACGCAATGCCAATCCCTGCCGAGAAAATAAAGGCGACTGCCACGATCCCGGCCGAGGGCACGAAGGGTATCTTCAGGAAATGCGTGCCCGCCGCCGATGCCGCGAGCCCGAACAGAATTCCGACCAGCCCTCCCAGGGCCGACATCATCACCGCCTCGACCAGGAACTGCGTCAGCACATCCCTTTCGCGCGCGCCGATGGCGAGCCTGATCCCGATCTCGCGCGTGCGCTCCGTCACCGACACCAGCATGATGTTCATGATGCCGATGCCGCCGACCAGGAGGCTCACCGCCGCAACCGCGGCCAGGAACAGCGTCAGTATTCCGGTCGTCGTCTGCATGATCTGGGTGATCTGGGCCATGTCGTTGGCCTGGAAATCGTCGGGCGTGCCGGGCGAGAGATGCCGCCTTTCGCGCATCAGGTCGGTCAGGTCCTTTTTGACCTTCGCCACGTCTTCGGGACGCGCGGCTGCTATCCAGATCGTGCCCACATTGGTGTTGCCGGCAAGCCGGCGCTGAACGGCGCGGATCGGCATGATGACCAGATCGTCCTGATCCTGCCCGAAGGTGGACTGGCCCTTGGCCGAAAGGATGCCCACCACTTCGCAAGGCACATCGCGCACCCGGATATTCGCGCCCAGCGGATTCTGGCTGCCGAACAGGTCGGTGCGAATGGTCTGGCCGACGATGCAGGCGGGCCGCCCGGTGCGCACTTCGGCGTCGGTGAATACGCGCCCCGCCGAGAGCGGCCAATCGCGCGCCTCGAAATAGGCGTTGTCGGTGCCTGCGATCTGGGTCGGATGGTTCTGGTTTCCGGCCACCGCGATTTCGGAGCGCATCGCCAGCGGCGCCACCGCGCGCAAATTCCCGATATCGCGGCGCACTGCCTCGACATCGCCCGGATCGAAGGGCGAGGCATCGGATTGCGCCCCGCCCATGCGCCGCGTCCCCGGCGACAGGATCAGAAGATTGCGCCCGAGCGATCCGATGCTCGACGTCACGCTCATCGTGGCGCCATTGCCGAGTGTCACCATGGCAATCACGGCTGCGACCCCGATGATGACGCCGAGCGTCGTGAGCGAGGCGCGCATCAGATTGCGGCGGAGTTCGCGCAAGCCAAGGATCAGCGCATCGACGATCATGTCATGGCCCTCGCGGTCCTCGCGCGGCCCACGCGATGGGCGTTCGGCGTATCGGACGCGACGCGCCCGTCCATGAAACGGATATGCCGCTTGGCATAAGCGGCGATGTCTTCCTCGTGGGTGACGAGCACGATGGTAATCCCGCGTTCCTCGTTGAGCGCGCGGAACAGCTCCATGATTTCATAGCTCTTGGCGCTATCGAGATTGCCCGTGGGCTCGTCCGCAAAAATGACATCGGGCTCGGTGACGAGCGCGCGGGCGATCGCGACCCGCTGCTGCTGCCCGCCCGAAAGCTCCGATGCGGTATGTGTCTCACGGTTTGAGAGACCGACCAGCGCCAGCGCCTTGCGCGCGAGAGCATGACGCTGGCTTCGCGGCGTGCCCCTGTAGATCAGCGGCAGTTCCAGGTTTTCCAGCGCCGAAGTCCGCTTCAGCAGATTGAATCCCTGGAACACGAAGCCGAGATAATTGCGCCGCAACAGCGCGCGCTGATCGCGGCTCAAGGAACCCACATCCACGCCGCGGAAGAAATAATGGCCCTCGCTCGGAGTATCCAGACAGCCCAGGATGTTCATCGCCGTTGATTTGCCCGAGCCCGACGGCCCCAGAATGGCGACGAATTCACCGGCTTCTATCGCGATGTTGATGCGGTCGAGCGCGATCACCTGGGCTTCGCCGGCGCCATAGACCTTGCGCACATCGATCAGCCGGATCAGCTCGTTGTTCATGTGCCGCCCGCACGCGTCGCGATATCGGTGATGACGCGGTCGCCTAGTTTCAGATCGCCGGAAAGAACTTCCGTGCTGCGGCCATCGCTGCGTCCGATGGTGAGATCGCGAGGGGCGGGCTTGCCCTCTTCGAGAACCCACACGCGCCCCTTCAGCTCGCCATTGGTGCCCTTGGGCGGCGGCGCGGAGGAATCTGCCGCAGGCGGGGTGAAGCGCAGAGCCCCGTTGGGGACCAGCAGCGTGTCCTTGCTTTCCGAAACCAGAATCTCGGCCGTCGCCGTCAAACCGGGGCGCAGCAGCATCGCCTTGTTCTCGACTGCGAGCACACCCTGATAGGTCACGACACCGTTCACGGTCTTGGCGGCATTGTGCAGCGTGACAAGCTTCGCGTCGAAGACACGCTGCGGATACGCATCGACCGTGAACGTCGCCGTCTGGCCTTCGCGCACGGCGCCGATATCGGCTTCGTCGATATCGACATCGAGCTCCATGGTGGAAAGGTCGCTTGCCAGCGTGAACAGCACGGGCGTCTGAAACGTGGCCGCTACCGTCTGGCCGGTCGAGACCTTGCGGTCGAGCACGACGCCGTCGATCGGCGCGCGAATCTGCGCCTTGCCGATTTGGGTGTTGTAGAGCGAGACCTGAGCCGCGGCGTTCGCGACATCGGCTTTTGCTTTGGCTACGGACGCGACGGCGCGTTCATAGGTCTCTTCGGCGGTCTTGAGGTCCTGAGCGGAGATGCCCCCCATCGCCAGCAGTGACCGCGCACGGTCGCGGCGATCGAGCGTCTCTCGCACAGTGGCTTCGTTGAGGACGACAGTGGCGCGGTTGGCATTCAGCGCGGCTTGGGCCTGGGCGAGTTGGGCCTGGATCGGGTCGGTGTTTACGACCGCGAGCACCTGGCCCTTTTTGACGTGGTCGTTGTAATCGACATTCACCTTGTCGAGCCGGCCGGAAATTTCGGCGCCGACATCGACTTGATCGCGCGGCGCCAGGGTGCCTGTCGCGTTCACGGTGACGGTCAGGCCGCCGCGCGAAACCGGGGCGGTGACATAGCCGGCGGGCCGCTCGGTACGCCAATACTGAAGGCCGGCGGCGGCCGCGGCGATCAGAACCAGCAAGACAACAACCGCGAGCCATCCCCGCCGGAAGAACCGCCGCGGGCGGGATTCGAGCCCCAATCGGCGGGCAAGATCGGTATCGGGAATGGGCAATTGTTCGTTCATAGCGCGTTCAATCGACGGATATCAGCCGCTAAAATAGCGATTCGGAGACGAACCGCATTGATCCAAATGCAGGGGCGCCGCAAGTCCGTGCCGCCCCGAGGCGCCTCGTTTTAGCCACTCTCGTTGGTTAACCAGCCCCAAGTAGGGGACTAAAGGCGAAACAAGGCAATAGGATGGCTGGGAAAGACCCGCGTGCACCCAATGCCGCCCGCGATTCCGTGCGCGCTCTCGGCTCCGCCCACCGCCCGGGCCGGAATCCGCCTCCGGAGCACCCCAGAACCGGACGCACGCGACTGCGCGCGGCGCTGATCGCAGGCGCCATCTGGCTCGTGCTCGGCGGTGCCATCCTGGTCGGGCACTGGATTTACGAACTTCCGAGCACCGCCAATCTCTTTGCCTATGACCCCGGAAGCGACGTCACCGTCCTGGACGTCAAAGGCCGCATGATCGCGCGCCGCGGCCTGACGCGGGGCGAGAGCATCGCGGTAGGCGCGCTGCCGCGCTATGTCGGCAATGCCTTCATCGCCATCGAAGACCGCCGCTTCCGCTCCCATTTCGGCATCGATCCGATGGGTCTTGTGCGCGCCGCCTATGAGGATTTGACCCAGGGCGCCTATGTCCAAGGCGGCTCCACGCTGACTCAGCAGCTTGCCAAGAACCTGTTCCTGACGCCCGACCGCACCTTCGAACGCAAGGCCGAGGAGGCGATCCTCGCGGTTTATCTCGAGATCAAATACAGCAAGGACGAAATACTCACCCTATATCTGAACCGCGTCTATTTCGGCGCCGGCGTCTACGGCATCGAGGCGGCCGCCGAACGCTTCTACGGCAAGCACGCGAACGAGCTGACGCTGAGCGAAGCCGCCATTCTTGCCGGTTCCGTGAAGGCGCCCTCGCGCTACAATCCCGAAGCCTCGACAGACGCATCCTTGATGCGCGGGTCCCTCGTGCTCGATGCGATGGAGCAGGCCGGCTTCATCGATAAGAAGACGCGGGACCGCGCAATGGCGGATCGGCCGAAGATCGCGCACAGCTTTGCAACGCCGGGCGCGGGCTATTTCGTCGATTACGTGATTTCCCAATTGCCCCAATTCGTCGGCAAGCAGAAGGAGCGAATGATTGTGGAAACCACGCTCGACCTCAGCCTGCAGGCGCAGGCGGAGAACGCGCTGGTGCGCGGCCTCGCCAAGGACGGAGCCAAGCTGCAGGCGGGGCAGGGCGCCCTCGTCGCGATAAATCTGGAGGGTGCGGTGCGTGCGCTGGTCGGTGGCCGCTCCTATGACGACAGCCCGTTCGACCGCGCCACCGATGCGAAGCGCCAGCCGGGATCGGCGTTCAAGCCGTTTGTGTATCTGGCAGCGCTTGAACACGGGCATCGGACGAATGACGAGGTGTTCGATGGCCCGGTAACGATCGGGAAATGGGCGCCGGGCAATTACGAAGGCGCCTATGAGGGCAATATTACTCTCGCGCACGCGCTCGCTCATTCCTCCAATTCGGCCGCCGTGCAGTTGACCGACGAAGTCGGCCCGAAGAATGTCGCGCGCGTCGCCCACCGGCTTGGCATATCGGACGAATTGGACGAAGTGCCTTCGCTTGCGCTGGGTACCTCCGACGTGACGCCGCTGGAATTGACCGGAGGATACGCGGCCTTCGCCAATGGCGGCATCGGGGTGCTGCCCTATGCCATCGTCAGCATACGGACTGAGTCCGGCAAGGTGCTCTACCGCCGCCGCGCGCACGACCTGAACCGCGTGATGAGCGAAGAAAACAACGCCGCCATGACCGAAATGATGGCCGGCACGGTCACCGAGGGCACAGGCAGGTCGGCGGCTCTCTCCGACCGGCCGGTGGCGGGCAAGACCGGCACGTCGCAGGATTATCGCGATGCCTGGTTCGTCGGCTTCTCCGCCGATTACGTGACCGGAGTTTGGATCGGCAACGACGCCGGCGCGCCGATGAAAAAGGCCACCGGCGGCGGGCTTCCGGCGCGCATTTTCAAAGCGTTCATGGCGGACGCCGAGCGCAATCTGCCGGCGCGGCCCTTGGTCGGGGAGACATTGTTGTCCGAAGACGTTCCTGGCGGAGAAGGTCCGCCGGACAATCCCGAATCGAAACCGGAACCCGATCAGCCAAAGGATGTGCTGAGCGCATTCCAGAATCTGCTGGACCGGTTGTTCTGATCGCTCCAAGGAGAAAGCCGCCATCGTAGCGGAACGCGATGCGGTCATCGGAAATTCGGCGAGTTCGGTCGGGATTGGCTTCCCTTCCCCTCGCGCCGCCCCTTCGACGCGCCGCTCGGCCGGGAATGACATATCAGGCTGATCGAAAAAGGTAATCGCAATTGGGATGATTTTTATGATCGCATCGTTGGGTAAGCTCGTTCATTATAAATCCTGTGTCATCCCCGGCGAGCATCGCGAAACGCGATGCGAGGGAAGGGGACCCAATTCTCAATGGATAAGATCGGCCATGGCCAAATGGGGTCCCATCAATGGGCGGGCCCACCACAGGTGCGCTACTCCGCGGCGATGACCTGTTCGGCCTCGGTCAAGGACACCGATACGAGCTGGCTCACGCCACGCTCGGCCATGGTCACGCCGAACAACCGATCCATGCGCGACATGGTGAGCGCATGATGCGAGATGATGAGGTAGCGCGTCTCGGCCAGCCGCGTCATCTCGTCGAGCAGGCGGCAGAAGCGGTCCACATTGGCATCGTCGAGCGGGGCATCCACTTCGTCGAGCACGCAGATCGGCGCCGGGTTCACCAGAAACACCGCGAAGATCAGCGAAATCGCGGTCAGCGCCTGCTCGCCGCCCGAGAGCAGCGACAGCGTGGTCAGCTTCTTCCCCGGAGGTTTCGCCAGAATCTCCAGCCCCGCCTCCAGCGGGTCCTCGGATTCGGTGAAGGTGAGACGGGCTTCGCCGCCCTGGAACAGCTCCTTGAACAGGCGCTCGAAATTCGCATTCACCTTCTCGAAGGATTCGAGCAGCCGCTCGCGCCCCTCTTTGTTCAGGTTCTGGATGCCCCGCCGCAGCCGCTGGATGGCGCCATCGAGATCGGCACGGTCGGCGGTGAGCCCGGCCAGGCGCTGTTCGTGGTCTTGGGCTTCTTCTTCGGCGCGCAGATTCACGCCGCCCAACTGCTCCCGCTCGGCTTTCAGCTTTTCGACGCGCTTCTCGGCCTGATCCAGCGGCGGAAGCTCGGAATCGTCCTGGATCTCCGCGCGCGCGGCGAGTTCTTCCGGTGCTGCCGAGAGTTCGTCGCGGATGCGCGCAAACAGTTCGGAGAGCCTCGCGCTCGCCGATTCCGCGCGCGCCACGCAGCCGGCGCGTTCCTCACGCGCCTCCGTCAGCGCATGGGTCGCAGCCTTTGCCTGCTTATCGGCGTCGGCAAGCTCGGTTTCCGCCAAGGCGCGGGCGTCGGCGGCTTCCTTCCGTGCGGTTTCGGCAACCCCGATCGAATCCATCAGCGCCGAACGGCGCGACGCGATTTCTTCGGGTTTGGCTTCCAGTGCCGCCAATTCCGCGTTCATCTGAGCGGTACGTTCGGCAAGCGCTTCGATCTGGCGCTCGGCGGCTGCGCGCCGCTCCGACCAGCGGGCGGTTTCCTCGACAATTGCCCCGAGCCGGCCGCTTCTCACCAGGCCATCGCGCCGGATGGCTTCGAGCACCGCGCGGGCCTCACTCGACGCGGTGCGTGCATCCCCCGCGAGGCTGCGTGCCGTGGCAAGCTCGGCGGCAAGCGCCGTTCCGTCCGGTAATGCGGCGAGCGCCTCGGTCGCGTCATTCGCAGCCTGGCGCGCGTTGCCGAGCGTCTGGTCGCAATTCCTGATTTCCGCTTCCAAGGTGGCGAGACGGCCGGCGCGTTCGGCGGCGAGGCGGGCGGCCCGGGCCGCGTTGTCCTGCGCCGCATTTAAGCCGGATTCCGCCTCGCGAAGTGCGCGCACGGCCGCGCGGGCATCCTCTTGCGCCGTGGCGGCATCCCGCTGTGCGGTGGAATAAGCCAAATGCGCATCGCCCCGTTTCACCTTCGCCGCCGCAACGTCGCGCTCCAGCGATTCGAGCCGGTTGCGCTGCTGCAGCCTGATCGCCGCCTGACTGGGCGCATCGGCGGACGCCGCAAATCCGTCCCAGCGCCATAGATCGCCGCGCTGGGAGACCAATCGTTGGCCGGCGTGGAGATCCTTTTGCGCTGCTGCGCCTTCCTCCGGCGCGACCACGCCGGTGAATGCAAGCCGCCGTGCAAGCGCGGTGGGCGCCTCCACGAATTGCGCGAGCGGAGTCCCGGCGGGGAGGGGCGGGGCCTCTTCCATCGCGCCCAGATTGCGCCAATGCTGGGGCGCGGCTTCGTCCAAGGGCGCGTCGAGATCATCGCCAAGTGCCGCGGCAAGTGCTGCTTCGTAACCGGGCGCCACTTTCAGTGCATCGATCAGCGGCGGCCAGAGATCGTTTCCTTCCGGCCGCAGCAAATTGGCGAGCGCGCGAATCTCCGCTTCCAGCCCGTGCACGTCGCGTTCGGCCGCTTCCAGGGGTTTGCGCGTTTGCGTTTCGGTTTCGCGCGCGCTCATAAGCGCCGCCTCGGCGGATTCGGCCGCGGCGCGCGCGGCGTGCGCCGCCGAGCGGGCCGCTTCAACGCGCACTTCGGCCGCGGCCACGTCCGGGGTTTGCGCGATCTCGATGGCGGCCTGTTCCACGCGCGGCTGCAGGAGGTTTCGCTGCTGTTCGGCACGCCCGGCCTGGGTTTGGGCTTCGTTGCGGGCGCGTTCGTAGCCTGCGCGTGTCGCGCTCAATTGGGCGAGTTCGGACGTCAGCCGTTCGAGCGTGTGTTGGCGCGCGGTCAGAACTTCGGAAAGCCGCTGCATTTGTTCTTCGGCTTCGGCCAGTTTCTCGACCGCTACGGTATTGGCCGCTTCCAATTCGTCCGCTTCGCCCGCGAGACCGAAGAGTGCTGCACCGGCGTCCTGCTCCAGCGTGCGCTCGCGCTGAACATCATGTTCGGCCATGGATATGCGCTGGCGAAGCCGTTGGGCATCTTCGCGGGCCCGCGCCTCTTCGGCTTCCAGATTGTCGCG
This sequence comes from uncultured Bordetella sp., assembly GCA_964494505.1. Taxonomy (GTDB): domain Bacteria; phylum Pseudomonadota; class Alphaproteobacteria; order Micropepsales; family Micropepsaceae; genus CAIYRG01. The sequence goes on from CAZBRO010000012.1 coordinate 86,995, forward strand.
CGCATGCAGGAGCCGCTGCAGGGCTGCGCCCTTCACGGCTTCCACTTCCCTCAGAGGCGGCAATGCGGCGGCGGCATCGGCCTGACGGGTGGATGATTGCGCAGCGGCGTCGGTGCGGTCGGCGACCAGCGTCGAGGCCGCGGCAAGGGCTGAGGCTGCATCGCGCGCCACCGTCTCCAGATCGCGCCAGCGCAAATGGAACAGCAGCGCCTCGGCCTTGTGAATCAGGCCCGACAGGTTGCGATAACGCGACGCCTGGCGCGCCTGACGTTTCAGCCCCTGGAGCTGGCCCTCGACCTCGGTGATGATGTCGTTGAGCCGGCCAAGATTGGTTTCGGCGGCCTTGAGCCTCAGCTCCGCCTCGTGGCGGCGCTGATGCAGCCCGGAAATCCCTGCGGCTTCTTCCAGAATCGCCCGCCGGGCGAGCGGCTTCTGGTTGATCAGGATCGAAATCTGGCCCTGGCGCACCAGCGCCGGCGAGGCCGATCCGGTCGAGGCATCGGCAAAGAATATCTGCACGTCGCGCTGGCGCACTTCGCGACCGTTCAGCCGGTAGATCGAGCCTGCTTCGCGCTCGATCCGGCGGGTCACCTCCACCACGTCATAGTCGTTATAGGGGGCCGGCGCGCTGCGGTCGGAATTGTCGATGAAGAGGGTGACTTCGGCATTGTTGCGCATCGGCCGCGAGCCGGTGCCGCCGAAGATCACATCGTCCATTCCGGAGCCCCGCATCGAGGTGGGCCGGTTCTCGCCCATTACCCAGCGGAGCGCCTCCAGAAGATTGGATTTGCCGCAGCCATTGGGCCCGACAATGCCGGTCAGCCCGGGCTCGATGTGAAGCTCGGTGGGATCGACGAAGGACTTGAAGCCGCTAAGCCTGAGACGGGTGAACTTCACTCTTCACTTCCTGTTGCGCCCGTCACGGAAGATTTATTTCTTCACGAGCGGGTCCAGTATCTTCTGCAAATCGTCGTAGGGGATTTCGCCCGAATGCGAGACCCCGTTGATGATGAAGGTCGGCGTCGAATTGACGTTGTACTTGGTCATGCCCTCCATCCAGTTCGCATCGACCAGCGCCAAGTTCTTCGGATCGTCGGCGCATTCCTTGACCTTGTCGGCGGGAAGTCCCGCGATGCGTCCCATCTGGGTCAGGCCTTCGAGGATGTCCTCCTTGGTGAGCTGGTTGTTGCCGTCGAAATCCTTGATCCAGTTCATCTGATTCTTGAACAGGAGATCAATGAACGAAAAATATTGATCCCCAGACAAACAGCGGGCGACCGCGGAGGCCATCCGGGCGGCGCCATCCAGGGGATATTCGCGGAAAACAACCTTCACCTTGCCGGTATCGACATAATCCTTGTTGAGCTTGGGGATCACGTCCTTCTGGAATGCGGCGCAATGGGGACAGGTCATGGAGGCATATTCCACGAACGTCACGGGCGCGTTCTTGGAGCCGTGGACGTTGTCGGTATCCTTGATCTCGACGCTCTGGCCGCCGCCGGTGATGCTGGCAAGGCCCGGGAGCGAATTGTCCGTTCGGCCGAACATCCAGTAGCCGGCGCCCGCTACGACGAGGACAGCCGCAATTATCCCGTACATCCGAATATTCTTGTTCATAGCCCTCACTCCCAACGATCGTGGCTCTGTCTTATCACTCATCTGCTCGAGAAGCTTTCGAGCGGGACCTGGCAAGGCCCGCGTACCTGCTTCCCATCTCGAAACCGCGCTGGGAGTTACGCCGAGCCTCTCGGCCAACTCCGTTTGCGTTATTCCAAGCGATTCGCGTGTACGAGTGACGAGTTCCGCATCCGTCATGTTGAGCCCATGCTTAGCGCAAATAAGGCTGTTTGCAAGCGGAAATTTTCCAATTTTGCCAATGGCATAATCGACTTTGCCAATGGCAAAAATCGCACGCGCTTTGGTTATTTGCGCAAGCCGCGCCTCAGCTTGGTCATCCTCTCGAGCGCGGCCGGCAAGGGCGGCGGTTCGTCCGTGGGGACCTCAAGCGGCGAGAAGCGGCGCGGATGATCCGCTGGCCCCGGCAGTTCGTCCAACCGGCCGGCCAGCAGTTTCAGCCGCGTGACGCGGCCGCGCCCGGCATAGGCGTTCACCCGCTCCATCAGCTCGCGTGTCTGATGCTGCAGCAGAACCACAGCACCGGGTTCGCATTTGAGCGTCAAGGTGGCGCCCTCCTTATCCTCCTGCCATTTGAAGGGGCGGGCGATTCGGGCAACCGCCGCGCCTGCAATCTCGGTCCAGCGGAGCACCAGGGTCGGATCGGTGAAGCCTGCGCGAAGAAACGCGCCATTGGCCTCGCCGAGCGCGGTTTCCTTGAGCCCGCGCGCCCAGCCATGGCGGGAGTGCGAGGGTGCCCCTTGCCCCGTATTCGGTTTCGCGTTTCTGCTCATGCTTCATGGCCACCGGGAACGGCAAAGATCATAGACGACGCGGCCGCTCTGCGGCGACCCTCCTGCTGCTCGCCTGGTACGATTCGAACCGGCGCGAACTCCCCTGGCGGGCGAGGGCGGGCGAGGCGAGCGATCCCTATCGCGTCTGGCTTTCCGAGATCATGCTGCAGCAAACGACGGTGGCGGCCGTTGCGCCCTATTATCTGCGGTTTCTCGACCGCTGGCCGGATGTGAAACAGCTCGCGGCCGCCTCTCAGGACGAGGTCCTGGGCGCTTGGGCGGGACTCGGCTATTACGCGCGCGGGCGCAATTTGCATCGCGCGGCGAAACTCGTGGCCGAAGAATTCGGTGGATTGTTTCCGGGCTCGGCCGAGGCTTTGCGCAAATTGCCGGGCGTCGGCGCCTACACGGCCGCAGCGATTGCGGCGATCGCGTTCGGCGAGCGGGTGGCCGCGATGGACGCCAACGCCGAACGCGTCATCGCGCGGCTGTTCGCGGTGGAAGAGAGGCTGCCCAAAGCCAAAACGAAACTCGCCGTCCTTGCAGAGCCGCTTGTGCCACAAGCGCGCCCCGGCGATTTCGCACAGGCGCTGATGGATTTGGGTTCGGGAATCTGCCTGCCCAAGAAGCCGCTATGCGGCGTTTGTCCGGTTGCTGCGCATTGCGAGGGCCGGCGCTTGGGCATTGCGGAGGGTTTGCCGCGCAAGGCGGCCAAGGCCGCGCGTCCCTTGCGGCGCGGCGCGGCTTTCGTGGCAATCGACGCGGCGGGCGCGGTCTATCTGGTGCGGCGGCCGGAGAAGGGGCTCCTCGGCGGTATGCTGCAGCCGCCGTTGGGAGAATGGCGGGAGCGTTTCCCGGACCTTGAAACCGCGCTCGGCGAAGCGCCGTTCAGGGGCCGCTGGCGCAAGCAGCCGGGCATCGTCCGCCACGGCTTCACGCATTTCGAACTGGAGACGGAAGTCTATGTCGCCCGCTTCCGCGCCCGCCCCAACGGCGAAGGAATGTGGCTCTCACGCGGCGAATTGGGCACCGCCGCGCTTCCCACCGTCATGCGCAAGATGATCGAAGCGGGGTTCGCCTAGCCAACTCGCGAACCCGGCGGCAATCGTCCTCGTGCGGATGGGTGCGCGAGGATTTGTGTCGGTTTTCTTTACATTTTGTGACGGCTTCGACAGTCATATCCCGCCAAAACAAGCCAAAACAAAGAGTTCCATCACTGGCACCTTCCTTGCGTCGTGGCTGTACCCGCTCTCTTGCGCCAATGGGCACACCTCCCTCGCGCGAGCGGACGGCGTTGGATTGGTTTTTCCCTTTCATCTGCAACCCATACGAGGATGTGAGCCATGAGGAATTTCTCAGTCAAAGCCGTTTGCCGCACTGCAGCACTGATCGGCGCGTTGATGGTCGGCGCCGCCCCGGTCCTCGGCGTTCCGTTGGTCGCCAACGGGTCCTTCGAGAACACGACAGCCACGACCACCAGCACGTGGTGGTGTCCCTCGCTCTGCACGGTCGCCAATTGGAGCACGCTCGACTATGGCCAGCTTATCGTGCTGCCGAGCTGGTACACCAACGGTTACCTGGTCCAAGTCCCTCTGGTCGGCGTGGCGGGCGCCTTGCCCCAGTCCAGCCCGGACGGCGGGAATTTCATATTTTCCGACAGCGATTATCACAACTCGGCCATCACGCAGACCATCACGGGACTGCAGCCGGGCAGAGACTACATGGTCAGCTTCTATCAATCTCTGATTCAGGATACCGAACTCTTCGTCACTATTCCCGGACCCGTCAGCGGGGAGTGGCAGGTCACCTTCGGCACCACGACGCTGAATTCCGCTTTCATGACCGGCGATGGTTCGACGCTCAGCTTCTACAATTGGAAGCCCCAATCCATGAAGTTCAAGGCCACGTCACCGACGCAGGTGCTGAGCTTCCTTGCGGTGGGCACAGGCGATCCGCCGCTCGCCGGACTCGATGGCGTGAAAGTGGTCCCCGAACCGGACAGCGGCATCCTCTTGCTGATGGGGCTGCTGGGGTTCGGCGCGGTGTATCGTTTCACCCACTGGCAGCGCATTGGCCGTCAGGGCTGACCGGGGTCTAAGGCCCGTAGCCATATGAGGGGAGCATCACCGGCATGATGGGTATGCTGCAGCAATTGCAGACGGCTCTGCCGCCTTGGGCGTTCGAGTTCCTGAAGTTCGGCAACGGGCTCATCCTGCTCGTGGTGTTGTTTGTGCCCTTGGAGAGGGTGTTTGCGTTGAAACCGCAGCGCGTGCTGCGTGAGGGTTGGCGCACGGATGTCGTGTACTATTTCCTCACCAGCATCTTGCCTGGCAAGATCATCGTTGTGCCCGTCATCGCGGCACTGTGGCTGATGCACATGGTGGCTCCGCAAGGCTTGGCGCCCAGTCTGGCCGATTGGCCGGGCTGGGCACGCTTTGCGTTCTCCATGATTGTTGCGGAATTCGGTTTCTACTGGGGGCACCGCGCGATGCATGCGTCGGCATTGTTGTGGCGGTTTCATGCGGTGCATCACAGCGCACATGAACTCGACTGGCTGGTCAATACGCGCGCCCATCCGGTCGATCTGATCCTCGTCCGGTTATGCGGTTACCTGCCGCTTTATCTGCTGGGTCTGGCGCAGCCCGCGGGCAGCACGCTGGATTGGGTGCCGCTGCTCGTCACGCTGGTGGGCAGCACCTGGGGCTATGTGCTGCATGCCAATTTGCGCTGGCCTCTCGCCTGGTGCGAGCGCATCGTCGCCACGCCCGCCTTTCATCATTGGCATCACGAGCATCTGGGCGCGGGCGTCACGGAAAACGCGAACTATGCGGCCACCCTGCCGTTGTTCGATATGCTGTTCGGCACGTTCCGCGCGAGTGGTGCGCAATGGCCCGAACGCTATGGCATCGACGAAAAGCAGCCGTCTGCGTTGATCGATCAGGTCATGGCGCCCTTCATGGGGGCGCTCGAAGCCTACCGGAAGCCTGGTGAATTAAGGTAAATTCAATCGGCAATTACTATTTGGTTTCATCCCGGGTTACAATTTTAAGGTTCGGTCCGCCTGGGGGCACGCATGACGGAGACGGAGGCCGCGATCCGATATCGGCAGTATGCGGAGCAATTGCGCGAGATTGCCGATTACGATCCCGACCCGAAGACCAGCTCGACGCTTCGGCGCATCGCCGATGAATGCCAGGCTATCGCGGATACCTTCTCGGCGCTCGGCCATGTGAGCCACGCCCCCTCGAGGCCGGAGGGCTAGCGAATCGCCGGTGCGAGGGCAATTCCCTGGGCTGCCCCGCCGGGCTATCCTTCGTCATCAGGCAGGTGACTCATGCAAGACGCCAGCGATGCAATCCTTTCCGAAACACCGGATCCCGCACCCGGTGTGGTGACTGCTGTCAGCAGGAGCACGGAGCACCATTTCACCAAGACCAACCAGCTCTTCATCCGCCTGCTCGAAGGGCTGGGCGTGGAAGGCGACGCCCATTTCGGGAAGAACGTCCAACATCTCGTGCGTGTGCGCGAAGACCCCAACCGGCCCAATCTGCGCCAGGTTCATCTGATCCATTCCGAGCTGCACGACGAATTGCGCGCTTTGGGGTTCAACGTATCGCCTGGCGAGATCGGCGAGAACGTCACCACCAGCGGCATAGCGCTTCTCAAGCTGCCCAAGGGCACGCGGCTTCATCTGGGTGAAAGCGCCGTCGTCGAAGTGACGGGCGTGCGCAATCCCTGCCGCCAGATCGACGGGTTCCAGGCGGGATTGATGGCCGCACTCCTGGGCCGCGACGATGACGGCAACGTCATCCGCAAGAGCGGCATCATGGGCATCGTACTCAGTGGCGGCGAGATAAGGCCTGGCGATCCGATCCACGTCGAGCTTCCGCCCGAGCCGCATGAGGCACTGAAGCCGGTCTGACCTGCGAATCGCAAGATTTGGATCTCAGATCGGATTTGCCGTTCGGATTGTGGCCTCCGCTGCCGGGTGGCCTTCCCGGTTTCGCCCCAGCCAGGCATTCACGCGATCCAGATAGAGATAGACCACCGGCGTCGTGAACAGCGTGAGCATCTGGCTCACGATCAAGCCGCCGACCATTGTAAATCCGAGCGGCTGGCGCAGCTCCGACCCCGTGCCGTTGCCGAGCATGAGCGGCAAAGCCCCGAATAACGCCGCCATCGTCGTCATCATGATGGGACGGAAGCGGAGCAGGCAGGCCTGCCGGATGGCGTCTTTGGGCGAGAGCCCGCCCTCCTTTTCGGCGCGGATCGCAAAATCCACCATCATGATGCCGTTCTTCTTCACGATGCCGATCAGAAGAATAATGCCGATGAGCGCGATCACCGACAGATCGAGATGGAAGATAAGCAGCATCAGAAGCGCACCGACGCCCGCGGACGGCAGCGTCGACAGAATGGTGAGCGGGTGAATGTAGCTCTCATACAGCACGCCGAGAATGATGTAGACGGTGATCAACGCCGCCAGGATGAGATAAGGCTGACTCGCCAAGGAGGATTGGAACGCCTGGGCGGTGCCTTGAAACGTGCCGACGATGCCGGCCGGCATGCCGATCTCCCTGGATGCCTTCTCGACCGCATCGACCGCGTCCCCCAAAGCCGCGCCGGGAGCGAGATTGAAGGAGAGCGTGATGGCCGGAAATTGTCCCTGATGGTTCACCGACAGATAGCCGACCGCCTTGGTGTCGTATTTGGCAAGCGTCGAGAGCGGCACTTCCTGCCCTGTGATCGGCGATTTGATATAGAGCTTCTCCAGCGTGTCGGTACGGCCTTGCAGGGCGGGATCGACCTCGAGAACGACGTGATAGGTGTTGAGCTGCGTGAAATACTGGGTCACTTGCCGCTGACCGAACGCGTCATAGAGGGTCTGGTCGATCATCGCGGGCTGAATCCCGAAGCGCGACGCCTGGTCCCGGTCGATCGTGAGCGATAGCGTTGCCCCGCTCGACTGCTGGTCGCTGGTGACTTCGCGCAACAGCGCAATCGCGGCGAGCTTCGCCTCCAGCCGCGGGGCCCATTCGTTCAGCTCCGCCAGGTTCGCGTCCTGCAGGGTGTATTGGTATTGCGTCTTGGACAGGCGGCCGCCGACATTGAGGTCCTGCGCCGTCTGCATATAGAGCGCGATCCCTTCGACCTTCGAGAGTGCGGCCTCCAGACGGCTGATGACCTGATCGGCCGTCGCTTTGCGCTGGTCGCGCGGTTTGAGGCTGAAGAACACACTGCCGCTGTTCAGCGGCCTTGCACCCGCGATCGAGGCCGCCCATGACGCGATATCGGGATCGCGGGATACCACGTCGGCCACTTCGTGCTGCAGGCGCGACATTTCGGCAAAGGATACATCCTGAGCGGCCTCCGAAAACCCGACGATGATTCCGGTGTCCTCCTGGGGGAAGAATCCCTTGGGCACGACGATATAGAGCACCGCCGTCGTGGCCACCGTGGCGAAGAACACCGCCAGCGTGATGCGTTGATGGCGCAGCACAAAATCGAGCCCGCGCGTATAGGCCGCGAGCATCCCGTCGAAGACGCGCTCGAACATCATATAAAGGCGGCCATGACGGGCATGCTTCTCATCGCGCAGGAAGCGCGACGCCATCACCGGCGTGAGCGTCAGTGCGACCACGGCGGAAACGAAAATCGTCATCGTCACGGTTACCGCGAATTCGCGGAACAGGCGACCGACGATACCGCCCATCAGCAGCAGGGGAATGAAGACCGCAACCAGCGAGGTGCTGATGGATATGATGGTGAAGCCGATTTCGCTTGCGCCCTTGAGCGCGGCTTCCAGCGGCGTCAGCCCTTCCTCCAGATGCCGGTAGACGTTTTCGACCATGACGATGGCATCGTCCACCACAAAGCCGACCGCGATGGTCAGTCCCATCAGCGAGAGATTGTCGAGGCTGAACCCGGCCAGATACATCAATCCCAGCGTCGCCACCAAGGACAGGGGCACCGTGATCCCGGGAATGAAGGTCGCGCGCACATTTCGCAGGAATACGAAAATCACCGCCACCACCAGCGCGATGGTGATGGCGAGGGTGATGTCCACATCCCGTACCGACGCATTGATGGTATCGGTGCGGTCCACGATGGTGTCGACCTTTATCGTGGGCGGCACGGCATTCATGATATGCGGCATGAGCGCCTTCACGCGCTCGGCGGTTTCTATGACATTGGCGCCGGGCTGTTTTGATATGACCAGCAGAACCCCCGGATTGCCGTTCTGAAAGGCCGACAATTTGGTGTTTTCCGGACCATCCACCGCCCGGCCGATGTCGCGGATGCGCACCGGTGCGCCATTCTTGTAGGCGAGGATGACGTCGTTCCAGGGCGCCGCGGTAAGAAGCTGATCGTTGTCGTAGATCGTGAAATTGTTCTTGGTCCCGTCGACCGAACCTTTCGGCGCGTCCACCGTCGCATTCGCGATCACGCCGGCGACGTCATCGAGGTTGATACCGAGAGCGGCCACTTTCACGGGATCGACCTGAATGCGGACCGCCGGTTTCTGCTGGCCGCCGACCGCGACCTGGGCGACGCCTTCGAGCTGCGACACCTGCTGGGCCAGCACGTTCTCGGCATAATCATCTACCACCGTGAGCGGCAGATCGTCAGAATGAACCGCGAGAATCAAAATCGGCGCGTCGGCGGGATTGACTTTCCGGTAGGCCGGGGGCGCAGGCAGGTTCTTGGGCAATTGGCCGCCGGCAGCATCGATCGCGGATTGAATATCCTGCGCCGCTGCGTCGATGTTGCGGTCGAGACTGAACTGCACGGTGATCTGCGTCGTGCCGAGAAAGCTCGACGACGTCATCTGGGACACACTCGGAATCTGTGCAAAATGCTGTTCGAGGGGGGTCGCGACGGAGGAGGCCATGGTCTCCGGACTTGCACCCGGTAAGGACGCCGACACCGATACGGTGGGGAAATCCACCTGCGGCAGCGGCGCCACCGGCAACAGCGGATAGGCGGCGGCGCCGGCCAGGAAGATGCCCAGCATGATGAGCGAGGTCGCAATCGGGCGCTTGATGAAGGGCGCTGAAATATTCATGAGCCGGCTTCTCCGTTATTGCGCGGCGATGCTCTTGCGTTCCGGCGCCGGCGCGCTCTTGCCAGGGGCCGCCTGCGCCTGGACATGCGTGCCCGGCTTGAGCCGGTATTGACCGGCAGTGACGATGCGCTCGCCCTCCGTGAGTCCATCGCCGATGACAGCGATTTCTCCGGTATCTTCGGCGACCTTGATCGGCTTTGTTTGCACAGTGTCGTCGGGCTTGACGACGTAGACGTAGAGCCCTTCCGGCCCGCGCTGAACGGCAGCCGAGGGAATGGTCAGAACATTCTTTTGAGTCTTCAGGAGAAGACGCACATTGACATAGGCGCCGGGCCACAGCGTGTCGTTCCGATTGGGAAAGATCGCCTTCAGGCGCATCGTGCCGGTCTGCTGGTCGATCTCATTGTCGATCAGCGCGACGGTTCCGCGGTCGAGTTCCTTTGTGTCATCGCGCGGCAGGGCCGACACGGTGACGGCCCCGGCCTTCATCGCGCCGGCCACTTTGGGAAGCATGTCCTCGGGCAAAGAGAAGATCACCGAGATCGGATGCAATTGCGTGATGACCACGATCCCGGTGGTGTCGGAGGCATGGACATTGTTGCCCACATCGATGAGACGGATTCCGGTGCGGCCGTCGATGGGCGAGCTAATGGTGGTGTATTCGAGCTGCGTCCTTGCGTTCGAGATGGCGGCCTGGTCGCTTTTGACGAGGGCCGTCAACTGGGCCACCTGCGCGCGCGTGGTATCGACGGTCTGTTTGCTCGTGTAATCCATCGCCGCGAGCGCCGTGTAGCGATCCAGATCCTTCTGGGCGTTGGCGAGCTGTGCTTGGTCCTGCCCTTCCTTGCCGATCGCCTGCTCGAGTTGGGCCTGATAGGGACGCGGGTCGATCTGTGCCAGCAGATCGCCTTTCTTGACCTCCTTACCTTCGACGAACCCGACCTTCTGCAATTGCCCATCGACCCGGGCGGTCATGGTGACTGTATTGAAAGCCTGCACCGTGCACAAGCCGGTCAGATAGTCGGGAACATCCTGGCGTGTCGCGACACCCATATCGACGGGAATGGCCGCGTCGGGCGCCGGCACCGCCGAGGCCTGCACGTCCGCTTTCCCGACCCAATACCAGAGCACGAAGCCCGCAGCAGCGAGCAGAACGGCAACAACTACGCTTCGAAGACGATTCATTTTCCCGCCAGCCTTCCGCAATAACGCTGTTTCGTTTTTCGCGTTCGCGCCTACTGCCATCCGCCGCCCAGCGCCTTGATGAGGCTGACCGACGCCTCGACCCGGGCGAGCTTCGCCTGCACCAGAGCGTCTTCAGCGGGGAACAGCGAATTTTCGGTGTTGAGCACCGTCAGCAGGTTGACGGTTCCCGCCCGCAATTGCGCGGTGGAAATGGCAAAGGCGCGGCTCGCACGGTCCACGGCCTCCTGCTGTCTCTGTTGCTGCAATCGGGTGAACTGGGTTGCGGCCAGCGCATCCTCGGTATCGGCAAAGGCGGACACCACCGACTTGCGATAATCCTGCACCAGTTCATCGTAACGCGCCTGAGAGTAGTCGAGCTGTCCTTCCAATCGGCCGCCTTCGAAGAGCGGCTGCGTGATCGCCGCAGATATCGCGTAAAACGGACTCGCGGCGCCGAAGAGCGAGGAAAGGGCGGTCGTGGCAATACCGCCCTCCGCCGTGAGCTGGACATCGGGGAAGAACTGGGCGCGCGCCATTTTGATGTCGGCATTCGCGGCAATCAATTGTGCCTCGGCTTCGGCGACATCGGGACGCCGCGCAAGCAGGCTCGCGGGTAATCCGGGCTTGATGACCGGCTCCGACAGATCGCTGACGCTGCCGTCTGCGATGTGGATGTCTTCCGGCAGCTTGCCGGTGAGAATCGCCAGCGCGTCTGTTGTCTGCTGCAATTGCTCCTGCAGCGGCGGCAGTTCCGCCATCAGAGTCGCGACCACGGTTTCCTGCTGAGCCACGTCAAGCGCGGTCGCAACCCCGATCATGTCTTCGAACTGCAGCGCCTTGAGCAGTTCGTTCGCGGCATCGATATTCTGCTGCACGACGGCAATGCGGTCGCGCAGCGCGAGTATCTGGAAATAGGTGTTTGCGACGCCGGACACGACGGTCAGCGCAACCGTTTCACGGTCGAAGCGGCTTGCCTGCGCGAGTGCCTTGGCCGAGGCAACCGCCGCAGCGTTCTTCCCCCAGAAATCGAATTCGTAACTTGCGTTCAGTGCAGCCATGGATGTGGTGAAGGTGGAGGAGCCGGCGCCCTGCACGGCGGAGGGAGCCGTGCGCTCGCGGGTGATGGAGCCGCCTGCGCCCACCGCCGGCAGCAGCGAGGCCCCCGCGATGCGCATTTGCGCATCGGCTTGCCGGATGCGCGCAACCGCGGCGGCAATATCGTAGTTCGCGGCTTCCGCCGATTGCTCGAATTCGTCGAGCTGGGGCGAGCCGAAATCGCGCCACCAATTGGCGGCCGGCCACGCGGGCGCGTTGTTCGCGGCATCGGCCATGTTCCATGCAGGAGGAATGGCAGTAGCGGGCCGCTGATAGTCCGGACCGAGGCTGCAGGCCGCGAGCAGGCCGGCCACCATGCTCATCATAAAGGCAATGGAGCCTGAACGCCGATAGTCACTCGATACTCGGGATACCGTCATAATGCTGAAATGCCACTTCCCTGACTCTCTGCCGAGATGCCGCCCTGCAGCGCGGTGAGTGGCGCCGGGGACGCGGAGAGCTCGCCGATCAGAAAGCGGGATATGGGACCCCTGGTTCCGAGCTCCAACTGAACCTATCAGCCTCAAGCGGCCCTAAGGCTGACAATTCGGTGAGTAACATCTCAAGCGATGTCGGTTGAAATCCTGGAGACACATTCGCGACATCATTACCAATGGGACATGCAAAGTTCCCAATCGTCAGACGACTTCCGGTTCCACAGCCGAATCCGTGGCGCGCATCACAAAGCGCCCAACCGCAAGCACGATCAGCGCCGCAAGCAGCAAGCCCAGCGCCAGAACAGCCATCGCCACCGCATAGGTTCCGGTCTGTTCCTTCAACACGCCGATGAGGTAGGGTCCAACGAAACCACCCAGCGACGTTCCACTGTTGAGAAGCGCTATCGAGCCCGCCGCCGCCGTGCCGCGCAGGAAGGACGATGCCAGGACAAAATGCGGACTCGCCGCGGCCAACAGGCCGACCATCGCGAATGTGAGGCATCCGAGCACCAGCATATCGTTCTGCAACAGGCTTGCGCCCGCAAAGCCCGCCGCGGCGAGCAAAGTGGGCAACGCCACATGCCAAATCCGATCTCCGCTGCGATCGCTGGAATATCCCCAAAGCACGATCGCGATTACGCTCGCGAGATACGGGATTGTCACGATGAAACCCACCAGCAGGTTCGAGAAACCCATCGCCTGCACAATCTGCGGCAGCCACAGCGTCGCGCCATAAAGCGCAGCTCCCCTGCCGAGCCCCGCGAGCGCAATCGCGAGCACCCGTGGGTCGCGCAGAGCCTCCCAGAGCGCGCCATCCTCGGCAGTCCCTTCACCCGACAGATTTGCAGCAATCGCCTTCTTTTCCGCGGCGCTCAGCCAATCGGCTTGCGCCGGCGTGTCGGGGAGGAATCTCAGAACGGCGAAGGCGAGGAGACACGCAGGTGCGCCCTCGATCAGAAACAGCCATTGCCAGCCATGGAGCCCGAGAACACCGCTCATTTGCAGAATGAACGTGGATACCGGGCCCCCGACAATGCCCGACAGCGGAATGGCGCAGGTAAATGCTGCCGTGAATCGTGCGCGATCCGCCCGCGGGAACCACAGCGTGAGATAAAAGATCATGCCCGGGAAGAAGCCCGCCTCCGCCACGCCCAACAGGAAGCGGAGCACGTAGAAATCGCGAGGCGTGTGGACGAACGCGGTTGCAGCCGAGATCGCGCCCCAGATTGCCATGATGCAGCAGACCGAAACGCGTGCTCCGATCCGTTCGAGAATGACGTTGCTCGGGATTTGGAACAGCAAATAACCGGCGAAGAAAATACCGGCTCCGAGCCCGAACACAGACGGCGAAAAGCCGAGATCCTTGTTCATGGTGAGCGCGGCAAAGCCCGCATTGACGCGGTCGACATAATTGACGAAGTACAGGAGTCCCATGAAGGGGATGAGGCGCCATGCGCATCTGGCGAGAAGCTGACGGTCGCTTATCGCGCGCTCCCGCGCCTGTGGAACACAATTCGCCGCCGTCATGCGTCGCCTCTCGATCTGACCCTATCACATTTGCTGGCTGCGAATTTGAGGTCCGGTTCGGGCGGGGATCCGCGTCGTTCCGAATCTTCCGCAAGGGTTGTGGCGGCGGTTGGGCTGGTTTGCTACCATCCTTCGCAACTGCCCACTGATATTCCGATCGAGGACGAACGATGAAATTGCCCATTATCATCTCCGCCGCTGCGATCCTGCTGGTCGCGGCCCAAGTTACGGCCCAGACCCCAACGGACAAACCATCCCCTCCGGGTTGGATCACGGCGACGAACAAACCGTGCAAGATTTGGAACCCCCAACCCGAGGCCGATGAAGCCGTGACGTGGTCGGGACCGTGCAAGGACGGCTTCGCGTCGGGGAAGGGCATCTTGTTTTGGACCGTCAACGGCAAGCCCGATGTGGAATTCGACGGCGTTTACGCGAATGGAAAGCGCAACGGACCTGGCGTCATGATCTTGCCCGATGGGAGTCGCATCGAGGGCGAGTGGGTGAACGACGAACTTCTTTCCGGAGATCGCGACGCGATTTAAGCGGGCTCGGTAAAGCGCGCGCAATCGCCGGTCGCGGTGAAGCGCGGATTGCCGCGACGCCGTTCTCAGGGATTTATGGTTGAGCCTTTGCTAAGAAAATCATTCATTTACCTCTTCCAGACGTCTCGATTTTGAATCAAATCGACTTGCGCTACATGACGCGCGCCAACCGGATCGGGAAGGAGCCGCGCATGATCGACACCCTGAAAGCCTCCACCAGCAACATGCGCGCCTTCCTTTCCCGGTTCCTGTCGGACGAGAACGGCAGCACCGCCATCGAATATGCCCTGTTCGCGGCGGGCATCGGGTTCGCGGTTCTGTCGTCTTTCAGTGCGATGAGCGAGGCGGTGGCTGCTAAATACGAACTGATCCGCAGTTCGATGCCGGGCTAGACAAGCAGGAAGTCCGCCTCAACCCTCCGGGTGCGGAAGATCGGCGAGGCGGATGGCGCTCACCGCCGCGCCCAGCAGCGCGACCAGCGCACCCGCCCAGAGAGCGGCCGCGGCGCCCCCCGGCGCGAACCGCGCCAGCACCAGCGCGGTCAATGCGGCACCCACGGTCTGACCCAGCAGCCGCGCCATGGCCTGCAGACCGCTGGCGCCGCCGCTGCGCGCGCGTGGCGCGGATGCCTGGATGGTGCGGTTGTTGGGCGATTGGTAGAGCCCGAACCCCGCCCCTGCGAGCGCCATGCGCCAGACGATGTCGGGAGTGCTGGTGCGTGCGCCGAGCATGGCGAGCGCGGCCAGTCCCGCGCCGAACGCGGCGAGCCCGATCAATCCGAGAAGGCCCGCCGGATAGCGGTCGGAAAGCTTGCCCGCGATGGGCGCGAACACCGCGGTCGCGAGCGGCCATGGCGTGATCAGCAGGCCGGTGTCCACCGCCGAATAGCCGATCGCCTGCAGGTGGAAGGGGAGCGCTATGAAGGCGAGGCTTTGCGCCAGGAACGAGCACACCGATGTGGCGACCGACAACGCAAGCAGGGGCAGCTTGAGCAGATCGACCGGAATCAACGGCAGAGGCATCCGGGTCTGCCGGCGATAGAGGACAACGCCCATCGACAGCGTCAACCCAATCTCAGCGAACAGCAGCGAAGGGAGGGCAGGGCGGCTGAGCGAATCCAAAAGCACGATCAGCGTCCCGAACGTAATGGCGCTCATCACCGCGCTGACCATGTCGAAGGGATGATGCGTGCGGGGCGTCTCGGGGAGCGCGTAAATGCCCACGATGACCGCGACAATGGTGATCGGGACTTTGACGGCAAAAAGCCACGGCCAGGGCGCGAAGGCGAGGATGGAACTCGCGATGGTCGGGCCTGCCGCAGCCGAGACCGCGATCACCACCGCATTGATGCCGATGCCGTGGCCGAGCCGGTTGATGGGATGAATGAACCGCACCAGCGCCATGTTCACGCTCATCACGCCGGCCGCACCCAAGCCCTGCACGACCCGCATCATCGTGAGGATCAGCAGGTTCGGCGCAAGCGCACAGCCGAGCGAGGCGACGCAGAACAGGCACAACCCCGCGAGATAGACCCGCTTGTAGCCGAGAATGTCGCCGGCCGATGCCAATGGCAGCAGCGAAAGCATGATCGTCACCTGATAGGCGTTGACGATCCAAACGGAGGCGGCGGCATCGATCTTGAAATCGGCGCCGATGGTCGGCAGAGCCACATTGACGATGGTCTGCTCAATGACGGTGACGAAGATGGCAAGGCAGATGGTTAGAATAGCCCACCGGCGCTGCGGCAGCGGCAGACCGTCGAAACTGGTACGGGAGGTGTCCTGCAACAACGAAGTCCGGAAAATAGCGGGTGCCAAGGACATAAGCGGAAAAGCCTTGCGCCGTCCAGGCGGCCATATGGCGGTCACGGTTTTCAGCTAGAATGTCTTCCCGCAAATATGGTGGTGCTTCCAATGCGTACCAAAGCGTCGTTACTGAAGATTTGGATGCTCGCCCTGTGCTTGGGGCTGGCGATTATTTCCGGATTCGCTCTGTCTGCGGCTGCGGCAACCGCGCAAGACTTCGAGATCGCGGGACTGAAGGTCACCGCTTGGCTCCCCCAGGGGGCGGCGGCACAAGGAGCGCCGGTCATCCTGTTTTCGCATGGCTTCCATGGCTGTGCGAAGCAGTCGACGTTCCTCACCGAGGCACTGGCAGATGCCGGCTACGCGGTATTTGCGCCCAATCATCGGGATGTGGCCTGCGGCAATTTGGCGGCCTGGTTTGGTGCCGCTGAAGCGCCGTTCCTCGATACGGACCGCTGGACCGAAGCCACCTATGCCGACCGCGCGATGGACCTGAAGGCCCTGATCGACGCGGCCTCTCGGGACCCGCGTTTCGCCGCCTTCGATTGGGGCCGTATCGGCCTGGCCGGTCATTCACTCGGCGGTTACACGGTCCTGGGCTTGGGCGGCGGCTGGACGGGCTGGAAGGATGCGCGCGTGCGTGCCGTGCTCGCACTTTCGCCCTACAGCGCGCCGTTTCTCTACCGGCAGACGCTCTCGGGCTTGTCCGTGCCGGTGATGTATCAGGGCGGCACCTGGGATGTCGGCATCACGCCGCTCGTCGGTCAGGGCGGTGGCGCCTATGACCAGACGCCGGCCCCCAAATATTATGTCGAGCTGGAAGGCGCCGGGCATTTCGCCTGGACGGACCTCAATCCGCGGTTTCACGAAGCGATCAATGCCTACAGCATTGCGTTTTTCGATGCCTATCTGAAGGACAAGCCCTTTCCAGATGCGCTGCTCCGGAAAGGCAAGCAGGTCTCAGATATCCGTATGCAGATGAACTGACGTTCAGCCGCGATGTCTGGCAAGAAAATCCAGAACCGCGCGATTGAAAACGTCCGGCCGTTCCCAATAGACCGAGTGGCCGGCCTCCGGCACGATCACGAGTTCGGCGCCCGGAATATGCGCGGCATAGGTCCTGATGAGGGGGGGTGGCACGTACAAGTCGGCATCGCCGCCGATAATGAGCGCCGGCACGTTCAGGCCTGAGAGGCGAGCCCATGTCACGGTGTTTGCTGGCTTCTGGCCCAGCCGGTTGCCGGTGACGGCGGCGCGCTCCAGCGCGGCCCATTGCGCGGCGCCTTCCGGATTTGCGGCGCGGTAGGCGGGGGACAGTTCGCGGAAGACCGCCGGCATCGCGTCGAAGCCGTTGGGACGCAGCGCTTCGATCCTTTGCGCATAATCCCTGTCTTCGACGCCGCCGACCGCGCAAGCGACGATGAGGCTTGCGAGCCGCTCGGGATGGGAAAGCGCGTAATCCACCGCGATACCGCCCCCTGCCGCCGAACCGATGGCGTGGAATTTCCTGACCTTCAGAAAATCCATCAGGGCCTGCAGATCGCCTGCAGCCGTCCCAGGGTTCTCTTTCGGGACGGAATCGGAGCCACCATAGCCGCGCCGCGAATAGGCGATGACGCGATAGCCGGCCTTCGCGAATACCGGTTGCTGATACGACCAGATGCGCTCGCTTCCGGTCGCCGGATGCAGAAGCACGATCGCCTCGCCCGTGCCGCCGGTGTCCCAATAGGAAAGCCTCGTGCCCGCGACTGCGGCGATGCCGGATTTCGCGGGCTCCTGCAGGGGAACCGGAATGGGCCCAGGGGTATCGGCGTTCATCGCGCGTAAGGCGGTGCTTTGCGCGAGCGCGGCCGCCGAAATCGCGGTTTGCACAAACACGCGGCGGCTGATGCGCATCTCATGGGTCCGTTCGGCGCTCTAATCTGCGGAAGAAACAAGCGGTCGCGCCGGTGTGGCAGGCAGGGCCCACCTGATCGACCTTCAAGAGCAGCGTGTCGCCGTCGCAATCGACATAGGCTTCGACGAGTGTCTGCGTATGCCCGCTGGTCTCGCCCTTGCGCCACAGCCGGCCGCGCGACCGCGACCAATAGGTGACCTCGCGCGTCTCCAGCGTGTGCCGCAGCGAGTCCGCGTTCATCCAGGCCATCATCAGGACCTCGCCGGTTGTCGCATCCTGCGCGATGGCCGGCACCAGTCCGTTCGCATCGAACGCCACGGCGGCCAGGAACGCAGCGGCGGAGATTGCTTCGTCGCTCAGGCGCGAACTCCCGAAAAAGACTGCGTCCCGAACATCCCGAGCTTCACCGATCCGGTCATGGTGTCGCCATCGACCGTGCCGGAGAATTCCAGCGTCAGCGGCATCGGCTTCGAGATGGAGGCCTTCCACGTGACCGCGTTGCCGTCGACCGTCACGTCATCGACGGGCCGGGGGCCGCTCGGCCCCGCGCTCTGGGTTGCCGTCGCGGTGCCGCCGGCGGTCGAGATCACCAGCGTGCTCTCCTGTGCGCCCATCGGGGTGTTGACCGTCAGATTCCACGTGCCATCGACCGCCATGCGGGTCTCCTTCTTTGTTGACGGATTAATACCAAATTACGCCGCTTCAAGCAGGCGCTCGAAACCGGCCGCGAGATCGGCCTTCAAATCATCCACGTCCTCGAGCCCGATATGGAAGCGCAGCATCGGCCCTTCGGAGGCTTGCGGGAAGGTTCGATGATAATGGGCTGGCACCACCAGGCTTTCGAAGCCGCCCCAGGAATAGCCGAGCCCGAAATGTTGGAGCCCATCCACCATGGCGGCGACCGCCTTCTCCGAAACTGGTTTCAGCACCACGCTGAAGAGGCCGCAGGCGCCCGTGAAATCGCGCTTCCACAACGCGTGGCCCTCATCGTCATGGAGCGGGGGATAGATCACATGCGCCACTTCGGGGCGAGACTTCATCCAGGCCGCGATTTCGATTGCGCTCTCCTGATGCCGCTTCAGCCGGACGCCCAGCGTGCGCAAGCCCCTGAGTGCGAGATACGCCTCATCGCCGTTGGAACAGAGGCCGAGCGTGCCATGGGTTTCGACCAGCCGGTCCTTCCAGGCGTCGTTCGCGGTGATCGCGCCCATCATGATATCGGCATGGCCGCCGATATATTTGGTGGCCGCCTGCACCGACAGATCGACGCCGTGACCGAGCGCGTTGAAGCAAAGCGGCGTCGCCCAGGTGTTGTCCATGATGACCGTGCAGCCATGCGCATGCGCCACGCGGGCGAGCGCGGGAACGTCTTGGACCTCGAACGTCATGGTGCCGGGGCTCTCCAGGAACACCGCCTTGGTCTCGGGCCGGAACAGATCGGCAAACGCCGCCGCCTCGATGCGCGGCTCGAAATAGGACGCCGCGATGCCGTAGCGCTTGCCGAGCTTCTGACAGAAAACACGCGTCGGCCCGTACACCGCATCCGTCACCAATATGTGGTCGCCCGCGCCGCACGCCGTGAGGATCGCGAGCGTGCAGGCGGACAAGCCCGAGGGTGTCAACACGGTGCGCGCGCCGCCTTCGAGCCCGCACAGCGCCTGTTCCAGCGCGCGCGTCGTCGGCGTGCCGCGCCGCCCATAGGTGTAGGCCTGCGATTCCCCGCGCATGGTTTCGAGGTCGGGAAACAGCACCGTCGAGACGCGATAGACAGGCGTGTTCACCGCGCCCGCATGCAGCGCCGGGTCCCGTCCGGCCTCGATAAGCCGCGTGTCCTTGCGCGCCATGCCTATTCCTTGAGGATGGGCTTGAGCGGGAAATTGAACGCCCAGGTGACGACGCCTGCCGCCGCCCCGATGCCCGAGCACAACAGGAAGAAGCTGATCTTATCGAGCAGCGTGAAATAGGTGCCGATATAGCCCTGTATCAGATTGCCGGTGAAGCTGGTGATGAACCAGAGGCCCATCATCATGGAAAGAATCTGCGGCGGCGCGACGCGCGCGACCAAGGCCAGGCCAATCGGCGAAAGATAGAGCTCTCCCAGCGTGATCAGGGCAAAGAAGCCGAACAGCCACAGCCAGCTGGAATGGCCACCGGGCGCCATATAGGCCGCCACCGCCATGACCACATAGGAAAGTGCGAGCAGGAAAAGCCCGAGCGCCATCTTGGTCACGGTGGAGGGTTCGGTTCCTTTTTTCGACTGCCAACCCCACAGCGCCACCACAAGCGGCGTGAAGGCGACGATCATGAACGGGTTGAAGGCCTGGAACCAGGTCACCGGAATCTGCCAGTCGATCAGTCCCGGAATGAGCCGCCGGTCGGTGAAATCCTGCGCCCACAGATTGATGGTGTTGCCTTGCTGCTCATAGGTCGCCCAGAAGAAGGTTGTCGGAATGCACAGCAGGATAAGGGCCACCACGGCCTTCCAATCCTGCGTCGTCATGGGCTTTTTCTCTTCGGTATGCGATTTCAGCCGCGCGATGCGATCGGGCGGCAGGGTATGCAGGCCGATCAGATAGGTGGCGAGCCCGACCACCATGCCGATGCCGGCGGCCAGGAAGCCCCAGCGATAGCCGACATCCTCAGCTAGCGTTCCGGCGACTAGGGGAGAGAAGAACGCACCGACATTGATCCCGACATAGAAAAGCGAATAGGCGCGGTCGATCCGACTGTCGCCGGTCTTATAAAGGCTTCCGACCTGGGTGGAGATGTTGGGCTTGAAGAACCCGTTGCCCAGAATGAGCAGCAACAACCCCAGAAAGAACAATTGCGGCACCATCAGCACGAATTCGGCCAACGCCATCATCACCGCGCCGATGATGACGGTGTAGCGTTGCCCCAGCCATCGGTCGGCGATCATGCCGCCGAAGAACGGCGTCAGATACACGAACCCCGTGTAGGTGCCATAGATCATGGAGGCGAATTGCTGAACGTTCAGCGGCCCCGTCACCGATTCGAACATCGCCTTGAACGCGTTGTGGCCAAGCACGCCGGGGGCGATGGGCTGAAGCAGAAGGTAGTTCGTCAAATAGAGGACGAGAAACGCCCGCATCCCGTAATAGGCAAAGCGCTCCCACATCTCCGTCCCGAAGAGCACGGTCAGTCCGACCGGGTGGCCCAGGAATTCGCTTTCGCGCCGCGGCGTGACCCGGGTCTCGGCGGTGATGGTGCTCATTTCGGTTGGGCTCCCACTTTCAGCATCCAACCATAGAGAAGCACGACGAGCGCGCCAAAAGCGAGCACCCCGATGGCGCCGGCCGGTGCGAACGTCTCCGGGACGAGGGCCAGAGGCGCATCGCTGTTGAGCCCTACGATCAGGCCGGCCAGGAGTACGCCAAACAGGCTCTCCCCCACGATCATGCCGGAAGCCACCAGTACGCCCAGATGCTGCGACCGGGCCGGATTTGCGCCCTTTTCCGTGCGCCGGTTGTACCACCAGCCGATCAGCGCGCCTACCGTAACCGGCAGCGTCGCTGACATCGGAAGATAGATCCCCATGCCGACGGCCAGCGGCGGCAGGCGCATCCAATTCCGCCGGCCGAGAAACGAATCCACCGCCACGATGACGCCTCCGAGAACGGCGCCGAGGCCGATCATGGCCCAGTCGAGCTTGCCTCCAATCACGCCCAAGGCGAGCGTCGAAATGAGGCTCGCCTGCGGAGCGGGCAAAGGGGCCGCCGTCACCGTGCTCGCATTGGCCGCGCCCGCGAAACCGTAGGCCTGAGCGAGGAGGTTGAGGATCGGCGGGATGACGGCCGCGCCTGCCACGACGCCAACGATGAGGGCCACCTGTTGCCGCCAGGGAGCGGCGCCGACCAGCTGGCCGGTCTTCAAATCCTGGAGATTGTCGTTGGAGGTGATCGCGACGCCGAACACGATTGTGGTCGCGAACAGCGCAAAGGCAACCAGGGCCGGCGCGGTTTCCGGGGTGGGCGGGGCGACAAGCAGCAGCATCGCCGCACAAGTCGCAATCGCGAGAATGCCCACGCCCGAGACGGGACTGTTGGACGAACCGATCAGCCCGGCCATGTAGCCGCAGATCGCCGCCACCACGAAGCCCGCGATCACCACGAAGGGGAGGGCTGCAAGCGTGAGCGGCAAGGCCGCACTCGCAAGCGCCGATCCGCTCGCGAAATTCCATAGGAGCGCGGCAATGATTGCGAGGCAGGCGATCGTCAGTCCAAGGATGGTCCGTCCCGAAAGATCGCGGTCGGTGTGATCGTCCGAAGCCGTGGAGGCCGCGCGCGATGCGGCCACCGTCCGCACGAAGCCGGAAATCAGCGGACGGGCGAGGCTCAGCAGCGTCCACACCGCCGCCACCGCCATGGCGCCCGCACCGAGGAAACGCACATCATTGGTCCAGATTTGCGTCACATGGGCTTCGAGGCTGGCGCCGGAAGCGGGGTGCAGCGCCGTCAGGATCGGCACCGCCGCCGCCCAGGCGATCAGCAGCCCGAGAAGCATCGCGATCCCGACCGACAGCCCGACCAGATGGCCCGCGCCCACCAGCGCGAGCGAAAACGCCACGTCATAGCCGGTGGCGGAATCGCGGTTGAGCCGGACATAGTCCGTCAGTTCGCCCGCGGCGATGCGGGTCGCGGCGAACGCGGCAAGTCCCGCCGAGGCCACCGAGCCGAGCATGATCGCCGCAAGCCCTTCCCGTGCGGCATCCTGGCCCTCGCCCTCGCCGTGCAGGCCGGAGCCGACTTTCAACACTTCGGCTGCCGCCACGCCTTCCGGGTACGGAAGGTCGGAATGCGTGACCAGCGCGCGGCGCAATGGAATGGTGAACAGCACGCCCAGGATGCCGCCCGATGCGCAGGCGAGAAACGATTCCCAGAATGGAAATACCGTCCACCAGCCGACGATCACCAGACCCGGCAGCACGAAGATGATCGACGACAGCGCGCCTGCGGCCGATGCCACCGTCTGCACGATGTTGTTCTCGCGAATGTTGGAGCCGCGAAAGAGACTCAGCACGGCCATCGAAATCACGGCCGCCGGTATCGACGACGCGAAGGTCAGCCCCACCTTCAGGCCCAAATAGACATTCGCCGCGGTGAACAGAAACGTGATGCCGGCGCCGAGCGCCATCCCGCGAAAGGTCAGCTCGGCGCCGCTCCTTCGGTGAACCTCCGTTGTGCTCATCTCGGGTTTTTCGGTCCTCAGCTCTCGAAATCCGGCGGCACCAGCACCACCCGCTCGGAGCGTGCGTAGGGCACGAACCCCGCCCGCTGATAGGTGAGGAGCGCGCTCTTGTGATCGAGCGTGCAGGTGTTGACGATCAGGCGTTCGATGGGCTCGCTCCAGCAGATGTCGATGACCTGATGCAGGAACCAAGGGCCGATGCGCCGCCCGGTGAACTCCGGCATCAGCCCGAAATAGGCAAGATGCCCAAGGCCGGGTTCGCGAAAATCGAGTTCGGCGATCCCGCCCGGCACGCCGCCAAGATAGAGCGCGTACACGCAGAGTTTCTCTTGCCCGAGATAATCCTTGAGCCGTTCATCGCTCCAGAGTCGCCGTTCGACCCAGAAATAAGGCCCGCCGATGGTGTTATAGAGGTAGCGGTAGAAATGCACGGGCGGGCGCTCGCAGCGGAGAAGGGCGGCCTTGAAGAGCGGCGCGGGTGGAGGCGGAAGCTTGGGCTTCGCGCCCATGCCGAGATACGTCACCGTGGCGGGAAGCTCGCGCGGCCGCTTGTCTTTCCCGCGCTTCATCGTCCGCCCGTTTCCACCGGCGCGCCGGCGCGCGCTCCCCATTCCGACCACGAACCGTCGTAGAGGGCGCTGGGCTTCGCACCGGCGGTTTCGAGGGCCAGCGAAAGGATCGCAGCGGTCACGCCCGAACCGCAACTCGTGACGATGGGGCGGGCAAGATTGACGCCGCGCTCAACGAACAGATGCTGCAATTCCTCGGGCGGCCGCAGCGTGCCATCCTGCGTGAGCACGTCGGCGTAGTAGACATTGATCGCGCCCGGCATGTGGCCGGGACGGACACCGGGCCGGGGCTCGGGCTCCTCGCCGCGGAAGCGGGCCGGGCTCCTTGCATCCACCACCTGCTCGGCCTTGGTGTCGAGATTGGCGAGCATCGCTGCGAAATCGCGGATCATCTCTTTCTGCAGCCGCGGCGTGAAATGGGTCCTCGCCGCAGGCGAGGTTCCGGCCTCGAGGCTGCGGCCTTCGCGCTTCCATTTCGGCAGGCCGCCATCGAGCACCGCCGAATTCGCATGCCCCATGGCGCGCATCATCCAAAGCGCGCGCGGGGCGGAATAGAGCCCGGCGCCGTCATAGAACACCACTGTGGTGGAATCCCCAATCCCAAGTTTGCGCATGCTGCTCGCGAAGGCCACCGGATCGGGCAACATGTGCGGCAGGTCGGTCGCGTGGTCGGAGATCTCGTCGACGTCGAAGAAGACGGCACCTGGGATGTGGCCGTCGCGATATTCGGCTTTGGCATCGCGCTTGGCCTGCGGCAGATACCAGGATGCGTCCGCGACCACGACATGGGGCTGCCCGATACGCCCGGCCAGCCAATCGGTCGAAACAAGGGTTGGGATGCTGCTCATTGTGCTTTTTGCTCACCCTTCGACAAGCTCAGGGTGAGGAACTCTATTTCCTCATGCTGAGCCTGTCGAAGCATGAGGCCAACCTCACTCATACGGCACGCTGGGCAAAGGCGTGGGCGATGCCAGCCATTCCGGCGCCGGCAGATTCTTCGAGCGCAGAAATTCGGGATTGAACAGCTTGCTCTGATAACGGGTTCCATAATCGGCCAGGATGGTCACGATCGTATGTCCCGGTCCCAGTTGCCGCGCCAATCTTATCGCGCCTGCCACATTGATGCCGCTGGAGCCGCCGAGGCAGAGGCCCTCCTTCTCCAGGAGTTCGAAAATCAGCGGCAGCGCCTCTTCGTCGGGAATCTGGAACGCGTCGTCGATGGGCGCGCCTTCGAGATTGGCGGTGACGCGGCTCTGCCCGATGCCTTCGGTGATGGAGTTCCCTTCAGCCTTCAGAACACCCGTCTTGATCCAGGAATAGATCGCCGCGCCCATCGGATCGGCAGCCGCGGTGACGATCTTGGGATTGCGCAGCTTCAGCGCCATGGAGACGCCGGCGAGCGTCCCGCCGGTACCCACCGAGCAGACGAAACCGTCCACCTTGCCGTCGGTCTGGCGCCAGATCTCCGGCCCGGTCGTCTCCACATGAGCCTCACGGTTGGCGACGTTGTCGAATTGGTTCGCCCACACCGCGCCGCGCGGTTCGGACTTTGCCAGTTGCTCGGCGAGGCGGCTTGAGACCTTCACGTAATTGTTGGGATCCCTGTAAGGGACGGCCGGGACCTCGATCAGTTGCGCTCCGAGGAGACGCAGCGCGTCCTTCTTTTCCTGACTTTGCGTGTCGGGGATCACGATCACGGATTTCAGCCCCAGCGCGTTGCCGACGACCGCAATTCCGATCCCGGTATTGCCGGCGGTGCCTTCGACCACGGTGCCGCCCGGCTCCAGCAAACCGTCGGCCATCGCATTCTTGATAATGAATAGCGCTGCGCGGTCCTTCACCGACTGGCCGGGGTTCATGAACTCGGCTTTGCCCAGGATTTCGCAGCCCGCTCGCTCGGAGGGTCCGTTGAGCCGGATCAGCGGCGTATCGCCGATGGCTGCCAGCACGTCGTGCTTTATCTGGGTTGGGGACATGAGGCTTCTATCGGGGGTGGGGGAATGGCCGGGAGCCCGAACCTAATGAGCCCGGCCTTCCGCTTCAAGAACGACCCCACGATTCCGGGGCGACGTGCCTTAAGGGGGGTCGCGTGTCAGGTGCGGCCGAATTCCCGGCGGAGTTCGTCCTTGGCGCGCTCAAGCGTCCTTTTGCGCGCCGCCGTAAGGTTCTTGCCGGCTCGGTTGATGTAGAAGCTCAGCATCGACATCGCGGAACGGAACGGATCGGACTTCCGGTTGGTGCTCGTCTCGGCCGAGCGCTTCAGGGACTTCGCGATCCGTTTCGGGTCGTTTTGCGCGAAAACATCGCCTTCCAGATCGAGCGCATGGCTGTGTTCGGTGACGTCGGCAGACCATCGGCGCTCGCCTCCTGCCCTTGAGGTCTTTGCAGCACTTTTCGCCATCGGACGCTCCTTTTCGGAGCCAACGCTTCTCGCGCCCGCTTGTTCCGGCGCGCCCTGGAACCGCCCCGGCGACTGGCCTAGACTGACACCAAATCGGGAACATCCAGGGAGGCCCTACTATGAAGAAGCTCGTTTTCGCGGGCACGTTCGTCTCATGTCTCGCGGTGATCGCGTCGGGCGTGTTCGGACCCGTAGGCGCCCAGCAGCAGCAAACGGTCGTGATCCAGGGCGGAACCCTGATTGACGGCAATGGCGGCGCGCCGGTGCCCAATTCGGTGGTCGTCATCCAGGGCAATCGCATCACGGCGGTCGGGCGCGCCGGGGCCGTACAGGTTCCGGCCGGCGCGCAGGTGATCAATGCCAACGGCAAATGGGTGCTTCCCGGTTTGATCGACGCCAAGTCGAACTGGAACTGGCCCTATGGCGAGGCCTATCTCCGCTACGGCGTGACCTCGGCGATGGTCACCGGCACCCGCAACGACACCGGCATCGCGGACCGCGACGCGGTGGCCCACGGCGTCTATCCCGCGCCGCGGCTCTACCAGGGCGTGCTGAACCTGCAAGGGCCGGGCGTCGACGGCAAGAAAGCCGACAATTACCGTCCGGGCGCGGGCGCGCGCATCGTCAAGACCCCGGAAGACGCGCGGGAAAAGGTGCGCATGAACATCGAAGGCGGCGCCGATTTCATCGGGGTCGCGGACGGCGACGGCGTGCCGGCCATTTTCGACGCCATCGTGGACGAGGCGCATAAGGCGGGCAAAGCCGCGATCCTGCGCTGCGTCGGCCCGGGCACGCGCGGGCAGCGCTGCATCGAAACCGGGACCGACGTCATGATCCACACCGGCGAAATCGGCGTCGACATGAACAAGGATTATGAGAAGTGGAAGGACTATGTCGCGCTGCCGCCGGACGCCTATTGCGAGATGGATCCGGCCAAGGAAGCCGCGATGGTGAAGATCGTCGCCGCGAGCCACACCGCACTCGAGCCGGACATGATGGCGACCGACCGCGGTTTCCCCTCCATGTGGGAGCGCGTCATCAAGGAAGACGAGGAGGTGTTCGCCGATCCGGTCCTGCGCACCTACTACCCGGAATACATGATCGCCCACACGATGGACAATGTGCGCCCCGCGAAGGAGCGGCTGACGCCGGACCAATATGAGCACCGCATGTGCGGCTACCAGAACCACGCCAAATTCCTGCACGACGTGGTGGAGGCGGGCGGGCATGTGGTTGCGGCGTCCGATATCTATCAGTCGCCGCCGGGTCTCGGCCTGCATCAGGAAATGACGGTCTATCAGGACGACGTGAAGATGCCGCGGATGAAGATCATCCAGTCCGCGACCAAATGGGTGGCCGATCATTTCAAGATGAAGGACATCGGCACCATCGAAACCGGAAAGCTCGCCGACGTGCTGATCGTCAATGCCGATCCGCTTGCCGACATCATGAACCTGCGCAAGATCGACACGGTGATGAAGGACGGCAAGGTCGTCGACCGGCAATATCACCCCTGGTACAAGGGCTGGATTTTCGCCAACGCGCGCGACGACGAAGGCGGACCGGTGGTGGAGAATCCGCAATGGGTGGCCTCGTTGAAGGCCGCGACGTGGCGGCCGATGGCCGGCCCGACGCTGCTCTTCATCCAGGGCCCAGCGGCGCCCTATCCGACGGTGCCGGACCTCTGGGCCTCGCCGACGCCGGCCATCGAAACGATGGATCCGCACACCGTCATCCAGGGGAGCCCGACGCAGGAACTCGACATCAAGGGCTTCAATTTCGTGAAGCGTTCCATCGTCTATGTCGACGACGTGCCGGTGCCGACCAACGTGGTGAGCCGGACCGAGATCAAGGCGACGGTGGATACGAATATTCTCGCCAATGCGGGCAATCGCGTGGTGACGGTGAAGAACCCGGCGCCGCTCGATGCGAACGCCTGGGGCGACACCTCGAACAAGGCCCACATTCTGGTGCCGTTCTCGTTCACCACCGCCTGGTCGCACAACAAATATTGATCGCCGGCACCGATCCTCCCCCGTTTCTGCGGGGGAGGCGCCTGCGCACCAGGTGGAGGAACCCGGGTAGAAGGGAGCGTTCATGCCCAAATTCATCATCGAGCCGCATTTCCGGCTGCAGGAATGGGTGGCCGAGGAGAAGGGCTACTTCAAAGCCGAGGGGCTCGATTACGATTTC
This sequence comes from uncultured Bordetella sp., assembly GCA_964494505.1. GTDB lineage: Bacteria > Pseudomonadota > Alphaproteobacteria > Micropepsales > Micropepsaceae > CAIYRG01. Next base: position 115,325 of record CAZBRO010000012.1, read on the forward strand.
CTGGAGCTCGTACAATCGACGGATGGCCAGCATCACCGCACGGCGAACAGGAGCGGCGCCTATCATCTGATCGAAGATGGACGCAAATCGAACGTCTCCTGCGCCTGCCATTGGACGGTGAATGTCGCCGCCTCCGAAGGTCACGCGAAGCTGTATGCCGATGTGTATTCGGTTTCGCCGTCCGGCATATTCGTCCCGGCGGATTCACCTGTCAAAACGCCCGCCGATCTTGCGGGCGTGCCGATTTCGGTCGGTTTCAAATCAGGCAGCCATTACGCGACCATCCAGGCGCTCGAACAATATCTGAAGGCCGGCGAGATCGATCTGTCTTTCAAGGACGGATTGTTGTTCAGCCGCATGGAATTGCTGATCGAGGGCAAGGTGCCGGCGGCGGCATTGTTCAGCGGACCGTATTATTTCGCCGAGCAATTGGGTTTCCGCAAAATCATCGATTCAACCTTCATGATCGCGCACATGATCCATGGCGATCCTGATCCCGAAGATGTGCGCAAATTTTACCGCGCCTTGAAGCGGGCGCAGCGCGACATCGATCTGCGGCCCGAATTGTTTACGCATTACTACAAAAATGAATTCCCCGCGCGGTTTCATCCCATGATGGACACGCGCCGGTGGGGTCCAGGCGAGCGCATCGTGTTCGAGCCTTATGGCCGTCAGCAATTCGAGGACGCGCGAAGCTGGATTTCCGAGCACGGCATTTTCGAGGACGGCAATCTCGGGCAGCGCGCCTATGAGGATTCCTGCCTGACGCTCGCCGCGGAATAGCTGCGCTTCGCCGAAGGAAACTCGGATCAGTTCGTGGGCAGTCCCGCCGCTTTGCGCGCGTCGGCGCAGGGGCCCGGGCCCTTCTCGGCCATCGGACCCTCGCATTCGTGCCGCGTGCCGGGACCTTCGCCGAAGATCATCACAACGGCCTCGCCTTGGCCCGTGCGTGCTCCGTCGTAATGCACTTCCTTGCCGGTGTGCACGGAGAAGCTTCCCGTCTTGATCGGCACGGTGATGTTCTCAGGATCGTATTTGCCGCCGGTCGCCGCCCACCATGTCCCCGACAGCACCATGATGTAGCGGTCGTTCGCGTGATAATGCGGATGGCTGAAATAACCCGGATGGAACCGGTTCAGCACGACATAGAAGCCGGGCTTCGCGGGATCGCCGACCAGCGTGTAGGAATCGGTCCCTTCGAGGCCGGCCGCCGGACCCCATTTGATGTTCTCGGGAATGACGACCTTGATGGCTTTCGCGTTCAGGCTGGAAATATCCGGAATATTGCCTGCGCCGGCCGCATAGCCGATTCCGGCCGAAGCCGCGAGCGCTGCCAGCGCGATGATCACCTTTTTCATACCGTCCTCCGTTATCGCGTGGCTCTAATCTGCCAACTTGTTCTCTGAAGTCCAGCCGCCCGGCGTCTCGCTTCAGGACGCCTTCGCCCCGGTCGATGCATTGGGGAACACCGCCTTGATCGCGGCCTGGGCGCATTCGTCGTCCTGATTGCCGACGGCGCCACCGGCGCCGATGGCGCCTACCATGTCCTTCCCCATGAAGATGGGAAAGCCGCCCGGCTGGGGGAAATCGCCTATGAATTCCGGAGCGCGATTGACCTGCTTGTTGACGCGGTCCCACAACTCGGCGGTCGGGCGTTGCCAATGTGCCGCTGTTTCGGCCTTCAATTGCGCCGTATCGAGCGCCGTTTTTGTCGCGCCCTCCGTCCCCTGGAAGGCGAGCAGAGTCGCATCTGCATCGACAACCGTAATGCCAAGCGCCGTGTATTTCTTTTGATCGGCATAGGCGACGCAGGCATCCACGAGTTTGCGCGCGGCCGCGGGCGTGAGCACTTTGCGGCTGACGAGGAGCGGCTGTGGGCCGGCAGGAGGCGCCGCCTTGCCGTCGCCGAACACGGACCGGATTGCCGATTGCACGCAATCCTCGTCCTTGCCGCCCGACAGTCCGGCAGAGCCAGCGCCCATGGCACCCACGACTTCGCCTTGGACGACCACCGGGAAACCGCCCGCAATCGGGAAATATCCCATCCATTCCGGCGCGCGGTTGATCTGTTTGTTGACGCGGTCGGACAGTTCGCCGGTCGCGCGGCGGAAGACTGCGGCGGTCTTCGCCTTCAATTGCGCCGTCAGGCCCGTGTGCGCCATCGGCCCGTCCGTCGTCTGGTAAGCAACGAGATTGCCGGCAGAATCCGTAACCGCCAGCGCGATCGGAAAATGATCGCGCGTGGCCATCGCGAAGCATGCATCCATCAACTTCCGCGCCGCGTAGGGCGTGAGGTCCCTTTTGTCGGATAGGAGCGATTGGGTCTGAGCCTGCGCGTTGGCCGCCATGGACACGGCGATGCAGACGGCGATGAAGGCGGCAAGCGGACGACGGGTCATGGCGGGTTTTCCTCTGGGCGTGCGGCCATCATAGCCGCATAGTAGAATAGCCACAAAAGGGGAGGGGAGCATGCCCAATATCGACCGTGCCTATGTGATGATCGCGCTTTTGCTGCTGGTTGGGGGCGAGCTTTTGGGATTCTACATGGGGGCGACAAACCAGCTTTCGCTGCGCGACACCCATGTCGCCTTGGTGCTGCCCGGTTTCGTGGTGCTGACGCTCTATGGCGTGATCTATCGCCTGTGGCCGGTTCTGAAGGACAGTGCGCTCGCAAAGGCGCAATTCTGGTGCGCCGCGATAGGCGCGTTCGGATTGGTGATCGCTGCCTACATGATCGCGATCGGCGCAGGGATCGTCGCGGCCGTGATCGCGTCGCTGCTAACCATCGTCGGCGCTATGCTGATGGCGTGGCTCTTTTGGACCAAAGTCGGCAATCTGAATTAAAGGAGGTATTATGACGAAGAATATCTTGGTCGACTTGACTTCCCAGATGCTCACAGCTCGCGACGGCACAACTATTTTTCACACCTGCGAATGTGTAACAGGAGACGCATCGCACCCGACGCCACAAGGACTTTTTTCGGTCAATCGAAAATGTAACCCATACACCAGCCACACATACCATGTACCGATGAATTTCGCGATGTTCTTCACCCATACCGGGGAAGCATTGCACCAGTATCACGGGCCTGCGCCGTGGTGGCTGCTCAGGGCAGGGCGTGGCATGACGACCGCGGTCGGTTCTCATGGGTGTGTTCGATTGCAGGAGGCTGACGCGCGCAAGCTGTATGACTGGGCGCCTATTGGAACATCTGTGCACGTGCGATGACGCATCATTTGTCATCGTGAATGAACCGATCTTCCTTAGCCAAGGAGTGTGCTATTTCATCTCATACCGCATCAATGTGCGGGGGCCGACTTCGGCGCCATAGAGGATGCCGTCCTTGTCGGCGACGCAGCCTTCCGCAGCACTCGTCGTGTCGGACTTGTCGATGGGGTCGGGGATGAAATATTTGACCGAGCCGTCCTTGGCGCTGCCGATGCGCAAGCCCCGCTTCCACCCATCATGGTTCTTTGAGACCGATTCCGATTCGGAATCGCAGACATAGATCGCATCGTTCGCATCGATATAGATGCCGCTCGGGCGGGAAAATTGCGGCCACGAAGCGAGGAATTTTCCTTCCTGATCGAAGATGTCGATGCGATTGTTGTTGCGGTTGCCCACGAACAGGCGGCCCTGGGAATCCATCGCCAGCGTGTGAGGGATATCGAACTGGCCGGGACCTGTACCCTTCGTTCCCCATTCCTTCAGGTACTTCCCCGTCTTGTCGAACTTCACGATGCGGTCGTTGGACATGCCGCCGTGACCGTCTCCTACGAAGATGTCTCCGTTGGGCGCCACAAGCACGGCGGACGGCATATTAAACGTATCGTGGCCATTTCCCGGAACGCCCGCTTTGCCGAGCCGCATCAGGATATTTCCATCGGGGCTGAACTTGATGACCTGATGGCCGATGCCGGGACGCCCCTGACCGTCGGTCACCCAGACATTGCCGTCGCGGTCCACTGTGATGCCGTGCGGAAACACGAACACGCCGCCGCCAAACGCTTTCACGAGCTTGCCGCTGGCATCGAATTTCAGGATCGGGTCCAGATTCGACCCGGCGCAGGAATTGGCGCCGCAGCGTTCGGCCACCCATACGCTCTTGCCGTCGGGATCGAGAGCGACACCGGCTGCCGAACCCCACACGCGCCCCATCGGCATTTTCGCCCAATTCGCGACCCGCAGATACGGATCGGGAAGATTGTTTGTCGGGCCGCTGGTTTGGGCAAACGCCGCTGCCGAAATCGTCAGCGCTGCTGCGCAAATCGCATATCTCAACCCGGACTTCGGCATTGTGCCCTCCCTGACGGTGGTTCACCGCTTTCGCGGGGACGTACGTTCCCCTAACTCCGCTCGTGAGAGAAGCTACCGCTTCATCACATAGCGCATCATGCGCTTGGGGCCGACTTCGGCGCCGTAGATGATGCCGTCCTTGTCGATGGCGCAGCCCTCAGCGGCGCTGGTGCCCTTCGCGCCCTTGGCCGGATCCGGAATCAGGTATTGCACCTTGCCGTCGGCAACCGTGCCGACGCGAATGCCGCGCGTCCAATCCTGATGGGTTTCGCTCGCGGACCCCGATTCCGAATCGCACACCACCATCTGGCCCGCCTGGTTGAAACCGATGCCGGCAGGACGCGAGAACTGTTCCCAGGAGTCCAGCAGCTTCCCGTCCTGGTCGAAAATATCGATGCGGTTGTTGTCGCGATTGGCGACGAAGACGCGGCCGCGGGAATCGATTTCGATGCCATGCGTGGTGGAGAAGGCGCCCGGACCGCTCCCCGGATGGCCCCATTCCTTGATGTATTTCCCGTTCTTGTCGAATTTGACGATGCGTTCATTGGTGCCGTTGGCATGACCGTCGGCGACGAAAATGTCGCCATTGGCTGCGATCGCGACGTCGGAAGGCGCGTTGAAATGGGTCGCGTCCTTGCCCGAGACGCCGGGTGTCCCCAAGGTCATCAGCAGTTTTCCGGTCTTGTCGAATTTCTTCACGATCTGGCCGAGACCCATGGCGAGCGCACCCCGTCCGCGCTCGCCCTCCAGCACCGCGTCGGTGACCCAGACATTCTCCTGCGCATCGACATGGATGCCATGCGGGAAGGCGAACTGGCCCGCACCGAATTGGGCGACGAGATTGCCATTGGCGTCGAACTTCATGATCGGATTGAGCTTGGAGCCGACGCAGCCATTGCCGCCGCAGCGATCCACAGCCCACACACTCTTGCCGTCGGGCGCGATGGCGACTCCCGCCGTGGAACCCCATTTGCGGCCGTCGGGCAGCTTGAACCAGTTGTCCACCGACTCGTAGGGATTAGGGAGGTTGTTGACCGGAGCCATAGGCATCGCGGCCATGCCTGTTCCCCAGGCTGCCAGCAGCGCCAATGCAGCCCCTCCCGCCAGTACCCTCGCGTGCGTCCTCGACATTTTGCCTCCCCATTTCCCATGTGTTGTCGGGTGTTTTTACACCGCAAGCGGTAGAGCCGCCAGCGGCGGGCAGCCCTTCGCATCACAAGCCCGAAACCGGACCTTGACGGCGTCGGGTGCGTTTCTAAATCCAGCCCGCGTGGGCCTTGAGACAGGTCCGGCGGTTCGATTTTTCACGCGCGCGTGAACGCGCCAAGACGAAGGGAGGTATCCATGCCGAACACACTCGTACCCGTTGCAGCATCCGTATTGGCGGTCGCCCTTTTGGGGACAGCCCAGGCGGCCCAGGCGCCCAATCTTGGCGGTAGCTATCGCTGCGGACCGGACGCCAAAGCCTGCGAATGGTCGGGCACGACCTTCACCGTCACCCAGAACGGCAACAATCTCGATATCAAGAACGACAAGGGCGCCATTGGTACCGCCATAGTGACCAGCAGCATCTCGGTCAGCGCCGGCGCCCCCTGGAACATGCTGGGCACGATTTCGCCCGACTCCAAGACCATCGACTGGTCCAACGGCACGGAGTGGAAGAAGCAATAGCCGCTTCGGCCGTTGTTTCCGAAGGCCCGGTTCGTCGCTTCCCCTAGCCCGCCGGGCCTTCTTCTTTTGCGCGCCCCGGCCCGCCGGATTAACATTGCGTGCGTCGAGGCCACGGGAGGGAAATCATGAAAACCATTCTTGCCGCTTCAATCGCGGTATTGCTCGCCGCCGCCGCCAATGCGGCTCCGGCGCCGGGTGGTGCTGCCACCGACATCAGCAACGCCGATGTTCAGGCCATGGCAAAACGATTGTCCTCTCAGCCCGGAGGCGACGAATTGCTCCGCGTCGTGCCCATCAACAACGGAGAATACAATGTGGCTGTCGCCGTGGTGCACCGCGCGAAGGCGGCCAAACTCGACGCCACGCTCGAACATAGCCAGATCGCGGAGGTCTACCACATCATCTCCGGCAGCGGCACGATGGTGAGCGACGGCGGCATCGAGAATGCGAAGCCCAGCACCGATCCGCACACGCTCTCCGTTGTGGGTCCCTCTTCGGGCGGGAAGATCGCCGGAGGCCACACCCGCAAGATCAGTGCGGGCGACGTCGTGATCGTGCCGCCCAACACCGCGCATGGCTGGAGCGAGGTGACCGAAGAGCTTGTCTATCTGGTGGTGCGCATGGATCCCAAGAAGGTCTTGAAACCGAATTAGGAGAGCACGATGAGAACGGCCCTTGTATTGACGCTCGCTCTGGGCGTCGCGGGCGCGGCGCTGGCGCAGCAAGCACCGGGCGGCGCTGCAACCGACATCACCAATGCCGAGATTCAGGCGGTGATCAAGAAGACGCCAAATCTGCCGGTCAGCGACCAGCAGATCCGCGTGGTGAGCATCAACGGCGATTATAATCTCGGCGTCGGCGTGGTGCACCGCGCCAAAACCGAGAAGCAAAGCGTCGGCGGCTCCGAGCACAGCCAGATCGCCGAGGTCTATCAGGTGATCTCCGGCACCGGCACGCTGGTGACAGGCGGCACGCTGGAAGGCGCAAAACAGCGCGATGCCAATGCAGAAGCGGTAAAGACTCTCACCGGCCCCAGCATGGAAGGCTCGCGCATCGTCGGCGGCGTCAGCCGGAAAGTGGGTCCCGGCGATGTCGTCATCATCCCGCCCAACACGCCGCATACATTTACGGAGATCACCTCGCCCGAGATCGTCTACCTCGTGGTGCGGATGGACCCGCACAAGGTGCTGCCGGCAGGCTATGTGAATAAACCCTAGTGTGGTGGATTTGATGTTCTTGAGATCAGAATGGCATCCTCATAAAATTCGCCCTCAATGTTGCTCCAAGATGCTGCAAATTTCGGATTCGCCACACTAGGGCACGTCGCCTTCCGACCAGGAGTGCAGCGCGCGAAGCATCGGCGTCTTCTTTACCTGATGCTCCGCCATCCGGCGCATGAGCCGGTCGAGCGTGGCGACGGCGCTTAGCACGTTGGGACCTTTGTTCAGCATCACGCATTCCGCGCGGCCCGCCATCGCGGCATCCGTCATTTCGCCGCGCGAGGGAACGCCTTTCTTCACCAATCCTTCGAGGACCTGGGTTGCCCAGATCGACGGAATATGGGCGGCTTCGCACAGCCACAGGATTTCCTCCTGCATTTCGGCGAGCCGCGTGAAGCCCAGCTCCACCGCAAGATCGCCCCGCGCGATCATGACTGCCAGCGGCTGTTGTCCGGCGGCGCGGACAATGATTTCGGGAAGATTCTTCACCGCGCGCGGCGTTTCGATCTTGGCGACCAGTCCCAATTTCCGCCAATCGGGGCGCCGCTTCGCCAGTTCCTGCTGCAGCATCGCGACATCTTCGGCCGTCTCCACGAAGGAATAGCCGGCCAGATCGGCGTGCTCGGCGATGAAGTCGAGATCTTCCAGATCCTGCCCGGTCAAGGGATCGAGATTGAGCCGCACGCCGGGAAAATTGATGCCGCGTTCGGGCTGGAGCTTCACGCCTTTCTGACGGCCTCCTTCGATATGCACCAAATATCCGCAGGACACTTCGCGACTGACGTGACCGCGCAGCTTGCCGTCGTCGATGGAGACCGGATCGCCGGGTTTCAGCCCGTCGAGCACCTGGGGCGGCGCACAAGCAGCTTTGAAGCCCGGCCCTTCCGGGCAGAGCGCAATATCCCGGCAGAGCAGAATGTCGTCGCCCACGAGAAGCCGTCCACGGTCCGGCGGCGTTGCGGTTGCTGCAAGGCGCACTTTCGGGCCCGCTATATCCATCAGGATCCGGATGCGGCGCCCGATTGTGCTCTCGGCCTTACGGACATTGGCGATCATGCGTTCCCAGACCGCGCGGCCATCATGGGCGCAATTGATCCGCACGCAGTCCATTCCGGCGCGGCCCAGTCGCAAGAGAAAATCAGGATCGTCAGCCGCTTCGGGCCCCAGTGTGACCAGGATGAATCCTCGCCCTGACGCCTGGGTTCCGAAAATTTCCTCGACATTGCGCCCGAGCATGCGCTCGCCGCGAAAGAATTGATGGGAAGATGGGAAGGGCGGTTCCGGACCGCTCTTGCTCGCAAGCCGGCTCAGAACTGCGATCACCGCATCGACATTGGCCAATACGTGGCCCTCGGCCCGGCCGAGCGAGGACAGACCCAATGCCATCAGCCGTCTTTGCAGCGGTCGGAGGTCGTCGCGCCGAAACGCGAGATATTGAGCGAAATTCAACGCGCTCGCCGCGAAACGGGACCGCGCGATCTGGTGCTTCCAGCCATCATAGGACGCGCGGCCTTCGCTCGCGATGCCGGTGCGCAGCGTTATGATGTCATGCAGCAAATCCGAGGCAATGCGCTGCGTGCTTTCGGGCTCTTTTGGTGCGGACGCCATGTTACCTTTTACTCGTGGGTTCCGCAGCATCACGCCTGTGTGTGACAAACTGAGGACGGAATGCCGTGAAAGGCCACGCGTGGCTACGCCCGCGAATGGCGGTTTGCCTCGATGAACAAGAAAAGGGGCCGGCTTTCACGGGCCCCTTGAGAAATGCTCAGTTTTCGCTTTGACCGGCTGAGGCTTTATTTCAGCGTTGCCACATCGACCGAGCCGGGTTCGGCCCGCTCAGGGCGAAAGGCCAGCGAATCCACGAACCGTCCCGGTTCGCCCGTCTCATAATCGCCATTGGCCGGCAGCACGGTCGCCTGCAGCGTGATCAGCCGCCCATTGACGAAATAGAACGCGGCCAAGGTGCGCCCGCCATTGTTGGGCTGATCGATCGTGAGCTTGCGCCCGTACAGACCATCCACGCGGCCGAACGTGTCCATGCGCAGCTTCTTCTTGTCCTGGAACAGGAACGTGGCTTCGCCCAGGAGCACCGCGCCCTCGTTCGCGCGCTTGGAGAAATCGGCCACGGTCACTTTGTATTCGATGTTGTCGTCGACCGAGCGATAAACGACGGCATCCATGGTGCCGGCCAATTGGCCGCTGACCTTGGCCTTCTCGAGTTTGAGAACGCCCGGCGCTTCGAAGGAAAAGCCCATCGCCTTGCTGATATAGCTGTGCCAGGCCGCGTCGGCCGGCGCCGTCATCGCCGCCAGCACTACGCCCGCCAGCGCTGCCATCATTGTGATCCGCATATGTCCCTCCCTGAGCTTGGTTTTAATTCGGCAGGCTGAACGCGATGAACTCGCCCGAGTAGCGAGGATCGCTCACCTCGACCACGATGTATTGTTTCCCATCGACGCTGTAGGTCATCGGCGAGCCGCTCTGCTGCGCGGGCATCAACACCGCGCCGACTTGCGCACCCGTCAGCTTGTCGTAGGCCCGCAGCATCGCGCCCTTGGGATGGTCGGGCGTGGTCGTCGATTGCGGGTCGCCCATGATCACCAGCGTCTTGGTGACGAGCAGTCCCACGCCCCAGGTCCCCGGCTGCCCGGTCTTGGGGATGCTGATGCCGCGCAGCATGGGATTGTTGCGGATGTCGTCGGGGGTGTCGCCGTGCGGCGTCTGCCATTTGAGCTGGCCCTTGTCCAAATCGACCGCGGCCAGCAATCCGTAAGGGGGCTTTACGAGGGGGAGCCCGCTTATGGAAAAATTGGCGGGCGGCGTGCCCGGAGCGGGCGGGGGCGGTGCACCGGAGGCCGCTTCCCGCGCGCGCTGGGCGGTCAGCGGCGCATCGGCCGCGCAGCAATCGCCGGGTCCGAGCACGATCTGGAACGGACGGCCCTCGACGCCGGTGACATAGCGCATATCGGTGAATTCGGCCGGCGGCGTCCGCAAGGAGCGGTTGCCCGGATTGTTCCCTGCCGGTGCAAACGCGATGTGCAGTTCGGGATCGTAGCCGCCGCCGGGCCAGTTGGTGGCGGTGCCGGCAACGATGGCCCCCAGCATGCCCTTGTCGTCTCCAAGCGCGGGCGGCTGAAAGGGATTGCCCGACACTTTGTAGCGTTTGAGGAATTCGACCGCCTGCGCCCGCAAAGCCGGCGTGAAGTCGATCAGATCGTCGGGCAGCTTCAGCGAATTGCGCGCATATTTGAGGCTGTCCGGCGGGAAGGGCTGTGTGGCTGCGGTCTTCTCGCCCGGCACGTCGGATTGCGGCACCGGCCGCTCCTCGATCGGCCACACGGGAACACCCGTGACGCGATCGAAGACATACATCCAGCCTTCCTTGCTCGGCACCGCGACCGCCTTGATGGCGCGTCCGTTGACATTGATGTCGGCAAGGATCGGCATCGACGACATGTCGTAATTCCAGATCGGATGATGCACGAACTGGAAATGCCATTTGCGCTGGCCGGTCTTGAGATCGACGGCGACCAGACTCTCCGCGAACAGATTGTTGCCCGGCCGCTGGCCGCCATAATAGTCCGAAGAAGGCGTCTCGACCGGCAGATAGGCGAGGCCCAGTTCCGGGTCGGCGCTGATATGGGTCCACACTCCGGTATTGCCATTCTCGGCCCAGGAATTGTTCTCCCAGGTCTCGCTGCCGAATTGGCCCGGCCGGGGAATCGTGTCGAACCGCCAGAGCTGCTTGCCGGTCTTCACGTCGAACGCGCGCACCAGCCCCTTGGTGTTGTTATGGGTCTCGATGGTGGCCCCTTCCTTCATGGACGAGCCCACCAGCACGACATCGCCCGCGATGGTGGGCGTGGAATGGACACCGATTTCACCGGTGTCGAGATCGATTTGCTGGCCGGTGCCTTTGATGACGCCCACTTTCAGATCGACCACGCCGCCCGTGCCGAAGGAGGTGATGATCTGCCCCGTCTTGGCGCTCAGTTCGACCAGCCGGTAGCCGGTGGTGACATAGACGATACGGTCGTCGCCCTTGCCGTCGGTCCAATAGGAAACGCCGTGTCCGGACAATTGCCGCGGCGCCACGGCCGCGCGTTTGCCTTCGCGCAGAGAGTGCGTCCAGATGATCTCGCCGGTCTTGGCATCGAGTGCGACCACTGCGCGCCGCGTACCCGCCGTCGTGTAGAGCACGCCCTTGACCATGATGGGTGTGGCTTCGAGCTTCCACTCCGGATACGGCCCGAAGGCGTCGGTCTTGAGCCGCCAGGCGACCTTCAGCTGGTTGAAATTCGAAGCGTTGATCTGGGCGAGCGGCGAATAGCGCGTGCCCTTGATGTCGGCGGCATAAGCGGGCCATTCGCCATTGGCAGTCGAGGGTTGCGCATTTCCGGCAAATTGCTGCGGGGCTGCGCCGCCCACAAAGATTTGACCCCAAACCCGCGGCGCCACGGCGGCGGCCACGATCAGCGCCAGTACGGATGCGGAGAGAAAATGTTTGCGCGACATCGTCCACTCCCGAGGAAAATGAGGAATACAGGGGACGCGAATTGCCACATGCCGGGCGGCACTACGGAACTATAGCGCCAAACGGGCAGGCTTACACGCGCGTTACGTTCGCCGGCCTCTGTGCGCCTCATGGCGGAAGGGCTAGAGTTCGATGCCCAGCCCCTTATGCAACGCCAATGAATCCAGTCCCTTCGAGCACAGCCGAACCCGATTCCCGGGAGAGCGATTCCCGCCTCGATCTGGTGACGGCTGCGGCTGATCTCGGCATCTGGGATTGGGACGTCCTCACCGGCGGCATGGACTATTCGCCCCGGGCGAAGGCGATCTTCGGCTTCTCGCTAAATGCCCCGGTCACTCTTGAGATGGTGCGGGCCGCAACCCACCCCGATGACCGTCTGTGGACCACGGATCTCACGCGCCGCTCGCTCGATCCTTCGGTGCGCGAGCGGCAGCCTTACGAATACCGTATCGTGTGGCCGGATGGTTCGGTCCACTGGGTGCTCGTGTATGGCCAGGCGGTGTTCGAGACGGTGGAGGGCATCACGCGGGCCACGCGCTTCATCGGCACCGTTCAGGACATCACCCAGCACAAGCAGACGGAAAATGCGCTCCGGCACTCGAACACGCGCCTGAGGCTCGCGCTGGGGGCCGGACGCATGGCGGTCTGGGAATACGATATCGCGAAGAATGCACTGACCGGCTCGCCCGAGCTCAACCGCCTGCTCGGCTTTCGCGAGGACGAAAAGCCGTCGCTCGAAGACGTCCAGGCCCGTTACTATCCGGGCGAGCTGGAAAGATTGGAGCACGCAGGCCTTGCGGCCCTCCAGAGCGAAGAACACTTTTTCGAAGTCGAATTTCGCTATCACATGCCTGATCGGAGCCTTCGCTGGCTGCTCGTGCGCGCGGAGATCGTTCTCAACGCGCAAGGCGTGCCGCAAACCGCGATCGGTGTGCTGCTCGACGTCACCGACCGCAAGCAGCATGAGGAACATCTCGAGGTTCTGCTGCACGAGATTTCCCACCGCTCGAAGAATCTTCTGTCGGTGGTCCAGGCCATGGTCCGGCTCGCGGGCCGCAACAGCAATGATCCCGGCGCTTTCGAAAAGGATATTCTCGGCCGCATCCAGGCGCTGGCCCGCACGCACGATCTGCTGCTGCAGGAAGACTGGCGTGGCGCGCGCCTGGAGCAAGTGATCCGAAGCCACATCAAGCCATTCTCCGACATCGATTCAGCGCGGATCGTTCTGTGCGGCCCGCCGGTTCTTCTGGGCGCCAGGGCCGCGCAGCATTTGAGCATGGCGATTTACGAGCTTGCGACGAACGCCTGGAAACACGGCGCGCTTTCCGTGCCGGATGGGCGCGTCACGATTTCATGGGAGCCGATCCGCGATCCGAAAGGCTCGGAGCAATTGTGCCTGACCTGGCAGGAGCGGGGAGGTCCGCCCGTGAGTCCTCCTCAGCGCCGCGGCTTCGGCAGTTTGGTGCTGGAACGCATGTGGAAGTCCGACGCCGATATGCCCTCGCTGCTGGAGTTCCCGGCCGAGGGTGTGGTGTGGAACATCGTCTGGGCGTCCAACGAATTCTCCCACGCATCGGCGTAGGCGGCTGTCCGAAGCGGACCCGGCCGGCGCGTTATGAGGTGGAATATCGGTCGATGGGCCACAGCCAGCGCCGCCGCAGCGCCCTGCGAATCCCTAACGGCGCCGCGCGATACAAAGCCATCAGCCAATCCCACGCCGCGCCACGGCCGGCGAAGTGTGTGGTAGCGGCAATCCAGCCATGCCCGAGAAGCGTCGTCGGGATCAGATGGTCCACGACGCGGTCCTCGGAATCGGCCCAGATGCGCTTATAGGCCTCGTTCCCGGGGAGAAAATCGAACGTATCGAGGCCCATTTCCATGCATCGGCGGATCAGCCGTTCCATCAGCAGCCGCGAAGGCGAGAACGTCTGATAGGCCTCGTCGTAGGAGAACATGTAAAAAATGAACCGCCTGCCGTCGATGAAACCGAATCCGGCCGATAAAATCTGTTCTTTCGCGCCGAGCCGGCACAGAACCAGATTTCCGGCGGCGAGGCTGTCGTGCAAGACCGCCCTGATGAAAGCGCGGTATTCGGCCGTCGAGAACACGCCCGTGGCGATCCCGCGCTTAGCGGCCCAGGCGAGTTTGTGGGTGAATATCCAATCCACCAGCGCGTCGATTTCGCCTGCCTCATCGACCACGTGAAACTGGTGCCTGTCGGAGGCTTTCTTCAGCCGCCGCCATTGGCGTTGCTGATCGGAAAGGAGCCCCTTGGGGAGGGAGGCCGCATAGTCGTCCCATCCGGCGAAGCGGTTGAGGCGGATCACCGGAGACCCCGCAGACCGCCGCCGTCCCCGGCCGGCGGCCCCCTCAAGAAAACCCGCAAGCCTCGAATCGGCCGGCAAATTGCGCAAATCGACAGCGTCGCCGCCGGCCAGGCGTCGCGTCTGCCGCCAGGCGGCGGCCAGCCATTCGCTCGCCAGCGGTCCTCGTTCGACCAGAGCGCCGCGATATTCGAATTTCTCCGAACACAGGAACCGAACCAGCCGTCTGTTCAGGACCAGGGGCCAGATCAGCACAAGCCGCTCGCCCACTCGGCCCGCCAGGATTCGCAAGCCATAACCGCGCGCTGCCGCAACATGCTGCCAGGCGCGCCATTGCCAGTCGAATTTGAGAAAAATGCTGTGAGGCTCCGCCCGGCCGCAAAGGTCGCGCCAGTCGGCCTCTAACGCGCGGAAGGCCTCTGTATCGCTGACGACGGTGAAGGAAACCTCGCTTGTCATGCGCGAAGACGTCCGAGCCCGCTGTCCGCGCGCGCCCTTGCTGCCCGGCAGACCGCCAAAAGCAGCCCGCCCCACACAATAGAGACACCGTTCATTCTGGCCCCCGCCGATGCGGAAAACCTATAATCGTTCCCGGCAAATCGGCAAGCCGCGAGCGCGATTTGGGTTATTCATGCGCCCCTATGTTCGACTTTTTGAAATTTGGCTCCGCGGGTAGGATTCATACTGGGGTCCCGCTAAGTCCCGGAAAGTCCCGGAAAGTCCCGGAAATACCCTTATTTTTCAATATAATCGCCACCAGATCGGTGGTAAGTTCAATTGGGGCAAGGGGGTGGTTGATTTGGCCGATACATCCAACAGTACATCCAACAGTACATCCAACAGTAGCGGGCCGGGCAGGGGCGTCGGGTGATCACGCAATCCCAGATCGACGCATCGTTCCGACGGGTTCGCATGACGCGAAAGCGCGTCGAGATAAAGGATCAGGGTGGCCGCGGCGAGGGACGCCTGTGGCTCATCGTTCGTCCGGTGGGGTCGCAGCCGATGGCGGAGTGGTACGCCGTCTTTCATCGCGGCGGGAAGCGGTCGATGGTGAAGGTCGGTTCGTATCCGACGTTGGGGCTGGCTGACGCCCGAAAGGCATTCCGGGAGGCCTACGCGCCGCTTATTACCTCGGGAGAGGCCTTGTCACGGCTGCGCGTGAAAACCGAAGACAAGCCGGCAACCGTTCGGGAGTTATTCCAGGCCTACGTCGAGCACTTGGAAGGCATGGCAAGGCCCCGTTCCGCCAAGCAGGCCCGGATCATTCTCCTTGGGGGCAAGAAAGGAGGCGGCGCGGCCAAGGCCATCGGCGAAGATGTGCTCGCCGCGGTGGTGACGCCACAAGACATTGTCCCCTACCTGGGCGCCATTCACAAACGCGGGGCCATCGTCATGGCGCGCAAAGCCCGGACCTACCTCAGTTCGGCATTCGCATTCGGGATGAAATCGAGCAATTCCTATACCGGCGCTTCCGCGTCCATTAGCTTGGGAATTGCCGCCAACCCGGTAGCAGCGATTCCCGCCGACCCCGAAGCGCACCGTGCCGGTCAGCGGCACCTTTCGGTGTTGGAGTTCCGGGCCCTTTGGCGGTGGCTTGAAGGTCGAGATGCAGCGAGTCTCGCGGCACCGGTCCTGAGGCTCATGATGGCCACCGGCCAGCGGATGGAGGAAATCTCGTTCCTGACGGCCGCCAACTACGACCGAAACGAAAAAATGCTCGATTGGTCCCGCACCAAGAATGACCAACCTCACGCTATTCCGTTGCCGCCCCAGGCGGTCAAGATATTGGGCGACCAAGTGCCGAACCGCGGAGGCTTGTTTTTCCCGGGCCGTGCCCGCCCAGACATGCCGCTGACCATGAATGCCATCGAAAAGGAACTGGATCGGTTTGTGGAGAAGACGGGCATGCCGCACTGCTGCCCGCGGGACCTCAGGCGCACATGGAAGACGCTCGCCGGCGCGGCCGGGCTCTCGAAGGAAATCCGCGACCGCTTGCAGAACCATGCCCGCCAGGACGTGTCGAGCCGCCACTATGATCGGTACGAGTATCTGGCGGAGAAGCGCGCCGCGATGGGGACGTGGGCGGAATATCTGGACTGGATTCTGACCGGCGATGTCGATGAGGTTGAGCAGGGTGGCTCGCAACCGATTTCCTTATCTGAGGTACGGGCGCGTCGGGAGCGGTCAAGAACCGCCGCATAGGCGCGGGGTGTGTGCTGCGGCCCGCGCACGGGTATGAGCGGGCGTCGCCCAAGGTCACCAGGCCACCCGGGCGGATTATTGGCTGCGCGCGCGTCAGTAGTGACGCCACGCTCCTGCCATGACACAGGAAATCAAAATCCCGGTTGCGGCCGATACGTCCGGTGCCGAGTCCGGTATCAAACGAGTCGACCGCGCCGCTGCAGGCGTCGCCGGCTCGGTCAACGATATCGCCACTGCGGCCCAGGCCGCCGGCAAGGCAATAGACGACCTCGGCAGCAAGATCGACGGCATCGGCAAGAAGTCCAAGGCGGCAGCGGACGGTGCCGGCAACCAGGTCAAATACACCGCGGACCGGCTCAGGGCGATCCAGGAACAGTTGTCACGCGAGTTCGGTGGCGATGTCTCGATGAACGATGCCCGCACCGCTGCTCTGAATTTCGAGCGGATGCGCGCCGGGAGAGGGCTCGGCAGCCGAAGCATGCGGA
>CAZBRO010000013.1:0-130227 GCA_964494505.1 uncultured Bordetella sp.
ACGGCACCCTCACGCTGTTGGGCGGTGGCCCGGCCGGAGACTTTGTTCTCTAGGGGATGGGCCTCGTGATACCCCTGCGGCCGGCTGATGCCGCAGGGGGAGCTGCCACCTCCCCCGGAATCCCCGCGGGTGCCGCCGCACGCCTTTCGCGAGCGGCCGCCTTGGTGTAGGGATTTCACCTTCCCGTGCGTATTCCTTTCCGTCGAGACGTGAAGTGATCAAGATGCAGTACAGCCGAATTCTGCCTGCCGCGGTTCTGGCCTTTGCCCTCATCGGGTGCTCGCAGGAGGCGCCGAAGCCTCAGGCCGCGAACGCGCCCGCGAGCCCGGCTGCGCAGGGCGACGATTCGCTTTACCGGATCACCGCCACCGTCCAGGACATCATGGACACCGAGGTCGATCCCTCGGCCGACTTGCTGTGGGGTTCGGTCGGCTTCATCGCCACCACGAAGGGGGTCCAGGACAAGACGCCCCGCACCGATAAGGAATGGGAAACCGTCCGGCACAGTGCGCTCGTGCTGATAGAGGCGACCAATCTCCTGGTCATTCCGGGCCGCCAGGTCGCCGAAGAAGGCAAGTCGCTGGACAAGGAAGAAAAGGGCGGCGTCGAAGACCCCAAGGAAATCCAGAAGGCCATCGAGGTGAACCGTGCGGCCTTCATCAATTTCGCTCACGCGCTGCACGATGTCGGTACCGACATGCTGAAGGCCATCGATAAGAGAGACGTCGCGGGGATGGATATGGCGGGCGAGAAAATGGATGCCGTTTGCGAGCAATGCCACCGCACCTTCTGGTATCCGAACGCGGTCGAACCCATCCAGACGCTTGAGCCGCCCAAGTAGGACTCCGAACCGCCAAAGGCGCGTTGGCAGCGGCCGATGGTGAAGCTATGCTTGGGAACGAAACTGATCACCGGGAGGCAGGCCTATGGGCTTGTGGAGGAACATAACAGTAGCGGGAATGACGCTGACCCTTGGTATGCTGACCGCCGGCGGACCTGCACTGGCGCAGAACAATGCGGCCGAGGCAGCCAAGATCCAGGCCGCGGTGAAGGGCGCTTGGAAAACGCCCACCGGGTCCTGCGACCAGGCCTTTTTCAAGACCGCCGAGGACATGAAGACCGTGCGCGGCGAACCCGGCATGAAGGTCACGGCCGTCAATGCCGGTATGACCGTCACCGGTACGCTGATCCTTTCCGGGGCGCGCGAAGGCCAGGTCGTCAATTCCACGTCGGACCTGATGATGATGCTGCTTGAGCCGCAGGACGACGGCAAGCTGCACGTGATCCCGCTTAATGGGCCGGTCGCCGGTTGGCCCGAGGCGGTTCTGGACCTCTGCCCGGGAAGCCGGTAAGGGCAGGATAGAATTGCTGCAAGCGCGAGACGTTTGCAGATGTATCAAAGTGTCACGGGACGCGCCGGACCGTTTTCTTCGGCGCATCGAATGGCTATAATTGCGCCATAACTACAGGGAGTGAAGCAATGCATTTCAAAACCTTCGGTCTCGCGGCCGTTGCCGTCATGGCGATCGTGATGCCCGCTTCGGCGCATCATTCCCACGCAAATTATGAAGCCATCAAGTGGCTGGACCTCAAGGGGAAAGTCACCGAGATGCAGTGGTTGAACCCGCACGTGTGGGTCTACCTCGACGTCAAGAACGCCAAGGGCGAGATGGAGCAATGGGCGCTGGAAGGCGGCAGCCCGGCGGCTCTCACGCGCGGCGGCTGGAAGAAGGACTCGGTCAAGGTCGGCGATGACATCAACGTCAAGTGCCACGTCGCCAAGGACGGCAGCAACAACTGCCTCTTGGGCTTCCTGACGACGCCCGGCGGCGCTCCGAAGGAATTCGACTAAGTCGGATTTGATTGCTGCAAGAACCTCACCCGCCTGGAGCGGGTGAGGTTTTTTGCGTTTGCGCGTCGCGGGATTTTCGAATGAGGCGCGTCAGCGCTTGATGTGCGAAATCTTCGTGCCTTCGATGGAGACGCCAGCCATCAGGCCCTTCTGGTCGAAGATGAAGGCATAGGAATCATCCTTCAGAGTCGTCGTGGACAGGTTCTTGGCCACGCCTTCGTCGACCACGACGACCGTGGGTCCGACGCCGATCTCCCAGCCTTGCGTCTTGTTCAGATAATCCACGGCCTTGTCGTTCATCAGGAAGAGCGCATAGCCGTAGGACTGCACGCCCGCCTGAAGACCCCATGAGCCGGAAAAGGAATTGTAATAATCCACCGGCCGGCCGCCCCGCATCAGCACGCCTTCGCCATAGGAGCCGCCGAACACCAGTCCCGCCTTGACGATGTTGGGAAAGATCAGAACGGCCCTGGCCTGCTTTCCGATCGTCTGGGCTACGGAGTTGCTCCGGTAGAGCATTTGGAGCGAGTGATCGGCGTCCCTGTCGAGGTCCTTGGCCGTCTCGGCGGCCTGAGCGCGCTCGATTGTGAGTGTCGTGGCCGGACCGATTCCGGCGAGCGCGACGCCTAACGCAAGAAGAAGGTGCTTCATACGTGTCATAAGGGTCTCCATTCGTTTCGATGCGCCTCAATAACGCGCCTAAGCTCAAGCCTGTTGCATGTATTCCGGCGAAAGATTCATTTCAAGGAAGGGAGGTCTGCCACTTCCCGCGGGTGTTTCCGGTCTCCGAAACGGACGAGGTCCCGGTATGTTCCCGGTATACTGCGTGTGGCTTGGTTGCCCGGGCCGGGGCGAGGCGCCCGAATCGGCTCGTTTTTCCGGGGTTTCGCGGTCGCGCGGGGCAGGGTAGAATCTTTCCGGCGACATCTGAACACATCCTTGGGAGGGGAGCACGCTTATGCGCGCATCGATCGCTTGCCTTATCGCGTTGTTGATTCCGGCGGCCGCCGCGGCCGCGCAAAACCGCACCACGCTGGACATCTATGTCGTGGACGTGGAGGGCGGCAACGGAACCTTGTTCGTCACCCCGTCAGGCGAATCGGTCCTGATCGACACGGGCAATGCCAACGGCGCCGTGCGCGATGCCGGCCGGATCATGGACGCGGTGCGCGACGCCGGGCTGACCCAGATCGATCACCTGATCCTCACCCATTACCACGGCGACCATTTCGGCGGCATGGAAGAGCTGTCAAAGCAGATTCCGATCAAGGAATTCATCGACCATGGGCCGAACGTGCAGCCGGGCGCGGGCGCGGATTGGGAAAAGAGCGTCTATCCCAAGCTCTATGCCAACGCGAAGCACACGGTCGCGAAGCCCGGGATGAAGATTGCGCTCAAGGGCGTGGATTGGACGATCGTCGCCTCCGCGCAAGACGTCATCAAGCCCATGCCGGGCGCCGGCAAGGCCAATCCGGAATGCGCCAATTTTCAGCCGATCGACAACAACATGGAAGACCCCATGTCGGTCGCGAGCTACATCACCTTCGGCAAGTTCAAGACCGCGCATCTGGGAGACCTGACGCGGAACATGGAATTCAAGCTGATGTGCCCCAACACGACGCTTCCCCCGGTCGACCTGTTGCTGGGGATGCATCACGGTCAGGATTCCTCGAATTCTCCCGTCATGGATCATGCGCTGAGGCCCCGCGTCGGCATCATGAACAACGGCACGCGCAAAGGCGGCGAGCCGTTCACGGCGATGTCGATCCACAGCTCGCCCGGTTTCGAGGACCTCTGGCAGCTGCATTTCTCGCTGCTCTCGGGACAGGAATACACCACGCCCGGCATGTTCATCGCCAATCATTGGGACGACGAATCGCCCGTCATGGCGGTCGAGCCGATGAAGGCGCCGGCGCCCGGTGCGGTCGGCATCCAGCCTGCGCCCGCCCACAACGGCAAGGCCTATTGGATCAAGGTTTCCGCGCAGACCGACGGCACGTTCACGGTGACCAACCAGCGCAATGGATTCAGCAAGACCTATTCCCCACGCTGAACGGGTGCGATGAATTATTCGACCGCGTTCAAATCGGTTCGCGATGACGTCGGGCCCGAGGAATGGCAGGCGCGGGTGGAACTCGCCGCCTGCTACCGCCTCGTGGATCTCTATGGCATGACCGACTTGATCTACAACCATATAACGCTGCGCATTCCGGGCACGGATCATCTTCTGATCAATCTTTACGGACTCTTGTATAAGGAGATCACCGCCTCTTCGCTCGCCAAGATCGACGTCGAGGGCAATATCGTCTGGAAGCCCGACACCGATTACGGCATCAACAAATCAGGCTATGTGATCCACGGCGCCATCCACAAGGCACGCGCCGATGTGAAATGCATCATCCATACGCACACGCGCGCCGGCATGGCGGTCTCGGCGATGAAATGCGGTCTCCTGCCGCTGAACCAGACCGGCATCAGGTTCCACGGGCATATTGGCTATCACGATTATGAGGGGCCGGCGGTCAATCTGGACGAGCGCGTGCGTCTCGTGGAGGCGCTGGGCGCGCACGATGCGCTGGTGCTGCGCAATCACGGGCTGCTCACATGCGGGCCGAGCGTCTCGCAGGCGTTCAACACCATGTACCAGCTCGAAATGGCAGCCCGCGCGCAGGTCGACGCCATGGCGGCGCGCACCGACCTGATCGTGCCGCCGGAAGATGTGCTGGAGCGGACCGCGCTGCTGTACCGGCCCGAGACGCGCCGGCCCTATGGCGTCCTCGAATGGCCTGCGATGCTGCGGCTGCTGGATGCCGAGCAGACCCGTTCGGGCTATCCTCCTTATACGAATTAAATAGCGCTGCCTCGTCCGTCCCGCTTTGCCGGGCTCCTTCCCGCTCCGCAGGGGAGGACCCTGGTTATTTGATCCTCCCCGTTTACGGGGGAGGTGGCGCACGGCGCCGGAGGGGGCGACGGGTTGACTTCCCCAAAATCCGAAGCCCACACTTGGCGTAACCGAATGCGCCGGAGAGGGCGGATGGCTTCACCCTCGTCGCTCTCATTGCTGAAACGGTTCGTGGCCGCCGGCCTGATCGCCGCGCTGCCTTCGCTCGCGCACGCGGCGGAGCGGACCTTCTATGCCGGCAAGACCATCGACCTGATCGTGGGCGAACCGCCGGGGGGCGGGTCTGATGCCTATGCGCGTCTCCTCTCGCGGCATCTTGCGCGCCACATTCCGGGGACGCCGGCCATCGTGGTGCAGAACATACCGGGCGCCGGCACGCTGAAATCGGTGATGTATCTCAACGCCACCGCGCCCCAGGACGGCACCGCGATGGCGACGTTCTCCTCCGCGCTGATCGAGCAGGCGTTGACCGCGCCATCCCGCGTCGGCGTCGATTTCCGGAAATTCGCCTGGATCGGCAACATCAGCGAGGATGTGCGGGTCTGTTACGTGTGGGGCGCCTCCGGCGTTCAGAAGTTCGCCGATATGAGAAGCCGCCCAAAGCCGCTGTTCTGGGGCGCGACTGCGCCGGGAACAGCGGGGAACGCCGATTCCGCTATGCTGCAGAATCTGTTCGGGGTGCGGATTCAGCCGGTGCAGGGCTATGCCGGAAGCGCCGACAAGCGCCTCGCGGTGGAACGCCGTGAAATCGATGGCGATTGCGGGGGCTGGACCTCGGTGCCGGAGGATTGGGTTAGGGGAAAGAAGATCAACGTCGTGGTGCGGCTGTCGCCCACGCTGGTTCCTGGCATGGACGGCGCCGTGCCGTTCGGCGGCGATCTCACCAAGGACGCGCGCGAGCGGCAATTGTACGATTTCCTGACCGCGCCGGAGCGGTTGGGGCGCCTGTTCATGGTGTCGGACAAGGTGCCGGCGGAGCGGGTCGCGGTTCTGCGCGCGGCATTCGATGCGACGATTGCCGATCCCTCGTTCCTGACCGAAGCCAACCGGACGAGGCTGCTGGTCACGCCCATGAAAGGCGGCGACGTCGCCGCGCGCATCGGCGCGCTCTACGCGACACCTGCCGATGTCATCGCCCACGCCAAGACGATTCTTGGGGAGTGAGGGACCAAGCCTTTATTGGCCCTCGAAGCCCGCCTCGACAAAGTTGAGGAAGTCGTGGCGCATTTCCGGCAGTTCGGGACGGCAGCCGAACAAGTTCGCGCAGAACGCCTGCAGCACGAAGGAATAACTGCCGTCGGGATTACGGGTCCTGGCGATACTGACGGAAGGATTGACGCTGTACTTCGCCGGGCCTGACGTCTGGATCAGATTGCGGGTCGCCCGCGCGACGGGATAGTTCAGATGCGTATTCGCCCAGACGAGCGCACGGCCCCATTTCACTTCACAATCGTCCGCCCCTTTGCAGTGCGGGATTTCCGCCGCCGCGGCAGGCGCGGTTTCGGGCTTGGGCTTGGTGCGCGACGCGGCCGACGCCGCCAACGAACAGGCGAAGACGAGAAACAACGCGGCAAAAACCCTTCGCATGAGCCCCTCCTCCCAGGCGATTTCTCAAGGATGCACCCGGCGCGGCCATCGGACAAGGTGAACTCGCAAACGGCCGGGGCCATCCTCGTAAGCGGTGGCGTCCCTCGCCCGTTGGTTCTATTCTCCTTGCCGACAAGGACGGGCTCGCGTCCGCTTTCGGATATTAGGGGAGGGAATCATGGGCTTGACGAAAACCGCCATCGCCGCCGCCGGCGCGTTGGCCATTGCCGCACTCAGCGCCAATTCCGCCGGCGCCGACATCATCAACGATTGGAACACGGCCGTCGCGCCCCCGCCGCCGGAGCTGAAGGAGGTCACGGTCGATCCCTCGACCACGGCGCTTCTGTTCCTCGACATCATGAAGGCCGGCTGTTCGGCGCGTCCGCGCTGTGTCGCCGCGGTTCCGAACATGAAGCGGCTGCACGATGAGGCGCGCGCGAAGAATATGGTGGTCTGGTACAGCCTGGTCGGCGCGAACGGCAAGGCGACGCCCGACGACATCATGGACCCGGCAATCAAGCCGCGCGTCGGCGAATGGTATCGCCAGGGCGGACCCGACAAATTCCTGGGCTCCACGCTGCAGGCTACTCTCAAGCAGGCCGGCATCAAGACGGTCATCATTTGCGGCAACTCCTTCCAGGGAGCGACCGTGGGGACGGCTTCGGCGGCGACTCAGCGCGGCTACAAGGTCATCGTTCCCGTGGATTGCTCGGCCGGGGAGGACGCCTATCATGAGCAGTACGCGGCGTTCCATCTGGCCAAGGGCGGCCCGGTGGGCATGACCAGCAATGTCACGATGACACGCAGCACCATGATAAAGTTCTAAAGTGTTCGTTTCCGCGGAAAGCGGGGGCGAGATGAAGGATTGGTTAGAAGCGGAAGCAGGCTTCGCTCGTTATGATGCGGAGCGGTAGCGGTTTTGGCGCATCGGGTACATCGCGGGAGGTCATGGGCATGATGAATGCTTTGAGGATGAGGGCCACGACTGCGATGCGCGCCGTTCTGCTCGCGGGTTCCATGGTTCTGGTATGCGCGTCGGCCTCTTCTTCCGCGCCGGCCACGCAGCAGGTTGACCTGAAGCTGATCCTCGCCACCGACGTTTCGGGAAGCATCAACGACGAGGAATTCGAACTGCAGCGGGAGGGAACCGCGGCGGCTTTTTCCGATCCTGAGGTGGTCAAGTCGATCCAGGGCGGGGCCTTGGGTCGCATCGCGGTGGCGATGTTCGATTTCTCGAGCCCGGAATTCGGCAAAATCGTCGTCGACTGGCATATCATCAAGGACAAGGCGAGCGCGCAGGCCTTCGCGGAGGCTGTCATCGCGGCTCCCCGTTCGCCCGGCCGGCGCACCTCGGTCAGCAGCGCGCTCCAGCTTGGCTCTACCATGCTCGAAGCGACCGAGAAGGACATCGTCGCCACGCGCAAGGTGATCGACGTATCCGGCGACGGCCCGAACAATGACGGCGACAGCATGCGCGAAGTGCATGACCGCGTCATCGCCTCGGGCGTCGTGGTCAACGGCTTGCCGATCATGGACGACAATGCCAATGGCTATTACCCGGACCTCGACAAATATTATTCGGCTTGCGTTGCCGGTGGGCGCGGGGCCTTCGTTGTGGTTGCCAAGAGCTTCAAGGATTTCGGCCTGGCCATGCGGCACAAGCTGATCCTGGAGATTTCCGGTATCGACCCGATGACGAAATTCGCCGATCGCGATCCGCTGCGGAATCCTCTGCTGCGGAACGTTGCGGCCGGAGACAACCCCCTGAACGCGCCGCAAGTGCTGCGCCCGGGGCAGAACGAATATTCCGAGCATTGCGACATCAATGGCGGCTTCTTCGGCCGCTTCAACCGGTTCTGAGGGCAGTTCGCTAGGGGTCTTCGCCGAACAGGCGAAGGCCCTCTTTGGCGATAATGTTCTCGATGTCCTTGAGATCGCTATAACGCTCCAGCCGGACTTGCGCGCGCTTGCTGTCCACCGCGCCTTGCAGCAGATAGGGCACCTCCGTGCCCGCTTTGGCCAGAATCGCGCAGGGAATGTTCAGGGTGATCGCGGCGCCGATGGTCATCAGCACGCTCGTCTGCGCCGGCAATTCCGGCAGGATCAGGAGATAGCGTTTTGCCCCGCGCAGGCTATCGAGCTCGACATTGAACGCGGTCGCGGCGGACTCGAACTTGTCGCGGTTGGGCCGGGTGAAGGCCGGAGAATGCACCGATTCGATGCCCGAAAGCCGTTCCATGGCCTGCTGTGCGCCGATGACGAGTTCGACCGCTTTCTTCAAGCCCGCTTCGTCGTTCCCAAAGCCTGCCATCGGTGCAGCGATGAAGAGGTCGCACGCCTTGCGGCGGTTGGCATCCGGGGCCGTGGCCGTGGGACCGGGGCCAGCGGGGACGGCGGGCGCCCGCCACAGCATCACGACGCCAAGCGCTATCGCGAAAAGGCCCATCACGGAGCCGCCGGCGAGCACGGCGAGCTGCGTGGCGGCTTCCTTGTATTCGGGGCCGCGATAGATCGAGATTCCGCTGATCGCCAGCCCGGCAAAAATCAGCGCGACGCCCGGACCGTAGCTCTTGAAGACGTCGCCCAGGGTGCTCCACATGCCGTCGCTGTCTTTGTCAGCCATGGCCTTGCCCTATGAGTTCGTCGCGGAAGGCAGCAATCGCGGCTGCGGATTCGTCCGCCCCGCCGAGCGGTGCGATCTTGAGCCGCGGCAGAAGATCGCCCGCGCCTGCCTTTTCCGCCTGATTCAGCAAATAGGGGAGGTCCGCCCTGTCGCGCACAAGCAGCAGCGACGGAAGCTTGAGCGCCAGCGCATAGCCCACTTCGATCAGCGCACTCGTCACCAGCTTGCTCGGATAAATGAGCACGAACAGCTTCGCATTCTTCAATGCCGAGAGATCGCGCCGGAGCGCCTCGGCTTCGTCGGTGAAGGATTCCGTGCCGCCGATCTCGGCGCCGGCGAAATAGATGGGCCCAAATCCGCGCGCCGAACATTGCGTGATGATGTCGAGAACGCTGGCCCGGCCCTGCGCATAGCCGGCTTCGCCGAGCGCGCTCATGGGCGCGGCGATGAAGACGTCATAGGCGGGCGTTGTCACGCACTTGAATCCCTGCTGTCGCGGTCAGCCTATCACGGCACCATGGCGCCGACGGTCTCGACATAGACCGAATAGACCGATGTGCTCGCCGTCATGAACAGCCGGTTCTTCTTTTTCCCGCCGAAGGTGAGATTGGCGCAGGTCTCGGGAAGATGGATCTTGCCGATAAGGTCGCCGTTCGGCGCATGACAGCGCACACCGTCTTCGGCCGCATCGCCATTGCCCATGCTGCACCAGACATTCCCGTCCATGTCCACGCGCATGCCGTCGGTGTTGCCTTTGGTGAAATCGGCCGAGAACAGCTTGCCGTTGGAAAGCTTCTCGCCGTTCACGTCGAAGGCGCGAATCTCGGCCGGTCGGTCGCCGGGAAAGGCCATGACGATGATGTAGAGCTTTTTCTCGTCGGGCGAGAAGGCTATGCCGTTCGGCCGCCCGGCGTCGGGCACATAGACCACCGCCGCGCGCCCCGTCTTGGGATCGAGGCGATAGACATTGGCGGGGAGTTCGGTGTCTGCCTTGTGGCCTTCGTAATTGCCGAAAATGCCGAAACCGGGATCGGTGAACCAGATGCCGCCGTCGGAGGCGACCACGATGTCGTTGGGCGCGTTCAGGGGCTTGCCGTTGAACTTGTCCATCAGCACGGTGATGGAGCCGTCATGTTCCGTACGCGTGATGCGGCGTGAATCGTGCTCGCAGGTGACGAGCCGGCCTTCGCGGTCGCGCGTGTTGCCGTTGGCGTAGTTGGACGGGCTGCGGAAGATGCTGACATGGCCGTCGTCCTCGCTCCAGCGCATGATGCGGTTGTTCGGGATGTCGCTCCACAAGAGATAGCCGCCGTCGCGGACATAGACCGGGCCCTCGCACCAGCGGCAGCCGGTGGCGATGCGCTCGATATAGGCGTTGCCGATCTTGTATTTGAAGCGCGGGTCCATCGCTTCGACGCGCGGGTCGGGGTAGCGCGTGCCGGGAAGCGGTCCCAGCGGCAACTCGTCAGCCTTTGCCAGGCTCGGCGTCAACGCAGACGCCGCAACCGCGCCCGCGGCACCCTTCAGGAATGTCCGTCGCTCCATTGTCCCCTCCCGTTTTCAATCCTGCTTTGGCGGCCGCTGGTCTTCCAGCACGCGCAAGCGGCCGACCGTCAATTCGTCGATATGAAGCTTCTTGATCCGGACCTTGCCCGCCGCCATGCGCCCGATGGCGAGGCTGCCGATGGCGAGCGCGCCGATCGCGAATGCGCCGATGGCGAACGCGGCCACTGCCGCTGCGGGAATCGCGATTGCTCCGGGCGGGCGGCGCCTCAAATGGCGTCCGCTGTGCAGGGAGAAGACGTTACGATCGTGCGGGCTCATGCCGATGCCTCGGGATGGATGTTTCCAGATTTGCGCTTTTGCACAGGCGCGTAACACTCACTAAAACGTGCCGTCTTCGATCGTTTCAGCGGAACGCCCCCATGCCCTTGAAAATCCGACGTGTGGTTACCGGTCATGATGATGACGGCAAGGCCGTCGTGAGAATCGACGAAATCTGCAAGAACCTGCAATCCGGCCGCGAACGGCACCATAGTTGCGTCGTCTGGTCAACCGGGTCGTTCCCTGCCGACAATTCCGGAGAAGAGGACGGAGCTGCGCGCACCGTGGGGTCAACCGATCCCAATGGAACCGTGTTCCGGATCGTGCGCTATGAGCCCGGCGTCGCGCCCCGCAATCACCGCACCGATTCCATCGATTATGCCGTCGTCATCTCGGGCGAGATCGACATGGAGATGGATGGAACGGTCGTTCATCTCAAAGAGGGCGATGTGCTGGTGCAGCGGGGCACGGTGCACAATTGGAACAACAACGGGACGGAACCCTGCGTGATCGCGTTTGCGCTGATCGCTGCGAAGCCGGTGACGCGCGGTGGAAAGGCGCTGCACGCAATGGGGTGATTAGGGCGGGAAGCCTTCCAGCACATGGCAGCCATGGCTGGCCATCGTCGAGGGGCCGCCGTCGAAGCGCCGTCCCATGGCTGCAGGGATGAAACTGTCGCCCACCAATGTCTGCAATTCGCAGTGATAGTCCGTCTCGACGAACGGCGCGGTGGAATCCGACGTGACGACGATTGTGAGCTTCAGCCCCGGCACGACGTACAGCATCTGTCCGCCGAAGCCCCAGGCATAATAGACCGGCTGACCGTGCGCTTCGGTGATGAACCAGCCATAGCCATAGCCGTCATCGTGCCGGTCGTGCGTCTTGGGCGTCCATGAGGCCTTGATCCAGCCTTCGGACAGGACGCGAGCGCCACCCACCATGCCGCCATTGCGGTACATCTCGCCGAATTTCAGCAGTGCATGCGGGGAAAGCGCCATCTCGTTGCCGCCGAAATAGACGCCCTGCGGATCGCGCGTCCAGGCGGGAATGGCGATTGCCAAGGGCTTCCCCAGCCAGTCGCGCGCAAGGTCGAGCGTCGTCTTGCCCGACGCATCGGTGAGAATGGCCGAGAGCAGATGCGTGTTGCCGGTCGAATACAGCATTCCGCCGCCCGGCTCGTCGACGAAGGGCCGCGACAGCGCGAAGCTCACCCAGTTCGGACTGTTCACCCAGCGGCCGTAATATTGCCGCCCGGAGGTGCGTTCGAGGCCTGCGCGCATCGACAAGAGGTGATCCAGCGTGATGGCGCTCACTTTGGACGAAAGCCCGGCCGGGGCTCGCGCTTTCAGCAGCGGCAGCACGGGTTCGTCAACCGCCTTGACGACGCCTTTGTCCAGCGCGATTCCGATCAGCGCATCGATCACGGTCTTGGACGCAGATTTGATGTTCACCGGCGTGTCGAGCGAGGGCCCACGGAAGACACGTTCCACCACGACCTTGCCTTCGCGCGCCACGATCAGCGCGTGGCCACGCGGAAACGCCCCCACCTGCGCGATCGCCTGCGACAGCGCCGCCTGATCGAAGGCCGGTTCTTCCGCGCGCGCCGGCAACGCAGCGAGACCGGCAAGCGAAAGAGCCGCGATCAAATGTTTCAGACCCATGGCCCAAGTCTGCCGAGCCCGCTTGCGCTGTCAACCGCTCCGGCGGACAATGAAATGCTTCGATTCGCAAGGAAAGCTGCCCAGATGAAGACGGGCAGCACGGCCGGGGGAGAAGCGGTACTCAAGCGGGGGTTTCGAACATGAAGATCAGAAGCATGCTGCTCTTGGCCGTATGCGCAATCGCGCTTAGCGGTTGCGAAACGATCAACAGCACCTGGCACGATATTTTCGGGCTGAACAATTCGCCGGCTCAAACCCGGACGGCGTCCCGTTAGACCAAGGGCGCGGCTGAGATTCAGTTCCGGATAGTCTGCAGGAACCATTCCGTCGGGATTTCGCGTCCCAACCCTGCGGCTTTCGCCAATTCGTAAACACGGCCCGCGACCGCGAAGAATTGCGCGCCCTGTACGTTGCCGCGCTCGGAATAGGTGATCTGGTCCCGCGACGTGCGGCCTTTGCTTTGGCCGGAGATGATGTCGGCGAGCGAAATGCGCTTTTCCGGCAGGAGGACGCCGTGTCCTTTCTTCCGGGCCGAACGCCCGTCGCCATGCTTGGGTGCTTCGGGGCGCGCCTCCCAGCCGATGTGCTCGTCATCGAAGACGAGGCCCGGACGGCTCGTGGGGGGAGGCGCGTCGCCGATGCGCAAATACACATCGACGCGATTCAGCGTCTCGTCATCGGGCACGCCAGAGCCGCCGATGTTGAGCACATGCGCGCCTTTCTCGATGCGTGTCCCGTCGAGCACGGGCACGGCGGAATCGGTCAGCGCGGCTACGATGTCCGCGCCTTCGTAGATTTGTTCGGGGTGGTCGCAGACATTCACCTCGATGCCGTATTCCTCCGCCACTTCGCGGCCGAATTTTTCGCGGTTGGCCTTGGTCGGGCTGAAGACCTGCAGCCGCTTGATCCCGCGCACCGCGCTGAACGCCTGCATGTGGGAATGCGCCATACCCCCCGAGCCGAGCATGCCGATGACGCTCGCATCGGCACGCGCCATGTATTTGGTGCCGATGCCTCCGTCGCCGCCGACGCGCATATGCTGGAGGATGCCGTCATTGATGAGCGCGAGCGGCTCTCCGGTTTCGATGGAGGTGAGGAAGACGAGTCCGCAATATACGCCCGGTTTGGTGCAGTATTTCTCCTGTGTGCGGACGCCGTTGTATTCGGTCTCGTAGACCACGTCGGATTTCATGCGGATGGCGAAATAGCCAGACGTCGAGCCCCCCTCCATGCTGCCCCATTGGTAGTTCTTGGCGGGGTCGGAGGTCGGGATGCGGATGTCGATGCGCGGCCGGCAGACGGTTTCCTGTGTCGCCAGGCCGGCATAGGAGGATTCCAGCGCCGCGATGGTGTCCTCCATCGTCAGCACCTTGGCGACGTCGTCATTGTTGAGGAACAGAGTCACGGCCGCCTCATAGTTCGACAAGCTCACGCTTCGACAGGCTCATGCTTCGACAGGCTCAGCATGAGGAATAGCCAAAGCCCTCATCCTGAGCTTGTCGAAGGACAAGGGCTTTACCTAGGGGAGAACCGGCATGGGACGGTCAAACACCCTTCGGGAGTTCGCCCTTGAAATCCTTGTCGAAGAATTCGGGCTTCATGCGGCTCTCGACGCCGTTCTCGGCGATCTTGGCTTCCCAATCCTTTTTCACTTGGGGATCTTCCATCCAATACGGAATCGAGGTGCCGCCTTCGGGAATGTCCATCGCCGTGTAGTCGATATGGATTTCGCCCGGCGGCCCGGGTTCCCGTCCGGGATTGTGCGGGCCGAACCACGCCATCAGGCGCAACGGCTCCTTGGACACGCCGAAATGCTGATGGAACCAGCGTGCGCCGCCGGGGGCAGCCGAGATCATGCCGACGGGCTCGTAATCGATGCGCTTGATCTGATCCTCTTTGCCGTCCTTCCAGGGCGTGGTGCCGAGCCGCTCCGGCCAGGTGTGGGTATAGCCCTTGCCCTTGATGCAGATGAGCACGGCGGCCGAGGTATGCGCGTGCGCCTTGGAGTAGCGGCCGTTCTCGTGCTGGCCGATCCAGAAATAGAAACTGTTGCCGGTCATGAAGGGCTCCACCCGGCGGAATCCCGGGGAGCGGCGGTTGTCGAGCGGCAGATCGCAGTTTACCGCATCGGGCACGAAATTGGTCCGGCGCATCGCCAGCCCGCGCACGGGATCGGGCTCGACCTCGTCATTGTATTTGTAGAAATCGTCCGCACCCGAGAAGCGATCGCGAAATTGCATGGGGTTGCTGAAGATCGCGTCCACCGATTGCAGCGCGTTCATGGTCACCGGCGCCGTGGTGCCGGCAAGCAGCAGTGCCGGCGCGGAGGCCGCGTTCACGATACGATGATAGGCGTTCAGCGGAATGGAGAAGAGCGAACCCTGCTGCCATTCGAAGGTGTGGCGCTTGGTGTCGCCTTCGAGCCAGACCTCGGTCGAACCACGGCCTTCCACCACGAAATACATCTTCTCGAAGAGATGCTTTTCCGGGTTCAGCGCGCCGCGGCCGGGTACCTCGACGAGATAGCAGCCCCATTTGGACTCCGTGCCGTGGAGCTGGATATAGCTCCCGCGTCCGCCCAGGCGCTTCCATGGGGCGAGCGGCAGGTTCTGCACCTTGTCGATGCCGATGTCGCGGAAACAAGGGATGCCTTCGGAATCCATGAATTGATCATAGGGAGTCTTCACCCGGCCCCATTTGCCGAACCCGGCGCGCTTGCCCCCGGTCGGCTCATGCCAATGAACCCTTGCCGCTACGTCATGCATCGTTTCGTTCTTTCCTGAAGGGGATGGTTTGGGGGGAGAATAGCCATCGCGACCGCTTCGTCAAATTGGGCCGCCGGGTCCGGGCAAGGCCCGCTTGACGGAAGGGTTTTTCCGGCTAGTTTCGGCCCCCATGCAAGCTCTTCGTCTGACCAGTTTTTCGATCCACGGCCGCACCAGTTTCGGCACCGTGACCGATGCCGGAATGATCGACCTCGGCGGGCGGCTCGGCGGGCGCTATCCGACGCTGCTGGCCCTTATCCAGGCCGGCGAGCAGGGGCTGAAGGACGCGAGGGGCGCGGCGTTCACGCCGTGGGCCGATTATCCGCTTTCGGACATCGAATTCCTGCGCCCCGTGCTGTTCCCGGAGAAGATCGTCTGCGTCGGCATCAACTATCCCGAGCGGTCGGCGGAATACAAAGACGGCCGCGAGAAGCCGAAATATCCGAACCTGTTCGTGCGCTTTCCGGATTCGCTGGTGGGGCACGGGCAGGCGCTGGTCCGCCCCAAAGTGTCGGAGAAATTCGATTACGAGGGCGAGATCGTCCTGGTGATCGGCAAGACCGGCCGTCAGGTGCCGGAAAGCCAGGCGCTGTCGATGATCTACGGGCTGACCTTGGGTAACGAGGGAACGCTGCGCGACTGGTTGCGCCACGGCACGCTGAATGTGACGCAGGGGAAGAATTTCGACCGCTCGGGCAGTTTGGGCCCGTGGATCGTGCCGGCCGATCAGGTCGATCCCGGGGCCGGGCTGCATCTGATGACGCGGGTGAATGGCGAACTCCGCCAGGACGACAACACGGAACGGCTGACCTGGGGCTTCGCCTGGCTGATCGCCTACATCACGCAATTCACGACGCTGAAGCCCGGCGATCTGATCTTTACCGGCACGCCTGTCGGCGCAGGCGGACATCAGACGCCGCCCGCATGGCTCAAGCCCGGCGACGTGCTGGAGGTCGAAGTGCCGGAAATCGGCGTGCTGCGGAACACCGTGGTGGACGAGACATAAGAAAGGTTCCTCACCCTGAGCTTGCCGAAGGGTGAGACAAGAATGCCCTCATGCTTCGACAGGCTCAGCATGAGGAAGTTATAAGAACAGAAGGTGGGGAAGTGGGAAATCTGCAGCTCAGTTTTGCCTGCGCGCTCTATGACCGCATGCAGCCGCTTCATACCGGCGAGGTGAAGCCCGACGGTATCGACCTGAATTTCATCGCCATCGACGAGCCGCGTCCCATTTTCGACCGCATGTCGGGCGGCCAGGAATTCGACGTCGCGGAATATTCGTCGAGTGAATTCGTGCAGCGCTTCGCCAACAAACAGTGCCCGTTCGTCGCGCTGCCGGTGTTTCCGTCGCGCTGTTTTCGCCATGGCTTCATCGCCATCAACAAGAAGTCGGGGATCCGGACGCCTAAAGATCTGGAGGGCAAGCGCGTCGGCGTGCCGCTCTACACCATGACGGCGGCGATCTTCATCCGCGGGCTGCTGCAGCACGAATATGGTGTCGATTTCGAGAAGATCCATTGGGTGCAGGGCGCGGTGAATCACGCCGGCAGCCACGGCGATCCCCATGTGCTCCCCCTGCTGAAGCCGATTGCGCTCGAGCAGGCGCCCAAGGGCCGGCCGCTGAACGACCTTATCGAGGATGGATATGTCGATGCGACGCTTGGCACGTCTCTGCCCGAATCGATCCGGCACAATCCGAACATCGCGCGGCTATTCCCCGATTACGTCGAGCTGGAAAAGGACTACTACAAAAAGACGCGCATCTACCCGATCATGCATCTGGTGGCGATCCGGCGCGAGATTTACGAACGCTATCCGTTTGTCGCAACCAGCCTCTATAACGCCTTCGAGCGCTCCAAACGGATCGCGTTGCGCAAGATGTATAATCTGCGCGCGCTTCGCTATATGACGCCGTGGCTGATGCGCGACATCGACGAGATTTACGATGTGTTCGGCGGCGATCCCTGGCCGTACGGGGTGGAGAAGAACCGCCCGACGCTGGAAGCGCTCGTCACCTATCTGCACGATCAGCATCTGATCGCGGAAAAGCCGCGAGTGGACGATCTGTTCGTCGCCAATTACGGCGAAGTCGATTCCTGGTTTTAGAATTCCCAACGCGCCTCGGAGATTTCCATGTCGAATGTGAAAACCCTCATCAACGATCTCGTCATCGCCAACCGGATTCTCGCCAATGAGGATGTGGTGGACGCCTACGGCCATGTCAGCGTGCGCCATCCCGACGATCCGTCGCGGTTCTTCCTCGCCCGCTCACTGGCGCCGGAATTCATCACGCCCGACGACATCATGGAATTCACGCTCGACGGCGAGCCCGTAAAGAAGGGTGGGCCCGCACCTTATCTGGAACGCTTCATCCATGGCGGCATTCTGGAAGCGCGTCCCGAAGTGATGGCGGTGGTGCACGCGCATGCGGAGGACATCCTGCCCTTCGGCATCGCGGACGGCACACCGCTTCGCCCCGTGATTCATTCGGGGAGCTTCATCGGCGCGGATGTGCCGGTGTGGGATATCGCCGACAATTTCGGTGACACCAATCTGCTCGTCGCCAATGTGGCGCAGGGGCAGGATCTCGCGAAATGTCTCGCCAACAACAATGTCGCGCTGATGCGCGGTCACGGCTTCGCGGCCGCGGCGCGCTCGCTGATCGAGGTGGTGCGCATGTCGGTGTACCTGCCGCGCAACGCGCGCGCCCTCATGGCCGCAAAGCAGTTGGGCGGCGACATCAAATATCTGCATCAGGGCGAGATCGACGCGCGCAATCGCGGCTATTCGCCCTATTCGGTCGAGACTTGGCGCGCCTGGCATTATTGGGCGAACAAGGCCGGCGTCGGCGGTATGGTGACGCGGCCCGGCGCGCCCGTGCCGGTGAAGAAAGCGGCGAAGGCCGCGAAGAAGGCGGCGAAACGGACGAAGCCGGGCAAGGCGCCGGCAAAGGGCAAAAAGAAATGAAGCTCGCAAGCTATCTGGCGAACGGCAAACCGGCGTTCGGGCGCGTCACCGAGGGCGGTT
This sequence comes from uncultured Bordetella sp., assembly GCA_964494505.1. Taxonomy (GTDB): domain Bacteria; phylum Pseudomonadota; class Alphaproteobacteria; order Micropepsales; family Micropepsaceae; genus CAIYRG01. The sequence goes on from CAZBRO010000013.1 coordinate 18,242, forward strand.
TGGTCACGCTGTCCGACCGCATCGAAGGGCGCAGCATCACGCTCAAGGATGCGCTGGCCGAAGAGGGTTTGCTGGACGAACTGCTGAAACTGGCGCAAGGCGCGGAGCCGGACGTGAGCCTCGACGGGTTGACGTTTCTGCCCACCATCACCGATCCGGGTAAAATCCTGTGCGTGGGGATCAATTACCGGAGCCACGCGGCAGAACACGGCCATGCGGTCGCCGAAAAGCCCAACATCTTCACCAAATTCACCGACTGCCTGCTGGGCCATGGCGGCGCGATGTGGCGGCCGAAAGCCTCGACGCATTTCGATTTCGAAGGCGAACTCGTGGTCGTGATGGGGAAGGGGGGCCGCGCCATCCCGGCGGCCGATGCGCTTTCTTATGTCGCGGGCTACACCTGCTTCTGCGACGGCTCGGTGCGAGATTTCATCAAAGTGTCATTGATCACCGGCAAGAATTTTCCGGCCACATCGCCGCTCGGCCCCTGGATGGTGACGGCCGATGAAATCCCCGATCCGTCGAAGCTGACGCTGGAAACGCGGCTGAACGGGCAGGTGATGCAGCATTCCGGAACCGACATGCTGATGCACGACGTGCCGGCGCTGATTGCCTATTGCTCGGCGTTCACCCCGCTCGCTCCAGGCGACATCATTGCCACGGGCACGCCCGAAGGCATCGGCGCACGGCGGAATCCGCCGGTATGGATGAAAGCCGGCGACGTGCTGGAAGTGGAGATTTCCGGCATCGGCACCTTGCGCAACCCCATCGTCGAGGAGCCCTGACCCCTTTCGGCCGCCGCGACGATTTTTTGGCATTCCCGGGAGTACACGCCGCTGAAGAGACTCGCTTCATAGGCGAAACTGATTTCAACTGGAGCTTGGCTGTCTCTCCTCCCCCAGGATCGCCATGCCCAATCTGCTTCTGCTGACGGCGGCCTCGTTTCTCGGGTTTGCCACGACGTCATCCTCCATTCTGGGCGCCGCTCTGCGGTTGCCGTCGCGCTTCCGCGAATATGCCGTGCACCAGAAGAAGCAGGAAACCAGGGAGCTGATCGCGCTCCTCTCCCGTTGCGATCTGTTGCGGCATCTGCCGCCGGAAGAAATCGAGAGCATCCTGTCCAGCGTTCGCACGCGCAAGCTCGGGGCGGGCGAGATTCTGTTCAAGGCCGGCGATCCGGGCGACGCGCTCTATATCGTTTCCCGCGGCAGCGTGGACGTTCTCCCGGCGGCCTGGGGCAGCACAAGCGACGCGCAACCGATTGCCCAGCTTGGGCCGGGAAACGCGTTTGGCGAAATGGCCCTGCTCACGGGCAGCGCCCGAACGGCGACCATTCGCGCGGCGGAAGCCGTCGAACTCCTCGAAATCGGAAAGGAGGATTTCGAGCGCTTGATCGCGTCGGATCGGCAGCTTGCACTTGCGGTTCAGCGCCTCAGCCATCAGCGCGCGATCAGCAATTTAAGTTCCGGCGGTACCGATCCCGGCACCTGGGCCAAAATCGCGAGCAGCAACGTGCTGCATCTGAGCCGCGACGAATCCGATAAGCTGCTGGTCGAAACCGGCCATGGTGCGGGGATGGCGATCGTGCTCGGCAATATTCTCGACACGATACCGGCCTGTTTGGTGATCGGCGCCAAGTTCACCGGGCTGGCGGGCCTGTCGCTGACCCTGATGGCCGGGATGTTCCTGAGCGGAATCCCTGAAGCGGCGGCGAGCGGCGCGATGCTGAAGAAGGCAGGCTATCGGCCGGCAACCATCTTCGGCTTGTGGTCGCTGGTGCTGATCGCGGCGGCGGTCGGGACGCTGGCGGGCAAATTGTTCATCGGCAATTCGCAAACGATGATGACGGCTTTCCTTCAGGCTCTCGCGGGCGGCGCGGTGCTTGCCTGCGTCGCGCACGCGATGATTCCAGAAGCGATCCATGAGGGCGGATCGGTGGTCGTCCTGCCGACAGTGGCGGGATTTCTGTTCGCGCTTTATCTCGTCCTCTATCAGAATTTCTCATAGAGGCCGCAAACGCGGCGCCTACTGAACGATTTGGGAAACCGATCCGTCCGCGTTCTTGCCCTGTGAGCGGTACTGCCCGATGGCGCGCAGGATCGCCGCGTCCGACACCGTGTACAGGATCGCGTCGTTCTTGCCGGTGTTGACGTGACGGCGCCACAGGAAATTGGGCACCGCCATGATGTCGTTCTTCTCCCAGTCGAAGCGCTTGCCGCCGATCTCGGTGAAACCGGAACCTTCCATGACCACGATGAAGGTCGAGCAGGTCTCGCGCTTCAGCAGCAGCTCTTCGCCGGGCCGCAGCAATTGCGCGCAATAATCGAGCGTCGCGAACACCGGCCCGCCGGTCACGGGATTGGTGAACTGCATCTTGATGCCTTCGAACGGGTCGCCCGTCTCGCCGCGCAAATCGTGCAGCGCGCCGCGGATGTCCACGCCCTTGAAATGCACATGCGGGATCGGGGTGTTGCCCCAGCCGCGCTGGTTGGAGGTGAACACCGGCTTCAGCCCGCCATGGCCGTACATGCGCGTGGAATAGCCGTCGGCATGCACCGCCGGCTGCGATTTCGCATTGCCCTGGGTCGGGTTGACATAATTCTGATCCACCCAGACGCAGTCAAGATATTCCATCAGCGGCCAATCCAGCATGTCGATCCAGATCATCGGATCGGTGTCTTCGTTGCCGTGATCGTGCCAGGTGCCGTTCGGCGTGAACACGATGTCGCCCCTGCGGCATTCGCAGCGCTCGCCCTCGACATTGGTGTAGCCGCCCTTATCCGAAAGGATGGTGCGGCTGGCGTTGGGGCTGTGCACATGGGCGGGCGCGATGTCGCCGGGGTTGTAGATGGCAATCGCGCAGCGGATGGAATTGGTGACCTGCAAACGCCCGCCGAGACCCGGATTGGTCAACAGGATGCCCTGGCGGTCGGTTGTCTCGATCGGCTTTTCCTCCGCATTGCGTGCGATCTCGCCGATCTTGCTGAGGAACGGATAAATCTCCCGCCAGCGCCAGCGATGCGCCAGCATCTTCATCTGGTTCGCGGCCACGCGTCCGCGCGCCAACTCGCCTACCGCCTCGGAGGTATCGGCGAACCAGGGCCGCTGCGCCGGGGCGTTCGCCTGGGTCCGAATCCAGGCGTGCAGCTTGGCGACGTCGGCGTTCATCTGGTCCATTACTTCGGCCGCGCTCTGTTTGTGTTCTTTGGCGGCGACGGACATGGGACACTCCTGGAGTTTGGGTTCTTGGGATTTTGATAGATCAAGGTATAGCGCGCGAGCGGGGCTTTGCAAAATGGCCTTAAGGTTAGAATTCTCTTAAGCAATTCCAGGTCTTAACGGAAAGCAGCAGCGCCGCCCTTAAACTCTGGCGCTGCCGCTTCCCCCGAAACCGCCATCAGGCAACGATCTGTTCGATCGTTCCATCGGCGAACCTGCCTTGCGCCCGGTACTGGCCAAGGTTCTGCATCAGCGCCGCATCGGACACTGTGTAGAGCACCGCGTCGCTCTTGCCCGTGTTGACGTGACGCCGCCACAGGAAGTTCGGCATCACCATCACGTCGTTCTTGGTCCAGGCGAAGTGCTGGTCTCCGACTTCGGTGTAGCCTTCGCCTTCCATCACGATGACGAAGGTGTTGGAAGTTTCGCGCTTGAACCGCGTCTCTTCGCCTGCGCGCAAAAGCTGGGCGCGGTAATCCATGGTGCGGTAGACGGGTTTCCCGGTGACCGGGTTCACGAACTGCATGACGATGCCTTCATACGGATCGCCGGCTTCGGCTTTCAGCCGCTCCAGTGCCTCGCGCACGTCGGTTCCGCGGAAGTGGATCATCGGCGTGGGGTCCTGTCCCCAGCCGCGCTTGTGCTGGACGAAGGTGGGCTTCAGCCCGCCCATGCCATAGAGCCGCGTCGAATAGCCGTCGCTGTGAACCGTGGGCTGGATCGTGTCCTCTGTCTGCGCGGCTGCCGGATAATCGAGGTCCACCCACGCAGCATCCAGATATTCGAACAACGGCCAATCCAGCATGTCGACCCACAGCACCGGCTCGCCGTCGTCATTGCCGTGATCGTGCCAAGTGCCGTTGGGCGTCCAGATGATGTCGCCGCGCCTGCATTCGCAGCGTTCGCCTTCGACATTGGTGTAGCCTCCCCTATCGGAGAGAATCGTGCGGCTGGCATTGGCGCTGTGGATATGGGCGGGCGCCTTGTCGCCCGGCACGTAGACCGAAATTGCGGTGCGCATGGTGCTGGCGATCTGCAAGCGGCCCCCCAATCCGGGATTGACCAGAAGAATGCTCTGCCGGTCGGCAAATTCGATGGGCGAGATGTCGGCTTCTGCGGCGATCTTGGAAATACGCGTCAGGTAGGGGCCGTAGTCCTGCCATCGCCAGTGGCAGGGAAGCGCCTTCAACTGGTTGGCCGAAACGCGGCCCCCATTCAGCAAGGCGCCGCCGCCGGTGCCGCTTGTATCGGCGAACCAGGCCTTCTGCGAAGGCGCGTTCATCTCCGTGCGGACCCAGAAATTCAGCTTGGCGGCGTCGGCGTTCAACCGCTCCATGATCTCGCGCGCGTTTACGGGGCGTGACGAGGGTTTCCTCTCGGCAAGACGGGCATCCATCGGTTTCTCCATTCGCGATTTTCTCGATGAATGCAGTCTGGCCCGGCGCGCGATGGGCACTTTGATGTGAATCAAACGAATCCCGCTTGACTGACGGAGCCTGCCGGCTGTATTTAACCAAATAGTTATTTAACCTTATGGATAAATATGATGCAGGACCGCCTCAGCGCGACCTTTGCCGCCCTTGCCGATCCGACAAGGCGGGCAATTCTCGCCCGTCTCGCGACCGGCGAGACATCGGTGACGGAACTCGCAGAACCGTTCGACATGAGCATGCCCGCCGTGTCCAAGCATCTGAAAGTGCTGGAGCGCGCCGGCCTCATCGCGCGCGGCCGGGAAGCGCAATGGCGCCCCTGCCGCATCGAGCCCAAGGCCCTGAAGGACGTGGACGATTGGCTGGAGAACTACCGCCGCATGTGGGACGAGCGGCTGGATCGATTGGACGAATATCTGAACAAGCTTCAAGGGAAGGGGAAGAAAAATGACCGTAAGAAGTGATGCGGACACCAAGGACCGGGAAATTGCCGCAACGCGCGTTTACGACGCGCCGCGCGCGCTGGTGTGGCAGGCCTGGACCGATCCAAAGCACGTCGCGCAATGGTGGGGACCGAACGGATTTACGAACACCATCCATCAGATGGATGTGCGTCCCGGCGGCGTGTGGAGCTTTATCATGCACGGGCCCGACGGCACGGATTATCCCAACCGGGTCGAATTCATCGAGGTGAAGGAGCCGGAGCTGCTCGTCTATATCCATGGCGATGAAAGCGAGCCCGACCAGTTCCACGTCACCGTCACCATGGAAGAGGAGGACGGCAAGACGCGACTTTCCATGCGCTCGCTGTTCAAGACCAAGGAGAGGCGCGATTTCGTGGTCGAGAAATATGGCGCCACCGAGGGCATGAATCAGACGCTCGGCCGCTTGGACGCGCATCTGGTCACCATGCCGGGCGAGAGCGATTTCGTCTTTGAACGGACATTCGATGCGCCGCGCGGCCTGGTATGGAAGGCCTGGACGGAAGCCGATCGCATGGCGCAATGGTGGGGACCGAAAGGTTCCATCATTACGGTTGCGAAGCTGGATCTGAAGCCCGGCGGAATTTTTCACTACAGCATGACCATGCCGGGCGGGAAATTGATATGGGCGCGGTTCGAGTATTGGGAAATCTCCCCGCCCGAGCGGCAGGTGTTCGTCAATGCCTTCTCGGACGAGAAGGGCGGCATCGGGTCCAATCCGTGGCTACCCGATTGGGCGGCGGAAGTGCTGAATGTGCTGACGCTGACGGAAGAGGGCGGCAAGACGCGGCTGACACTCCGCGGCAGACCTCTCAACGCGAGCCCGTCGCAGCACAAGGCCTATGCCGACATGCAGCCATCCATGCGGCAGGGCTTCGGCGGAACATTCGACCAGCTTGCCGCGCATTTGGCGAAATCGTGAAGAAAGGAACTCACCATGGCGACGGCAAAGGACCGCGAACTTGTCATGACCCGCATTTTCGATGCGCCGCGAGAACTCGTGTGGGAGGTCTGCACCCAAGCCCGGCACATGGTGCATTGGTGGGGTCCCAGCAAATACACCACCATCGAATGCGAGTTGCACGTGCGTCCGGGCGGCAGTTGGCGCATCGAGCAGAAGGGGTCGGACGGTACGATTTATCCGTTCCACGGCGTGTTTGACGAAGTGATTCCGCCCGAGCGGTTCACCCACAGTTTCATCTTTCAGAATTTTCCGGCGCTCAAGGTAACGGTGATCCTGGAAGATCTGGGCGGCGGGAAGACGAAGCTCACCGGCATCACGCGGTTCAATTCGGCCGAGGAACGTAACGCCATCGCGCCCGACATGGAACGCGGGGCAAATGAAAGCTACGACCGGCTGGCCGCGCTTCTCGAAACCTTGCGCTGAAGCCTAGGCGTCGAGCAGGAATTCGCGGATCGAACGCGTGAAGAGAGCAGGGTTCTCCATATTGGAGATGTGCCCGGCGCCCGGAATCTCGATCAGCGTCGAGCCCGCCACACCGGCGTTCAGCGCCTTCGTGCCGCCGAGGGTCGCGTCCTTCGATCCGCAGAGGAACAGCGTCCGGTTCTTGATCCCGGAGAGCCCCGGCTTCAGGTCGAAATCGGACAGCGCGGCCGCGCAGCCGGCAAATCCGTTCAGCGGCGTGGTGCGGATCATGGCGCGCACCTTGTCGACGACAGCGGGATTGGCACTCGCAAATTCGGCGGGGAACCAGCGTCCGATGGTGGGTTCGACGAGAGCCTCCATCCCGGACGCGCGCGCGAGCGCGATGCGCTCCTCCCATTGCTGCGCGGATTGCGGCGTAGAAGCCGGCCCGCAATCGCAGGGCACGAGGCGATCGATGCGCGCGGGATATTTCTCCGCCAGCGCCACCGCCGTCATGCCGCCCATCGAAAGACCGATAAAATGGGCGCGCGCGATATGCAGCGCGTCGAACAGCGCCACAACGTCGGCGGCGAGCATATCGAAGCTGTAGCGGCCCTCCGGCGCGTCCGTTCCGCCGTGGCCGCGCTGATCGTAGCGCAACACGCGGAAATCCGATGAGAGGGCGGCGGCCTGCTCGTCCCACATCGCCAGATTCGTCATCAGCGAGTTGGAGAACACCACCCACGGCGCGCCTTCGCGTCCGTCGATTTGGCAATTGATGCCGATTCCATTGGCTTGGATCTTCATGGGGCTCACTTGTGGCTGTCAGATGTCTTTCCAGAAATCCTGGAGCAGCGCGAGAAGCGCCTTCGGCGACGTGGTCGGCATGAAATGGCCGGCATCGATGATCTCGAAGCGCGCGCCCGGAATTTTCTTGGCGATGCCTTCGGTCACTGTCACGGCCCGGATGTAATCCTGGCGTCCGGCGATCACCAGCGCCGGCACTCGCACGGTTTCGAGCAGGTTGATGAGATTGGTCTTCGCCATCATGCGAAAGGCGTTGCCGAAGCCGACCGGGTCGTTCGCCATATAGCGCCCGCGATAGGTGTCATAGGTTTCGCGGTCCGAAAGTTCCGGCGGATAGGATTTGTCGAGCATGGCCGGAATGATGGCGCGGATGCCTTCGGCTTCCGCCTTTGCCGCGACGCTGTTGAGCGCATCGGCACGCGACGGATCGACGCCCGGCGCAGGGTTGCAGAACACCAGCGACCCCACCTGCTCGGGATGGCGCGTGTAGAACGTCAGCGCCTGCATGCTGGATGCCGCCAGCGACACCACATGATAGGGCGGGGTGAGCTTCAGCGCGCCGAGCAGCGCTTCCAGATCGTCCACCAGATCGCCGCACCCGTAAGCGCCGCGTGTCTTCTCGGTCAGCCCGAACCCGCGCTGGTCGTACCGGAAGACGCGCGCGCGCGCCGCCAGACCGGGCGCCACGCCGTCCCACGAATCCAGCGATCCTCCGATCTCGTGCAGGAACACGATTGTCGCCCCGCTGCCCCCTTCGACCCGGTAATGGAAGCTGATCCCGTTGGCCTCGATGAACGCCATGCCGTCTCCCCTGATGCGCGTGGCCGACTGTATGGCATTCCCATTGGCCGCACGGCAATCGCGCTTCGGCGAACTCCCTTGAGCTTCAAAAGCAGCGGGCCTATGAAAGAGCGCCATTCCGCGGGCTGCCCTGGGCCCAAGCCTAATCCCTTCTGAACAAAGGAGAATTACCCATGAGCGTGGTCGTCCGATACATCAAGCGGGTGGACCCGGAAGTGGTCGCGGGCTTTACGGGCATCGGTGTGGCCACCGTGCACGAAGCCCAAGGGCGCAAAGGTTTGCTGGCCTCCTATATGCGGCCCATCTACCGGCCCTGCCACGTGGTCGGGACGGCGGTCACCTGCGATATGGCGCCGGGCGACAATTGGATGCTGCATGCGGCGGTGGAGCAGTGCCAAAAGGGCGACATCCTGGTCGCCGCCCCTACCTCCCTTTGCGAGGACGGCTATTTCGGCGAGTTGATCGCGACCCAGCTTCAGACCCGGGGCGTGGCGGGGCTGATCCTGGAAGCGGGCTGCCGTGACGTGGCCGAGCTGACGAAGATGGGCTTTCCGGTCTGGTCGCGCGCGGTGTTCGCGCAAGGGACCGTGAAGGAGACTATCGGCAACGTGAACCTGCCCGTCGTGTGCGCGGGCCAGCTCGTCAATCCGGGCGATCTGATCGTGGCCGACGATGACGGCGTGGTCGTGGTGCGCCGCCAGGAGGCCGCCGAAGTGCTGCACCTCTCCCGCGAGCGTGAGGACAAGGAAGCCAAAAGCCGCCAGCGTTACCTGCGCGGCGAATGCAGCCTCGATGTGAACAATATGCGGGCCAAGCTCGCCGAGAAGGGTTTGAAGTACGTCGACACCCCGCCGGAGGGTTGAGGCGCCATGGGCGGTTTCTCCGGCGTCACGCTGATCGGCTTCGGCGAGGTGGGCCAGACGCTGGGCGCCGATCTGCTGGCGGCCGGGGCCGAGGTTGCGGCATACGACATCCTGTTCGCCAAGGAAGACAGCGCGCCGTCGCGGGCGCTTTCGCGCATTCCCGTGCGCGCGGCGGCAAACCCGACCGACGCGGTGAGGGATGCGGAGTTGATCGTCTGCGCGGTGACGGCGGCGTCCGATCTGGAGGCCGCGCGCTCGGCCGCCCCGGGTTTGGCGCCCGGCACGTTCTTCATGGACGTGAACTCGGTTTCGCCCGGCATGAAGCAGGCTTGCGCATGCGTCATCGAAGCGGCGGGTGGGCGCTATGTCGAAGCCGCCGTGATGACGCCCATCGCGCCCAAGCGCGTTGCATCCGCCATGCTGCTCGGCGGTCCGCATACGGAGGAGTTTGTCGAACGCGCGCAGGCATTGGGTTTCACCGGCGCCAAGCCGTTTTCGAAGGTTCTGGGCCAGGCGTCCGCCACGAAGATGTGCCGCAGCGTGATCATCAAGGGCACCGAGGCCCTGCTCTGTGAATCCCTGCTCGCCGAGCGGCATTACGGCGTGGACAAGACGGTGCTGGATTCGCTGTCCGATCTGCTGCCGGTCGGCGATTGGGAAAAGCTCGCGCGCTACTTCATTTCGCGCACGCTGGAGCACGGCGCGCGGCGCGCCGAGGAAATGCGCGAATCCGCGAAAACCGTCGCCGAAGCGGGCATCGAACCGCTGATGACGTCGGCGACCGCCGAACGCGAGGATTGGTCGGCGCAGCACAAACACGCGCTTGCGCACATGGACGATCTCGGCGCCATGCTGGACGCCATCCGCAAAGAAATGGACACGCACGCGGCGCCGTCAAAGGCCGCGGAATAGACACGAGGGACGCTCAATGATCATCGACTGCCACGGCCATTACACGACCGAACCCAAGCTGTTGCTGGATTTCCGGCAGAAGCAGATCGCCGCGCTGAAAGACCACGCCGCGATGCCCGCTCCCGATTCGATGAAGATCAGCGACGACGATTTCCGGGCCAGCGTCGAAGGCAATCAGCTCCGCATCCAGCGCGAGCGCGGTACGGATCTCACGCTGTTCTCCCCCCGCGCCTCGGGCATGGGCCACCACATCGGCGATGCCATGACGAGCCTCGAATGGTCGCGGCTGTCGAACGATTGCATTCATCGTGTCTGCACGCTGTTCCCGAACAATTTCATCGGCGTCTGCCAATTGCCGCAGAGCCCCGGCGTGTCGCCGGAAAATTGCATCGAGGAGCTGGAACGCTGCGTCAACGAACTCGGCTTCGTGGGCTGCAATCTCAACCCCGATCCGTCGGGCGGAAGCTGGACTGCGCCGCCGCTCATCGACCGCTATTGGTACAAGCTCTACGAAAAATTGTGCGAACTTAATGTCCCGGCGATGGTGCATGTCAGCATGTCGTGCAATCCGGCCTTCCACACCACGGGTGCGCATTACATCAATGCCGACACGACGGCCTTCATGCAGTTCATCCAGGGCGACCTGTTCAAGGATTTCCCGGAGCTGAAGCTGATCGTGCCGCATGGCGGCGGTGCTGTGCCCTATCATTGGGGCCGCTATCGCGGGCTCGCGCAGATGATGAACAAGCCCCCGCTGACCGAAATGATGAAGGACAACGTTTTCTTCGACACTTGCGTCTATCACCAGCCGGGGATCGATCTGCTGACCAAGCTCATTCCGGCAGACAACATCCTGTTCGCGTCCGAAATGCTCGGCGCGGTGAAGGGCGACGATCCGACCACCGGCAAGCCCTATGACGACACCAAGCGTTATGTCGATGCGGCCGCCCTTTCCGCCGAAGACAAGCAGAAGATATTCGAAGGCAACGCGCGGAAGGTCTATCCGCGGCTGGGGCCCAAGCTCGACAAGATCGCCGCGGCGAAGAAATGAAAGGTTCATGGCCGGTTGACTGTTCCTTCACCCTCCCCTTGAGGGAGGGTCGAAGGATTGAGCCGAAAATGTTCGGCGAAATCGTTCGGGGAGGGGACATGTTTCGGCAAATCCACTCCCCGAGATTTCTCGCTGCGCTCCAAATCTCGACCCTCCCTCAAGGGGAGGGTGGTCCAATGTCCTGACCCATGCGCCTTGTCCGCCAGCTCTGGTTTCAGGTGCTCGTGGCGATGGCCGCAGGTGTTGGGCTGGGCTACGCACGGCCCGAACTGGGCCAACAGATGCAGCCGCTGGGCGATCTCTTCGTCAATCTCATCCGCATGGTGATCGGGCCGGTTATCTTCTGCACGGTCGTGCACGGCATCGCCTCAATGAACGACATGAAGCGCGTCGGCCGTGTTGCACTGAAGGCGCTCGTCTGGTTTGAGGCCATCACGCTGGTCGCACTGGTGTTCGGGTTGGCCGCCGTCAATCTGTGGCAGCCCGGCGCCGGCATGAACGTGGATTTGGCTTCGCTGGATGCGAGCGCGGTGAAGACCTACACGACAGCCGCCCAGCATCAGACATTCATGGAATTCCTGCTGCACATCGTGCCCGGCACGTTCACATCCGCCTTCGTGCAGGGGGACGTGCTGCAGGTGCTGTTCGTCTCGGTGCTGTTCGGGTTTGCGCTCGCGCTGGTGGGCGCGCCTGCGAAGCCTGTGCTCGACATCATCGGGCGGCTCACGGACATCTTCTTCCGCATCGTCGGCTTCATCATGTGGGTTGCGCCGCTGGGCGCGTTCGGTGCGATTACCTTCACCGTGGGCCGCTTCGGCGCCTCGTCGCTGCTCTCCTTGGGTTCGCTGATCGTCGAATTCTACGTCGTGTGCCTCGCCTTCACGTTCATCGTGCTCGGCGGCGTCGCGCGCACCATGGGCGTGAGCATCTTCCGTCTGCTGTTCTACATCCGCGAAGAACTGCTGATCGTGGCTGCGACCACATCGTCCGAAACCGTGCTTCCGCGGCTGGTGCAGAAGCTGCAAGCCCTCGGGTGCGAGGAATCGGTGGTCGGCCTCGTCATCCCGACTGGTTATTCGTTCAATCTGGATGGCACCTGTCTTTATCTTGCGACGGCCGCAGTGTTCCTCGCACAGGCGACCAACACGCCGCTTTCCATCGAGCAGCAGGCGATCCTTGTGGGAGTGGCACTCCTGACCTCGAAGGGCGTGGCAGGCGTAGCGGGCATTGCGTTCGTGGTGCTGGCCGCCACCATTGCGGCGGCAGGTTCCATCCCCGTCGCCAGCATCGCGCTGGTTCTCGGCATTCACAGATTGCTGGCCGAGGCTTTGACCTTCGTCAATGTCGTTGGAAATTGTATCGCGACAATCCTGGTCGCAAAGTGGGATGGTGCGCTCGTGGCCGAAAAGCTCTACGCACAAGTGGGCATCGGCGCGCCATGGGCCCTGGCCGCTCCCAAGCCGGCCGAATAGGGAGAGATTCTTGAGCAAGAACGCGAACCCGCCCTATATCCCGTTCCATCCCAATCCCTCGCGCCCGGGCTTCGTCGTGCCGCCGGGCAGCGTGGACGCGCACTGCCATGTGTTCGGGCCGGCTGCGAAATTTCCCTACGCGCCGGAGCGCAAATACACCCCCGTCGATGCCCCGAAGGAAAAGCTGTTCGCGCTGCGCGATTTTCTCGGCTTCGACAAGAACGTCATCGTGCAGGCGAGCTGCCACGGCACGAACAATGCAGCCCTTCTCGATGCCCTTGCCAATTCCAACGGGAAAGCCAAAGGCGTCGCCGTCATCGACGAGGAGGTGAGCGACGAGACGCTCCAAATCATGAACGAGAACGGCATCAAGGGCGTGCGCTTCAATTTCGTGAAGCGGCTGGTCGATTTCACGCCGCGCGACGTGCTCGACCGCATCGCGGAGCGCATTGCGCCGCTCGGCTGGCATATCGTGGTGTATTTCGAGATGCCCGATCTGCCGGAACTCGAAGCGTTCTTCACCTCGCTTCCGACCATCGTCGTGGTCGATCATATGGGCCGGCCCGACGTGAGGAAGGGGGTTGCTCACCCGGAGTTCCAGCGGTATCTGCGTCTGCTCGACAGCCACACCAACATCTGGACCAAGGTGTCGTGCCCCGAACGCCTGACGGTTTCGGGTGCGCCCTATGACGACGTGGTGCCGTTCGCCAAGACCCTGGTGGAGCGCTATCCCGACCGCGTTTTGTGGGGCACCGACTGGCCGCATCCCAACATGCCGGTGGAAGCGCCCGACGACGGCGTTCTCGTCGATACGATCCCGAAGATCGCGACAAAGCCGGAATTGCAACGCAAGCTGCTGGTGGATAATCCGATGCGGCTCTATTGGACGTGAACCATGACCCTGCCCAGGGAATATGACGATCTTCCCGGTACGACGGTGTTCGACGCCGAGCAGGCGCGGCGCGGTTATCATCTGAACATGTTCTGCATGTCGCTGATGAAGGCGGAGAACCGTGCGGCGTTCAAAGCGAACGAACGCGCCTATCTCGACCGCTATCCGATGACGGAAGACCAGAAGCAGTCGGTCCTGAAGCGCGATTGGAACGGCATGCTTGCACTCGGCGGCAACATCTATTTCACCTCGAAGCTCGCCGCGACCGACGGGCTTTCGTTCCAACAGATCGCCGCCATCATGACCGGCTCGACCCAGGCCGATTATGCCGAAATGATGCTCAAGGGCGGCCGCTCGCCGGACGGAAACCGCAGCAAATCGGAATGGAAAAATCGTGGCTAGGATCATCGCAGGCGTTGCGACTTCGCATATACCGGCCGTCGGCGCCGCACTCGACAACGGCAAATCGGGTGAACCCTATTGGAAGCCGGTGTTCGCGGGCTTCGAACGTTCCAAGGAATGGATCGCGAAGCTGAAGCCCGACGTTTGCATCGTCGTCTACAACGATCACGCGTCGGCCTTTTCGCTCGAGATGGTGCCGACCTTTGCCATCGGCTGCGCGGCGGAATTTCCCATTGCCGACGAAGGCTGGGGTCCGCGGCCCGTGCCGCCGGTCAAAGGCCATCCCGAACTCGCCTGGCACATGGTGCAATCCGTGGTGCTGGACGAATTCGACATCACCATCGTCAACAAGATGGATGTCGATCACGGGCTGACCGTGCCCTTGTCGCTGATGTTCGGGCAGCCGAAGGAATGGCCGTGCCCCATCGTGCCGCTGTGCGTGAATGTGGTCGTGTACCCGGTGCCGACCGGGCACCGCTGCTACATGCTGGGCAAGGCCATCCGGAAAGCGGTGGAAAGTTTCGACCGCGATTTGCGCGTCGTGATTTTCGGCACGGGCGGCATGTCGCATCAGCTGCAGGGCCCACGCGCGGGCCTCATCAACAAGAAATTCGACACGCGCTTCCTCGACAATCTGACGCGCGATCCGGAAAGCCTGGTGCGTATTCCCCATCTCGAATATCTGCGCGAGACGGGATCGGAAGGCATCGAGATGGTGATGTGGCTCATCATGCGCGGCGCACTCGACGATGAGGTGAACGAAATCTATCGCTTCTATCACGTGCCTGCGTCGAACACGGCGCTGGGGCACATCATCCTGGAAAACAAAAGCTGACACGGGAAGGTTGACATGAAGATTTGCGTCGCGGGCCAGGGGGCCTTCGGTCAGAAGCATCTGGATGCGCTGAAGCGCATTCCTGACGTGGAAGTGGTGTCGTTGATCGGCGGCAATCCGAAAGGCACCGAAGAGGTCGCCGCCAAGTACGGCATCAAGCATTGGGGCCACGATCTCAGCGAAGGCATCGCACGCGCCGATGCCGTCATCCTGGCAACGCCCACCCAGATGCACCGCGCGCAAGGCGAAGCGGTGATGCGGGCCGGCAAGCACGTGCTGATCGAGATTCCGATTGCCGACAATGTCGAAGATTCCGAAGCGCTGGCGCGGATCGCCAAGGAGACCGGCGTCGTCGCGATGGGCGGCCATGTGCGCCGCTTCAATCCGAGCCACCAATTCGTGCATCGCCGGATCGAAAGCGGTGAGCTGAAAATCTTCCAGATGGACGTGCAGACCTATTTCTTCCGCCGCACCAACATGAACGCAGCGGGGAAGCCCCGCAGTTGGACCGACCATCTGCTATGGCACCACGCCGCCCACACCGTGGATCTATTCCATTACCAGACGGGTGAGACATCGACCGAATGCTACGCCGTGCAGGGGCCGCGCCATCCCGCGCTCGGCATCGCCATGGACATGGGGATTTTGTTGAAGGTGCCGTCGGGGGCGATTCTGACGCTGTCGTTATCGTTCAACAATGACGGGCCGATCGGATCGTTCTTCCGCTACATCGGGGATACCGGCACGTATCAGGCCTATTACGACGATCTCGCGGACGGGAAGAAAAATCCGATCGACCTTTCCAAGGTGGACGTGTCGATGGACGGGATCGAGCTTGAGGACCGCGAATTCATCGCCGCCATCCGCGAGAAGCGCGAGCCCAATTCGAGCCTGGAGCAGGTGCTTCCCTGCATGCGCGTGCTTGGCAAGCTCGAGAGCATGATCGATCCCAACCGCGAATGTGTGGTGTAGCGCTGCGTCATTCTTCCCCCGCGTGGCGGAGGGGGCGCAGGATATTCAATTTGTTCCGATATAGTTGGGCTTCATCATGCAAACGCGCAAAATCGGTCCCTTTGACGTCTCGGCCATCGGCCTTGGCTGCATGGTGCTGTCGCACGCTTACGGTAATCCGCCCGATCCGAAAACCGCAGGCGAGGTGCTGCTGAAGGCGCTCGATGTCGGCTACACCCATTTCGACACGGCGACGCTGTATGGTTTTGGCGCCAATGAGACGCTGCTCGGCAACACGCTTAAATCACGGCGCGGCGAATTCATGCTGGCGAGCAAATGCGGCATGTTCCGCGGCGCTTCGGGCGGCAAGGAGATCGACGGCCACCCCGCGGTGTTGAAAGCCAATCTCGAGGACAGCCTGAAGCGGCTCCAGACCGATGTGATCGACCTCTATTACCTGCACCGCTGGGACAAGCGCGTGCCGATCGAGGATTCCATCGGCGCAATGGCCGACATGGTAAAGTCGGGGAAGGTCCGTTCCATCGGCCTTTCCGAAGTGTCGGCCGTCACCTTGCGCAAGGCGCATGCGGTTCATGCGATTGCCGCGATGCAAAGCGAGTATTCGTTGTGGACGCGCAATCCGGAAATCGCCGTGCTCGACGCCTGCCGCGAATTGAACGTCGCCTTCGTCGCGTTCAGCCCGCTCGCGCGCGGCTTCCTGACCGGCGGTATTGGCGATCCCGCGCAATTTCCGCCCAAGGACATCCGCCTCGCGATGCCGCGCTTCCAGGCGCCGCATTTCGCCGCAAACCTGAAACTGCTCGACAGCTTCGCGCAGATCGCGCACGAGAACGATTGCACCATGGCACAGCTCTGCCTCGCCTGGCTGCTCCACAAGGCGCCGCACATCGTCCCCATTCCGGGCACCACCCGGCTCGATCACCTGACGGAGAACGCCGGCGCGGCCAACGTGAAGCTCGTCCCCGGCGCGATGGAACGCATCGAGGCGCTGATCAACCGCGCCACCGTCAGCGGGCCGCGCTATAATCAGGCACAGCTTCCCGAAATCGACACGGAAGGCGACTGACATTGGACGATTCAAGGCTGAAGAATTTCGTGAGCGGTATGTGGGACGACGCGGTCGTTCCTTCGCTCGTCGAATACATCCGCATACCGAACAAATCGCCATCGTTCGACGCCGATTGGGCCGCCCACGGCTATATGGACGCGGCGGTCGCGCTGATGGAGAAGTGGGCGAGGGGACAAATCGCGCGCATTCCGGGCGCGACTTTGGAGGTCGTAAGGCTGCCCGGCCGCACGCCGCTCATCTGCATCGAAATCCCGGGCGAAGGCACCGAGCCCGTGCTGCTCTACGGCCATCTCGACAAGCAGCCGGAATTCACCGGCTGGGGCGAGGGGCTGGGGCCCTGGACGCCGGTGATCCGCGGCGACCGGCTTTACGGCCGCGGCGGCGCGGACGACGGCTATGCCATGTATGGCGCGCTGACCGCCATTCTGGCCCTGCACGATCAGGAGATTCCGCATGCGCGCTCGGTCGTGCTGATCGAGGCGTGCGAGGAATCGGGCAGCTATGACTTGCCCGCCTATGTGGACCATCTGAGCGATCGCATCGGCAGTCCGGGGCTTGTGATTTGTCTGGATTCCGGCTGCGGCGATTACGACCGCCTCTGGCTCACCACGTCCTTGCGCGGCGTGGCGACGGCGACGCTCACTGTCCGTGTACTGACGGAAGGCGTGCATTCCGGGGATGCCTCCGGCATTGTGCCGTCGAGCTTCCGCGTTGCGCGGCGCGTGCTGTCCCGGTTCGAGGACGAAGCGAGCGGCGAAATCATCCCGCGCGGGCTCTATGTCGATATTCCCCCTTCGCGCATGGCGCAGGCCAAGGCCGCGGCCGCGATTCTGGGCGATGCGGTCTATTCGAAATTCCCCTGGGCGGGCGGCACGCATCCCGTTTCCGACGATCCGACCGAGCTGATCCTGAACCGCACCTGGCGGCCGCAACTGGCCATCGTGGGCGCGGAAGGACTGCCGACGACCGCCAATGCCGGCAATGTTCTACTGCCCTCGACCACGCTGAAATTGTCGCTGCGCCTGCCGCCCACGTTCAATGGCGATGCCGTCGGCATCATGCGCAAGGCGCTCGCGGACGATCCCCCCAACAATGCGCAGATCGAATTCACCGCGGACCGTTTCGTTTCGACCGGCTGGAACGCGCCGGAGCTTGCGCCCTGGCTGGAACAGGCGGTCGCGCGCGCCGGACGCGCCGCATTCGGTCAGGATGTCGCCTATATGGGCGAGGGCGGCAGCATTCCGTTCATGGGTATGCTGGGCGAGAAATTCCCCAAGACCCAATTCGTGATCACGGGTGTGCTGGGGCCATCGTCGAATGCGCACGGCCCGAACGAATTTCTGCACATCCCCACGGGCAAGCGCATTTCGGAAGCCATTGCCCGCGTGCTCGCCGATCATTTCCGGAAATAGGTTCGCATTCACAAAGAACGATTGTTCTACGGCTGGGACATTTTTGAGCCCTGCGGAAACAATTCTCTTCCCGTGGCCGTTGTTCGCGCGAGCGGGAAATGGAACCCTCCAGGAGGACGTGATGAAGAAATTGATTATCCCGGCGATTGCGGCTTTGGCGATGAGCACGAGCCTTGCCTGGTCCGCCGATGTCAGCGGCGTGATCAAGAGCATCGATGCCAATGCGCATCAGATCACGCTGGACGACGGCAAGACCTACACGGTCGATCAGAGCGTCAAGCTCACCGACTTCAAGGCCGGCGACAAAGTGATGGTCAGCGCCGAGGTGCAGAACGGCAAGAACATGGCCAACAAGGTGACAAAGGCCGCCGGCTGACACAGCCTGCCCACGCACCGCATAGAAAAAGCCCTCATGCCAGCCGCGGCATGAGGGCTTTTTCTTCGAGCCGATGCGTTCAATGCGTCACATCGGACGGACTTCCACCTTGCGGAATTTCACGATGCCCGCCCCGTATTGAAGCGCGAAATAGCCGCTCGGGTGTTTCGCGTCGCGCACTGCGTTGACCGTGCGCTGGCCGTTGAGCGTGACGCTCATATAGGGCCCGCGCGCATCAATCTCCATCACGTTCCATTTGCCGCCGGCATGCGGCATGGGATCGACCTTGGCGACATTGACGATGGCGCCGGTGCCGTATTCGGGACCGGGACGCTTGTCGAAGATGTTCACCTCATAGCAGTTCATGCCGCCGATTGTCTTGGCATCGCTGCAGCGGATGAAGATGCCGCTGTTCGCCTCGTCATCGACCCAGAATTCGGCGCGGATCTGGAAATCCGTGTACGGATTCTTGGTGACCAGGAAACCGCCCTTACCCTTGTCGGCGACCACAGCGCCCTCGGCCACGCGCCAATTGGCGTCACCGACGGCGGTGAAATTGTTCATGTCCTTGCCATCGAGCAGCGTCACCCAGCCGCCGGTGGCGGCATTCTGGGCCGAGGCCTGATGGGTTGCCGCGCCCGCCGCCAGTCCGGCCAGGACCAGGCTGCCGAGCAAGAAAGTCCGGTATGTCATGTTGCCCTCCCTTTGCGTTTTCCCTTGCAAAGACGGCGCCGTTTCCGGCGCCGCCTTCGTCATAACTTGCAATCCTATGCCGGAAGCGCCGTCACGGAATCGCCGTGACGCGGGTCGCGACCGAACCATCGGCGTTCTTCACGCCCTGGATGCGGACCTTGCCGCCGACTTTCACGATGCTCTTGTCGGAATCGGTGAACTTGAGGACCGGAATGTTCGGATCCGGATCCAGGATCAGATCGGATTCACCACCGGGGAATTTCACCTTCATGACGTTGCTGCCGCCAACGATGGCGGTGCCGGTCACGGTGGCGTTGGTCATGGTCTGGTTGCGGGCGTCGTTCATCGGACGCTGGCCTTCGCCAAGGCCCCGCATCTTCTCCGAGAAAATGCGCAGCTCCGTCGAATGCAGCTTGCCGTCGTCCTTCTTCACGGCGGCGGATGCGACGAAATCGTTGCTCTTGATGTCCGAAAGCTTCGCCTTCGATTGCTGAAGGTACAGAACGTTCGGGGCAAGCTTGTAGGTATCGACCGCGCCGCCATCGTCATTCTTCACGGATATGGTGGCGGCGTCCATCTTGTCGACGGTGCCGAAGACGTTGATCGCATTGTTGCCCTGCGCCATCGCCGGAACGGCGAGGAGCGCGATAAAACTTCCGAGGATGAGAGCTTTCCGCATGGTTGAGTGTCCTTGAGGTTCCGGGGGGAGCGCGCGTAGGTCCCGCGCGCGCCGGGCTTTCTTTAGCACAGATCGCAAAAGAGCGCACAAGGCGTACGATTTGGCGGCCTTTCCCTTGCTGGCGGGGGGCCATTCATTGCATCTTGGAGAGACGGGGGCGGCGGCAGCGGGAGACCACAAATGCGCCACAATTTGTTCCTGGGGGTTGCAACCCTTGTCCTCGGCCTCACGGGCAGCGCGATGGCAGGCGTCGTCGTGACTTCGACCCATAACGCGTTCGATGGGAAGCCACCGGGCGTTGCCACCACCTATGTCGAAACCGACCGGCTGAAAACGGTGGATCCGGACGCGATCATGATCTTTCGGGGTGACCTCGGCCGTACTTGGCAGATCGACCCGGGGCGGGGCGTTTATATGGAAATGACGGCTGAGACGTTGCAGAGGATGAGCAGCCAGATGGCGGGAATGTCCGCGCAGATGGCCGCGGCCCAGGCGCAATTGCAGGCCCGGATGGCGCAAATGCCGCCCGAGCAGCGCGCGGCGATGCAGCAGATGCTGGCCGGCCGAGGATTGGGCGGCGCGGCGGGGGCAGGCGGTCCTCCCGCGGAAGCCAAAGGCACCTACACCAAGACGGGCCAAAGCAAGACCATCGGCAATTGGCGCTGCGACGTCTACCGCTACGCGGTCAACGGCGATACGCGAGAGGACCTTTGCCTTGCGCCGATTGCATCGGTTGGTCTGACGGCTGCCGACTTCCAGGTGCTCGAGCGTCTGTCGGCTTTCATGCAGCCGATCATGTCGTCGCCGATGGTGCCGAAGAATTCGTTCATGAACTGGAACGAGATGAACAAGTCGATTGGCTTTCAGGGCGTGCCGCTCGAAACGACGTCATATGCCGGGTCAGGCCCATCGATGCAGCAGACCGTAACGAAGATCGAACGTACGGCGATTCCGGCCAATACATTCGACCTGCCTTCGGGGCTGACCAAGCGGGAAATCCCGATGGGGCCGCCCGGACGATAGGAGCCAATGCACATGAAACTCGGTCCCTTCATCGTGGGCGCGGCGTTGCTTGCTTCCACCGGCGGCGCGATGGCGGGCGTCGCCGTGAACGGGACCGAGACCTGGGTTGCCTCGGGGCAGACGCAAGCGCTCGCAATCGTCATCGATGATGAGCGCCTGAAGGTGACGACGCAGGACCACATCCTGATCTACCGGGCCGATCTCGAACGTATGTGGATGATCGAAACCTCGCAGAAAACATATGTCGAATTGAGCCCGGAAAAGGTTCGGAGCTTCGACGCCTTTGCGGCCAAGGCACAGGGAGCTCTTGCCGAATATCAGGCCCGGCTCAAGGAGCAGCTTGCGCGCTTGCCGGCGGCGCAGCGCCCCATGATGGAGCAGATGCTGGTTGCACGCGGTCTCGGCGGCCTCATCGGCGATTCGCCAGTGCCGCCCGCGCCCCCTCCGCCGCAAGTCTCTATTGCAAAAGCCGGCGGCGGAAAGACCGTTGCCGGATTGCCTTGCGAGAATTACGACAAGACAGAAAACGGCCAGAAGTCGGATGAAATCTGCGTCGCGCCGATGAGGGGGGGAGGATTTTCGCAAGGCGATTTCCAGATGCTCGACAGGATGTGGAGCTTCGTGGGTTCGGACAATCCTATGTATCCGCAGATGATGTTCTCGACGATGCTGCGGTTGAACGATTTCTTGAGGTGGAACGGGATGGACAACCTGCTTGGCTTTCCGGCTATTCCGCTGGAAACCACGAGCTATTATCAGGGCCGGCCGGTGGTCCATCAAATCCTGACCAGTGTCGAGCACCGCGCAATCCCCGCGGGCGAATTCGAACTCCCCGCAGGTCTAACCAAGCGGGAATTATTCACGTCTCCGCCTTAAACAGAAAGCAATCGAACATGGATCTCGGTTTTATTGGGCTCGGCATCATGGGCCGGCCGATGGCGGGCCATCTGATGGCCGCCGGACACAAGCTGCACCTCAACACCAGAAGCGGCGTGCCGCAGGAGATGATCGATAAAGGCGGTGTCGCCTGTCATCACGCGCGCGGCGTCGCGGAGAAGGCGGACATCATCTTCACGATGGTCAACGACACGCCCGACGTGGAAAAGGTTCTGTTCGCCGCGGACGGTGTCGTGGGCGGGCTCACGCCCGGCAAGATCGTGGTCGATATGAGCTCGATTTCGCCGCTCGCGACCAAGGATTTTGCGCGCCGCATCGAGGAGCGGTGCTGCTTCTATGTGGATGCGCCGGTGTCGGGCGGTGAGGTGGGCGCGAAGGCCGCCACGCTGACCATCATGGTAGGCGCGCGCGAGGAGGTGTTCGAGCGCGTCAAGCCGCTGCTTCAGCTGATGGGTAAGACCATCACGCTGATCGGCGGCAATGGCGACGGGCAGACCGCAAAGGTGGCGAACCAGATCATCGTTGCGCTGAACATCGAAGCGGTCGCCGAGGCGCTGCTGTTCGCATCGAAAGCGGGCGCCGATCCGGCCAAGGTGCGCCAGGCGCTGTTGGGCGGTTTTGCGCAATCGAAGATTCTGGAAGTGCATGGCGAGCGCATGCTGAAGCGCACTTTCGCACCGGGTTTCCGGATCGAGCTGCACGCGAAGGACCTGGCGATCGCGCTTTCCGGTGCACGCGCGTTGCAGTTGGCGCTTCCCAACACCGCCCATTGCCAGGAATTGTTCAATGCCTCCTTCGCCGCGGGTGAAGGCGGGCTCGACGATTCCGCGCTTGTGAAAGTGCTGGAGCGCATGGCCAATCACGAAATCAAGGTCAAGGATTGAGCGTCGCGCAAGGCCATCCGCACGTCTTTCTGCTTGGGCTGTTCCGTGCAGCGGTCGATGCGGCGAGCGCCGCGCGCTGCGTGCCGCCGAATTTGCCGCAAGTCCCCCGCGGGCGCACCGTCGTGGTGGGCGCGGGCAAGGCCGCGGCCGCGATGGCCAAGGCGGTCGAAGATTGCTGGACGGGCGATTTGTCCGGTCTTGTCATCACGCGCTACGGCCATGGCGTGCCCTGCCGCTTCATCGAAGTGGTCGAGGCCGGTCATCCGGTTCCGGATGCGGCGGGATGGGAGGCGGCCGAGCGCATGCTGCGCGCGGTCGGGGGCTTGAATGCGGACGATCTGGTGCTGGCGCTGATTTCGGGCGGCGGTTCGTCTTTGTTGGCGTTGCCGGCACCGGGCCTGACGCTCGCCGACAAGCAGGCGGTGACACGGGCGCTGCTGAAATCGGGCGCGCCGATTGCCGAATTCAATTGCGTGCGCAAGCATCTTTCCGCGGTCAAAGGGGGGCGGCTCGCGCTGGCCGCGCAACCGGCCCGTGTCGTGAGTCTCATCGTTTCCGATGTGCCCGGCGACGATCCGGCAACGGTTGCCTCCGGACCCACGGTTCCCGACCCGACCACGCGTGAGGAGGCGTTGGCGATCCTCGGCAAATACGGGATCGCCGCCCCGGATTCCGTTCGTGTTTGGCTCGAAAGTCCCGTCTCGGAGACGCCGAAGCCCGGCGATGCCGCTTTCGCGCGCGCGGAGAATCGCGTCGTTGCCAGAGCGCGCGACGCATTGTCGGCAGCCGCGCGCGTGGCCGAAGCAGCGGGTTGCGCGGTGATGGATCTCGGCGACGCGGTGGAAGGCGAAGCGCGCGAGGTGGCGCGCGGCCACGCGGCGCTTGCGTTGAATCAGGCGCGCACCGGCAAACCCTGCCTCTTGCTTTCCGGCGGTGAGACGACGGTCACCGTGAAGGGCGATGGCCGCGGCGGCCGCAATGCCGAGTATCTGCTCGCGCTCGCCGTCGCCCTCAAGGGTGCGGCCGGAATCGCGGCAATCGCGTGCGACACGGACGGTATCGACGGCACCGAAACCAATGCAGGCGCGATCATTGCACCCAACACACTCGCGCGCGCACGCGACGCCGGGCTAGACGCCGAAGCCATGCTCGCGTGTAACGACGCGTATTCGTTCTTTTCGGCGCTCGGCGATCTGGTGGAGACCGGCCCCACGCGCACCAACGTCAACGATTTCCGCGCGATCCTGATCCAGCCGGACGCGCCGGCGGCATGATCGCCAAATTCCGCGTCCTATCGTCCGGGTTTTTCCGGCGGCACGCTCGCGACGATGGTCGCGTCGAGCTTCTCGTAATCCGAATAGCCGATGGTGTCGTAAAGTTCCTTACGGGTCTGCATGCGGCCGAGCATGTTATGCGTGCCCCCGTCGCACTTAATGGCGGCGTATAATTCCTCCTGCGCCTTGGCCGCTACCCGCATTGCGCTCGCGGGCCAGATCACCATTCTGTAGCCCATGGATTCGAACTCGCCCGCGGTGAACACCGGCGTGCGGCCGAATTCGGTCATGTTCGCGAGCAGCGGCGCCTTCACGCGCGACGCGAATTCGCGGAACATATCGGCATTCGTCAGCGCCTCGGGGAAAATCGCGTCGGCGCCGGCATCCAGATACAGCTTCGCACGGGCCACCGCGCCCTCCATGCCTTCGGCGTCCGCGGCATCCGTCCGTGCGATGATGTAAAGATGGCGCCGCGCCTTCACCGCGGCCGCGATTTTCGCCGCCGCCTCGCGCGCATCCGCGAGTTTCTTGTCGTTGAGGTGGCCGCATTTCTTGGGAAGCAACTGGTCCTCGATGTGGACGGCGGCTGCACCCGCATCCTCGAAGCTCCGCACCATGTGCATGACGTTCAGCGCCTCGCCATGGCCGGTGTCGCCGTCGACCAGCACGGGCAGCGCGCTCGCGCGCGCCACCTGGCGGATGAAGAAGCACACTTCCTCCACGGTGATGATGCCGAGGTCGGGCATTCCCATGGTGCCCGTCATGGCGCTCCCGCCCACATACAGCGCGTCAAAGCCGGCGCGTTTGGCCAACAGAGCCGCCATGCCGGTATGCGCGCCCGGGATTTGCAGGATTTGCGGCCGCGCCAGCAGCGCGCGAAAGCGTTCGCCCGCAAGGGCATTCGGCAGATCGGCGCCGACCAGGAACGGCATGCAACCCTCCATCACTCGCGAAGATAAGACTTACTAATTCAGAACGACCCAGACGTGCTTCTCCGTCGCGTAGAGATCGACGTAATGGCATACGCTCATTTCTTCGAGCTGCTCCTGATCCAGCGACGCCTCCAGAATGCGGTTCTGCTGATCGGCCCCGAACCGCCGCGCGAGATTGGTGCGGAATTTCTCGATCAGAAGAGGCATGCCCTCGGCGCGGCGGCGCCTATGCCCGATCGGATATTCGACGACCATTTCAGGCAGGCTCGTGCCGTCGTTGAACAGCACGGTCAATCCGTTGGCAATGGAGCGCTTGTCGGGATCGAGGTAATCGCGGCTGAGGCCCCGGTCCTCGACGCAAACCATCTTCTCCCGCAGCGCATCGATGCGCGGATCGGACGCGATATCGTCTTCATAATCCCTTGCCGTCAGGCGGCCGAAGATCAGCGGCACCGCCACCATGTACTGGATGCAATGATCGCGGTCTGCCGGGTTCGCGAGTGGCCCCCTCTTGTCGATGATGCGCATCGCTGCCTGATGCGTGCGGATGGTGAGCCCGGCAATGTCTTCGGGCCGTTTGCCCATCGCCGCCATTTGCCCGTGCAAGGTCATTGCCGCCTCGACGGCGGTCTGGGCGTGGAATTCCGCCGGGTACGAAATCTTGAACAGGACGTTCTCCATGACATAGGAGCCGTAACTGCGCTGGAATTGGAACGGCTGTCCCTTGAACAGCACGTCATAAAAACCCCAGACCGGTGCGGTCAGCGCGGACGGGTAGCCCATCTCGCCCTTGGCCGTCATCAGCGCGAGACGCACGCCGCGGCTGGTCGCATCGCCCGCGGCCCAGCTTTTGCGCGAGCCGGTGTTCGGCGCATGGCGATAGGTGCGCAAGGCCTGACCGTCCACGAACACCTGCGACAGCGCGTCGATGATCTGTCCGCGCGACAACCCCATGAGTTGCGAAACCACGGCCGCGGTCGCAAGCTTCACGAGCACCACATGGTCGAGCCCAACCTTGTTGAACGAATTTTCCAGTGCGATGACGCCCTGAATTTCATGCGCCTTGATCATGGCGGTGAGCACATCGCGCATGGAGAGCGGCGTGCGGCCCTCGGCCATGGCGTTGCGCGATAGCCAATCGGCCACCGCAAGTATGCCGCCGAGATTGTCGGACGGATGACCCCATTCCGCGGCGAGCCAGGTGTCGTTGAAATCGAGCCAGCGGATCATCGCGCCGATATTGAAGGCGGCCTGTACCGGATCGAGCTGATGGGAGGTGCCCGGCACTTTCGCGCCATAAGGTACGATCGTCCCAGGAACGATCGGCCCCAGCAATTTCGTGCAGGCCGGATATTCGAGCGCCTCCAGCCCGCAGCCGAGCGTATCGATCAGGCAATGCCGCGCGGTCTCGTAGGCAAGCGGGCTCTTGATTTCGTAATCGAGAACGTAATCGGCGATGCCGGCCAGCACGGAATCGGGGGAGGGCCGCATCCCTTCGAACTTGGTGGTCATCAGGCGCGCTCGTTGAGCGGCACGAACGGCCGGTTCTCGGGGCCGATGTAATTGGCCGATGGGCGTATGATCTTGTTGTCGAGGCGCTGCTCGATGATATGCGCGCTCCAGCCCGAGGTGCGCGACACGACGAACAAAGGCGTGAACATCGCGGTCGGCCAACCCATCAAATGATAGGAGATCGCGCTGTACCAATCGAGATTGGCGAACATCCTCTTCGCGTCCCACATCACGTTTTCGATCCGCTCGGCGACATCGAACATGGCCATGGAGCCTGCCTCGCGCGACAACGACCTCGCCACCTCCTTGATGATGCGGTTGCGCGGATCGGCGACCGTATAGACCGGGTGGCCGAAGCCGATGATCACCTCCTTGGCGGCGACGCGTTTTCGGATGTCGGCTTCGGCTTCATCCGGCGTCGCATACCGGCTCTGAACCTCGAAGGAGAACTCGTTGGCCCCCCCGTGCTTGGGCCCGCGCAGCGCACCGATGCCCCCGTCGATGCAGGAATAGAAATCCGAGCCCGTACCTGCGATCACCCGGGTGGCGAAGGTGGACGCGTTGAACTCATGCTCCGCATACAGAATGAGGGAGGTGTGCATCGCCCGGACCCATGTCGCGCTCGGCGGCCGCCCATGGAGGAGATGGAGCAGATGGCCCCCGATGGAATCGTCGCCGGTCTCGACCTCGATGCGCTTTCCGTTGTTCGCGTAATGATGCCAATGGAGCAGCATCGAACCCAACGAGGCCATCAGCCGGTCGGCGATGTCGCGCGCACCTGCGACATTGTGGTCGTCTTTCTCGGGCGCCACACAGCCGAGCGCGGAGACGCCGGTGCGCATCACGTCCATGGGGTGGGCGGAAGCCGGTAGCGCCTCCAGCACTGTCCTCACGCTCGCGGGGATGCCCCGAATCTCGCTGAGCTTCGTCTTGTACGCCGCAAGCTCGGCCGCATTCGGCAGCCGTTCATGCACCAGCAGATGCGCGATCTCTTCGAACTCGCACTTCTCCGCCACGTCCAGAATGTCGTAGCCGCGGTAATGCAGGTCGTTGCCGGTGCGCCCCACGGTCGAAAGCGCGGTATTGCCGGCGACTACGCCGGAGAGGGCAACCGATTTCTTGGGTTTGAACCCGGGCGCGTTGTCGCTCACGCTGATCTTCCGGAAATAGGGGCTAGGGGCCGGCGATCATAGGGAGGCGGCGCGGATTATCCAAGCGCGAGGTTTTGAAGCCCAAGCCGCTGATTTGGCTTATATTCTTGGCGGTCTTCGCTCACATTGCAGGGAACGCCGGGAAACCCCTTCTTGCCGGGGCGTGAGCCATCCGGTACCAGGATTTGCGTTCCAACGCCCTTTGGCCGAGTCGTTTGTACATGCCTCAGATCGCTTCCCTTCCCCAGCGTCACGCGAATGCCGCGCGCATCCGGAGCGAAGCGGTCGCGCCTGAGCTCTCCGTTGTCATCCCTACCTTCAAGGAGAGCGGCAATGTCGCCCCTTTGGTGCAGCGGCTGGACGACGCCCTTGCCGGGGTCGCCTGGGAAGCCATCTTTGTCGACGACGATTCGCCGGACGGCACGGCGGACACCGTAAAGACCATCGCCGCGGAGGACCCCCGCGTGCGGTGCCTGCGCCGCGTCAGCCGGCGGGGGCTTGCCGGTGCCTGCATCGAAGGCGTGCTGTCGTCGAGCGCACCCTATGTCGCCGTCATGGATGCCGACCTGCAGCATGACGAGAAGCTGCTGCCCAAGATGTTCGCGATCCTGAAACGCGGCGAGAGCGATATGGTCGTGGGCAGCCGCTATGTCGATGGCGGAAATTCCGACGTGTTCAGCAGGCACCGCAGCTTTATCAGCCGCTTCGCCACCGCGCTCGCCAGGCGCGTGACGGGCGTCGAGCTGCACGATCCGATGAGCGGCTTCTTCATGATGCGCCGCGATCGTTTCGATCCGCTGGCGCCCAAGCTGGCGACGCACGGGTTCAAGATTCTGCTCGACATCGTGATCACCGCCAAAGGCGGCCTGCGCATCGTCGAGGAACCCTATGTCTTTGCCGCGCGCACCCATGGCGAATCCAAGCTGAACGCGCAGGTGGGGCTCGATTTTATCGGTCTGCTGATTGCAAAGATGACAGGCGGCATCGTCACGCCGCGGTTCCTTTCCTTCGCACTGGTCGGCACCACGGGCCTCGGCGTGCATCTGGTGACGCTCAAATTGGCGCTTACGGAATTGGGTTTCGCCTTCCCGGAGGCGCAGACCATGGCCACCTTTGTCGCGATGACCGGCAATTTCATTCTCAACAACCATCTCACCTACCGCGACAGGCATCTCTCGGGTTTGCGTTTCGTCAGAGGATTGCTCGGATTTTACGCGGTGAGTGCGGTGGGGGCGCTGACCAATGTGGGAATGGCGTCCTGGCTTTATGCGCATCAGCCGGTGTGGTGGCTCGCCGGGGCTGCGGGCGCGGTCATGGGCGCGGTGTGGAACTACTCCATGTCCTCGCTCATCGTGTGGCGCGTGAGGTGATCTTCGCGTCCAAGGCGTCGTCCCTGCGCACGCTTGCGCTTGCCGTCATCGCCATCGTCGTCATTCGCGGGATCGTCGCGGCGCTCACGCCCATTTCGTTCGACGAAGCCTATTACTGGCTGTGGTCGAAGCATCTGGCGGCAGGCTATTACGATCATCCCCCGATGGTGGCGTTCGTCATTCGCGCCGGCAGCGCGCTGTTCGGCGACACCAGCATCGGCGTGCGTGCAGTGGCGTGGCTTTTGTCCGTTGTGGCGACATGGGCTGTGTGGCGCACGGGCGCGGTGCTCTTGGGCAGCGAACATGGAGCGGCGCTCGCGGCATTGTTCTTCAATCTCATGCCGATGATCGGTGTTGAGTCCCTCGTTGCGACCCCGGATTCCCCGGAAATCGCGGCCTCTGCGTTCGTTCTCTTGGCGCTCGCGAAGATTTCCGAGACCGGCCGCGGCTCCTGGTGGATCGCGGTAGGTGTCGCCGCAGGGTTCGCACTGCTGTCGAAATATACGGCGTTCTTCCTCGGCGCCGGCATTCTCGTGTGGCTCGCCATTGTACCCAAGGAGCGCCGCTGGTTCCTCTCCATCTGGCCTTACCTTGGCGCTGCGATTGCGCTTCTGATGTTCCTTCCCGTGGTGCTGTGGAACGCCGGGCACGACTGGATTTCATTCGCACTGCAATTCGGCCGAACCGGCGCAGGGGGAGGGTTCACCTTGCGCTATCTCGGTGAATTCCTGGCCGCGCAACTGGCGCTCGCCACACCCTTTATCGCCATTCTCGGGGTCGCCGGTATCCTCGCCGCTTTCCGCGGAGGCGAGAGGATGCGCGGGCCCCTGATGCTGCCCGTCTCGATGATCCTGCCGGCCGCGGTCTATTTTCTCTGGCATTCGCTGCATGACCGCGTGCAGGGGAATTGGCCGTCCTTTCTCTACCCGGCCTTCGCGATTGTCGCAGCCGCCGCGTGTCTGAAGATCGCGGCCGGCGAGGGCGGCCGTGCGATGCGCATTTCGCGCATCCTTGCTTCGCCCGTTGCGGCCGTCATGATCGTGGCGATCTATGCTCAGGCGCTGTTTGGATTCGTTCCGATCGTCCGCGAGCCGGTGTCACGGCTGATCGCTGTCGGCATGGGCCGCGTCGTGGGCGACATCGAGACGTTGCGCGCGCAGAACCATGCCGCAGGCATCCTGACGACGAGCTACACGCTCACCGGCTGGTTCAGCTTTTACATTCCGGCCCATCCGCCCGTGGTGCAGATCAACGAGCGTTACCGCTATCTCGACCAGCCCGCGCCGTCGCCAAGTCTATTCCAGGGCACGCTCCTCTACATCACGGAGCTACGGAACGATCAGGCGTCGCTCCTGACGACGCGGTTCGCACATGTCACGCCGCTTGCCCATATCGCGCGCTATCGGAGCGGCGCCACGATCGACGAATACGCTGTCTACGCCGTAAGCGGGCCGATGGGTGATCCGCTGGATGCAATTTCGCCGAGGGTAGCGGGGCCGCGCCGCCATCCGCCGTCTCCGGCGGCACCTCGCCCGTAAATCGGGGAAGATCAGGGCAAATAGAACTTCGCGCTGAACTGAAGCTGATTCTCGACGGCCTTCGGGTTCAGTCCATCCTGCGTGCGCTGGTTGCGCGTGCTGTCGACCCGGATCGCTTCGGCGGTCAGCCTCAGCCAATCGTAGGGAAGATAATTCACCGCGAACGTGAGCGCATTGCCATGCTCGCTGTTGTTGTTCGGGAAAGGCCGCTTCTCATCGGTGGAGAACACGTCCGCCCGCGCCGCGATGCGCCAATCCTCGCTCAAGGTCCATCCGGCGAGCAGATAGGCCGACTTGAAATGCGTGTCGCTGAAGAAGAACGCGCTCGGCACGATCAGCGTACGCCCTGTCATGCCCTGCGCCATCAATGTGAGGTCGCCGAATTGCATCCGCGCGCCGGCGTCCCAGAAATCGGTGCGCCAGGCGATGGTGTTGAGCTTCACCGCGGCCGGATTTGCCTCGTTGTTGTAATAGATCAGATTGAAGAAGCCCAACCCGGCCTCGTCCCAGGACGCAGCCGCGTACCAACCGGGGCGTCCGTCGATTTCCAGTGCCTCATAGGTGGAGAGCGGCTCGGGAACATGCAGCGCATAGGCGATCACGTCAGGCTCGCGCGGGCGGTCGATCAGTCCGGTCACGCGGTCATGCAGCGCCCAGCCGCGGTCGGCGACAAGCACGCCCGCCGGATCGTTCCAGCCGAAGACCGAGGCCATCGCCGTGATGGTGCGCTGTTCACTGCGCCATTCGAGATCGCCTTCCGCGCCGATGGTGCGCAGCTCTTCGCCGACCCAGGTGTTGATCGCCGAGGGCGTCAGCGTCCACGGGCTGGTCCAGCCGATTTCGGTGTTTTCGAGCGATATCGGAGGAAAGAAGGCGCCTGCTTTCACCGACCAGCGGAAGGCCGTGGTCGATACCGGCCGGTAGCGTACATAGGCTTCGAGAAAATCGATGAACGTCCGCTGCTTGGGCTCAATGCGCGCGACGGCGAGCGCCATCAGCTCCGGCGTGATCAGCACGACACCCTGGCCCACCGCTTCGGCCAGACGGAAATCGGGACTGCTGTCGTCCGATCCGTAGCGGAGCTTCCCCAAACCGCCGTCGGTCCAGGATTCCTGGTTCGACGGCACAATCAGCCGGAGATCGGCGTAGCCGTCGAAATGGAAATCGACCGCCGAGGCCGGTGAAGACAGCGCGAGAAAAAAGAGCGTTGCGAGGAGTTTGCGCATGGTCGTCACGCCGCGTTCGTCATGGCCGCATCCGCGGCAAGGGGCAGCTCGATAATCACGGTGGTGCCCAAGCCTTGCTTGCTCTCGATTGTCAGCGAGCCGCCGTGCAATTCGACGATGGTCTTGGCGAATGGAAGCCCGAGCCCCGCGCCTTGATGCACGGCGTCAAACGCCGCTCTCCTGCGGTGGAATGGACGGACCACCAGCGGCAGATCCTCGGGGCGGATGCCGACGCCGGTGTCCTTGACAACGATGGTCAAGACTTCTCCGGCGCAATGGCCTGAAACGCTGACAACCCCGTTCTTGGGCGTGAACTTGATCGCGTTGTGGATGATGTTGGTGATGCTCTGCTGGAGTTTGCCGCCGTCCGCATCGATCGGCGGCCATTGGGCCATGTCGGCTTCCACATCGAGCCTGATGCTCGCCTTCGCCGCCAGCGGCGCGATTGTCTCCAGACTCGCCGACAACAAACCGCCGGGTTTCAAATGCTGCCGTGCCAGCGTCAGCTTGCCGGACTCGGCTTCCGAAAGGTCCAGCATCGCTTCGACCTGTACCAACAGATGGCGCCCGCTGTCGAAGACATGGCGCGCGTATTCGACATAGCGCCCGACGCCGATGGGGCCGAGCAACTGGCTATGGATCATCTCCGAGAAGCCGATCACCGCATTCAAGGGCGTGCGCAGCTCGTGGCTGATGTTGGAAAGGAATTGCGATTTCGCCTCGTTTGCCTTCACCGCTTCGTTGCGTGCAAGTTCGAGCGATGCGACCGCGCCTTTGAGTGCGTCTTCGCGTTCGGCGATGGACCGGGTCATATGGCCCAAGGCAGAGGACAACTCGCCGATTTCGTCGTGGCGGCCGGTTGCGGCCAATGGGGCATAGTCGCCTCTGGCGATGCGGCGTGCGGCCAGCGCAAGGCTCTCCAACGGCCGCGACACGCTATGGGCGATCACCCACGCGCCGGCGAGGGCCACGAGCAGGCCCGCGAACAGCACCAGCAGCATGGGCGTGATCACGGAGCGGTATGCGCTCAGCGCCTGCTCCAGGGGATAGTCCAGAACCGCGACGACGGGCTGGCTCTTTTCCGAGGTATCGAGCCTGGCCATCATCGCGAGATGATCGTTTTGCTGTTCGCTCGCCACGACCGCGCCTTTGACGGTCAGTTCCTTGGGCGACACGAGCTGCACGGTCGGCAAATAGCCCGCCGTCTTGGAGACAAGCGCCCAGGCGCCTTTCGCATCGACCGTTGCCAAAGCGAGCGACTGGGGAATGGATGAAAGGCTGCTCAGCTTCTCGAGCAGGGCATCGTCGATCGGAACGCAGGCCGCGATGAACGCGATGGGGACAGGCGCCTTCACCGGTACGACCACGATCCAATAGATCGCGCCGTCCAGCACCGCGAGCGAGGTACCCTGATCGCTCGTACCGGCCGTTTCAATCAGGTCAGAAAAGGGAAACATGGTTCCCGCCGCGCTGTCGCTGGCGGTATCGGTGGTGATCTTGCCGTCCAGCCCCACCAGCATCATGCGGGTCGCCCCGACGCGGTTGCCGTGATTGCGCAGGGCGGAAAGCGCGGTGTTACGGTCGTTCTCGGCTACGGCTTTGCGCAGCGCGTAATCGAGCGAGAGGACTTCGACATCGTCGCTGACCCGTTCGGACAATACGTTGAGCTGGCGCATGAACACGGACGCCGTCGCGCGAAGCTGGCTTTTGCCCTGTTCGACCAGATTGCTGCGAATGACGCTGTAGGCGAAGAATGCGGTAAACCCCTGCACGCCGATCAGTGTGGCGATCAAAAACAAAATCAGGCGCTTACGAAAGCTCATGGAACTCAGTAGCTCCCTGCATGGCCGCGCGATTGCGTCGGCGCAGATAGAAGCTTCACATTCACGCTGAGGTGCGTGGTTTCGCCGGACAGCGTGGTCTTCAGACTCGGCGGTTCACGTCCGGGCGGCAGTTTGGGGTGCCAGATCTGGGCTTGGTAATTGCCCGCCGGAACGTCGGGCATGGTGACCTTGCCGTCTGCGCCGGTCAGCACCGTCCACGGGCTTTCCGTGACGAAGGCGTAAGCGATCATATGATCGTGAATGTTGCAGCCGAGCGCCGCGATGCCGGCATTGTCGAAGGCAACGCCGGGGGACCGCTCGCCGCGGGCGAGCGTGATCTCGAACTGCTTGATGGGGGAGAAGGAATAGACCTGATGCGTCGTCTGGTCGTTGTTGGCGAAGACGACATGGCCGCCCTTGGGTACGATCGTCACCAGGGGAATGAAGGTCTCGTTGCGCTGATCGATGGTCTTCTCCCCGGGAAGGCGGGAGGAGGCCGTTGGCATCGATGTCTTGACGTCGGGAATCAGGCTGACGACGGCGTTGGAGATTGGGTGCCCGTCCTGGTCCAGAACCTCGGCCGTGAATGTGGTCGCGCTTGCCGGCGTGCAGGCGGCAAACAGCAGTACGCCGAGGATCGCTAAGGCTTTTTTCCCCATACGAGGAGCCTAAGGGAAAATGGTTACCGAACCTTTGTGCGGGCATTATATACTTGACTCAGCAAGAGCCACAGCATAGTCTCGGCCTATTGGAGACAGCCCATGACGAACCCACTGAATAATGAGATTTTTCAAGACGTTACGAAGGCACGCGAATGGCTTGAATTGCTGCTTTGGCCCGATGGCCGCGCCTGCGGCTACTGCGGCGTGGTTAATGAGTCGTCTCCGCTGAAGAACCGCGACGGGTTCTACCAGTGCAACGCCTGCCGTAAGCAGTTCACCGTCATGGTTGGCACTGTATTTGAGCGTTCTCATATTCCCCTGAACAAGTGGCTCATGGCCGCTTTCCTCCTGTGCGCGAGCAAGAAGGGCATCTCTGCCCATCAGATGCACCGCATGTTGGGCGTCACCTACAAATCGGCTTGGTTCATGATGCATCGCCTGCGCGAAGCCATGAAGCCGAAGAACCCGCCAGCAATTGGCGGCGAGGGCGAGGTAGTCGAGATCGACGAAACATTCATCGGCAAGCGCGCCGGTCGCGCAAAGCGCGTTGGCGTTCATCACAAAAATGCAGTTCTGTCTCTGGTGGAACGCAACGGGCGAGCGCGTTCATTCCACATCGACAGCGCGACAATGGCGAACGTTCAACCGCTTGTTCTGACAAACGTTAGCCGCAAGAGCCGCATCATGACGGATGAGTCCACGATCTATTCGTCAGAAATGGGCTTCAAGGACCACCAGAAGGTCAACCATAGCGCCGATGAATATGTGCGTGGCGAGGCTTCTACCAACACGGTCGAAGGCTTCTTCTCTATCTTCAAACGCGGCATGACAGGCGTTTATCAGCACTGTGGCGAGCAACACCTGCAACGCTACTTAAGCGAGTTCGATTTCAGATATTCTAATCGCGCTGGGCTTGGCGTGAATGACTCAAAGCGCGCCGAAATTGCGTTGCACGGCATTGTCGGCAAGAGGCTTACATATCGGCGGATTAACGCATCCTAAGACGCTCGTTCAGAAGATTCGCGCATTCATCCGTTGGCGAAGGAAGCATGGGTTTCCGGTTGCTCCAAAGAAGCGTTGGCGTCGCCGTCGCCGCACCTTGTAAACCTGCTTTTTATACTCTATAAAGTTAGTGGCTATAACGAATCTAAAGAACAAAACGGGACCACTATTGGGTACTAAACACTAAAAAACTAATGCATTGATTTCATTATGTTATTCCACAAAGAGGCGATGGAGTCTTTATAGGTTATAAAAATGAGAATGCCGCCAACTCCCCCGGACCGGAACAGCGTCTGGACTAAGCTTCAAAAGGACCAGGCCAAGCTTCAGGCCGTTCCGGCAATTCTGCAAAGCATTAACCAGGAAAAGTATGAGCACTGGGACACAATCCGCTTCAAAAAGGTACCTAAGCCACTCGATTCGAAAGACCTCTGGGCACTTACTAAAGTCTTTCGTGTCGCGGCCTCCCGTTCTTTGCCTTTGATCGACAAAAACGGAGTTTCCCTCGCGTTTTTCCAGACGAATTCGTTCCAGCGCTCATTGCATGAAATCGACAGCAATGCCCGTGGCGCGATTGGTGTTTCCGGCGCCTCTGCCAACCCAGCCGGTCGCGACCTGTATTTGCAACGGTCGCTCATAGAGGAACCCTTCTCAAGTTCAGTCCTTGAGGGTGCCGCTGCAACGCGGGCTCAAGCAAAGCGCCTCATCGAGGAAGGGAAGCCGCCGAGAACGCTTGGTGAGCGTATGATTATTAATAATTACCGCGCGATGGAGTTCATTCGTGAACATCGTTCAGAGCCGCTCACGGTAGATCGCGTCCTTGAAGTGCATCGAATACTGACAGTCGACACACTGGATAGGCCAGAAAAGTGTGGCGTTTTTCGTGCCCCAGACGATGTTGTTGTTGTGGAAGACACGACAACAAAAGAGACACTGCATATCCCGCCAAATGCAGAAGAGTTGCCAGCGCGCGTCCAGAAATTGTGTGACTTTGCAAACGGGGGTGTACAGGAGGGCGGATTTTTTATGCATCCCGTCATTCGCGCCATCATACTTCATTACATGCTGGCATATGACCATCCGTTTTGGGACGGGAATGGGCGCTGCGCGCGCGCATTATTTTATTGGAGTGTGCTGCGTCACGGCTATTGGTTATTGGAATACATTTCTATTTCCGCCGTAATCAGGAGGGCTCCCATAAAGTATGGAACAGCAATTCTATACAGCGAGACCGACGCCGGAGACGTGACTTATTTCATTGATCATCAGTTAGGCGTTATTCAATCTGCCATCGCTGATCTACACAAGTATCTAGATGCTAAGGCGACCGAACTTCGCACCCTCGGGCAGGCATTAGGCAATTTAGAACGCGTCCTAAATGAGCGGCAGCTAAAGGTCATTCAGGATGCTTTGAAGCGTCCCAACGCACAATATACTATCCGCACCCATGCTATCACCCATGGGGTGCATTACCTTACCGCCCGACAGGATTTGGAGCAGCTCTCAAACAAGGGGCTTCTGCTTAGAAGAAAGCAGGGTGTGCAACTGCTCTTTACTGCCCCTGGTAATTTGCAGGACCGACTGAAGGTTCGCGCCGCCTAACTTCGCTAATCTCGTTTACGCACTTTTGTTGTCCGGGCCGTTTGATTCGGCGCGGACGATGGTCTGTGCTGCGGACCGGCCTTCGACACCTTGCGGACCATCTCTTCAAACTTCGGCCACGCATCCGGGTCCAGGTCCAAAGATTCGGGCGGAGAAGGCTTCTTCCTCGGGTTTGCGGGTTTGTTCACAGCTTTCCTGTGTATGGCGCGCAGAGTCGCTTGCGCGAAGCATGGGTTTTCGCGTGCCATTCTTAGGTCGGTCAACGAGTCGTGGCAACGCGCTCCGCTAACCGATTGGCGCACCCGATCCAGGGTTATCTGGGCCGGGGTGCAACACCCTTCCGAACGGGCTCACCTCCCGTAGGAAGGGCAACTGAGACGGGCTTGGTGAGGCAACAGGAACGACGGGGTTCGACTCCCAATATCTGCCGCTAGCAGCCGCAGGTTCCTTGCCAAGCCCTCTCTCTTTTGAATCCTTAACCGCTGCAATCCTGATTCGCTACCAATGACCTCAACGCTCCTTGTGGGTATCCACCTGTGGATAACTCAGATCAGGCTTATTCACAGGCCAAAAACGCGATTCTGCTTACTTAAGTATACAATCGCCCTTTGTGCGGATTTTAACCATAACCAAATCTACGCATTTGAATGTTTTACCGGATTTTGTAGGGCGATACCCTACAATTACTTTCAATCCGACAATGCCTTTGCCAGAATTGGGAGGCTTATATCCATCCGGTAGTCGATCCCGGTGTGGTCATCGGGGAACTCCTCGTATCTGTGGGAGACGCCGAGGCGGTCGAGCGCCTTGTGCATCCGGCGCGCGCCATAGGCGAGATTGTACTGGTCGATGTCGCCGCAATCGATGAACAGCGCCTTCAGGCGCCTAAACCCGTCATGGTGAGTATCGACCAGGACCAGCGGGTCCCATTTCGTCCAATTTGCCCA
The DNA here is from genome assembly GCA_964494505.1 of uncultured Bordetella sp. Lineage (GTDB taxonomy): Bacteria > Pseudomonadota > Alphaproteobacteria > Micropepsales > Micropepsaceae > CAIYRG01. The sequence goes on from CAZBRO010000013.1 coordinate 55,818, forward strand.
GCGCTCCTCGATCAGCTCGCAGGTCTCCATGTCGACCGGGAGCCGCACACCCATATAGGCGCCAAGGTCCGGATCGTAGGTCGCGCACATCGCGAGCATCATCAGGACATGGACCTCGTCGTCCTTCACTTTGCGCTTGGCGAAGAAGGCTTCGAGCCACGCTTGGACGTTGCCCCCTTCCTTGGCCAGCGCCCTCAGCGTCCGGGGCATGTCGTAATAATGAAGCAGCTCCCAACCCATGTCGCCGGAATGGCAGGCCGCGGCCGCCCAGAACTCCGGATAAAGCATCGGATGGACGATCGCGCCATAGCCACCGGAGCTCTTGCCGAACAGCCCGCGGCGGCCTCGACCGCCGCAGCCGAACTCGTTCTCGACGAACGGGACGGCCTCCTGCACGAGGAAATCCCCCCAGGGGCCCATGGCCGCCGAGTTGATGTATTGATTGCCGCCGAGCTTGGTGAAGCAGTCCGGAAAAGCGATGACACAAGGCGGCATCGCGCCCGATGCGATCAGCCTGTCCGCCTGTTCGGGGATGTTCTCGGAGAAATTGCGCCAATTGGTGTGTGCAGGGCCCCCGGCCGTAAAGCCGACCAAATCGACGAGCAGCGGCAGGCCCCGCCCGTCATGGCCGGCCGGAATATAGACGTCGATCAGCCGGCTTGCGGGATCGCCCAGGAAATTGCCCTGGAGCAAAACGCTCTCCAGCGTCATCCGCTTTACCGTGCCCGCAGGCGCCGAAAGGTCGCGTCGCATGGGTGTTGCTCCTTATCTTTGCCCGCCGCCTGTACGGCCGGACCGTTGGCGGTGCTCAACCCTCTTCCGGGACCTCGCACAAAATATCATGGAACTTGCCGTCGGCCCCGCGCTCGATTCTCTCGACATAGGTGAAACGCAGCGCAAAGGCATGGCCGAAAGCTCCCGCAAGCGCGGTTCTCACGACGCGGCGGTTTGGGCGGGGCTTTCCGTCGTCTCTATCTTATGAATTTGTTGCAGCCGCGCGGACTTTTCAGGCGTTTCCCAATCGCAAAGAGGTGACCTATGCGCATCGCATCCTTGGAACCCCGCTGGACGGCTGAGGACAGCGAGCGCGTGGCGGTGATCGGCGAGCATTCCGAGCCTTTGGCGCCGCCGGATTCACGCGATTTCGCGCTGTCCTTCGAGCGCTTCGGCCAGACGAAGCTGATGCTGCTCGGCGAGTCCACGCACGGAACTTCCGAATTCTATCGCGCGCGCGCAGCCATCAGCCGTCGCCTCATCGAGAGGCACGGCTTCAAGATCGTCGCCGTCGAAGCCGATTGGCCGGACGCCGCGCGGGTCGACCGCTATGTCCGGCATCTGGCGCCGGAGCCCTCGCGCCAACAGGCCTTCGCACGCTTTCCGACCTGGATGTGGCGCAATCAGGAGGTGCGCGAGTTCATCGATTGGCTGCGTGCCTATAACGAGCCGCTAAAGCCCGATGATCGCGTGGAATTCCGCGGTCTCGACGTCTACAGCCTGTCGGCGTCCATCGAGGCGGTGCTCGCCTATCTCGACAAGGTGGACCCGGCCCAAGCAGCGCTGGCGCGCGAGCGCTATGGCTGCCTGACACCCTGGCAGAGGGAGCCCGCGGACTATGGCGCAGCAGCGCTCAAGGGCCGAGCCGGCTGCGAGGAGGAAGTTTCCGCGCAATTGCAGGAGCTGTTGCAGAAGCGGCTCCATTATATCCGCAAGGACGGCGAGAATTTCTTCGATGCGGCGCAGAACGCACGCATCGTGCGCGCGGCCGAGGAATATTACCGCGTCATGTATTACGGCTCCGTCGAGTCCTGGAATCTGCGCGACCGGCATATGTTCGACACGCTGCAGCGGCTGATCGACCGGCGGGGCGGCGCACGCGCCATCGTCTGGGCGCACAATTCCCATATCGGCAATGCGTCGGCGACTGCCATGGGCTGGCAGGGCGAGTTCAACATCGGCGAGCTTGCACGCACCGCCTACGGCAACGACATGGCCGCGATCGGTTTTGGCACCGACCGCGGCACGGTCGCCGCCGCGGACGCCTGGGATCATCCGATGCGCGTGATGAACATCGTTCCGGCGCGCGCGGATTCCTATGAGGCGCTGTTCCGCCAGACCGGTGCGGCGCGATCGCTCACCGATTGGCGCTCCGCGCGAGCCGCGGAATTACGCGAGGCACTGACGGGGCCCAAGCTCGAACGCGCCATCGGCGTGATCTACCGGCCCGATACGGAATACATGAGCCATTATTTCAAGGCGGTGTTGGCGGACCAGTTCGACGCCTTCGTCTGGTTCGACGAGACTCGCGCCATTGCACCGCTGGGACCGGCCCTGATCGAAGGCGTCCCCGAAACCTATCCCTTGGGGCTTTAGCAATCCTTCCGAATCAACGCTCTTGCATCCCAAGCCCAAGAGGGGCGAGCATAGGCGCCCGGTCCCTTTGGGAGATGAAAATGCCAAGGAAAAACGGAGGAAGCGGGCCACGTTGCGTGGCCCTGGTAGGACCTTACGGCGCAGGCAAGACGACGCTGCTGGAAAGCCTTTTGTGGGTGACGGGCGCCACGCAGCGCAAGGGTACGGTAGCTGCCGGCAATACGGTCGGCGATGCCTCGCCGGAAGCCCGCGCCCGCCAGATGAGTGTGGAAACCAATTGCGCCACCACCCGCTATATGGATGAGACCTTCACGTTTTTGGATTGTCCCGGCTCGATCGAATTCCTGCAGGAAACGCTGAACATTCTTCCCGGCATCGACGCGGCCATCGTCGTCTGCGAGCCCGAAGCGAACAAGGCGGCGATGCTGCAGCCCTATCTGAAGCGGCTCGCCGATCTCAACATTCCCCACGCGCTGTTCGTCAACAAGATCGACAAGGCGACGGGCGCTCTGCGTGAAACCTTGGCCATCCTGCAGGAGGTGGCGCCGAAGCCGCTCGTGCTTCGCCAGATTCCGATCTGGCAGAACGGCATCGCCTCGGGCTTTGTCGATCTCGCGCTGGAGCGGGCCTATGTTTATCGCGAGCACGCTGCCTCCGAGTTGATCGAGATGGACGATGAGGTCAAGGCGCGCGAGATGGAAGCCCGCTTCCAGATGCTGGAAAAGCTCGCCGATTACGACGAGCACCTGATGGAGGAACTGCTCTCCGATATTCCGCCGCCGCGCGATGAAATCTTCGACGATCTCGAGCGCGATCTGCAGGCAGGTTTGATCGTGCCTGTAATGATCGGCTCGGCGGGAGGCGACAACGGTGTAAGGCGGCTGTTGAAATTCCTGCGCCATGAAGTGCCCGACGTTGCGGCCCTCTGCGCGCGCGCTGGCGTATCGGGAAACGACACCATTGCGCATGTTCTCAAGACCTATCACACCTCCCATGGCGGCAAGCTCAGCCTGGTGCGGGTGCTCACCGGGCACCTTAAGGATGGCGCCGTGCTCTATCGGCAGGATGGCGCAGATACACGCGTGGGCGGCCTCTTCACGATGCGCGGCGAGACGCAGATCAAGCTGGCCGAAGCCGGGCCGGGCGACACGGTGGCGCTTGGCCGCCTGGAAGAGGTGATGACCAGCGAAACGCTGTCGAGCGCCAAGGCGGGAGCCAAGGTCAAACTGAAGAGCGAGACGCTGACTCCGGTTTACGGACTTGCCATCCACGCCGCCGACCGCAAGGACGAAGTGAAACTCACCGGTGCGATTCACAAATTGCAGGAGGAGGATCCCTCGCTCCATTTCCGCCAGAACGCGGAGCTGCAGGAAATGTCGCTGGAGGGGCAGGGCGAAATTCACTTAAAGGTCGCGGCCGAAAAGCTCGCTTCGAAATATGGGCTGAAGATCGATACCCATCGCACGAAGGTCCCTTACAAGGAGACGATCAAAAAACCCGGCAGACAGCATGGCCGGCACAAGCGCCAATCCGGCGGTCACGGACAGTTCGGCGACGTGCATCTCGAGATCAAGCCGATGCCGCGCGGCACCGGCTTCGTTTTTGAGGACCAGATCAAGGGCGGCGTGGTGCCCCGGAATTTCATCCCGTCGGTGGAGAAGGGCATCATCGAATTTCTCAAGGAGGGTCCGCTCGGCTTCCCGGTGGTCGATCTGGCGGTCGCGCTGGTGGACGGCTCCTTTCACGCGGTGGATTCCTCCGATGCGGCCTTCCAGACGGCCGCGCGCATCGGCATGACCGAAGGCATGCCCAACTGCGCTCCGGTTCTCCTGGAGCCCATCATGCGGGTGAAGATCCATGTACCGTCCACTTCGACCGCGGACACCAACAGCGTCATCTCGACGAGGCGGGGCCGCATCCTGGGCTTCGATTCACGCGCAGGCTGGCGCGGTTGGGACACGGTGGAAGCGGAAATCCCGCAGGCCGAGCTGCACGATCTGATCGTGGAGTTGCGCTCGCTGACGCAAGGCGTGGGCACATTCGAGATGAAGTTCGACCATCTGGCCGAACTGTCGGGCAAACTTGCGGAAACCGTGGTGGCGGCACGCAAAGCCGCGGCCTGAGAAGCGGCTGGCGACCCTCTCCCCGCCGGGGAGAGGGCCAGCCCTGCTGAATGGGCGCCGCCGAGCGCGGGCGGCTGTGGAAAATTACTGCAGCTTGAAGGTCACGACGGCCGCCACCGTGGCCGGCATCTCATCGCCGGCGGGTTGTTTGTAGGCCATATTCGCCTTCATATATTGGACGGCGGCGACGTCCAGGCGAGGAAAGCCGCTCGAGCTTTCCACCACGGCAGCACTCACTGTGCCTTGTTTCGTGAGCGAAACTTTGAGCTTCACCTCCCCCTGCTCGTTCATCAATTGCGACTCGGCTGGATAGGCGCTTTCCGCCAGCCGATAGGCGCGGATGTCTTCCGGCTTCGGGCTCGGAGCGGATCCCACGTTCCGGACAAAGTTGGTGCTCGGAATATGGAACCAATTCGCGTGCGCAGGCGAAACAACAGAAGCGCATAGGAGTGCCAAAGGAAGATAGAACGCTGCTTTCGTTGACTTACGATACTGCATAGTACTCTCCAGAGTTGGTCCGCTAAAGCGGAGGGGCAGCGACCGTCTCTATTGTCGGTCTAGCCAAAAGCGAAACGGTCGCTGCAGTGCAATAAGCAAGGAGCGTGCCACGCATCAGAATTTTATGAGGCTTAAATTTCTGTTTATTTTCAGACTATTGTGCGTCTGATTAGAAACTGTGCAAATCCGGATATGCTCCGGTTTTGGGCGGGAAATGCTGCATCGCACAATATTCAGTCTTCTTTGTCTTATTCAGTCTCTATTTGCGTTCCATTGGTTGTAATGAGCTTTGCGTACGTGATCCAACGGCGAATCTGCAACGCAAATCCCGCGAACCCGCAGCAGACGGCAGAGCCTTTGGCCACCAAAACGATCAGGACGCGCAGGCGCGACATCGGGCGACCGCTGAGCGATAATCGCTGTTTTGCCTCTTCCGGTCGGGTCAGCCACCTTGCGCGCGCTTCCGAAATTTCCTCCGCTTGTGTGGGTGCTGCTTGCCGGCACGTTCCTGACGCGCACGGCCTTCTTCATGATCTGGCCGTTCCTCTCGATCATCCTCATCCGCCGGTTTCAGCTTGCCCCGTCCGACATCGGACTGATCCTTGGCGCGTCCGCTCTGGCATCGAGCGCGACGGGCTTCTATTCGGGCAATCTGTCGGACCGCTTCGGCCGCCGCGCCATCATGGTTGCGGGTTCGCTCGGCAGCATCGCCGCCTTCCTGATATTGGCGACGGCCGGCTCCGTGCCGCTTTACGCCATTGGCGCGATCCTCGTCGGTATCTGCCGCTCGGCGGTCGAGACACCGGGCACGGCGCTGATGTCGGACACCATCCCGGACCGGGCGACCCGCGAGCTTGCCTTTCACGGGCGCTATTTCCTCGCCAATGTCGGCGCGTCATTGGGACCGCTGGCGGGATTCCTGTTCGGCCTCACCACACAGCAGACGACGTTCTTCATCACGGCGCTGGCCTATGCGGTATTCGCAGCCGTGCTGGCGCACGCGTTCGGGCGTACGCCGGAAGTCCGAGCGTCCAATACCCACGAGACCGCCAGCTTCGCCAAAGCGGTCAGGACGCTGAACCAGGATCGTCCTTTCCTGATGCTGATCGTTGCGACCTTTCTCACCTATGTAGCGTATGCCCAGGTGGAATCGACGCTGGTGCAATATCTCAATCTTGACGGCCGCGGCTCGGGTGTCGCCATGGCGACAGCGGTGGTTGCGGCCAACAGCGCGACGATCATCCTGTTCCAATTTCCGCTGCTCAGGCTGCTGCGCAAATACGACTTGCACGTTCGTATCCAGGCGGGCATGGCGCTGTTCGTGGCAGGGTTCCTGATCTATGCAGCGCTTCCGCTCACCTATTTTCCCGGTTGGATTTTCGCGACCTGGATCCTGAGCCTCGGCGAAGCGATTCTCTTTCCCACATTGAATCTGCAGGCCGACCGCATGGCGCCGGGCCATCTCAAAGGCAGTTATTTCGGAGCCATCATGCTGAGCATGCTGGGCTTTGCGATTGGGCCGCCTGTCGGCGGTCTCATGCTGCAATATATCGGTGGGCCGGTGACGTTCCTGCTGACGGCCTCGATCACCGTTCTCGGTGGCGTGGGCTACTGGCAGTCCAGCCGCATGGCAGCAATGGTGGCGGCGCGTGTCTATGCTAGAGTTCGCGAATAGGTATCCGGGGAATGTCATGACCGACGTGAAATGGACAATCCGGGCGCGCGAATTCGGAAACTGCAATTGCTCCTATGGCTGCCCCTGCCAATTCAACGGTCTGCCGACTCATGGCGATTGCCGCGCGATCCTCGCATTCGAGATCAACAGCGGCAATTACGGCGACGTGAAGCTCGATGGCCTGAAGGCTGCGTCCTTATTCGCCTGGCCCGGTCCGGTCCACAAAGGCCACGGCGAGAGCATGTTCGTGATCGACAGCCGCGCCGATGAGGCCCAGCGCAACGCATTGGTGCGCATCATGTCGGGCAAGGACACCGAGCCGGGCGCCACCCATTTCAACGTCTTCGCCTCCATGACCGAGACATTTCACGATCCGGTTTTCGCGGACATCGATTTCGACGTGGACATCGCCAAGCGGCGTGCGCACATCCGCGTGGCGGGCCAGATCGAGGCGCGCGGCGAACCTATCCTGAATCCGGTGACCGGCAACGAACACCGCGTACGGATCGACATGCCGAACGGATTTGAATTCCGGCTGGCGGAAATCGGCTGCGCCTGGACGAAGACGAACGGGCCGGTGCTGCTCGATCTCTCCGATTCCTTCGGGCTGTTCTGCGAATTGAACCTGACCCAGAGCGGCGTCATCGATTGAATCATGCCCGATGCCGCCCTCGAACGCGTGCTGAAGCGCGACACCGTCATCCTGGCCGTTGCGCTGCTGACGCTGACCGCGCTCGCCTGGGCGTATCTGTTCAGGCTCTCGGCCGAGATGTCCGACGCCGCTGCGATGGCGTCGATGCCCGGCATGAACATGCCCGGCATGGTGATGGGACCGGCGCTGAAGCCCTGGGCGCTTCCCGACTTCGCCTTCACCTTTGCCATGTGGGCAGTGATGATGATCGGCATGATGACGCCTTCGGCCTCACCCATGATCCTCATCTATGCGCGGGTGGCGCAGCAGGCGAGAGATCAGGGAAAGCCCTTCGCGGCGGCCGGATGGTTCGCGGGCGGCTATCTCCTGGCCTGGACAGGGTTCGCCGGACTCGCGAGCCTCGCGCAGGGAGCCCTTACCCAGGCGGCGCTGATTACGCCCATGCTGGCGGCCGCAAGCCCCCGCTTCGGTGGCCTGGTATTGGTAGCGGCCGGCCTCTATCAATTCACGCCCATCAAGGATTCCTGCCTGGCCCAATGCCAGACGCCGCTCTCGTTTCTGCAGCGCCATGGCGGCTTTAAGCGCGATCCTTTAGGTTCCCTCCGCATGGGCCTCACCCACGGGGTCTATTGCATCGGCTGCTGCTGGGCCTTGATGCTGCTGCTGTTCGTCGGCGGAGTGATGAACGTGCTGTGGATTGCCGGCCTTTCCGTGCTGGTTTTGCTCGAAAAGGTTGTGCCGCGGGGACGAATTGTTACACGGGGCGCGGGCTTGGTCCTGATCGCCGCCGGGGCTATATATCTGCTGCATACAGGAACGTGATTTGCGGCAAGGTTCGGGCCTGCTTAGGCCGACCATGGCCCTGGCAGGGCTGGGCCGAAGGAGAGTGCAATGCTGATCAGGATCAAGCCGAGCTGGGAACTCCCAGAGCGAATGGCGACGCCGGAAGCCCTCGTCATGAACCGGCGGGGCCTGCTCAAGACGGCCGGTGTCGTTGCAGCGGCGGGCCTGCTCGCGGGCTGCAACCAGAACACCGCTCAAAACGCTGCGGGCCAAGCCGCCAAGACGGCCGCGGCGAGTGCTCCCGATCCCTCGGCCTCGCTTTATCCCTTCAAGCACAATGACGCCTTCAAGGTCGCGGATCGTCCGGTCACCTCTGAAGAGATCGTCTCCGGCTACAACAATTACTACGAGTTCGGCGTCGAGAAGGACGATCCCGTCCGCAACGCCGACCGGCTGCCTATCCGCCCCTGGGAGATCAGCTTCGAGGGCATGGTCGAAAATCCGATGAAGACGGATATCGACACGCTGCTGAAAGCCATGCCGCTGGAGGAACGCGTCTATCGCCACCGCTGCGTCGAGACCTGGGCGTTCGTCGCGCCGTGGTCTGGATTCTCGATGAAAGCGCTTGTCGATTACGTCAAGCCGATGTCGGGCGCGAAATATGTGGTGATGAAGTCCTGGATCAACACCGAAGTGGCGCCGGCCCAGAACCAGGTCTGGTACCCCTGGCCGTATACGGAAGGTCTGACGATCGAGGAAGCCACGAGCGATCTCGCTTTCCTCGTCACGGGCGCCTATGGCAAGCCGCTGCCGAAGCAGAACGGCGCGCCGTTGCGTCTTGCGACACCGTGGAAATACGGCTTCAAATCGGCCAAGGGCATCCAGCGCTTTATCTTCACCGACGAGCGGCCGCAGACCTATTGGATGGCGCTGGGTCCGAGCGAATACGGCTTCTGGGCCAATGTGAATCCAGCGGTACCGCATCCGCGCTGGAGCCAATCGACGGAAGAGGTTCTCGGCACCGGCGAGCGCGTTCCGACGCAGATCTACAACGGCTATGGCGCGAACGTGGCTTCGATCTATGCAAGCCTGGCGAGCGAACACCTGTTTATGTAATTCGCCGGTCTGACCGCGATTCTCGAAAAAATACGGCCGGGATGAAACATCCCGGCCGTGAGTGCGTTCGGAGGTCGCGGAACGGCGTAGCGGCTCCGCATCGGGGGAGGGGAACCTCCTGGTGGTTTCGTTCGGGGGAAACGAACCGTCTCTTAGATAATGTTGGAGCGGCGCATTTCCAGACCTTCGCGGCGGAAATTTCTTGATTGCTGCGCTCACACCCTTCGACAGGCTCAGAGTGAAGAAAAACTATTCTTCCTCATGGTGAGCTTGTCGAACCATGAGGTCGGAATTGGCTTCAATGCGCGCCTGCGAGAAAGCGTTCCGCTTCCAGGGCTGCCATGCAGCCCATGCCGGCCGCCGTCACCGCCTGCCGGAACACCTTGTCCTTCACGTCGCCCGCGGCAAAAACACCCTCGACACTCGTCTTGGTGGAATCGGCAGCGGTGCGAATATAGCCTTCCGCGTCCATGTCGAGCTGGCCCCGGAACACCTCGGTGGCCGGGGTGTGCCCGATGGCGATGAACAAGCCATCGGTTGCGAGCTCTTCGGCCGCGCCTGTCTTCACATTCCGCAACTTCAAGCCTGACACGATCTTCGGCTCGCCGCTGCCGACGACTTCCTCGACGACGCTGTCCCAGATGATGCGCGTCTTCGGATTCTGCTCGAAGCGCATCTGGTTGGTCTTGTCCGCGCGCAAGGAGTCGCGCCGGTGGATCAGCGTCACTTCGGTGGCGAAATTGGTCAGGAACAGCGCCTCTTCCACGGCCGTATTTCCGCCGCCCACCACGGCCACCTTCTTCCCCTTGAAGAAGAACCCGTCGCATGTGGCGCAGGCCGAGACGCCAAAGCCCTTGAACCGCTCCTCGCTGGGGATGCCCAGCCATTTCGCCTGGGCTCCGGTGGCGACGATCACCGTGTCCGCGCTGTAGCGCTTGCCCGTATCGCCGGTCAGGATGAACGGCCGCCGCGCCAGGTCGGCGCTGGAAACCAGGTCATATTCGCAGCGGGTCCCGAGATGCTCGGCCTGAGCCTGCATCTGTTCCATCAGCCAGGGACCCTGGATCGCCTCCTTGAAGCCCGGATAATTTTCCACCTCGGTGGTGATGGTGAGCTGCCCGCCCGGCTGAAGCCCGGCAACCATCACCGGTTCCAGCATCGCGCGCGCGGCATAGATAGCGGCGGTGCAGCCTGCGGGCCCGCTTCCCAGGATCAGCACTTTGGCGTGGACGATATCGGACATGCGGTTCCTTCAGGGGCAGGGCTGGCCGCCTCATATCGGAAGAAGGAACAAAAAGGTCAAGCTTTTGCGTTTCTTGCCCACACGTGTGTAGAGCGAAACATTCTTGCGGAAAGCACGTTGCGTTTGTCGCAGAGTGGTGACCACCATGGAGTTCGCATGACGCGCCACAGACTCGATCCCATCGACCGGCAGATACTCGCCGAACTCCAGGCGGACGGGCGCATGACCAATGTCGAACTGGCGCACCGGGTAAAGATCACGGCCCCGCCTTGTCTCAGACGGGTGAGGGCGCTGGAGAAGGCCGGATATATCAAGGGCTACCATGCCGAACTGGACGCACAGGCGCTCCACTTCGAAGTGACGGCCTTCGCCTTTGTCGGACTTTCCAGCCAGGCGGAAGCCGATCTCAAGGGGTTCGAGGAGCAGGTGCGGAGCTGGCCGCAGGTGCGCACCTGTCACATGCTCTCGGGCGAGGTGGATTTCATCCTGCTTTGCGTGGCGCGCGATCTGCCCGAGTTCCAGACCTTCGTGACGGAGAGGCTGACGGCGGCCAAGAACGTGGCCAGCGTCAAGACGGCGCTGGCCATCCGCACCTCGAAATTCGAGCCCGGCATTCCGCTGGAGTAACGGCCCTAACCGCCTTCGCTCTATTTTGCCGCCGAAGATTGCGGCGAAATAACATAGCCCGTGTATCGACGCGTTCTTATCCGGCCGCGTCGGGCTGCTTGGAAGGATGTGCGTCGGCAAAAGGCTTCAGCGCGTTGCAGTTCTCCACCACGGCGCGGATCTCGGGATAAGGCGACATGTCGGTCTTGAACCGCACCGCGGAGAAGACGTGCGAAACCAGATACGCGTCCGCAATCGTGGGACCCGAGCCATAACAGAAGCCGCGCCGATTTTTGTCCGTTTCCAGCATGGATTCGATGGCCTCGAACCCCGCTTTGTTCCAGAGCTGAATCCACGCGGCAACGCCGTCCGGACCCTGTTTGTATTCGTCGCGCAGGAAATTGCGGATGCGCAGATTGTTCACCGGGTGCATGTCGGATTGCACGATACCCGCGATTGCCCGCACATGGGCGCGCGCGACGGGATCCTTCGGCAGCAGCGGTGGCTCGGGGTAGACCTCTTCCAGATATTCGATGATGGCGGAAGACTGATAGAGCCGGACGCCGTCGACTTCGAGCGTGGGCACCCCGCGCATCGGGTTGACCTCTCCATAGGCGGGGGACAGATGCTCCGCCTTGTCCAGCCGGATAGGTATGTACTCGTATTGAAGCCCCTTCAGGCTGAGCACAATTCTGGTGCGGTAGGAGGTGCTGCTGGCGTGGAAATTGTAGAGCTTCATCATAGGCGTATTCCCGCAATCATCGGCCCCTTCTTGCCCCGTTGGGCGCGGCATTCAAAGCCTAAATTCCTTGTAATATGCTTTGCACTTGCAAGTCAGTCGCATTTGTGGTTCCCATGATTGCCCAAAAAACGGTCTTTGCCATGCGTAGCATCCTCGCCACCGTTCTCGCCGGAGCGCTCCTGTCGGGCGCAAGCCTCATCGTCCCCGCCGCCGGACAGCAAGCCGCGCCAAAGGCTCAGCCAAAGGCCGAAGCTGTCCTGGCCAATTATGGCGATCTCGCGCACGCGATGTATGAGGATTCCTGGACCGCCGCGAAGTCGCTGCAAACCGCGGTGAACGCCTTTTTGGCCGATCCGACCGCGGCGAAGCTAGGCGCCGCCCGTGCTGCCTGGAAGGCCGCGCGCGTGCCTTACCTGCAAACCGAAGGATTCCGCTTCGGCAACGCCGTTGTCGATGCCTGGGAAGGTGAGATCAATTCCTGGCCCTTGGACGAGGGGCTGATCGATTACGTCGCGGCGTCCTATGGCACGCAATCCGACGAGAATCCGCTCTACACCCTGAATGTCGTCGCCCATAAGCAGATCCGCATTGGCTCTAAACAGGTCGATGCCTCCGTCATCGACAAGAATCTGCTGCGCCGGCTGCAACAGGCCCAGGGCGTGGAGGCCAATGTCGCCACCGGCTATCACGCCATCGAATTCCTGCTCTGGGGTCAGGATCTGCATGGCACCGGCCCGGGCGCGGGAGAAAGACCGGCCAGCGATTACGATCTCAAAGCTTGCACCCACGGCAATTGCGACCGCCGCGCGCAATATCTGAAGGCCGCGACCGATCTTCTGGCCGACGACATGGCCGAAATGACGGCCGATTGGACGGCCGGCGGCAAGGCGCGCGCTTCGCTGAACGCCAAAGGCCCGGATGCGGGCCTGTCCGCCATCCTCACCGGCATCGGGAGTCTTTCCTATGGTGAGATGGCCGGCGAACGCATGAAGCTCGGTCTTATCCTGCACGATCCCGAAGAGGAGCAGGATTGCTTCTCCGACAACACCCACAATTCGCATTATTACGACGAGGTCGGCATCAGCGAAATCTGGAACGGCCGCTACACGCGGCTGAACGGGCAGGTCGTGCAGGGCGCAAGCTTCCGCGATTACACGATGGCGAGAAACGCCGATGCAGCCAAACGCATGGACGCGCGCATCGCCGATACGCTCGGCAAGGTGAAGCTGATCAAGGACACGGGCGATTCCGGCAAGATGGCCTATGACCAGATGATCGCGAAGGGAAACACCGCCGGCAACAAGATGGTACAGGACGCCATCGATGCGTTGATCGCCCAGACCCGCGCGGACGAAGGGGTGGTGGCGGCCTTGGGCCTGAAGATTTCGCTCGAGAAGTCGAACGCGCTCGACAACCTGCCGTCAGCGCGATGACCGTCTCTTTTTCCTCCCCTGTGTGCAGCGGAGGCGGCGTAGCATGAGCCCGAGCCCATGCGAGACGGAGAAGGCATGAACCGGCTTCAGCCCGGATTTACCCGGCGCGCGGTGCTTGCAGGTGGAAGCGCTTTCGCCGCCACGGCTGTTTCCGGCTGCGGCCGGACTGCGGTTTCGCAAGCGCCTGCGGATGCGGCGGCTGCCGGACGCCTGCCGGAACGCCGCATTGGCAATCTGCCGGTCACCCTGATTGCACAGGAACGCAAGATTGCGCTGGGTGCGGACAGCGGGTTGACGCCCGCCTGGATTTACGGCGACACGCCGTTTCCGGTCTATCGCGTGCGGCTTGGCGAAAGCGTGGATGTCTCCTTCACCAATCGCCTGAAGGAACATTCCTCCGTTCATTGGCACGGCGTGCGCGGGCCCAACGCCATGGACGGCGTTCCCTACGTCACCCAACTGCCGGTGCAGCCCGGAGAAAGCTTCTCCTACCGCCTGACGCCGCCCGATCCCGGCACGTTCTTCTTCCATCCCCATTGCAACACCGCCGAGCAGCTGGGCCGCGGCCTCGTCGGCGTGCTGATCGTCGAGGACGGCGTTCCCTTCGATGGCGATATCGTCTGTGTACTGAAGGATTGGCGGGTGGAGAAGGACGGCCGCTTCCTCCCCTTCATCACGGCGGAAGGCGCAAGCCGGGGCGGTTCCTTCGGAACGCTGCGCACCGTCAACGGCCTTGTCGCGCCGGAAATCGCCGTGCCGGCGGGCGCCAATATCCGCCTGCGCGTGCTGAACGTGGATTCCACCCGGATCGGGGACATCGGCATCATGGGCGCGGACGCATCCGTGATCGCCATCGACGGCAATGCGCTTGCCCCTTTTGCACTGGATACGTGGCGGCTGGGTCCGGCAATGCGGATGGACATCGCGCTGCGCACGCCCGATGCCGAAGGCCGGATCGTGCTCACCGATTTCTTCGCGCCCGAACCCGTGACGCTCGCGACCTTGGTGGCGCAAGGGCCGTCCAAGCGCAGCGGCGCCTTTCCCGCATTGGCGCCTGTCCCATTCGCCGAGCCCGATCTTGCCAAGGCCGAAACCCATGAGCTGAAGCTCTCGGCATCGGCTGCCGCCAGCGATTACGCCACCCTTCCGCCCATCGTGCTGCCGGACGGACGCACCATCGATCTGTTGGATACGCTGTGCTCCACCGCCAATACGCTGTGGGCCATCGACGGCAAGCCCTGGCCGCAGAACGGGCATCAGCACCTGCCGCCGCCGCTCATGAATCTCGCGCGAGGGACCGTCGTGCGGCTCCAACTCGCCAACACCACGCCGCATGTGCATCCGATGCATCTGCACGGCCACACGTTCAAGGTATTATCGGCGAGCAAGCTGAAACGCCCGCAGCATTGGGCCGATACGGTGCTGGTCTTGCCGGAGGAGCGGGTGGATATTGCCTTCGTCGCAGACAATCCAGGCAACTGGATGATCCACTGTCACATCATTGAACACCAGGACACAGGGATGATGGGATGGTTCCGCGTGACCTGAGACCGTGGCCCTTATGCTTCGGCACGCTCAGCCTGAGGAAAACCATTAGGCACCTCACCCTGAGCCTGTCGAAGGGTGAGACCGTTGCCATCCTCGCCCTCGCCGCCGTCGTCATGGCGAGCGCGGCGGTTGCCGCGCCATCTCTCGACATCGCCATCGGCAAGCGCCTGTTCGAGCGCAATTGGGTCTCGGCACCCTCCTCCACCAAATCCGACGACGGCCTGGGCCCGCTTTACGACGCAGCTTCCTGTGCCGCCTGTCACACACCGGCTGCGAGCGCCGCCAACGATGAAACGGGCCTTCCGCTCGGCACGGTCATCCGCCTCGGCAATGCGCGCGGCGAAGGGGATCCCGTCTATGGCTCGCAACTGCAACGGCGCGGCGTGGCGGGGCAGGTGCCCGAGGCCAACCCGCAGATCGAATGGGTCGACAAGGATGGTTTCCGCATCGCGCGGATCAGCCCCCGCGAGCTTGGCTATGGCCCGCTGTCGAAGGACACCAGGATCAGCCTTCGGCGCGCGCCGTCGCTGAAGGGCGCAGGGCTTCTCGCTCAAGTCCCGGAAAGTGAAATCCTGAGCCACGCGGATTCGGAAGATGCCAACCATGACGGGATTGCCGGCCGGGCGCCTTGGCTCTACGCCAACGGAAAGCGGGTGCTGGGGCGTTTTGGCTGGCGCGCGACCCAACCCGATCTCCTCTCGCAGACGGCAACCGCATTCTCCCGCGATATCGGTCTATCCACGCGGCTGCATCCCGAGCCATGGGGCGACTGCACGCCGGCCGAGCGCGCCTGCCGCGCTGGTCCTCACGGCGGAGACAAGGGCGGGCCCGAAGTTGCCGACGCGATGCTCGATCTGGTTGCGCAATATGTGGCCGCACTCCCCCCTCCGCCTGCGGCAAAACCCGGCCCCGGAGAAAGGGTCTTCGCCGCGGTCGGATGTGCGGCCTGTCACCTTACGCTGCATCTCGCCAACGGGACGCCCGTTCCGGCCTACACCGATCTGCTGCTGCACGACATGGGCGGTGAATTGAGCGACGGCATGGAAGAAGGCGCGGCAGGCGCCTGGTTCTGGCGCACTGCGCCGCTCTGGGATGTGGCGGAGAGCCTCAAGACCGGAGGGCTTCTCCACGACGGCCGTGCCCGCGACGTGATCGAGGCGGTCCAATGGCACGGCGGCGAAGCCTACACCGCCCGGGAGCGCTTCGCCGCGCTCTCCGCTTCCGACAAGGCTGCGCTTGTGGCCTTCGTGAGCGGGCTATAAAGGGTAGCGATGCGCTTTTTCCGCAACTCGCTTCTGGTTCTGGCGGCTGCACCTGCGGCGACGCCGGCCATGCCCGATCCCAAGCGCGCCGCGCAAGCCGCGCGCCTGGCACTCGCGGTGGCGGACCAGTACGTGATCCCCACCTATCGCGCGCTGGCCGATGCAACGGGGGCGCAGGAGAAAGCCTGGACCGCGTTCGCCGCCAAGCGCGAGACCGGCGACTTTGCACCGCTGCGCGCGGCCTATAATGCGACGGCGGACGCCTGGGCCAAGGCGCAGCTCATCAAGACCGGCCCCGTCACGCTCTTCCTGCGCTATGACCGCTTTGCCTATTGGCCGGAGGCGCGCAACGCCACCCAGCGTGCGCTCGATCAATTGCTGGCATCCAAGAACCCCAAAGACCTGACCGCGGACTCGCTCGCCCATGACAGCGTGGCGGGGCAGGGGATCACGGCCCTCGAACGCCTGCTCTATGATGGAGACAATCCGGCGGCACTGCTGAAGGCGCCCGGCCGCGACGGGCAGTGGCGGACCCAGGTTGGGACGGGCATTGCGCATAATCTCAATACGATTGCGCATGAGGTGCTCGCCGACTGGACGGCGCCGGACGGTGTGCGTGCCGCCATCGCCGCCAACAAGGGCTGGAAGAATCTCTTCGCCGATGCGCCGGAGGCTGCCCGCCTTCTGCTCACCGATCTCGTCGCGGGCTTCAAGCTGATGCACGACGTCAAAATGCTGCCGGTGCTCGGCGCCAACGTCGATGCGGCAAAGCCGAAATCGGCGGAAGCTTGGCGGAGTGTGCGTCCGACGCGCGATTTGAAGCTCAATCTCCAAAGCGCCGAAGCGATGGAGAAGGTTTTCGCCGCAGATGCCTCGCCGGCGCACAAAACCAAATTCGACACGCTCTTCGCCAATGCCGCCAAAGCGCTCGACGCCACGCCTGCCGATATGGGCGAGGCCGCCGCCGATCCGAAACGGCGTCCCGCCGTCGAAAGGGCGCGCGTGTCGATCAAGGCCGTGCAGACGGAATTGGCGGCGACGCTTCCTGGAGATGTCGGGGTCACTTTGGGGTTCAACAGTCTCGATGGCGATTGATCGCACCCTTAACCGGCGGGGATTGTTCGCGAGCGCAGGCGCGGCCCTCGTGGGCGGTTCGCTTGCGTGGAAAGCGCGCGCATCCGCCCGGAGTGTGGCTCCCGCCGTGTCCCTCATCAGCGCCGCGCGCATCGGCGAGACGGACGGCGGCGTCATCGTGGATCGGGAAGGCCTGACCGGGTTTTCGCTGCCCGGACGGGCCCATGCATTGACGCGGTTTCCCGATGGCAAGGTTCTGCTCGTCGCGCGACGGCCGGGGAGCTTCGCCGCGCTCATCAATCCGGAAACGCCCGATGCGCGCCCGCAGGCGTTCGCGCCGGCTCGCGGGTTTCGCTTTGCCGGTCATGCCGCGCTTCATCCCGATGGGCGGACGCTCGCCCTGAGCGAGATCGACGCCGAAACCGGCGATGGCCGCGTGACCTTGCGCGACGCCGGCACGGGCGTCGTCCGCGCGACCTTTGCCGTCGGCATCGAGCCGCACGATCTCCTGTTCGCGAAGGGCGGCACGCGTCTGGTTGTCGCCGTCGGCGGCATTGCCAAGGCGGCCGACGTGAAGGGGCCCCCCATCAATGCGGGCCGCATCGAAAGCGCGATTCTCGAACTCGATCCTGCCTCTGGCTCGGTGATGAAACGGCACGCGTTGACGGCGGACATGGCGTCGCTGTCACTCAGGCATATGGCGCTGGCTCCCGATGGCGAGACGGTCGCTTTCGGGATGCAGGACCAGGATCGCGCCATCTTGCGCCCGCTGATGGGGATTTTTCGCGTGGGGGCGGCCGTCGATCTGCTGCCGCTGCCCCCCGGCGATGCCGGGCTGCTGCGCTCCTATATCGGTTCGGTCGTTATCGACTCATCGGGCCGCTTCATCGCCGCCACCAGCCCAAAGGGCGGCATCGCCGGCTTGTGGTCGCTTGCCGATGGGCGCTGGCTTGGCGGATTTGCGCTTGCCGATGCCTGCGGGCTCGCCGCCGATGCCGAGGCAGGCTGCTTTTGGGTGACGTCGGGCCTGGGCGATGTCGTGAAGCTCCGTGCCGGCACGGACAGCTTGGCGGCGGAAGCGCAATGGCGCGCGCCGGCCGCGTTCGACAATCATCTCTTGCGTATTTGAGCCTTACTCTGCCGCCGGTGCAGGAACTGCCCTGCGCCCGCCGCGGCCGATCCAAGCGCCCAACTGGTCGAGATACACATACAGCACCGGCGTGATGTAAAGCGTCACCGCCTGGCTGACGATAAGTCCGCCCACCACGGCAAGGCCGAGAGGCTTGCGCCCCTCGCTGCTGGAACCGAGCCCGATGGCGATGGGAAGCGTGCCCATCAGCGCCGACATGGTGGTCATCATGATCGGGCGGAAGCGGATGACCGCGGCATTGAACACCGCGACATCGGGCCGAGCGCCTTCCTCCCGCTGCCGCGTCAAGGCGAAGTCCACCATCATGATGGCGTTCTTCTTCACCAGACCGACCAGCATGATCATGCCGACAAAGGCATAAAGCGTGAGCGAATATTTGAACAGATAGAGCGTTATAAGGGCGCCGACAGCGGCCGACGGAAGGCCGGTCAGAATGGTCAGAGGGTGGATGAAGCTCTCATAAAGAATGCCGAGGACGATATAGACCACCAGGATGCCGCCGATCAGCAGGAAGCCCATGCCTTTCTGGGATTCCTGGAACGCCTTGGCGGTGCCCTGGAAGCTTCCCTGCACCGAGGCGGGGAAGGCAATCTGAGTCTTCACTTTCTCAAGCTCGGTAACCGCGTCACTGAGCGGCACACCCTGCGGTAGATTGAAGGAAAGCGTCACGGCCGGAAGCTGGCCGAAATGGTTCACCGTGAGCGGCTGCGTACCGCGGGTGATGTTCGCAACTGCCGACAGGGGGACGGACTGACCGACATTGCTGGTGGAGGCCGATGCCGCGCGCGGCGTCGCGATGTAGAGCCGGCTCAGCGCGTCCGCGTCCTGCTGATATTGCGGCAGCAATTCCAGGATGACCCAATACTGATCGGCCTGAGTATAGATCGGAGCGATCTGCTGGCCGCCGAACGATGCGCCGAGCGCGACTTCAATCTGCTGCGGGGTGACGCCAAGGGCAGCTGCCCGGTCGCGGTTGATGGAGACTTCGACCGACGGCGTGGACAAATCCAGATCGGTGTTCACATCGGCGAAGGCCGGGTCTCGCGACAGGGCCTCTGCCAGCCGCGCCGACCAGGAATACAGCTCGTTCAGATCGAGATCCTGCAGCGTGTATTGATATTGGGCCCTCGACACATATCCGCCGATGTTGATCGGCGGACGGTTCTGCATCACGACATTGATGCCCGGAATGGTCTGGAACTTGCGGCGCAATTCGGTGATCACGTCGTTGACGCCGAGCGGGCGCTTGTCGCGGTCCTTCAACTGGATGCGGAACGTTCCCGAGTTCAATCCGCCGCGCGTTCCGCCAGCGCCCACCGAACTCATGAACCCATCCACATTGGGGTCCGCTGCGAGGATGCGTGCGGCTTCTTCCTGATGCCGCCGCATCTCGGCGAAAGACACGCCATTGGCGCCATCGGTAAAGGCGTTGATCTGGCCGGTGTCTTCTGCGGTCAGGAAGTCGGACGGCATGATGCGGAACAGCTGCACGGTCGCGACGATGCTGATGAAGAAGACCACCAGGATCACCGGGCGGTGCGACATCGCCCAGCCGAGCGAGCGGGAATAGCCCCCTTGCAGGGCATCGAAGCCTCTTTCGCTCAAGCGGTAGAAGAAATTGTGTTTCTTGGAGTGCTCTTCCTTGGCGGATTTGATCAGCCGGCTGCACAGCATCGGGGTCAGCGTCACCGATACGATGCCCGACACCAGCACCGCGATCGCAATGGTCATCGAGAATTCGTGCAGCAGGCGCCCGACGATGCCGCCCATGAAGATGACCGGAATGAAAACCGCGATCAGCGATACGGTCATGGAAAGGATGGTGAAGGTCACCTCCTTCGAACCGATCATGGCGGCCTGGTAGGGCTCTTCCCCGGCTTCGACGTGGCGCATGATGTTTTCGAGCATCACGATGGCGTCGTCGACCACGAAGCCCACACAGAGTGTGAGAGCCATCAGGGACAGATTGTCGAGGCTGTAGCCCATCGCGGACATGCCCGCGAAGGTGCCGATGATCGTGATCGGCAGCGCAATCGCCGGAATGAAAGTCGCCGACACCGTGCGAAGAAATACGAAGATCACCGCTATCACCAGGAAGGCGGCGATCAGCAGCGTCGTTTGCACGTCGGAGACGGCGGAGCGGATGGTCAGGCTGCGGTCAAGGGTGACGTCGACTTTGATGGATGGAGGAAGCTGCGCAATCAGTTGCGGCAGCTGCGCCTTGATTGCGTCCACCACCGCGATGGTGTTGGCGCCGGGCTGCCGGTCGATGGCGACCGTGACGGCGGGCGTTATTTCCTTGCCGGTGATCCAAGCGCCATAGAGCCTCGGATTCTGGACGCTGTCGATCACGTTGGCGACATCGGCGATACGGACCGGCGCGCCATTGCGGTAGGCGATGATCTGGGGCGCATACTCGGAGGCCGTATTCAGCTGGCCCTCGGCATGGATCACAGCGCCGCGCTTGTCGCCGTCGAGTTGGCCCGTGGCCATGTTGACGTTCACGCGCTGGATGGCGGTGGCGACTTCGTCGATGCCGATGCCGCGCAGCGCCAGCGCGTTGGGATCGACCTGAACGCGAACCGCGGGCCGCGCCTGGCCGAAAATGTCGGCCTGTGCGACGCCGTCGATGGACGACAATTTACCGATCAACAGATTTTCAACGTAGCGGTCCACTTCGCGCAGCGGCAAGGTCTCCGACGAGACCGTCAGGAACAGGATCGATCCTTCCGACGGATTGACCTTGCGAATTGAAGGCGGGGTCGGCATGTCGCGGGGCAATTGCCGCGAGGCGGCCGCAAGCGCTGCCTGCACGTCCTGCGCTGCCGCGTCGATATTGCGGTCGAGCCGGAACTGCAGGGTGATGCGGGTCTGTCCCTGGGCATTCTGGGACGTCATCGAGTCCAGGCCCGAGATCAGCGAGAATTGCTTCTCCAGAGGCGTCGCCACGGCCGATGCCATAGTCGTGGCGTCGGCGCCGGGCAGGCTGCCATTCACATCGATGGTCGGAAAGTCGACGTTTGGAAGCTCACTGACGGGAAGCGACGAATAGCCGAAAGCACCCGCCAGTACGAAGGCCGCCATCAGCAAAGTGGCCATCACCGGGCGTTTGATGAAAAGCGCTGAAATATTCATGCTGCTGCTCCCCGCCAATTCCGCGCCGATTCCGCGTGGTCCTTAACCGCCGCGGCCGTTGCGTCCTTGGCCGGTGGCCGCTTCGCCCGATACCTGCGGTTTGCTGCGCGCCGCCGGCGCGGCTGCGGGATTGGTGCCTTCCGGCTGTGCGATCTGGACCGCGATGCCCGGCGTGAGCCGTAATTGTCCGTCCGTGACCACCCGATCTCCGGCCTTGACGCCCGACCCCAGGGCGGCGGTGATCTGATCCTGATACAGCACGGTCACCGGGCGCATCTGAGCTTTCATCTGATCGTCGACGACGAACACGTAATTTCCGTTCTGGCCGACATTGACGGCCTCGCGCGGCACGGAGGTGGCCTGCTTCAGCGTCTCCAGGCGAATGCCGACATCCACGAGTTCACCCGGAACCAGACGCAGATCGGGATTGTCGAAGGTCGCGCGCAGCTCGATGGTGCCGGTGCGGTCGTCCACCGCGTTGCTGATGAAATCCACCTTCACGGGAAGGGAGTTGTCGCTGCTGCTGTCATCCGCCTCGCTTGACACGGCCTGCCCCACATCGCTGCGGGCCATGACGGCTGCAATCAGGGTGCCCTCGGTCAGCCGGGCCTGCAGCTGCGGCAGGTCGCCCTGCGGCAGATTGAATGTGATCTTGACCGGCTGGATTTCGTTGATGGTGATCATGCCCGTCGCGTCGTTGGCATGCACCTGATTGCCGGGATAGACCAGCAGCGGGCCGGTCTTGCCGTTCACCGGTGAGCGGATCGTGGTGTAGTCGAGGTTGAGCTGTGCCCGCTCGACCGCGGCCTTGTCCGCTTCGATGGTGGCGGCCAATGCCTTTGCCGTCGCGACGAGCTGGTCGCGCTGCTGGGCCGAGACGATGCCGCGGTCGGCAAGCATCACGCTGCGGTCGGCGTCCGCTTGAGCGCTCACGAGCTGGGCCTGATCGCGCTGCATTTGTGCCTGGGATTGGCGGAGAGCGGCGTCGAACGGAGCGGGATCGATCCGGAACAGAAGGTCGCCCTTCTTGACCATCTGGCCTTCCTTGAACCCGGCGGAAAGCAGCGGGCCGTCGACCTGGGATTTGATCGTGACCGTCGAATTGGCCAGCACGGTCCCGATAGTGCGTGCCGTCACCGCGACATCGCGCGTTTCGGCAACTGCCACGCGGACCGGTGGGGCTCCGCCACCACCGCGCCCGGCGCGGCCGCCGCCTGCGGCTTGTTCCTGGGTGCCGGTCCCAATACCGGTGAGCTGCTGCAGCATGCCGGGATTGGCCGCCAGATAGCCGCCGATGCCGAGCGCCACAATCCCAAGCAGAATCCGCAGCGACCAGCCTCCCTTTCGCTTGGCGGCCGGGGCTGATCCGTAAACCGCCGGACTGCGTTTGGATGAAGGTTCGTCGTATCCCATTATTCTCTTTCCGCCGCTGGGCAGGCTTGAGGCAAAAGCAAGTCTGCCCTCAAGGCAGGGCTAACCTAATTTCTCACATTGCGGACATACCGGGCATGTGTCCCAAAACTTTGTCGGCGCCCAAATTTCCACCGGATACTGCTCAAAAACTGGCCAAATGGCAGCAGTTTTCAGGGGGTGCGCCGAAACGTCTTTTCGTTCCCCGACCGGTATGACAGAACCTGTGCTTCGTTACCGTCACGTTAACCTTACGCTGGGTAAGCCCCTCGCCGTGACTGCCCACAGCCCCCATCTCGCCGCCGACGAATTCGTGCCCCGGATTCGCGATCTAAGGCTCTATCTCGCGATCAGGTTCGGGACCACGTTGGGGACGCAGATCCAGTCGGTGGCGATCGGCTGGCAAGTCTACGATATCACGCGCGATCCTGTCGCGCTGGGATATGTGGGGCTCTCGATCTTCCTGCCCATGCTGCTGCTGGTGCTGCCGGCCGGCGACCTCGCCGACCGGGTCGACCGCCGCAAGATGCTGATGGCGAGCTACCTGGTGCAGGTGTTCGCCTCGGCGCTGCTGCTGGCGCTGACCCTCACCGGCGTCAAGGCGATGTGGGCGTTCTACAGCGTGATCACGTTGTTGGGAGTGGCGCTTGGACTGTCCCAGCCCGCCATGCAGTCCTTTCTGCCGTTCCTGGTCACCCTCGACCGGCTGCCCCAGGCGATTGCCTGGAACGCCTCGGCCTATCGCACAGCGGTGATCGCGGGCCCCGCCATCGGGGGCTTCCTCTACGACCTCGGTCCGGCGGTGAATTACAGCCTCTGCCTCTGCCTCTACATCTTCACCGTGATCGGAATGGCGATCCTGCGCATTCGCGCGCAGAAAGGAGGGAGGGGTGTGGGGACGGCGCTTCAGCGTATCGTCGACGGCGTCACCTATATGCGCAAGCAGCCGATCCTTTTGGGCGCCATCTCGCTCGATTTGTTCGCGATGTTTTTGGGCGGCACGACCGCTTTGCTGCCGATCTTCGCGCGCGAGATCCTGCACACGGGCCCGGCAGGGCTGGGCTTCCTGCGGACGGCCCCCGCCATAGGGGCAACCGCGGTCGCCATTGTGCTGGCGCGCTGGCAGCTGCACCGCCATACCGGCATCTCGATGTTCGCCTGTGTTGCGATTTTCGGGGCCGCGACTGTGGTCTTCGGGCTATCGCGGGAATTCTACCTTTCGGTGGCGGCTCTTGTGGTGACGGGCGCGGCCGATATGGTCAGCGTCTATGTCCGCTCCGCCCTGATCCAGCTCGCAACACCCGACAATATGCGCGGACGCATCGGCTCGGTGAATTCGCTGTTCATCGGCGCTTCCAACGAGCTTGGCGAATTCCGCGCCGGCATGACGGCGGGCGCGCTCGGCACGGTGCCCGCGGTGGTAGTGGGGGGGCTCGGTACGCTGGCCGTGGTCGGGCTCTGGATGGCGCTGTTCCCGCCGCTCCGGCGTGTCGACCGTTTCTCCGACGTCGCCGTTCGGTAGCGTCCCCCGATCCTCCCCCGCTTAGGGGGAGGTGCCACCGAAGGTGGCCGAGGGGGCAATATCGCGATCAGTGCGGCTGAGGCACGATCCGGATATAAGGCCGTGGCGCCTTCCAGCCATCGGGATAGGTCTTTTTCGCGTCCTCGTCGGAAACCGAACCCGCGATGATGACGTCCTCGCCCTGTTTCCAATTCACCGGCGTCGCCACCTTGAACTTCGCGGTCAGCTGCATGGAATCGATCACGCGCAGCACCTCATCGAAATTGCGTCCCGTGGTCATGGGATAGACGAGGATCAGCTTCAGCTTCTTGTCAGGGCCAACGACATAGACGTTGCGCACCGTCTGGTTGTCGGCCGCTGTGCGCTTGCTGGGATCGCCGCTGGCCTCGGCCGGCAGCATGTCATAGAGCTTGGCGATCGCGAGATCGGGGTCGCCGATGATCGGATAATTGGGCGCGGTCCCCTGGGTTTCCTCGATGTCTTTTGACCAGCCGGAATGGCGGTCCACCGGATCGGCCGACAGCCCGATGATCTTCACATTGCGTTTGTCGAATTCAGGCTTGATGCGCGCCATGTAGCCGAGTTCGGTGGTGCAGACGGGCGTGAAATCTTTGGGATGCGAGAACAGAACGCCCCAGGAATCGCCCAGCCATTCGTGAAAGCGGATGGGGCCCTGCGTGGTTTCAGCCTGGAAATCGGGAGCGATATCGCCCAGTCGCAACGTCATGGGAGTTCTCCTTGAAAAGGGTGCGTGGGAGGTGGGAAAATTCTCCCCAAGCCTATACGCGCAGAACAGGCCCATCAACCACGGCCTGCTCGCCTCATGTGACGCCGGGCGCGATTCCGTCAAGGCCGGCCGCTCTTGCCTCCGCCTTTGGCTTTTCCCGCAGTACCGATATGGCGGTCTGGATCGGTCATCGCTGGGGGATCGCTCGCCGGAAAGGTTTCTTCGAGCGCCTCGTCCAGCGCCTGGTCTTTGCGCTTGGGCGCATTCTTTCCCGATTTGTGCTTGGCCATCCTCGCAATCCTTCCGTGCAAAGACGAATCGGTCCGTTGCCGGCTCGACCCGGTTTCTCGGCATGCCGCCATGAAGATTAGAGGCTCGCCTGGGGCTCTTCAACGCTGCGGGAAAGCCACTTGTCCGGTAGGCGTCGATGGCGAGGATTTGAGCCACTTTTACCGGCTCTGGCAACCGGTGGATTTCTCAGGCGCGGCGGACATGTCCGGCTCGTCGAACGGCGAACCTTTGAGCAAATCTTCTATTGCCCGTTTGGGGACGAGGCCTCGCGCCAATCGCCGCCGTCACTCGTATACGACCACACGGTCGTTCCGATACGCAGATCGAACAACGACAGCCGTGCGAAGGGTGCCGGAAATCCAAAGGTAATCGCGCTGCCCGAGCCGGAGGCCCGTCACGGCGCGTCACCCTTGCGCGATTGCAGTCTTCACCCGATCCGGCGTGAAGGGGAGATCTCGCACGCGCACACCTAGCGCATGATGGATGGCGTTCGCGATCGCCGCGGCGATGGGACCTTGCGAGGCTTCGCCCGCGCCGAGCGAGGGCAGTTCGGGGCGGTCGATCACCGTCACGTCGACGGAAGGCACTTCCGGGAAGGTGAGGATCGGATAGCCGACCCAGTCGCGCGAGGTTATGCGTTCCTTGTCGAAGGCGACCTGTTCCTTCAGCGTCCAGCTTGCGCCCTGGATGATGCCGCCTTCGATCTGGTTCTTGAGGCCGTCGGGATTGATCGCCTGGCCCGCATCGACCGCCGCGGTGACGCGCTCAACACGAACCATGCCGCTGGCGCGATCCACCGCCACGTCCGCGATAAGCGCGACATAGGACTTGGTCGTCTCGTAGCGCGTGAAGGCGACACCACGGCCGCGCCCGCCGTCGCTCTTGGCGCCGGGCTTCCAGCCGGCCTTGCCGGCCACAGCCTCAAGCACCGCGCGCGCGCGCTCGTCCTTCAGGTGCTTCAGCCGGAACGCGACCGGATCGGCGCCGGCGGCGATCGCCACTTCGTCCATGAAGGATTCCAGCGCGAAGACGTTGCCGAAACCGCCGAGCGTGCGCAGCGCGGACACGCGCAACGGCATGTCGGGAATGAAGTGATCGACGATCCTCTGGTTGGGGAAGTCGTAGACCGGTACCGCGTTGCGATCGCCGCCGCCGGCCGGCAGGCCCAATTCCTGGGCCGTCGCATGCTCGAAGGGCTTGGCGAGATGCCAGGAGGCCAGCAGATTCACCCCGTCCCGCGCGCCGGGACGCATATTGTACGTGCAGCTCCACAGGTCGTATTGCCAATCGACAATGCTGCCGTCGGCGGAAAGTCCCGCGCGCGCCGCCATGGTCATGGCCGAGCCGAACGGCTCCCAGCCGAATTCGTCGTCGCGCATCCACTGCAGTTTTACGATGCGACCGCCCGCATTGAGCGAGAGCAGCGCCGCATCGAAGGCCGCATCGTCGGCGCCATTGTGGCCGTAGCAGCCCGAGCCTTGCGTGTGGATCACGCGCACTTTTTCAATGGGAAGGCCGGCCGCCTTGGCGATGTCGCCGCGCAGCGGATAGGGGCCTTGGGTGTGCGACCACACCGTCAGATTGTCGTCCACGAACCCCGCCGCGCCGCACGAGGGCCCGATGGAAGCGTGCGCGAGATAGGGCTTGCGGTAAGTGGCCTCGACCGTTTTGGCGACCGCCGTGCCCGCGGCCCCCTTTTCGTTCACGGTCTTGGTGTCGACATCGGGCCTGGATTTCAGGAACTCGTGCACATTGGCCGCATCCGGCAACGGTTCGCGCGTGCGCCACACCGCCGCCTTGGCGAGGGCGGCGCGCGCGGCAATGGCCTGCTCCTCGCGTTCGGCCACGACGCCGACGAAGCGTCCGTCGCGCACGACCGAAATCACGCCCGGCATTTTGCGCACCGCCGCATCGTCGAGCCGCACCAGCTCGGCGTTGTAATTGGACGGCCGGACGACGCGGCCATGCACCATGCCCGGGAGGCGCATATCCTGGATGAAGACCGGACGGCCCATCACCTTGTCGGGAATGTCGATGCGCTGCACCGGCTGGCCGACGATCTTGTGGTCCTTGGCGGGTTTGGGCGCGACAGCGCCGCTGGCCTCTTTGGCCAGGGGATTGTCGGCGGCCATTTCCCAAAAGCTCGTGCGCTTGGAGCCGTCCCTGGTGAAGATCAGGCCATCGTCGAGAATGAGTTCTCCGGCCGGAACCCCCAGGCGCTCGGAGGCATGCTGCATCAGGATCGCGCGCGCCTCGGCCGCGGCCGCGCGCAGAGCCGCACCTCCCGCCTCGATGGAATTGCTGCCCGCCGTGACGCCTTCGTTGGGCGACACGGAGGTATCCACCGGAATCATCCGGATACGGATCATCGGAAGGTCGAGCTCCTCCGCCACGATCTGGGCGAGTGCCGTGGTGTTGCCCTGACCGAGTTCGACGCGGCCGGTGTGGACGGTCATCGTGCCGACGGGATCGACATGCAGCCAGGAATCGAGGCGCTTGTTGGCGGCGAGCATTGCGGGAAGGCGTCCGCCCGCCTCCGCGGCCGCTGCCGGACGCGGTGCCATGCTGAAGGCGATGACAAGACCGCCCAGCGCTACGCCGAAGTCACGGCGGGTGATCTCCGTGTTCATGTGCGGGCCTCCGTGGAAGCGCGCAGAATCGCGCGGACAATCCGGTTGTGGCTGCCGCAGCGGCAGAGATTGCCGGCCAGCGCCTCTTTCACCTGCACTTCGGTCGGCTTGGGCGTGCGGTCGAGGAGGGCCTTCGCCGACATGATCATGCCGTTGATGCAATAGCCGCATTGCATCGCCTGTTCTTCGATGAAGGCCTTTTGCAGCGGATGCGGTTTCTCGTCGGTGCCGATGCCTTCGAGCGTGGCGATCTCGCGGTTGCCGATGCTGCCCACTTCGGTGCGGCAGGAGCGGACGGCGGCCCCGCCCACGATCACGGTGCAGGCACCGCACTGCGCGAGTCCGCAGCCGAATTTCGCGCCCGAAAGTTCGAGATCGTTCCTGAGGATATAGAGGAGGGGCGTGTCCCCCTCGACGGTGACGTCACGGGCTTGCCCGTTGACGCGCAAGCGGTAATTTTGGGGCATGAAGGCTCCTCCGGCCGGTGACAAAACATCCCCTTTGGACGGCTGTGGCGTCAAGCGGCAGGCCCCCCGTGCCGGGTGGCGGAAGCTCTGCGACACATACCGGCCACGCCATCAAAACCCTGTCGTTGCAGGCTGTTGATCGAAGTCGCCAGGGCGGAATCCTTCTGCTAGATTGCCGGCAATAACCGGGAAGAATTGAGGGAGGATTGGATGAAAGCTCGCCTGACGATCGTGTTTGCGGCCGTCGCTGCTGTGGGAGTGGGCGCGATCGCCATCGGTACGTCGCAGGCCGCGCCTGCGCCGGTTGCCGGGCTCGATTACGACTACTTCAAGACCAAAGTCGCGCCGATCTTCATGAAGCAGCGCCCCGGCCATTCGCCTTGTGTGGTCTGCCACACCGGCGCCAACAACTTCCTGCATCTGGAAGAACTTGCGCCGGGTCAGACGGCCTGGAACGAAGACCAGTTGAGCAAGATGTACACCTCGATCGCGAGGCTGGTGACGCCAGCGAACCGGCCGCAGAGCCGTTTGCTGATCCATCCCCTGGCGCCCGAAGCCGGCGGCGACCTGTTCCATTCCGGCGGCCGGCAGTTCGAGAACAAGGACGATCCCGACTACAAGATTCTCATGCAATGGGTCGGCGTGAAGTAACCGCCCTTCCCAAGGGCCAGAAACGAGAAGGGCGGCGCTCATCGCGCCGCCCTTTTTCGTACCGATAGTCTCAACCGTTCAGGGCATGACCAGAGTGTTGATGCGCTTCGGCACTTCGCCGACGCGTACCACCGCGACAACCTTCTTGGTTCCCATGTCGATGGCCGTGACCGACCGCAAGCCGGAATTGGCGACATAGATCTTATTGTTCGGCGTGAAGGTCACCCAATTGGCGACCGCGCCGCCCAGCTGCCGTCCCGGCAATTGCAGGTCGGGCAGCTTGATGGTGTCGACCGGCTTGGAGGCGTTCGTGAAGTTGGCCGCAAGGTCATACGTGAACACCGCATTCTGCGGGATGCTCGTGACCCAAAGCAGTTTCCCGTCGGGAGAAACGCCGATGCCGTGCGAGGGGGCATCCTCGCGGCCCGGATCCATATCGACACCGGTCTTCAGGTCGGGGAGCTTGATGCGCGCGACTTCCTCATGGGTCTTCCAGTCCAGAACCGCGAACCCATCGAAGGCAGCAAGCTGAATGAACACGCGCTTCGGCGAGCCGTCGGCATTGGATTCAACCGTCATCGGGCGCACGCCGTGGTCGAATTTGTGCTCCCAGGCGACAGTCTCGGTCTTCAGGTCGAAGGCGGTGAACACGCCCGTCTGCACCGAACCGCAGAAGGCAAAATTGCTGTCCTTGCTCACATAGCAATTGTGCAGCCGTCCATGCGTCGGGATGGTCTTCTTAACTTCCATCTTCACCGGATCGATGATGTCGAGGGCTCCTTCGCCGCGGGCGATGCCGACCACGACGCGGCCGTCCTTGGCCACCGCGATATTGTTCGGGTGGTTCGACAGCTTGATCTTCTTGATGAGATTGCCGCTCTTCTGGTCGAACACGTCCAGGGTGCTGGTCATCTCGTTGCTGACATAGACGCGGGTCCGGTCCGGCGAGAAATTGACCCCGTGCGCGCCCATGATGGAGATTTGCTGGATCACCTTGTCGGTCTGGGAATTGACGACGTCCAGCTTGTCGCCGGCGCTGTTGGTCACATAGACAAGGCCGGTCTCGGCGCGGGCCGCGAAGGGCACCAGCGCAAGCGCGAAAACGGAACATTTCAGCAGACGGCGATAATCGGTCATGGGAATCCAGCTCCTCCGGCAGGCCGCGAAGCGGGGAGCGTAAGGGCAAGCCCGCCCCAACTCAAGGGCGGCGGGCTCCCATTCACAGCGGCAGGCGTACGGGAAACCTGGGAAATGCTCAGGAAATGGTTATCGGCAGCAGCGCCTCGCGAATGCGGCGGAGCCAGCTTGCGCCGTCGGCAAAGTCCGGATGCTGCAATTCCGCTTCCAGCCGGGCGATGATTTCGCCCTCCTTGCCGCGCGGCTGGAGTGCAAGTGCAAGGTTGAGATAGGCGCCGCCATAGTGAGGGTCGGCGGCAAGCGCGCGTTCGAAACAGGTAATCGCGTCGTCCTCGCGCTCGAGCTGGCGAAGCGTCGCGCCAAGGCTGTTGAGCAGAGGAGCGGAATCCGGCGCCCGATCGACCGCGTGCCCGATGAGAATTGCCGCGCGTTCCAGATTGCCGACGCTCGCGAGAAAATTTCCACAGGCCAAGAGCACGCCGGGATCGGCGGGCACAAGGTCCAGGGCCTTTTTATAGAGTGGAAATGCCGCGACAGGCCGGTCGTGATGATCCTCCCATAACGCCTGGTGGAGCGCGCGTCCGGCTTCGATGCGGGTGGGCATGTCGGCGAAATAGGACGGGAGCACAGAAGGTTCGCGCGCCATCGGCACTGTTGGAGGTTCGAGCACGGCGCTTCTCCCCTCGACGATGGGGACGGCAAGCTCGGACAAATGGATGATCTTCTCGTCGCACGCCCCGCTCGTGAGGTCGTCGTCCGATGCCGCGTCGAGTTCGCCGCAAAGCGCGATGAAATTGTCCCAATTGGGGTGCGCGATCGGGCCCAATTCCCGATCCTGCACCATGCTGCGGGCGAATTCGATCGCCAGCCGGCGCCAGGAATCGGTACGCGCGTCAGTCTGCGATTCATGGGCGAGATGCAGCACCGCCGGGCTCGTCACCGTGAGCAATCGGTAGCCCCTCAGCGCCAGGCTCAGCGGGAACCAATAGTCCCACCAGGGGAGCCCGAGGCTGAAGGGTCGATCCGTCTTTGCCAGGACATCGGCTGCGGCATGGTCGAAGAAAAAGTAATCGAAGCCGGGCAGATAGGGATGAAGCACGCCTCCGGCGAGCGTTCGCACGTCGTAGCGATGCCCGGTCACGAGCGCCTTCTGGCCGGCAAGGTATTCCAGCGTCCGCCATTGCGGTACCGGTTCGAACAGGAGATCGCTGTTGATGATGCCGAGCACCGGCTCGGGCTGGCTCGCGAGAACGGCCATCATGTCCGCGATGAACGGCGTGTTGCGTCCGAAAACCTCTCGGGCGTTGCGAGGGGCCGTCACGAATTCGATTTCGGGATACCGCGCGGCCAGGGCGGGAATCTCGTCGCAGCCGTTCATCGCCAGCACCCGGAAGCCGCACGCCGCCCAGGACCGTATGCAGAGCCTGTCATAGTCCGGCATCTTCCGCCCCATATCCGTGCGTACGAGGCTCGGTGCGAACGAGGTTGCAACCGCGATGCGCCCGCTCATTCGGCGCTCGCGAATTCAGGACGCATTGTCCGATGCGCCGGGCGCAGCAGCAGCGTCAGCACCAAAGCGATTGCCGTGCTCGCCAGCATGATGGCGAAGGCAAAATCGTAACCGCCGGTTCGATCGAACGATGCCGCTCCCAGATAGGCGCCGAAACCGCCGCAGATATGGTGCACCATGGTGATCAGCCCGGTCAGCGCCCCGAGATGGCGTATTCCGAAGCTCTCGCGCACGAACAGCACCGTCATCGGCGCGGTGACCAGGAACGTCGCGCCGAATAACAGCGCGAACACCGCAACCGAGAGGGCGGATTGATCCAGTGTGATCAGCCCGAACCCGGCCACCCGCGCGATGAAACACGCGGCCGTCGGCCAGACTGGTCCCGAACGGTCGCCCCATGCCCCTGCCGCCACCACGCCGATGAGGCCCGTCAATCCCATCAGTGCGAGCAGGCTTCCCGCGAAGAACGCATCGACGCCCTTGTCCTGCGCAAACGCCACGACGTGGGTCGATACGAAGAAATCATTGAACCCGCAAATCGCATACACACCCAGCAGCAGCCAGAATTGCCGCGTACGCGCCGCCGCGCGAGGACCGATCCCATCCATCGCGGCGGCCGGATTGCGCGCCGTCCCGTGCGCTCCGCCCGGAATGCTCACCAACAGAATGGGCAACAGCAGCACTTGCGTCAGCCCCAGCCAGACGAAGACCGAGCGCCAGCCGACCGACACCAGCACCGCGGCCATCACCGCAATCATCACGAGCTGGCCAGCGCTCGATCCGGCCGTGACAATCGCATTCGCAACACCGGTGCGCCCGGGAAAGGCGCGCGTGATCATGACGCCGACCGGCGTGGTCGACGCGGTTCCGGCGCCGATCCCGAACACGATGCCGTAGAGCACGAGCGCCTGCCACGGTGCGGTCACAAGCCCCATGAGTCCGATCCCGGCTGCACTGATTGCCGCGCCGCAGCCGAGCACAAGTCTCAAGCTCATCCTGTCGGCGAGCCTTCCCGCCACGAACATGCAGGCCGCCGAGACGAATTGGAACATGGCCACGGCGCTTGCGAGTTCGGCCCGCCGCCAGCCCAGTTCCTCGACCATGGGTTTCAGCGTGAGCCCAATGGCAAAGCGAGCGCCGCCGCCCACGAAAAGGACGAGAAACCCCGCCGCGAGAATAAGGGTCGTGTCGCGTTTGAAGAACGATTTCATGGGCGCATAGCGAGTTGCGCCGGAAGTACTAACACGGCCGCGCCGCTTTCCCACACCCTTCGTGCTCCCTTCGTACCTGGGGCGGGGGCGGGGACTTGCTTTTGCTAATTCCCGAAGGCCTCGCGATACAGCATCTCGGCTTGCGGGTGGGCGAGAAGATCGGTCGGATCGCGCCGCACGCCGGCAAAGATGTCCTCACCCTTGAGCCAGGCCCGTTCCGCATCCTCCCGCTCGAGCGCGCGGCTCAAGCCGGCATTGAGCTCGTAATAATGATGCGGCAGGCCCGCATATCTGAGCGCGATGGCGAGCGCCATCTGGTAGGCGGCGCGTCCGCGCAAATTCCGCACCGGCGAAGGAATGGCCTCCGCGCTCCCCTTCAGGAACGAGCGCGCGCAAATCGCGGCATCGGCCGAGGCGGCAAAGCGGCAGGCCATCGGCCGCCATTGGTAGATGGTGCAAAGATCGGCAACCAGCATCGGGCAGGGGATCGGATTGCGTTTCCGCTCAGGTACGTCCAAATCCTTCGCCGCTGCATAGGTCGTCTTCAAGCGCTCCACGTCGGCTGCGCGCGTGCGAATGCGCTTGGCGACGAACAGCAGTTCGGGTGCGGGTGCGCTGACCCAGGAATGGCAGCAATGCGAGCAGCCTTGCTTGCAGGCAATGGGGAGCGCCTTGGTGGCTTCGAGCGTGGCTTCCACTTTGGCGTGGAGAAAACGGACCGCGGGATCGATGTTCGCGTGGTGCTTAGCCTGTTCGAGATGCTCGTGGAGCTGGCGGGCCATAGCGGCCATGGGAGCTGCATCCTGCGAAGCCGGATCGATCCCGCGCGCGAGAATCCTTTCGTCGTTCTTGGTCTGCTGTCTGCGTTCGGCGCGGTTCATCGCCAGACATTATCACGCTGCCGCGTCCATGCCTGCCGCAAGGAAGCTCAATCCCGGCTGCGCAGGCGATAGCCTACGCCCTGCTCGGTCTGGATATACTGCGGGCGCTCGGGATCGGGCTCGATCTTGTGGCGAAGGGCACGAATGTAAATCCGCAAATACTGAATGTCGGCCTCGCTGCCCCAGATTTCCTTCAGCAACGATTTGTGCGTGACGACCTTGCCCGCGTTGAGGACGAGCATGCGGAGAACGTCATATTCGCGCGGAGAGAATTTTACCTCGCGCCCGGCGACCGTAACGATGCGGCGCACGAGATCGACCATCAGATCGCCGCTGTGGAAGACGGGGGTTTCACCCTGGCTCTGCATTTTATGGCGTAGCGCAGCCCGCACGCGCGCCAGCAATTCCTCGACCCCGAAGGGCTTGGTGACGTAATCGTCCGCGCCGGCATCGAGTGCCTTTACTTTGCCCGCCTCGTCGGTGCGGCTGGAGAGAACGAGAACGGGAACGCTGGAACCGGAATGGCGCAGGCGCTCGATGATCTCGATGCCGTCCATGTCCGGAAGACCGAGGTCGAGAATGAGCAAATCGACATGGTGGCGGCGCAATTCTTCCTGCGCGTTCTTTCCGTCCTCGGCTTCGATCACCTGGAAGCCTTGCGCGGCGAGACTCGTGCGCAGAAAGCGCCGGATTGCCGGCTCGTCATCGACGATGAGGATGTGCTGAAGGGAGGAGCCGGGGTTCACGCGGTTTTCTCAGGTTGGAGGGGCTGCTCCGGCGGGACCGGAAAAGTGATCGTGAAGACGGCACCCCTGCGGTCGCTGCGGTTCGCGGCAACGATGGTTCCCCCCATCGCTTCGACGAAGCCCCGGCAGATGGCGAGTCCCAACCCTGTGCCGGCGCGCTTCCGGTCGGCCACATGCACCCGATAGAATTTGTCGAAGATGCGCTCCAGATCGTCCGGCGGTATGCCTTCGCCTTCGTCCAGAATCGCGATGCGGACCAATTGGCCGTCGCGCCAGGCGCGCAGGCGAATATCGGTGTTGCCGGGCGCGTATTTCGCCGCGTTGTCGAAGAGATTGAACAATACCTGCTCGAACAGGACCGAATCCAATTTGAGCATGGGCAAATCGGGGGCGAGTTCGAGTAGCACCCTGTGGTCCGATAGAACCTTCGACGCTCTTTGAAGCGCGCTGCCGACGACATCGGCGAGATCGACCAGCTCGCGATGGGGCGTCACCGCACCCGACTCGAGGCGCGTCATATCGAGCAGATTGCTGATGAACCGGTTCAGGCGCTCGGACTCGTCCTGGATCGTGCGCACCAGTTCGTCCTGATCTTTGTCGTCCATGTTCGCGCGATAGGCCCTTAGACTTGTGGCCGAACCCAAAATCGAGGCGAGCGGCGTGCGAAGATCGTGAGAAATCGATGTCAGAAGCGCGCTCCGCAGCCGTTCGGCCTCGGCCGCGATGCGCGCCTTGTCGACATCGGCCGCAAGATTGACCCGCTCGATGGCGAGGGCCGCCTGATCGGTCAGCGCATCCAGCAGCCGGCGCTGGTCGGGCGTGAGCAAAGGGCCTGGCCGGTCGTTGTCGAGCCCGACCACACCGACCGCGCCGCGCCCCGTATGCATGGGAATGAACAGCCGCTTGGCGCCGGGCAGGGTGTCTGCGCCGCGTCCGGCAGCACGGTTGTTCTGCCAACACCATTTGGCGGCCGCGATATCGGCATCGCTCAACAGATCTTCCGGCGGATAACCCGACCGCACCGTCACGCTTTCGCCTTCCGGCAACAAGAGCACGACGCGAAGTTGAAGCATGGAGGCGATCTGGAAGGCCGTTGCCCACAGGAGATCGTCCATCGTCACGACGCCGGCGAGCTTGCGGCTGAAGAGATAAAGGTCCTCGGTCATCTTGGCGCGGTGCTGCGCCGTCAGCGCCTGGGCGCGCACCCTTGCCGTGAGATTGCTCGCGATAAGGGCGACGATGGCGAACGAAAACAGCGCAACCACGTTCTCGGGATCGGCGATCGTGAAGGTGTAAAGCGGCGGCAGGAAGAAGAAATTGAACGCAAGCACGCTGACGAGACAGCTGACCAGCGCCGGCCAAAGACCATAGGTCACCGCGCTCGCCAGCACCGCCGTCAGGAACACCAGCGCAATGTTGGCGATCCCGAGAAACTGCCGGAGCACGAGCGCCAGCACCAGCGCCGCGGCGATCATCCCGAGGCTGCCGAGATATTCCTGCGGCGCGAAGCGCTGCCGCCGTGCGGCGCGGGTTTCTAAATCGGTCCGCTCGCGCGAGATCGGCTCGGGCTCCCCGCGGTCGGCCATGACATGGACGTTGATGTCGTTGGCGCGGCGAATGAGCCGCTGCGCCGTCGAGCCGCGGAAAAGCTCGGACCATCGCGGCCGGTGCGTTCGTGCAATTACGAGATGGCTGAAATTGTTGGCCTGGGCATATTCGACGATCCCGTCGGCCGGATCGGCGGCGGGAATCGTGACCGATACGCCGCCCAATCTCTCGGCGAGGCGCTGACACTCGGCGATGTAGTCCCGATCGGCGTCGCTCAGCTGATGCATGCGCGAGGTTTCCACATGCAGCGTCGTCCAGGGCGCGCGCAGGCGATCGGCAAGCCGGCGCGCATAGCGGACGAGCGCCGCGGAGCCCCGGTCTTCGCTGATGCAAGCAAGGACCCGGTCGCTGGTTTCCCAGGGGCCGGCAATCGCATGCGTCTGCATATAGCTGAGCATCTGCTCGTCGACGCGCTGCGCGGTGCGGCGCAGCGCGAGCTCGCGCAAGGCGGTGAGATTGCCTTGCGTGAAATAATTCCGGATCGCGCGCTCGGCCTGTTCCGGGATATAGACCTTTCCGTCCTTCAGCCGCTGGATCAGGTCTTCGGGCGTGAGATCGATCACCTCGATTTCGTCGGCGCGGTCGACGATGGAATCGGGCACGGTCTCGCGCACCTGCACATGGGTTATCTTGGCGACGATGTCTTTGAGGCTCTCGAGATGCTGGATGTTCAGCGTCGTATAGACATCGATTCCGGCTTCAAGCAGCTCCTCGACATCCATATAGCGCTTGGGATGGCGGCTGCCTTCGACATTGGTGTGCGCGAGTTCGTCGACGAGGACGAGCTTTGGCCGGCGCTGCAGGATGGCGTCGAGGTCCATTTCCGCCAGCACCTGCCCACGATAGAGCATGCGCTTCTTCGGGAGTGTCTCGAAGCCCTTGGTCAGGTGGTCCGTTTCGACCCGCCCATGGGTTTCGACCACGCCGATCACCACATCGCAGCCTTCGAGACGGCGCTGGCGCGCGGAAGAAAGCATTTCATACGTCTTGCCGACGCCGGGTGCGGCGCCCATGAAAATCTTCAGCCGGCCTTGGCCCTCTTTGCTGGCCTGCCGCAGAAGAGCTTCAGGCGACGGGCGCTTGTCGGCTGTTTCGTCGTTCATCCTCGGCACGATAACTCATTTACTGGCACCCTGCATGGCATCGAGCGCGAGATTGAGCTTCAGCACGTTCACGTGGGGCTCGCCAATGACGCCGAGGACGCGATCTTCGACATGGGCTTGGACGAGCTGCCGGATTTGATCTTCCGGCACGCCACGGGCCTTGGCCACGCGCGGCACCTGGAACAGCGCACCGGCCGGCGTGATATCGGGATCGAGCCCGCTTGCCGACGTGGTCACCAGATCGATGGGAAGGGGCGTGCCCGGATTCTCAGCCTGCAGCTTCCCCGCATCGTCCTTGACCCGGTCCATCAGCGCCTTGGACGTGGGCCCAAGGTTGGAGCCTGAGGAATTGGCCGCATTATAAGGTGCTGCCACCGACTTGGACGGGTCCTTCGGATCGGGGGCCGACGTCGCCGACGGCCGGCCATGGAAATATTTCGCGTCTGCGAAATTCTGGCCGATCAGCTCCGACCCGATCACCTTGCCATTCTGTTCGATCATGCTGCCGCCGGCCTGGTACGGAAACACGGCCTCCGCAATTCCGGTCATGGCAAGCGGGTAAACGAGCCCGGTGACGATCGTAAAACCAACGATCATCATGATGGCGGGACGGATATGGTTCCACATGTGATTTTCCTCACGCAAGACCGATGGCGGTCACGAACATGTCGATCAGCTTGATGCCGACGAACGGCACGACGATGCCGCCAAGACCGTAGACCAGAAGATTGCGGCGCAGGATCGTTGCCGCTCCCACGGGACGATAGGCCACGCCCTTCAGGGCCAGCGGGATCAGCGCAACGATGATGAGCGCATTGAAGATGATCGCCGAGAGAATGGCGCTTTGGGGCGTCGAGAGGCCCATGACGTTCAGCGACTGAAGCTGCGGATAGAAGGCGATGAACATCGCCGGGATGATGGCGAAATATTTCGCCACGTCATTGGCGATGGAGAAGGTGGTCAGGGCGCCGCGCGTCATCAGGAGCTGCTTTCCGATCTCGACGATTTCGATGAGCTTGGTCGGATCGGAATCGAGATCGACCATGTTGCCGGCTTCGCGCGCGGCCATGGTGCCTGTGTTCATCGCAACCCCGACATCGGCCTGGGCGAGCGCGGGCGCATCGTTGGTGCCGTCGCCGCACATGGCGACCAGCTTGCCTTGGGCCTGTTCGTCGCGGATCAGTTTGAGCTTGGCTTCGGGCGTCGCCTGGGCAAGGAAATCGTCCACGCCGGATTCGGCCGCGATGGCAGCAGCGGTGAGCGCATTATCCCCGGTGATCATCACCGTGCGGATGCCCATCTTGCGCAGAGCCGCGAAGCGCTCTTTGATGCCGCCCTTCACGATGTCCTTCAGGTGAATGACGCCCAGCAATTTGCCGTCCTTGGCTACCGCGAGCGGCGTGCCGCCGGACTTCGCGATGCGTTCCGCCAGCGTTATCAGCGCGCCCGACATGTCCGCGCCCAAGGTCTTGACGGCAGTCGCACTCGCGGCATCGGGGTCCGAAGGCAGCGCTATGCCGAGAGTGGCGTGAACATATTGAAGCACCGCATCCACCGCCCCTTTCCGGATCGACGAACCTTCGTAGTCGATGCCGCTGATGCGCGTTTGGGCCGAGAAGGGGATGAACCTCGCATTCAAGGGCGCCATGTCGCGGCCGCGAATGCCATATTTCTCCTTGGCCAAAACAACGATGGAACGACCCTCCGGGGTTTCGTCGGAGAGCGATGCAAGCTGCGCCGCATCCGCGAGATCGCGCTCGGCGACGCCCGGAAGCGGCAGGAACTCGGTTGCCTGGCGGTTGCCCAACGTGATGGTGCCGGTCTTGTCGAGCAACAACGTATCGACATCGCCCGCGGCCTCGACCGCACGGCCCGACATTGCGAGCACATTGAAGCGCACGAGCCGGTCCATGCCGGCGATGCCGATGGCCGAGAGCAGCGCGCCGATGGTCGTGGGGATGAGCGTCACGAACAGCGCCACCAGCACCAGCACCGAAAGCTTGCCGCCGGCATAGGCGGCAAAGCTCGGAATGCTCGCGACGGCAAAGACGAAAATGATCGTCATGCCGGCAAGCAGGATGTTCAACGCGATTTCGTTGGGCGTCTTCTGCCGCTCGGCGCCTTCGACCAGTGCGATCATGCGGTCGAGGAAGGTCGAGCCTTGCGCGGCCGTGATCCTGACCTGGATCTGATCGGAGATCACCAGCGTGCCGCCGGTAACGGCCGAACGGTCACCGCCCGATTCGCGGATGACGGGCGCGGACTCGCCGGTGATGGCGGATTCGTTCACCGACGCCACGCCTTCGATCACCTCGCCGTCGCTGGGAATCAAGTCGCCTGCTTCGACCAGCACGATGTCGCCGGGCTTCAGCTGGGTGGCGGCCACCATCCGCTGTGTCTTCCCTCCGTTCTGCAGCAGCTTGGCTTGGGCTTCCGTCTTGGTTTTGCGCAAGGACGCGGCCTGCGCCTTGCCGCGCCCTTCCGCGACCGCTTCGGCGAAATTGGCGAACAGCACCGTGAACCAGAGCCAGAGATTGATCTGGAACGAAAAGGCGAGATTGCCCGCACCGGTAACGAGATCCCGCAGGAACAGAATCGTCGTCAGCGCCGACACGATTTCCACCGTGAACATCACGGGATTGCGCACCATGATTCGGGGATTGAGCTTCTTGAAAGCATCCCCGATCGCCGGCCACAGGATCTTCGGGTCGGTCATCGTCGCGATGGGCATCCGCTTGCGGATCTTTTCGACGCCCAGGGGTTTGGCAGTGCTTGTCGTGTCCATGGTTCAGACCTTTAGAAGAGCTTTCCGGCGCTCATCGAGAAATGTTCGACAACCGGACCGAGTGCGAGGGCAGGGAAATAGGTAAGACCGCCGACGATCAGGATCACGCCCACCAGCAGCCCGACAAAGAGCGGGGTGTGCGTGGGGAATGTCCCGGCCGACGGGGGCACGATCTTCTTGGCGGCGAGCGAGCCCGCCACCGCCAGCATTGGAATGATCATCAGGAAGCGCCCGATCAGCATCGCGAAGCCGATGGTGACGTTGTAGAAGATCGAGTTGGCCGAGATGCCCGCGAACGCGCTGCCATTGTTTCCGGTGCCGGACGTGTAGGCATAGAGAATCTCAGAAAAGCCGTGGGGGCCCATATTGGCCGGCCCTGCGAGGCCCGCGGGAAGCACAACCGCAAGCGCCGTGAAACCAAGGATCGAGAGCGGCAGGACGAGAATGGCGAGGATCGCCATCTTAACTTCGCGGGCTTCGAGCTTCTTGCCGAGATATTCCGGCGTGCGTCCGACCATCAGTCCGGCCACGAACATCGCGATGATGGCGAACAGCAGCATGCCGTAAAGGCCCGAGCCGACGCCGCCGAAGATGATTTCGCCGAGTTGGATATTGATAATCGGGATCATGCCGCCCAACGGCATGAGGCTGTCATGCATATTGTTGACGGCGCCGCAGGACGCATCGGTGGTAATGGTTGTGAAGAGCGCTGAATTGGCGATGCCGAAGCGGACTTCCTTGCCCTCCATGTTACCGCCGGCCTGCAACGCGCTTGCCGTATAATCGACATGGAACGGAAGCATCGCCGGATTGCCGGGCGCCTCGGCCCAATAGACCGTTGCAGTGGCGGCCAGGAACAGCAGCCCCATCACCGCGAAGATCGCCCAGCCCTGGCGTTGGTCCCCGACCATGCGGCCGAAGAAATTGGTCAATGCGGCTCCGATCGAGAAGATCAGGACGATCTGAACCAGATTGGTGATTGCGTTGGGATTCTCATAAGGATGCGCCGAATTGGCGTTGAAGAAGCCGCCGCCATTGGTGCCCAGCATCTTGATCACCTCTTGCGAGGCGACCGGTCCCATGCCGATGGTCTGCTTGGCGCCTTCGAGCGTGGTCGCGTCGACATAGGCGCTCAAATTCTGCGGCATGCCCTGCCACACGAAGAAGAGGCCGACGACGATGGAGATCGGTAGCAGGATATAAAGTGTGCACCGCGTCAGATCGACCCAGAAATTGCCGATCGATTTGGCCGAACGGCGTGCAAAGCCCCGCACCAGGGCGACCGCGAGCGCAATGCCCGTCGCCGCCGAGGCAAAATTGTGCACCGTCAGTCCCGCCATCTGGACGAGATAGCTCATGGTCGTCTCGGGCACGTAGGACTGCCAGTTTGTATTCGTGACGAAGCTCATCGCCGTGTTGAAGGCGAGGTCTTCCCCTACGGCCGGGAACGCTTGCGGATTGAACGGCAGCACGGCCTGAAGCCGCATCAGCACGTAGAGCGACAGGAACCCGGCAAGGCTGAAGGCCAGCATCGCCACGCCATAGGTGACCCAATGCTGTTCGTCCTTCTCGTTCACGCCGCTGATCGCGTAGAGCCCACGCTCTACCGGGCGAAACACCGGCGAGAGCCACGTGCGCTCGCCGTTGAAGACGCGCATCATGTAGCCGCCGAAGGGCTTGGTGATCGCGATCACGATCGCGCTGAACAGCACGATCTGAAGC
This sequence comes from uncultured Bordetella sp., assembly GCA_964494505.1. Classification (GTDB taxonomy): domain Bacteria; phylum Pseudomonadota; class Alphaproteobacteria; order Micropepsales; family Micropepsaceae; genus CAIYRG01. The sequence goes on from CAZBRO010000013.1 coordinate 97,629, forward strand.
CAGCCGTTGATTGTCATGGAATGTGTTCCTTGGAACCGCGGAGATTCTTAAAACCGCTCTGGGCGGATCAGTGCGAAGACGAGATAGGCGAGCAGTCCAACCGTGACCAACCCGGCCAGTGCATAATCGAAGATCATGGATTTGAGCCTCACAAGCGGTCGCACGCGACCTCGTACAGGATGGCGATGACAAAAAAGCCGATGCCGGCGGCGATCAGGATTGCGTCGAACATGACAAGCTCCGTTTCACTTCGTTCCGAGCCGCACGTGGGAGGGTGGGCCTCCCACGCATATAAAATCCATATAAATCCGAGGAATTCCGCCGACGATTTTGTGACGGCAGCTCAGTGATGGGCGTGCAGTTTGCGTTCGAGACGCTTGCGGTAAAGGGAGGCCTGACGGACGCCGGCACCCGACACGTGAACCGTGCCGTCGCGCCCGACGAGGGCGGAGAGGCGAAGCCCTATCATCAGGGCCAGAAAGGCAAATACGCCCAAAACAACCGGGATAAGCATTGCGATCTCCATATTCTGCTGCCGGAAAGATCGTGAGAAGGCCGTATAAAATCGAGAGCGATCGGGGGGCTGTTTTGTATAAGGTTTTATATGCCGACGACTTGTTTTTAGCGGCCAATGGGCCATTCAGCCTTGCGCTGGATCAACAATCCTTGCGGCCAGGATGAAAGATTCACGCCGCCGGAATGCTCATCGCCGCCAGAAGCAATTGGACTGCCAATACAAATCCGAGCGTGGCCGCGAGCACGATTCCCGTCTGAAACAGCAATTCGCCGGGTGCGGGCGGGTTTTCCGAATGACTCGCCCTCTCGCCAGAAACTGTATCGGATTGCTCATGCCAGAGGGCCTGCCGCTCCGTGCGTTCGAATGTCCAGCGCCACATCGGGAACTCCCCTTTGCCGGACATGTGCAAAATCGTCCGGCTGCCGGGGAGTTGATGGCCCGGAGCGGCGTATAAATTCGATGGCAAGCGGTCACCGGCAAAATATAAGCGGCGTAAAAATTCAGACGGTTCCCCTCCCTTAGGGGTGCCGTAGTTGAACCTGGCGGCGCGGGAGCGGATTTCAGCCCGCGGCCGGCCATTTCTTGGGATATTGAAAAATCGGCCTACTCGGCCTGAACGGGCACCACGCGACCCGGATTCCGGACCCAGGAACTTAACTTATCCAGGTAGACGTAAATCACCGGGGTGATGTAGAGCGTCAGTGCCTGCGATACGAGAAGCCCGCCCACAACCGCAATGCCAAGGGGCTTGCGGCCCTCGCTGCTGGCGCCCCATCCGATAGCGATCGGCAAAGTCCCGAAGAGCGCCGCCATCGTTGTCATCATGATCGGGCGGAAACGGACCACCGCCGCTTCCACAATAGCAGCTTCCGGATCCACGCCCCTCCCGCGTTGCCGGGCGAGAGCAAAATCGATCATCATGATCGCATTCTTTTTCACAAGTCCCACAAGCATGATAATGCCCACAAAGGCGTAAAGCGTGAGCGAGTAATGAAACAACCAGAGCGTCAGCAAGGCGCCCGCGCAAGCCGCCGGCAAACCCGACAGGATCGTCAGCGGGTGGATGAAGCTCTCATAGAGCATTCCCAGCACGATGTAGACGGTCAGAATGCCTCCGGCGAGGAGGAACGCCATCCCTTTCATCGAGTCCTGGAAAGCCTTTGCCGTACCTTGAAAGCTTCCCTGAACCGATGCCGGAATGCCGATATCCTGCTTGACCTTCTCGATCTCGTTTACGGCATCGCCGAGTGCCACCCCCGGAGGCAGGTTGAAAGACAATGTCACCGCCGCGAGCTGGCCCAGATGGTTGACCGACAGGGGTTGCGTTCCGCGCGTGAGGTTTACCACTGACAGAAGCGGAACCAACGAACCCGAATTGCCCGCAATAGTCTCCGTGCGCGAAGTTGCAAGATAAAGCCGGCTCAAGGAATCGGCGTCGCGCTGGAATTTCGGGAGAAGTTCGAGAACGACCCAATATTGATCGGCGGCGGTATAGATCGGAGCCAGGTCCTGCCCGCCAAACGCCGCACCCAGTGCAGTCTCGATCTGATTTACCGTAATGCCGAGAGCGGCAGCACGCTTCCGGTTGATCTCCACATTCACCGACGGGGTCGACAGATCGAGGTCCGTGTTGACGTCGATCAGAAGCGGGTCCTTTTGCAAGGCTGCAAGCAGCTTCTGCGAACTGGCATAAAGCTCCGGCAGACTGATGTCCTGCATCGTGTACTGGTAGAGAGCCCTGCTGGTGGTGCCCCCGATGCGGATCGGCGGCCTGTTCTGCATGACCACATTTATGCCCGGAATGCGCTGAAACTTCGCGCGCAGCTCCGAGATGACTTGATCGGTGCTCAAGGCGCGTTCGTCGCGCGACTTGAGCTGGATCCCGAAGGACCCGGAATTGGCGCCGCCGCGCACCCCGCCGGAGCCGACAGAACTCATGAACCCGTCGACGTTGGGATCGGCCGCAATAATGTTCGCCACCTCCTGCTGATGGCGTCGCATCTCCGCAAACGAAATGCCGTTCGCACCGTCCGAATAGGCATTGATGCGGCCCGAATCCTCTGCAGGCAAAAAGTCCTGCGGCATGATGCGGAACAATTGGACGGTCGCGGCCAGGCTCAGGAAAAACAGAAGGGCAATGAACACGCGATGCCGCATGGCCCAACGCAAACTCGTTTGATAGCCACCCTGCATCGCCAGAAACGCGTTCTCGCTGCCGCGATAGAACCAATTGTGACGTTTGGCGTGCTCATCCTTGGCGGATTTGATCATCCGGCTGCACAGCATCGGCGTCAATGTCATGGAGATGACGCCCGAAACGAGCACGGCGATCACGATTGTAACCGCGAATTCATGCAGCAATTTTCCGACGATGCCGCCCATGAACACCACCGGAATGAACACGGCAGCGAGCGAGATCGTCATGGAGGGAATGGTGAAGGCGACCTCCTGCGATCCCGTCAGCGCCGCATCGTAAGCCGGTTCGCCCATCTCCACGTGGCGCATGATGTTTTCCAGCATCACGATCGCATCGTCGACCACGAAGCCGACGCACAGCGTGAGCGCCATCAGAGACAGATTATCGAGGCTGTAACCGAAGGCCGCCATCCCGGCAAAGGTGCCGATGACGGAAATCGGAAGCGCGATGGACGGAATGAAAGTCGCAGAGAGGGTGCGCAGGAAGATGAATATCACGACCACGACGAGCAGGGCCGCGATGATAAGCGTGACCTGCACGTCCCATACGGAACTGCGTATGCTGATGCTCCGGTCCATATATGTCTGGACCTTGATCGAGGGAGGAAGTTGGGCGACGAGGTCCGGCAGGACCGCCTTGATCTCGTTGACGACGGCAATCGTGTTGGCGCCGGGCTGGCGATGGATTTCGAGTGTCACGGAGGGCACTCCCTTCCATGACCCGAACAACCTGGGATTCTCCACGCCATCGACGACGGTAGCTACGTCCGAGAGGGCGACAGCGGCGCCGTTGCGATATGCGATGATCTGCTGCGCATAGTCAGCCGCCTTGTTGAGCTGGCCCTCGGCGTGGATGACAGCACCGCGCGTTTCGCCGTCGAGCTGTCCGGTTGCCAGATTGACGCTGGCGTTACGGCTAGCGGACGCCACCTCGTCGATGCCGATCTTGCGAGCAGCCAAGGCAGTCGGATCGACTTGGACGCGCACCGCCGGCCTTGCCTGACCATAAATGACCGCCTGAGCCACACCGTCCAGCGAGGACAATTTCCCGACCAGTAGGTTTTCCGCATATTGATCGACAACCGAGAGCGGCAGTGTTTCCGAGCTTACGGATAAATAGAAGATACCGTCATCGGCCGGATTGCTCTTGCGGATCGAAGGGGGCGTCGTCATCGCAGGCGGCAATTGGCGCGCTGCGGCCGACAATGCGGCCTGAACGTCCTGGAAGGCCGCGTCGATATTCCGGTCGAGACGAAACTGTATCGTAATATTGCTGCTGCCCGCGACATTGACCGAGGACATCGAATCTACGCCGGAAATCAGTGAAAATTGCTTTTCGAGCGGGGTAGCGACGGACGACGCCATGGTCTGGGCATCGGTGCCTGCCAGCGTCGCGGCTACGCTGATGGTCGGCAAATCGACGTTGGGCAGCTCACTAACGGGCAGAGACGTGTACCCGAAGAGGCCCGCTATCAGGAAAGCGGCCATCAAGAGGGTCGCCATCACCGGGCGCTTGATGAAGATGGCGGAAATATTCACGGCGGTGGCCCCCGGAGGTGCAGGCTTTTATGTCGGGGTCAGGACAACACAACAACGTTACTTGGCATGTGTCCCAAAACTTTGTCGAGAGCCTGAGACAGCCCCCCAAACGGTCGTTCCGCCCGTCATACGGTTCATGCCTCTGTAAGCTTTCGTACGTAGTCGGAGGGCGGGGCGACGGATGCGAGCGGCGACCGTCCGGTTCGCCGGCTGCCGCGTCCGATCGTACGTACGTCTCGATAGCCACCCTCGAGTTCCTATCGCGACCTCATTTAGCAGCCAGCTATTCTACGTGGCGGGGATGCGCTTCTCATCGCTTCACTCGGATTATCGGGTTATCTGTTTTTGCTCTCTATCGAGATCGCCCGAGAGGTCGGCCGTCTGAGTCGCGAAATAGAGGAGGGTCGTTGGATCTGCCTTGCCGAGACTGTTCTCCAGTATCGGCCCATGTGGTCTTCGCTTCAACGGATCTACCATAAGGTCCCGGTCGAGGACTGAACGGCCGCGGCAATGCTTGCGTTCAGAGCGCCAAGCAGAAGCTGATTGTTGGTCAGCGCAACGGTTTCGGAACTTTTACGCTCCTTCCGCATTTCAAGTTTTTCCGGGGGGGAAGACGCTGTCGAAACAGACGCTGGATCCCGAGCCTAAGACGGCAACCGAGGGTGCCGGCGAGAGTTTGATTCCTTCGATCTCCGTCCCCAAGGGCGGCGGCGCCATTCGCGGCATCGGCGAGAAGTTCGGCGCCAACCCCGCGACTGGTACAGCGTCGATGACGCTTCCGATCTTCGTTTCCGCGAGCATTTTCAGCCCGGCCTTGGGCCTCTCTTACGATTCCGGCGCCGGCAACGGTCCGTTCGGCTTGGGCTGGACCTTGTCGGTTCCCTTCATCGTGCGCAAGACGGACAAGGGTCTGCCGAAATATCAAGACGCGGAGGAAACGGACGTCTTCATCCTGTCCGATGCCGAAGACCTTGTTCCGGTGATCATTCCGCAAGCAGGCGGCTGGATTCGGCAGGACTTCTCAGCCACGCGCGCGGGCGCCATCTATGCGGTTCAGCGCTACAGGCCTCGCATCGAGGGCTCGTTCGCGCGGATCGAGCGATGGACCAACGCCGCTGACGGCACCTCGTTCTGGAAGACCGTCTCCGCCAACAACGTCACAAGCCTTTATGGAGTTGGCGCGGGCGGGCGCATCGCCGATCCCAAGGATGCGTCGAAGATTTTCAAATGGCTGCTGGAACAAAGCTACGACGAAAAAGGCAATGTCATTGCCTATGAGTACGCCGCCGAGAATCGCGATAGCGTGCCGCAAGTGCCGCACGAATGGAATCGCAGCGCCGGTGCGCAGCGATATCTGAAGGCAGTCCATTACGGCAACCGCACGCCCTATTACCCCGATCCGCAGGCGCCCTCATCTCTCGCGCTGCCCTCGGATTGGCTGTTTCACGTGGTCTTCGATTATGGCGACCACGATACGGCCGTTCCAACGCTTGAACCCGATGCGCCGTGGCCGGTGCGAACGGACCCGTTCTCGACCTATCGCGCCGGTTTCGAGGTCCGCACCTATCGTCTCTGCCGGCGCGTGCTGATGTTCCATGCGTTCGCGGAACTCGGGCCCTCTGCCTGCCTCGTGCGGTCGACCGATTTCACCTATGCCGCGCGCGATGACGGGCCCGGAATGAGTTTTCTCACCCGTGCGCAGCAAACCGCCTACCGCCGCAATCCAGACGGACAGTCCTACACGATCCTCGACCCCCAGACGGGCGAAGCGCTCAGCCCGCGCGCGATGCCGCCCGTAACGCTTAGCTATTCGGACGCCGTCGTCGATGAGACGCTGCGCACGGTCGATGGCGGTGCGCTGGAGAATCTCCCTTATGGTGTCGACGGCACGCATTACCAATGGTTGGACTTGGACAGCGAAGGCTTGCCCGGCGTCCTGACCGAGCAAACAGGGGGCTGGTTCTACAAACGCAATATCAGCAACCTGCCGCGCGACGATTCCGGCAATGTGCTGCCGGACACGGGGCCGCCCGCGGGAACCGTGCGGGCCGCGTTCGAGCCGGTGGAACTGGTCGCAACCCTTCCGTCTACCGCAGCTCTTGCCGCCGGCGGACAGCAGTTTCTCGACCTCGCAGGTGATGGAAGGCAATGTCTCGTGCAGACGGACCGCTTTCTGCCGGGCTATTACGCCAGGGACGAGGATGGCGCGTGGCAGACCTTCATCCCATTTGCCGAGTCGCCGAACATTGCCTGGGCCGATCCCAATCTACGAATCCTCGATCTCGACGGCGACGGCCTTGCCGATATCCTGATCAGCGAGGACGAGGTTTTCACCTGGTATCCGTCGCTGGGGAAGGATGGTTTTGCGGCCGGGGAAACCGTGCGCAAGCCGTTCGATGAAAACGACGGCCCGGCACTCCTGTTCGCGGACGGCACGCAGTCCATCTATCTGGCGGACCTTTCCGGCGACGGCCTGACCGATCTCGTGCGCATCCGCAATGGTGAGGTCTGCTATTGGCCCAATCTCGGCTACGGCCGTTTCGGCGCGAAGATCGAGATGAGCAACGCGCCGGTCTTCGATACGCCCGACGGATTCGATCAGGCGCGCATCCGCCTTGCGGACATCGACGGATCGGGTGCCGCCGACATCATCTATCTCGGCCGCTCCGAGGTCGTGCTGCACTTCAACCAATCGGGCAATGCGTGGGCGGTGCCGCGCGTGCTGAAGCAGTTTACCGCGCCCGACAATATCGCGTCCGTGGTTGCGGTCGATCTGCTCGGCAACGGCACCGCGTGCCTGGTGTGGTCGTCGCCGCTTCCCGGCGATGCGGGCCGCCAGATGCGCTATGTCGATTTGATGGGCGGTCAGAAGCCCCATCTGCTGACCGGCATCGATAACAATTTGGGTACGCAAACGTCGGTTCAGTACGCCGCGTCGACTCAGTTTTATTTGCGCGACCGGCTGACCGGCACGCCATGGCTCACGAAATTGCCGTTCCCCGTGCATGTGGTGGAGCGCGTCGAGATCCGCGATGAAGTCGGCAAGACCCGGTTCGTCAGCCGCTATGCCTATCACCATGGCTATTTCGACGGCGTCGAACGCGAATTCCGCGGCTTCGGAATGGTGGAGCAATGGGACACCGAAGCGTTTGCCGCGTTCATCGAAGACGATGCCGCCAACATCGATTCTGCGACCGATCTGCCCGCGGTGCTGACACGCACCTGGCTGCACACGGGCGCGAACCTGCCGGATGCCGGCGTCAGCGCACACTTCAAGGATGCGTATTACCGCGAGCCGGGGCTCGCGCCCGATGCGCTCGATGCCATGCTGCTGCAGGATACCACATTGCCGGCCGGCGTGACGCAGGCGGATGGACCGGTTCTCCCCTGGACGCTGTCGCCGGACGAAGAGCGCGAAGCGCGGCGGTCCTTGAAGGGATCGGTGCTGCGCCAGGAAATCTATGCCCTCGACGGCAGTGCCGAGGAACCGCAACCCTACAGCGTCTCCGAGAGCAACCTCACGATCGAATTGCTGCAGCCCCAGGGGCAAAACCGGCATTCGGTGTTTTTCACCCACGCTCGCGAAACCATCGAATATCGCTATGAGCGCAAACTGTACGAGGTGGGCGCTGAGCGGCTGGCGGACCCGCGCGTCAAGCATTCCATGGTTCTTGCGCTCGACGCGTACGGAAATCCGCTGCAGACCGTCGAAATCGGTTACGGGCGCCGGTTCGATTCTCCGGACCCGCTGCTGACAGAGGGCGATAAGAAAAAGCAAAAGCAGATTCTCGCGACCCTCACCGAGAGCCGTTACACCAACGCCATATCCGCGGGCGAAAGCTATCGCGTGCCGCTCCCCGCCGAATCCCGGACCTATGAGCTCCTCAATCTTGCGCCACGGGCAAATCGTCCCAACACCACCAATCTGTTCCGCTTCGAAGAAATGCAGCAAGCCGTTCAGACCGTGGGGGACGGCCAACACGAAATCGCTTATGAGGACATTCACGCGTCCGGCGTTCAGGGTGCCGATCCCTACCGGCGCAGAATCGCGGAAACGCGTGTCCTCTATCGCAAAGACGATCTCAGCGCGGCGTTGCCTTTGGGTACGGCCGAACCGCTGGCGCTGCCCTATGAGAGCTACAGGCTTGCGTTTACGCCCGGACTTCTCGCCGTTCTCGGCGCCAAGATTTCGCCGCCGGATGCGACCTCGCTGCTCACCGGTTCCACAGGCGCGTTCCTGGACCTCGACGGGGATGGACAATTGTGGTCTCCATCCGGCCGCGTATTCTTTTCGCCCGACCTTGCGCATCCGGACGCGGTATTCGCGCGCGGACATCGCTATCTCGCGTGCGCTGCGCAAGATCCCTTCGGCAATATCTCGCTTGTGTCCTATGACCCCTATGAACTGTTTGTGGCGCAAACCACCGATGCGCTGGGCAATGTCACGACAGCCCAATACGACTATCGCGTGCTGCTGCCAGATCTGGTCACCGATCCCAATGGCAACCGCACTGCAATCGCTTTCGATGTACTGGGGCTTGCGGCGGGAAGCGCCGTCATGGGCAAGGCCGCCGGGCCCGGCGGCAAAGCCGAAGGAGATTCGCTGGAAGGCTTCGTCCCCGATCTGACGGACAGCGTCATTGCGGCCTTCTTAAATGATCCTGTGGCGCCGGCGACGGATTTGTTGGGCAACGCCACCACGCGGACCATCTATGACGTCAACCGCTATGCGAGGACGGGCCAGCCGGTATTCACAGCGACGCTCGCGCGCGAAACCCACGTTGCCGATTTGGCCCCCGGGCAACAGACCAAAGTCCAGATCGCTTTTTCCTATTCCGACGGCGCCGGCCGCGCGATCCAGAAGAAAGTGCAGGCCGAGCCGGGTCCGGTCGAGAGCGGCGGCCCGGACGTCGCTTCGCGCTGGACCGCCAGCGGCTGGACCATTTTCAACAACAAGGACAAGCCGGTCCGGCAATACGAACCCTTCTTCACGGCGGCGCATGATTTCGAGTTCGCCGTCCAGCGCGGCGTGAGTCCGACCCTGTTCTACGATCCGCGGATGCGCGTAGCCGCCACGCTGCATCCCAATCACACATACGAGAAGGTGCTGTTCGATCCGTGGTGGCAGCAAACCTGGGATGTGAACGACACTGTCACGCTCGATCCCACGGCCGACCCCGATGTCGCACCGTGGTTCGCGCGGCTTGAGGCGAACGCGTATTCCCCGAGCTGGCATGCGCTGCGGAGCGATGCGGCCTATGCGGCGCAAGCGGCCCTGCGTTGGCCGGATGCAGCGGTACGCCAGGCGGAGACGGAAGCCGCCGCCAAGGCGGCCGCCCACGCGAACACGCCCGCGAATGCGCATTTCGATGTACTGGGCCGGGCCTTCCTCACCGTCGCCGACAATGGCGCCGAAAAACACCTCACGCGGGTCGAACAGGATATTCAGGGCTATCGGCGCGCCGCGACCGATGCGCTCGGCCGCATCGCCGTCACCGCCGATTTCGACATGCTGGGCGCGGTTCTTCAACAGGCCAGCATGGAGGCGGGCGACCGCTGGACGCTGTATGACGCGGGCGGCCGGCCGATACGCGCTTGGGACAGCAGGGGACACACCTTCCGGACCGAATATGACGCTCTGCGCCGCCCCGTACGCGCTTTCGTGCAAGGCACCGATACTCAGGACCCCGCCAAGGAAATCCTTTTCGCCAAGACCGAATATGGAGAGGGCCAGCCAAACGATGCCGCGCTCAATCTCCGCACGCGGGTCTTCCGCGTGTCCGATGGCGCAGGAATCCTGACCAGCATGGGCGTAAATCCCATGACGGGCGCCGATGAGGCCTATGACTTCAAGGGCAATCTGCTGTGCAGCACGCGCCAGTTCGCCCAGGACTACAAAACCGTGCCCGATTGGGCGGGAAATCCGGCATTGGAGCCGGACATCTTCGTCGCGAGCACCGTCTACGACGCGCTTAATCGTCCGGTGACGCTGACGATGCCGGACATGAGTGCCGTCAAGCCCATTTACAACGAAGCCAACCTTCTTGCCGGGCTTGCGGTCAATCTGCAAGGCGCGGCAACGCTTTCGTCGTTCGTGACCGGCATCGTCTACAACGCCAAAGGTCAGCGGGAGCTGATCGAATATGGCAATGGCACGAGCACTGCGTACACCTATGATCCCGACACGTACCGCCTGACGCAGCTTTACACGGCACGGAGCGCCTCGGCGTTTCCCGGCGACGATCCCACGCCGCCCAATCCACCGCGCGGCGTCCAGAATCTCAGCTACATCTACGATCCAACCGGGAATATCAGCGCCATCCGCGATGGCGCCCAGCAGACGGTCTATTTCAATAACCAGGTCGTGCCGCCCGACGCCGATTATGTCTACGACCCGCTCTACCGGCTTATCGCGGCGCAAGGGCGCGAGCATATCGGACAGACGACCCTTCCCCAGACCACTTGGAACGATGAATTCCGCATCCACCTGCCTCACCCGCAGGATGGTCAGGCGATGCGTCTCTATAATGAAACCTACGCATACGACGCGGTGGGCAATTTCCTGCACCTGGTCCATACCGCTCAGAACGGCAACTGGACGCGCGATTATTTCTACGAGGAACCCAGCCTCATCGAGTCTAGCGCGGTCAGCAATCGCTTGAGCCGCACGGCCGTCGGATCGGCAAGCGAGACCTATTCCCATGACGCGCACGGCAATATCACGGCGATGCCTCATCTTGCGGCGATGGTCTGGGACTTCATGGATCGGCTGCAATCTGCCGATCTAGGTGGCGGCGGCGCCGTCTTCTTTCTCTACGACTCCTCGGGCCAGCGGGTTCGCAAGATCGTCGAACGCCAGAACGGCACGAAGCAGGAGGAACGGTTCTATATCGGGACGGGCTATGAGGTTTATCGCGAATATGACGGCGCTGGAGCAAACGCGATCCTGGAGCGGCAGACGCTCCATATAGCCGACGGAGTGCAGCGCCTCGCCCTGGTGGAGACGCGCACCAAGGGCGATGACGGGCTGCCGGCGCAACTCGTGCGTTATCAGTTCAGCAATCATCTGGGTTCGGCCTGCCTGGAGTTGGACGATGCAGGGCAGGTGATTTCGTACGAAGAATATTATCCCTATGGCAGCACGTCCTATCAGGCGGGGCGCAGCACAGCCGAGGTGAGCCTCAAACGCTATCGCTACACCGGCAAGGAACGGGACGAGGAGACGGGGATCACCTATCACGGTGCGCGATACTATGCCCCGTGGCTTGGACGATGGACGTCCGCCGATCCGGCCGGGCTCGCTGCGGGTATGAATCTGTACCGCTATGCCGACGCGAACCCCGTGCGCTTCAACGATCCGGCGGGGTTGGAGCCCAAGACCACGTATCTGGGTTCGAGCCGTGACGACAAATATGTCGCCCGGCTGGAGTCAACCTGGGGCGGAAACCAATATTGGTCGGAGGAAGGATCAAACGGGGCCGGCTGGTATGTGCGCACCGAAGGCAACACGATCCTCGAACCCGTCCGCAAATTGTATCCCATCCAGCCCGGCGACATCACCTATGGCCTCGATCTTGGCGAGGTGCCCAAGCGGGACGTCTGGGTCGAAATGAACAAGGACAAGGATGAGGACGACGATCCCGCTCAGCGCACCTTGCTGCCCACCGCGGGTAATAAGGTTCTCGACAAATATTTCGCGCAGCAAGGCGGAAAGAAGGATTGGGTCGACGTCGATCTGGACGCTCTGGATGAGAACGGCCGGCATTTGTGGAGCTGCCGCAACGAGAACAATCCCGACGATTGCCGCGTCAACGATTATGTGAAATTGCCGGTCGGAACGTCGGACGTCGAAATGCAGATGGCCGCCGGCGGGGCCGGCAAAATCTTCGGAGGCCTCGCGCGGCTTCTGGGCATTGGCGCTGAAGTCGTTAGCGACGAGGCCACTCTCGCGGCAAAGGCAGCGGGCAACCGCGCGGAAAGCGGCACATTCGAGATCGTAAACAACAGCCCCCGCAATAGCATTGGTGAATTAGCACGCGAGACCGGGGGGCGAGTCGCTATCGAAAGAGTTGTGCCGGAAGGGTTCGAGTATGATGGACGAAATATGATCGTCCATGAGGGGGAAGCCTATTATCAATCGCGCTTCGGCACATCCGGCAAGAAAGCGGGCGCTTGGTTCCGGTTCTACGGGGTGGATAGCAAAGGGGTTCGCCAAATAGGTTGGGTCGGAAAGCAGCAGATAGCGGTCGAACCCTTCGATCCTTATTTGTACGAAAGACCTGATCTTTCAGGAACGCGCGTAATGGGACCGAAAGAAACCGGCACGGCGGCGGAAGCCAATGAGTGGCTCCGCAGGCGGGGGGTGAATCTGTTCTTCGAATAACCGGCACGGCGTTGGGGGCAAATCGCAAATACCAACATTGCGATGAGAGAGGGGAAAATGGCCTACTCATTGGTTGGGACCCTGATCCCGATACCGGCGTCCGGCGCAAATCTGCGCATCGAAGCGTGGGATGCGGCCGGGCTGTGCCCGGATCTGATCGACGTCGCCGCTTCCGACGCTCGCGGGCGTTTCGAGATGATTCTCGATCCCGATTACCTTGCGGCGCTGTTGCCGGAGAAGGTGCCGCAGATCGCCTTTCGCATATTCAACAGCGGCAAAGCCGTCGCCCAGGCCAAACAGATTGTCTGGGCGGTCAATACACAAACGGCGCAACTGCAGATTCCGCTCGCCGCGGCGGCCAATCCCACCACCGCGCTCGTACCCGCGCAGGCGGTCGTGCGCGGGACCGTCTTCAACGCGGATGGATCGTCCGCGCCAAATCGCACCGTGCAGGCGTTCGACAGCAATCTTGCGGCAACCGGATTTGCGCAGGTTCAACTCGGCCAAGCCACGACCGCGGCGGATGGGAGCTACGAAATCCACTACGTCATGCCGCCGAACGGCAAGCTCAAACCCGATCTCATCGTCCGCGTCGAGGCGATTGCACCGCCCTCTACGAACGTGCCGGCGCGTCCGCCTGCGGCAAGTTCTGCGCTCATCTCGAATGCGCCAACCGTTGCCATGGTCGATCTCGGTCTCGACGACGCCGTGGCCGCGCTTCCGTCGGAATATCGTGCGCTCGCTACCCTCGCGCAACCGGTTGCAGGGCGCGCGAAGCTCGGGCTCGCCGATTTGACCGACGAACAAATCGTCTTTGTCGCCGGCAGCACGGGAATTCAGCCCGACCGTATGACGACGATGGCGCAGGCGGCACAGCTTGCCCGCGACGCGGGCGGCGGCATCGACGCCGAAATCTTCTACGGGCTCTTGCGCAGCGGCCACGAAGGAGATTTGGCGGCGCTCGCCTCCGTTCCGGTGGACGTTCAGCGGCCACGGCTCGAACTCGCAATCGAGCGCAATTTGATCTCAGCGACATACGAACCGCAGATCGATACGATACTCACCCAATTGCAAAACGCCGTTGCGGCGCGGGCGATGCCGGCGACGGGAGCCTCAAGCGTTAGTACGGCGCTGGCCAACGCTTTGGCGAGTCGCGACGTACAGACGGCCTTTGTCGCCCGCTGGATCGGCCGCACCCGCAGCGTTCAGCAATTCTGGAACGACGTGCGGACGGATGCAGCGCTAGGTCCCTCCGCCGGCGATCTTGAGACGACGCTGCGTCTCGACATGCTGTTCGGCGGTTTCCAACCGGCGCTTGCCGAACTCAAGGCGCGCCGGCAGGCTGGAAGCATCAAATCGCTGCGCGATCTTGCGCGCTGGCGGGATGGCGACTGGCAGGCCTTCCTCACCGCGACGGGTACGCCCGCATCGGTTCCGGGAGACACGCAGGCAGCAAAGGTCGCCGCCTGGGCCGCGAAGCTGCAGTTGAGCGTGCGCACCGCGTTTCCCACCGAATATCTTCGCGGCCGCGCCGCGGTTGCGCCTCCGCCGCTTCCCACGAAGTTCGTGCCGATTCTCGCCGCGGCAAATCCCGCGCTCGATCTCACACGGCCGCTGCCCGATGCGCCCAATTGGGGCACCATCGCGGTTGCCGACCAGCCGGCCGCGCGCGCGGAATGGGCGCAATTCCAGCGTGAGGCGCGCACTTTCGGCGCGGTGCCGGCGCGTGCATTGCTTGCCAGCGTCGTGCAGGCGAGCGGCGTGAATCCCATTCGCAGCGCAGCCAATCAGGTACTTGCCGCCTCCACTGCCGATTTCGAGCTCACTACGGTCGATCAATATTTGACCGCCAATCCGAAGGCGCTCGACGGCGTGGATGCAGGCGCCCGTCCGGCGGTGATCGGCTACCTTAAGGGCGTGCAGCGCATCGTGCGGCTGGCGGGGAAACCGGAAGCGGTCGAGCAATTGCTGGCAGACGGTCTGGATTCCGCCATGAGGATCGCGCGGATTCCGCGCGCCGAATTCGTTGACCGCTACACCACGCTCTTCGGCGGTGATGCGACGGCGCACGATGTGTTCTCTGCCGCCTTCCGGTCGGCCGCCACCGCGCAACTCGCATTGACGACAGTCGCGCAGTCGATGACGGACATCAGCCCATGGGCCATACGCGGAGGCTCGACAGCGAAATTCTCTCCGCCGGATTTCGGTGCGGTGCTTTCTCTGATGAAGAATGCCGCCGGAGCGACGGATGGCGCCGCATCCTGGCCCACATTGTTTCAGGGCGAAGCCTGGTGCGACTGCGACGATTGCCAATCGATCTACGGTCCGGCAGCCTATTTCGTCGACCTGCTGCATATGCTCGATCCCGACGGCAGCGACGACGCCCCCGTAGATCATCTGTTCGCGCGCCGGCCTGACCTGCCCAACCTCCTGCTCACCTGCGACAACACCAATACGGCGCTGCCCTACATCGATGTCGTCAACGAAATCCTCGAACTGCATATCGCCGCAAATAATGGCTACGTGAACCCGGCGACCGGCCAGCCTTACGCAACCTCCACCAGTTATGACAGCACAGGTCTATCGGCCGCCGAACTCCGCGCCGTGCCGCAGAATCTGATCGGCGATGTCTACGACAAGGCGCTCACGGAGGCCGTTTTTCCGTTCACGCTTCCGTTCCGGCGCGCCCTTGCGGTGATGCGGTCCTATCTCGATGAACTCGGCACGAGCTATTACGACGTGCTTGACGCGTTTGGCCCCGGCACGGGAAGCGACGGCCTCAGCGCTGCCGAGCGGCTCGCCGCGGAAACGCTCGGTTTAACGATCCGGCAATTCAAGCTGATTGCCGGCATGCCGGTGCCCGACGATCAGCCGCTCGCGCTTCCTGCGTTCTACGGCTATGACGCGCAAGATCCGAACTGGCAGGCGAAACTTGCCGCCGTCCCGGAACTCCTGCTGCGCACGGGGATCGCATATGACGATCTGTATGCGCTGATCGGAGATCAAACTCAGTCCGGCACCTATTTCCTCAATCGCGATGGCGCGGTCGCGCTCGACCCGCCGGTTGCCTGCCAGATCGACGGCACGAGCCTGCACGCTGCTGCGGACACCTGGGATCGCCTGCACCGGTTCATCCGGCTGTGGCGCGCCACATCCTGGTCGATTGCCGACCTCGACCGGGTGCTGTTCGCCATCGGCGCGCAAGCCGATCACAGCGTGACACTCGACCGCGACGCGCTTCGCCGCGTGGCTCTGGTGGAAAGCACCCTCGATGCCCTCGATCAGCCTTTGGCCGCGGTGCTGGCGCTGTGGTCCGATCTCGACAGTTGGGGCACCGATTCACTGTATTTGAGCCTCTTTCAGAATCGGAACGTGGCGCGGCTCGACGATGCCGCCGCATTCAGGCTCGCGGGCGATCCCACAGCCAAGCCCGCAACCGGCGCTGGCGAACTGGCGACGGCGACCGAGCCGATGTCGTCCCATGTCGCGACCATCCTTGCAGCACTCCGGATTGCGGCGGCCGATCTTGAGGCGATTTGGGACCATGCGCTCGAGGTTGCGGCATTTGGCGCTGCGGTCACGACGCGCGATCAGACATTGCTCAACCTTCACAACCTTACCGTCGTCTATCGCTATACGGTGTTGGCGAAAGGGCTGTCGCTTCGGATCGCCGACCTTGTCGAGCTGTTGCGGCTCACAGGCGCAAATCCCTTCACGGCGAATGACCCTGCGCCGACGCTTGCTTTCATTGATCAGGTGACCGCCGTAGGCGCTTCGGGTTGCTCGGTCGCCACGCTTGCCTATCTCTACCGCTGCTATGCTGCACCCGGTCAGGGTCCTGCACCTGCGGACAGTGTCGTATCCGACGCGCTCGCGAAGATCTGGACGGCATTGCGCGGCGTGCGGCAGGACACTGCCATCGCTGAGGATCCCGACGGCACGCTGCTGGCGTCGCGGCTTGCACTGGTGCAGCCGCCCGAAATCGTGCGCGCAATTCTCGACGCGCTCGACCCCAGCAAGGGGCTGAGTGCCGCTGCGCGCAAGCAGGCGCTCGACGACGGCCTTGAACCGATCCTCGGTGCCGGACTCGCAGATGCCGAAACGCAGGTGCTTGGTACGCCCGATCCCGATCCGAACGACGCCATCGCGCTCGCGGCGCGCAAGCTCGCCAATCAGACCGCGGTGCTCGTTTCCGTATCGGCCGCGCTGCGGATTTCTTTCAGCCAGTCGGCAGCCGTCTCTGTCGTTGCCGGAACGCTAGGCCTGACCGATTCGATGGCGCGCGCGCTCCTCACCGATTGGATCCCCGGCGATGGTGGAACCGCCCTCGATACGCTGCTCGATCTCGCCGGTGGAGGTTTGAACCGGCAATTGTTCGACGGCGCCGGATACACGAACCCGGAGCAGGGCACGGAAATTGCCGATTCGGTTGCGCTTCAGACGACCATGGGCACCGCGCCGCGCGGTGCCGTTTGGACCGGTTATCTGCTGCCGCTGGGCGATGGCGACCACAGCTTTGTGCTGCGCACGGACGGGGCATGTTCCATCGCCATTGGCGATGCGCCCGAGATTTCATTTCCCGCGCAATTGGACGGGACCAGGCCGCTGATCGTCGACAACGCGCCGCCGCCGGTGACACTCACTGCCGATCGGCTGGTCAAGATCGTGGTGCGTTATGACAGCGGCAGCGCGCCCGGCACGTTCGCGCTGCTGTGGAAGCTCGCAGGCGCCAGCACGGCCACACCGGTGGCGCCGGAATATATGTTCCCCACCTTGACCGCGCTTGTCGAAGACGGAAAGGGACCGGGCTTTGCCTGGAAACGCGCGCACAAGGCCTCGTTGCTGATCCTCGGACTTGGCCTGACCGAGGAAGAGATCGCCTATGCGGAATCGGGCGATCAGCCTTTTGGCGCATTTCACCTCCGCGATCTGCCAATGCAGGCGCCGGCGCCAGATGCCATCCATGCCGCCATGGCGCGCTGGCAGGAACTCGCAGCGTTCATTCGGGTGCGCGCGTCGCTGCCGGTTTCCGACACCACCCTTGCCGGTGTTCTGGAGTCGCGAACGCCCGCGAATACACCCGATCCACTTGGCTGGTGGACAGAGAGCCTGTGTGCCGCCGCGGGCTGGGATCCCGATGCCGTGCAGCCATTGCTGACGCCGGTTCCGGATTGGACCGCGTCCGGTGCGACGGTCGTTGCCGGGCTGCTAGCAGGCGTTGCCGGTGCGCTTCCCGCCGGGGGACCGTTCGAACTCGGCAGGCGGCTTGCGGCCCTTCAGCGGTGTCTCGATCTCGTCAAACGCATCGGAGTGTCCGGAGACGCGCCCGCCGGGACACGCCCGACTCTTAGGCTGTGGGCCGCAGCCGAGCCCGATTCCGTGGCGGCCGGCGAAGCCGTGCAGGCCGTGCGCGCGCGCTACACCGACGACACGCAATGGTATCAGGTGGCGCAGACGCGCAACGACACGCTCCGCCAGCAGCAGCGGGACGCGCTCGTGGCCCATATCATGCCGCGAATCACGATCGACGGTGCACCGCCCAAGGACGTCAACGCGCTCTACGAACATTTCCTGATCGATGTCGAAATGTGCGCCTGCGGTCAGACTTCACGCGTGTTGCAGGGCATTTCCACCGTGCAATTGTTCATCCAGCGCATCCTGCTCGGCCTCGAAAAGCCGATCTCGCCGAGCCGCATCGATCCGGACAAATGGGAGTGGAACCAGGAATACCGGGTGTGGCAGGCAAACCGCGAAATCTTCCTTTATCCGGAAAATTGGATCGACCCGGAGCTTCGCGTCGACAAGACGCCGTTCTTCGCGGACCTGCAGTCGCAACTGAGCCAAGGTCCGCTGGACAGCGACAATGTCGAAGAGGCGTTCGAGGATTACCTCCTCAAGCTCGATCAGGTGTCGCGGCTGAAGATTTGCGCACTCCATTGGCAGCGCGAGGGAAAGCTCACGGATGCCGATTCGGAAATTTCCAACGCCGCCATCATCGACACATTGCATGTGGTGGCGCGCACACCGGGTGCCCACCCGGTCTATTTCTACCGCACGCTGCTCGGGACGGCCTCGGGCAATGGCGGCACCGAGTGGACGCCCTGGCAGAAGATCGACGTCGATATCCAGAGCGACGGCGATGCCGGCGACGTCCACATCCTGCTCGTGACCTACGACCGGCGGCTGTATCTTTTCTGGGCGTTGTTCAGCGAGGTTCCCGAGCCGTCCCAGCCGGGCGCCACGGAAGGGGATTCGCCCTCTCCGCCGCTGACCCATTGGGAAATCCGGTTGGCTTGGTCGACGTGCCGCAACGGCGTGTGGTCGGCGAAACAGGTCAGCTCGCAATCGATCGTCTCGAACCGGTTCATCACCGAAGGCGAAAGCGGCGCCTACAAGGACGCGATTCACGAATACAAGCACCGCCTGAACCAGGCGAACTCGATCTACCGGAAGGCCGCCCAGAAGGTGACCGCAGCCGAGAACGATCTGTGGACCGAACTCGGAAACGGCTCGTCGGGCATGCGCCACGCGCTGATCCAAAGCATCGCCGCGGTGGTCGGCAGCGACGTCAACGATATTTATAGTGTGCTGTCGACGCTGTTCTTTTTTCTGCTCAACAATGTCGAAGATCTGGAAGCCTGGCTCAACGGACAGCACACGACATTTCCATCGTGGATTGACGGCATCTACAAGCAAGTCGCGCAGTGGCATCAGGACGATGGCAAC
Source organism: uncultured Bordetella sp. (assembly GCA_964494505.1). GTDB lineage: Bacteria > Pseudomonadota > Alphaproteobacteria > Micropepsales > Micropepsaceae > CAIYRG01. Next base: position 116,990 of record CAZBRO010000013.1, read on the forward strand.
GTCCCCCTCATCGCCACGCCGGCTGCGGCATCGCTGAAGAAGGATTACGACCGGATTCTCGACCTGCGCAAGACTCGCGATGATTTGCTCGACGAGTATGAGAAACTGAAAAAGGCCCTCGCCGATTTCAACGGCGGCATGTCGGCGCTCGCGGTTCCGGGATACACAAAGCGCTCCGATCATACGTTCTGGATATCGACTGCGGATGGTGTCGATATCGATGTCGCGCGCCACGACGACAAAAGTTCGCCGCGCCAAATCGGGACGTTCTCCTTGTCTGAAGACGGCCGCTCGCTGAGCGCAAAATCTGTCGGCAGCGGACGCTACAATCTTTCACGCCAGACGCCGCGCCACAGCGATCCCGACATCAACGCGTTTCGCGTCGATGTTTCCGGCGGCAAGGGGCTCGACCTCGAAGGGATGCCGAATCTGCTTGGGCGCGTGCACGACGCCGATTTCTTCGACGAGCACTGGTGGCATCATCCAGCGACGAGCGACAATCCGCGCCCGTTCTTCGTGGCGAAGGGCTCCGATGTCGAGGTTGCTCTGCCGTTTGCGGCACAGACCGTGGACGAGCCGGCCGTTTCCCCCATTTTCGAGCAAGGCGGCGTCGCGATTTCCGGCAATTACGTCCTTCCGGGTATCAACCCCGTGCAGAACGCGCCGCCGGGCGGTCCGCAGCAACAGACACGCGCATCCGATGCGCTTCAGGTAAGCGCCAATGAGCCCATGGTGGAAGATGCCGCCGAAATCATTCAGGACGGCAAATCCTTCGGCCTGAACATGTTTGCGCCCAATACGCTTCCGACAGTCACCGTTCAGCCGCTCTATTGCTTCGAACCTGCCCATCACCCGTTCGTACGGTCCCTTATCAAGCGGCTCGAACGCGATGGTGTGGACGGGCTTCTCAAGACGAGGGCGCAGAATCCCTCGGGCAGCGATCATGGGGAACACGGCGCCTATTTCGACTCGACCTACGATCCGTCCGCCGCGTTCGTCTCCTATCCCTATTCGCCACATGATGTGGACTTCCGGCCGCAAGGGCCCTACGCGCCGTACAATTGGGAATTGTTCTTCCATGTGCCGTATCTGATCGCCGCGCGTCTCATGCAGGACGCGCGCTATGACGATGCCAGACGCTGGCTGCACTACATTTTCGATCCGACCGCATCCTCGAAGGAGGATGCGCCGACCCGGTTCTGGAAGCTGCAGCCGTTCCGCGACAACACCGACACTCTGAATGCCGCCCAATTGATGACGGCTCTGGCGACCAACGCGCCTCCCGACGTCGCAGCGAGCGTCAAGGCCGAGATCGATCAGTGGAATCGCTACCCCGCCGATCCGCACCGCATCGCACGGCTCCGGCTCTCGGCGTATCAGAAGGCGATCGTCTTCAAATATCTCGACAATCTCATTGCCTGGGCCGATTCGCTTTTCACGCAGAACACCATCGAAACGATCAATCAGGCGACCCAGCTTTATGTGTTCGCGAGCGACTTGCTGGGCCCGCGTCCGGAGCATGTACCGCAGAAGAGCGATATCCAGCCCTTCACCTACAGTCAGGTCCGCGGCCAGCTCGACCAGATGTCCGACATGGTGGCGGAGGTCGAGTGCATGATCTATCCGGCGCCGCAGTCCAAATCGATGAACCCGCCCCAGCCGGTGGCGCATGCGCTTCTGGGAATCGGCCATCTGGGCTTGATATGGCCGAGCGCGGCGACACCGGATGTGCCCACGGTTCCGCTCGCATTCTGTGTGCCGCCGAACAGCAAGCTTCTGAGCTATTTCGATACCATCGACGACCGCTTGTTCAAGATCCGGCACTGCATGAACATCGAAGGCGTGGTACAGCAATTGCCGCTGTTCCAGCCGCCCATCGATCCTGCCTTGCTCGTGCGCGCCGCCGCGATGGGCCTCGATATCGGGAGCATCCTCGCCGATCTCTCCGCGCCGCTGCCGTTCCACCGCTTTTCCACAATGCTTGGAAGAGCGCTGGAACTTTGTGCCGATCTCAAATCGCTGGGCGGCCAGCTTCTGTCCGCACTTGAAAAGCAGGATGCCGAAGCGCTGGCGCTGTTGCGGGCGGCCAACGATTCCGCACTCCTCAAGGCGGTGCTCGATATCAAGAAGCAGCAGGTCAAGGAGGCCGAGACCAACAAGGATGCGCTGCAGAAATCGCGCGATGTGGCGCAGGCGAAATATGCCTATTACGCGTCGCGCGCATTCATGAACGTATGGGAGGACCTGCAGATACAAGGAATGCTCATCGGCGGCGGCATGCGCCTGACGGGAAGCCTCATGAGCATGGCCGCTTCCGCGGCCGCCAATGTGCCCGATTTCGAAGTCGGCCCGACCGGCATGGGCGTCCATGGAACGGCGAAATATGGCGGATCGACCGTCGCCAACATCGCAGGATACCTAGGAGAGTCGCTCGCGCTCAGCGGGGAAGCCGCACAAACCGGCGCCGGCGCCTCCGGGATTCTGGGTGGCCATTATCGCCGCCAAGACGAATGGGATTTCCAGAAGGACCTCGCAATCGGAGAACTGGCCCAGATCGACAAACAGCTTGCCGCCGCCGACATCCGGATTGCGGTCGCCAATCTCGACGTCTCGAATCAGCAGCTCCAGATCGACAACGCGGCGAAGATCGAGGACACGCTGCGCACCAAATACACCAACGCAGAACTCTATTCCTGGATGGTGACGCAAATCTCCACGACCTATTACCAGGCCTACAAGCTCGCCTACGATCTCGCCAAGCGGGCGGAACGCTGTTACCGCTACGAACTTGGCGTGGCGTCGTCGAATTTCATCCAGTTCGGCTATTGGGACAGCTTGCGCAAGGGCCTCAATGCCGGCGAGCAGCTTGCGCTCGATCTTAAGCGGATGGACGCGTCCTATCTGCAGACGAACCGCAGGGAATATGAGATCACGCGTCAGGTATCTCTTGTACTTTACGATCCTCAGGCGTTCGTCAATCTGCGCCAGCAAGGCTGGTGCGAGGTGGATTTGCCCGAAGAGCTGTTCGATGCCGATTATCCGGGTCACTATTTCCGCCGCCTGAAGACGGTGAGCCTGACGGTGCCCTGCGTCGCGGGGCCCTATACGCCGATCAATTGCAGGCTGACCTTGCTTTCGAGCCGCATCCGGACGAGCGCGCTGGCCGGGGCGAAATACCCCGAGCAGAACGCGCCCAACGATGCGCGGTTTTCGCACGATTATGCCGCGATCCAGAGCGTAGCAACCAGTCATGGCCAGAACGATTCGGGACTGTTCGAGGTCAATTTCCGCGACGAACGCTACCTTCCGTTCGAGGGTGCGGGCGCCGTCTCCCACTGGCGGATCGATCTTCCGCGCGACTGCAACGCGTTCGATTTCGACACGCTGTCAGACGTGGTGATGAGGGTCTCCTATACCGCGCGCGACGGGGGAAAGCCGCTTGCCGATGCCGCACGCAAATCCTTGCGCGCGCGCTGGGCAACCACCGATCAGGAAGACGGTGTCGCGCCCACCACGCCGCTCCGCCGGCTGTTCCGCGTGCGTTTCGAATTCAGCGATGCATGGATGCAATTCCGCAATGCGCTTTCGTCCGGAGATGCCGCGATGACGCTGACCATAGATCGCGACCGCTTCCCCTATCAGTTCCGCGGAGTGCCGGTGACGATGATGAACGTGCAGCTGCTCGCCATGCTCAGCAGCACGGTGCCGCAAAATTCCGTCACCGTGACGGTGGCTCCGCCACAGGGCCAGGCGCGCGACCTGGTTCTGGTGGCCGCTCCCGATCCCACCGTTCTGGTGTCGCCATTGTTCGATCTTTCGCCCGGCATCGACCTGGGAAGCAACGTCAGTTGGGTCATATCGGCGAAGGCGGGATTCCCCATTGCAAATGTGCGGGACTTCGCGATCCTCCTGACCTATACGGTCAAATTGCCTACCTAACGCCCGGCCGGCCGGACGCCGTCACTTCTTGATGATGCGAGGGGGATAGAAGGGGAAGCGGGCAATGCCGTCGGACGGCTTCTCGGGCCGATATTTGTCGTGGCAACTCTGGCAGATATCCGACAGATGGTCCGCGGCCGCTCCCAATTTCATCGTGTCCTTGGCTTTGACGGCAGCTCGAATCTGCAAAGCCGTTTGCTGGACATCGCGGGTCCAAGCCTGCCAATCGGCGTTTGCCACCCATTCGCGGTCCTTTTTTCCCGTCCCCCCGGCTGCGATGAACGTCACGGACGCGATGAGATTGATGGCGTCCTGCTCCCCGAGCAGCCACTCCTGGTTGGTAGGTTTATCAACGCCCTCCAGAGCCCAAATCCCATCGGACGGGATTTCGACATTCGCGCGCATCAACTCCAGGAGCGTGAGCGGCGGGCTGGTAAGCGAAGCCGATGCGCCATTCGCCGCTCCCGCCAAAAGAAGGATTCCCGAGAGCCCTATCGCAGGCAACGCCGCCGATAGCGCAAGTTTACGCCAGTTCGTCATGCAGACACCCTCCCTTAACCCGTAACCTAAAATACGATGCTCAGGTGAAGAACCCTCATCGCAACCCGCGCGCGGCGACCTTTTGCAGTCGCCGCCCTTGGATCGATTTGTGCTTTAGCGGTCAGTCATCCTCGCGTCCTGCCGGCGAGGTGACTGCTCCCAACGGAGGGAAGCCGGCTCCCCGGCGGCTCTTGCGCTCTTTCAGGTTTTGGGCATTCATGGGTCATGCCCGGAGTTTCGCATGAGCGCGCGCTATGGTTGTCGCGGCACATATTGCCGCACGAACCTGCCTTGCGAGCGTGGCTCAAGCATAAGGGCGCCGCGGGCCTGGATCCCGACGATATCGTTCAGGAAGCCTATGCCCGGCTCGCCGCGTTGGAGTCGGTTCAGTTCATCCGCCATCCGAAGAACTACCTCTTCCAGGCCGCGTACTCCGTGATCGCCTCGCATCTGCGGCGTTCCAGGATCGTCTCCATCGACCAGGCTGCTGACGTCGAGAATCTCAGATTGGCGGTCGAAGCGCCCTCTCCTGAGCAGCAGCTTGCCGACCGGCAGGAACTGCGGATGATTGCCGAAGCCATTGCGTCTCTTCCCGTCGCGTATCGTCAGGTACTCGTGTTGCGCCGTGTCGAGGGCCTCTCTCAGCGCGAAGTCGCGGTACGGCTTGGGATCAGTGAGAATTCGGTGGAACACCATATGGGGCGCGCCATCCGGCTTTTGATGGATATTTTTGGCCGCGGCGGAAAACGGCGGTCCCAAGCGTCTATAGGCCCGGATAAAGATAATCTACGGTCGGATGAGCCAGCGGAAAGCAAGTCGATCAGTTGACGATGCGGCCGCGCAATGGGCCGCTCGTGTCGACCGCGGCGATCTCTCCGCCGAGGACGAGCATGCTCTCGAAGCGTGGCTTGCGAGGGATCCCCGGCATCTCGGAGCCTTTGCCAAGGCTCGTGCGGTCGCAGTTCATCTGGAACGCGCGCGCGCGCTTGGCGCACAATTTGAACCCGAACGGTTTGTCGCCAATTCGGCGCCCCCTCTGCGGCGCCGCGTGGTGCTCCTCGGCGGCATTGCAGTGGCGGCATCCATCGTGGGCGTTGCGGTCGGATTGAAATCCCGGCGGGCCGCCCCGGGTTCCTCATCTCCGCAAACGAACCGCGCAGCGGCGGACGAACCACCGAGCGATGCGCGCAGGTTCAGCACGCGGCTCGGCGAGACCCAAGTGATCCCGCTGGAGGATGGCTCGATCGTTACGCTCAATACCGCGTCCGCAATCACCGTGAGCTACACTCCGACACGGCGCTCCGTCGCGCTGGTTGCGGGCGAAGCCCTGTTCGATGTGTCACCGGACCGGGTCCGGCCTTTCATCGTTTCCGCGCGCGACACGGAAATCCGCGCGGTTGGCACGAGCTTCACCGTCCAGAGTCTGCCGGAGCGTCCCGTCAGCGTGCTGGTTCAGGAGGGCGTCGTGGAGGTTCGTCATCCCCAGATTCGGGGCTCGGCGCTGGTCCGCGTTGCGGCAAACAGCCGTATTATCGCGGCTGGCGACGCACCGATGATCCCGAAACCGGTTCCGCCGCAGGAGGTTGACCGCGAACTCGTGTGGCGCGTAGGCCGCCTGGCGTTCGAGGGAGAGACGCTGGCAGAAGCGGCCGAGAAATTCGCCCGTTACAGTGAAACGCGAATTCTCATCGGGGACGCATCGCTCGCCGGAGAAAGGATCACCGGACTTTTCGTCTCCAACGATCCGGTCGGGTTCGCAAAAGCGGCGGCAATCAGCCTGAACGCGCGGGCGGAGGTCGGCGATGGAGTGGTACGGCTAACGCGTTAGTCGAAAAACCGTCGAGTGTCGGCGGATTTCTCCAAGCTGGGCGTCTAACCCTCAAGATAAGCGTCACAAGAGCGTCAAGGGGAGGAAGATGGCATTTGCTCTAAATAGGGCTGCTTTGATGGGCGGCGTTGCAGTTGCTGTCGTCGGTTGGGCGGCAGACGGGTCGGCGCAGCAGCGCAATTTCGACGTGCCGTCCAATGACGCGGTCAAGGCCATACCGGAGTTTGCACGCCAAGCCGGAATCCAGATACTCGCTCCGGCCGCCGGCTTGCAAGGTGTGCGCACGCCCGAGATCAGGGGCACGCTGGAGTTGCACGCCGCGCTGTCCAATCTCCTGGCCGGCACCCCCATTGTGATAGCCGCCGACGACGGTCAGACGATTGTCTTGTCCGCGGCTAAGGAGAATGGGGCCCCCGCGCCGCTGAGGCTCGCTCAGGCAGAAGCGCCCGCGCCGGTTCCGCTGGCCGAGAGTCCTGCCCTGGAACAGGTTCTTGTCACGGGCTCCCTTATTCGGGGGGCCACCGCCGTCGGTGCTCCGGTGGCCAAATTGGACACCACGGATTTTCTGGAAACCGGCGCTCTCACCACGACGGACGTGCTGAAGAACATCCCCGCCGTCAGCCTCATTCCATCGGCGAGTCCCCAGGCGACGTTCTCCAATCTTGGCAAGGTGAACCCGATCAATATCCACGGGGTGGGTTCGCTTGAGACCCTCCTTCTCGTGGATGGCGTTCGCACCCCGCTGCAGGGCAAGAATCGCTACAACGACCCCTCCATCGTACCGTCTATTGCGGTGGATCATGTGGATGTCCTCGCGGACGGGGCCTCCGCGACCTATGGGTCGGACGCAGTGGCGGGGGTCGTCAATGTCATCCTGAAGCGAAATTTCGATGGCGCAATCTCGCAGGGACACGTCGCGTTCGGAGACGATTTTTTCCAGTGGCAAGCCTCGCAATTGTTCGGCCGTACCTGGAATGGCGGCGATGTCGCGGTGAGCATGGATTATTACGACGAAGGCACGCTCCACGCCAAAGATCGCGCGTCCCTTTACACCTATAACCTCACCAATGTCGGTTATCTCGACCGCACGCCGGCCGGAGCGTCCTTTCCCGCAACACTGTCGACGGGCAATGCGAAATTCAACAACAATGTGGGCGGAGCGTGCTCGAACTGCTTCGCTGCACCTAGCGGACTTGGTCCTGCCTCGGTCGTCAGTTTCGCAACGCTCACGGCCGGTACCAACAACGAGCAAAATATCTATGCGCTCGCCGACATTCTGCCGCATGACAAGCGCGCCAGCACGACCCTGACCTTCGATCAGGACATCACGCCGGATGTCCAGTTCTTCGCCGAAGGCTACTATTCCAATCGGCGCTCGCGGGAAAATTATTCCCCGAGTTTTCCTCCCGGCACGAACAATTCCGCGAACAACCTGACGCTCCCATCCAACTATCCCTATCTCACCGGTGCCCCGTCGGGCCTGAAGGCCAGCTACAATTTTTCTCCCACTCTTAACCCTTACATATCGGGTGCCGAGACCGCGGACCGCTACGCTGGCGGATTCAACGTCAAATTGCCGTTCGACTGGAACTCCAAGTTTCTCTACGCCACGTCCGAAGACCGCATGACGGTGAATCAGGAGAACCAGGTCAACGTCAACAACGTCAACGTGTTGCTTGGAAATACGGTGGCGCCCGTCACCGTTCCGGGCTCGCCGACCGAGACGGTTTCGATCACGCGGCCTTCGACCCTGCCCATTTTGAACGTGCTCTGCGATCCCACGGCGTTTACCTGCCTCAATGCGGATCAGATCGCCTTCATTCAAGCCTACTCACACGAGATTTCGGACTACATACGGCACGAGGCCAACGTCACCCTGGACGGACCGCTTTTCTCGCTTCCCGGCGGAGAGGTTCGTCTTGCCGTGGGCGGCGATTACTACAAGGACACCTATTCGCAAACCAACGAATCCACCGCGACCGGGCCGTCGGCGCAAACGCCTGTTCCGGCTTCCACGGCTTTGGGGACGGCAGCATTTCTGTCGCGCGAAGTTTATGCGGTTTTCGGCGAACTCAACGTACCGTTGGTCGGAAGCGACAATGCTTTGCCGCTGGTCCAAAGGCTGGATGTGGAGATTTCCGGCCGATATGACCATTACAGTGATTTCGGCAACACCTCCAATCCGAGAGTCGGAGTCGATTGGGGTGTTATCGACGGCGTGACCTTGCGGGGAAGCTGGGGAACATCCTTCCGGGCGCCGACGCTGGTCGATACCTCGAATGTCGGCCGTACCATCTCCGGCGTGAATGCGCAGATCGCCGGCCAGACAAACGGCACCCCCAACTGCCCCGCGGGCGCCACCCAGCCTGTGCCGGGTTCCTCGGGGGCGGCGATCCTTGCGGCGATTGGGGGCACCTGCGCCTTGAACCCGTTCTCGGGCGGGTTGAACGACAAAGGCGGCGGCGGCGGGCTTGCCGGCCTGTTGCGTCCGGCCGGTTCGACTCTCGGCCCGGAGACGGCAAAAACGTGGACGGCAGGCGCGAATTTCGCACCCCCGCAGATCCCTGGGCTCGATCTCGATGTCACGTATTACAATCTTTCGATCGCGAAGGTTTTGGGCGCCGTCGCCAGCACCAACCGGCTCACCGATCCAAGCCTTGCCTTCTCCAATCTGGTTGTTGGCCAGCCTGGGTTTGCCAATGCCGTAAATGCGCTGCTCAATAGCGGCTCGTCGCTGGTGTCGCCGACTTTTGCGAATCAGGTCTCGTTCATCGCCGACAACAGCACGAACAATCTCGGCAGCTTCGATCAGGAAGGCTTGGATTTCCGGGCGAGTTATGTCCTTCCGTTCGACGAGTATGGCACCTGGCATCTCGGCGCGGTGGGCAGCTACATCTTCCACCAACTCTATTCGCCGGCACCCGGCGCCACGGCCACGGACATCTCGAACACGTTGAATAGCGGTCCGGAGAATATCGGCGCCTTGCGGCTGAGGGTCCGCGGCAATATCGGCTGGAATTCGGACAGCGGGGTCAGCGTCAATCTTTTCGCCAATTACCAGAACGCCTACAAGAACACGCAGGCGATTGTGTTCCCGACAAGCGGCGTGGTGCCTTCGTTCACGACCTTCGATGTTGCCGTTGGCTACGATCTCGGAGACCGCCCGGCGAATGACTATCTCAAGAAGATCAATTTCGAGCTGGTCGTGAACAATGTATTCGCGCCGAAGCTTCCCGTCGTTGTCTATACGCAGGGCGGCGGCGGCACTACCGCATTCGACGGCGTGAATTTCAGCCCGCTCGGACGCATCATTTCTTTCACGATCACGAAGACGTGGTGACGCGGCTGGCACTATCGGCGTACGGAATGTTCAGTATCGCTTAGCGGTCCAAAGGAGATGTGGCCATGATGCTCAAGGATTGCCTCAAGGGTGGAATCGCGGTTTGCGCGTTGCTTATGGTTTCGCATGGGGCTGTTGCAGTCGAAAATGCCGGCTCCCTCAAGGGCATTGTCAAAGACGGCTCCGGCAAGCCGATATCGGGCGCATTCGTGAAATTGCGCAACGCGGAGCGCCGCTTGACCTTCATGGTGGTCAGCAAGGACGGCGGAGCGTTCGAAGCGAAAGACCTTCCGGCGGGCCAATATACGGCCGAAGGCGTCGGCGGCGAGATGGAGAGCAAGGTTTCGCAGCCGGTCACGCTCAAAGCCGGCGGCAGTGCCTCGCTAAGCGTCGCGCTCGCAGAGAAACGCGGGGCATCGCTTCCGGCGGCATGGCCGGACAGATTGCCGAACGCTCAAATTCCAAAACCCGAAGCGGTCAAATTGCCGGAAGGCGAGGGCAAGTCCCTGGTCGAGGCCAAATGCAATGTTTGCCACGACTCTGCGCGAATCGTCGCCAGCCGCACCAGCCAGAAGAATTGGGAGCACACGATCTGGTCGATGCGGCAGAACATGGCCGCTGCCAATCTGCCCGACATCAGCGACAAAGAAGCGGCCACCATCGAAACCTATTTGGTGAAGAACTTCCCCAATGTGGTCCCCTACAACGAAAACAATCGGTTACCCAAGAGGACGCTTGAAGGCAACGCACGCGACTATCGTGTGGTCACATTCCGGTTGGACCCCGAGTTCGCCGAGCCGCACGATATTGCCGTCGATCCGACGGGAATAGCCTGGGCGGCAAAACGCGGGGGACAGAATCTTGCGGGCGGCAAGCTCATCCGTTTTGATCCGCACACGCTTGAGATCACAGAAATCAATGCACCACCGGGCGGCGCGGCGCCATCTCGCCGCCGCTTGGGCAACCCTCAGGTCGGACCCGACGGCGTGTTGTGGACGGCCGACGCCCCCAACAAACGGTGGCTGAGCTTCGACACAAAGACACACAAATTCATCAACTATTTCGTACCGGACGGACATATTGCCGGCGGCAACAGCATGGCGCTCAATCACGCGAACGGCATGGTCTGGTCGACTGATGAGCGCAACGGAATCTATTCGCTCGATCCGAAAACGGGGCAATGGAATTTCTACCGGACGCCCACCACCGGTTCCGGCGCATATGGCATTGCGCTCGCCGGTGACGGTTCCCCCTGGTTTGCCGAAGACAGGATCGACCGCATCGGTCATCTGGACCTGCGGACCGGCAAGATCGAAGAGCTTCCCATCAAAGACCAAGGCGAGAGCATTCTGCCGCGCCGGATGAATTCCGACGGCGACGGGAATATCTGGGTTGGCCTCTGGGACGCCGGCAAACTCATGAAGATCGATTACAAGACCAAGAAGATGACGATCTTCACTCCTCCGACGAAAGATGCTGGATGCTATTCGGTCACGGTAGACAAGAAGAACAACATCATCTGGGTCAGCGAACAGGCCGTGGACAAGATCGGCCGCTTCGATCCCAAGACGAATACATGGATGGAGTTCTCCCTGCCTGACTCGCAGAGTGACCCTCGGCGCATCGAAATCGATCCGACAGATCCCAACCGAATTTTCTTCAGCGGTAATACGGCCAATGTCATCGGGTTCATCGAATACTCCCCTGCCGCCAACAACGAGCGCAGCTAGGGATAATTTATGAATTGAGTCGCATAATCCGGCCTGCGCTGCGAAGCGCGGGCCGGAGCGGGGCCGCTGCCGCAAACATTCGCGCCGGTTCCGGGGAGTGGTCCCGCTATTCGGGACCGAACCTGGGGCGGTCGCGCGGTAGCCCTCGACCCGGCACCCGCCGACCCGCATCGTAGAACATTCCGCCTATCACCGGCTTCGCATGCGCCTTGGCGTTCTCCAGGGATTTCAGTTTTAGAAATCATATTGCAGAAGCGTGAGCTTCTTTTGGCACTTCTACCCCATTTCGCTGGCAGCCGGCTTCCACGCAAAGTCAAATTCAATATCCTCATGCCTATTAAGGTAATCGAAAACATCGGCCGTGTGATTCGAACCACAAGGCATATAAACGACGCGCTTGCCGTCGTTTACGAACGCTGAATAAATTCTGTCAGCGAGAGATTTCGACCTTTGTTTAAATGGTCCATGAAAGGGGTCTTCGTCCTGATCCGGGTGGGCAAAGACACCAACGAGGCCGGGAACATTGAAGTCGTTGGAAATATCTCCTGGAAACGGCCATGGGGCATATCTCCCAGGTAACCCATGCTCCCATATGATCCGTGAGTTGAGGGGATCAATCACGGGAGGGTGTCTCAGGATATATTTTGTGACTGCCATATCAATTTGGTCGTCGTGTGTTTCGCCCAAGAACACGACTTTAAGACTGCATTTGCACGAATTCGCAATCTGATTCGAGAGGTAAGGGATGATCTTGTCCGCGCTGCCTTTTACACTTGCAAATTTGAAGCCATGCTTATGTCCCGCCATGGCGACTCTCCTGGTTTGAGTTACGCAATCCAGCCAATAAGACGTCCGTCACCGTTTGCGGCGGCGGCTGCCACTACGGCTCTCGCCCTCTTCGAGATGAAGCTGCAAGTTGATCGGCATTGCGAGCTAGCCGATCGATCCAGCCACCCTGGCCAAAGAATGGCACCGCGGGAGAAATCCCGGAAGTGCAAAAGCGCGAAATTTTTGTCTGGTTGCGCTCACTCCGCTGTTCAGCCGTGCTGCTTTCGATGGATGCACACTATTCAAATATTGGCTAAATGGATTACACGATACACACTTGCGACCACTTCAAGCGCGGCAGTTTCCTTCGATGAACTCCTCGTGCGCCTGCATGGTATCGACGCAACGCCGGACCATGGTGCGAACGTCATCGAGGCCCGTTCGGATCGCCTGATCGGTCAGCGTGTCGACCATCGGCTCGTAGCCGCGCGGGCGTATGGCCTGGCCTATCATCAGAAAGAGCCAACTTCCGATCGGGAATAGTGTTCGGCTTTGGCACTGCCGCTCTGGGGGCCGCACTTGAGCTGGCGGATGCAGCCGAGCAGATTGCGCGCCAGTTGGACGTGCCGCTGATCGCGACCGGGCAGAGTCAAGCGGGCGGCACGGCACAATTGCAGGTAGCTTCAATCGTCACGCGGCCGGGGTGGCGCGGCTTTGTCACCTTTAATGCGACGTGCTCGCCGGGTTCCATCCAGCGGCTCGGTGTTGAGCCGTCGCGATTGCCTGGGGTCAATTTCGCAAAGGATCTGGATCCATTCGTCGGGCCGAACACCTGGCTTGCGAACGGCATCGGACTCCAAATCTATATTCACGCCGACGGATCGGGGAGCTTTGTGCCAGGAGCATCCTTCGTGAACGCGGCGCTCCATCCGACTGAACACTTCCTTGATAGTTTCAAAGATATTTCGCTCTCTGCCATAGTGGAGTCCTTGTTGGCCACGTGATCCGCGCGTCAAACGCTCGAATTTGATTCGCGGTCACTAGGCGGCGTGGACAAATTCCTTGACGCGTGAAACCCGAATTGATTCAAGGC
>CAZBRO010000014.1:0-117488 GCA_964494505.1 uncultured Bordetella sp.
CGCCGCGGCTGATGGCAGTGTATCGCTCCGGAGAGATGAGCCTCGAACAGCTCATTGCCTTCACGATCTCCGACGATCATGGCGCGCAAGAAGCGGTTTGGTTTGAGCGCCCGTTCTCTGGCCTCTCATCCCAGGATATCCGGCGCCTTCTTACAAGGGCACTCGTTGACGGTGCGGATCGCAGGGCGCGCTTCATAGGTGCCAAAGCCTACGAAGCTGCCGGTGGCGTTATCGTTCGTGACCTCTTCCAATCCGAAAGCGAGGGATATTTCGCGGATAGCCAGCTTCTCGATCAGCTTGTCGCGAAAAGGCTGGGCGTCGAGGCTGACGCGCTGAAAGCCGAGGGGTGGGGTTGGGTCGACGTGGTGCCTGAGGTCGACCACACCCAACTTGTACGGTTTGGGCGAGCGAGGCCCAGGGAGGTCAGCCTTTCCGACGAAGAGGAGGCACAAATCGCGGAGCTCTCCAAGCGGTACGATGAACTCGTCGCGGCGATCGAAGAGGAAGGCGATGAGGAGGCGGCGGAGAAGCTCGACCGTATCACGGAAGAGCTGGATACCCTCCGGGCCAAGAAGGAGGTTTGGCTAGACGAGGACAAGGCCGGTGCCGGCGCGATCCTAAGCCTGGAATATGATGGCAGCTTGAAAGTCATGCGCGGATTGGTCAAGCCGGAACACCGGCAGGCTGTCGATCCCATTTCGCCCCAAGGAGCGAGCCCAAGAGCTGAAGAGAAGCGTACAAATGGCTATTCGGAGTCGCTTCTGGTTGAGCTCTCCGCCCATCGCACGGCGGCCTTGCGGGAAATCCTGGCAGGCAATCCCGTGCAGGCGATGACGGCCCTGCTTCATGTTCTCGTGCTGCGTATCTTCTTCGCAGAGCATTCGGGCAGCTGCATCGAGATCACGCCCGCTATCACCGATCTCAGGAAGGCTTCCCAAACCGTTGGCGAAAGCAAGGCTGCGCTCGCCTTGGTCGCTCGCCACAATGCCTGGGCCGAGCGGCTGCCAGAAATCGACCACCTTCGGCTCTGGCTGAACGAACTGCCCTCGGACGACCGGCTCGAACTGCTTGCGTATTGTATCGGCCTGACCATCGATGCGCTCCACCGGCCGGGCGTTACCAGCCGGAAGGAATCAGCCGACCAGCTCTGCCGAGCCCTCGGTCTCGACATGGCTGACTGGTGGCGTCCTACGCAGGCCGGATTCTTCGACCGCATTACCAAGGACCAAATCCTGGCAGCAGTCGCAGAGGGCGTCTCGCGCGCGGCCATTCACCCGCTCACCGGCCGCAAGAAAAGCCAGATCGGCAGCCGCGCGGAAGAACTTCTTGCGCCGACGCGTTGGCTCCCCGAACCGCTTCGGACCCCGATAGCCTCAGAACCGAACCGAGCAGCAGCCGAATAACGGAGCACATCAAACTTGGGCCGGCACACAATGTGTCGGCCCTCTTTATTTAGGATGAAGCCGCTCAATTGATTTCTCATTTCCACCACCTGACAGCAATTCTCTCGCGCGTACGTTGAACGTATGCCTCCTGACCCGCGCATCTCGTATTTTGCAACGACCAATTTTCGAAATCAAAACATTCGTTTTGGTATCAAACAGGCCGATCGGCTTGGGCATATGCATATCATCGGCAAAACGGGAACCGGTAAATCAACGCTTCTCGAAACGCTCTTCTACCAGGATGTTCGAGCTGGGCGTGGCTGCGCTCTGATCGATCCTCATGGCGATCTGGCAGCGCATGTCGCCCAACATGTCCCGCTCTGGCGTCGAAGCGACCTCGTCTACGTCAACCTTCCCGATCCAGCCCAGCCCTATGGCTACAATCCGCTGACCCATGTTTCGCCCGAGCGGCGGAGCCTGGTCGCCTCCGGGATCATGGAACTGTTCGAGAAGCTCTGGCCCAATGCCTGGGGTCAGCGCATGGAGCACATCCTCCGCAATTCGCTCCTTGCGCTGCTTGATTTTCCCGAGGCCAACTTCGCGGACATTCTCCGCCTTTACGCAGACAAATCGTTCCGCAACGCCGTGATCGCCAATACCGGCAATGAGCAGGTGCGTACCTTCTGGCGCACCGAATATCCGAAATACACCTACCGCTATCAAGCCGAAGCGATTGCACCTATTCAGAATAAGGTCGGCGCCTTTCTTGCCGACCGCCGGCTGTATCGCTTCTTCGTGCAATCGGAGCGCCCGCTGCGCTTTCGGCAGCTCATGGATGAGGGAAAGATTCTCGTCGTCAATCTCGCGAAAGGTCAGATAGGCGCCGACAGCGCTGCCCTTGCCGGCGGGCTCATCGTCACCTCGCTATCGCTCGCCGCATTCACGCGGGCGTCGCAGGTGGAGAGCGAGCGGCGGCCATTCCATGTCTACGCCGATGAATTCCAGTCCTTTACGACGCTCGCCGTCGCCAACATGACGGCGGAGCTACGTAAATACGCGATTGGGCTGGTGCTTTCGCACCAATACCTGCACCAACTTGATCCCCAGGTACGACACGCGGTACTTGGCAATGCCGGTACGCTGATCTCTTTCCGATTGGGTGCTGAAGATGCGGCCTATGTTTCGCGCGAGTTTGAGCAACAGTTCTCGACCGAAGACCTCATTCGTCTTCCGAATTATCGAATCTACCTGCGGTTGATGATCAACGGCGAGCCGTCAAAGCCCTTCAGCGCTACGACGTTACCGACTGGAGTTTAATTCTTAGGGGACCCAAAATAAAAAGGAGACCCGGTCAAGTGAGAGCGCGGCGGTCTCCAACCGCCGCGTCACGAAACTGGGATCAGGTCCGGCGCGTGGCCTGGCTGGCGCTAAACCGCAAGCCGTCAGTCGATTTCAGCGGCTATTGGCAGCGGCACGCTCCAAAGACTGGAATGGCCAATTGATAAAGGTCATTACTGCACGCTTGCATTTGGAGAAAATCTTTTGGTTATTCAAGAAAAGGCACCGGATGCCGAATTTCGATCTGCCGCAGAAGTCCCGAAGTGGACTCAATGCCATCGAACGCTGGTTTCTCATCGTTCTGGCCTTAATTGTGATCTTCGTCGGTATCACGATAATTGACATCGATTTCGGCTGGACATTCGACTTCCATCGCGCGGTTGCAGTCCCGATTCGGTAGTGGGTCTGTTTGAAATTTTCTCACTTCGGATTAAAGTATGCGCATGTGCGGCTGTTCGGTGCCCTGTCGGCCTTGTTGATCACCGCGACAATCTTGTCGCTGGTGATCCTTGGCGCTGATTGGCTATTGCCAATTCTCCTGACCCATGGGTTTCCCCGCTGGTTTGTTCCAGCCTGCAATCTGTTCACCATTTTCGGCTTAATAATCGCAGGCATAAGGAGGCGCCGCTTAAAACTGAAAGGGCTGCTCAACGAACCTTAAGCCGCAATCCCTTTCTTATACGGCCCACGGTTCGCGGGAGCCTGCTCGCAGGCGATCCGCAAGGTCGTCATTGACCGATATCTGTCCACCAACGAATTCGGCCAACTCCTCAAGCTCGGAAGCTACGCGCTCGTGATTGAAAGGCTGGCGGACGAAACGGTGCGGCACGCACGAGTGCCTCAAAAAGACTAAACAGCCCGTACCACCCAGTTCGCCAGCGGATAAGTCGCGTATTCTACGTAATCGGTCTGAACTGAATGAAGAAGGGCGGTCGTGTTGCAGATAGGCCGCGACACGATGACGATCGGTTCACGTTAGTAGGTGCTGCGGAACACTGAGAGTCGTACTGCCACGCTCGTGGTTTGCTGAAACGGGAGGTGGGAAAGTTCCGTATGCGCCTTTACAAAATTCTTACGAACAGAGACCTTAGGCATGTGATACGGAGCTTTCGTCGCGGAAGGTTTGACCCTCGCGACAGTTTAAACGCGCCCCGCTCAGCGCGGGGTTTCTCTTTTCGAAGACGTCCGATGACACCTGATGACTTGCGTGCCTGGCGAGAGGAAGCCGGATTAAGTCAAGAGGGGCTCGCTCATCTGTTAGGAGTATCGAGCCCTACTATTGCGGAGTGGGAAGAAGGGCTCGTTCCGATCCCGAAATGGTTGACTCTCGCTCTTATAGGCTGGAGGGCTTCTCACACTGGCAAGAGTTCAAAGACGAAAAAGGGCGGTCCCTTCGGCAGTTCCCATATCTGACGGGCATAAGGCGTTGCCATAGGCCCATCACCAGCGAACCTCCAGCTGCGGAGAATTGGCCGAGCGCAGCCGCGGGGTTCCCCGCCATGGCAGCGATGTCGTATCGTGAGGAATGGCCAAAACGCCCAAGACTCCCAAGCGAGCTTCCGGCACGTACACCATTGGACGAGAAGCTTTCGCGAAAATCAGTGCCGTCGAGAGTATCAAGCCCAATCGCCGCATGGCCGAAGATTTCAAGGAATTCGAGCGGCAGGGCCTGTCTCCGGCGGAGTGTTCGCGGGAACTCGGGCGCAAGTACGGCGTCAATCACTAGGGTGCGCCGTATTTACGACGCGGCAGCGCGGCCTTGAAGCCCAAACGCGACAAGCAAAAACGCCGCGACCGTCTTGGATTTGAGAACCTCAGCGCCCCTAGCACTCATCGTCGCCCCCGTTCGGGAGATGCCGATCACTGAGGTCCCGAGGGACCCCTATCATGGCCGACATTAGAACCGGCACGACACTCGGGCGAAGGGAGGCAAGTCCGCGGCATGAGCATGTCCGACGAAGTCGGCGCAGCCCGCAACTGGATGCGGACATGCGAGACTTTAGCCGCCAGGTGGGGCAGATCGTGCGGCGCAAATTGAGGACACGTACGGTCTAGGACAAGCAGCAGTAAATCGGATAGCCAAAGCCTAGCAGGTCGAGCCCCTGCCTAAGCAGCAACCTCTCGTCAGAATGGTTAATTCCCACATCGTTATTGTTGCGTAGCGCCCGCTGATAGCAAAGGCTCTATTTACCCAAAAATTCAGTAAATCTATTTTTATACGCTACGTTCAGGGGCCTCAGCCGCTGGCGGGCGGTTGACCTGGCGTAGATGCGTTGGGGGAACGCACATGACGCCGAGGGCACTGATCCATAAAGGCATTGTGTCGGCCCTAATAGTGCCGAGCCTGAGACCGACGCAATCGCCGACACGCTCACTTTCGCGGCTGACTGAGCCATTGTGTCGTTTCCCTTTCGAAAGCCCGACACCCTCCGGTGCATTGCGGGCGGTTCTCGCAAGCCAACCGCAACACGCTCTCGTTGCCCTTCTTTATGCGCTTATAAGACGCTTCCAAGAGACCGAGGCAAGTTGCATCGAAATCGTCGCAACGGTCGCTGATCTCACAAAGTCCTCGCAGACCGTAGGTGAGAGCAAGGCCGCCGCCGTGATTCTGGAAAGGCGCGATCGGTGGGGCGAACGGTTGCCCGACCGACAGAATCTGTGGGATTGGCTTGTATCGCTCGATGTGACCGACCGCCTAGAACTTCTGGCCTTCTGCACAGCGATGTCGATCGACGCCGTTCACCGGCCATGGAGAGAGGGCGTGCGCCAGGCAGAGGCGGATGTCCTTGCTCGCGCTCTTTGCCTCGATATGGCGGAGTGGTGGAAACCGACCCGCTCCGGGTTTTTCGCCCATCTGCTTTGCGTTCGCCACGAGATTCGCAGCGTGGTATAATTGAGGTATGAGCAAGGCCACGACCAGACCTCCCAAGCGACTCGCCGGTACATTCACCCTGGGGCGTGCCCGCTTCGGAAAAATCAGCGAAGTCGAGGGCATAAAGCCGAGCCGTAAAATGGACGAAGAGTTCCGGCAATTCGATAGGCAGGGCCTCTCGCCGGCGGAGCGCCGCCGTGAACTCGCTCGCAAATACGGCGGCAAATCTTAGCCATCTCCCATGTATGACGCGATAGCAGACCCGTACTGCTATGAAAGCACCACGGTTCTGAAGAATATTCCCGACCTGCGCGACCAAGCGGCGCTCGACGAATTCGAGACCGCCCTCGCCGTCCAACGCGCAGACGAACCGCTTCCTGTGGGACGCTTCGGCGTAACCCACTACCAGGCCATCCATCATCACCTCTTTCAGGACACGTACACCTGGGCCGGGAAATTCCGCACGGTACGCATCTCGAAGGACGGAAGCGCCTTCTGTTACCCCGAGAACATCGCACAAGAGATGAAACGGGTTTTCGGCGGGCTCAAGGAACGGAAATATCTGCGGGGTCTTTCGCGCGAAGCATTCGCTTCCGAAGCTGCCGCGTTTCTATCGACCCTGAATGCCATTCACCCCTTTCGCGAGGGTAACGGGCGGACACAGACGGTTTTCGTGACCCTCCTTGCCAACCGCGCCGGGCACCCGCTCGATCTTTCGAAGCTTGAACCAGAAGCATTCCTCGCCGCCATGGTGGCGAGCTTCAAAGGCAATGACGTCCCGCTTGAGCGGCAGTTCCTCCGGCTCGCGGCGAGCTAGGGCAGGTTCCGTTCAGGGTTTGAGTGATGAGCGATGGAACCGAGCGCTTCCCCGGTCGGTCTTCTGCCGGCAAACCTCAGAGATTCCGGGCACGTCCGTCATGGGTTTACGGGTTTGGCTTCATGGCCCAGGTATGCTACGCCCCTGCCCCCGAAGGCAAATCCCCCTTGGAGACACTGGCGAGACACGGGTAGGGTTGGTATAGCGTAAGTCCTTGATGCACCGGTAGCTCAGCTGGATAGAGCACCAGACTACGAATCTGGGGGTCGTGGGTTCGAATCCTGCCCGGTGCGCCAATTTCTGATATCAATTCAGGTACTTACGTTCATCATGAAGTGCGATCCGCTAGCCTCTTGATTCTGCGGACCCATAGCGGACCCCACAGGCGCGATTATCCAGTGCGTCGCTCAGCGGGCGGCGGAGATTGATGCATCGCCCCCCGGTAGGTGGGGAGCGGCGGGCTCTTTCAGGCCGCGCCCGGGTTACCCCCTCGCGGAATTTTTGCAAAATTTTGCCCGCCGTTTTCGCTCAGCGAATAAAGCGAACAATGTTCGCTCGCGTTCGTGTTCGCGCCTAACCAATTTTCAAACATGGGGTTTCGCTTCTCTAACACCGTCAGACAAATAGTTTTGCTTTCCCGTCGGGGTCGAGCGCGTAAATTCCCGTAGCGTCCGTCCTGCCGATCTTGGCATTGTCGGCTCAGTCTCAGGTAACGGGGGGCTGGCAAGGGCATTGGGGCGGACCAGGAACACGACGACGGCGTGGGCACAGAGGCAGCGGCGGATGCCTGGGTGCACACTGATTCCATCCTGAGTTTTGGTCCGCACATCTCGTTTGCAGGTAAGGAAGCTAGGGAGCGTCCGCGCATCCCACTTGCAGGTCATAAAAAGTACGCACAAACGTCAACAAGATTGCCATTAATTGGGACGCAACTCGACCTTTTGTCCTAGGGGAACCCTCGGCATCGGCGTAGCGTTCACGCGGGGGTAACGCTATGCCGGATTTGGGTCCGGAAATCGGGAGCAATAAAGTGAATATTCGAGCAGTTACCCGCCATGCTCCACTGCAATTCATCAGTGCCGCTACGGCAGTTGTTGCAACGTCCGTTTCGATCTTCACGCCCCAACCAGCTCAGGCCGGATTGGTGGATTGCCGCCTCGTAGGACCACACAAATTTGTATTCAACGAGGGCGATCCTGCTTTTAAGGAAACGTTTGTCTGCGACAACATTGCGACTACCAAACCTAACAAGAAGAATCCAAACCCGCCGCGCCCCGCCGTTGACGTCGAAGCCATCATAAGTGCTCCCGGAAGCTTCAATGGCCGTCCGGGTGATAATGACAGTCCTACGATCAACCACTTTGTGCAAACGTCAGCGCCAAACATTGGCTATTCGATAATAAGCGGCAATCAGCAAATGAAGATTACGTTTCAGGTCGATCCTCGCTTGGATGGCCCGGAACCACCGCCACTCGATAGCGGGCTTACGACGTTTAGTATTCAAATCAATTCCAAGCTGGACGGCACCGCCTTTTGGTCGAATCCAGCGGATTTCCTCAAGACATTTTCCTACAAGGTGAACGATGTTTCGCTTCCGCTGCGTGCTCAAGGAATTGGGGACAACGTGCTGGAGGGTAGCGGCGGGACGGGCACGTTCACGATAACCAACCCGGGAGCGGATGGCAAAATAACAGCCATCAACGTCACCCAAGGGAAAACTCAGGGGGATAAGACCGATATTCCGACGCGTGGTGCTTTGTCCGGAAGCTGCACAGTCGGTCAGATTCTTCCATTCGGTGGGACATGCACCGTGGCATTCGCCTTCACGACTGGTGCTCTCGATATCGGTCATGATCAAGGGGCAACTCCCTTTTCACTCGACTTTAGCCTTGATGACGGCCGTACAGCAAAAGCGCGCAGCGAAATTGTTTGTAAGAGACAAACCGATTGCTGAACCCTCCGGGCTGGCAATTATCAGTTCTGGGTTCCTTGCCTTTGTCGTATTGAAACGACGGCGGCGCTTTCGCGTCGTTTGACCGAGTGATGCTCGATCGAAAATCAAGGTGACGCGAACATGCGAACACCCTTAAGGGGTGTGTTCGCGTTCGTTCGCATCGGACACCCGGCGAGGAAAAGCGCAAAATGTTCGTGAATGTTCGTGTTCGCTAAAATGTTCGCCTGTGGCAGATGCCTCACCAGAGCTGCCGCACGACGGCCCATATATGCGAGGACGCGAAGCGTCCGAGCATTCAGATTCGGCAGACTGTGTATTTGCTAGCGTCGCGCCACGCACTGAGCGACAATTGCCTATGGTCAAGCGTAGCAAACATCCCCCGCTACCGGCTGTGCCTGAGAACGCATGCGGACGCTGGGTCTGGATCGGTCCGCGCGCGAAGAAGAACCACGCCCACAACACCCCTAGCACTGATGTCCGCTGACCTGGAGACGCTACAGCGAGCCTGTCGATTGCGCTGGCCTAAGAGGCACATAGCGGGGCTGGCCGGTGCGCTGGGGCGGCCCAGGAGCACGGCGGCGGCGTGGCTGGCGGGGAGGCGGAGGATACCCGCGGGGGCGCTTGAGAGGCTGGCAAGGGTGCTGGCCCGTGACGCTGAGGTTATCCAGAGCTTCGGCCAGCAAATTGCGTTTGCCGCTAAACAGGAGGCCAAGCGCCCGCGTCTCCCGCGCGGCTGGCAGGTCGTGAAGGTGCGCGATGCGAGCGGGATTCCGCGTGATGGGCGGTGGCACGGTGGACGCGCTAAGAGCCGAATGCCCCATCAGTAGGCAGCGCTCGACACGACTGTCTTATCGCTCAAACGCCGGAAATTCCGGATCATGGCGGGAGGGTTTCCTCCCACTTATCGCTATAGCCCCTCACTATCTCCCACGGAATGCAGGGGAAACGCTCAATGTTCTCGAGAGACGTGCCCTTCTCAATACGGTTCGCCCGCGCCCGATCAAACTCGGCCTGAACAAGCCGACTTACCGTGCTTTGGTCGAGCACGAAGAATTCGTTCTGTCCCCTGTCGGGAACGAAGGCAAAGACATAGAACAGATTGTGTCTTTGCTCCTTGGGTGAAACTACCCAAAAATTCCGTTTGTACAGTCCCTTAACGTCAATTGAGAAAGATTCTCCTTTGGGGCTGATCACCATCAGGTCTACGGCTGGATGGTTCCCCATCGTAAACGCTACCTGATAGCCACGTTTGCAAAGCTCGCTCGCCACGGCAAATTGGGCTGCCCATTGGGTACGGTGAACCGACCGACGCTCAGCCATGCTTTCCATCCTTCCGCGTTCGGATGCTCCCGATTGCCATTTGTATCACCGATTCGCCAGAGCCTTGGCGCACCGACTGACGCCTGCCTGCCACCCTGCTACGGTAGAATCACGATCCTTGAGGAAAGAAAAATATGAGGTCCTTGATTTTTCCGTTATCTCTTGTTTGTGCAGCATCACCCGCATTTGCCGTGGATTGGGAGGACTTGGCAAAGGATGGTTTCGGCGTCCTCGAAATGACGAGCGTTCAAGGCGAGTTCAACGGCTGCGACTTTGGGCGTCGCATTCCATTAGACAATGGTCTGATCTTCGTGTGTTCCGAATACAATTACAATTACTCTTACGCACCAGATGTCTTCATTTTGAAGAATGTCCGCGATGGCCGTCTTAAAGTGGTAATTGACGACGACGAATATGACGGCACTGTCTATCGGCGCTAATCGACATGACGTTTGCTGAAGGGTAAGTCCGCGCCGCGCCGATACGTTCTAAAAAAGTCGCGCCAGAACCGAACAACGACCTCTAGGAGATGTGCTGCAGACTGCCAGCGGCAATCTCCGGCATCCTCCCCGTAATCAATAAGATGGTATCCCTCGCCGTAGGGACCGATCCCAAATGGCCCTTGCCCATATCCGCCGATCCGCGTCGTCACCAGCGGTTTACTGACGAAATGCTTGGTCCCAGTAGGGTAGTGTCCTAGGGTGTGTACCCACATAAATCGTTGAAAATTTAGGCGAACAGTGATTCACCGTGATCGGAGGTGGATCATGCGATTTGATTTATCCGACGAGGAATGGACGCTGCTTGAACCCGTTGATGCCGAAGAGCCGCAAGAGCGCCCGAGCCGACGACCGCAAGATCATGAATGCGATCTTTTACGTGCTGCGGACTGGCATGCCCTGGCGAGATTTGCCGGAACGCTACGGGCCGTACACAACGGCCTACAATCGCTTCAATCGTGGGTCCCGGCGCGGTATCTGGAAGAAAATCTTCGACAGGCTGGCCTCTAAATCGCGCGATAGCCTTCATCTGATCGACAGCACCATCGTGAAGGCCCACCGCGCGGCCAGTGGCGCAAAAGGGGGGAGCAAAATCAGGCGATCGGTGTCAGCCGCGGCGGGCGCAGCACGAAAATCCACGCGGTCGTCGACAGCAAGGGCCGCCCGCTGAACTTCACCGTGACGGGCCACCCGGCATCTATTGATGATCGGAGCACGCCGGTCCATGAAAGAAAATGACGTTTGGGGCCTTACAGATTGGCCGGAGCCCTCAAACTAGGACACTACCGAACGCTTAACTACGATGATATTTCGGAGGCCGCGTGATAATCTGACCGGAGAGTGCCTAATTAGACATCCGGAAAGATGGTGGGCGAGATGCGGACAACGCAAAACACAATGCGGTTGTTTGGTGCCTACTCTCTTTGTGCTTCGATAACCTTGGTCACAAGTGGGGCTCAGGCTGGCATCATTTTCTCTGGGCTCACCGGGTATTGGGAAGGTAATGGCAATGCCCACGACTCGTCTCCGACCGGTAACAACGGAACCTTCGCTGGCAGCTACGCACCTGGCATCGATAGACGAAAGGCGTTCGACTTGGCGACCCCTCCAGGACCAAAGCCAAGCGCCCCCTTGGGAGACGTTGTTATTCCAGACAACGCAGCTTATGACTTTGGAACGAGTCTTTCTGTCGGCTTCTGGTTCAACCGCAATGGAGTGCCGTTCCCCGACCGCACTAGTTGGATCATGATCGGTCAAGATGTCGGTGGGGGCGACCTGCCCAAGTGGTTCATCGGCGATGTCGCACCCTATCTCGGCTTACCATCTGGCTTTGAGTTGGTCTTGGGAGGACCTGATCTGGGACAACCGGGTGCTGGCATTTTTGCGAACGACGTTCCGGTCCCAGCAGGTTGGAATCAACTGACGTTGGTAGTTACTGATACTGCGTCTCTTTCAGGCTATACGTTCTATCTTGACGGTGTGAGTCTCGGCAGCGTGAGCCTCGGCCTGGGAAGTGGACCGTACCAAGGAACGTTTCCCAACCCCTCTGCACCGCTGGCGTTCGGGTTCCAAGACGGCGGAGACGCATTCCCTGGGCTGATGCAAGATGTAGTGCTGTATAATCGGGCGCTGACCCCCATAGAAGTCCAGACCCTGGCCGCAAGGGCTACCACCATCCCCGAGCCCGCAAGCTTGGCGTTATACGGCACAGGACTGCTTGCTGCCTTTGCCGTATCTCGCCGTCGGCGCAAGGCAAAGGCCTAACTCGAACGGGTTTCTTCAGGCACGAAGCCGCTACGCGTGCGTAACCCAAAAATTTTCGCACTACCATTTAATTACAGTCATAACATGCAGTGTGGAAGGCTGGTACGTATCCCTGCTTTGGTGCGACCGACGTGGCAGCGCGCCGTGATCCCTTGCCGGTGCACGCCGCGGAGTTGCTCCCGGGGGGCATTGCGGCAGGTGGCCAGGGAGGCTGATCGGCTAGCGAGGGAGTTGGACGCGTTCGTGAAGATGCGAGCCGATTGTTAACCGTTCGCGCGGAGTTCTCTCTCGCGGCAAGCATCCCCGCTACGCAGTCCCTCCATGGACTGGCAGACTGCCCGGAACGTGCGCGTATTTGGTCAAACCGGTGCAAATGAGCCCTTCTCCGAATCCGGAGAATCACTTACCGCGCGTTAAAACGCCGAAGATCGTGATTTGGCGGCCCCCCGGCAGTTATGTTTCGTGAAACCAACTTAAGGTGGGCGCTTGTCCTTCCGTGCTGGTGACGGCTAGGCAAGCTATAACGCCCTGCCACTCACACAACGTGCAAAGTAGTGCGCCTGCCGCCTGTGCCCACGGCCCTGGCCGAAGCAGATCAACTGCGATTCGCAGCGAAACTTGGGCATCCGCGAGGTGGAAGCACAATCTCTCCGTCTCTATTCCATCTGCCCGCGTCTGAGCCTTCGGGAGGAGGGCGATGGCCCGCGACGTTGCTCTAATCCATGGCAGGACGTGCTGCTGTGAAAGGACGATAGAAGTATCTGCAATCCCCTCGAAAAGCCGATGACCATCGTTTCCTGTCAGATGGAAGTGCGCGATAGGATGATATGTGAAGTGCGGGTTGTGAACCGCCTCCATTCCCACGCCACCGCTCGACACGATGAATTCCGAGCGTACTCGGTTGTATGCATTGAAAACATTGTAACGCCCCATCATTGCGGGAGCGATGAACGTGCGATCATTTAGACCAAACGAGATGGAGCCATCAGGCTGAAAACTCAACCAGCAAATGTTCACCTCCCCTTTGGGCGATACACAGACAATTTGCTTTCGCATCGTCAGCGCCCCAGCCTGCTATGTTGTAGTAATTAAGAAATTCCCAATCTCCAGGTGCAAACCCTTGGAGCGGCGCGGCGCAATAAACCGAAGGTCACAAAGCCAATTGCCAAAAGCGCCAGCGGGGATGGTTCCGAGATCGAGTTCGTCAAGACGAAACGGCCCCTGTTGTCTTCGTAAAATGTGTCGGAAACAACAAACGTAATTGTCGGATCGACCAACGAAAAATTGGCAAACCCCAAATCAGCCAATGACGTCCCCGGCAGTCTCAGATTGCGAGGTGGTGTATTGCTCCCGAAGCCATTGGCGACAGTAGGCGGCAAAATCGCTACAGTACCAGCATTCGGAATTTCTAGAACTAAGGCCCCAAAAGTCCAGGCTGCCAACGTTCCATTGAAGGCGACAACGAACGGAAAATTCAAAGTGCCGCCAATTGGGACTCCGTTATCGGAAGCGTAGCTACCGACCTTTTCGACAATCCCGGCTCCATTGGTGCAATACGCGGGGCCAGAGTCAAGGCATACCCTCCCCGTTTGATGAAACCCCAGGGTATCGTCTTGAGTGAGCGTACCATTATACGTGAACGAAGCGCCGACAGGGCTCGCGGGCACGGTTATTGTTGTTCCTATCTGAAACACAGGCGAGGCGAGCGCTGAGCTGCCCATTAGACCGAACCAGCTCGCAATTGCGATTATGAATTTAGTCATTACGTCTGCCCCGATCACCTCACCCGAGGTGCCAGCGCACACAATTCGATCCATTGCTCCTCGGAAAAGAACGGCGACTGTCCCTTAGGACTCCCGCGTGCACTGCGAACGTGGGCACATTAAGGCATGGCTCACGCTCAGAACACTGACTTATCAGCGGTCACTTACGCCCCAGGCCGCCCTTGGAAACCTGGGCAATCCGGTAACCCGGGCGGCCGACCGAAAGCGATCGGCCATGTCAGGGACCTCGCGCGCGAGCTCACAGACGATGCGATCCAAACCCTGGCAACCGTGATGCACGACCCCAAAGCCCCGCCCGGGGCACGCGTGGCGGCGGCTGTGGCAATTTTGGACAGGGGGTGGGGCAAACCCACGCAAGGGGTTACCCTCGAAAGAGACACTTCTCAAGTTCAGAACAACGCCGACATGAGGGCTGCATGGAATGACGCAATGGCGCACGCCATCGAGAGCGTCGCGAAGCTCGGCGTACCAGTGCCCCTCATTTCGCCCGCCAGCCACCGCAATTCACCCAGCCCGGACCCCGTCCGCGCCATTCGCACGGGAGAAGCGAGCGAGCCAGAATCATTTTCGCTTCGACTTTCTGGGGGGTAGCTTCAACAGTTCCGCTGGCTCAACCTCAAGGACCGCCGCCAGCTTTCCGATGATTTCCAGACCGGGATAGCTGACGGCGGTTTCAAGCTTGGACAGATACGTCCGGTTAACGCCAGCGTCATAGGCCAGAGCTTCCTGCGAAAGCCCTCTGTCGTTCCGCAAGCGCCTGAGATTCCTCGCAAAGACTTCCCGGAGGTCCATCCGGTAAGCCATGCCGATTGTTGCTTATTGACCAACCGCTTTAAAGCGACAAAATAGTCGGAGACGTTGGGGCGGGACAGGATGACACACAAGCAAGCGACGCTAATGGGCGTTTTTGGAATTTTTGCTATACTTATGTCTGTCTACGTAATTGTCCCCTTGGTCCGAATCGGTTTGACCACCGCCGAAATAAATGCCCGACACACCCGCCTCGTAGAGGGATGCATCGCTCGCAACCACTCACAGGTGGAATGCGAGGCGGGTTATCAATTTTGGTTAGACCGGAAACCAGAGGCGCTCGATACGTTTCAGTTTATCCCGATCACAACTGCGGAGTTGAGTCCTGACGCAGAAGCGGACCGGGGGCAAATCCCGGGCGAATCCCCGTCCACGGTTGCAATACCCCTACCCCCAGGAGTGACTTCCCACCCGGTCTCGTCAGATGCCGTGGATGCTTGCAACAAACTTAATGGTTCGGAATATGTGCGCTGTTTACGCTCTTTCCTGACTGCCACGCCACCCGGTAATTACGACCAAGCGGATCATTGATTGAGAGGGGCGAAGTACGATGAGATATTTGCTCCGGACTTCGGTTATGTCCGCCTGTTGTTTTGTCGTTCAATCCTTAACGATGCCAACAGGTTCGTTGGCAGGGATTGTCGATTTTGCCTATTCAGGTCCGGGAATCAGCGCAAGCGGAACGCTCACAATCAACAATACGCCCCTAACCAGTGTGTTCCCTTGTCCAACCTGCAACGACGCGA
Organism: uncultured Bordetella sp.; assembly: GCA_964494505.1. GTDB lineage: Bacteria > Pseudomonadota > Alphaproteobacteria > Micropepsales > Micropepsaceae > CAIYRG01. The sequence goes on from CAZBRO010000014.1 coordinate 15,291, forward strand.
CGGACGGACATCTCGTTACGGCGATATCCGGTCAAAGAAACGGCGTTCCCATATCGGGCCTAATTCCTCCTCACGCCTTTGCGGGCAACAATAATGTGATCTTCACTGGTCAGCCCTTTTTGGACTGGGGCGGGCTCGGATTCACAGTCAATGGCACGAGCTACAACGTCTACTTCGGCGCTTATGGCTTCACGTTTCCCTATTACCCTGGCTTTCCACCCTCAATAATCGGTTATGCCGAGTGCGGAACGCCGGATTGCAGTCCTCTTGGGGGGCCGCCCATTGATGTGGCGCTTGACAGCTTTTCCCTGTCGCCGATTCAGACCCCTGAACCCGCGCCGATATGGCTAATGCTGGCCGCGCTACTGATCACCGGCCTTCAACGCCGTCTGTGGCCCGCGACTCGCGAACACGCCCGCCGCATTCATTTTCTTAGCCGGTCAGCTAATGACTGACGGAGGCTCGCATCGCGCGCCAGCGCGCGCCGCCCACAGCGGCAACCTTCAACACGCGAACATTTTAGCGAACACGAACATTCACGAACATTGTTTGCCGGTGATCAAGCGGGCGAACACGTACACCCCCCTATAAGGGTGTACGTTTGTTCGCGTCACCCGGTATTGAGGAGATAGACATAGGGACCGTTGATCTCGATCAAAGATTTGCTTTGGAGCGTGTTCTTCGCGCGCAGGAACGCCTGCTGCCTTGCACGGGCCTTTGCGCTGCTGCTAACGGCCATTTCGTAAAACTTCTCCCTCCAGTCGGTCTCAAGGACCGCATGCGTGGCTTCAGCGGGTAAACTACCCGTATCTGTTGCGACATCTTTCAGAGGAAGAGCGACGGCTTTGAGCGCCTTCAGCGCGATGGCCGTCCCTTTTTGCAACACCTCCTTGTTGGGCGCGTGCGGCCCATGGTCTTTCACAGCTTTCACAACGCACGACCGTATCACTTCACCATCTGTGTCGTCGCCTAGGTCAACTACCTCAAGCTCGCTCACAATCCGCATTCCCTCCTCGCCATCTTTCATCCGTTCTACCGTACTTATGATGTGACCGTTGGTCTCCCTCCTAACGGCAATCTGCACGTCCAATGCTCCAAGCAGGGATGAATGTCCGCGAGGGCGATTCTTGTCGTGGCCGCAGTGGTGGACGATCAACACCAAACACTCGAACGCAAACGAAAGCCGGTCGGCGGCTTTTATGTATTTCGCCATGTCTTCGTCAGAGGACTCGCTGCCCTCAAGTGATCTATTCAAGGTATCAATGATGATCAATGCAGGGCGAACCTGTTGCTGCTTAATATCAGTGATCAAAGTCGCTGTTTGCTTAATCAAGCTGAGACCCGATGCTAGCAGATGAAAGTCTGGTTCACCGCCGTTCAATTTCACCTTCCGAAATGCTGCAAGCCGCGCCTTCAATCCGGTTTCGCCTTCGCAGGCAATATAGATCACAGGCCCTTTTTTGGTTCGCAATCCGCGATAGTCGAGTCCTAGTGCAACATGCAATGCTAGGTCGGTAACCCAGAAAGTCTTGCCGGTCTTCGGCGGCCCCCAAACTAGACCGAGTCCCTCCGACGGCAACAGATTCCTCACGAGGAACCGCGGTTCTGTGGGAATTGAGATCGAACTAAATGGCGCAAGTTGAAAAATTACCTGACGTTCGGCTTTGGCTTTCTTGGTAGTGCCATCACTTCGATTGTCGTTGCTCATGCGCGCCCCTCAGCCTTGCATAGCGCAGCGGGAATTGCGGTATGACTTCGATGCCGCTCGACCACCGAAAACCAGTCATGCTCGCGCTTTAGTCGGGTTTCGGTCAGAACCACGAACCCGCCCAACACCGCTGAAATCGCCGCGTCTGTGTAAAGTTCTGGAATGGCGCGGCAGACGATTAGAGCGATTGCATGCGCCTGCGTGAGGAGCGCGTTTAGAGAGGATGTGTCAAACGCCGCTGGCCCACGCGCTTGCTCGCTGTCATCTCCGACAATGGTGACGGCACCAAGAGGGGGCACTGGGACATCGAAGGCACCGAAGAATTGCGGTACGAGTGCGACTGTGACGCCAAATTTGATCACATCGAATAGCGGCACGAGCCATGGGTTCGTGGGACTGGCGAACTCGCGCTTTCTTCGCAGAGTTCTTAGCGAGGTACCGCTGGGCGCAAGCAGGGGGAGCTTGCGCTGAGGATATGGGTGAGTTAACATTGTGTGTTCCGTATACAGAGTGTGTCTGTGAGTGCCGCTCTGTCGCACAGGGCGGCATTCACGCTTTCGAGGCCGGGTTTGGAGACCTATGGGCCGGAGGACCGGTCCGGCGGGGTTTTAAGTTTTCCGTTAACGCGTCGAGATTCCAGCCAAGCGATCAAATCTCGCCTGAAAAATCCAATGCGCCGCTTCGAAAGTTGAACGACGGGCGGACCGCGGCCGTCTTCGCATAGCCGGGAGAGCGTCCGATCCGAGACGCCGCAGTATCGTGCTGCTTCTCCTCTGCCGATGATATCTCCGAGCTGAAACAGGGCGGGCGATAGCTCACATTGCGTGGGAATAGCGGTTAGTTTCTTGAATCTTGGCATCGTTTGTTCCTTCCTGGGGCGGCAAGCCCTGCGTGGGCGGAACGAACTAATAATGCATCGGAGTTTGCGAGGGGGAGAGGTAAGTGAACTCACTCGTTACCGGAACGAGGGCCTGATCACGTTCACTGAGGGTTCAAATTGATTCGAAATAGCCAAGACCTGAGCAGCCCACGCGTCTAAAGCCATTCGTTTTTCGCTCGCCCAATTATGCCGTTGATAAACGCCGATAATTCCGCCGCGGCTCCCGCTTACATGGTTGAGCACCGCTTCGGTCACTTCTAGCCGAACTCCGAGCCGTTGAAGTCCCGTGGCAACGGTCCGGCGAAGATCATGCAAGCGCCAGCCCGCGACCTTCGAAGCTGTATCCAGGCGAGCCTTCGATTTTGACCAGCCGCCGTAGGGGCCTCGTTCTCCTGGCAGGACCAATCTTCCCTGCGTGCGTCTTTCGACCATCGCTCGCGTGGCGTCCTCGCCCCCTTCCGGCTGCAGCTTCCGCAACAATTCGCGGACGGGCGCGCTCAGCGGGACCACGTGCGCCACACCGTTCTTCGTCCTGGAGGCTGGAATTGTCCATGTCGTGAGGTCCTCGCTCACTTCCGCCCAGTTCATGGCAGCGACCTCTTCCCGACGCTGCCCGGTTAGAAGAAGCAGGCGAACGATGGCACCGTAAGGGAACGACGCTTCAGTCGCCGACCGCCAGATCGCTGCGAGTTCATCATCGGTCAAAACCCGGTCTCGCTTCTCGATTGGCGACACGTTGGGCAGGTTCATGAAGGGATTGTGCGCGATGCTCCCGCGCTTGACCGCCCAACCGAACAGTGCACGGCCATAAGCCGCCGTGCCCCGGGCAATCCCTAGCCCCGCTTGTTCCGCCTCTTCCCCATCGCCCTTGGCCGTGCGCGCGCGCCGTAGCGCGTCTAGGGCGCGCACAACCGTAGCTCGATCCAAATCTTCGGCTGGCCGCTGGAGGTGCTTTGAGAGGGCGTAGCGCAGCGCCCTCACGGCTTCTGCCGCGTATCTCGGCCGCCGTTGCGAAAGGTGCAGCCGCTCCCAATCTTGGATCAGCGTTTCGAGGGTCAACTGGTCGCGAAGATGTTTCGCACGGGCAATCGCGGTGGCTTCCTTGCGCTCCAGAACGGGATTTTTGCCCTTAGCCACGTCGCCCATGATTGCTGCCGCCGCTTCTCGGGCCTTCGCGAGTGACAACGCCGCGCAAGAGCCTAGGGGAACGCGATGCTTCGCACCGTGCAACGTGTATTGCGCAAGGTATGTGCGCCCCCCGCTCGCCGTGATCCGGACGGCGAGACCTCGTTGCGCATCATCGAAGGCGAGCCGGTCCTTCCGGCCGGGTTGGACCGTTAGTCGCTCGATTTTTCTCTCAGTGAGCTTCACAGAACCCTCTCGTTGGGTCGGGGTCCGCAGTCCGTCAGCGGACCCCAAGCGGACCCCGTGAGATGACTTTACCTGACGCGTCCTGGCATTCCAAGTAAGAAGGTCCACAAAGATGCCCTTTGCTTACCGACATAATAGGGGGTCCGCAGCATCTTCAGTCGTCCAGTGTCATTTGGTGACGGGAGCAAGCCGCTTACTACGAATCTGGGGGTCGTGGGTTCGAATCCTGCCCGGTGCGCCAGCTTCATCCCATTTCCGTCTTGCCGAGATAGGCGGCCGCCAGGGCTGGGTCGCCCGCAAGCTCGGCCGCAAGACCGGCGTGCACAAAACGGCCCTGCTCCAGCACATAGCCCCGGTCGGCAACCGTCAGCGCCAGCGAAGCCATCTGATCTACCAGCAGAATCGTGACGCCCTCGTCGCGCAAATCGCCGAGGATGCCGTAAAGCTCGTCGATCATCGCCGGTGCGAGGCCGAGCGAAGGCTCATCCAGAAGCAGGATGCGCGGATTGGACATCAGTCCGCGCGCAATCGCCAGCATCTGCTGCTCGCCTCCCGACAACAATCCGGCGCGGGCGGAAATGCGCTCGCGCAGGCGCGGAAATCGTCCCAACAATCCTGCGATCTCGGCGCCGATATCGACATTGCGCCGCGTGTTCGCACCCAACGCAAGATTGTCGTATACGGATAATTCAGGAAAGACCTGCCGCCCTTCCGGGACCAGCGCCAAGCCGAGCGCGGCAATGCGATGGGCTTGCATCTCCTCGATCCGACGATCGTTGAGGACGATCGCGCCCTGTCGCGGCGGCAGCAGGCCCGACAACACGCGCATAGCGGTTGATTTGCCGGCGCCGTTCGAGCCGAGGATAACAACGGCTTCGCCGGCCCGCACGTCAAACGTCAGATTGTCGAGCACGGGCGCTGCGCCATAGCCCGCCGTCAATCCCAGAACGGTCAAGACGGTGTCGCGCGTTGAACCCAGCGGGGCGAGGCGTGGCCGGGCACATAGCTGCCCGCTCCCCAGATAGGCCTCCAGCACCTTCGGATTCTGCCGCACCTCGGGCGGCGTTCCCTCCGCGAGCAACCGTCCGCCGTCGAGCACGACGATATGGCCGGAGATGCCCATGACCAACAGCATATCGTGTTCGACAAGGACAATCGCGATACCCAGCTTCGCAATCGAGGCAAGGAGCCTTTGCAGCGCATCTTTGTCCGATTTCATAAGGCCTGCGGCCGGCTCGTCGAGCAGGAGAACCGCCGGTTTCGTCGCCAGCGCACGGGCTATTTCGACCAGCCGCCGGTCGATGTGCGGCAGATCGGATGCAAGGGCGTCCATATCGCCGCGATAGCCGGCAAAATCGAGCAAGCCTGCCGCGATGGCGCGATCCTTGGCGGTCGCCAACGCCGAAAAGAACCCGCCCAAATGGCCGCGCCGCATCGCAATCAGAACATTGTCGATGACGCTCAGCGTTTCGAACAGCATGGCCGTCTGGTAGGTGCGCGCAATTCCCGCCCGCGCAATCTTCCAAGCCGCAGCGCCGGCAAGCTCTTCCGCGCCCAGCCTTATGCTGCCCGACTGTGGCACATAGAATCCGCCGATCATATTGAGAACGGTCGTCTTACCCGCGCCGTTTGGCCCGATCACGCTTGTTACCCGGCCGGGCTTGGCGGCGAAGCTCACATTCTCGACAGCTCGCACACCGCCGAACGAGATGCCGAGCCCGCCGATTTCGAGCGCGGCGGAGCCACAGGGCTTCGATAAGAACGCGGCAATATCGGCTGTCTCGCCGCGTTCCAAGCGACGGGTTCTCCGCGGAAACAGTCGCAGAATCGTTCCGATCAGACCTGCCGGCGCGAGCCAAAGCACCACCAGAAGAAGACCGCCGAAAAACAACAGCCGATATTCGGCAAGACCGGAAAGCAGCTCGGGCAGGAGTACAACAATGCCGGCGCCGATCAGCGGGCCCAAAGCAAAGCCCGCGCCTCCGACGATAACCGCGAACAGAAAAAGGATCGACTGCGAGTAGGGAAAGGAATCGGGCGCAACGAACATGATCAGAGGCGCGAAGACGCCGCCCGCGATCCCTGCGAAAATGGCGGAGAGCGTGAAGGCCACGGTTTTTGTAACGACGGGATTGAGCCCGATGGAACGCGCCGCCGTTTCGGAATCGCGCACTGCGGCCATGCCTATACCCCAGCCGCTTTTCGCGATGCGGTCGTAGAACAGAAGCGATAATCCCGCCAGGAGAACCGCTAGCATCGCCATCTCCCGTTCGGCGAACAGAAGCGAACCGATCACCGGCGGCGCGAAGCCGCTCAACCCATTCGCGCCGCCGGTCAAGGCGCGCCATTCGACCGTGCCGTGTTGCACGATGAAGGCAAAAGCAATCGTGACCATCGCGAGATAGGGTCCGGCCACCCGTAGAGCCGGCAAAGCGAGAATAAGACCGACGATGCCTGCGATGACTCCGGCCACGGGCAGCGCCAGCCAGAAGCTGACGCCTTTCAAAGACAGGATCGCAACGGCATAGGCGCCAATCGCATAGAACCCGATATGGCCGAGCGAAACCTGCCCCGCCAGTCCGACAAGAATGTTGAGCCCGACGCCGGCGATCACCGTCAAAGCGACCAAAGCCAACACGAAGGACGTGTAGCTCTCGCTTTTCAGCGCGAACAGGAACGCGGCTGCGGTCAACACCACGATCGCCGCCGGCATGAGATACTCTCGCACGCTCGCCGAAACGGTCACGCTCAGACCTTGTTGACGGCGCGGCGGCCGAGCAACCCGTTGGGCATGATGGCAAGGGCGAGGATGACGATCGAAAAGGCGGCAATCTGTGTGTAGGTCGAGCCGAAATAAGCCGTCACGAGGGCCTCGAACGCGCCGTAAGCCAGCCCCGCCAAGACGACGCCCCAAGCCGAATTCATGCCACCGAGAATTGCCACGGCGAAAGCCTTGATGCCGAACAGGGTGCCCATGTCGGATTGCACGCTGAACAGCGGGGCGATCAGAAGACCCGCTAATCCCGCCAGCGCGGTCGATAGCGCAAACGAGCCGGCAATCGCGCGCCGGACATCGATCCCCATGAGACGCGCGGCATCGCGATTTTGTACCACAGCGAGCAACGACTTTCCGGTGCGGGTATGATGGAATGCGGCTTGCAGCAGCAACGCGACGGCGAGTCCGACGACCGGAATAACCAACTGCAAGACATAGACGCCGGCACCGAAGAGTTGCACCGGCTTGACCGCCAGCGCGGAGGGAAAATTGCGCGGCTCCTTGCCGAAGGTGAACAGAATGATGTTGTCGAGCACGATGCCCCCTGCGACGGTTGCCATCAGCCAGGCATTGGAATTGCGTTCCGCGAAGGGACGAACCAGTATGCGTTCCACAGCCAGCCCAAACAGGCCGCATAAGGCGAGCGCAAGTATCGCAGCGATCGGGAGCGGCCAGCCCAATGTTACGGAGAAGATATATCCCAGAACGGCTCCGAGCATCATCGCGGAGCCTTGCGAGAAGTTCACCGTGTTCGATACGACATAGGTGACGTGGAATCCGAGCGCAATCAGGCCGTACATGCTGCCCAGGCTCAAACCGGAGATAATTGCCGAAATCAGCAGCATGAGGTCTTTCGGCTCAAGCGCAAACGGACGAGACGCGATAGGTCAGGCTCGTCCCACGCCGTCAGCCTAGTTGGTAAGCGGCAGGATCTCACCATCCTTGAAATAGGTGAAGATATAATCGCTGGACGACAGAGCATCCTGGTTGGTGGGGGTGAACGGCGTCTTGTACGTCTTGATCAGCCCGTCATAGCTATCGATCTTATAGAACGCCGCGCGGATTTTCGGCCCTTCGGTCGAACCGGCTTTGGCGATGGCGAGCGCGGTGAGGTGCATTGCGTCATACGCATTGGCGATACCGACCGCCGGCGTCACATCGGCCATCGATACAATCGCGGGATATTTCTTCTTCAGCGCCGCCAGCACCACCGCTCCCTTGGGCGAAAGCTTGCCGGAGAAACTATAGGTTTCGATGAAATGAACTTTGGGCGCACTCGGACCGGCAAGTTCGGAGAAGCGGCCCCCCGCCGGCCCCCAATGGGAGACGATGGGGACATTCCAGCCCATGCGGTCGAGCGATTTGACGACTTGCGAGGACGGCGCGACATTGGCGACCATGAACAACACGTCCGTGCCTGCATTCTTTAGCCGGGTCAATTGCGGTACGACATCGACGTCCTCGGTTTCGAATTTCTCGATCGCTGAATAGGGAATCTTCTTGGCTGCAAGCGCGCTCTTCAGGCCCGCTTCGTTTGATTCGCCCCAGGCATTGTTGATCAAGATCATACCCGGTTTCCTGGCGCCGTATTTTTTCACCGCATAATCGACCAATGCGACATCGACCAGATCATCGACCGCGGAGACGCGAAACACATAATTCTCTGCCGCCCCGTTTTTCGTGATTGCGGTGCCGGCCGCCCAGACGCCGATGAAGGGCACCTTGGCTTGATTGGCGAAGGGAACGATGGCCAGCGACACCGGGGTATCGACACCGCCGAAAAACGCCACCACATGCTCGCGCTGAACAAGTTCGCGGGCGGCAACCACACCCTTGGCGGGGTTGCTTTCGTCGTCGCGGGTGACCAGCTCGACTTTCTTGCCGAGCAAACCGCCCTGGGCGTTGATTTCGTCAAGGGCAAGCGAAAGCCCGCGCACAATCGCCTCGCCCGATTTGGCGTTTTGGCCGGACAGGGCGGAGACAAGACCGAGCCTGATCGTGGTCTGGGCCTGGGCGGGCAAAGCAAAAAACAGCACAGCGGCGACCATGCTGAAAACCTGCCTGCGGCTAGTAAAACGGGGCATTGAAACCACCTCCGGGCGATGGATGTTTGGGGGGTATCACGCAAACTTTGTGCCAGCGTAAGGCTAGAAAAAGCCTCACGAAATTGTCTTATCGCGACCCTGAATTGCCCAAGGCTTAAGCAGTTGCCTTCTTTCCCGGCAATAATGTATGCAATATCGTCTCCAAAATATATGAATATAGTATACAATTTATTGGCAAGGAAAATGCATGGCGGTATCCACTGTCACAACGCCCGGGAGAGCTGTCATGCCGAACACTGCCCTTGCCATTGCACCATCAAAAACAACAACGGAAGCAGAAATCGTCGAAAAATTCCTCGAGGCATCGATGGTGCCCGATCCTGTTGGGGCATCGCGTTACACTGCCGACAATCTGAAGATCACCTTCACGGGGGGGCGTGAATTTTCGCACCCAAGCGAGGCGGCGGCCTTCAATGCCAAGCGCTACAAATGGGTGAAGAAGCGGATGGAACGTACCGATGTCGTGCCCGGGGTCGGCGAAACCATCGTTTATAATCTCGGTACGCTTTACGGCGAATGGCCGGACGGCGTGCCGTTCGATGGCAATCGCTACGTCGATCGCTTTGTCGTGCGCGGCGGCAAGATCGAGCAAATGGACGTTTGGAACGACAGCGCCGAACGGTTGTTGCTTCGCGCCAGCCGCGAAGTCTAGGCGCGATCGTCATAAGTGCGTGCAACATACGCTGGGCACTATTCGATATCCGGTTGATTCATGCGAAGCCGCATCCTCACTAGAGCAATCGCGAATTTCAGATTCGGAACGCTAGTCGCCGATCCTGCCGCCGGGTGCGATTTTCTTACGGTGGCCGCGGCTTGCGTCCTTGGCATAGAGGGACAGGATCGCCCTGATGTCGTGATCCTTGCCTGGCCGCGTGCGGATGAGGGCGCGTCTGCCGACGGCTTCGAGATGCTCCGACGTCAGCGCCATTGCCTCGGCTCCCTTTGCGCCCCGAAGCGCCGCAACGATGCTGCGATGCTCACTGACGGCGCATTCCGACGAATGCGGCCGGCTGTAGAGCGAAAGAATCAACGCGCAGCGCGACGCCAGTTCGCCGACATAACGGGACAGAACCGGACTGCCCGTCATCTCGGCCAGCAGGAGATGAAATTCGGTCGCCAGCCGGAGGGAAAGAGCCTCGTCGCTCCCTTGCGCCTGCTCTTCCTGGTCGATATGGGCCCCGAGAACGGCAATCTGGTCGGGGGTAAGACGCCCGCTCAGCCGCGAGACAACCAATTGTTCGAGCGCGATCCTGACGCCAAAGATATCGTGCGCCTCTTCCCAACTCGGGGTTGCGACCGAGGCGCCGAAATTACGGCGCAATTCAACCAGGCCTTCTGCCGCGAGCTTCCCCAAGGCATGGCGCACAATGGTCCGGCTCGCACCGAACTGCTCCCCGATCGCATCCTCCGGCAGTTTGGTTCCCGGCACCAGCGCCTGGGCGACAATGGCGTGGCGCAAGGCGCGATAGATCACACCTCCCCTGTCGGATTTCATCTTTGGTGTTTGCTTAGCCATCGTGCCCCGAACGCCGTGCTTTTCATCACCTACGCCAGCGCATACGTCAATTGCCTCACGGGTGTGTTTCGGAATCTTCCCTTAGTCTTTCATCATTTTCTGCAAGGCTGCGGAAAAGACGTGGTTGGCGCCCCGGCACAAGCGCGCAGAGCAACAGGCGCGCGTGCTCAGCGGCAAATACGACCTCCCCACTCTCGAAAGGAAAGGAATACATCATGCGGTTGATACTTTTGGGAATGGCCGCGGTCATTTCCCTGTCCGCGCCAGCACAGGCCGAGTGGAAGCAATACAAGGACGCGTCGTTGGGCATTTACAGTTATTTTCCCTCCGAGCCGGTCAAGACCGTCACGAAGCACAAGCCCTCCGTTCGTAACGCGCTGGGAAAGGAGGCGCCGGCCGTCGTGCTGACAGCCATGGATAGTGGCGTCACCTACAGAGTGGAGGTGGTCGACTACAGCGGCCAGATTCGCGACAGCGCCAACATCATGCAGGAAGCCCTGAACGATGCCACCTCCGGCCGGGGCACAAGCTTCACAGTAACCGACTTCCCGCGTTGGGACCTCGGCACGAACTCCGTTTACGGCACCGCGTTGATCATCGAAAAGGCGGACAAGGACCACACGCATATTCTAGAGGACGTCGTTTTCAACAAGGGAAAACTCTATCTCATCTCGGCCAGCGTTCCGGGCGACAGCCCGAGCCGCAATTCGCCGGGGCTCGCGCGGTTCATCGATTCCAGCCAGTTCTATCTGAACGGCTATGGCGAAGATTTCGCAACGGGCCATGACTATCCGCTCGGCGACGACGATCCGCGCAATCGCGACAACAGACCGGCGGGCGCGGATTACAAGCGTCTGCCGGGCCTTGTGAACGGACCGCTCGACGACGTGAAGTAGATGCCCCCGCCTCAAACCTATTTTTTCGTGTTCTCAACTGGAAGAAAGATCATGCAGATGAAACTGGCTCTTGGATTCGCTGCCGTTGTGGTCACCGCGGCCTGTGTCCCGGCCCTGGCCCATCATTCCTTTGCGATGTTCGACAATAGCAAGACCATCACGCTGACCGGTACCGTGATTGAGTTTGAATGGGTCAATCCTCATGCTTGGATTCATTTGATGGTGAAGAACGATGCTGGAGTGCCGGAGGAATGGGCCTTTGAAATGGGCTCAGTCGGAAACCTCGCGGCAGTCGGCTGGAAAAAAGCTTCGTTGAAGCCGGGCGACGTGATCACCATCTCGGCGCGTCCCATGAAGGACGGCTCCCATGGCGGATCCGGCGGAACCGTGAAGAACGCCGCCGGCGAATGCATCGGACGCTGCGCCGCGGCCGCTGCGCCGGCGGCCGCTGCAGCGCCATAGCGCCTTGGAACGATTCCCATGAAAGGACTGGGCATGAAACGCAAAGCACTTGGCATCGCCGTCGCGTCGTTGCTTACCGCTGCGGTCCCGGCAATGGCGCACCACTCATTTGCAATGTTCGATTCCGCAAAGACCATCACCCTTACCGGCGCGGTGAAACAATTTGAGTGGGTCAACCCCCATTCCTGGATCCACATCATGGTTGTCAACGCCGCCGGTACGCCGATCCCTACCTGAACGGACTCGATATCCAAGTTACCTATTGGTATTTGAGGATCAGAAACGTCATCAACAATTATTACGGCGTTATGAATTTGCAAAGCAACCTAACGGACAATCCGATATGGGAACACACGTTCTACACACCCGCGAACGACCCCAACTTTGCCGCCGATGTAAGAACGCTTCTCTCGGGCCCCAAGTCGACACTATCGATAACATTGGCGCCGCTTATCCAGTTCATCGCCGACACGGGCAACCGCAATATCGGCTGGAACGCGGTCAACGGTGTCGACTTCCAGGCCAGCTACAGTAAAGACCTGGGCGATTGGGGCATGTGGAACACCGGCGTGACCGGCACTTACAACATCGACAACAAGAGCCAAGGCGGCCCGGGACAAATCGTCAACAGTCTCTTTCATACGCCGCAAGCGCCCGCACCCTCCACCGCCACCGATACCGGCGCCCACTTGAAATACAGGGCACGGCTTGGCTGGGCCGGCGACGACGGCTGGAACGTCACCGGTTTCCTGAATTTCCTCCCGCATTTCAACTCGGATACACCGGCTCTTCCTCCGTCTTGCTTTATCGCCGGCAATACGCCTTGCAACGCGAACGGCCTGCCGCAATTCAGCCAATACACCAAGCAATATCCCTTCCTGTCGTCTCTTGTGCCCGGGCTATACACGTTCGATTTGTCCGTCGGCTACAATACCGGGGAAAAGCCGGCCAACACCTATCTGCAGAATATCGGTATCCAGGTTACCGCGACCAATCTCCTGAATAAGCAGGCGCCTTATGCCTACCAGATCGCTCCGCCGGGCGGCGGGCAGCCTCGCGCCTATTTTGCCATCACCCAGGGCTCTTCATTGGGCATCGACGGTCGCGTCATATCGGTCAATCTGACCAAGGTATGGTGAAACGGAGATTGCCCCATCTTCCACGCGCCAGCACTTTGAAGAGGCATGGCTGTGACCGGCGCAAAGGCTGCCACCCAAAATTCAAATTTGACACTCAAGGAGATGACACCGTGAACAAGATGTTTGCTTCTTTCGCGGCGATTGCCGGGATGGCGCTGGGTTCAGCGGCCGTGTTCGCTCAAGCCGGCGCGCCCGCGCGACCGTTGCATCCGATGAGCTTCTTCGTCAGCAGTTCGGCGCTCGCCGGAACCGGCAATCTCGGCGGTTTGGCGGGCGCGGACAAGGTCTGCCAGGACCTCGCCACCGTGGTGGGCGCGGGCAATCGGACCTGGCACGCCTATCTCAGCTCCCAACCGGCGGGCGGCATTCCGGGCGAAAACGCCCGCGAGCGAATCGGCGAGGGCCCCTGGTACAATGCCAAGGGCACCATGATTGCGGCCAATGTTATCGATCTGCACGGCGACCTCGAGCGTGACCGCAATACCATTCAAGGAGCAACCGCGCTAAACGAAAAGGGCGAGCCCTATATGCCCGCAGACATGCAGAACATGCATGACATCCTGACAGGTTCGGATTCGGAAGGGCGTGCCTTTCCGGCGGGTATAGACACGACGTGCAACAACTGGACCTCCGACACCAATGCCTATCACGCGATAGTCGCCCATGCCGACCGCAGCGGCCCTAACACCTCGTGGAATTCGACACATCTGTCTCGCGGCTGCTCGAAGGAACTCTTGCAGATGAACGGCTATTCCGGCCATCTCTATTGTTTCGCCATCAACTAATGGCGGCGCAACCTTGAAATATTCGGGCGAGCCGATGGCGGGGGCGTGCTCCAGCGCGATGGCGTGGTTATAAGCGGCTCTTGCCTCTTTGGCGCGGCCAGCGCACGCCAGCAATGTACCCAACTATCACTGTTGGTCGGGGTACTTGTCACCGCATTTACGGAATTTAGTGGCTCTTGATACCCGGCTTGACGAACTCCGCTGCGATAGCAGCGTTGATAGCCTTGGCGGCGGCGATGTCGGCATCGCCGCCAACCGCATCACCTTTCATATGCCTGGCGAGACCGCGCCCATAGAGCGAATGTGCGAGGCGGTCATTGGCCGCGAGCGCCGCATTATAGTCGGCGAGCGCGGCATCGGCGTTCTGCATTTTGAGATAGACGAATCCACGGGCGTCGAGCGTGCCGGCATCGCCCGGTTTCAGTTCGAGCGATTGATTGCAATCGGCGAGGGCTGGCTGTATCCGGCCGAGAACGGCCTGCGTCCAACATCTATTGGTCAAGGCGTCTTGGGCGTTTGGATCAAGTCCGATCGCCCTGTTTTCATCCGCGATGGCGAGATCGTACTGACCCTTGTGGTTATAGGCCTTGGCGCGGTTGGTAAAGGCGTTTTCATCACCCGGATCGAGTTCGATCGCCCTGCTTTCGTCCGCAATGGCGAGGTCGTATTCGCCCTTCTCGTCATAGGCGCCGCCACGATTGGCGAAGGCCCCCTCAAAATTCGGATTGAGCGCGATCGCCCTGCTCTCGTCCGCAATCGCGAGGTCGTATTGCCCGGTCTCATCATAAGCAACGCCGCGGTTGGCGAAGAACGGGGCGGAATTCGGATTGAGCGCGATCGCGCTGCTATAGTCCGCAATGGCGAGGTCATATTGGCCCTTCTCGTCATAAGCAACGCCGCGGTTGGCGAAGGCAATGGCATATTTTGGATTAAGTTCGACCGCCTTGGTATAATCCGCGATGGCAAGGTCGTACTGGCCCTTGCCGTGATAGGCCTTACCGCGCTGGTTATATAAAATCACGACATTGGCCGTCGTTTCCGTCCCGTTCGCGATTAGCGCACTGCAGGCAGCGATGGCAGCGTCCGCGTTCGGTGGTGTTACGCATGTCGTTGCGATTTCAGCGCGTGTCTGAGCGAAGGCGCCGCTTGCCGAAAATCCGCCAGTGAAGACCAGAATTGCGATTGTGATCAATTTCACGAAGCGCCTCTTTTTCCCTTACCAAACCTCAGTCAGCCAGATGCATGGTCTCGAAGAATCGCAGCTTAGTCTAGAACTCTTTGTCGCGCATAAGCCCCCATTCCAGGAAGCCGGCCCCTGTCCGGCGCGAGCACATATCTGTCTATAGTCCCAGCCGCCACCAGATCACATGGTCCAGTGAACATTCCCCACCGGCTCCGCTTTCGCACGCATGTTCCCCGACAGGAATCAGGGTCGCTTGCGGGCCTCCATTTTGTCAGCGGTGTTGGCTGCTAACCCGTTTCCCCTTTTTCCAAATCCCGGAGGATCGCTTATTCCTTCCAAATCGCTGCGATAATTTCCTGATCGAAAATATCGTCCAGCGGTTCCACGAAGGACCGGACAAAATCAAAAGCCTTGGCAGGCTTGGCGACCTTGTTGTGATCCATGGAAAACAGCAGCTTTGGTGACCAAAACAGCGAGCGGAAAATTTTGACTTTCTTCTGGCCTGTTCCGACGAAAACTCTGACTGGCGCTTTGCAGCGGCATTGGCCAATTCCGTCCGAACCAACAAGTAGCGAATGTACATTTCGCCAGGACCGCTTCCTTGCCTCAGGTAAATTGCATGAGGTGCTGGCTAGCCCAACAGTACAAGACGAGCAATACGTTTGATGCGGCGCGCGCCGGCTCTAAATTTTGAGCCTCCTGCTGCCATGAGCGATGACTCGCTTTTCTGAAATTGATACGATTGGTTTCATGCCTGCCAATTTCAGCATAGATCTTTTGCGTTCGCTCGAAGTGTTCCTCGGCGTGGCGGACTGCGGAAACATGACGGCTGCCGCGCGTCGGCTCCATATTACGCAATCGGCAATTTCGCAGCACATCAAGCTTCTGGAAGACGATCTTGGAGCAGAGCTCATCGACCGCCATCATCGTCCGTTGCGCCTCACCCCAGCAGGCGTAACCTTGCGCCAACGCGCAATCAGACTTTTGCTGCAAGCCAGCGAAGCCGTCGCCGAGGTTCGCCAAGTAGCCGCCGGTCCTCTGCCGCATCTGCGGATTGCTATTTTTGCAACTTTGGCGAGAACCGTCGTTCCAGCAATTGTTGGCGCTATGGCGTCTAAAACATTGCCGGTCCAGAATGTTGTGATAATGCGCGGTATGTCGACAGATCATGCGAGACACCTAATGAACCGCGAAGTTGACATCGTCATTACATCCAACGCGCTCTATGATGTGGAAGGGATGGAGCGGCACGAACTGATTGAAGAACGATTTATTCTCGTCCTGCCTAAGAAAGCCGTTCCGCCGCAAACCAGCCTTCGCGAAATTGCGGCGTGTTTGCCTATGCTTCGTTATAGCGGCCGCACCGAGAGCGGTCCCATGATCGAGCGTCATCTGCGGCGACAGAGACTCGACATTTCGTCTACTGTTACGTTCGACGCGGCCGACGATTTGCTCCGAGCTGCGGCTGCCGGGCATGGATGGACCATTGCGGCTCCGACGCAGGTCATGCATGTCTTCAATGAGGCGGGAAATGTGGAGTTCCGGGCGTTGCCTCATCCCGGTCTTTCTCACAGCATTACATTGGTATCGCGCGCAGGCGAAATGGGAGGCTTGCCTGCGCAGACCGCCGCTTTGTGCCGCGAAGCGCTGGTAAATAGCCAAATCCCTCATTTGCGAAGGCTGATGCCGGCGCTCGCCAGTTATTTCAGCGTGGTGGATGAAGCAGGCCAAGCGCTCTTCGCTACCTAGAGCGCTTTCACTTTCCCTCGAGTCGCGAAATCGCTTTCGTTTCTTGAATTGCCGCATTGTCCCGGCGAACAGCGAACGCATTTCGGCTGAAAATGCGCCGGCATTCGACCAAATCTGGCAGAATCTTCTGTGGTATTTATCGGGGTAGGCATCATAGGATCAGCTCGGCTTCGCGCACGCTATTAATAAGCGAGGTACGGAGCAGAAATTATCGGGCCAGGCAAAACGGTTTTCGTCCGAACGAGTCGGAAAATGAACCCGCCATCGTTCGGGCGGCGCTTTCCAGTGCAAAAGGTTCAACCACTCTTCCGGATGGGAGATGTAATTACGGTCGGCATAGCCATGTTGAGTAAAATCATAGGATAGAACTTCCCCGCCACTGGGTTGCCGGCGGCTTCCGAACGAGCGCACTCAGATAAGCGAGATTGCCGGTCTACGTGTTTGCGGGTTGTCGCTAGCACGTAGAGCCGTCGCGGTTTTCGTAGCATGTGAAATGCTCGATTCAATTGTTGGCCTTGTCGGGTTGTGGGCGGGGACGACCTGTCTGTGGCACGGGGCTCATGGGCGCGTCTTATCCGCAAATCTACTGTGGCTAACGAGCGGATTTAGCCGGCCCATCGGATGCGT
Organism: uncultured Bordetella sp.; assembly: GCA_964494505.1. Classification (GTDB taxonomy): domain Bacteria; phylum Pseudomonadota; class Alphaproteobacteria; order Micropepsales; family Micropepsaceae; genus CAIYRG01. The sequence continues at coordinate 32,488 of CAZBRO010000014.1, forward strand.
GTGCCTACTTCGATGAGTGCTCTGTCTGGCGCGTAATCGGCGTTTGCCATCCTGCTCGATCCGGAATATTCGAGCAATTCAGGCGTGATCGCGAAGGGCGTTTGCCCGCTTGTGCAATCGTCGAACGCCCGCGCATAGTTCGTCTCGGCCTTACCGTTCGGTCGCCCTGCGCCTCCCGGAAATCCGCTTACGGAAGCGCCGGCTGATCTCAAAAATCCGACTTGTCGGCCACGGGGATCGGCGCGACGGTGGCCCCTCCTATAAGGTTATTTTGCTCGCAGGGTGCTTCGAGCATCTGGCCTTCAAGGAACTTCCCGTGGAACGAATCGGTCGACACCCCCCCGCGATAGATTTGACGCGCCGACCACGGCATATTGAAAGCACCGGAATCTTCAACACGAACGTCCACCTGCAGCATTTTGCCCCCATCAATAAGTTTGAATCGTTCGATGACGTGCTCCTGCGTTGTGTGGGGCGTGCGGTAATTGTCAACGTATGTATCGTCCGACAATCCAATAGTGTCGACTACGAGCGTGTCGCCTTCATAATGGCCGACGGATTCCCCATAGGGGCTGGGTTTCAGATGGGTCGAGTGCGGAACGTTGAGATGGATGTGCCGAACCTCCGGACCGCCTTCATTGATCAGCACAACTTCCCGCGGGCCTTGAACGATGTACATCGGGTTAAGTCGACCCATTACAAGAAAGCCGGGGACGCCACCGGGATGACAGGCAGCGCGAGCTTCATAAGCCTCCTTGCCAGCCGCGGCGAGATCATTCGCCTTCTTCATTGAGGGGATGAGCCAAGGCTTCAGGATGGGGTTGCTCAGGTCCGCGATGCGTAGCGTGGGGCCGTTCGGACCGCGCCCGTTGGGAAAATAGGGGTGAGCCGGGTCAGACATCACCGGGCCCGGACCGCCCCCCGGAATGGCTACAAAATCATTGTTCAGCTTTGACCATGGGGAATAGGCGGAGCCAAGCTGCGGAATAGATTCCGTCTGTTCGGCAAGAGCTCCACTCGCCGTGAGAAACCCGACAGGCAGCAACGTCAGAGCAAGCCCAACGCCACGATTTGAGAATTTGATCATCGCTACCTCCTCGGCGCAGATGGCAAATGCACGGACCCGAATATTCGGCGCACGCTAGAAATCCGAGACTTTCGCCGTCGGCACATGCACATCCTCTTCCGTGCCGTATTTGTACGGATTTTCGGCGCAGACGTACTCCGGCCAAACGCCCAGCCCCTTCGGCGGTGGAAGCTGCGGGGCGTAAGTCACCGTCGCGGACCACGGCGTAGTGAAAACGTTCGGATCATCAACGGTGAACAAAAGCTGTAGCCATTTGCCGCGGTAATCGAAATCCATAACCGGCGGGGTACCGGCGGGGTTGATCGTGTTGTCCCTCCCCGCGCGCCGAATACCATCCTTGGCCTCATCATAGTCGAGCAGCCGGTACCGCTCGACAACATGCAGGGCAGGAGTTTGCGGCGTACCGAACCAGTCAAGCATCGCAAACGGCCCCGGCTTAAGGGCGATTGTGTCGATTACCAGAGTGTCGCCCTCATAATGACCAACGGAATCGCCGTAGTATGACGGCACAGGTTTCGCCGGGTGCGCGGCATTCATGCGCACGGTACGCACCTGATGATCCAACCGGTAAATGATCGTCAGATGATCGCCGCGGTCAAAAATTTCCATCCCGTCACTCGACAACACGAAAGGCAAACCCATCGGCCAACACTGGTTGCGCGGATTGTGAAAGCCGACATGCATTTTTGACTGCTCGCCCAGCTTCCGTACCGTTTCGGCCGCTTCCGGCTTGAGAATGGGATTGTGATAGTCGCCGACAAGCTGCGCTACGTTGCCCCTGCCGTCCGGCAGCCGCGCCAGATTGACGAGCGCTGTCGGACCGGAATCAAGCGCCTCAAAGCCCGGATCCCACTGATGAGCCCAGATTCCCGAGAAGTCCGGAATGGAGGCGCCGGGCGCTGCCGACGCAGGCGCGACGGCAACCGCTGCCAGTGCCGCCGCAAACCACAGATTCTGTCTGGACTTCATCGTTGCCTCGTGTATTTGGGTGAAAAATGCCAGGCCATTCCAGCTCACGCTTCAATCGAGCACTGTTAGGAGGATTGTCGCGATACGGAATGGCGTCAGCATGAAATATCCTTCAGTCGAACACAAAACGCCGCCCGGCCCCAGCCCGGTTGCAGACCACCATGGGTCCGCGCTGTGACAACAGAAACAACTCAGACCTCTCTCGCAAGGAACGGGCCAATCTTGCGGCAACGCAAACCGCCTAGTTTGCCTCGAAAGCGATGCAGAGCAGGAAACAGGTTTGCAACCGAATTGCACATGTCCCGCCTCCATTCTGTGCAATTGTGAAAGCAACTTTTCCCATCGAACCGATACATTGGCCAACAACGTCTGCCAATGAAGGTAGCCTTTCCTTCTAACAAAAGGCGGTTTTCCCATCATGTCTACCGCCAGCGAGATCGCGGTGGTTGCACCCATGGCGCAATACGCCACCTCTTTTTCATTTCCGAGAGGGAAAAAATGCGCAGACTTGGAACTGCGTTGATGTCCCAGCGAGCCTGGTTCCCAACAACTGGCATCATCACGCAAAAAGCCAGAAAATGCTGAGCGTTTTGGAAGCACATTGTCTATAAACGCATCAAGCGGAATTGCAACCTGTCATCCGGTTTATAGATATAATAAGTTTACTTAATGGTTCTGCGTTTCCGATTTTCTTCGTGCTTAGCGCGTTTCAAGGTTGCCCTTAGCGTTTGTGACGCATCGAGGGGGCTTCATGTCGTTAACGCGCAATGCGCAAATTTCTTTCGGCGTTTCGACTTTTGCAATACTCGCGGCCAATGGTGCAACCGCATCCGACGCTGACAATCAACAAAGCTTATCGGAAAGATACGAGGTCCTACCTGAACAGGTGCTTGTGACCCGCTCACATTATTTCCACACTCGGGCCGCGCTTCCGAACGCCAATTTACAGCGCACAGTCGCCGGAGGCACCGCCGGAGACGGCAAATCCCCGCGCCCCCACGACAATGACACGAACATCGGTCCGCCTTCTTACACATTCGATTCTTCGCTTGGCTATGGCACAGGAGACAGCCCCGTTTTCGGGCAGCTGGGAACGCCTCAATTCATTCGGGCTTTTAAGCTCGCCGCATGATCCTGGCCCATTGACTGACCCGGACGGCCATTCTCATTTTGATTCTGGAGTGGATGAGGCTCATCGCGCTACGAATTCCAATCCATGAATCGGTAATTACAAGAGCCACATTCTTACGCGCTAGGTAGCCGCCAATCTGAAAAACGAAACTGAAAAACCATCAGGGCTCAAAGCACTTGCGGCTCAAAGTAAGTCATCGCGCCGGACGGCTCGAAAATTGCGATTCGATGCGGTGAGATTGTGCTGCTTCGCGCAGGCGACACATGCCGCCGCCATCTTTTTCGCCGCGCCGCGTCTTCGCCGACGCGCCGTGGATCACAAGGCTGTCGAGGGATGCTGCGAGCGATCAGCGCCGCAGCCGCATCGGCCGCCGGAATCAACGCAGTGTAAAGTCTGAGCATTTCTATTCCTCCCCGGAAATGAATTTAGGCGACGTATCGCGTCATGGGCGCAACCACCACGATACCGGTGACGGTAGACATGATGGGAAGGACACATTTGTTGAATAGTAAATCTAGCTTTGTTGGAAAACGTTGTTGGCAAATGTACTGGCTAGATGTGTGCATTTACAATTGCACAAGACGGAGGCTGACATGTGCAATTTGGTAGCAAACCCGCTTTTCTTTTCCGCATCGCTTTTGAGGCGAACTAGGCCGTTTGCGTTTTAGCAAGACTGGCCCGTTCCTTGCGAGAGGGCTTTGCGTTGTTCCTGTTGTCACGGCGCGAACCAATGGTGCGTTTGCAACCGGGCTGGGGGCCCGACGGCGCTTTGAGTTCGACTGAAAAGGGGGAATATCTTTATGCTGACGGCATTCCGTATCGCGACACTGATGGGATCGGTCTCGCTTCTGTCGCTGACAACCGCGCTTGCCGCTCAGGCGCAGACGGCACTGTCCGCGCAGACGGCGCAGACGGCACCGCCGGCGCAGATGGCGCAGGCCGCGGCCGACCAGGTGCCGGAGCAGGTCCTGGTCACGGGGTCGCTGATTCACGGCGCGGTGGCAATAGGCGTACCGGTAACGAATTTCACCACTCAGGATTTCACCGAGACTGGCAGTGTTTTCACCGGCGAGCTGTTCCGCAAGGTGCCGGCGGCGGTGGTTTCACCCGGACCCTCTGCGGTTAATGGCGGCGGCGCAAAGCAGGAACGCATTACGCAAGTCAATCTCCGTGGGCTGGATTCCAAGGGGCCAAGAGAGCTGCTGATGGTTGACGGCGTGCGGTTTCCTCCGCAGGCAGATGGAGGTTGCGGCAGAGATCCGTCGATTATCCCGGCGCTCGCGCTCGATCGTGTGGACATTCTCGTCGATGGTGCGTCGGCGACCTATGGGTCCGACGCGATTACCGGCGTGATCAATCTCATCCTGAAGCGCGGGTACGACGGCGCCATCACGCAGACGCACGTTTCGGCGCCGACCGATGGCGGCGGCGGATGGCTGTTTCAGGCGTCGCAACTGTATGGCCGCACCTGGGACGGCGGTGACGTCACGGTGACCTATGAATTCATGCACCAGAATCCGGTCATGCGTCCGCATTCGAATTTCACGCTTGATTTTTCCCCTTGGGGCCTCGGCAACGGGAGTCCGATCGGCGCCTCGCTCCCGGGCACGGTCTCGACAGGAGCCCCAGTGGTCAATAATGGTCAGGGCCGATCGGGCGTCGGCACCATCTGCAGCAACTGCTTTTCCATCCCGAAGGGAATCGGGGCCAATTTTGACCCATCCCTCAACGGCGGCATCGGGCCGACCGCACCAGGAAGTGCGGCGACAATTTCCTGGGCGCTACTGAAGACCGATACGGGCGTGAACAATGAGTTCGATCCGAACCGGACGGGCTGGGAATTCGCGCAGCAGGAGAGAAACGCTTTCGTCGCCACGTTCGACCAGCGGCTGTACCCTGGGGTGTCGTTTTTCTTCACCGGGTTCTACAGCAATCGCCGGGTTGTTGAACGGGCTGAAGACTATTACAGCACGGGCGCCAGCAACGGCCTCCACACATTCACCGTGCCGACGATCAATCCCTACTATCCGACGGGGGCGCCTGCGGGGTTGCAGGTTTCGTATGCTCTCGATGATGCGGAATACCCGCCATGGATCGACGCTTACGAACTGTCGCAACACTACCAGTTCGGATTTAATCTGGATCTGCCGTTCGGCTGGAAGGGGCAGATCTACGATTCGCGATCATACGAGAGCAATAAATTTATCGGGTATTCTGTCAATGACAATGCGGCCAGCATTGCACTGGGCAATACCGTCGGTGGGGTCAGCAAGCCGGCCGCCGTTCCCTATTTGAATCTGTTCTGCGACCCGAGGGCGTTCCAATGCAATTCGCCGACGACCATCGCCTTTCTCGGCGGGGAGCGCTGGAATGGAGATACCTGGCAGGAAGAGATAAAAGGCGGTCAATTTGATGGCTCGCTGTTTGACTTGCCTGCCGGACAGGTGAAGGCGGCCATTGGCGGAACCTATGCTTCGGACAATATTGTCGGGCAGCGGTACAATAATTATTCCCTTACCCCGCTCGCCGTGCCACCTGGAACGCTTCCTTATGGCAACGTGCCCGCCGATCTCAATCAGGCAGCAGCGGCTTATGATTCCGAACCCTACGCTGTCTGGGCCGGGTTTGGGCAGATCGATATTCCGGTGTTCGGGGAAAATTTCAATTTTCCGCTCTTCCGCCAGCTCGACCTGGAAGTATCCTGGCGGCACGACCAATACTCCAGTCCCAACGGCAAGCTCCAAGGCGGCACCAGTAACCCAAAGGTATCGTTTAACTGGCTGCTGGATGAGGCTGCCGGCGTCACGGTTCGCGGCTCATGGGGAACATCCTTCCGCTTTGCCTCCATAGGCGAATATTCGCCCGTTGTCAGTGACGGCATTACCCCCTATGGCATCGGCAGCGCCGCCGCCCTCTCGATCATCTGTGACAGCCAGGGTCAGGCCCCGTCCGGAAGCCTCGCTGCGACGCTACGCGCCGCCGGTTTCGCCTGCGGCGCGGCGCCCGGCGGCATCACTTGGAGCGGCGCTCCACAGTCGGCCTTGCGCAGCTACACCGATGCCGCCGGCCAGCCGGCGACACGCGAAGGCGGGACCGCTCTGCCCCCCGAAAAGGCCATCAACTACAGCCTCGGTGTGGAATTCGCACCCACAATAGACTTCCTGCGCGGCCTTGATCTGCAGGCCACGTTTTACAGCATTAAGATCAACGGTGAGATAGGCAAACCCACTCAGGGCACCAGTCAGTCGCTTGCCGATCCGACCCAACGACTCTTTAACATCGTGCCGAGCGATTTGGGGTGCCCGATCTCAGCCAATCTTCACCCCACCACCTGCGCGCCGTTCGAAACCATGGTGATCGCAGCCCTGTCAGATGTCGCCTCCTCGCTGCCGGTCAGCTCGGCCAGCAGCGTGTTCTGGATAGGAGATGGGGGCTCAACCACAAGCGGCTACGTGAAAGTCACCGGAATCGATTTCAGCGCCAGTTATGATCTTGACCTCGGCGATTACGGCGCGTGGAACACGGGGATCACAGGCACTTATTATCTGAATAACCAGGAGCAGTTGGTGACCGGCGCAGCAGCGGTCAACTACCTGCATCAGAATCTGGCCCCAATCGCCGGCGTCACCCAGAACGGCGTCGCAACAATACCTAGACTGAATTACCAAGCGCGCCTTGGCTGGAGCAACGGGCCGTATAGTATCATCGGTTTCCTGAACTTTCAGTCGCACTATTTCCAGACCGCAGCAAGCGTGCCGTCCAACGTAAATTTGCAGTGTACGTCCAGCGGCGGCACTGTCGGTGGCGGTACGTTCCCTTGCGCGATCAGCAACTTCTCCCTGATACAGCCGAATTTCGTGACTATCGATTTGTCCTTCGGCTACCACACCGGGGAAACTCCGTCCAATGACTATCTCAAAAACATCACGCTTCAGCTCACGGTGCAGGATCTGTTCGACCGGCATTCTCCGTTTGCCTATCTTCCGAACTTCTCGGGTGCAACGCAGGCGAACTCCTACGATCCCTTGCGCCAAAATCAGGGACGAACCATCGGACTGACGGTGATAAAGAACTGGTGACCACCCCAACGCAGCTCCTGCAGTCAGCCGTCCGTAAGCTTGCGCGGGGCGGGGTTAAACGCATTTCTCAGGAATGTAGATGGCAGCGCTGCGCATGCAAGAATTCGGTCCACGCAACCTCTGTTAGGGAATCAAGATCGCCATGAGGCTATTTATCACTCGAAGTACGGTGAGTTTGGCTGCAGTCGCTCTGTTTGCGGCTGGCGCTTTTGCTCAGGCCAAGATTACCGGTGATGCTGCGGTGCTTGCCGAGAGCATTACCGCCCTGCAAGGCGGCGCGGCACCGTTGCAGGTCACGTCTAGCTCGTTCGCCCCCAGCCCGCGCGACACCACCCCAGGCACGCTCGATGCCAAGTTCACCGCAGACGCCGATAACATGTCACCCAACCTCTCGTGGACCGGAGGCCCTGCTGGCACGCAGTCCTATGCCGTGTTGATGGAAGGCGTCGACGTCGTCGACGGCCATCCTGTGACGCACTGGGTGATCTATAATATTCCCGCCACGACGACGACTCTTCCGGAACACGTTCCGGCCGGTATGCGCCTGGAAAACGGCGTCTTGAACGGCGCCATGCAGGTCATGCTACGCGGCTCGGCGGGGTATGCCGGGCCTCACGCGCCTTCAGGTGCGACTCGTTGGTATCATTTTGAGGTCTTCGCGCTGGACACGCATCTGAACCTGGATCCCGCCACTGCGGACCGCCAGGCCGTCGTGAATGCAATGAAGAATCATGTGCTGACATCGGGTGAAATCATTGCCAACTCCACCGGCAAGTAGCCGCTTCCCAGTCGCGCACGCGGCTTACGCTCCTGCCGGAACACTGGGCGCCGTGACGGAGCAAGCGGTTTTCCGGAAGTGCGCCTGGCGCCTGCTGCCGCCGATCACTGCGGCCTTTATCATCAATTTTCTCGATCGGACAAATGTGGGATTTGCCGCGCTCACCATGAACCGGGAACTGGGATTCACGCCTTCTGCTTACGGCCTCGGTGCCGGCATCTTCTTTCTCAGTTATTCGATTTTTCAGATTCCCGCCAATCTAATGCTGCACCGGATCGGCGCACGCCGCTGGCTGTTCCTGATCCTTGCCGCGTGGGGAGCGACGGCGGCGGCGACTGCAATGGTGGGAAATGCACCGAGTTTCTATGTGCTCCGGTTTCTGGTCGGTATGGCGGAGGCCGGGTTCTTTCCGGGGATCATTCTCTACCTGACATTCTGGTTTCCCAAACGCCATTTGGGCCGCGTCACATCTATATTCATGTGCGCTAATCCCGTTTCGTTTGTAATCGGTGGACCGATTGCGGGCGCCATTCTTTCTCTGGACGGAACGGCCGGGCTGCGTGGGTGGCAGTGGCTCTTCATTGTGGAAGGCTTGCCCGCCTGTGTCGCCGCGATCGCGTTTTTGAAGCTCCTTCCGGACGGCCCGGCGAATGCTTCCTGGCTCACGGACAATGAGCGCCGTTTCATATCATCGTCTGTGGCGGCCGAACAGACCGGCAAAGAGGAGCGCTTACTGTCTGCCTTGCAGAACCCGCGCGTGTACGCATTGGCTATCAGCTATGGTGGCATCCTGTTTGCCGTCTATGGATTCGGCTTCTGGCTGCCGCTGTTGGTACAGACAGTGGGTTTTCCGACCACGGCAACCGGATTCGTGATGGCATTGCTTTATGTCGCTGCGGCGCCGGCGATGGTTCTCTGGGCCCGGTCCAGTGATCGCGGGGATGAGCGCATTTGGCATGCGGCCCTGCCGGTACTGGCTGCCGCCCTTGCTCTGCTTATCGCAAGCATTGTGCACAATAGCGTCATCATGCTGATCAGTCTGGCGCTAACCGGCGCTGCCATGTATTCGGCGCTGACGCCATTCTACGGTGTCGCATCATCGTTACTGAGCGGGCCGGCAATGGCTGGGGGAATTGCGCTGATCAACATGGTTGGTGGTTTCTTGGGCGGGTTTGCCGGCCAATACGTAATTGGCATTGTCCGCGAGAAAACAGGCAGCTACGGACCCGCGCTCATAATCATCGCAGCATCGCTCGCCATCGCCGGACTGATCATACTTGCGCTGGGTCGCACAATGATCCCGCAATTAAATCCTCAATGGCCGGTGCGGTTGGGCAACACCAATCAACCAAATGGAGGAGGTCGGGATGGATAGCAAGGACGGTGAGGCAGACCTGATCGCGCGGCGGAAATTTCTGCAGGGCGGACTTGTGGCGGGCGCAACATTGATTTCGGCGCCATCCGTCCGTGCCGATGAACTGCCACTGGGACTGCTCCCCGGCACGCGTTTTCCCGATCCGCGGATCGAAGTTCTGGACCGGCGCTTCAAATACAGAGTCGAGAATGCCGGCATTGAACGCGTGGCAACCGGATTGCGCTGGTGTGAGGGGCCGGTTTATTTTCGTGACGGCGGTTACCTGCTGTTCAGCGATATCGCCAATAATCGCATCATGCAGTGGTCGGAAAGCGATGGCCACGTCGGGATCTTCCGGCATCGCTCGAACTATGCCAACGGCAACACGCGCGATCGCGAGGGCCGATTGATCACCTGCGAACACGACACCCGCCGTGTCACGCGGACCGAATATGACGGCAGCATAACCGTGCTGATGGACCGCTTTGAGGGCAAGGCGCTGAATGCGCCCAACGACGTCGTGGTCTCATCAGACGGCGCCGTCTGGTTCACCGATCCTTTTTTTGGAAATCTCACGACTTACGAAGGACATCTTGTGCAATTCGAGTTGCCGCCGCAGGTGTACCGGCTTGATCCGAAATCGGGCCGGGCTTCGGTGGTGGCGACCGGCTTTGGCGGACCGGATGGGATCGTGTTCTCGCCCGACGAAAAGAAGCTTTACATAATCGACGCGGCCGTTATGAGCGCGATCGGCCGAGATTCCAATATCCGCGTGTTCGACGTCAACGGCGAGCGCCTGATCAACGATCGGACCTTCGTGCCGAATTTGGGCGCGGCGACGCGCACCGACGGTATGCGCACCGACATGGACGGCAACGTCTGGTGCGCGGCGAGCCATGGTGACCCACGCGAAGATGGTGTCCGCTGCTATGCCCCCAACGGCGATCTGATCGCCAAGATCCATTTGCCGGAAAGCTGCGCCAATCTGTGCTTTGGCGGGAAGAAGAAGAACCGCTTGTTTATGACTGCAAGCACATCAATATACGCCATGTACGTGAATACGGTAGGCGCGCAGGTACCATAAGGGAGCTGACGCTTGTCTCTGGAAGGTGGCGGCGGCGAATTCAGGCGCTCGGAAAGGGCCGGCCTCAATACCAGCCACTCGTCGCCGGAGCGCCGGTCGTTCGAGAGACCCGCCAGAGTAGCCGGCATAATCAATGCCGTGTCCGCAGCGGCCGCCGCAATCAACACAGGACGAAGTCCGAGCGTTTATGCCGATCGGAAATGAAATCGAGGCCGCGTGTTGCGCCGTGGGTGCGACCACTGCAATCCCGGTGGCGGTGGAGGCAACCTTTGTTGGATGGGAAGGTTTCCTTCGTTGGAAAACTGTGTTGGCGAAGGTATCTGCTCGATGGAAATGTGCTTTCACAATTGCACAAAATGGAGGCGCGAGATGTGCAATTTGGTTGCAACCCTGCTTTCTGTTCCGCATGGCTTTTGAGGCGAACCAGGTGGTTTTCGTTGCAGCAAGATTGGCCCGTTCCTTGCGAGAGAAGTCTGAGCTGTTCCTGTCGTGACAGCGCCGGATCCGTGGTGGCCTGCAACCGATGGAATGTTAAGGCTTTGCAAGTCCGTCCGCTGCCGAAACGGATGCTTGTTGCTGTTGCCAAGTGGAGCAGGATAAATTTGAGGAGACTTGGTATGCATGACATTCGGATTTTAGCGCGCAGCTGTGCAGCGGTTCTCAGCTTCGCGGCTCTGGCTGAATCAGCGTTTGGGGCCGGCGCGACGCCCGACATTTCCGGAACTTACTGGGCCACGGAATATCATGCCAGACTGGTTCTCCAGAGCGGCGGCGCAGCGCCGCTGAACGCTGACGGCCAGAAGGCCTATGAGATGAATCAGGCCGGCCTGAAGGATGGATCGATCACCGATGCGGCGCGCAAGTTCTGCGTTCCCGACGGTATTCCGCGCGTCATGGCTTCTCCCTATCCGTTCGAAATCATTCAGGCTCCGCCCGGACAGATCACGATTGTGCATGAGCTCAATCACCAGATTCGTGTCATTGCGATGGATAAGCCACTGCCGTCCGACGAAGAGATGGCGCCGTATCCTTTCTACAACGGCCATTCGGTCGGTCATTGGGAAGGCGACACGCTGGTCGTGCAGACAGCAGGCTTCAACGAGAAGACCTTTTTCGATGCCACCGGTCTGCCGCACGACGACATGCTGATCACGACGGAGCGCTTTCGCAAAGTCAACCCGACCCAACTCGAAGACGTGGTGACGATCCACGACCCGACTTACTACACGCGGGATTTCAGCACGCGTTTCGTGTACCAGCTTCGCAACGATGTGCGACTGGAAGATTATGTCTGCGGTGAACCGCGCCGTGACATTTCCAAGATCAAGGGAATATCGGAAGCGCGCGCCGCAATCGCCGCCGGACGCATTCCTGGTCTCTAAGGAGTTTTGGGAGGGACATTGGAATGGGACCGAACCAATAGGAATTTTCGGGGCAGAATTTTCTCCGTACCCGATCGGATGTCTTCTCTGCCGTCAAAAGTCGCTGCGTGATGGCGCCACCAGATCGAGTTCCGCTGCAGACGAGCCAATTGGAAAAGAGCCGGGAACGAATCTATGAGTGGATATAGACTTGTGACGTATCAAGCAGAGGACGGCCCCCGCGCTGGGATCGTGATTGGTAAGATGCTCTATGATGCTGCTTCCGCCACCGGTCGAAGTTCATATGCCCACGTGACGGCAATTCTCGAAGACTGGCGGCGCGCCGATGAAACATTTCGGCAGTTTGTCCCGGCAAGTTTGAAAGGGCAATCGTTTGCGCAAAGCAATTTGCGGGCGCCCGTGCTGTGGCCCTCTGCTATTTATTGCGCTGGCATCAATTACCACGATCATGCGGCGGAAATGTCGCGTCAATGGGCACGCGATTCGAAACTTGACCCGAAGGTGTTGCTTGGAAAACCGTGGCACTTTTTGAAGGCTCCCCGCAGCATCGCCGACCCGGGAGCGACAGTCGACGTTTCGGAGTACACCAAACAGCTTGACTGGGAAATCGAATTGGCGGCGATCATTGGAATTCCCGCAAGACACGTTCCGGCCGAACACGCGCTGGATTACGTCGCCGGATATACGATCGCAAACGAGCTCTCCGCCCGCGACCGGACCAGACGCGTCAGCGCACCACAGGATACTCCATTTCATTTTGACTGGCTGGGGCAGAAGAGTTTTGAAGGGGCCTGTCCTCTTGGGCCGGTAATCGTACCGGCAAGTGACATTCCCAATCCGCAAAGCCTTTCGTTGCGGCTTTGGGTCAACGACGTGGTGAAACAGGATTCGAATTCTTCGCAAATGATCTTCTCTCTAGCCGAACAGATCGCTCAGCTTTCGGACGGGATCACATTGCATCCGGGTGACATCATCCTTACAGGCACGCCTGCCGGCGTGGGGGCGGGGCGAGGAGAATTTCTCAAAGCGGGGGGATACCGTGATTGCCGCGATCGAAGGAATTGGCGCGCTAACCACTCATATCGCCTGAGCCGCCTTGCCCCGCTTTTCCCTGCTGAACAGCGCCGCGTACCTCTTCGGTTCCATCTGTGCAACGTGTCACTGATGGTAACTCGTACCGATGACTGAACAGCCATCAACATTTTGAGCGGGCAGTCGACTCAAAATAGCCCCACCGCTCCTGTTCGCTGTGCATCCGGCCGTCACGAATGGCGCGATTCGCTTCCGCCACGCATTTCCCGGGCTTAACCTTGTTGCCCTTGTTGTGGCGATCGTTCTCATCGGCGGGTTTAAGAAAGACTTCATGCCGCCGCTCCGGCGCCTGGTGCCCTGCCACCCTCAGGCAGCAAGGCGGCTCTTGCTGCTCTGCCCGAAGCGCCCGAAAAGGGGCTTGTGCTCAACTACTGTTCGGTTTGCCACGATATCGATTGGGTTGTCCGGTCCGGTACTCGAAGCCCGATGAAAATTCCTGGCGAGTAACATTGGCCAGGAATGCCAATGTCCTTTCCCACGCGTCCTCCGCGGCTGCGCGTTCTTGCGGGGTGTCGTGAGCCGGATTTTGAAATCCGTGGCCGACATCGGGATACCGGTGGAAATCGTGCGGTACCCCGTGCGCCTTCAACTCGGCCTCGATCCGGTTCACATCCTGAGGTGATGGATGCGTGTCTTTGTCGCCGAAGAAACCAATCACCGGACAGCGAATGTTGCGAAGACGGTCGAATGGCGTTGGGCCAGCATGTCCCCAGGAATGCGTTACGCTACCCCCGTAATAGACGATAGCGGCGGAAAACTCCGGAATGCTGCCGGCAGCCAGAAACGCCATCCGGCCGCCCATACAATGGCCCATGATGACAATCCGGTCCGGCGCCACGTCGGGACGCTTCTTCAACTGCTCCAAGGTCGCTCGAACATCGGCGACAATTTCGTCATCCTTGAGGAGGCCTTTGCGCTCGGCCGTTGGCATGCCACTTGGGCAGCGATGATAAACATCGGGCACCGCGGCCAGATACCCGCCGCTGACGAGGCGGCCGGCCACACCCTTGGTGAAAGTATCGATCCCGCCGCGGTGGTACATCAGCACGATCGCAGGGCCGGGCATGTTGCGCACGGGCGCGTCGAGATAGACATCCATCGCGGTGTCGCCAACCTGAACCGTGAAGATGCTGGCCATGCCGCCGATCAGTTTCCCGAGATATTGACGGCACCGCGAGCGCGCGCGATCAACGATGGCGGAATGTTGCCCTGCTTTTGCACGGCTGCTTGCAACTCTTCGCCGGACATGGGGCTGACGAGAAGTCCGGCCCGCTTTACATCGGCGAGAAACGCGTTGTCTCCGACCGTTGCAATAAAGGCGCGACGCAGTTCGGCCACACGCTCAGCAGGAGTTCCCGGCGGCGCCACCACGGACCGCCCGATGACGGATGGAGAGGAGAATAATTCGAGCAACATCCGCTCGTCCTGATTTCGCGCGAGGTCGATCATCCGCGGGACTTGCGGCAAATCGGGTTCCTTTTCAAGCCCGGTCTGAAGCAGCAGATTGATCTTCTTCTCGCGCATCAGGGGCTGCCCCATGACTCTGAGAATCGGCCATTCCACACTGAGCGCATCGACCTCGCCGCGCTGCATGGCGAGCATGCTGTCGCCCGTTCCCTGATAGCCCTCGATCAGCTTGAATTTCATCCCAAGCGTGCTCTTCAGAACCATCCAATTCAGCCTCGAGGCCGTACCTGAGGCGGAAACGATAAGTTCCTTTTTGAACACATCGTCGATCTTTTGTACGGAAGTGTCGCTGCGGGCGAACAGTACAGCGCTGTTCCTCAAGACCCGTCCAATCCAGTTGAATTTGGTCACCTCGATCTTGAGGCCCGGCATGCCTAGAATTTGATAGAGGTTGATGGCCTGATCGAGCATGGCGATCGTCGTGCCGTCCTTGCGTGCCGAGTTATAGAGATAATTGGCTGCTCGAATGCTGCCCGCGCCGGGCATGTTCTGGGGCACGACCGAGGGCCCGCCATCAAGATGCCGGCCAATATGGCTGGCGAGCAGCCGGCTGTAGGTATCATAACCACCGCCCGCCCCCGAACCGATGATAAAGGTGATGGACTTGTTTTTGTAAAAGCCGTCCGCTGCGGCCACTGCGGATGTCGGCAACAGCGCGATGAGGACAATAGGCCAAAAGCGGCGCAGCATCGTGAATACAGAAATGAGCAAGGCCATTCTCCTGTACGCGTGACCCGGCAACAGCCGCAGCATGACGGATGAACGAGCCGCCACGAAGGAGCTCAACCTTATGAGGGCATTGCACTCGTGAACAGATCGGTATCAAACTCGCAGCCCAGTTTGAGCTCGCGGGCCTTCCTGTAGATGACGTAACCCGTTGCGGCGAATTGATATCCGAGCCCCGAATAGTTGAGGAAAAGGGTGAGGTCGTGATCGCTGCGCCGCCCGGGCGCCCGCCCGAGCAGGAGGTCGGACAGTTCCGGCAGGCTATTCTGCCCAATGGTGCTGCTGAGCGCGTTTTTTCGCTGTTCGGTATCTCGCGCGAGATCGGCGCCGGCCGTGCGGACGACCTTTCCGTCGGCCTCTCGCACATGGGTGAATACGAGATCGGCCGCGCCGATCACGCCCGGATCGAGTTCGAGCCGCGACAGACTGCTCACATGCATCCCCGGCTCGAGCCACTCTTTTGCAAGAATCGGCTCCAAGCTGTTGCTCGCACACAAGACGACATCGGCGGCGGAGACGGCTTCCCTCGCGGTTGTGACGGGCACAATCTCGACGCCAAGCTTTTCGGCCATC
Organism: uncultured Bordetella sp.; assembly: GCA_964494505.1. Classification (GTDB taxonomy): domain Bacteria; phylum Pseudomonadota; class Alphaproteobacteria; order Micropepsales; family Micropepsaceae; genus CAIYRG01. Next base: position 48,211 of record CAZBRO010000014.1, read on the forward strand.
TCCTTGGCGAAGGCTTCCCGCCGCGCGCGTCTTGGACTGTAGCAGCGGATGCGTTTGATTTTTCTAACGGTGCAAATCGCCAATGCTTGCGCGCCCGCCTGCCAACCTGCGCCAAGGAGAGCAGCCTCGCTCGCATCGGACCGTGCCAGATATTTCGCGGCGATGCCGCTTATTGCGCCCACCCGCATCCGCTGGACGATGCCATCCGGATAGATCGCCAGCGGTTCGCCTGTCCGCGTACTGAACAGAAGCACCAGACCGACATATCGGTCATTGGGGGCAGCGGGAACCTTGACCCGCCGTGGGCCCGAGTTCGACACCGGCCAGGTCAAAATATCGGAATTAAGGCGAACCGCGCCGATTTCAAATCTCGGAACGACGCCGCTCATGGTGAGCAACGAATACAGTGCATCGCTGCGGTGGGTCGGCGTCAGGATTTCCGAGCGAAAACCGTTTGCCCCCTGTCTCAAACCAAGATCGCGGTATGCGATCTCCATAGCTTCGAGGCATTCGGGCATTTGCAACGCGGTCTCGACGTCTTCGTTCGAAAGCAGCAGCGTCATGTGGGTTGGCTCGCTTTGACTTGCGGCGTCCACAGGCGACGCAACGAGACAATGTCACGCACCGTTTCGAGCCGCGCAATCTCGCGAAGGATAGTCTTTGCACGACGCGCGCCAAGAACGGGTGCAACCAGATCGAAAGCTTTGGCTTCAATCTCAGCTTGGGTCATCGGATTATCTGCCGTTCCCCGAACCGCGAAAATGCGTTTCGATAAGGAGCGGCCGTCTCGCATCTTGACCGCCACGATAGCCTGCCGCCGTGGTGTCGCTTTTGCCAGTTCCTCGCTCTGAATCAACGCAATCCTCGACCGCAGTGCAAGAAGCGCTGGTTCGTGCATGCGGTCCTCGTCATGAATGGAGTCGAAGGTAAGTTTGCCGTCGGTCAGCAGCACGGTCATAAGATGTTGGAGATTGAGATTCGGCGCGGGCGCATTGTCGACGGTCCGGGCGGAACGCCCCGGCAAATGGACCTCGATTGAGCCGATATCGCCGGGTGCGATCCGATCGCTCTCCATCAACGCCGTCAGGGCGTCGAGCGCGGCCTGTGCCGGAGAGCCGACCGGCCACTTCTTGATATTGGTCGTGAGAATCTCAAACCGTTCCCCAAGCTCCTCGGACAATTGCGTGGGGTTGGGATGGGCCGAATAGGCGTCCAGAAAATTACGCTCTCCGCTGAAGACATCGTCTACGCCGCTCATGCCAGACTTGACCATCGACGCAGCGGTCACGCCATTGCGCGCGGGCATTCCGCCGAAGTCGAAAGCCTTTTCGACATGCTCCGGGTCCCGCACATGGCATCCTACTCCGGAGGCCTGCTGCGCGCAGAATGAAAGCATGTGCCGCGCCTGCCGCTGATCGAGCCGGAGCAACGCGCCCGCAGCGGCTCCCGCTCCAAAGGTGCCGCCGATGCTGTGTGTGCTGCGTGAGGCTGCAGCCAGCGCGTCGGGGCCAATCGCATAATTCAGCCGAGCGGCGACATCGTAACCCAAAGCAACCGCGCGGATCAGGTCTTCGCCGTTTGCATGCAGGCGCTCAGCCACCGCCAATGCGGCAGGGATGACCGCGCAGCCCGGATGCGTACGGGATGGCGCGTGCGAATCGTCGGTCTCATCGGCATGCGCCAGCATGCCGTTGGCAAGTGCTGCTTGCTCTGAAGAAATCAGCAATCGCGTTCCGACCACGGAGGCCTGACGCGCGCCTCCGAGCAATGCAGCATAGCCGATCGCAAGTTTTCCTGGCCGCAAGCGAGTGCCGGAAATCATCGCCGCAGCGGTGTCGAGAATGTGCTGACGCGCTTTGCCGACAACGGCCGGAGGAAGCGGTTGCTCGGGCGCCCCCGCTATGTAAGCGCTCAATGCGCCCATGGCTGGGCTGATTTCTCTCAGTGGCTCGATCAACATTTCCCCCATGGCCCTTCAGGGCGGCCTCGCTGGCCCGCGCATTGTACGCAGGATAGTGCGGCCCGCCAGTATCCGCTTTTCATCGCCGGCCCGCACACTTACACTTACGAGCGCGAATGGGAGGACAGAATGGCAAAGATCCGGCATCTGGCCATCAAGACGAAAAGCCCCGAAAGGCTCGCCGCGTTTTACGAAGCGGTCTTTGACATGAAGCGCATACATAGCGAGAAGGGGGGCGCGATCTATATGAGCGACGGCTATTTGACCCTTGCGCTGTTGCGCAACCGCGGCGAGGCCACCCCGAGCGGGATAAATCATTTCGGTTTCCATGTGGCCAACCTGAAGGAGATCGAAGACAGACTGCAGAAATTCGAGGAGCCACTTGTGCAGCGTCCGGCAAACCGGCCTTACGCGGAGTATCGCGCGATGGATCCGGACGGAAATTTGTTCGATGTGTCTGTGCATGGCTATGACGAGGCCGAGCTCCAGGCCGATCGCGACCAACGGGCCCGTGACGCGAAGAAAGGTGAAGCCGCCTCGTGACTTCGTTCGATGGGACCGAACGCTGCGATGTCGTTGTCATCGGCGGCGGTAGCGCCGCTTTCGAAGTCGCGGTCGCGGCTCGGGAACGCGGCGCTGAAAAAATCATCATGCTCGAGAAGGCGCCGGAAACGGAATATGGCGGCAATGCACGCTATTCAGGCACGGGGTTTCGCTTCTGGCACAATGGACTTCAGGAAATCCGCGAGTTCGTGCCCGATATTGGTGACGAATATTTCCAGAATTTGCACATCCCCCCCTATACCCAGGAGGATTTTCTGGCCGATCTGCGCCGCATGACCCTTGGGCGCATCGATCCGACGCTGGCTGCAACACTGGTTGAACAGTCCAATGCCGCGGTTCATTGGATGAAGAATGCCGGCATTCGTTGGGAACTTCTCAAGGAGCACGCAAAAGTCGGCAACAAGCGGTATTTCGAGCGTGGCATTGCAATCCACGTGGCAGGCGGCGGCGTGGGCCAATTGGAACAATGGCGCCGTATTGCCGCAAGCAAGAATATCGAAATCCGCTTCATGTCGGCGGTCAGCAAGGTCCACGGCAACATGCATCGCGTGGAGGGCGTACGCGTCTGCACACCCGATCGCGAATACGATTTGAACGCGCAGGCTGTTATCGCATGTGCCGGTGGTTTTCAGGCCAGCGCGGAAATGCGGGCCCGCTACCTCGATGGCAACGTCGATTTTGTCAAAGTCAGAGGCTCCAAACACGATACGGGCGAGGTGCTGAATTATCTCTTGGCACTTGGGGCGGCCACTGCTGGCCAATGGCAGAGCGGCCATATGTCACCGATTGATGCGAAGGCGCCGGATTTTGAAACGCCGCAGCACGCGGATGGACATGGCAACACGCAGAGCCGCTACGATTATCCCTTCGGGATTTCGGTGAATGCACTGGGCCAGCGCTTTTTCGACGAAGGCGAGGCGCAGCACTCCTATACATATGCCAAGACCGGCCGCACAATTCTCAGCCAACCGGGCGCCGTCGCCTGGCAGATATACGATCAAACCGGTATTCGGCAGCACCGCTACCCGCATCACAAGGCGACGTTCGAGGAAGCCCGCGACATCGCCGAGCTGGCGCGCAAAATGGGGTTAACGCCAGAGGTATTGGTGCACACCGTCGCTGAATTCAATGCTGCCTGCCGTGACGATGTGCCATTCGATCCGACGAGACCCGATGGCAGGAAGACGCAGGGACTTGTTATTCCGAAGTCGAATTGGGCCAACCGGATCGAGACGCCGCCTTATCGCGCCTATCCCGTCACATGCGGGATCACATTCACTTTTGGCGGCGTGAAGGTCAATCCGAAGGCGCAAGTGCTCAACTCGCTGCAAGAGCCGATCAAGGGTCTGTATGCATCGGGCGACATCCTTGGCCTTTTCTTCCACAATTATCCTGCGTTTACGGGACAGACTCGGAATGCAGTCTTCGGCCGCCTCGCAGGAATCCATGCGGCCGACGAATGTGCCAACGAGCATCGGCCATCTCGTAGTTGAAATGGGAGTTGTTGTTCTTGGCGCAGATGTCTTCGTCCCAGTCGCCACGGTGTTGCAAACGGTAGACTGTACCGCCGATCACGCCCTATGCAGGCTGGTGCTATTTACGTAGGGCCACCGCGAAACCTGCAACCGGCTTGGCATGCTCTGTACGCGAACTACAGGCTTCGATCGCGATGACCTGCAGTGCGCAGCGTTCCGCTGCGAGGCGGATATAGGTCGCCGAATGGGCAAAACGATGGCTGGACGTCAACTCCCAACCGTCCCCGTCCACGGCTTCGGTCGTGAACAGGAAATGCCCCCCGGTCTCCAGACGGCGAAAAACGCCGGAAAAGCACGCGGAAAGATCGCCGATATAAACCATGCTGTCGGCGGCGAGCACCAGATCATATTGCGACCCCGGCGATCCAAGTTGGGTTTCCAGGTCATTGAGGATGAGATTTCGGTACCAGCCGCGCGCCCGCGCCGCCTCGATCATGCGGGGCGACAGATCAACGCCGTCGATCGGGCCGCCATTCACAAAATCCAGAAATGCTTTTGCCGCGAGCCCCGTGCCGCAACCGAGGTCCAGCATTCGCAATTGCGCATCCCTGATGCCGACGAAGCGCTCCGCCAGGTTTCGCAAAATTTCATGGCCGCGATAGGTCAGTTTCGCGAGCATTGTGTTGTCGTAGTGGACAGAAAATTCGTCAAACAATTGCCGCATAAGCGCAGGCGGGCAGCGGTCCAGGCGCCGAAGGAGAAACAATGTGTGATCCCGGTTTTCTCCCGCGAGGCGATATCCCGGCTCGATTTCGAGCGCTCTGGAATAGCATTCGAGCGCCTGTTCCAGGCGTTTCATGGTTCTGAGGACAGTGCCGCGATTGTTCCATGAACCGGCATGCCGCGGATCAATCGCGAGTGCGCGGTCCAGTTGCTCCAAGGCCCTGTCAGTCTCGCCCATCCCGGAAAGCGTTGTGCCGTAATTCGATAATGCCTCCACCGAATCCGGGCGGAGTGAAAGCGCCCGCTCGAAGCAAGTCAGCGCCTCGGGACGCCGGCCAAGCCTCGCCAGAACAATGCCGCGAACACAATGGGCATCCCCATGTTGCGGGTTGAGCCGCACAAGTTCGCCGAAAAGATATTCCGCATCCTGCAATTGCTGTGACTGAAGATAGACCAAACCCAATCCGTACAGGGCTCTCGTGTCGCGGGGATTGTTGTGCAAAGCCTGCTGATACAGGCGGGCCGATTCAGCAAACTTGCCCGCCTGAAACGCTGCCTGCGCGCTCTCCAAAACCATATCCGCCATAGCCGGAATCTGGCGCAAACTTGCGGATCGCGCCAGTCAAATCGAGGAGTGACTTCCGCGCAACAAGCGCCACGTCGATCAGAAGTCAGGCCTGCCGGCCTGCGGCATCGGCACCACGTCGTAATTGAAAAAACTCGCATTGTTTTCGGCGCAAACACTTTCCTTCAGGGGACGCTCCTCAAGATCGAAGCGCTGAATGGCCGACCAGGGTGTCGTGAAGGCGACAGGATCGTCGACCGTAATGAAATCCTCCACGGACTTATGGTCAGCGCTCAATTTGAAACGCTCCACCACGTGCAGTTTCTCGGTGTGCGGCGTGCGGAAATTATCGACATAGCTCTTTGTGGAAAGACCGATCGTATCGACCACCAGGGTGTCGCCGCCTTCGTAATGACCGACAGATTCTCCGTACCAGGAAGGTTTCACGTTCTTGGAATGCGGAACATTCAGGTAAACATGACGAATCTCTGGACCGCCTGAATTGAGGATCGTGACTTCTCTCAGGGTTTGAAGGAAGTAAAAGGGCTCGATGCGCGCATATATTACGAACTCCGGAACCCCGGCAGGCAAGCAGCGTTCGCGCGGACGAAAGGCCACCCCACCGGCCAGTACTGCGTCGTTGGCTTTGCGCATCTGCTCCTTCGCCCAGGGCTGCAGGATCGGATTGTTGAGATCGGCGACCCGATAGGTTTGTTTCTTCCCCAACCGTCTCTCAGACCCCGGGCCGTAATAGGGATGCTCAGGATCGTTGGTGACCGGCCCCGGTCCACTCGGCGGAGGCAGAAAATCATCGTCGATTTCATGCCAGGCCATTTGGCTGCCGATTTGGAAATCGGGGATCTTTGAGGCCGCGCTTTCCTGTGCGGCCACGGTCGGGCTGCCGGCGCTTCCCGCGAGCAACGCTCCACCGAGGAAGATACCGTAAAGCGTCACGCGGCCAGTCATTGGCCATTGTGGACCGAACATCCAAACCTCCCTGAAAGATTAGAAATCATTATCCAGCGCTGTGTACGACAACTCCGGCACGGAAGTTCGACAGCAAAGCTTGCGGCTGCCTCCTGCAGGTTCTCGGTGGTCTACTGTTCAGAAGTCCGGCTTGCCGGAGTCGTCGCGCCGTCGGCGGATTATGAACCAGGATTGATGCGCCTATGCAGTGTATTTTCGATATAGCTCCCAAAAGTTTTTTAATAGGGCTCTAAATTGATTGACCGTATCTGAATGTTGCGACAGTCATTGCCCATGGCAGTCGTTCTGCCGGGGGCAACAAAATATCCTTGCGCGTACCAGCTGCGCCTCCCGAGGACGCTTAGTTCCGCGAAAAAATCACCTTTCGAACGAAGGGGCGGGGAGATGGTGTATGAATCCTAAGATATCGCGACTTGCATCTTTACTAGGTTCAGTGTCGTTGCTTGCGATGGCGGGTGCGGGGCGCTCCGAGGCACAGCAACTGGCTCAGGGGCAAGTCGCGCAGGCCGCGCCGGCAGATGTGCCGGAACAGGTTCTGGTCACCGGATCGCTGATTCGAGGCACCGCATCGGTCGGTGTTCCTCTGACCAATCTTAGCCCCCAGGATTTCGCGGTTACGGGCGCGCTGACGACTGCGGACCTCTTCCGAACGGTTCCTGCCGCCACCGTGGCGCCTGGTCCGGTCGCTACCCAGACGGGAGAGAATGTCGGAAAGGCAACGCGGGTGAATATCCGCGGGCTTGATCCCAATAAGGCTACGCGCGAGCTCATGATGGTGGATGGCGTCCGCTTTCCGCCGCAGGGCCAATCGGGCGACCAGATTGATCCCTCCGTCATTCCTGCGCTTGCGCTGGACCGCATAGACATCCTTGTGGATGGCGCGTCCGCAAGCTATGGCGCCGATGCCGTTACCGGCGTCATCAACCTCATCCTGAAGCGTGGGTATGACGGCGCCGTCACCCAATTGCGTACCAACCTGGCAAACGGAAAGACCGGATACCAGGCATCCCAATTGTGGGGCCGGACCTGGGATGGCGGCGATATCACGCTGACTTACGAATGGGAGGATTATTCGCCTCTGAGGGGCAATGCACGTTCGAACGTGACGCTCGACTTCACGCCTTGGGGACTCGATAACCGCACGCCGCTTCGTTCCTCGGTCCCGGCAACACTTTCGGTCGGGAATCCGGCACAGCCCGCATCGCTGGGACTTGGCACCGGCGGCACCAATTCGCTGGGCCGGAACTGCACAAACTGTTTTGCGATTCCCGCCGGGTCCGGCGCCAATTTCAATTCATCGCTGAATAGCGGGTTGGGGCCCTTGGCGCCGAGCAGCGCTCCCGGGGTTCTCAACTGGGCGACATTGAGCACCGCAGCCAACGGCGGCGCGACCAATCCCGCGGGCGGGACGGCTAACGAGATCAATCCGTATGCCATTTCCTGGTTCGACGCGGCGACACAGCGAAATTCGCTTGTTGGGACGGTGGATCAGCGCCTGACCCGCGACATATCCTTTTATGGTGAAGGATTTTATAGCAACCGCCGGGCCGAATTTCTCAACTCTTCCATTACCTCTGCCGATTCCGCCAACGATCTTTTCGTCGCCGTTCCGACGAACAATCCCTACTTCCCCGCCGGGGCGCCCGGTACCTTAAGGGTCAACTACAATATTTCCGCGGAAGTTCCCTCATTCACCTCAGCTTCCGAAGTTGCCAATCGGTATCTCGGCGGCGTGAAGCTGGATCTTCCAGGCGACTGGGAAGGGCGCATATATTACTCGGAGAGTTTTGACGGCCTCCGTGATCGGGTCAATGCCGTCAATACCAACGCCTTGTCTGCCGCTCTGGGTTGGACAATACCGGCTTCCGCGCCGACGGGAACAGCCCCGTCAATGGGAACCTGGACGAAGCCGGGAGCGGTTCCGTATCTCAATCTGTTTTGCGATCCGCGAACATTTGTCTGCAATTCGCCGACCACCCTGAATTACATTACCGGAATCGCGCAGTATTCATCGAGCACCTGGATTAATGAAAAAGGTGTCAATTTTGACGGCCCTCTGTTTTCGTTGCCCGCCGGAGAAGTCAAAGCGGCAATTGGCGGCACGTACACCACCGAAAGTTTTCTCTTCACCGTGCTCGACAACACTGCTGCGCCGTCGCTTCTGGTTCCCGCCCTGGCGGAGTCGCAAAGGCGGCAATTCTGGTCCGCTTTCGCACAGCTGAATATCCCGCTCCTGGGCGATAATTTCTCACTTCCGTTGGTGCAACGTTTCGACATCGAAGCGTCCTGGCGTCACGATCAATATTCGGATTTCGGCGGGACCAGCAACCCCAAGATCGGCTTCAATTGGACTGTGGACCAGGACATTGGCCTGATCTTCCGCGGTGCGTGGGGAACATCGTTCCGCGCACCGAGTTTTGCGGAAAACTCCGCCCTCGCTTCCAACTCCACCAACGCCTTCAATTCGAGTGTCTTTACAAACAGTTCCGGCATCAGTGTGCAGTGCAATCCGGCCGCAAACTCATTGGCAGGAAGGCTGTTAAATCCCGGAGCGGGTCTCACCGGTTGGAATGGCACCGTCGCAAACGGTGGTACTCCGGGCACCAGTTGCGGCACTCCGGCGCAACCGGTCGGCTTGGCGGTGGCCGCCTCGGGCGCGAATGCGATCAGTTACGGACTGCGCAACTACGTCAATAAGGAACCCACGCTTCGGCCCGAAACCGCGACGAATTACGGGTTCACAGTCGAATTCGCCCCGACCGCGTTCCTGAAGGGACTCGATGTGGAGGCGACCTGGTATCAGATCAAGATCAGCAACGCGTTGGTGGATTTCTCAAAGCCCAACACCGCGTCCGTTAACGACCCTTCGCTGGGCTTCAGCTATATCGTGCCCACGGACATCGCCAAGGCAGGCGTGGATGTGGCGGGGTGCAGCAACAACAACACGCCCACCACGTGTCCGGAATTCGAGCAAATGGTGAACGCCATCCTCAGAGATCCGCGCAATCCGGTGCCGCTCGCGATTGCGACCTCGGTGCTATGGATCAATGACGGCTCGACAGGAAACTTCGGCTGGGTCAAGCTGCAGGGCATCGACTTCAATGTCAGTTATGATATCGATGCGGGCGATTGGGGTGCATGGAACGCGGGCATCAGCGGCACTTATTATCTGCATAATTACAGGGTGAATGACGTGTCGGCGACCGACCCGGAAGCGGGTGTCGTTCAGGATAACTTCCACACGACAATTGGATCGTTTAACGGCATTCAGCAGACAGGTGTCGAAACGCTGCCCAGGATGAAATATCGGGCCCGATTGGGCTGGAGCGATGGCGCCTTCTCGGTGACGGGATTCGTCAACTACACCTCCCATTTCTTCAACACGCAAAATGCCCCGCCCAATGTAAACTTCGCCTGTGTGACGGCTGGGGGTACGGTTGGCGGCGGCACATTCCCATGCGCCATCAACAACTACACGGGTATCGTGCCGTCCTATTACACATTCGATCTCTCACTCGGATATGACACCGGCACTCAGCCGGCGAATCCCTATCTGCAGCACCTCGGAATTCAGCTCGTGGTCCAGAACATCATGGGTAGAAGTCCGGCTTTCGAATACCGTACCGCTCAGCCTGTGGCGTTTGACGTTACCCAGAGCGACCTGGGACGCTCGTTCGGTATTGTGCTGACGAAGACGTGGTGAGTTGAGAGACCGAGTGTCAGAGCAGCGGCAGGTCGCGAGGAGCCCCAGCCGCTCCGATGGCGTTGCCAGAAGTCGTGCAGGCCCATTGTGGCCACCCTCCCCAACGAGAGGGTGGCTGCGTTTAATCCCACTCCGGCCCCGATTTCCCCAAACGCGAAGTCCGCTGGCCGTCCGGGGGCACGGTTTTTGGTGGCCTGCAGCATTGGTGGCACGTCGCAAACTTCAGATTGTATTCGGCCGCGTTTTAACCCTCGAGCCCCCTTTTTATTGGCCGCCTTCACCGATCGGCTATCGGGGATGGCAGCGCCCAGCCCGCTAGCCTGCTCGCGGCCCGCCATGAACCGCACAAGGGAGGGGAGCCCCCCACCCCTCGCGCTGCCAAACGGCATAGATAATGACCGGCCGTCAGCCATGGCGGGAACCGCAGATGCAGTAGCGTCATCATAATGAAAAGAAAGCGTCACAAAACTCCAAATCAGCGAAGCCGTCGAAACTATTACGCAACTGTCATGAAGGTTAGGTAATGTCGGCTGTCGTGGAACTGTCATCCGCAACCTTTACCTGGGCTTCTGCTCGATGAGTGTTATCGAAAATTTCGAGTGCACCGGTCAGCATTATATTCGGACCGCCCCGATTCTCTTTGAGAAGGCGCGCGGCGCCGAAGTCTTTGATCAAGCGGGAAAACGATATATCGACTTCAATGCAGCGGGCGGTTTGCTATTTTACGGCCACAACGATGTCACCGTTTGCAGCGCTGTCATCGATCATCTCTGCAGTGAAAAAGTGCTTCAGTTTCGTGAAAAAATCACGACGGCCAAGCGCCTGTTTATTCACAATTTCTTCGAGAAGATATTAATCAATCGAGACCCCAATTATCGCATTCTCTTCACGGAGCCGGCGAGCGGAACTTCTGTAGAGATTGCGCTGCGGCTGGCCCGTCGCAACAAGAAGAGATCCACCATTATCGCTTTCACCAATTCTACGCACGGAATTACAGAAGGAGCATTGTCTGTCTCAAGCAGACGCACGCCTTCGTACGACTCTCTGTACCCACGGACCAATGTGGTGTTCATGCCTTATGGCGGCTATTTCGGAGACGACGTAGACACGCTCCCTTACATACGGCGGCACCTTGAGGATTTGGGCAGCGGAATCGGTGAGGTTGCGGCGATCATAGTCGAAACCGTTCAGATTGATGGTGGCGTCCGGGTTGCGCCGATCGAATGGCTGAAGGGAATCGAGCAACTCTGTCGAGAATTCGGCCTGCTGCTGATTGTCGACGAAAGTCAAAGCGGCTGCGGCCGAGCCAGCCACCACTATTTCAGCTTTGAACGAGCAGGTCTGAAACCGGACATCATTCTCCTTTCGAATGCGATGGCGGCAGGCTTCCCATTCTCCGCAATGTTGCTGCGCCCGGAACTCGATCAGTGGCAGGCTGGGGAACATGTGGGTGTGTTTCAAGCGAATGGTCTTGCATTTGCGGCGGCTACGGAATTGATATCGCTTTGGAACGATGAGTTTGTCGCCGCCGCTCAGCGGAACAGCGAGACCATTTCCTCTGCTCTTGGACTGCTGACCCAACGCAATTCCGGCCTGCCCCTCATGGTGCGCGGAACCGGAATGATTTGGGGTTTGGATGTCGGCCGCCCGGGCGCAGCGACGGTTCTTTCGGCTTGGGCCTTGGAGCAAGGTTTAATCGCAGAGGCGTGCCGCTACAAGGATTCGGTCTTGCTGATTGCCCCACCCATTACAATCGAAGAACCGGTGCTCCTGGAGGGTCTCGAAAGACTCGCGACCACCGTTTCGATGTTGCTGGATCACGGCAGGACGCTGCGGTCGTGATATTCACGCCACCCAAGACGACAGTATTATTTCAGCGTGTCACTCAGTTGTCTTGTTTATAGGCCTTATCAGCAGAACTGCGCCGTTTACGCAACAAGGAATCCGTACTTCAGCGCGGTCGGGTAACTGTCACACAACGTACATTCGGTCTTCCTACGGTCGCCGCGCAATTGGTGGGGGCCAAAGCGCTTGCGCTTTGTCGATTTGCGCGCTCCCGATATTTCGTGGAATTCGGAGGACCTATGACTGGCCTGAAAAGGATTGATGTTACCCTTACGCTTAGTGCCTCGGCCGCTCTCTTCGGTTACATCAGCGGGGGCCGGCCTTGAAAAATCAGCTATTGCAAAGCGCGGCAATCGTCGCGCTCGGATGTGCCGCCACACAGACTGCCCTTGGGTTTGCGTTCGCACAGGCCGCTTGGGCCGCAGAAGCGATGCCCCAACAAACCGACGACCAGACAACGATCGTCGCCCAAGCCACACCGGCCGCGCCGGCTTCTGCGCCTACTACGGCGCTGCAGCCGACGATCGTCGCGCAGGCTACTCCGACTGCGGCGCCAACGGTGGTAGCGCAGGCGTCCACGTCAGAGCCCGAACAGATCGTCGTGAGCGCATTCAAGCGCGAAACGCTCTTGCAGGACACGCCAATCGCGATCACGGCCGTGAGTACCGAGGAGTTGGAAAAGCGGCATGTCCAAAGCCTGATCGATCTGGCCAGCGGCGCGATTCCCAGCTTGCGCATCGCAACTTTCGAGGCGCGCCAATCGGCGTTGACCGTTGGCATTCGCGGAATCGTGCCGTTCGACGCCAACCAGACCGCACGCGACCAGGGCGTCGGCGTCTATCTCGACGGCGTCTATCTTGGCCGCCAGCAGGGTCTCAATACCGCGCTGATGGACATTGAGCGCATCGAAGTGCTGAGGGGACCGCAAGGGACGCTGTTCGGCCGCAACACCGAAGGAGGCGCGGTCAGCATCATCACCAGGGCGCCTTCGGGGGTGTTCGATGGCCGAGTCGTCACCGGAATCGGCAACTTTGGCGCGTACACCACCGCGCTGCATCTGGACCTGCCGAAATACGCCAACATTGCTGTCAAGCTGGACGGAGTGCTGGAGCACCAGAACGCAACAGTGAGCAACCCGCTGGCGGGCCAAACCGGTTGGAATTACTTCAACCGCTACGGCGGCCGCGTTGCCGCGCGCTGGACGCCCGCCGAAAACTTCACCGCCGATTTCGCCGTCGATACCGGCGTCGACCAGAACACGCCCTTCTACAGCCAGCTCGTCAACTACAACCCGCTCAATCGAACGATCGGCGTTTATGATCCGACGACCAACCGGCTGGTTGCGCCGGGCAGTCCTGCCGGCGCCCCCACCTGCTCGACCTGCATCGCACCGCTGTCGCCGCTGGTTCAGGTTCATACGGACCGTCAGAAGGTGGCCGAAATCGGCGTACCGCAGCAGCCGAGCCTCGACAAGACGGACGGGGCGATGGCAACTCTCAATTACGAGTTGTCGCCCGCACTCACGCTTCGCTCGATCACCGCTTTGCGCGGCGTGTCGACCGATCAGTGGGACAATTCAGGCGGCGCACACCGCACCATCTTCGCCCCGAACGCCAATTTCAGCCGCTACAGCCTTTCCGTGCTGCAGCAACATCAGTTGAGCCAGGAGTTTCAAGCGGTCGGCAGCATCCCGCAGCTCGACTACGTGTTTGGGCTCTATTATTTCAACGAACACGCCTCGGAAAAAGCGGCGACGCCCTCGTCGAATAAGTGGAATGCCACCGGCACCGGTTACACGATCAACAGCGAGATCGTGTTTCCTCCCATTACGTCCGGAAACCAAGGGTGGGACCCAAGTTCGTGGTTCACGCAGCGCGCCAGCCAGGCGAAAGCGGAAAGCTATTCCGCCTTCGGGAGTTTGACCTGGACCCCGGCAGACTTCGATATGTTGCACCTCACGGCCGGTGGCCGGTACACGCAGGACAAGCGCGACGGTCTTCTTTACACCGTCGTTGGCCTGCCCACGAATTTCAAATTCAAGTTCGACAACAACCGGTTCGATCCGATGGTCACGCTGGCCTACGACGCGACCCAGGACGTCCATCTCTACGCCACCTATGCCACCGGCTTCCGCGCCGGCGGCGCCAACGACCGCTCGCAGACATTTTCTCCCTTCGGCCCGGAAGAGGTGAAGTCCTACGAAATCGGTGCGAAGACGGACTTGTTCGATCGCCGTGTTCGCCTGGACGTGGCGGGCTACATGATGGATCGTACCGGCACCCAAACCGATTTCGACAACGTCGATACCAATCCGGCGAGCCCTACCTTCAACCTCCACACGGAAGAAACCCGCAACGCTTCGGGCACTTCAAACATACGTGGCGTCGAGGCGGAGTTGACGCTCAGGGTGACCGACGAGCTGACGCTGGGTGCGTCCTACGCCTACACATACGTGAAGATCCCGCCGACGCCCAACCCGTTCCTCGGCAATGTGCTGTTCCCGGTCGTCGTCGTGTTCACCCCACCCAATGCCGCCTCGGCGTTCGCAGATTATGAGATGCCGCTCGGCAACGGTGGAATGAGCGCTCGCTTTCATGTGGACGCCAACTACGCCGATGCCACCTACAGCTTCCAGGCTGAGCCAACCGTGAAGACGGACTCCAGTTTCATCGTCAACGCCCGCATCGGACTCTCCGATATTCCGGTGGGCTCGTTTGGGCAGACGCTGACGTTATCGCTCTGGGCGCGTAACCTATTCGACGAAACGAACATCTATCGCCGGTCTGCGGCCAACGCCGCTGTGCTCGGCGACTACGCGAACTTCAATCCTCCGCGAACCTTCGGCATCGAGGGTGCGGTGAGGTTCTAGAAAAGGCTCTCGCGGGGATGGCGTGGCATCTTCGGGTGCCACGCCATTTTTCAAGCCACCACCGCCGCCGCTGCGACCCTCGGCTTTCTTCTTGCAACCCAGGTGATAGGCGCGGTTTCAGTTCCTCGCGAGCAGAGCTAGTCCACGCTCTGCAAGCAAGGAAATCGACGTTCCGCCAGAGGAAGACAGCGAAGCCACGCGGTCCTGCTCGTGTCTCAGTATCTCGCGATAGAGTGCGGCGGCTTCGGTCTTGCGTCCGGTCTGCGCATACACCCAGGCGAGATTCAACTGTCGAGACACATTCCCCGGCTCTTTCTGCAAACCGGCCTGCAGTTGCTGTTCTGCGGCAATCCAATCGTGATTCTTTATCGCTTCATAAGCTACATCGTCCGCCGCGCGCGTTGCCACAGGGAGCAAAAGTGCCGACATCAACGCCACAGACACAGCCCACGATTTGATGCTTGTCATGCCGTCCTCCTAAGCGTGCCTTACAAACAATTCACGCAACGATATCAAAACCGTCATCAGATTGTAACAATATAATTTTATGCGCCCGGAGCGAACGTTCAGGCCGAGTTTCTCGATTCCGCCTGCCGGCTGTCACAAACAATGTCATAATTCGTCTGAACCAGTTGCTCGTGCTGGAGAATCGGAAGGAAGATGCGGGTCTTTCTTGGGCTTGCAGCGCTGGGCTGTTTCCTTCCATTTGTTTCGAACGCAGAAGTTCTGGCCGTGTGCGGGACCCAACAAACGAAAAATGCAGCGCTCTACGGCGCTCAAACATTGGGTCCGAGCGGGCCGCAACAGCTGGCTACCCCGGAAATGACGTCTCTAGCCCTATGGCGAGACGCAAATGGATTCGATCTGATAATTGGCTGGGGCAGGAACGATCAAATCAGTCTCCGGGCTGAGGGCGCCGAAATTATGGGCAACGAAATGGGCCCGGATTTCGTGCACATCATCGTCGCGCGGGCGCGCTCCCATGGGTTCGAACACTTCATTTTCAGCTTCGACCCGGATATGGATGGCCGGCTGATCTGGACCGGGTCTGATAAATTGGCGAGCCCTGGCGAACCTATGTCCTTTGAAACGGCCTGCAGAAAATCGGCGTCTTAGTCTCCTAGCCAACAGGCGTCGCTTCGGAAGAACCCTATCAGAACCGATGGTTTTGAATTTGTCGTGAGCGGCGCAACCGGCAGCGCCCGCCAACAAGCCTTCTGTCTCGCTTCATCTATCGCTTGCTGTGACTTGACCCGCAGTCCTGATTCGCGTGCCGCCCAGCGCCACAAACAATTGCGCCGTATCGGCCAGGCGCTGCGCTCTCGCGCTCGAAAGCCCCAACCTGGCCTGTGCCAGACGGCGCTGCGCGTCGATCACATCCAGGATCCCGGAATTACCGGCGGAAAAGCTGCGGCGCGCGAGATCGAGCGCGGCTGCGGCTGCGGCTTCGGCCTCGCTTTCGGCACGAAGGTGATCGGCGTCGTTTGCGAGTGCTTGTAAGCTGTCGGCGACTTCGCCGAACGCGGTCAGGACAACTTGCCGATAGCTGGCAAGCGAAGCTTGATAACCGTCGATGGCGGCCCGCCTCTCGGCACTGAGTTGGCCGCCATCGAACAGAGGTTGTGTGATTACCCGCAACGCTCCATGCCGCAGCGACGCCGTTGAAAAGACCGCCCGGCGTCAGGGCTTGCTGCGTGAGCGTGCCGGTAAGATCGATCCTGGGATAGAGATCGGCAGTCGCCACACCGATGGCCGCACTTGCCACATGCAATTGTGCCTCTGCGGCGAGGATACTCGGCCGCCGATGGAGCAGTTCGGATGGCACACTGGCGGGAATTTCAGCCGGCAAGGTGAAATCGTCCAACCTGAAGTCGGGAGGCGTCCAGTCCGCCGGCGCCTGGCCGACCAGGATTGCCAGCGCGTGACGGGCCGTGCTTTCCCGCTGCTGAAGATCGGGCAGCACTGTTCGATCGGTTGCCAGCTGGCTTTGTGCGGCGAGCAATTGCGTACGGGTTGCGGAGCCGATCCCAAGTGCTCTTTCTACCAAGTGAACATTCTGGGTATCGTCCTCGACAATCCCCTCCAGCGCCTCCATCTCGGCATGTGCCGTCGCCACCGCCAGCGCCTGTGCCGTGACGTTGGCTGTCAGGGATAGATAGGCAGCGTCAAGCTCATAGCCCTGGTATTCGGTATAGGCATCTTTCTCTTCTATGTTGCGTTTCTGGCCGCCGAAGAGGTCCAGCGGAAAGCTGACGCTGGGACCGACCGTATAATAGGTAAAGGGCGGGATGTTGAAATTCTCTGGGCCGAACAACGCGGCGCCGTATTTCTGCCGTCCCACGGTGGCGCCCAAAGACACTTGCGGCAAAGCTGCGCCTTCCGCCACATTCACGGCTTCTTGCGCCTCGGCGACGCGCGCCTTCGCCGAGGCGATGTCATGATTGTCGGCAATCGCTTGCCGGATGACGCTGTCCAGCTGGGGCGAACGGAACTCTGCCCACCAGTCGCCATCGATATTTTTGCCGAGCGAAACGCGCTGGTCGGGCGGCAACGGCGCATCGCCTTGGGCCGTGTAGGCCGGCGCGGCGGGTATTTCGGGCCGCACGAAATCGGGACCGAGCGCGCAGGCACAAAGCCCAAGAGCCAGCGGAAGCGTCAGGAGCGGGGTTTTTCTCATTCAGCCACCACCATGTGTCGGCCGGCTTCCGGTCTGGAACCCCGGATCAGCAGCAAAAACGGAATGGCCACCAATGTCATTACCATCATCAACTGGAAATCGTCGATGTAGGCGATCATCGCGGCTTGGTCTGTGATCATCGCATTCAACCTCGCCAGTCCCGTTGCGGTTGCTGTATCGACGTGGGCCGCGATAGAAGCCGGATTCGACGCGGTGTTGTACGGCGTGATGTGCTCCGCAAGGGAGGCATGGAGACGCTGGGTGTTCTGGGTCAGAAGGAACACCACGACCGAAATGCCGACCGAGCTGCCGATGTTGCGAATCAAATTGAAGAGTGCCGCGCCCTCGTTGCGCAGTGCGGCCGGTAGAGTCGTGAAAGCCACCGTCGAAATCGGCACCCAGACGAGTCCCAGCCCCACCCCTTGGACCAAGCCCGAGATCAGAATGGGCCGTATATCCATCAGCAGCGAAAATTGCGTCATCTGCCAGAGCGAGCACGCCGTCAGCACCAAGCCGCCCGCGATAGTGAGACGCACGTCAACGCGCGTAGCCAGCCGGCCGACAACAATCATCCCGAGTAGCGTGCCGATGCCGCGGGGCGCCGTCACTAACCCGGTCAGGATCACGGGATATTGCAACTGGTTCTGCAGCATGGGCGGCAGCAAGGCCAGGGTTGCAAACAGGATCACGCCAACCAGAAAAATGAAGATATTGGAGGCAACGAAATTGCGGTCCCTGAACAGCGCAGGATTGAGGAACGGCCTGGGATAAGAAAACGTGTGAACGAGGAAGATGTAGAAGGCCGTTCCGGAGACGATTGCCTCACTGATGATTTCCCGCGATGAGAACCAATCGAGCAGCTGGCCGCGGTCGACCATCAGTTGCAACGAAGCCACGCCGACGCTGAGGCTGCCGAAGCCGAGAAAATCGAAGTGAGAGGATTGTGCGTTGCGGCTTTCCGGCAAGGTGAAGAACAAACCCGCAAAGGTCAGCACCCCGATCGGAAGGTTGATGTAGAATACCCAGCGCCAGCTGTAGTCTTCAGTAAGCCAGCCGCCCAGCGCCGGGCCGAAAATGGGCCCCATGGTCACGCCGATACCCCAGATGGACATGGCGCGGCCCAAATCCTTGCGCGAATTGATATCCAACAGCACCGCTTGGGACAGCGGCACCAGCGCTGCTCCGCCCACGCCCTGAAGGAAGCGGAACAACACCATCTGGGGCAGAGATTCGGCAATGCCGCACATCGCAGACGCAGCGGTAAAAATCAAAATCGAAGCGAGGAACACGACTCGACGGCCGAACTCCCCCGCGAGCCAACCGGTCAGGGGAATCGTAATCGCGGCGGCGACAATATAGGAAGTCAGCACCCAACCCATTTCGTCCTGGGTCGCCGACAACGCGCCCTGCATGCGTGGCAAGGCGACATTGGCGATGGTGGCATCGAGCGCTTGCATGATGGTCGCGAGCATCACCGAAATCGTGATGAGGCCATAATGGGGCACGAGCTTAAAGTCGGGCGCGGCGGCCGGCACGTCTTCGAGCGAGGCGTCGTCTCCGGCTTCCGAAGCGTTCTCGAACCTGTCATCTTCCAGCATAGCTGCCATCGATTCAGTTCCAGAAAGCCAGCGAACCGAGAGAGCGATGATGTTCGGTATCCACGACCGCCAGGGCGCTCATGCCCGCGGCAAGCGGCATACCGGCGCCCGCATTATCAATTGAAATTCGAACCGGCAGGCGCTGCACCACTTTTACCCAATTGCCGGATGCATTCTCAGGCGGCAACAGCGAAAAGCTGGAGCCCGTACCGGGGCTGGTGCTCATCACCGTGCCGGTAAAGGTCTCGCCCGGATAGGCGTCAACCGTGAAGCTCGCATGCTGGCCGGGCCGCACATAGGTGAGGTCGGTCTCCTTGAAATTGGCTTCAACCCAGATATCGCTGCCGGACATCAGCGCGAAAAGGGGTGTCGCCGCCTCGACATGATCGCCGACTTGGATCTGCTCGACCTTTGTAACAACGCCGTCTATCGGCGCCCGCACGGTGGTGTAGGACAGTTCGAGATTGGCGCGGTCGAGCGCCGCCTGCGCCTGACGCACCACAGGACGGCTGCCGGCCGGTGCGTCCGGATCCCCGCTGAGATCGGCCAGCGCACTGGCGGTTTCCTGCTCGGCAGCAGCAAGCCGCTGCTCAGCGGATTGGAAATTATCCTTGGCTTGGTCCAACTGAGCAGCCGAGGAGATGCCTTCTGCTTGCAATTGCGTCTGGCGGGCAAATTCCCGGCGCTGATATTCGAGCGTGCTGCGCGCCGCAGCTTCGTCCGCCGTGCGCTGGCGATATGCCGCCTGCAGCACCGGAACCTTGAGGTGCGAACCAGCCAGTTGCGCCTGCGCGTCAGCCACTGCGATCAAGAATCTGCGCTGGTCGAGTTTGAACAGTACGTCGCCCTTATGGACATACTGATTGTCCCGCACATCGATCTCGGCAATGCGACCCGGCACATCGGTGCTGACCTCTACGCGGGCCGCCTGCACATAGGCGTCATCGGTCGAAACATAGCGTCCGCCGGTCAAATAGAAGACGAGGCCGACGATCGCGAGAAGGACCGGTACGCCAAACAGAAGTCCTTTTCGATGCCTGCCGACCCAGTTTTTGGGCGTGGCGGGCCCGGCATCCTGCGTCATGGCTATTCCCTTGCGTTTTTCGCGACACTGCTAGGCGGGCTGGTTGGCTGGAGCGAGTGTCGCCGCCGAAGCTGTATCCCGCGAAGAATTGTCGAGCATGAGCACTAAGCGCCGATGTCCGAATGCGGATGGCAAATCCGGGTGGGCGGCGCGCTTCTGCGCTCCGAGTAAACTCGCAACCGCGCGCGCTACTTCGCTAGGATCGATCAGCGGTCCGAAATCGATCAGCCAAACGCGACACGCGTCCAGCTGTTTCTCGGCCGAGCCGGAAGCGGCGACAGACTTGCCGATTGCGCCCGTACCGGCTCGCGCGGCGCGCCTTTGCTTCGCCTGCTCCGTGAGTTCCGGGATGTTGTCGTCGCCGCCTTCTGTCGACGTCGCCGGCTTCGAATCCTCGACCAGCGTAATAGGGGCGACAAAGCGATAGCCTCGCCCGGGCATGTTGACCAGATAGCGACTCCCGTCTCGCCCGTCTCGGAGTGCCCGGCGTAACGCGGCTATATGGACCGAGAGATTGGCTTCCACGACCGTCGTGTCCGGCCACACGCGCGCCATGAGGGCGTTCTTGCTGACCAATTCGCCGTGCCGTTCCACCAACGCAATCAGGATTTCGAGAGCGCGGCTGCCGAGCGCGACCGGCTTGTTCCCTTCCAGCAGGAGCCGTTGCGCCGGAAGCAGTCGAAAAGAACCAAACACAATTGCCGTCCCGGCGGTGTCATTGCTGAGCTGGGCCGGCACCTTACGCACGGATCCGTCGGGTGGTGCAGCCGTTACATCGCGCACCGCTTGGAGATGAGGCCGCAAACGAGCCCGGTCCGGACGGGGGACTGCTGCCGGTGAAGAAGAATGGCGAGGGCCTAGTAACGCGACGTTCATGACTTTCTCCCGTCCGCATTGAGAGCCTTATGGATGCAAACTACCAATTCGTTCTCGTTGAATGGCTTGGCCAAGTAGCCATGCACACCGGCGTTTTGCGCGCGCGTCCTGTCCCTCGCATTGGGAAATGCTGTGATGAGAATCGTGGGAACGCACTTACCCAAACCGGCCAGGCTTTCGCAAAGTTCAAGCCCCGTCATCATCGGCATCTGGACGTCCGCGATCAGGCAGTCCGTGCTCTGGAGGCGGCCGGAGTTCAGAAAGTCGTTGGCGCTCCCGAAGGCTTCGGCGACGAAGCCCATCGAATTGAAAAGGTCAACCATCCCTTCTCGAACCGAGGCATCGTCATCAATTATCGAGATCACGGGCTTCATCGGCGACTGGCCATAAAATCCAGCGTCGAAATTAGTGCCGCGCCACCGCACAAACCATTGTGCGAGAGGTCGGATTTTCGCTTAAGTACGTACGGATTGTGCAAACCCATGGGCGAGCGAGCTAGCCGGGCGGGAGTAGGCACTAATACTTTGGTTTAGGTTGCTTGCGAAGCTTGCGAAGAAATCTTGAGCGTGTCGGCCATTCGCACCAGCTCGACCAGGGACTTCGCTCTCATTTTCCGCATCATCTGACTGCGGTGGATCTTCACAGTCATCTCGCTCAATTTGAGCTGAGCCGCAATCTGCTTGTTCGGGCGCCCGGTAATGACGAACGTCAAGACCTCCCGCTCGCGCGGCGTCAAGGAATCGAGGCGCTCCTGAAGTTGGACAACATCCTTTTCCTGGGTGCGACGGGCGCGGTCGCGCTCGACCGCCGTCTGGATGGCATCGAGAAGCTTCTGCTCGTGCAAGGGCTTGGTAAGGAAATCGATGGCGCCGGCTTTTATCGCCTGCACCGACATCGAAATATCGCCGTGACCGCTGATGAATATGACCGGAAGATTGATGCCGGATTTCATCAATGTGCGCTGAAATTCCAGCCCGCTCGGTCCCGGCAATCTGACGTCGAGCACGATGCAACCAGGTGCTTCGGGGCGCTTGCTTTGAAGGAAGTCTTGAGTCGAAACGAACGACGTCGCCTCCAGTCCGACCGAGCGAAGGAGATCTTCCAACGCGTCTCGCACCGACGCATCGTCGTCGATGATGAATATCATCGGCTGATCCGGGCGGGCGGCAGCAATAGACTTTGTCAAGCGGCTTCCTCCCGGCCGGTGGGGAGCGTGAATTGGAAGACAGCGCCGCGTGGCTCGTTCGGCGCGGCCCACAGACGTCCGCTGTGCGCCTCGATGATCGAGCGGCTGACCGCCAGCCCCATACCCATGCCTTCGCGCTTGGTGCTGTAGAAAGCGTCGAAGATGCGCTCGAGTCTTTCCGGGTCCAACCCCGAGCCGGAATCTCCGACAGTCACGAGCACGCCATCCGATTCGTGTTCAGCTGTGGCAACGAGCAAGTCGCGCGGCCCATGATCTAGTGCGCTTACGGCTTCTACGGCATTCATGACCAAATTCAGGATGACTTGTTGCAATTGGATTCGATCCGCCCAGACCAGCGGAACATTATCCGAAAGTTGCGTCGTCAGCGAAGCGCGGTGTTGCGAAACTTCCGTGCGCGTCAGGGCCAGAGTGTCCAGAACCGTTTCGTTGATGTTCAACCAAGCCTTCTGCACCGGAGTCTTTTTTGCAAGGCTGCGAACGCGAACGACAACGTCGCTGGCTCGATTTGCGTCTCTGATGATGCGCTCGACCGATTGTTTCGCGTTCTCGATGTTGGGCGGCTCATTGGCAAGCCAACGCAAACAGGCGTTGCCGCTGCTCACCACTCCGGCGAGCGGCTGGTTTACCTCGTGGGCAATCGAGGCGGTCAGTTCGCCCAGACTCGATACACGCGTGGCATGAGCCAGCTCCGCCTGCGCCTGTCGCAGCGCCTCCTCGGCCTGTTTGCGGTTGGTAAGATCGTTGTTGGTCTCGAGGATCGCAACCGGCTGGCCATGCTCATCGCGTTGCAAAGACCAGCGGCTTGCCACCACGACTTGCGTGCCGTCCCGCTTGGTATGGATCAGCTCCCCTTCCCAGCGGCCTGTGCCGAGCAGCTCCGCATTGATATCCGCCAATGGCGCGGGGAAAACCGTCTGCATGAGTTCGTGAGAAACCTTGTGGAGGGCCTCCCCTCCGGTCCATCCGTACAGCTCTTTGGCACCGTGATTCCAGTAGGTAATGACGTTGCTCATGTCGCGCACAAAAACGGTGTCGTGCGTGAGATTGAGGAGGTTTGCCTGCTCGCGCAACATCTCTTCGGCCTGCTTGCGCTCGACGACGATGCTCGCGAGATGAGTGATCTGCTCTATGACATCATACTCTTGCGGAGTCGGACTGCGGGCTTCGCGATAGTAAATCGCGAAGGTCCCCAACACCGTGCCGGTTGAAGAAAGTATCGGCGTCGACCAGCACGCTCGCAGCCCGTTTGCTAAGGCCAGATCGCGGTAATCGGCCCATAGCGGATCGGTTGCGATGTCGGAGACGATCACTTGTTCCGCGCGGTAAGCAGCTGTCCCGCACGAACCTGCCGATGGGCCGATAACGAGGCCATCGATTGCCTCTGTGTACGCGATCGGCAGGCTGGGCGCAGCACCATGCCGGAGGCGCTCAGCGTTCGGATCCAACAAAAGAATGGACGATAGACAACCGCTGGCACGTTCCTCGACGAGGCGGCATAAGGCATTGAGGATAAGAGCGCGTGAATCGCCCCTGGCGATCATCTCGAGAAGATGTTTTTCTCCGGCCAACAACATCTCGGCGCATTTTCGGTCGTGGATATCGATATTGTTTCCGTACCAACCGAGAACGTGTCCGGAACCGTCAAATAAGGGGTAGGCGCGACTCAGGAACCAGCGGTATTCTCCGTCGTATTTCTTAGTGCGCATTTCTGTCTCGAACGGCTTGCTCTCCGCCACCGCTGCTCGCCACTTTTCCCGTATCGGTCCATCATCGTCGGGATGAAGCGGTGTTCCAAAACCCGACGCCAACTTTTGTTCCAACTCCATTCCTTCGTAATCCAGCCAGCGCCGGCTGACGAAGTCGAGCGACCCGTCGGGTCGCGCAGTCCAGATCAGTGCCGGAACGGTATCGATGATCAGCTGAATTCTCGCTTCTATCTCCTTGGCAAGGGTGACATCCGTGAGGGCTCCAATGAATTCGATACTGCCCGATGTGTCTTTCACAGCGCGAGCCACGGCACGGATATGCTTCACTGAGCCGTCCGGCATCAGCAATCGATATTCATGATCGAAATCGCTCCCGTCGCTGAACGCTCGGTCTATGGTCTGCTGTACGGAAGCGCGATCTTCCGGATGGGTGCGCTGAAGGACCATATCGATAGTGATGGAAAGCCCCCTGTCGTATCCAAAAATTCTGAACGTTTCCTCCGACCAAAAGATTTCCTGAGTGGAGACATTCCAGCCGAAGCTGCCGGTGCGGCTCAATCTCTGCGCGTCGGCTAAATACATTTCGCTGAGTCGCAGAGCGCGCTCAATCCGTTTTTGATCCTCAATCGCTGCCAGCAGATCGTCGCGGGACCGCCGTAGAGCTTCTGCTCTGGCTCGTTGCGACGCACTCAAGAAATTGACAAAGAGCGCTGTGACCATAAACAGAGCCAGCCGCGGCAGCTCCGTAATCTCGACAACGAACGAATTTAAGGGGTCTACCAAGTAATAATCGAATGCCAATGAAGCGAGAGCGACCGCGAACAGTCCCGGGCCAAAGCCGCCAAACCATCCAACAAACAGGATCGCGCAAAGAAATAGCGATACGAATGGCTCAGTGTGCAGGAACTCGACCGACAAACGCGACGCCACGACCGCCAGAGCAACGGACAAAACCGCAACGGCATAGCGCAAAATCGCGGACGGTGTCGGCCACCATCGAGGAGAATGAAACTTCAACATCAACAGAGACTTGCTATTGACGAGCCGTTGGAACGTTCCCAAACGCCGACTTTATATCAGTCGGGCTTGTGAAAATATCCTTCTGAAGGGAGCGCCTCCGGGAAAAAACAGAGTCGGCGCCAGGCCGAGTTGTGCTCATTACACGTTACAGAATAAATTCTCGGCCCCTAAAACCAGACGGACCCGCACCGCGCGGAGTAGGGTGCGGCCGGTCCGGGGGGGGAGCGGACCGGCCGCTTGCGATCCGGTTCAGCGGGGGGGGGCTGCACCGAGCGCAAACTGATGTCACCGACGAAATCTCACTCAGGGCGCGTTGGCAGTCGAATGAAGCGCGCCAAATCGCGACAAATCGTTCCAAACACGCCTCAAACACAAACCCATTCAGCATGGGTTTCAAGCTGTTAAGGGGCTCGCAAATTGTCAACGTGACGGCCTCAAGGTGCAACATGGGAACGCTTGCGATCGCTTGGGGCTGACGCCGCAGCCAAGACGACACGATGCATAAATCCTTCATTCTCGATTTTCCAGCTGTTCGGGTCCTAGTGGATCGGTGTCTCCGGGTTCACGGTTGAGCAGCCCCATGAGATTCTGATCGCGTCTGACCCGATCCTCTCGCTGTTGCGCCAATTGTTCCACCAACGCGCGATAGTGTTCGTAGGCTTCCATGTCGTCACCGCGGCGTTCGTTGCAGCGCGCGGCCAGAAAGCTTTGTATTTCCAGGCACCATATGTCGAAGCTTGGGGCTTCCGTTTCGATGGCTGGGCCGGAGCCCATTTGTGCCGCCGCTCTCGTGGTGGTGAACACAAGCCCGATACAGAGCAGTGCCACGATCGCGCAGATTTCTGCCATGCCGGTAGGCGCGAGAGAGGCACCGATTTGACTTGATCTATTCATGGGTAGGGACCGCTTTTCATTGTCTATCCAACGCGGGCCGTTTCGTCGGTGCTTCCGATTCGCCCAACCTCGCGATTCTCACTTAGCCTCGTCCGCCACCGCC
Source organism: uncultured Bordetella sp. (assembly GCA_964494505.1). GTDB lineage: Bacteria > Pseudomonadota > Alphaproteobacteria > Micropepsales > Micropepsaceae > CAIYRG01. The sequence continues at coordinate 74,067 of CAZBRO010000014.1, forward strand.
TCCGGCCCTGAAGCCCTCACTGCCTCCCCGAAAACCTTCTTCACCGGTCCTGAAGCTGCCGCCATGGGCGCGGACACCATGGAACCCGTCAGCGGCCTCGTGGCGGAAATGCTGTCCGTCGTCGCGGCGGAAGCCACCCCGGCCATCGGAATAATAGAAGAAGCCGTCGGCTCCCCAATACCCGTCGAAGTACGGCCCATAGAAGCCATCATAGAACCCGTCATAAGGGTAATCGGCGTAGGGCGCCTCAACCCCTAACGCGACGGCATTGCCGTGAGTCGCGCAGCCCTCGGTCAACATGATTGCGGTCGCCGCACAAGCGATTGCGATTAGCTTGTTCATATTCACGCTCCTTGTTTGACGCTTCATCGGATCGCAGGCCCTATTGTTGAGGCTCGATCGCTCTGGCGTCGGTCCGTTGCCATCGATGCGATAACGCCAAGATCCGATTTTGGATGGGTGCTGGTCTGTTAAGCCTTGCAAAGAAGTCCAAAACGGCAGCGGCGATGGGCAACTACCTCGAAACCGGCACGTCTTTCTGTGGAGCAACGGCCCAAACGGTCGCTGCGAGTCCCGGCACGTCACAGGAGCGAAATATGACGGCAGTCACATTGAACAGGATCACTTCAACCCGCAGCTTTGCCATCGGCATACGCGCGCGCCGCATAGCCGCGTTTAGGAACCACCGCCCTGCTTCTGGCGACGGGCTCGTCATTCGGTGCAGAACAGCGCGGCGCCAGTCCAGCTGCGAACAGACCCTGCGCGGCCGACAATGGCGGCATTACGCTCCCTCCAGGGTTCTGTGCCACCGTATTCGCAGACAATATCGGCCACGCCAGGCATCTCGTCGTCGCGCCGAACGGCGTGGTCTATGTCAACACCTGGAGCGGGACCTATTACGGCAACGACAAGACGCCAGCCGGCGGCTTCCTGGTTGCGCTCCAGGATACAAAGGGTGACGGCCGTGCCGATGTCGTAAGCCGCTTCGGCACCGGCATTGAGGGCGGAAACGCCGGCGGAACCGGTATCGCGCTCTACAACGGAGAGCTCTACGCAGAAACGAACGATCGTATCGTGCGCTACGCTTTGCCGGCCGGAACGAATGCTCCGAAGGCCCCGCCCGAAACCATCGTCTCCGGCATGCCCCTCACCGGGGATCACCCCATGCACCCTTTCCAGATCGATGCCAACGGTTCGCTCTATGTCGACCTCGGTTCGCCCAGCAACGCGTGCCAGGTCAAAAATCGTATTCTCAACTCTCCCGGCGTCAATCCGTGTACGGAGCTCGAGACGCGGGCCGGCATCTGGCGTTACGATGCCAACCGCACGGGCCAGCAATTCTCTGCTGCCGAGCGTTTCGTCACGGGCTTGCGCAACGGAGAGGGTATTGCGTTCGATTCCGCAGGCAGGATCTTCGCGACCCAGCACGGCCGGGATCAGCTCTCGCAGAATTGGCCGAAACTCTACGCGCCGTCAGAGGGCGTCGATGAACCGGCAGAAGAACTCGTGCAACTGGAAAAGGGCGCGGACTACGGTTGGCCGTACTGCTATTACAGCCTGAGCCAGAAGCAGCTCGTTCTCGCTCCCGAATATGGCGGCGACGGCGGGAAGGCGGTCGGACAATGCGCGCAGAAACGAGCTCCGATTGCCGCCTTCCCGGGTCATTGGGCGCCTAACGATCTTGCGCTTTACAGGGGGCAGTTATTCCCGGCGGCCTACCAGGGCGGCGTGTTCATCGCCTTCCACGGTTCGTGGAATCGCGCGCCTTTCCCTCAGGACGGTTATAAGGTGGTGTTCCAGCCGCTCGCGGATGGCAGACCGTCCGGTCGCTATGTGGTCTTTGCGGATGGCTTTGCTGGAGGGATCAAAGATCCGGGCCAGGCTGCTCATCGTCCTTCCGGGCTTGCGGTTGGCCCCGACGGTGCGCTGTTCATTTCGGACGACCAGCATGGGAGAATTTGGCGGGTCACCTATCAGGGGCTCGTCACGGCGCCGATCACGGCTGCGCCAACGCCCGTCACGCCGGCCCACGCTCCGATCGTCACGGCGGAGCCTCCCGAGGGCATTCACCCGGATGCAGGTTCCGAGGCGACCGCGTCGCTGCCCACACCTCCGGGCGTCGATCCCGCGGTGGTCGCACTGGGCAACCGGATTTTCCATGGACAGCTGAGCGCCGCGCCGTGCATGGGATGCCACGGAACGAACGCGATGGGTTCTCCCCTGGGTCCAAATCTTACCAGCGGGAAATGGGTTTGGGGCGATGGAAGTCTCGAAGCAATCACCAAAACCATCGCCGACGGCGTGCCGAATCCGAAGAACTATCGCAGTCCGATGCCGCCAATGGGCGGAGCGCAACTCACGCCTTCACAGGTGAAGGCGGTGGCGGCCTATATCTGGGCGATTGGCCATTCCAATGGCGTTTGTCTCGGCGCTGAACCATCGAAACAGAGCCTTACCCATTGTCCTTTGACGCCCAAGCAGTGACCGCGTTTCCCGACCAAGTTAACAGCCATCCCTCGGCCTCTGTCCGAGATGTCTCGAAGATCGGCATGATCGGCGCTGGGGCCGTGGGACGTGCCTGCCTCATTTCAACAATTATGCGCGGCTTTGCGCAAGAGATCGTCCTCGTCAATCGAGACCGCAACATGGTCTCGGCGCGTATTGCGGGAATCGTATCGCGCGACGAGCGCACCGTGATCCCGATCGGCTCCTACAACCCGAATTACGGCGGAACGCTTTCCTTGCCGGGTGTTGTCGGACGCCAAGGCATCGTGCAGATTCTCGAGCCCGAGATGTCGGAGAAGGGGCGGCGTGGCTTGGAACGCAGTACCGAAACGCTCAGAAGCGCAGTCTCTCAACTCATGAAATGATGTGAACACCAACGGCCCTCGAGCAATGCAGTTGCTCTCGCGCGCACCCTATGAGATCAGGAGAAATGACAATGATGTTCGATTGGAAAGCCTATACGTCGCAAATCAAAGCCGCAGTCAAGGAAATGGCCGCGGCCAATCCGGACATCGTGAAGGCCTATGCAGGGCTACACGGCGCCAATGCCAAGTCTACACGCATCGATGCAAAGACCCGAGAGCTGATTGCGCTCGCCGTTGCCGTGACACTGCGATGCGATGGATGCATAAATGCACACACGGACGCGGCGATCAAAGCCGGAGCGGCCAAAGAAGAAGTCATCGACGCCTTGGGTGTGGCGATCATGGTCAACGCGGGTGCGGCCATGGTTTACTCCGCGCGTACCATCGACGCATACAACGCAAACGCGGATGGAGAGATTCGGGCTTAAGTCCTTAGACGCGCTTGTGGTGAGGACGCGTCTGGTCAAGGCGTCAATTGTTTAGGCGCCAATGATGACGAGTGCCGGTAAGCCACGATGCCGGCAGTTGCGAGCAGCACCGAAGCGAGCCCGAGAGCGGCACTGACTCCGAAGCCGGATATGAGCGCCGCACCAGCTGCCGCGCCGAGGAACATCGCTCCCACAGCCGCCAATCCGCGGGCGGTTTGAGGATTTGTCCTGATCGAGCTGAAGTCTGCGGCTAGCCCTGTAAGCGTCAAGGTCAGCACGGTCGTCGTCAAATTTGGGATTCCCAGGCGACGTGCGGTGGCATTCTGAGCTCCCATGGCAAGGGCGAGGAGCACGATAAGAAGATAACGAGCCCTTTCAGCGCCGGGATCGAGGGTTGTAATCGAAACTGCGACTGCCACGCCTACGAGCACGGCCTCGACAAATGTTGCAACCGTGAAATGAAAGAATGGGCGATCTCCCATCAATGTGCCGAGCCTGCCGGCAGCGAGCGCCCCCGCCAAGAAGGCGGCGATTGCCACGATCGAGACTGGAGACCAGAACTGTTCCACGCCGGCAGCAGCGAAGCCCGCGAACACAATATTTCCCGTCATATTGGCCACAAAGACGTTGCCCAACTTAAGAAAACTGACGGCGTCTACGACGCCGGTTACCATCGTGAGCACAAGAAGGAGCAACGGCAGCGCGCCGTATTTATCGTCTTTCCCGGCGAGCATGGCGTGAACGATGTGGGTGGGATTTGACATTGTTTTTTCAGCCCCATCATTGGGCGGGTTGGGGAGCCGCCGGGGCGGCAGCGTGACGGCCAATCCGTGCGACATTGAGACGATCGAGGTAGAGGTAGATCACCGGGGTCGTGAACAAGGTCAGAAGCTGGCTCAGGATAAGTCCTCCAACCATGGTGTAGCCGAGAGGTTGGCGCGACGACAACCGCGATCAAAGCGTTCATCTCTCCATCCCCTGTCTGTCAGTAGTTTCAGCATGGCCGCGCCGTTGGCAGGACGCCGTTTGGCCGGCAGCGAATTTCAGCTATCTAAAATCTCCCGCAACATTTTGCGGGCGCGTGCGACGCGGCTCTTCGCCGTACCGACAGCGCAGTTTGAAAGCGCCGCAGCGTCGTCATAGGAAAATCCACCCAAACCGACCATGACCAGGGCTTCGCGCTGGTCCGTGGGCAAGGTTTTTATCGCGCCGATCGTATCGGAAAGTTCGACAGCCCAATGCTGTTCATCGGACGGTGCAGGAATGTTCTCCGCCCATTCGGCGTCCCAAGGCGCTTGCCGCCAGGCTCGCCGCTGGTGGGAATAGAATTCATTGCGAAGGATTCTGAACAGCCAAGCCTTGAGATTGCTGCCCGGTGTAAACGATCGGCGGCACCGCCACGCCTTTGCCAAAGCCTCCTGGGTCAGATCCTCGGCAAGCTCCCGGTTGCTCGACATTGAGCGGGCGAACGCGCGCAGACGGGGCAGGAGTTCGACGAAACCGGTTTCCAATTGGGCGTCGGCATTGAGGTCTCCGGGCCGCGCCATTGTGGTAGGTTCGCTTTCGATCAGAGACATATTGTTCTCTCTTTCATGTCGTTCGTTCGCGTCGATGAGATAACCACGAACGCCGGTATCCGCTGAGTGAAGGTCGCCAAATGTCGCCAAATCCTTCCTAAGCCCGGGCATTGCATCGCGTCGTGCCGGACCAGCCGAACGATTGCCATAGTTGCTTTGGCATTTTCACACGCGGTCTGAAGGCATAAAATGCGCATCCTTTAAGTGTGCAAAAATCATTGCATTTTGGTGCCATTTAAATGTTCTTCGAGGAACGGCATGATTGTTACGAGAGGGATTGCATTCATCTGTGTCTGCTTGGGAGCTTGCCTCTTCCGGGCATGGGCGGCCAATCCCGGCGCGGCGCGGGATCATTCCATCGACGGCATTCTTTTGCTGGTGCTGGGCGCCCTTGTAATGGGGTGTTGCTTTTGGGCTTTCGCGGAACGGGCGCGCGCGTCCGTGGCCTTACGTTCGTTGGAGGAACTGCGCGCTCATGGGACTGCGCTGCGCAGCCTTCGCGATGCCGTGCTTGCAGCCTGCCACGAGACGATCCTCATTGCCGGACCGCATTCCGCCAGCTTCAAGGATGCGGCCGGCCTGATCGATGCGTGCAAAGGCGTGACGCTGACCAAGGACATGTTCATGAATCATTTGTAGGCAGGCGTCGACGAACCCGAGTGCAAGATCATCGACGTCTGCATGTGCAAGCTGCGCAAGAAACTCGCCGACGCATGCCGGGGCAAGAATTTCATCGAAACCGTTTGGGGCAGGGGCTACACGTTGTGCGAAGTACAGCAAAGGGTCGCCGCATGAGCCGGCATCCGAACGGGGCAAAAAGCAAAGGAAGATCTATCGCATGCTGTGTGCCGTGGTACCGAGTTCGGGCGGCTCTAACATTTTCCCGAACCGCCGGGATGCCCCGGATACCTGGCGTTCCGAGGCGCGAGACGGCCTAACCCTTTGACTCGGGGACCGTTTGAATCCCGGACGATTCGGACCGGGGTCCGGGAATTTTTGACCCTCTCCAGACGAAAGACGCAGGAAAGTGCCTTATCGGTCTCTCGGCCGGGTGTTATTGTCTACCCGGCACTGCGCTGTCACAGGAGGGTTCGATGACGACCGTCACACGGCTTGGAAATCTTCTTGCGAGCGCGTCCTTCGGCGCGATCGCGGGCATGGGCCTGCTGACTCTGCCGGTCGTAGGGAGCCATCCCGCGATGGCTCAAAGCCACGGGCCGGCGGCGCTGACCGGCACAGTATCCTCACGTGAAGAAGGAAAAATGGAAGGCGTTGTGGTCAGCGCCAAACGCCCTGGCTCGACCATCATGGTTTCGGTCAGCACCAACGCGCAAGGTGAGTACCGTTTTCCGGAAGGCCGGCTTGCCCCCGGTACTTATGACATCACCATGCGCGCCGTCGGTTACACGCTCCCGTCGACCAAGGCGACGATAAGGGCGGATGGCTCCACGCAACTCGACCTTAAGCTCGCGAAGGCCGCCCCCGACGTTCTCGCGCTTCAAATGTCCAACAGCGAGTGGATTCAAAGCGCGCCAGGCACGCCCGCGCAGAAAATAGCGTTGCTGAGGTGTCTGGATTGTCATGGCCTGCAGCGTCCGCTCTTTTCCAAGGACAATGCGTCGGACATGGCGCGCACGGTGCAGCGCATGGGCGCGCATTCCGCGAACGCCTCTCCCAATTTCCCTTTCTTCAATCAGAATGCATCGGAAAGATTGAGCCGTCCGCCGAGCAAACCGGAGGCGGATTTGGCAGCCTATATCGCATCGATCAATCTCAGTTCCGGAAAAACATGGCCCTATAAACTGCAGACGCAGCCCCGGCCGACGGGCAAGTCAACGCAGGCCATCGTCACGACCTACGATCTTCCTGAGGGTGCGGCGCCCCATGACACGCTCCTCGACAAAGCGGGCAATGTCTGGTTCTCCGATTTTCAGCACCAGTTCATTTCGAAACTGGATCCCAAGACCGGCAAGGTCACGCGCTATCCCGTTCCCATATCGAAGCCCGGCTTTCCGACGGGCAGCCTCATGATCACGATGGATAAGGATGGAAACATCTGGGAATGCATGATGGGGCAGGCGCAAATCGCCATGCTCGACCCGAAGACGGAAAAAGTCTCCATCTATCTGGCGCCGGATTGGGACAAGGCCGACACGCGGTTCACCATGATCGACGCCCTGCATTCGAACGTCGACGGGAAATTGTGGACCAAGACCAATGGCGGCCCCGATCCCGACCACGCCAACAAACTGTATCAGTTCGACCTCGCCACCAAGACATTCAACGAAGTCCTCCCCCCCGCCGGAAAGCGCGACATCGCCGTGTACGGAATGGTTTCCGACCTCGACAACAATGTCTACGGCCTCGACAACAATCCGGCCCAACGGCAAATCTGGCGCACGAACGCCAAGACGGGGGAGACGACGTATATCGATCTTCCGGTGGGCGTGGGCGGCGCGCGGCGCGGGCATATCGACTCGCAGAATCGCCTGTGGTTCTCGCAATTCCATGCCAATCGTTATGCGCGGTATGACGCCAAGACCCGCAACATTACTGTGTGGGATGTGCCGGTTGCTTATGCGGGTGCGTACGATGTGCAGTTCGATGACGTGAAATATGCGTGGGGTGCGGATATGAGCACCGACCTGGTTCAGCGGCTCAATACCGAAACCAACGAATGGGACTCTTATCTCCTGCCGACGTCGATCAATACGCGCCATATCGACGTGCAGAAGAGTTCGGATCCGAACGTCCTCTCCAGCATGTGGACGGAAGGCCAGCAGACGGGCCAGATCGTCCATATCGAGCCGCTGGCGCCGTAAAAACTCGTCATCCCGGCCAAGCGGCGCGCGGATGCAGCGTGTAAACGGCGCAGGCGGTTTCGTCCCGCGACTCGCGGGCTGCGAACGCTGGGGCGCCGGTGAGGCGCTTCGCCGGCACAGCGCAAGATGGGTCCCCACGCCGCCTCCGCAGGTTGTATACTGGCGCGCCAGCGCGGGGTTGCATGATCGAACACCGGCGCGGATTTCCGAATGGGAGGACAAGCCATGGAAACCGTCATCGCAAAATTGCTCAATGATTTTGAACAGGGGAAAATGAACCGGCGGCAGCTCGTTCAGAGTTTAAGTGTCGCGGCGGCAGCGGCCGTCGGGATGGCGCCTGCGGCCAGGGCTGCCCAAGCCCCCGCCCCAACCGGCAAGCTCGAGGCCGGCTACGTCAACCATATCTCGTATTCGGTGAACGATTACGCCAAGTGCCGCGACTTCTACGCGGGTCTCTTGGGCATGAAGGTCACCGAAGACGACGGAAAGCAGTGCCGCCTGGTGTTCGGCAACAACATCCTCATCCCCCGCAACCGGGCCAACGGCGGTCCGGCCAAAGTGGACCACATTGCCTACACTGTCATGAATTGGGACCGGGAGAAGGATGCATTTGAAGAGCAGCTGAAGCGCCGGGGATTGCAGTACACCGGAAGCGGCAAGACCAGCTTCCAGGTCAAGGACCCGGAAGGGATGGGCGTACAATTCGGCGGATTGACCCAGTAGTCAGGCCGGATTGTCGCCAACGCACGCGGAAGGGCGGTCTAAAGGCCGCCCCTCCGCGTCTTGCCCGCATCGAGCCGCGATTGGGGTCCGCCGATTCGATTTTTCGCGCCGGATCAGGACAGGATGTGGACCGAAGGCCAGCAGACGGTCCGGATAGTCAATCGCTAAAAATCGGATTTTTCGGCGATTGGTACCGAAAAACCCTCACCGAAACCCGCGGCAGTCTGTTCGGCGCACGAATCTTCTTCGAGCAGCCGCGGCTGAGCGGAGTGCCGATAACGCACAATTCCCGACCACGGAGCGTTGAAGGCGCCAGGGTCGTCGACGGTGAAGTTCACCTCGAGCCCTTTGCCGTCATCGGTCGGCTTGAAGCGTTCGACGATATGCATCTGCGTCGTGTGCGGCACATCGTAAAGATCGTCCACGAACGTCTTATCGTTGAAACCGATGGTATCGACGATCAGTTCATTCCCCTCATAGTGACCGACGGATTCGCCGGAATAGGACGCAGCCACATGCCCGGAATGCGGAACATTCAGGTAGATGTGCCGGGTCTGCGTGTCGGCCTCGGTGATCAGCAGGATTTCTTTTGCCATTTGCAGGAAGTGAATCCCCCCAAACCCCTGGCCCTGCACCAGAAATTGCGGAACGCCCGGCGGCCTGCAACTCGCGCGCGAGGCATAGCGGAGTTTTCCTGCCAGCGCCTCTTCATTGGTCTTTTTCAGAGCTTCGATCACCCAGGGCTTCAGGTTCGGATTGCTCAGGTCGGCAGGGCGCATCCGTCCTTGCACGGTCGTTCGCACCGTTCCAGCCTGCGCACGGTCGTAGGTGACAGGACCCGGACCGGAGGCAGGAGGCGCATATTCGGGGTTGATCGGCACCCACGGAAAATCCCCCGTGGAGAAATCCGGAACCGCGCCGCGCATTACGGCGGCCCCATAAACGTCCGCAGGCGTTAGGAAGGCGCAGAGCAGCCCGCCAGCCAAACCGATCCATCGTATATCGGACATGGTTCTTTTGTGCTCCTTAGCGTGCCGCCGCCAGGCGTTGTCCGGCCTACGCCGGAAGCGTTTCCAAAAGGCGCCCATACCCCCTGATCGGTTCGTGGATTTTCAGGCGCTTCTGGATTTCCCAGACGCGCGCCACGATCGCCTGCACAATTGGCACGCCGAGGTCGCGTTCGAGCGGAGCAATCAAAGGCAGCTCTTCGAGGGCAGCGCCCAGCAGGTAGACGGCGTCCACGCCCTTATGCGCTGCAAAGGCCTGCTTGATGAGAGGGGCACTCGTCGCGATCGGCACAGCCCGCTCGGCATTGAAATCGAGTCTTTCCATACCGGCTACGGAAAATCCGTTTTCCTCGAAAAATTTCGCATACACCTTGGTCACGTCCGCCCCATTCGCGCCCGCGGTGATGCCGAGAATCCTTTTGGCCTTCAGGGCGCGGAACGCATTCATCTGGTTCTCCGGCGCCGTGAAGATGTCGATGTTGTATTTGCGCTTCCAGCCATCGACCATCTCGGCTGCGCGCGCCTGTCCGATGAGCATGAAGGGCGGTGCACCCTCGATGGCGATGAGGTTGCACTTTTCCGACTTGAGATAGGCAATGTGCTCTTCGTACAGGGGGTATATGGCGCCACTGTCCCGCAATTCCGCCGTCACAGGTATGTACACGGGAACAACGCCGATGCCGTCGGGCAAGAGCTTGATCATGTCCACGAGCGAGGAATCGGCCGCCCTGGGCTTGATGTTGCCGACGAGCCCGCGAGAAATCGAAGCCCGGGCAGGCAGATTCAGCGCGGCGGCAAGGCCTGCGCCTGCCGCACTTACCACGACAGAACGGCGTGTAAGGCCGGCGTTCAAAAGCGTGCCCATGCGTTCCCCTCGGATTCAGAAATCCGCCGTCTTTGCTACCGGCATATGGAAGTCGAAAAGGCCGAAATTGAAGTTGCTCTCGGCGCAGATCTCTTCGAGGAATTCTTCCTTCCCCTTTTGACCGTTCACACGAACTGTCCATGGCTGATAGAACGTGTCGGGATCTTCGATCGTAATGGTGACTTCCAGCGTCTTACCTTGATCGATCGTGCGCCAGCGTTCGACCACATGCAGCTTGTCGCTGTGCGGCGTCCGATAAATATCGACCACGGTTTTGTCGTTCAGGCCGATCGTATCGACCACCAGCGTGTCGCCCTCATAATGGCCGACCGATTCGCCGGTCCAGGAGGGTTTGGGATTGGCCGAATGCGGCACATCCAGATGGATGTGCCGGACCTCGTTGCCCCCTTCCCCGAACATCACCACTTCCTTGGCGCCTTGAACGATCATGAGCGGGCCGGGCGATTCCATCATATTGGGGACGCCGGCAGGCACGCAGGACGAGCTTGGCTGAAAGCCGACCTTGCCGTGGTCGATCTCGTCCGCGTCCTTTTTCATCACGTCTTTGGCCCACTGCTTCAGATTGGGGTTCGAGGTATCGCCGATCCGGTAAGCCGTTCCTCGTCCCGGCGTGAAAGGATGGCCGGGGTCTTGACTCACCATGGGGGCCGAGCCGGGAACAGTCCGGAAACCGGCGCCGCGCGCGTGGACCCAGCCTCCATCGCCCCCGGACAAATCGGGCACCTGTGAGGACTGTCCGTTCGCGCCTTCCACCCAGGCGAGCGACAGGGCGATGCTGCCCATGATGCAAAGCTTCGATAAACCTAGCCGTGACATTGTTGTCCCCCGCTCCGTACTTCGAGTGTCTTGCCCTTGCCGGCCAGCCGCCGGGGAGTCTACACGCCTTCGACAGGCCCGTGAAATGGGCATACCGCTTCGAGATAGCTGCAATTCCTCATCCGTATTGCGCGGAGGAGGAGCAGCGATGCTGCCGGGGGGCCGCCTGCGAGATAGTTGGGTCTCGCGGATCAAATCGGGGGATATCGCGCTTCCCGCTCCGTCCGCCCTACTTATGCGCGCCGCGGTCGAGCGGGGAAAAGGTCGTATAGATGGGGCACCAGCCGGACGGGCTGATCTCGCCCTCGACCACGACGCAACTCTTGGGAAAGATGAAATAGGGACAGGTGCCGCAGGCATCGTTTCCCTTCGGGTGGTCCTGATACCCAATGGCGGCCTGTGTGAGCTTCTTCTGCTCCTGAGGCTTGTATTCCTGGGCTTTGGCAGAAGCGGGGCGGCCGCAGGTTGCGGCGGCGGCTGCCGCACCCATTGCTTTCATAAAAGCCCTTCGCGACGATCCGGAAATCGGCATAGCTCTCTCTCCCTCTCGACTTGCCCAACGATATCCGAAGTGTTGTGACCGGCCAATGCGCGGGGCTGTGCGGCGGGCCCGCCTCTATCGGCGCGTTTGGGTCCGGTGCCGCTGATCTTGACAAACCGAGGGCAGGCCCCTTTGCTTCTCATCGGACGTCTCTCGCCCTATTAAAACGCATCGAGAAGAGGAACCCATGTGCGACGAATTCATTCACGCCGGTCTCATTGAGGACACGAGACTCTCGCGGCGCACCTTCGGCTTGGTGACCGTTGCGGCCGCGGCCGCTTCGACAACGGCTTTTGCGCAAGCTAAAGCGGTCGAAAAGGACGTGGCGGTGAAGACTCCGGACGGCACCTGCGACGCCGTTCTTTTCTATCCCGAAGGCCAGGGCACTTGGCCGGGTGTCCTCATCTGGACCGATATCGCGGGCCTTCGCCCCGCCTTCCGCGACATGGGCCGGCGCCTGGCGGCGCAAGGATATGTCGTTCTGGTACCGAACCCGTTCTATCGTTCCGCGCATGCGCCGGTGGTGGGTGCGACGTTCGATTTCAATGACGCTGAACAACGCAACAAGCTGTTTTCTTATCGCGCCGCTATGAAAGACGACGGTATCGATCGCGACGCGACGGCCTATCTCGCCTTTCTCGACGCCCAGCCGCAGACCGATAAAAACCGGAAGGCCGGCGTGCAAGGCTACTGCATGGGCGGGTCACTCACGTTCCAGACCGCGGCGGCGGTGCCTTCGCGCATTGGGGCGGTCGGCAGTTTCCACGGCGGCAACGGGCTGGTGACGAAGGACGCCAACAGTCCACATCTCTTGATTCCCAAGACCAACGCCACGTTCCTGGTTTGCCAGGCGCAGAACGATGACAAGGCGCAGCCGCAACTGAAGGATGAATTGAAGGCCGCTTTCACGGCCGCCCACCGCCCGGCGACGGTGGAAGTCTACCACGCTGATCACGGATGGTGCGTGCCAGGGGGCGCTGTTTACAGCCAGGCCGAGGCCGAGCGCGCTTGGACAGCACTGGGCGCGCTATATAAATCCGCCCTCGGCTGAACCGACCTGAATCGCAAACGCGCGCCGCCAAGACCCACGGCGGTGCGCGGACCGGTTCCATATCGCACTGGGGATGCTTTTAACCCTCCGCTTCAGCCGCAAACCCCAATGTAACCACGGCCCTCCCGAAACGTCGAAAGCGGCTTCGCGGCCATGTCCGTCTCCCAGGCCGAAGATGCAGAAAACCGCGTCGCGCCCGGGTCTTGGGGATTTGGGGGGAACTGGTGCCGCCTGCGTGACTCGAACACGCGACCCCCGCATTACGAATGCGGTGCTCTACCGGCTGAGCTAAGGCGGCAAATCAAGGGCTTAGGCTGATACGCTACTTCCTCCGTCTCGGCAATGTCGGGCGAAAAGCGGGTGCTTTCCGCGCGGCCGGACTTGTAGCAAGGAAAGTCGCCTCAAGAAAGAACCCGGCGGCATCCTGACGCTGGCCCCTCTATCCCGCGCATCGTCAAGACGGCCGGGCTGCAGTTTGGCCCCTTCATCAGACGCGGCGTCTGGCGGCGCCCTCCTGTTCGCTATGCGCGGGCGAAGGCTTTTCATCACGCCGTAGGCCGGGCACCAGTTCCAGGGACGGCGAAACCTGCCGGCGCTCGGCAAACCGCGCCTGGGCCTCATTGATGTTGGCGAGCGTGGGAAGGCTGGCTTCGTTGCCGAGAAATTGGATGGCGTGGGCCGATGCCGCGCGCGCGAATTTGAAGTGCCGCTCCCACGGCGAATCCGGATCCCGCAAATAGGAATAGACATACGCGCCGTGGAAAATGTCGCCGGCGCCGTTTGTATCGATGACGCGGTCGTCGGGGACATGGAGCGCCGGCATGAAACGCTCGGTGCGCGTTTCATCGTACCAGATCATTCCGCGCGCCCCCATCGTGACGGCCCCGACCTTGCAACCGCGCGACCGCAAATAGGTCAGCATCTCTCCCGGCGTGAGGTGCATCTGCTCGCACAAACGTTCCGCCACAACCGCCGCCCCAATGAATGCAAGCAGTTCATGGGTATTCGACCGCAAGCCGCCGCCGTCCAGAGATGTCAGGATGCCCGCGTCGTGACATATCTTGGCATAGTGAATCGCCGCGTCCGCCAGATGTCCGTCGACGTGAAGCGCGCGGCACCCTGCAAGGTTGAGGGTGGGGAAGGGATGCCGGAAATTGTCGTCGCGGCATCTGACGATGGCGCGCTGGCCGCCTTTGGGCATGATGAAGGAGAGCGAAGATTCGGCGACTTTGCGGTGATGAACGGGGATGGCGTATTTCGCCGCCATATCGATGAACATCCGCCCCAGCCAATCGTCGGCAACCGATGCGATGAGGTCTGGCGCCACTCCGAGCTTGGCGCACGCGAACGCCGCCGTGACGGCGTTGCCGCCGAAGGACACGGCATATTTCCGGGCCACGGTCTTTTCGTCGCCGGTCGGAATCTCGTCAGCCAGGAATGTCAGGTCGATGTAACTCTGACCGATGAAAAGTGCTCTCATGCCCTGCCCGTTGCACCGCAGCTCAAATTCGCACGTGCAAGAATTGCGCCTGCTCCGCCGCCTGTGGAACAGCCACAATTGGCGCAAATTGCTTAATTTTTGGTCGCCATCAGCCCAGCATAGAGGCGGGCATATTCCGCGGCGGATCGCTTCCAGGACACATCCGTGCGCATCCCGTTGAGCTGCATGCGCCGCCACTGGCGCTGGTCAGCCCAGATATGGGCGACGCGGCGAAGGGCGCCTTCGAGGCCTTCCCTAGTCACCGGGCTGAAATGAAGCCCTGTCGCCTTTTCACCCCCTGCCTCGCCAGGATCGATGACGGTATCGGCAAGCCCGCCAACCTTTGCAACGATCGGGACTGCGCCATAATGCAGTGCGCACAATTGCGTCAGGCCGCAAGGCTCGAATCGAGAAGGAACGAGCAGAGCATCGGCCCCTGCCTGGATCAGGTGCGCGACGTCCTCGTCATAGCCAATCATGCATCCGATGCGGCCAGGATGGGCGGCAGCCAGTAAAGCCAGCTGCTGTTCTATTTCCACATCTCCCGTACCCAGCATCGCCAGCTGGCCCCCACACTCCAGGATGGTTTGGGCTGCATCGGCCAGGAGATCGAGCCCCTTCTGCCGAACGAAGCGGCTCACCACACCGATGAGAAGACTGACGGGATCGGGATTCAATCCAAAGCGGTGCTGCAGGGCGGTCTTGTTGGGGGCTCGCTTGGCCAGGGCGGAGCGTCCATAGCGCGCCGGAATGCGTGGATCGCTCAGCGGATTCCAGACCTTGGTATCGATGCCGTTGATGATGCCGGAAATCGCGCCGGTCCGGGCCCGCAGCAATCCGTCGAGGCCGAACCCGTATTCCGGCGTTTGCATTTCCGCAGCATAAGTCGGCGAAACGGTCGTGATTAGGTCGGCGAATTGCAGACCCGCCTTGAGGAAACCGATGCCCCCGTAATACTCGACGCCGTCGATCCGAAAGGCCTCGGGCGGCAGGTGAAGTGTGCTCAACAAATCGGCCGGAAACAGGCCCTGATAGGCGAGGTTGTGAACGGTGATCACCGACGGGGGGCGCCGCCGCCCGTCATAGGCGAGATAGGCCGGAGCAAGCCCGGCCTGCCAATCATGGCAGTGGACAATGTCCGGAAGAAAGGCAGAAACCTCGCCGAGCCCGATCCGGGCCGCCATCCAGCCAAGCGCGCCAAAACGCAACGCATTGTCGGGCCAATCGCGCCCATCCGGACCGACATAGGGATTTCCCGAGCGGTCGAAAAGATGGGGCGCCTCGATCGCCAGAAGGTCGAGCCCTGAGGCGCGGCCGGCGAGCAGGCGCGCCCGCCCGCCGAAGAGATCGCCGGCGGAAAAGACTTCCTGCGCGCGTCCGAGCGCGGCCAGCACCGCGGGGTAGCCCGGCACCAACGTGACCGTCCTGATGCCGTGTTCGCGCAATGCAAGGGGAAGTGCTCCGGCGACATCACCGAGGCCGCCCGTTTTCACCAGAGGATAAATCTCCGAGACGACCGATAGAATGTTAGCCCCGGTCATTGTTGAAGTCTGTCGATCATCGGCTGGGTGATTAAGCAGATTCCGCTCTCGGTGCGGCGGAAGCGCTTGGCGTCGAGATCGGGATCTTCGCCCACCACGAGGCCTGCCGGAACATGCACGCCGCGGTCGACGATGACATTTTTCAACCGTGCCGAGCGGGCGATTTGCACGTAGGGAAGAATGACGGCGTTTTCGACGATCGCATAGGATCTCAGCAACACGCCGGTAAAGAGCAGCGATTTCCGCACGGATGCGCCGGAGATGATGCACCCGCCGGATACGAGCGAAGAGACCGCTTGCCCCCGGCGGCCATCATCGTCGTGAACGAATTTTGCGGGCGGCGTGATTTCGGCAAATGTCCAGATCGGCCAGTCCTGATCGTAGAGGTCGAGTTCCGGCACGATGTCCGTCAAATCCATATTGGCGGCCCAATACGCGTCCAGCGTACCCACGTCTCGCCAGTAGGAATGGGTTTGCCCCCTGGTGCGCACGCATGACCGCGAATAATGGTGGGCAACGGCTTTGCCCTCGCGCACCAGGTAGGGGATGATGTCTTTCCCGAAATCGCGGCTGGAGTTGGGGTCGGCCACATCACGCTTGAGCTGATCGACCAGGAACGCGGTGTCGAAAACATAGACACCCATGCTGGCAAGCGCGCGGTCCGGCTTGCCGGGCATGTGAGGTGGATCTTTGGGCTTCTCGACGAACGACAAGATACGGTCGCTGGCGTCGACATGCATGATACCGAAACCTTGGGCCTCTTCGACCGGGACTTCGAGGCAACCGATCGTCACGCCGGCACCCTGCTCCACATGCTGCTGGAGCATGGGCTCATAGTCCATTTTGTAGATATGGTCGCCCGCGAGCACGACTATGTATCTGGGGGCGTAGCTCTCGATGATATCGATGTTCTGATAGATGGCATCGGCTGTTCCGGCGTACCACCCTGTGTCGGAGACGCGCTGACTTGCGGGCAGAATGTCGAAACTCTCATTGCGCTCAAGACGGAAGAAGTTCCAACCCCGCTGCAGGTGGCGGATGAGGCTGTGAGCCTTGTACTGGGTTGCCACTCCGATGCGCTTGATGCCCGAATTCAAGGCATTCGAAAGCGCGAAATCGATGATCCGCGATTTGCCCCCGAAATAGACTGCGGGCTTGGCGCGCCAATCGGTCAGTTCGAGAAGGCGGCTGCCACGGCCGCCCGCCAGGACATAGGCCATCGCCGAACGCGCATAAGGCGGCGCCGGAGCCCGTGCGGTCACGCCCAATCACCAAGCAGCTTGCCTACGCAATCGGCAGGCATGTTCACAACTTCAGAAATGTTGCAGGAAATCACGTAGCACATTTGATGGGCCACAAACTATGTGCCAACCGAAGAGTGCCCGCTTCCGGGGATTTCAGAGGGAACCTCCCAGATATCCTGGGCGTACTCCCCGATCGCCCTGTCGGAAGAAAACCAGCCCATTCGCGCGATATTGAAGATGCTGGCTTGAGTCCACTCGGCCCGGGCCACCCAGAGTTTGTCGACCCGTCTCTGCGTCTCGAAATATTCCGCGAAATCCGCAATCAGCATGTAATAGTCGGAATGGCGCAAAGCGTGTGTGAGGGGAGCGAAACGATGGGATTCGTCAGGCGAATAGGCCCCGGCCTCGATCGCGGCAATGACATCGGATAGCGCCGGAGATGCGGCAATGGTTGCGCTGGCGTCCAGACCCCAGCGGCGGCGCTCCTCGACCTCGGCGGCTCGCAAGCCGAAGATGAAGATATTGTCCTCGCCAACACGCTCGCGAATCTCCACATTGGCGCCGTCGAGCGTGCCGATGGTGAGCGCCCCGTTGAGGGCGAGCTTCATGTTGCCCGTGCCCGAGGCTTCCATGCCGGCGGTCGATATCTGTTCTGAGAGGTCGGCTGCGGGCATGATGGCTTCGGCCAGACTCACATTGTAATCGGGCAGGAACACCACGCGCAGAAGGTCGTGAACCAGCGGATCGTCGTTGATGCGGTTGGCGACGTCGTTGATGAGCTTGATAATCAGCTTGGCCTGCGTGTAGCTCGCCGCCGCCTTGCCGGCGAAAATCTTCACGCGCGGCACCCAGTCTCGCGACGGATTGGCGCGCATGGCTTCGTACATCGCCACCGTTTCGAGAAGATTCAGCAATTGACGCTTGTATTCGTGCATCCGTTTGACGTGCACGTCGAACATCGCATGGGGGTTCACGCGCAAACCGAGGCGATCGGCGATGATGCGCGAAAGCGCCACTTTGTTGCGATATTTTGCGTGGTCGATTTGTGCGTGCAGCGCGCGGTCGCCGGCGTGATCGGCGAGACGAAGCAGGTTCATCGGATCGTCCAGAACGGCGTCGCCGCAGACGGTCCGAAGAACATCGACGAGGCCGGGGTTTGCCTGCAGCAGCCAGCGCCGGAAGGTTATCCCATTGGTCTTGTTGACGATGCGTTCCGGATAAAGCACGTGCAGATCGCGAAAGACGGTCTTGCGCATGAGATCGGTATGCAGCCCCGATACGCCATTGACGCGATGAGAACCGACGAAGGCGAGGTGCCCCATGCGCACCTTCCGGCCGCTGTGTTCGTCGATCAAGGAAACCGATGAGAGGAAGTGCGGCGAATCGGGGACCTCGCGCTTGGCCGATTCGAGATGTTCGGCATTGATGAGAAAGATGATCTGCATGTGCCGGGGCAACATGCTTTCGAACAGCGACACCGGCCAGCTTTCCAGCGCTTCCGGAAGCAGCGTGTGGTTGGTGTAGGAGCAGGTGCTCCCGACGATGCGCCACGCTTCGGCCCAGGAGAGGCCATGGACATCGAGCAGGATGCGCATCAATTCGGTAATTGCGAGGCTCGGGTGCGTGTCGTTGAGTTGAATGGCGGCGCGCGACGGCAACAGGTGCAGGTCGCCATATGTCTTGACGTGCCGTTGCACCAGATCCTGCAGCGAAGCGGACACGAAGAAATATTCCTGACGCAAACGGAGTTCGAGGCCGGTCGGCGTCGTGTCGTTCGGGTAAAGAAACTTGCAGATGGCTTCGGCGCGAGCCTGCTCGGAAAACGCCCCCATATGGTCGCCGCTGTTGAACGCGTCGAACCTCAGCGGATCGGCCGGGCGGGCGGACCATAGGCGCAAGGGATTGACGTGCTTGCCCCGCCACCCCACGACAGGGGTGTCATAGGCCACGGCTTCGATCGTCTCGCCGGGATGCCAGATGGATCGCGGCGCGCCGCCAGGCCACGTGGTCGTTTCGACGCGGCCGCCGAAGCCGATGTCATAGCTCACGTCCGGCCGGGCGAACTCCCAGGGGTTGCCGAAGGAGAGCCATTCCTCCGGGTATTCCTGCTGCCATCCGCCGCGAATAACCTGGCGGAAGAGGCCATGATCGTAGCGGATGCCATAACCGCAGGCTGGAATGCGCAGCGTCGCCATGCTCTCCATGAAGCAGGCGGCAAGCCGGCCTAGGCCGCCATTTCCCAAAGCCGCATCCGGCTCGGAGTTTCTCAGCCCGTTGAGATTGACGCCCAAATCCCCGAGCGCAGCGTAAAACAGCTCCGCCAGGCCCAGATTGCACAGGACATCGCCAAGAAGCCGCCCGATCAGGAATTCGAGCGAGAGATAGTAGACGCGCTTGCGGCCTTTGGCATTGCTGTCGCGGTCGCTTGCCAGCCAGCGGTGCATGATGCGGTCCCGAATGGCCAGCGCGGTCGCGACGAACCAATCGCGCTCGGTGGCCAGAGCCGGGTCTTTTCCGACCGAAAGCGCGAGTTTCGCCAGCACCGCACTCTTCACTTCGTCGATTTCGGCATCGCTCCACGTCTTGGTGCGTGGGGCTGCAGGCGGGCGCTCCACGGCCTGACGTCCGACGGCCTCAGAGGGCCCAGCAGCCGCGCGCGGTTTATCCATCCTTCGGTCTCTTTTGGTCTACCGGCCCAATGAATTGGCTGAGCCAGCCACAACAGCGTTTCCCGGCATGAGCGTGCAATGCACATGCCAGACGAAGGCTCAACAATCCATCAAAACACCGGCAGGCGGGCTCGGGCAAGCACGACTCCAGAAAGAATTTTGCATTTGCGAAAGGCTAGTAGCAGATATTTCGCAGTTGCGGCATAATTTCCCAATGAGCATTCGGGTCGCCCTCCACCACGTCACGGGATATCGTTATGACCGCCCGGTGAGATTGGGGCCGCAGGCTATTCGTCTGCGTCCTGCCCCGCATTGCCGCACGCCGATCCTCAGCTACAGTCTGAAGGTCGAACCGGCTGAGCATTTCCTGAACTGGCAACAGGACCCGCAGTCGAATTGGCTGGCGCGTGTGGTCGTGCCGGAAAAGACCGAGGTCCTTACGGTCACCGTCGACCTGACGGCCGAGTTGAACGTGATCAATCCGTTCGACTTTTTCCTGGAGCCCTCGGCGGAGAAGTTTCCCTTCGTCTACGACCCGGAATTGGCCGCCGATCTCCGGCCCTATCTTCGCAGGCTTGAATGCGGCCCGCGCTTCCACGACTATCTCGAAGCCATCCCGCGCGCCGAACAGCCCGCGACCGCCTTCCTGTTCGCGTTGAATGCAGCCCTGCAGAAGGACATCGGCTACCTCATCCGAATGGAGCCGGGTATTCAGGCGCCCGACCTGACGCTGGAAAAGCGCTCCGGATCATGCCGGGATTCGGCTTGGCTCCTGGTGCAGCTGCTGCGTCATCTTGGCCTCGCGGCCCGGTTTGCATCTGGCTACCTCATTCAACTCAAGCCGGATCAGAAGTCGCTGGATGGGCCGTCCGGCACCGACATCGATTTCACGGATCTGCATGCCTGGTGCGAAGTTTATCTGCCGGGCGCGGGCTGGGTCGGGCTCGATCCGACCTCGGGCCTGTTCGCGGGAGAGGGCCATATCCCGCTCGCTTGCGCCGCCAATCCCACCGCGGCCGCGCCGATCAGCGGCGAACTCGAAGAATGCGAGGTCGAATTCGACTTTGCCATGAGCATTGAGCGGGTGGTCGAACCGCCGCGCGTGACCAAGCCCTATACCGACGCGCAATGGCGCGCCATCGCGAGGCTCGGCGATGAGGTTGATGCCGTTCTCGCCGAAGGCGACGTTCGCCTCACCATGGGCGGGGAGCCGACCTTCATCTCGATCGACGATATGGAAGGCGAGGAATGGACGACGGCCGCGGTCGGACCCACCAAGCGGGCCTTTGCCGATACGCTCATCCGCCGCCTGCAGAAGCGCTTCGCGCCCGGCGGCTTGCTGCACTACGGGCAGGGCAAATGGTATCCCGGCGAAAGCCTGCCGCGCTGGGCGTTCTCGCTCTATTGGCGCGGGGACGGCTTGCCGCTTTGGCGCGATCCCGCCCGTATCGCGGCGGAGCAAACAGATCATACGCCGAGCCTGGAGGATGCGCGCAATTTGGTGCATGGCATCGCGCGCCGGCTCGATATCAATCCCGATTACGCGATGCCGGCACATGAGGACCCTTGGCACTATCTGGCTAAGGAACGGGCACTTCCCGCCAATGCCGATCCGTTCGATTCCAAGATCGAGGACCCGGAAGAACGCACCAGGCTCGCCCGTGTGTTCGAGCGGGGTTTGAGAAAGCCCGCCGGCTTCGTCCTGCCGGTACAGCGCTGGAACGCGGCCGATGGCCGGCGCTGGCGATCCGGACGCTGGGAGACGCGGAGCGGAAGGCTGCTTCTTGTGCCCGGCGATTCGCCGGTCGGATTTCGGCTGCCGCTCGGATCGCTTCCCTGGCTGGCGCCGGGCCAGCGCGACCTCGTCGTGCCTCAGGATCCGTTTGGCGACTTGCCGCCGCTGCCGAGCGCGGATTCCTATCGTCAGCCCTATTTGTCGGGCGGGTTGCGCGACGCAGCGTGGGAAGCCCGGCGCCGCAATATCGAACAACAGGCCCCGTTCGAAGGCTCGAACGTCCGCACCGCCCTGACCGTGGAGCCTCGCGACGGACGTCTGTGCGTGTTCATGCCGCCGACCGAGACCGCCGCCGACTATCTCGACCTGTTGGCTTGCGTCGAAGACGCCGCCGCCGAACTCGATACCGCCTTGCACATCGAAGGTTATCCGCCGCCTTACGATCCGCGGCTCAATCTCATCAAGGTCACGCCCGATCCCGGGGTCATCGAAGTGAACATTCATCCGGCGAGAAGCTGGCGCGAGCAGGTCGAAATCACCACCGCGCTTTACGAGGAAGCCCGCGCCGCGCGCCTTGGCACCGAGAAATTCATGCTGGACGGGCGCCACACCGGGACGGGCGGCGGCAACCACATCGTGGTGGGTGCGGCGCACCCCGTCGACTCGCCGTTCCTGCGGCGGCCCGATCTTCTCAAGAGCCTCATAGGCTTTTGGCAGAATCACCCCTCGCTCTCCTATATGTTTTCCGGCCTCTTCATCGGGCCCACCAGTCAGGCGCCCCGTGTGGACGAAGCCCGGCTCGACAGCCTCTACGAACTGGAGATCGCCTTTGGCGAGGTGCCGGATCGCGGCAAGGGTTCCGTACCGCCCTGGCTCGTGGACAGGATCTTCCGCAATCTGCTGATAGATGTGACCGGCAACACGCATCGCACGGAAATCTGCATCGACAAGCTCTATTCGCCGGACGGTCCGGCGGGGCGGCTGGGCCTGGTCGAATTCCGCGGCTTTGAAATGCCGCCCCATGCCGAGATGAGTCTGGCGCAGGCGCTTTTGCTGCGGGCGCTGATCGCGCGCTTCTGGAACGCGCCCTATGGCAATGGCCTGGTGCGCTGGGGAACCGCTCTTCACGACAAATTCATGCTGCCTCATTACGTTTGGGCGGACTTCGAAGATGTGATCGCCGATCTGAACGCGAGCGGTTTTCCCTTCGAGACGGACTGGTTCCGGCCGCATTGGGCGTTTCGCTTCCCGCAAATTGGCACCGTTCAATATGACGGCGTGCGTCTGGAATTGCGCCAGGCCTTGGAGCCCTGGAATGTGATGGGCGAAGAAGGTGCACCCGGCGGAACGGTTCGCTATGTGGACAGTTCCGTTGAGCGTATCGAAGTGAAGGCATCGGGTTTGACGGATGGGCGCCACGTTATCCTGGTTAACGGCCGCATCGTGCCCATGCGCGCAACCGCGCTCGGCGAGGGCGTCGCAGGCGTGCGCTATCGCGCCTGGAGCCCGGCGCATTCGCTTCACCCCACGATTCACTCCCATGCTCCGCTGCTGTTCGAGGTGTGGGACGGCTGGCGCAAGCGGTCGCTTGGCGGCTGCAGCTATCATGTCGCACATGCCGGGGGCCGCAGTTACTCGGTATTTCCAATTAACGCGTACGAAGCGGAAGGACGGAGGCTTGCGCGCTTCGAATCCTTCGGGTTTACAGGTGGAATGTTTGAACCCAAGCACACGGATATTGACGCCAACTTCCCGCACACGCTGGATTTGAGACGATACCATTAGGCGGACGAATCGAGCGCGACCTTGTCTCAAACCAAACATCCAGGTTCGCTGAAGGTGCGCGCGCAAAAATCGCCCGCGGTCGCTCGTTACGACGAAATGCTCGACGAGTCGGGTGCCCTGCGGCCGCATTGGCAGGGGGTCGCGCGCACCTGCGAGCAGATGAGCGCCGAGGAATATGCGGGCCGGCTCGCCTCCACCCGCGACATGATTCAAGACAACGGCGTCACTTATAACGTCTACGACGAGGCCGGCGGCCACGCGCGGCCCTGGCAGCTCGACATCGTTCCGTTCGTGATCGGTGCTTCCGATTGGAAGATCCTGGAGGCGGGCATCGCCCAGCGCGCCCATCTCGCCAATCTGCTGCTCAAGGATATTTACGGGCCGCAGACGCTTATCGCCGAAGGTCATATCCCCCCGCATCTGGTGCTCGGGCATCCGCAATTCCTGCGGCCATTGATGGGCGTGGAGCCACCGGGCGGGGTCCATGTCCATCTCTATTCCGCCGATCTGGCGCGCACGCCGGACGGGTCCTGGATCGTGCTGTCCTCGCGCGCCGATGCGCCCAGCGGCATCGGTTACGCGCTCGAAAATCGCATCGTCATCAGTCAGACCTTTCCCGACCTCTTCCGCGATCTTCAGGTGGAGCGGCTGGCGTCCTTTTTCCATGCCTATCGCGAACATGTTCTGGGCCTGGCGCAAGGCGGAGAGGGCCGGGCCGTGCTCCTCACGCCGGGACCCTATAACGAAGCCTATTTCGAGCATGCTTATCTCGCGCATTATCTCGGCCTATCGCTGGTGGAGGGTCAGGACCTCGTGGTGCGCGACGGCCAGGTCTTCCTGAAGACGCTGGCCGGACTGGAACGTGTGGCTGTCGTCTTCCGCAGGCTGGATTCGGATTTCTGCGACCCCCTCGAATTCCGGGCGGAATCGACCCTCGGCGTGCCGGGTCTCGCGGAGACGGCGCGCGCCGGCGGCGTCGTGCTCGCGAATGCCTTGGGTGGCGGCGTCATCGAATCGCCGGGCATGAATGCCTACCTGCCCAACGCGGCGAGGGCCCTTATCGGCGAAGATCTCGCAATTCCCGACGTTCCTACCGTTTGGTGCGGCACGTCCTGGGGCCGCGAGGAAGCGATGGCGCGTCTTCGCAATGTCGTCGTGCGCGATACGTTCGACGCGCGCCAATTGTTCTGGCGAGGCTCTTCGGCGCGGCTCGGGTCGGAGTTGAGCGCAGCCGAAATCTCTAGCCTCGCGTCGCGCATGGAATATCGCGGCGCCAGCTTCGTCGTGCAGGACATCGCCTCCTTGGGGCTGGCACCCGTATTCGAAGGCGGAGCGCTGACCGCGAAGCCCGCGTCGTTGCGTGTATTCGCGGCCTGGACGCCCAGCGGATATGTGGTGATGCCGGGCGCCCTGACGCGCGTGGCTCAGGATGAAACGGTGCGCGCGCTGTCGATGCAATCCGGTGCGGCAAGCAAGGACACATGGGTGCTGTCGAGCGGGCCGGTCGACGATTTCAGCCTGCTCAAGCGTAGCGATGTCCCGCTCGCCATTCGCCGGATCGGCGACGAGGCGCCGAGCCGTGCCATGGACAATCTGTTTTGGCTCGGCCGCTATGCGGAGCGCGCCGAAACCCTGGTTCGGATCCTGCGTGCGGTGGTCCGCCGCCTGGGCGATGACACCGCCATGACGGCAACCGCCACGGCAGCGAGTGAATTGGCACGCAGACTTTTGCTGTCGCAGGGTCAGGCAAGCGTCGCGGCAATTTCCCAAGCCGCCGAGGGCGATACGGCACGCCTCGCCGCCGAACTGCACGATCTGGCGGTAGGGCCTGAATCCCCGCAAGGGCTGCAGCGGCTGCTGCGAGCCGTGCAGCGTACCGCATGGTCGGTGCGCGACCGCCTGTCGTTCGACACCTGGCGCGCGATTCATGCCTTTACGGCAACGGACGCGGTTCCCGAACTGCGGCGTGATTTCGATTCGGCCGGGATGCGTACTTATTTCGACGCGCTGATCCGCCGTGCGTCGGCGCTCTCCGGATTGTCCGCGGAAAACATGACGCGCGGCAGCAATTGGCTTTTCCTCGATACCGGCCGGCGAATCGAACGGGCGGTCCACGCCTCCTGGCTGGTTCGCCAGATGCTTTCGACCCAGGAAAACGAGATCGAACATATTCAGCATGCGCTGGAAATCGCGGACAGCGCGATGACGTACCGCTATCGCTATTTGAACCGGTTTCAGGCGGCCCCCGCTATCGATCTCTTGCTGCTCGATCCCGGCAATCCGCGCTCCGCCGGATTCCAGGTGGCGACCGTGCTCCGCCACGTGCTGAGCCTGCCCAAGATCACGCCCGTCCAGCGAAAGAACTTCGCAAAGGTCGTTGTCGACGAGGCGCGGTATCTTATTGCGAACGCCGACCCGCTCAAGCTTGCCGCATGCGACGATACGGGAAAGCGCGTCGCGCTGAGCGCATTGACGCTCGCGGTCGAAGCCATCATGCCCCGGCTTTCCGATGCCATCGCCGATGCCTATTTCCAGCACGCTACGGCGCGCCGCGCCGGGGCCGCTCGGCGGGAGACCATCTGATGGATTACTGCGTCCGGCATCGCACCACCTATCGCTACATGCAGGATGTGTCCCATTCGCGCCATCTCGTGCATCTGGCGCCGCGCGAAACGGCCACCCAGGAACGCAAGGCCTTCAGGCTTCTGATATCTCCGGGATCGGCCGTGCAGACGAGCCGGACGGATTTCTTCGGCAATCCGATCGAATGGCTCGCGTTGCACGAACCTCATTCCATCTTCGATATCGTCGCCGAAAGCCGGGTTTCCACATGCGAGCCGCCCGAACGCGATCCCGACGGAAGTATGCCTTGGGAAGACACCCATGCCCTTCTCGAGAGCATGGAAGCCGAGACCCATGAGGCGGTTCAATACATGTTCGATTCCGTGCTCACCACGTTTACGGTCGACCTTCCCGCTTATGCGCGCGAAAGCTTCACACCGGGCAGGCCGGTACTGGCTGGTGCGATCGATCTTATGTCGCGCATCCATGCGGATTTCCGCTACGACACGACCGTGACGGACACCTCCACGCCGGTCGATCGCGTATTCGAGATGCGCGCGGGCGTTTGTCAGGACCTTGCCCATGTCGGAATCGCCATGATGCGCTCGCTCGGTTTGCCGGCGCGCTATGTCAGCGGCTATTTGCTCACCCAGCCCCCGCCCGGACAGGAGCGGCTGGTCGGCGCCGATGCGAGCCACGCCTGGTTCTCCGTATGGGCGCCGCCATATGGCTGGGTGGACCTCGACCCGACGAACGATGTGATTCCGGGGGAAGGGCATATCACCGTTGCATGGGGCCGCGACTATTGGGATGTGGCGCCCGTCAGCGGCATCGTGACCGGCGGCGGCGATCATTTGATCGAGGTTGGCGTCGACGTGGTTCCGATTCCCTGAAGGTCATTTGCGGTTCAACCGATCGCGGGTTCTTCGTCGGTATAGACCTTGAAGCCGGCCAGCATATTCGGACCGAACGTGCTGCTGATGGCCACATCGGCCGCATCGCGCCCGCGGGCGATGAGCACGCGTCCGATCCGGGGAACGTTGTTTCTGGGATCGAACGTGTACCACCGCCCCCCGAGGTAGGCTTCGAACCAACCGGCGAAGTCCATCGGAGCATAGGGCGGCGGCAGGCCGATATCGCCGAGGTAGCCGGTGCAATAGCGCGCCGGAATGTTCATGCAGCGGCAGAACGCGATGGCGAGATGGGCATAATCCCGGCAGACGCCCCGCTGTTCCCGGAACACCTGTTCGGCCGTCTTGCTGGGATTGGCGTGCTCATAGCCGAAGGCGATGTGACGATGGACGAAGTCGCAGATCGCCTGAACCCGGCCCCAGCCCAGCGGCGCCCGGTCGAACAGGTCCCAAGCCGCCTGGGACAAACGATCCGTCTCGCAATATCGGCTGCCCAATAGAAAAAGCAGGGTTTCCTCCGGCAGGTCCTGGACGAAGTGCTGCCAGGCTCCAGGGGCGACTTCGTCGGGCATGCCGGAATCGCGAACCACGCCGGTGCTGGCGATGCGAATTCGCCCCGCGGGTGCAACGATCCTGGTGCACCAATTTCCGTACCCGTCATGATAGGCGCTGCTCGGTACGTGCGGATCGGTCGTCATGACATCGGGAACGACGATGTCGGTTGCGCGCGTCGCATGGACGTTCAAGGTGAGAATCATGGGAGTGGGTTGGGGGCAATCGTAGATCAGCTCATAGCCGACTCGGATTTGCATGCTCAGCTCGACTCTGTTGCCGCGGGCCCATGGCCCTCGTTTGAGATCGCGAGCCTAACAGAAGCGGCGCTGCCTTGTATGTCCGGCACGTATGGGAATTTACTTAAGCCGCACGAGCGCCATGTTCGGGCCGGGTTCGAGTACAATCGCGGCGGCATCGAAATCGGCCGGGTTTGCGCCGTTGGAAATTCCTTGCGGCTCGCCGGCTTCAGCCCTGCCGTTGCCGTTCACGTCCTGGAGCGCTTTGAGCGCATAGGAACCGGGCGGCAGGCGATCGAAGATTACTGCCGCGTCGCCTGCAACCTTTGCGATTTCGCGCTTGAACAGCGGCGCATCGGGGACGGACGGAAACGTCGCCTCGTCATAGACGCCGACGATCAGCGTGCCGCCCTTTCCCGTCACACCCTGGACGGTCACCCGCAAGGTCGCGAACAAGGGCGCGGGAGCGGCTTCTGCCGTTCCCGCCGCCAACAGCATCAGCGAGGCCGCAAGGCGGATGATCTTGCGCAACTAGCCGAGCCGAGGTTCGAGCTTGCGACAGGCGTCGATCAGTCCCTTCACGGAATCCACCGATTTGTCGAACATCGCGCGCTCGTCTGCGGTGAGATCGAGTTCGACGATGCGCTCCACGCCGCCCGCCCCGATCACCACCGGGGTGCCGACATAGACATCCTTGAGCCCGTATTTGCCGTCGACATAGGCCGCGCACGGCAGCACGCGCTTTTTGTCCCGCAAATACGATTCCGCCATGGCGATGGCCGAAGAGGCTGGCGCATAAAACGCCGAGCCGGTCTTCAGCAGGCCGACGATTTCCGCGCCGCCGTCACGGGTGCGCTGAATGAGCTGATCGAGGCGGGCTTGCGCGATCCAGCCCATCTTGA
This sequence comes from uncultured Bordetella sp., assembly GCA_964494505.1. Taxonomy (GTDB): domain Bacteria; phylum Pseudomonadota; class Alphaproteobacteria; order Micropepsales; family Micropepsaceae; genus CAIYRG01. The sequence goes on from CAZBRO010000014.1 coordinate 102,408, forward strand.
CGAGCTCGGGCAGCGGAATGCCCGCCACCGTCGAAAAACGGGGCATCGGCACCATGGTGTCGCCATGGCCGCCGAGCACGAAGGCCGACACGTCTTCGACCGATACGTTCAACTCCTCGGCGAGAAAGTGGCGGAAGCGCGCGGAATCGAGCACGCCCGCCATGCCGACCACCTTGTTGTGGGGCAGGCCGCAGAATTGGCGCAGCGCCCACACCATCGCGTCCAGCGGATTGGTGATGCAGATGACGAAGGCGTTGGGCGCATGGGCCTTGATGCCCTCGCCGACCGCGCTCATGACCTTGAGGTTGATGCCGAGAAGGTCGTCGCGGCTCATGCCGGGCTTCCTGGGCACGCCCGCCGTCACGATCACGACGTCCGCACCCGCAATATCGGCATAGGAATTGGTGCCCTTGAACTTGGCGTCGAAGCCCTCCACCGGTCCGGACTGCGCGATGTCGAGCGTCTTGCCCTGCGGCAGGCCCTCGACGATGTCGAACAGGACGGCGTCGCCGAGCTCTTTGAGGCCGATCAGATGGGCCAGCGTGCCGCCGATCTGGCCACCGCCGATCAACGCGATTTTGTTGCGGGACATGGGAAACTCCTCGGATGGAAGCGGAAAGCCGCTCGGGCCTCGCCCTTCGACAAGCTCAGGGTGAGGCCCTCATGCTGAGCCTGTCGAAGCACGAGGGCCGGTAGAAATAGTGCCGTTACTAGCGGGCGGGGGCTCACCCGGCAAGCCGTCCGGGGTGGTCCTTTCGCGCCTTCGCGCCGCAATGGGGGGCATTTCCGGAGTGTTCCGCCCAAGCCTTCCGGCCGCATACCCCCCCTCCTCCCCCCCCAAAAGAGGAAACTTCGGCAAATTTCCAGGGCTTTGCGGGATTTTTGCGGGCGTAAAGCCGTACCGTCGGGGGCGAATAAGGAGTCAATTGGGGTGCAATAAGGTGCATTTTTAAGCTGCATCTGGCGGATCGCTCATCGCTCCATAAGGCTCCCTTTAGATAGGTTCGCCGGCTCCCCGACTCAGCCGGAGCGTCGCGCTCCTTCATTTTACCCTCATGGCTGTGGCGAAACCTGGAGCGGGCTGAAACGGCGCGTGTGAAGAAGCCCGGTTCGCCTCCGCCTTCGGCCGAATGTGTAAATCACGATGCGCCACAATTCATACAATATAGCCAGCACAGTCTTCTAATACAGCTTGGTCTGAACCGGTTTTGCCGAGAGCTTGAGCGCGGCTCGGCACAAGCTCTTGTGATTCCCTTGAAGGGGAACTTTGCGGCATCATGTGACACACGTGATTTGGGCCTTGTCCCAATCGTGACCCAGCCCGAAGCACGGAGCCATAAATGGCAGCCAGTCCGTTCGTCAAAATAGCAAAGTTCCTGTATTTGCCCGCCCTCACGGCAGGGATGCTGCTTGCAAGTCCGGGCATCGGCAATGCGAGCCTTCCCGTGAGACCGGCGCACACGCTGTTGCTGTCGTCCGCCGGGAATGGCGCGAGCCCCGGCATGGGCTCGGTGTTCGCCATGGAACAGGCGATGGGCCCGGCCAAGCTCGTGGAGCGCTGGACACCTTTCATCAAGGAAGCATCGCGGCGGTTTGGCGTCGCCGAGACCTGGATCAAAGCGGTGATGCGCATGGAGAGCGGCGGCCGGACCGTTCTGGACGACAAGCAGATCACGTCCAAAGCCGGCGCGATGGGCGTCATGCAGGTCATGCCCGGGACCTATAACGAGATGCGGCAGCAATATGGGCTGGGCGCGGACCCTTACGATCCGCATGACAATGTTCTGGCCGGCGCGGCTTATTTGCGCTGGCTGTATGGTAAGTACGGATACCCAAAGATGTTCGCCGCCTACAATGCCGGGCCGGGAACGGTCGAAACCGCGCGCGAATTGCCGAACGAGACGCGCGCCTATGTCAGCGGCATTGCCCGCATCCTGGGCATCAATCTGGAATCGGCAAATTTGGCGCGCGTGTCGGCGACCTATCAGCCGGCCCCGCCGCGCTCAACCATCGCGACGCTGACACGCCCCGATGGTTCCTCCGTCGAGATCGACGGCGCGACGGTGGACTCGATCCGCGAGGCGATGCCGAACGAATATGCCCCCGGCGTGCGCACGGTGCTTGCCATGGGGAAGAAGCGCCAAGGCGTCACCGAAGATATGGCGACGGTGGCTTCGCTGATAAGGGGCGACGGCGGCAACGCTTAGATCGCAATCGGCCCGATCCGCAGCAGCCGGTCCGCTGGAAAAATCACCTATCCTTCTGTTAGGCTGCACACATGCAACCTGCGAGGTGATCCAATGGATGTGAGGGCGCTTATCTTTGGCGGCGGCGCGCTGATTTTTTCGGCCGCTTCGCTCCCGGCTTTCGCGCACCATTCCTATGCCGAATTCGATACCGACAAGAAGATGACCTTGGAAGGAACGGTCAAGGAATTCCAATGGACCAATCCGCATAGCTGGCTGCTCGTCATAGTGCCGAACGCAAGCGGTCAGGAAGAGCAATGGGCGGTCGAACTCAACTCGGTGAGTCTCTTGGCGGAGCGGGGCTGGAAGCCCAAGACGGTCAAGCCCGGCGACAAGGTCGCGATCACCTTTCATCCGATGCGGAACGGATCGCATGCCGGCAGTTACATGGCGATCAAGCTGCCCGACGGGAAGACCATGGGCGACGCCGATCGCCTGGGCACCGCGGCGCAATGACCGCTGCGATGAAGGTGCGTTTTCTCTCTGCCCTGGCCGTGCTGGCTGTCGTGCCTTTCGCGGGCGCGCACGCAGCCGCGCCCGCGCCGCAGAACTGGCCCGACATCAGCGGGATTTATTGGACCAATACCTACAGCCCGAAGATCCAGCCCATTGGCGGCGGCGATCTGCCTTACACGCCCGAAGCCATGGCCGCCTACAAGAAGAACATGGAGGCTGTGAAGACCTATTCCCTGGACGACAAGTCGCGCAAGCTCTGCACGCCGGATGGAATCCCGCGCATTCTCGAAAGTCCCTATCCATTCGAGATCGTGGAGAGTCCCAATCGCGGCGAGATTCATTTCCTGTATGAGATCAACCACGTCGTCCGCCCGGTGACGATGAACAAGCCTTTGCCGTCCGCCGACGAACTCGAAACCTTTCCGTTCTATTCCGGCCATTCGGCGGGGCATTGGGAAGGCGATACGCTGGTCGTCGAGACCGCGGGCTTCAACGAGAAGACCTTTCTCGACAATTCGGGCGCGCCCCATACCGATCAGCTGAAGACGGTCGAACGCATCCGCAAGATCAATGGCGGCAAGGAACTCGAGGACGTCGTGACCGTCCACGATCCCGGCGTCTTCACCAAGGATTGGAGCGCGCGGTTCGTCTACCAGCCGCGTCCCGACATCCGCATGATGGATTATTCCTGCGGCGAGAAGCATCGCGACCTTTCATCGGTCAAGGGCGTGCAGAAGAAATAAGGGAGGACCGCGATGAAAACGCGAGCCGCACTGGGGAGACTATTTTCGGGAGGCGTGGTTGCGGGGATTCTTCTTTTAAGCGGAATCGCCGTGACGAGTTCATCGGCCCAACCGGCCGGCACGCAAGGAATCCCGGACTTCTCGTCGGGCGGCAGGACTTGGGTGCTGATCAACGGGACCCAGTTCTACAAGGTGCCGGGCGATACCGGCCCCGGTCCCGTCGACGACAAGAATTTCCCCAACGGCGCTTTTGCCCAGCAGGGCGGGGGCGGCGCGCGCACGGTCAACCGCATCGCCGATACCAGCAATCCGATCCTGAAGCCGTGGGCCAAGAAGCTGATGGACATCGCCAATGCGCGGGTGGCGGCGGGCGGCATCCCGTTTGTCGACGATTCGCGCTGCTGGCTTGGCGGCGTGCCCAGCATCCTTCTCTTTCCCGGGGAGGCCATGGTCTTCCTGCAGATGCCGAAAGAGGTGTGGATTCTGTCCAAGCGCGATTCCCAAGTGCGCCGCATTTACATGAACGTGCCGCACAGCAAGAATCCCGGCTATTCCTGGACGGGCGAATCGGTCGGCCATTACGAAAACGGCGATACGCTGGTGGTCGATACCATCGGGCTGGACGATCAGGGGCCGATCGACCGCTACCGCACGCCCCATACCAAGCAGTTGCACGTGGTCGAACGCTACAAGCTGAACCAGGATCGCAAGGGCATCGAGATTACGTTCACGGTCGAGGATCCGGGCGCCTTCACCATGCCGTGGAAAGGCAAAGTGGATTGGCGGGCCGGAACGCCGCCGCGTTCGGACCATTGGGAAGAAGACATCTGCGCCGACAATGGCGACGGCTATGGCTTCGACCCTGAACAATTGGTGCCGATGCCGCACGCCGACAAACCCGATTTTTGAATCCCGCACCTGCGACTAGCGAAGGGGGCGACGTGCGGCAATTGCATGAGGGATCGCTTGCGGTCACCTGACGGCCAGGAGCGCGCGGCGTTCATCATTGTGCCGAATTGTGCCGCGGAGATGAAATGCTGGTAATCGTGGCGGCCGGTTCTAGCATTTGTAATCCGTGTAAGGATGAATAAGGCTTTTCGTTATATTTCGATTAAATGCTCGCGCGCAGGATTTCCGCCGAGGCACGGCCTCGATCCACCAAGCGGAGTCCCCATCATGAGCATCAGCAGCATCTCTACCAATACACCCGCCTATCAGCCGCCACAGCCCAACGGCGCGCGTCAGAATTTTCAGCAGCTCAGCCAAGCCGTCCAGTCGGGCGATCTCGCGAGCGCCCAGCAGGCTTATGCCGCCCTGACCCAGAATCTGCCGAGCCAGGGCGCGAATGCCGGCAATGGCCAGTTCCAGCAGGCCATTCAATCGATCGGTTCGGCCTTGCAGTCGGGCAATATTTCGGGCGCGCAAAATGCGCTTCAGGCGCTCCAGACGCAGATGAAGGGCGCCCATCACGGGCATCATCATCACGGCCAGACCCAGCAGGCCGATGCGTCCCAGCCGTCGTCGACCACCAGTTCGACCGGAATTTCGACCTTGTCGGCGACCACGCCGTCCGTGAACCTCGTCGCCTGACCGGCCGAGGCGCGGTGGCACGCCGACCCCCAAAATCCCCCCGCGTGCCACCGCTTCTTCCTGCACCCCCGCCGTCATACCGGCCCCCGCGCAATAAAAAATTCGCGCTGGGACAAAACTGTGACCAAGCCCGTGCGAAGACTGCCCCGGTCAGGCAGGTTAATCCTGCATTAACCACGTCGATCAAAGCTCCAACGGCCCTTCATCAAGGTGCGGTTGCTGACTGAATGGCGGCCGCTGGCCCCTGCGATTTCGTGGATTGAGCTGGAGATCTCATGACATTTCACAGCCGCCGGTATGAAAGCGCTGTCGCAGCGCAGGACGTGGCGCTCCTGACGCTGTTCAACGCCTATTTCGCAACCGAACTCGCCGATTGCCCCGATCGTGTCCGGACCGCGCACCGCATCCGCCATCAAGTCTACTGCCTCGAAAACCCATTCGAGGCCGGCAACCCGGACGGCATCGAAACCGATAGGTTCGATTCCCATTCCGCGCAGAGCCTCCTGATCTATCGTCCGAACGGCATGGCGCTTGGAACCGCCCGCCTGATCCTGCCGTGCCGCGAGGACATCGAGCACAGTTTTCCGGTCCAGAGCGTGCTGGACGGGGATGCCTTGCGCGAATTCCGCGAACTCCCGCTTTCCAGTACGGCGGAGGTGTCCCGCTTCAGCATCTCGCGTCAGTTGCGGCAACTGATCGGCACATGCGACGAGAAGCAAAACCAGGTTATCGCCAATGCCGCGCCGCTGATGCGGTTGGGCCTTATCCAGGGGCTCGTCCGTATGAGCGTGCAACACGGCATCACCCATTGGTGTGCGGTCATGGAGCAGAGCCTGATGCGCATGCTTTCGGCGATGGCGATCCGGTTTCACCCGATCGGCCCATTGGTCGAACATCACGGCTTGCGTCAGCCTTGTTGGATTGCGCTCGACGAGATGCTGAATGCCGTCAGGCGGGACCGTCCGGCATTCTGGGCAGTCCTCACGAACGGCGGGACCGCGGGAAGGGAACAGGTCCCGATCCAGGCTGACTGCGAGCCGCGTCTCTTTCCAATTCCAGCGCATAATCCGTCAACCGCCGAAGGGATGCAGCGTTCCTGAACAGAACGGGGGCCGGAAGTGGGTTACGCCGCGTTGATGAAGCCGCATAGGCCCCGCGGCTGACAACCCCTGCAAAGTCTTGAATGTACCCACAGTCGTGGATACATTCTGCCATGGACTTCGAATGGAGCGAGGCCAAGCGCCTCTGGGTCCTCAAGGAGCGCGGCATCGACTTTCTGCGGATAGCCGATGCCCTGTTCGATGGGCGGCCGATACTGACTGTGCCCTCTCCGCGTGACGGCGAGGACCGCTTTTTGAGCCTCGTTCCGATCGAAGGAAAATAGTTCGCCGTGATCTGGATGTGGCGCGAAACGCACGTCCGCATCGTTACGGCAAGGAGAGCGAGAGATGGCGAAGAAAAGCGATACCGTGCGGCATACGGCTAAAGAGATCAAAGCACGGCTGAAGCGTGGCGAGGATCGCACCGACTGGGCGAAAATCGAACGCACGACGAAAGCCGATCTTGAAGCATCCGTCGCCTCCGATCCTGACGATATTGCGGACGAACCGGATTGGACTGAGGCCGTGATGGGTGCGCCGCCGCACAAGGAGCACATCAATATCCGGATCGATCACGACGTGCTGGAATGGTTCCGCGCGCGCGGGCGTGGCTATCAGACCATGATGAACAACGTGCTGCGTGCTTTCGTTCAAACGCGCCAGCAAGGTGAGACTGTGCGCAAGCCGGCGAAGCCGGCGCGTAAGTATTAGACGAGCGCGGAAATAATCACGCCGCGTTGATGAAGCCGCCCATCTGCCGGTTCCAGAGGCGCGCATAGGCGCCGCCCTTGGCCAGAAGCTCGCGATGCGGGCCTTCCTCCACGATGCGGCCGGAATCCAGATACACGATCCTGTCCATGCCGGCGATGGTCGAAAGCCGGTGCGCAATCGCGATCACCGTGCGGCCCTTCATCAAGGTCCACAGCGCTTCCTGGATCAGGTGCTCGGATTCCGAATCCAGCGATGACGTCGCCTCATCGAGCACAAGAATCCGCGCGTTCTTGACCAGGGCCCGGGCAATCGCGATGCGCTGGCGCTCGCCGCCCGAAAGCTTGATCCCCTGTTCGCCCACGATGGTGTCGTAGCCGCTGGCGCGCCCCGTTATGAAATCGTGCGCGTAAGCTTCGCTCGCCGCGTTGAGCACGTCTGCTTCGGGCGCATCGGGCCGTGCATAGCGGATGTTGTCGCGCACCGCGCGGTGGAAGACGCCCGCCACCTGCGGCACTTCGGCGATGGCCTCGTTCAGCGAATCCCAAGCGATATGGGCAATGTCCTGCGCATCGATCAGGATGCGGCCTGCTTGCGGCTCGAATTGGCGGCGCAGCAGTTTCACCAATGTGGATTTGCCTGCGCCGGACGGGCCGACAAGGCCCACCTTCTCGCCCGGGCGTATGACGAGATTCAGATCGTCGAACACCTGCAAACCGTCGGGATGGGCGAAGCGAACATGCTCGAAACGGATGCCGCCCTCGGTGATGAGGAGCGGCTTTGCGTCCGGCGCATCGACGATTTCATGGCTTTGGCTGACCAGCTCCAGGGCTTCGGCGAGCGTGCCCAATTGCTCGAAATAGTCGAGCATGCGGTAGGAGAGTTCCTGCACGCTTCTGATGATCTGGTTCGCGAGGAAGAAGATCATCGCGAACGCACCGACCGAAATGGAGCCCGAGAGCGCGTCGCGTCCGGCAAGCGCGGTGAGCCCCAGCAGCAGCGCAAGGGTCGCTGTCGCCATGAAGCTGCGCATCAGAATCAGGAATGTGCGCAGGCGGCGCGACGCGTTCATCTCGTCTGCCAGGAAGTGGGACAGGAAGCGGCGCTCGTATTCGGCCTTGGCAAAGGCGCGCACGAGATCGGAATTGGCGATGGCGTCGATCAGGCGTCCGGTGGAGGTGGAAACTTCGTTGGAGAAGGCTTTCGACAGCACGACGCAGCGGCGGGCCAGCGTCACCACGATGGCCAGATAAACGATTGCCCAGGCCGCCAGCACGAACGCATAGCTCGCATGCGCGTTGAACATGAGCGCGCCGCCCACCAGCATCAGCATGGTCACGCGCACCATTTCGAAGGCGAGGATGTTCAGCACCGCAACCGTCGCCTGACCGGCCTGCTTCACCTTCTGGCCGAGCTTGCCGGCGAAATTCTCCTGAAAATAACGAGGAGAATGGCCCATCAAATAGGTGAACAGATATTTCTGCGCGAGCGCGCGCATGCGCGGGGATGTGCCGACGTCGAGCCATTCATAAGCGCGATAGGCCAGAGTCGAGCCGAGCCAGATGACGGCGAGCAGCCCCATCCAGGGCAGGATCGCAGAGGCAAAACTCGCCTTCGCCTGGGCGGCCGCGGTGATCGCGTTGATCAGATGCGACAGCGCATAGGGCCCGAACGCCTCGATGGAGGTGGCAACGCCCGCGAGTGCCACGAGTGCGGTCACGCGCCAGCGGAAATGCTTGCCGACGAGAAAGCGGATGAAGCCAAAGGGCGTGGCGGGCACTTGCGCCAGCCGCTCGGCTTCGACAAGCGGCTCCGGCAGGCTCAACACCGAATCGGGAACGACATGTCTATTCATTGCCGCGAATCTCTACCGGGAAAAGGTTAATCGCAAATCCTGGCCGGCCCCCCGCACGGACCTCATCGCCCGGGCAGCCTGCCCGGAGATGGACGCGCTTCGCGGCAGCACGATGGCGGGGAGCGGCGCAACAGGGCCAAAACTCCACCCCCAAAACCTGTCCCGAGGCGCTCGCCGCTCGCGTGTGTCGAATAAGGCAAATCGTACGGATTCAAACATATGAGACAAAATTATACATTTCTGACACGTTCCACCATTTTCAGGTACACATCTGGCACAATTGTGGTACAGTTCGCGCATGGCGTGGGGAACAGAGCGCCAGCGCGGGCCGATTGAGCGGCTCCATCGGAAGGGGATTCCGGCCACCACTTGAGAGTGCCGATTTCGGCACAGGGGGGGCTATGAATCCGACCTCATCCAAAATCGCGACGCTTCTGGGAAGTGCATCCTTTTTGACAATGCTGGGGGCGCTTTCCGCGCAAGGCCAGCAGGTTGCCCAGGCTCAAGTCGCCCAGGCCCAGATGGCCCAGACCTCGCCTGAGCAGGTGCCCGAACAGGTCTTGATCACGGGCTCCCTCATTCACGGCGCCGCTGCGGTCGGCGTGCCGGTGACCAATCTGGGCTCCCAGGATTTCACCGAAACCGGAAATCCCACCCTCGGCGATCTTTTCCGCACCATTCCACAAGCCAACGTCGCGCCCGGTCCTGGAGCGGTCAATTCCGGCGGCCATCAGGAGCGCGAGACCCGGGTCAATATTCGCGGCCTGGACCAGACCGGCCCCCGCACGCTTCTGATGATCGATGGCGTGCGCTATCCCCCGCAGGCCGACGGCATTTGCGCCATCGACCCCTCGATCATTCCCGCGCTCGCGCTCGACCGCGTGGATATCCTCGCCGATGGTGCGTCGGCGACCTACGGCTCGGATGCCATCGCCGGCGTGATCAATGTGGTGCTCAAGCGCGGTTACGATGGCGCGATCAGCCTGCTGCATGTCCAGGCGCCGGATTCCGGCGGCGTGCAATTTCAAGCCTCGCAATTATACGGCCGCACCTGGAACGGCGGCGACATCACCTTGACCTATGAATGGACCGACGAAGGGCCGATCTACGGCAACGCCCATTCCAAATACACCATCAATTACACGCCTTGGGGACTGGACAACGCGACTCCGCTCGCCTCCTCGATACCGGGTACAATTTCGACGGGTGCGCCGTCGAGCAGCATCGGCACCGGCTGCACCAATTGCTGGGCCATCCCGCACGGCGCCGGAACCAACTTCCCAGGCGGTCTCGGCCCCACACTTCCTTCAAGTGCCGCGACAATCAACTGGGCGACGTTCGGCGCCAATGCGGCCAATAAAGGCACCCAAAACGAAATCGATCCTCTGAAATATGGCTGGGAAGAGGGCGCGCAACAGAAGAATTCCTTCGTCGCCACCTTCGATCAGAGGCTGATGCCCGGCGTCTCGTTTTTCGCCACCGGTTTCTACGCCAATCGCCGGGTCCAGGAATTGCTTCCGGCCGATTACAGCCAGGGCGTCACCAACGACATCAAGACGTTCTCGGTGCCGACGACCAATCCCTATTATCCCACCAACGCTCCGAGCAATCTGCGCGTCTCCTACGATTTCGCCCACGAGGTTCCGCCCACCATTCCGGCCTTTGAACTCTCGTATCGCTATCAGTTCGGCTTCAACCTCGACCTGCCGGGAGGCTGGACCGGGCAGGTCTACGACTCCCGAAGCTACGAGGCCGACCAGTATACGTTGACGGAAGTCAACGACAACGCCGTCAACGTGGCTTTGGGAACCACGGTCAGTTCGATCACAAAGCCCAGCAGCGTCCCTTATTTGAACCTGTTCTGCGATGTGACCCAGTTCCAGTGCAATTCGCCCGCGACGCTCAGTTACATCACCGGCACGCGCGTGTTGGGTGTCAAATACCAGATCGAGGAAAAGGGCGCGCACTTCGACGGTCCGCTGTTCGATCTTCCCGCAGGCCAGGTCAAGGCAGCCATCGGCGGGGTGTACGAATCGGACAATGTGCTCGGCTATGCCGGCAACAACGCCGGATCGCCGGCCGGCACGCCGCTGTCGATCATCAACGATGCGGAGCCCTATTCGCTTTGGGCAGCCTTCACCCAGATCGACATCCCGGTGTTCGGGGACAATTTCAACATCCCCCTCGTGCGCAAGCTCGATCTGGAAGCCTCCTGGCGCCACGACCAGTATAACGGCACGCTCAAAGGCGGAACCAGCAATCCGAGATTGGCCTTCACCTGGCTGGTGGACGACATGATCGGCGCCACCATCCGGGGCTCTTGGGGAACCTCCTTCCGCTTCGCCAATGCCGGCGAATATTCGACCGTGCTCAGCGATGCCAATGGCGCCTTCAACTTTCCCAGCGAGAGCACGGTACATGTTACATGCTCGGGCGCGGCGCCGACTCCGGGCAGCGCCGGAGCGGCGCTGTTCGCGGCCGGTTTCGGCTGCAATTCGACGCCTGGCGGCCTCAGTTGGTCGGGAGGGCCGCACCCCGAATTGCGCAGCTACATCGATGCCACCACCGGCCAGCCCGCATCGCGCGAGGGCGGCATAGCGCTCGCCCCCGAGAAGTCGATCAATTACAGCATCGGGTTCGAACTGGCGCCGCAATTTGCAGCCTTGCGCGGTCTCGATCTGCAGGCGACCTGGTACAGCGTCAAGGTCAACGGCACGCTATTGGGATTCAACAATACGACGGACAACACCATCGCGGATCCGCTCCAACGGTTCCATGTCATCCTGCCGAGCGATCTGGGCTGTCCGGTGGCGGCCAACGCGAATCCGACGTCTTGTGCGCCGTTCGAAAAAATGGCGCTGTCCACTCTGCTCGACCGGAATGCCACCGAGAGTCCCAGCATCATCACCAGCGTCTATTGGATCAGTGACGGGAGTACCGTCGGGACAGGCTTCCTCAAAGTCGACGGGATCGACTGGAGCGCCAGCTACGATATCGATCTGGGCGACCTCGGCGCCTGGAATACCGGCATCACCGGCACCTATTACCTGCACCGCTATAACGCGACGATTACCGGCGGAACGGTCGTCGATCTTTTCCATCAGAACATTCAAGGGGCGGGAGGCATTCCGCAGAACGGCGTCGAAACGCTGCCCAAAATGCTCTACCGGGCGCGGCTGGGCTGGAGCGACGGCCCATGGACCGTCACCGGATTCGTGAATTACATCTCGCATTACTATTCGACGTGGCCCGTTCCGCCCAATGTCAACCTCCAATGCACGGTCGCGGGAGGCACGCAGGGCGGCGGCACATTCCCCTGCGCCATCAGCAATTGGAGCAACATCGAGCCGTCCTGGTACACGTTCGATCTGTCGTTCGGTTACAACACCGGCGATATGCCCGCCAACACTTACCTCAAGAACATCACCGTTCAGTTCACCGTCCAGAACCTCATGGGAATTCACTCGCCCTTCGAATACGGCCCCAGCACCAGCACGCGCAACATTGCCGGTTACGACATCCTGAAGCCCGATACCGGGCGCGTCCTCGGACTCACCTTGCTCAAGGATTGGTAGCAACAGTGCACTGGGTTCCGGACCATCCCCTCGGTCCGGCACAGGAGGCAGGACTCCGCCCGGACCCCAAGCTGGGAGAGCCCTGCCCGATATGGCAAGAGCTCCACTTTGGTCTCCCCCAAGGCGGAGCTCTTGTTTGCTGAGCCTGCTTCGGCCAAATCCAGCCAGATCCCCCCGCCGCAACCCTTCGGGATGACACCGGAGGTCTGCGCGGGTAATTTGGCCCCAGGCTTTGCGTATTGATTCGTCGAGGTATTCCGGTGCTTCCCGTTGCCCGCGTGGCGCTCGCTCCCCCGTCGGCTTTTGCGCGGCTCGCGCAGTTGCTCGATGGCGTCGAGCCGGGCGGACACCCCATCGCGCTCACCATTGGCGAGCCGCAGGACATTCCACCCAGCTTTATCGCGGAAACCATCCACGCCCATGCCCGCGATTTCGGCAAATATCCCCCCATCGCGGGCACGCCCAAATTCCGGGCCGCCGTGGCAAGCTGGCTCAGCCGCCGGTTCAACCTGCCGGCGGCGGCAATCGACGCGGACACCCAGATCATTCCTCTCAGCGGCTCGCGGGAGGGCCTGTTCTTCGCGGTTCCTCCGCTGGTGCCCGAATCGAAGGGCGGCGGCCCGCCCGTCGTGCTGGTGCCGAACCCGTTCTACGTCACCTATCCGGCGGCGGTTGCCGCGGCGGGCGCGGAAATCCACTACGTGCCTTCGCGCGCGGAGACGGGTTTCCTTCCCGATTTCGCCGGCGTTCCCCCATCGGTTCTCCGGCGCACGGTGGCTGCGTTTTTCTGCTCGCCGTCCAACCCGGAAGGGGCCTGCGCCATGGCCTCGGACTGGTGGCGGCTGTTTGAGCTTGCCGACCGCTACGATTTCACCGTGCTCGCCGATGAGTGCTATTGCGAGATTTACGATTCCACGCCGCCGGTCGGCGCGCTCGAAATGCGCTATGCCATGACGGGCGGTTTCGAGCGGCTGCTCTCGTTTCATTCCCTATCGAAGCGGTCGAGCGCGCCGGGCCTGCGCTCGGGCTTCGCGGTGGGCGCGCCTGGGCTGATCGCCAACATGACCCGCTTCCGCAACACGGCCGCTCCGCAGGTGCCCATCCCCGTGATGGCAGCCTCCGTCGTCGCCTGGTCCGACGAGGAGCACGTCGAGAAGAACCGTGCGCTCTATCGCGAACGCTTCGCCATCGCGCGGCGCCTGCTCGGCAACGCGCCCGGCTTTCGCGTGCCGCCGGGAAGCTTTTATCTCTGGCTCGATGTCGGCGACGGGGCGGCTTTCGCCAAGGAATTGTGGCGCAGGACCGGCGTGCGCGTGCTGCCGGGGGCCTTCATGGGTGTCGAGGAAATCCCCGGAAATCCGGCCAGCAATCCGGGTTTTCCCTACGTGCGTATCGCACTTGTTCACGATGCGTTAACTATTGAGGCCGCACTCGGAAGAGTGGCGGATTTTCTGGAAGAGGCTCGCTGACTTCCATGGGCGCCAATCGCAGCGCGGGTGTGTACCAGCCCCGTTCCCGGCGGGGGCAGATCGCCGATGCTTTCGCATCCTTCCGCGTCTGGTTTGCGGAACTGATCGCCGAGACTCTTTGGCGGACGCTGGGCGTCGTGCTGCTGCTGGCCGCTCTCGCGATGGCGGTCGCACTTTTGAGCTACGATCCCACCGATCCCAGTCTCAATGTTGCGACCGCGCGGGAGGCTCGAAACTGGCTCGGCGGCACGGGCGCCTATGGGGCCGATTTGCTGTTCCAGCTTTTCGGAGCGGCTGCGTTCGCGCTCGCGGTCACGCTGGGGGCCTGGGGGTGGCGGACCGTCCGCGGCATCCGGCTGAACCAGCTTGCGCTGCGTGTCCTCGCCCTGATTCTGGGTACGCTGCTGCTGGCGGCAGCCTTGGGCGCGGCGCCGCGGCTTCCGATACTGCCGGCCGAGGCGGGCGGTATTCCCGGCCGCATGGTGGTGTTCTTTACGGCGAAGATTGCTGCGGCGTTCTCCGCGCCTTGGCTCATGGCCGTCATCCCGGTTCTGTTCGCGAGCCTTGGGCTCGTCCTCGTCTTCATGGCAACGGGGATCGAGATCCGCATCGTTGGGCGGGCCGCACGGGGCGCGGGCACGCTTGCCTGGAGCGGTCTTTCCGGGCTCGCCGGGCTTGCTTTCCGCCGCCGGGCCCGTGTCGAACAGGAAGACGAGGAGCCGTGGGAAGATGACGACGCCAAGGACGATGAGGAGGCATTCGAAGACGAGGAGGCGCCCCCTGCGGACGACCCGCTCGACGAACTGGTCCCGCGCGAACCGCCCGGCAAGCGCGTGCAGCGCGCCGAAGAACGCCGCCGCAAGCTGAAGGCAAAGGCCGATCTGCAGCCGGCGCTCAATCTCGCCGAAGGCGAGTATCAATTGCCGCCTCTGGGGCTTCTCACCGAACCTCCGGCCGAGGCGAACACGCCGTCGGTCAATGACGATGCGCTGGAGGAAAATGCCCGCCTGCTGGAGGCGGTGCTTGGCGATTTCGGCATCCGCGGCCGGATCGTGGCGGTGCGCCCCGGCCCGGTCGTGACGCTATACGAGCTGGAGCCGGCTGCGGGCGTCAAATCCTCGCGCGTGATTTCGCTCTCCGACGATATCGCCCGTTCCATGAGTGCCGTGGCCGCGCGCGTCGCGGTGATACCGGGGCGCAACGTGATCGGCATCGAACTGCCCAATCTGAAGCGCGAAACGGTATTCTTGCGGGAGCTGTTCTCGGCGCCCGAATACGAGAAATCGCGCGCGCCGCTGACGCTGGCGCTGGGCAAGACCATCGGCGGCGAGCCGGTGAT
>CAZBRO010000015.1:0-112724 GCA_964494505.1 uncultured Bordetella sp.
ATGTCGGGCTCTATGCCATCAACGGTTCGGGGCTCACCGCCAATAACGGCAATTATGTCTTCGCCCAGGCGGCCGCCAATGCCACGGCGCTGACCATCGATCCCGCCACGCTGACCGCCGGCCTGACCGGGATAGTCGAGAAGGTCTACGACGGAACGAATGCCGCGGTACTGGCTTCCGGAAATTATGTGCTCGCCGGCGTAGTCTCAAGCGACAGCGTCACGCTGAACAACCCCACGAGCGGCCTTTACGACAGCCAGAACGCTGGGACCGGCAAGATTGTAAGCGTCAGCGGTCTGGCGCTTTCCGGGGCCGGCCGAGGCAACTATGTCCTGGCGTCGCCGAACATATCCGGAGCAATCGGAATCGTAGATGCGGCTTCGTTGACGGCGTCGCTGACTGGAACCGTCCAGAAATCCTATGACGGAACGACCGCGGCGACCCTGACAGCGGCC
Organism: uncultured Bordetella sp.; assembly: GCA_964494505.1. Classification (GTDB taxonomy): domain Bacteria; phylum Pseudomonadota; class Alphaproteobacteria; order Micropepsales; family Micropepsaceae; genus CAIYRG01. The sequence continues at coordinate 456 of CAZBRO010000015.1, forward strand.
AATTACAACCTCACGGGAGTGATCTCCGGCGACAGTGCGACACTGAACAACCCCACGAGCGGGGTCTACGACAGCAAGGATTCCGGTACCGGCAAAATCGTCAGCGTAAGCGGTCTGGCAATTTTGGGCGCCGACAGGAACAATTATGTTCTGATTTCATCCAGCGTATCGGGGGCGGTTGGCGTGATCACAAATCCGCTGGTGGATAATGGCGTTGTGGCGGACCTGATAGGCCGTCCCTTTACGAACACGGTAGTCCCGCCAATAGTCACGATAGACTTGGGAGCGCAGAACTTGTCTGATGCCACGTTCGCAACCACGAGCGACACGGACGAAGATTCTGCCCTGGTGAATACGGTCTCCGAAACATTGGGGAAATCGCTGAGCGGCATTCCAGGTTCCGTGCAATCGTCAACAACCGTGTTGATCGAGGGATTGCTGCGGCAGTTCTCACCGCCGCCCGGAGGGTTGACGCCTCACGGAGTCCCGCCATTCGGTCAAGTCTATTCAAGCTGGGGCAACGAGGCCTTCTGGCAATGAAAATACGGCAGCTGCTTTCTGTCATCGGCCTGACGACACTGACGTTGGGTGGATTTGCCGGTGCGGCCCAGACAGGCGCATCCGGTCCACAACTCGGCCAGAACCTTGGCGGCGAGATTTGCCGGGCCGATGGTAGCCTGACCGAAGCGCGTCCTGTCGAGATCTACTGCGGCGACAATGCGCAAAGCGTGGGAAACTTGCAGGTCACTGCCCTGGGCGTCAGTCTGCCGGCGGATGCGACAGCCAGGCGCTCGGTCATCCTCGCACGAGGCAAAGCGATAGCCGGCGCCCTCGCGGTAAGCGAGCAGGTTTCCTGCGATGCCGGCCAGTTGCTGGGCGATGCGGATGGGGGCGCCAACGTGCTCTTCCTCTGCACGTTGCAAAGCACCAGTTGGCCGCGGGTCCTCATGGTCTCGGGATTCGACCGGACGATCTACCAAGCCGAAGGAATGCCGGGCTTGCTTCCCGTACTGGGGGCGGCGATTTCGGCAGCGTCCGGGCACACGATAGAGCCGAGCGACATCGCCGCAGGTCAACGCCTGCTCATGGCCAGACTCCCGGCGACCGTGTTCACCTCGGGCACAGCGGATTTCGCACGCTACACGCAGCTCATCGAGCTCGCACGCGCCTACAGCAGCGGCAACGACTTCGCCGCCGCTGAAACCGCCCTTCGGGGCGCACTCGATATCGATACCCAACTCTTTGGACCAGACTCCAATCCTGTCGGGCTGGCGCTGATGGAGCTTGCTCTTCAGGTCAGCAACCAAGGCCGGTTCGATGAAGCAGGCGGTCTCTTCCGGCGCGCTACTCCCATCATCCAGGCCTCGTTTAGCGCCGATGCGCGAGCCCGCTTCAATTCCTACCTCGCTCTGGACGCGGCCAACCAGCGCGATTTCGCAAAGGCGCTTGCCTTCGCCCGCCAGGCGACGGTCGATCGCCGCGCCGAGGTCGAGGCTGCCAACGGTGCGGGTGGGGCGCTTGCCGGATTTTCCGGACTCCCGGCCATCAGCAGTGGCGAGTTGGCGCACTCGCTGCGTATCGAGGCCGAGATGGCGCTGCGGCTGGACGACCTCGCAGGCGCCCAAGCCGCCGCAGAAGAAGCCTTGTGGATCATAAGCCTCGAACCGGGTCTGGCACTTTGGTGGCGAGCCGATGTGCTCTCTCTCATGGGTGAGGTAAACCAGCGTCAGGGCAACGTCGCTGTGGCTGAGAGGAATTTTCTCGACGCGATCGACCTCAGGCAAAAGCTGTTCGGCGATTCCGCCCCGGTCGTGCTGGCCCAGCTCAGGACCGGGCAGTTCTACACCGACGAGCAACTCTATCCCCAAGCGCTCGATCACTTCCGCGCCGCTATGGCAATCCTCGAGAAGGACCCGGTTGCGCGCAGCCGGGTCGTACCCGATCAGCTTGTCCCATTCATTGTCGCGGCTATCTCGACACAGGCCGGACCGGATCAGCGCGCGATGCTAGACGCCCAAATCTTCCGCGCGACGCAACTTGTAAATTCCGATGTCGCCGATCAGGCGATCGCCCGCGCCTCCGTGCGTCTGGCCGCCGCTAACCCCATGCTCGCCGGCCTCGTTCGCGACGCACAGGAGGCGCAGCGCGCACGGGAGCAAGCCCGCATCGGCATCGCGGCGGAGTTCGCCAAACCTGATGACGAGCGTAACGCGGAACGCGAGGCACAACTCGCGCAGGGTCTGACTCTTGCGTCGGCACGCGCCGATGAGCGGCTCGCCCGGGTGCAGCAAGACTTTCCGGATTACGCGAGGCTGACCAATCCGGGACCAGCCGAACTTGCCGACGTGCGCGCGCAATTGGGGCCTGGCGAAGCACTTCTCTCCTACGTCGTAGGTTTTCGAGGGAGCTACGGGCTGCTGGTGACCAGAAACGGTCTGACCGTAAAGCGGCTGGATGTCGTCTCCGAATCGCTCACCGCGGACATTGCCGCCTTGCGGCGTGCCTTCGTGCCGCAACTCGGGAGGCTGCCGGATTTTTCGCTCCGCAACGCCCACACCCTCTACACCCAGTTGCTCGAGCCCTTCGCGGCCGGTCTCAGGGACGTCAACCACCTCATCGTCACGCCGGGACCTGTCCTGGCGAACCTACCGTTCAGCCTCCTAGTCAGCGCCACGCCCTCCGATACGGCCACTTACAGCGACGCGGCATGGCTCATCCGCAGCATGGCGGTGAGCCAAGTCCCAAGCCCGCGTGCGTTCCTGTCCCTTCGCCAGGCCGAAAGGACGCGCGTGGCGGCGGCACGGCCTTTCCTTGGGCTGGGAGACCCGCAACTTACGGGAACCAATGGCGGAGCCGGCGGGGACGCGGCTCTCGAAGCGCTCGCGCTCGCCTGTCGCGATGCCAGCCCGATGCCGTCCGCGCTTCTCCGCGCGCTCGCACCGCTTCCCGACACCGCCGAAGAAATAACTGACGTCGCCCGCGCCTTGGGTAGCGATTCCGGTTCGATATTGCTCGGCGCGAACGCCACTGAAGCCGGCTTGCGCGCCCGCCCGCTTGATCAATATCGCATCGTGTATTTCGCCACCCATGGCCTACTACCCGGCGAATTGCATTGCCAGGCGGAGCCTGGATTGGTGCTCTCACCGCCTGCGACGACCGCTTCCAGCACCGACGAGGACGGGTTGCTTGAGGCGAGTGAGGTTGCGGCATTAAAGCTCAACGCAGACCTTGTCGTCCTTTCGGCGTGCAATACGGCGGCGGCGGGCGGCGGCCGCTTCGGCGGCGATGCACTTGAAGGTCTGGCGGATGCGTTCTTCAATGCCGGCGCCCGTGCGGTTCTGGCTACTCATTGGGAGGTGCCGTCCGCCGAAACGACCAGGCTGATGACGGGCGTCTTCCAGCGCTACGGGCAGGACCGCATGCGAAGTCTCGCCGAAGCATTGCGGCAATCGCAACTGGACTTGACCCGCACGCCTGCAACCGCGCATCCTTTTAACTGGGCGGCATTCACGCTAATTGGCGTTAGCGAAGCCCCGGACGCGATCGCGGGCACCCCGGTTCGCGTCGGGCAACAAGCCAATGGAGACCGGCCATGACATTTGCACGGCTGTTCAGCATTTCCCTTATCGGAGTTGCATTGCTGGCCGGTGCAACGGCCAGGGCGGCGAACCTCGTCGTTATCGAAGCGCGCGGGATCGTTTTGAAGCCTGGGCAAACCATCGATTCGACAAAGCCTCTCGTGCTCAAGCAAGGCCAGCATGTAACACTCATCAGTCAGACAGGTACAACCGTCAAACTCGACGGCCCTTACGAGAAAGCACCCGATGCCGACGCGGGCCGCGGCGTACCTGTCGCCAACACGCTTGATCTGCTCGTGACTCAGCGGCGGGCTCGGGTTGGCGAAGTCGGAACGACGCGTGGGAACGCTCCGAACACACTGCCCGATCCTTGGGTACTCGACGCGAGTCGCGCCGGGACCGTCTGTCTCCGTGAGGGTACGGAAGCAGTGCTGTGGCGGCCGGACTCCTCGCGAGACGCAGATCTGACGGTCGCGCCCACCGACCGAAGCTGGAAAGCCGACGCACATTGGCAGGCCGGTTCCGACCGCATCATGGTCGAGGCGCCTGCTGTGATCCGTGGGGGCGCGACCTATCTCGTCACGCTCAACGGCACCCAGTTGGCTATGAAGGTGGAAAGCGTTCCTCCCGTTCTGTCCAATGACCCTATGCGCGCGGCGTGGCTCGCCGGAAAAGGTTGCGAAGCCCAAGCAGAGGCTCTTCTCCGAAGCGGACGATGATAGCGCGTATCCGGGCGTGGATCTCAAAGCTCACAACCGGGCGCACCTCAAAGCTTCCCCTGGTTCCCGCAACCGTTGCGGTGGTTTGCGCGATTATCGCCTCCGCCGCAGTCAACAACCTGACATTCCTCGCCAATGCCAACCAGTTCATCGCCGATGGGGAAACGGCGGCCCTGACGCCGGCGGAACCCCAGGACCCCGACATTGTCATCGTCGCGATCACCGAAGATACACTTGCGCAATTTCCCTATCGCGCACCGGTTGATCGGCAGTTCCTGGCGGATCTGCTGACCACGCTCGCCGAAAAAGCCCCCCGCGCCATCGGCATCGACCTTTTGTTCGACCAACCTACGGAACCGGCCAAGGACGAAGCACTGAAGCGCGTGCTCGGAAGCCTTAAGATGCCGGTTTTCATCGCTTATACGGAAGCCGATAACGTCCTCAGCCCTGAGCAGAAGACCTATCTCGACAGTTTTGTCCCGGCGGAAAGGCGTGCGCTCGTCACACTCGCGGAAGACCAGCTCGACGTTGTGCGGTGGGTGTTCCCCGGACAGGTCGCGCGGGACGGCCGCTATGTCATGGGGTTGTCGCGCGCGCTCGCCGAGGCGGCAGGCGCGAAAACGACGCCAGAGCAGGTGCCGATCGTCTGGCACGGCCGGCCCAATCAGACCGATCCAGCATTTCGGGAATTTCCCGCGCACGCGGTGAAAGTTCTTCCCGCGGATTGGTTCAAGGACAAGATCGTGCTTATCGGTTCCGATATCACTCTTGTCGATCGTCATCGCACACCTTTCATGACGGTATTTTCCGGCGGCGAGGGAATGCTGCCAGGGGTTACGATCCAGGCCCATGCGCTCGCTCAGCTTCTGAAGGGAAAGTCCGCGCCTGCCACGTCGTGGCGTACAGATTTGGCGATCGGACTCGTGCTGGGCGCTTTCGGGACACTCCTGGGGCTTGCGCCGCTGTCCATAGCCGCGCGCATCGGCTCGGGCCTTTTGCTTGTGGTTGTTTTCTGGGCCGGCGGAGCGGCTCTGTTCTACGCGGGCGGGCCACTGGTGGGATTGGTCACGCCCAGCCTCTCGCTGGCGATGTCGTTCTTCGCGATGGAGGCAGTAAGCGGCAGCCAGGCGCGCGCGCAGCGCGAATTCATCAAGGGCGTATTTTCGCAGCACGTGGCCCCGGAAGTGGTGAAGCAGATCATCGACGATCCGGCCAAGATGACGTCTCTGGAAGGCGAGCGGCGGACGATGACGTTCTTATTCACCGACGTCGCAGATTTCACGACAATGTCGGAAAGTCTCGAATCACGAGAGTTGGCGCGCGTCCTGAATACCTATCTGGAAGGCATGACCGACATCGTACAGAAACACGGCGGCATGGTGGACAAGTTCATCGGCGATGCGGTCTTCGCAATCTTCAATGCGCCCATCGATCTGCCGAACCATGCCGAGGCGGCGGTCAAATGCGCGCTTGAGATGGATCGCTTCTCCTCTCGCTTCAGCAGGGAGCAGAACGCCGGAGGCATCCCCTTTGGACGCACCCGCGTCGGCATTCACACAGGGGCCGCGGTGGTTGGCAATTTCGGCTCACGCCTGCGCCACAACTACACGGCATCGGGCGACGCCGTGAATACCGCAGCCCGGCTCGAAGGTTTGAACAAGCATTTCGGCACCAGGGTCAGCGTCAGCGGGGCCACGCGCTGGCTTTGCGAGGATATCCGCTTCCGGCCGACCGCATCAGTTGTACTCAAGGGTAAGAGCGTTGCCGTGGAGGTCTGGGAACCGCTGCCGCCGGACGATCGCCGGAACGGCTTCATCGGCCGATATTGTGAGGCCTATGAGTTGCTCAAGAACGGCGCTCGCGACGCCAATCCACTGTTCGAGGCGCTCGCCCGCGAGGCGCCCGAGGATCCCTCCGTCGCATTCCATCTCAGCCGCATTCGCCAGGGCGCAAACGGAATATCTGTCGTGATGACGGAGAAGTAAGAACGGGGGCCAGAATTTCGGGAGTATTTGCGCGCGATAGGAGAACCGATATGCTTCGCATTCAGCCCCAAGGAACGATTCGCCGATGCGATGTTCGGATGTATATTTATTTCCGTTCTCGCACATTGCAGATGCAATGCTCATCGGCGCCATTTCGCCGAGGATGACGCGTTCGGACCGATCGCGGGACGCCACCATGCTTTCCAAGTTTTGAAGAATGCATAATACGGCCACACACAGTGCATAGCGGTAAAGCCGGAATCATATTGTCGTTTGTCTTGTTGGCGAGCTTGGCGATTCTACGCATCGCCGGAGCGCCCATAATCATGGCTGCGGTGCCCGCACCGTATGCCGCGGGATTGATCAGCGCGCTCGGCGTTCTCACCTTGGTCGCGGCGGCCATCGCCATCGACCGCATGATCCGCTACTTCTATTGGGACGGCCACCTGCGCCGGAAGCGCAAGCGCGACACGCCGGCGCTTATCGAGGACATCCTTACTATCGCGCTGGTGGTGCTCGGGGCCTCGATCGGCCTCTTCTTCGAGGCCGGCGTATCGTTCACCGGATTGCTCACCGCATCGGGCGCCACCGCTATCGTGGTCGGCATTGCGCTGCAGGCGGTGATCCAGGACGTCTTCAGCGGGTTATCGCTCAATTTCGACGGTTCCTATGCTATCGGCGACTGGCTGACGATCTATTCGGATCAATTTCCGGATGCCGTTTACGGACGGGTGTACGGCATCACGTGGCGTTCCACGTTTCTCCTGCTCTCCGACGGACGGCGCCTGATGGTGCCCAACCATCTCATGACCTCCAACCCGGTGATGAACCACAGCCGGCCGCCGGGGCCCAAACGGCTTGTCGTCGAAGTGCCCGTCGACAATCGCTTTCCTGTCGAGCGCGCAATGAGCATCCTGCTCGGAGAAGCGTACCGCGTGGCGCGCGACAAGCCGCTCGCCCAGGAGATCGAACCGGACGTGGTCATCGACAGGTTCGACACCGACTCCACGTTCTTCCATGTTCGCTTCTATGCGGATCCCGACCAGATCAATCCGGTCAACGCGCGCTCCATCATGGCGCTGGCGCTCCACCGCGCAACTCGGCGCCACAATGTGCCGGCTCCCGTGAGCCAGGTCGAACTCGTGCCGGCGCCGGACAATTTCGAGTTCGAGACGACGGAGGCGCATGAGGCGCTCGGCCAAGTTCCCATTTTCAAGGATATTTTGGACGATCAGCAGCTGGCCGCGCTCATTTCCGTCTGCACCGTGCAGGTTTTGCCGCGCAATACCGCTTTTATCCGTCAAGGTGACGCGGGAACGTCCATGTTCGTGTTCCTGGAAGGAGCCGCACGCGTCTCGATCACCACGGAGGACGGTTCATCCCATGACGTCGCCGTACTGGTGGGCGGAGATATTGTTGGCGAAATGTCCCTGATGACGGGAGCGCCGCGAACCGCGACGGTGGTGAGCCTGACCTCGCTGCGCGTGCTCGAAGTTACCAAGGAAGCGATCGAGAGCCTTCTTCAGGCGACACCGGGATTGCTCGAACGATTTAGTAGCGTGTTGATTGCCCGGCAATCTGCGCTGCAAGGCGTCGCCAACATCACGCATCAAAGGCAATCGGCGGCGCCCGATGTTCTGGCCCGGATGCGCGCGTTCTTTTCGCGTGCTTTCCGTTGAACCGTGCTCGGTTTAGAGATTCGCGGCGTGCGCAAGCACAGCAAGAAAGACCACATAGGTCATCTGGTGCAAAAATTGATCCGCACCGAACACGATCCAATAGAGGGTCTTGTCGACCACAAGCTTGCAGCGCTTGTTGATCTGCTCCTTTGACCAATCGATGTGATAATGCAGCACAAACTCGCTCGCAAGGAGCGCTGTGGCCAGCCACGCAGTCTTGGTTAGAATCAGAACCGCCGGCAGCGATCCCATCATATGCAGGCCGGCGTGAAGGATCCCGCCGGGATGCCCGTAAATCCCCTTGTTGCGATACTGGTACGCGGTCTGCAGTACGAAATCGCAGAGGTAATGCTTTATTTCAAAAAGCACGAGGCCCCACAACACGAGGGCTAGATTATGGCTCATTCAGCAAGAACTCTGTCCATGACCACGCTACCCCTTACCGGCCGAACCGAGAGGCGCCTAAGCGCCAGTGGCATCAGCCTCGTCAGCCTATAGCGAGGATGGCTCCGCCTCGATTGTTCGTACACAAACCTCAACAAACGGTCCACGGGATAAGCCATTTCGAGCCGGGAAATCGAAGGCATTTTAGGCAAATTCGATGAAAACAATAGGAAAATCCCAACTCCAAACCTAGCCCGGCCTTAGCGGTCCCCGCCCTACGCTTTTTCTCTTCAATCGGAGAAGGCGTGATATGGGCGTCCTCGTCAGATTCATCGCAGCTGCGTTTCTGTCTGCAAATCTTTCGGCCTGTGCCTCCGTTGGGGAGGATTCGACGGCTTCCCTCCCGGGAATGGAATACTCTCAAGCCGCGCCACCGTTACGTGGTCCTGGGAGTCCCGAAAAGCCGCCGTCCGGCTTTGTCGCCTTTTGTGCTCGCAACATCGCGGATTGCCGCGCGCCGAGCGACGCCCCTGAGACCGTGACGCTCACCGAGGATACCTGGGCGAAGCTCGAAGAAGTGAACCTCACCGTAAACCAGGCCATCCAGCCTCTCGACGACAGCGTCCACTACGGGACTGTGGAGTACTGGACCGTTCCGAGCGATGGTTATGGCGATTGCGATGACTATGTCCTCGCCAAGCGCAAGATGCTGATGCTCCTCGGCATACCGGAGCCTGCGTTGCGCATCGCCGTTGTCCTCACGAGAAGCAGAGTGCGTCACGCGGTTCTCACGGTCGTCACGGATCGCGGCGATTACGTGCTCGACAACAGGCGGAGCGAAATTCTCCCGCGGAGCAAGACCGATTACACCTGGGTCGAGCGCCAAGACCCTGCAAGCAGCACCGGGTGGATATCCCTCAGACTTGCGGTCAATTGAGGGACTACAGGTCGACCCCGCCAGATGCGATCGCCGGCCCCATCGTCGAGGGCGAGCCATTGACGATGACTGGCAGTCGGGAGGCCGATCGGTTAAGGTCTTTCCGATAGATCGTGAAAGCTTGCCGGTGCCGTCAATCCTGGACCTTTGCCATGCGGTCCCCATAAGGGCGTTCGAGCCCGGGGAAATCCTGCTCGCCGAAGCGGAGAGGTCCGGCCTTCTATATGTTCTGATTGAAGGTGAGGTCGAAATCCTGAAGGGGGATTTCCAGATCAATGTCGTCTCGGATCCAGGTGCGATCTTCGGGGAGACGTCGGTACTGCTCGACATTCCGCACATGGCAACTGTTCGCGCACTCACGCCGTGCCGAGCCCACATCGTCAATGACGGCGATACGTTTCTGCGGTCAAACAAGGACATCGCTTACGGTCTCTCAAAGCTCCTTGCCCAACGGCTGCATGGGGTGACGACCTACCTCGTCGATCTCAAGCGCCAGTTCGAGAATCAAGATAACCATCTGGCAATGGTGGACGACGTTCTCGAAGCGCTGGTTCACCAGCAACAGCATCGGTTCATACCGGGCTCGGACCGGGATCCAGGGGTTTAGTCCCGAGCCACGGAGGTGGCTGGATCAGCTGGGCTAGGGGGCGCCGTAGCGGCAAGTCGAGTTGGACCGTCTCGGCACCTATCATTGAAAACCAAGCAGCTTCCCGCGCTTGCGTATCGACAATTATGTGCGTTGGCGTCGGTCCAATCTGCTGACCGCAGTTGAACACCCATGTCGAACCGATCCGATCGGCCCACGACCCACCCTTCTTGAAGGGCGCCTGATGGATGTGCCCGGCAAAAACGATGTCGGGCGTGTAGGACTCGATCCAAGCCACCAATTCGGTGTCGCCCCAGAACTGCTTACCGTCCCAGCTTGTCGGCGAACCTGGGGCGGCGCATGGTAGACCCAGATCCAGGTTTCCTTTTGCTTTTTCGCATCGCGTTCAATGAGGGCCTGCACCGACCGCTTTGCGTTGGGGCCATCCCACCAAGGGCAAATCGTGATCAATATGCCGCCCAAGGCGATGCTATCGCCGTCGGTCGGTATACCCATCTGCCGGACTCGGTTCATCCAAAGCGCCACCTTTTCGCCGTCCGCATTACGGACGTCCAAGTCGTGATTACCCGACGACACGACGATCTGAGCACAGGCCATCAGCCGCTTCAGGTATTTCAAGATCACGACGATTTGGACGCCGCCATCCACATGCCCGGAGATGTCGAGGTGGTCGCCAGCGATGACAACAACGTCAAAATTCCGCGCCACCGCCGTCGCCCAATCATATTGCTTGAGCGCATAATGGAGGTCGGAGACCAGCAGGAATTTCATGTTCGAGGGCCCGTCGCGAGTGTGCCGGTTGCATATCGCAAGCTAATAGCTGCTGAGCAAACTTATGCGCCGGTTCGCGTGCCCCAGCCGCTTGACCAGCAAACCGGCTAGATTGCGCATAATGAGTTCACCGGTCTGCGGACGCTCCTGGCGAAAGCGGTCGAACCTTTCCACGGACAGTTCCACGCAGCGCACCGCCGTGTCGGCCCACACATCGGCGGTTCGATAGCCTTCGAATAGAGCCATCTCGCCGAACGCTGCACCGGGCACCAGCGTCGCCAACCGCATACCATCGGCCAGCTTTACGCTCACCATGCCGCTCTGAAGGAAGAAGATCGAGTTCGATGGCGTCCCGACGCGGATGATCTGATCGCCCGCGTGGAAACTGCGCGAGAGGCCGAGCTTGCCTATCTCCTCGATCGCCTCCAGTGGCAGACCTTTCAACAGTTCCTGCGCTTCGAGGCTGGTCGTGTCCATCAGCTTCGTGAACCCGCCGAAGCGAAACACGATCTGGTCTTCAGCCCACTCGATTGCCTCGCCGAGGCGCGAGAAATCGCGTACGCCCGCATCCGCGATCGAATGCGCCGCGAGCATGTTCCAATTGCCTGAATTTCGCTCGATCCCGGAGAGGACAGGCGTAGTGCCGGCAGCCTTCAGCGACCGGAACAATTCAGCCAATATCCTGGCTGCGCCAGAACTCATGAGCGGCACTCGGGATATGTCGACGATCAGCACCTCAGGCGGCGCCTTCGCTTCAACGCGGCGTGCAATGAAATCGGCGTTGGCGAAGCTGAGCGTGCCGGTCAGTTCCAGCACCCTGACGTCACGCTCATGCTGGTCGAGGATTTCCTGCTCGTGCGGCTGGCGGGCGCGCTGTGAGACGCGAGCGAAATCGTAATCCGCGACGATGCAGCTGCGCACATCGCTTGTACGGTTGAGCATATGCAGATCGAAATGCGCGGAAACCTCCTCGCACACTTTCAAGCCGCGCACGCTGTTGCCGTGACTGTCGAGCAGGGGCGAAAAGGAGCCTAGTCCGAACTGCCCCGGAAGCGCGGCGATGATGCCGCCGCCGACACCGCTCTTGGCCGGTATGCCGACGCGATAGATCCATTCGCCGGCATAGTCATACATACCCGAACTCGTCATCACAGAAAGCGTGCGCGAGACCGCATAAGAACTGATGACGCGTTCGTCGTTCAGAGGATTGATGCCGCCATTGGCGAGGGTCGCGGCCATCACCGCGAGATCGCGGGCCGTAACGAGCACCGAGCATTGGTTGAAATATACATCGAGAACGGTCGTAACGTCGCCCTTGAGGATCCCGTAATTGTGCAGGAGATAGGCGATGGCTCGGTTACGGTCGCCGGTCAGCCGCTCGGAGGCGAATACCGACTCGTCGACGCCGAGATCGCGCCCCGCGAAACGTCCAAGCGCCTGGCAGATGTAGTCCGCAGCGCCATCCCCCTTGGCCTCGTGGATCAGCCCCGAGCAGGCAATCGCGCCGGAATTGACCATCGGATTAAACGGCCGGTTGTCGGCGCGCAAGCGAATGGAATTGAACGCGTCCCCGCTCGGCTCAACGCCAATCGTGGCAGCGACGCGGTCGGGACCGACAAGTTCGAGCGCGAGAGCAAACACGAAGGCCTTGGAGATCGACTGGATGGTGAAGGGCACCGCGGTGTCGCCGATCTCGTAGACATGGCCATCAATGGTCGCGAGGGCGATGCCGAAATAGCGCGGATCGACCCGCAGCAATTCCGGAATATAATCGGCGAGTGCGCCATCCTCCTCGAGGGTTAGCGCTGCGTGGGTTCGAGCAAGAAATTGCGAAAGCGGGTTGGGGGGCGCGGCATCGGCCTTTCCGCCCGTGGAGGCATTTTTTGAGAAGTTCATTCCAACCCTGTATCATGGAGCCTTGAAATCTACGCTTCCGCTCAAGATAATCAGGTTCCCGGGAGTGCGTCAAAGATGGTGACGCTGCCATTCTTTCCGCAGAGTCGAACCTAGGGACGCCTGCCGAATCGGCGAACGCGACCTATCGACGAACGCAGCCATAAGTGGCGCTTATTTCTGCCCTGACGCCGCCGGCCACGATGTCGACGCCTGACCGGCTGGCCGCGCAGCAGTTAGGGCGAAACTAGCGCCGAGTCGAAACAAATAGGGCGATCCACAGACCCCACATTTATGGGCTGTATCAAAATGAGCAGCCGCCTCTCCTCTCAGGTTCAATTTGATCTTGGCCAGCGCGGAAACTGTCAAGCGCGCTTGGCTGTCGGAATCACCGCACTGCGGGCATCGAGGCTGGGTAGACATCATGTTGTCCCATGCTACACATTTCAATTCGCGAGAAAGGCCTATGCCAATCTGAGCGACCTAACGGGGGCAAGTTACGATTCTGCCTGGGCGCGCGATGTGACGGGCGGCACACATCCTGCGAATTCGTTTGAAGTCGGAATCGAGAGCCGCTTATGCGGCTCTTTTGGCGGACTCCATGTTTCGGAAAAGGCGGCTTTGGTCCGCAATTGTCGCTGAAGCGAGCAGCCGGCCAGTCCCCCGGCCGGCCGCCCTACTACGCAACTCGTACGCAACTAGGCTTACGCAGTACACTCCAGCATGAGGGAGTTCCTGCAAGACACCCCCCCATGCCTTACATCGACAATTTATAATGCGTGTCAGGATGGGCGATGTGATGGCCGGCACACATCCTGCGGGGTTCGCCTTGAGGAGGCAAAACGTTTGGAGCCGGCTCAATTGTTCGGAGAGGGTGGCGGAACCGTTGGTCTCGGCCGAACACGGGAATACAACCCGGGTCCGCTACGACACACGAGCCCGTGCGGCATCCGTGCTAAATTTGCGCGATTTTTTCCAGCTGGCCCTTATTCAGGATCGTATAATGACTGGTGGCACGCGATAAAATACCTTGGCGCATCCAATTATTCAGAATTCGGCTGGCATTCTCGCGCGAAACGCCGGCCAGACTTCCATATTCGCTCTGTGAAAGCTTCAGCCGGATGGCGATGCGCCCCGGGCCGTCATTGCTTCCGAATTCCTGCGCCAGCTTCAGGAAAGCCCACGCGAGACGGCCCTCATTCGATAGAAAGCTGCCCGCGGCGACAGAGCTATCGGTATCCCGCACCAAACCGGCAAGCAATTTCGTCAAGTGTTTGTAGATCGTTGGAACTTGGGCCGCAAAACGCTCGAACTCCACACGGCTGATGTATTTGAGCCGGCAATCCGTCAATGCAGTCACGGCCGCGGACCGCGGCCGCCCGTCAAGCATCGACAATTCGCCAATGACCGAATTGGCGCCCACGATCGAAAGCGTGCGCTCGATGCCATCCTTCGAGATCACGCTCACCTTGAGCAGGCCTTTTTCGACCCGGTAACATTCATCGCCCGGCGCCCCCGCCGGAAACAATTCTGTCTTGGCGGCAAGCTCCCGTGTCCTGGCTTTCGTAAAAAGCCGCGAGAGCAGATCGGCAGGCAATGCATTGAAGAGAGCCATGGGTTATTTCGCAATTGAATTCTGGCGATATGGGAAATGGAAGCGGATATTCCCCCGATCGCCCGGTCGAGTCATCTGAAGGGGAACAGTAAGACCATCCACGACGAGGGGAAAGAACGATAGCATCGAAAGCCGCCTTCCGCACGGGTGCTCTTGACCTGTCTTGACCCGGTTGAGAACAGGATAGAAGGATCGCAGAAAGGTCACGCATCTGATGCCCGCTCCCGGCCGCGCCGGACAGCCCCATGAAGAGCTTGAGACAACATATGCCATCTCTGTTCAGTGAATTTCGACTCAAGGACATCACGGTAAAGAACCGCGTAGGCGTTTCGCCCATGTGCCAATACTCCGCGCCTTCCGGCTTCGCCGGTGATTGGCATCTCGTGCACCTGGGAGCGCGGGCCATAGGCGGTGCCGGGCTGGTGATCGCTGAGGCGACCGCCGTCTCACCGGAGGGCCGGATCACACCCGGGTGTACGGGCATCTGGTCGGATGCTCACGCGGAACGCTTCGCCCCTGTCGCCCGGTTCATCAAGAGCCAGGGCGCGGTCCCGGGCATCCAACTCGCCCATGCCGGCCGCAAAGCGAGTGCTTACGCCCCGTGGCTGGGGCAAGGAAATCTGCCGGCGGATGATCCCCTCGCATGGCAGCCGATCGGCCCCTCTGCGATAGCATTCGGCGGAACTCTGTCGCGCGTTCCCGAAGCCATGACGAAGGAAACGATCAAGCGGGTCCAGGCCGATTTTGTGGCCTCGGCAAAACGTGCGCTGAGCGTTGGTTTCGATTGGCTGGAGCTTCATTTCGCGCATGGTTACCTCGGACAAAGCTTCTTCTCTCCTATCGCGAACAAGCGCACGGATGGATATGGCGGTGCATTCGAGGGGCGCACGCGATTCATTCGGGAGACATTTGCTGCCGTCCGGCAGGTGTGGCCGGAGCGCCTTCCGCTCACCGTCCGCCTGGGCATGACAGATTTTCACAAAGACAGTCAGCCGATCGAAGAAACAATAGAGCTGGCCCGCCAACTGAAGTTCGCCGGGCTCGACCTCATCGACCCCAGCCTTGGCGGCAACACGCCCGATGTGTCAGGCGTCCCGTACGGTCCGGCATTCATGGTCCCGATAGCCGCGCGCGTTAAACGGGAAGTGCAGATTCCTGCGGCCGTGAGCTGGCAGATCACCGAGCCTGTACAAGCGGATAACATCATTCGGGGCGAACAAGTGGACATGGTTCTGCTCGCGCGCGCAACGCTCGACGATCCGCATTGGCCCTTCCACGCTGCGAAGTCGCTTGGCCGTGCAGATTACAAAAGCGTACTTCCGCCCCAATATCACCGAGTTCCGTGAGACCGCGGTTGCAACACAGAACGCACTGGCAAAGACTGGGATAAAGGCGGCCACAATCTCATTGGCGGAGAGCAAAATGGCGGGAAATCAAAACGAGATGGCGGATTTCACGAAAGGTCTCGAAGCAAATTCGCTTGTCGACGGCGGGATGCTCGTGGGTCGCGTCGGTGAAGACGAGGTCCTCCTCGTCCGGCGGGGGGGCGAGGTGTTTGCGGTCGCAGCCCATTGCACGCATTACCATGGGCCGCTCTCCGATGGCCTGGTGGTTGGCGAGACGGTGCGCTGCCCATGGCATCACGCCTGCTTCAATCTGCGAACAGGCGAAGCTCTGCACGCCCCGGCTTTCACGCCACTTGCACGATGGAAGGTGGAGCAGCGCGATGGCAGGATTTTCGTTGGCGAGAGACTGCCGGAAGCAAGGCAGGAAGCAGCCCCTGCCCTGGCGGGCGCCAGTCCGGAGAAAATCGTGATTATTGGCGGCGGAGCCGCTGGCTTTGCAGCCGCCGAGATGCTCAGGCGTGTGCACTACAGAGGCAGCCTCGTCATGCTGAGCGATGACGAGGCGGCGCCCGTCGATCGGCCGAACCTCTCAAAGGACTATCTCGCGGGCAATGCACCGGAGGATTGGGTGCCCATGCGTCCGGACAACTTCTATTCCGAGAGCGGCATTGACCTACATCTGAAGACAGTCGTCAAAAGCATCGATCCGACCTTGCGGGAAGTCGCCTTGGCCGATGGCAGCAGCACCATCTCCTATGACCGCCTTCTAATTGCCACCGGCGCGGAGCCGGTTCGGCTATCGATTCCCGGGGCCGATCAATCGCACATTCATACGCTGCGTTCGTTTGCCGACTGCCGAGCCATCATCGCGCAGGCGACGACTGCACGCCGTGCAGTTGTCGTGGGCGCGAGCTTCATCGGACTCGAATGCGCCGCCGCCCTGCGGGCACGCGACATCGAAGTGCACGTGGTAGCGCCGGAGAAAAGACCGATGGAGCGGGTCCTCGGTCCACAGATGGGCGACTTCGTGCGTGCGCTTCATGAGGCGCACGGCGTGACTTTTCATCTCGAGGATACGGCGAGTGCCATAGATGGCAAGCAAGTCAGGCTCAAAAGCGGTGCGGTCCTTGACGCGGATCTTGTGATCGTCGGTATCGGCGTACGGCCCCGAACCCAGCTTGCCGAAGCGGCTGGGCTTACCATGGATCGCGGCGTTGTCGTTGATAGCTATCTCGAGACCAGCGCACCGGGCATATTTGCGGCCGGCGACATTGCGCGCTGGCCCGATCCGCACAGCGGCGAGAGCATTCGCGTCGAGCATTGGGTTGTTGCCGAACGCCAAGGGCAGGTGGCGGCGCTCAACATGCTTGGGCAGCGCCGCAAATTCACCGCAGTGCCGTTCTTCTGGAGCCAGCACTACGATATTCCGATCAATTATGTCGGCCATGCGGAGAAGTGGGACGAACTCCTAATCGACGGCGATATTGCGGCCAAGGACTGCGTGCTGCGCTTCAATCGCAATGGGCGCACCCTCGCCGTGGCTTCGATCTTTCGCGACGTGGAGAGCCTTCAGGCCGAGTTGACAATGGGAAATGCGGGCTAGCTAGCGGGCTCTTGAAGAGGTCTTCCAGGGCTTCGACCTCATAAGCCTCGTCCGCGCGCAAAGAGATCCTTCGTCTTCGACCTATTCGTAACGCAGGGCTTCGATAGGATCGAGCCGCGCGGCTTTGCGCGCCGGGTAATAGCCGAAGAATATTCCTACCGCAGCGGAAAACAGGAAGCCTCCAAAAATCGCGCTCAAGGACAGGCGCGTCGGCCAATGGGTGATTGCGGAAATCAATTGCGAAATCACGATTCCCGCCACAATACCTGCGATGCCCCCGGTGACGCTGAGGAAGACCGCTTCGATCAGGAATTGGAGTAGCACCTGCAACCGGCGTGCGCCAATCGCCATGCGCAAACCGATTTCGCGAGTCCGTTCGGTCACCGAGACCAGCAGAATGTTCATGATGCCGATTCCTCCGACCAGAAGCGAAATCGAAGCGACCGTTGCCAGCAACAAAGCCATGATCTGGCTTGAATTCGTCGCGGTCTGAGCAATCTGGCTTAAATTCCGCACCGCGAAATCGTTCGGCTGCCCAGGTTGAATTTGATGGCGGCGCACCAATGTGCTCGTGACCTGCTGGATGGCGGTCGCAACGAGTTCAGGCGCTGACGCTTGCACGTAAATTGCGTTGACGTAGCCGGTAAGGCGGGGCGTGAGCCCGTAAGGATTGGGCGGAGCCGGATAGCTGGCGGCGATCGTCGATTGCACCTGGCTCGGTGCGGCCACGCCTAACACCTTGCGTTCGGCGGTCGTGAACGGAATCATAACAAGATCGTCCTGATCTTGGCCGAACGAGCTTTGCCCCTTGGCCGCTAGCAGTCCTATGACGCGCATGGGTGCGCCCTTGATCAGAATGACGGCCCCGATTGGATTCTCGTAATCGCCGAACAATTGGTGGTACACGGTCTGTCCAGGAAGACACACCATGGCCGCATTGCTTTCGTCGTCGGTGTCGAATCCTCGGCCGGTATCAACGTGCCAATTGCCTGTCGTCAAATAGCTCGGCGTTACGCCTTGAACATTTGTGGTCCAATTCTGGTTCCCGTTTATGATTTGCCCGATTTGGCGGATGTTGTAGCTGACCAGAGCGACCGCTGAACTTTCGCGGCGGATGGCTTGTGCGTCGGCAACCGTTAGTGTCGATGCGCTTCCAAATCCGGCGCGGACTCCGCCTGCCGTGGTCGTGCCCGGCATCACGACGAGCAGATTGGTACCCAGGCTCTCGATCTGTTTTCTCACCGCATCGTTTGCGCCCTGGCCGACAGCCACCATGGCGATAAGGGCGGCGACGCCGATAAACACCCCCAGCATGGTCAGCGCCGAACGCATCTTGTTCCGCCCGATGGCCTGGATCGCGGCGCCGGCGACCATTTTGGTGAACTCAAGCGCGGACGCTGTGGCTTTCCCGTTGTTCAAGGAGACCCGTATCGGTGGCACTTGCCGGCCCGTGGAACTTTCCGCTTTTCGTTCGTCCGAAACGATCTTTCCGTCGCGCATGGTAATGACGCGATCGGCATAGGCCGCAATGTCGGGTTCATGCGTCACAACGATGATCGTGACTCCCTGATCGCGATTGAGAACCCGCAGTGTATCCATGATTTCGTGCGAGGTCTTTGTATCCAGATTTCCGGTCGGCTCATCCGCCAGCAGGACCGTCGGGTTGTTAATCAGCGATCGGGCAATCGCCACGCGCTGCTGCTGGCCCCCGGAAAGCTGGCCTGGGCTATTCTTTTCCCGATCCGCGAGGCCAATGAACTGCAACTCCTTGTGCGCACGCGCCAGCCGTTCGGCTCGGCGTGCCGGAGCAGAGCCGGCGTAAAACAGTGGTAAAGCGACGTTTTCTATCGCGCTTGTGCGCGCCAGAAGATTGAAGCTCTGGAATACGAAGCCGATCCGCTCGCTGCGGATCCGTGCGAGTTGAGGCTCGCTCAACGAGCTCACCTCGACGCCTTCAAACAGATATTTCCCGCTCGTCGGCCGATCCAGGCAGCCCAGCATGTTCATGAGCGTGGATTTTCCTGAACCCGACGAGCCCATGATTGCCACGAATTCGCCCCGTTCGATCCGAAGGCTTACGCCATTGAGCGCCGGCACTTCCATATCGCCCACGCGGTAGATACGCGCGAGATTGCGGACATCGATAACCAGCTCTGCCATAGCGTGCCTTTAGAATCCGAAGAGGCGCGGTCTTGTGGCCGTTGGGCTGCTGGTGCTGCTGCTGGCCTGACCGCCGACGATAACGGCATCGCCTGGTTTCAGAGCGCCCTCGATGACTTCCGTGTAGGTGTCGTCGTCGAGACCCAATCTCACATCTGTTTCTTTCGGCTGTCCGTTTTGGATCACCCACACACGGCCTTGCCCGGTTGCGAAAGCCCCCGCGGACGCGCCGGCCGGAGAGAAGCGCAGCGCCTGGTCCGGCACACGCAGCACATGTTCGCGCTCGGCGGTAACAATCCTCGTAGTGGCCGTCATGCCCGGCTTCAGTGGCAGGTCCTTGTTGTCCACTGCGATGACCACATCGTACGTCACCACATTCTGCACGGTCTGAGGCGCTTGCCGGACCTGGGTAACGACGCCCTGAAACGTTCTTTCCGGATAGGCTTCGACAGTGAAGCTCGCTTTATCGCCGAGCTTCACCGCGCCGATATCGCTTTCGCTGACATTGGTGTCTACCTGCATCTTGGTAAGGTCCGTGGCGATCAGAAATAAGGTGGGCGTCTGGAAACTCGCGGCAACAGTCTGGCCGACCGTCACATTGCGCGATACTACGGTTCCATCCACCGGCGAAACGATATTCGTGTAACCCAAATTGACCTGTGCGGCGTCCAAGGCCGCCTCATGCTGCTTGATCGAAGCTTCGTCGAACACAATCTGGGCCGTAGCCTGATCATAGGCGTTCTTGGCGACATCGACCGTATCCTGGGAGGCTCCGCCAATCGCCAGAAGTCTCGTGTTACGCTGATAACTGACCTGGAGATAGGTGAGATTGGCCTGATCCTTCACCAATTGTGCTTTGGCCGTTCCCAACGCGGCGGCGGCCTCGTTGATGGCTGATTGATACGGCCTGGCGTCGATCTTCGCGCAGAGCTGTCCCTTCTTCACCTGCGTGTTGAAATCGCAGGAGATGCTCTGGATCACGCCGGATACATAGCTCCCCACAAGGATGGTGAGAACCGGATTGACCGCGCCGCTTCCCGTTACGACTCGTGTGACCGCTCCCTGGCTGGCAGGCGCGGTTATGTAACGCGTCGCCGGTTCGCCGCGTGTCAGCCAATACGCGGCGATAGCGCCGATAAGGATGGCGATGAGCCCTGCCACAAGCGTCCAGCGGGAGAGCGCGGGCTTTCTCAATCCGGCAAGAGCGGGAGCAGGCGTCGGGATAGACACCGCTGCTTTTACCGTGACCGGCTGATACATCGTGCGTTTCCTCGAGGAAAACCCCTTTCTAAGTAAACCGGAATGAGGAAATGGCTCTTGATCCATCTCAAGATCAACTTGGTGTCCAACTCTCCTTGGGGCCGGAGAAACGCGGATATTCCGTGTCTTTTCCGCGTGCCGGACGCCACATGAATGCGATTTAACAGTGCTCGCTCATCATCTTGCGACAGATCAATTTGCTCGCCGATTCAGCAGTCTACAAAACTGGCGATCCCTTTGAGGCGCGAATACCGCGATGCAACATCGTCTCCAAATCGGTGCGCTAGCAACGATCTTGGCGATCGCCGCTATCGGAATCCAACGCCCGGACCTGTGGCGCCCCTGGTTCTGGCCGTCCGAACACCAAGATTCGCTCACGCTTTCCGGCAATATTGAAGCGCATGAAAGCGTGCTGGGGTTCAAGACGATCCAGTCCCGCATCGTTGAACTTCCTTTCGATGAAGGCCAATGGGTGAAGGCGGGAACGCTCGTCGCCCGCGCCGATGACGCTGATTATCACCAGCAGATGAAATTGGCCGCTGCCGCCCTCGAAGTGCAGCAAAGCTCGCTGGGAGCCGTTATCCAAAATCTAACCGCCGCCGAGAAGGTCGTAACCAGCGATCAGGCCGATGTCGTGCTGAAGGATACGCAAGACCGGCGTTCGCAATTGCTTTGGGGAAAGGGCGCGGTGAGCGCCGATGCCCGTGACGTTGCCACCACGGCCCATGCGCAAGCGCAGGCACAGCTCGAACGTGACCAGGCGCTGTTCACCGGCGCCGCCCGCAATATCGAGCTGGCCAAGGCCAATGTGCATAACGCCGAAGAGAATCTCACATACACCAAGATCGTGCTCGATTACACACGTCTTCTCGCGCCGTTTGACGGTGTGGTGACGGTGCGTGAAGCGGAGCTCGGCGAGATCGTTGCGCCGGGCACGCCCGTGATCACGCTTGCCGATCTCGACCATGTCTGGCTGCGCGCCTACATCAATGAAACCGACATCGGCAAGGTACGGCTCGGCACGCCCGTCACCATCAAAACCGATACCTATCCCGGCAAGATTTACCAAGGCCGCGTGTCTTTCATAGCATCCGACGCAGAGTTCACGCCCAAGACGGTAGAGACGCACGCCGAACGCGTCACTCTCGTCTATCGCGTCAAGATTGACGTGGCCAATCCGACACATGAGCTTCTGCCCGGTATGCCGGCGGATGCGAATATTCGGGTGGCGCCATGAGCGCGGCTGCGGGCCCAGTTATCGCAGTCGATGGCCTTAGCAAGCACTTTCCCGGTGTGTTTGCCGTGGATTCCATGAGCTTTTCAATCGGGCGCGGCGAGCTTTTCGGCCTCGTTGGGCCGGATGGTGCGGGCAAGACCACCCTGATGCGCATGTGCGCGGGAGTCATGCGGCCCGACAGCGGCACCATTGTGATCGATGGCGTCGATGTGATTCGCGAACCGGAAGAAACCAAAAAGCATATCAGCTATATGCCGCAACGCTTCGGCCTTTATGAAGATCTAACGGTCAATGAAAACATCCGCTTCTATGCGGACCTGTTCGAGATAGCGCCGGCCCTGCGCGAACAGCGCGCCGTCGAATTGCTCGCGGCCTCGGGTATGAGCGAGTTCCGCAAACGCCGCGCCGGCCAGCTTTCGGGCGGCATGAAACAAAAACTCGGGCTCGTCTGCTCGCTCGTGCATACGCCCCGGGTGCTGCTGCTCGATGAACCGACTACCGGCGTCGATCCGATTTCGCGCCGCGACTTCTGGCACATTCTTTATGGACTGCGGGAGAAAGGCGTGACCATCGTCATCTCGACAGCCTATCTGGACGAGGCCGAGCGCTGCACGAGGCTTGCTCTGCTGCATAAGGGGCGGCTGCGCTATTGCGATACCCCGCAAAGGCTGAAGCAGCTAATGCCGGGCGCGCTCGTCAAGATTGTTTCCACGGAGCCGCGAACAGTCCGCGATGCCATCGCCCACATGTCAGGCGTGTCGAGCACGATGCTCGTTGGCGATGGTGTCCATGCGGCCGTCGACGATGCGGACCTGCGCATTCCCGAAATCCAAGCCGCGCTGACGGCAAAGAACGTCCCTGCGGGCGATATCTCCCGCGTCACTCCGGGAATCGAGGATCTGTTCATCACCCTGCTGGGAAACGAGTCGAAAGTATCATGAACTCCACAGCTACGGGCACGCCTCTGATCGTTGTCGAGGGCCTGGTGAAGCAATTCGATTCATTCACTGCGGTCGACCATGTCAGCTTCAGCATCGGTCGCGGAGAGATCGTGGGCTTCATCGGGCCGAACGGCGCCGGGAAATCCACCGTTATCCGCATACTCTGCGGGCTGTTAAGGCCCACGGCGGGACGGGCGCTTGTCGCGGGCTTCGATGTCGCGCGCGATCCCGAAGCGGTGCGCGAGCACATCGGATATATGTCCCAGAAATTCTCGCTCTATGCCGACCTCACGGTTCTCGAAAATCTCCGCTTCTTCGCGGGGGTCTACCGCGTGCCGAGCAATGTCCTTGCGGACCGGTTGCGCTATTCCATCGATATGGCTGGACTTCAGGGACGCGAAGACACCCTGGTCAGCACGCTGGCTGGCGGGTGGAAGCAGCGGCTGGCGCTTGGTTGCGCCATTCTGCATCGGCCGCCCGTTCTGTTTCTCGACGAGCCCACCTCCGGCGTCGATCCCGAATCGCGCCGGCGTTTCTGGGAACTCATTCAAACGCTGGCAGCAGACGGGGTAAGCATCCTGGTCTCCACCCATTATTTGGACGAAGCGGAATATTGCAATCGCGTCGCCCTGATCGACCGGGGCCGACTGGTGGCGATGGATGCGCCCTCCGTGCTGAAGAAGCATTCTCTCGGAGGCGAATTGCTGCTGGTCGAATGCGATTCCGTCGGGTCCGCTATCGGTGCCCTCTCCAAAATGCGAGGTGTCGAAGATGTGGCGCCATTCGGCAACACTCTGCATGTGCTCATAAAGGCGGGGAGCCAGGCGAAAGCGGAATTGCCAGGCTATCTCGCGGCGCAGCACATTACTGTGACCCGCAACGAGCGAATCGAACCGACGCTGGAAGACGTGTTCGTGCGTCTGGTCGGCGCGCACGAGGAGTCCGCAGGGGCGCCCGCATGAGATTGGTGCGGCTGAAGGCAATCGCAGTCAAGGAGATGCTCCAGATCGTTCGCGATCCGCGCAGCCTGATCATCGCGCTTCTCATGCCGGTCATGCAGATGTTCCTTCTGGGCTACGGCATGAGCCTCGATATCGCTCATATCCCGCTTTGCACCTTCGACCGGGAAGTGAGCCCGCTCAGCGTCGAACTCCTCAATCGCTTCCAAGCCTCAAAATACTTCGCGGTTACGGCATCGCCGTCGAATTATCGAGATCTGACGACGGCAATAGACCGCGGCACATGCGATATCGCTATCGTCATCCCACAGCACTTTTCCGAGCGCCTGAGTACGGGGGGAGAAGCTTCCGTTCAGGCCATTGTGGACGCTACCAACAACAACACCGCGACGATCGCCATTGGCTACACACAAGCGGTGGTGTCGGGATTCTCGGCGTTTGTGCAAACCCAATTCGGCGCCGGCGGGGTAGCGATCCTTCCACCGATCGTGGTGCAATCCCGTGTCTGGTTCAACGAAGATTTGCAGAGCCGCAACTTCATCATTCCCGGTGCGGTTGCCCTGATTATGGCGCTGGTCGGGGCCCAGCTAACGGCGCTCACCGTGTCGCGAGAGTGGGAACGGGGAACGATGGAGCTTCTGGTCTCCACCCCTGTCAAGCCCATGGAGGTGATGCTCGGCAAGCTTATTCCGTATTTCGTCATCGGATTACTCGATGCCGTACTTTGTCTTGTGCTTGCGCTCTATTGGTTCGAAGTGCCGTTCCGCGGCGCGCTTTTGACGTTGATGCTTCTTACGATGCTGTTTCTCGTCGTTGTGCTGGGGATCGGCTACATGATTTCTGTCGCGATCCGCAATCAGCTGGGCGCAAGCCAGATTGCGCTGCTCGTCACCATGATGCCGACGACGATTCTCTCCGGCATCAGCTTTCCGATCGATCAGATGCCGTGGGTCGTGCGCGTCATCACCTATTTCGTCTACCCGCGCTATTACGTGACGGCGGTGAAGGCTATCTTTCTCAAGGGCTCGGGACCGTCCGATCTTCTCGTACCCATCGCTATGATGAGCCTCTTTGCAGCGGGAATTGCGTTCTTTGCCTCCCGCGCGTTCCGCAAGACGCTGGATTGACAGCCATGTTCCAGCGCATGCGCCATATTCTGATCAAGGAATTCCTGGAAATAAGAAGGGATAAATGGGCCCTGATCCGCCTTCTCATCCCGCCCATTCTGCAGATTCTCGTGTTCGGCTATGCCGCGACGTTCGATGTCTGGAATGTGCCGACGGCAGTGCTTGACCTCGACCATACGTTCGAAAGCCGTGATTTTCTTTCCCATGTGACGGCCGACGGGCGCTTCCATATCGTGCTCGTCGCGAGCAACCAGCGTCAGGTCGACCAGGCGATTGACGATAGTGACGCGATCATCGCGCTGGTCATTCATCCGGGATTCGCCAATCTGCTGGAGAAGGGCCAAACCGCTCCGCTGCAAGCCGTCGTCGATGGGACGAATTCCAACAGCGCCCTCATGGCCCTGGGCTATCTTGGCCAAATGGCAGCGACGTTTTCGCAAAGCTATGCGCTTGATCGGTTGCACCGGCAGTTCGGTGCGCGCGCCAAGCTCGTTGAAGTTTCTCTGCAACCACGGCCCTGGTTCAATGAGGAACTGAACAGTCGCTGGTTTTTTGTGCCGGGGCTGATCGGAACGCTGACACTTGTTAGTGTCGTCAATCTGACTGCGTTTGCGATCGTGCGCGAGCGTGAGGTCGGTACGCTGGAACAGATCATGGTGACGCCAATTCGCCCATCGGAATTTATTCTCGGGAAGACCTTGCCGGCTTTTCTAATCGGGTTGATCGAAACCATCATAATCGCCGCGTTCGGCGTTGTCTGGTTCCATGTGCCGTTTGCTGGAAACCCCCTCGTCCTTCTCGCCGGAACGTCCCTTTTCCTCCTCAGCACGCTGGGCCTGGGTCTTTTGCTTTCGACCGTCTGCAAGACGCAGCAGCAGGCATTTGCTTCGACGTTTTTCGTGCTCAATCCACTGTTTATTCTTTCTGGTTTCAGTTTTCCCATCGCGAGCATGCCAGTGTTTCTGCAATGGATGACGTACATCAACCCGCTGCGGCATTATCTCATCGTCATTCGAGGGACGTTTTTGAAGGGCGTCGGCTTTGACGTCCTATGGCCGCAGATGCTGATGATGGCCGCTTTGGCCACCGTTCTGCTGGCAGTCGCGATATCGCGATTCCGGAAATCTCTCGATTAGCCGGCGCGCGCTCATACCCGTGAGCGTGCGCGATCTGCGCCATCCTCATCTGCGGGAATGACTTCCGCGTTACATGAGCGTTCAGCGTTCGTAACCGGTCCCGATCTTTCCCCGGAACGTCCAATATGCATAGCTAAGATAAGCGAGTGTGATCGGCATGATGACCGCCGTCCCGATACCTAAGAATATTAGCGTGTCTGTTGCGCCGGCCGCCTGCCAGATCGTGACGCTTTCGGGGATCGCATAGGGCCACAGGCTGATTCCGAGGCCGCCAAAGGCCATCAACGCCAGCGCAACGGACAGCAGTAACGGCAATCCATCGCGCGGCGCGGGGATCGCACGCCAGATGCCGAAGGCAAGCGCGGCCGTCACCAATGGCACTGGACACAGAAAGAGGATATTGGGCAATGAAAACCAACGCCGCGCGATGTCCGAATGGGTCAGCGGAGTCCAAATGCTGATGATGGCGATGAAAAGCAGCGTCGCGGTCAGGGCCCTGGGCGCAATAGCGCGCGCAAAGGCTTGGGTTGTTCCTTCGGTCTTGTAGATCAGCCACGCCGCGCCCAAAAGCGCGTACCCGGCCACCACGCCCAATGCGCTCGCGAAAGCAAAGGGACTCAAAAAGGAGAAAGTGCTTCCGGCGAACTGCCCGTCGCGAACCGGTACGCCATCGATGAATGCGCCCAGCATCAGGCCTTGCATCAGCGCAGCGAGCCCTGAGCCCAAAGAGAAGGCCCAGTCCCAAAGAATGCGCGAGCGATGCGCGCGAAACCTGAATTCGAACGCAACACCGCGGAACACAAGCGCGAACAGCATTACCGTCAGCGGCAGATAGAAGGCAGGAAGCACAACCGCATAGACCAGCGGAAACGCCGCGAACAGGAGCGCTCCACCCATCACGAGCCAGGTTTCATTGCCGTCCCAGACGGGCCCCACCGAATTCATCATCGCGTCACGTTCGCGGTAGGATGGCGCGAGTAGAAACAGAATACCTATGCCGAGATCCAGGCCGTCGAGCAGCGCATAAAGCGCCACTGAAAATGCCACGGCCAATGCGAAAAAGACCGGAAGGTCGATCATGGCCGCATCATTCAGCAGGGCCGCGTGCGGGCGCCGAATCCCGGCCGGGACGCAACGCGAAGGGTGCTTGCGCCGGCTTTGGCGGATGCGGCCCGGCGAGCACGATGCGCCCCGCGTAATAAAAGAAGGCGGCGAGCAGCAGGAGATAGATGACAATGAAAAGCGCGAAAGACGTCGCCACCGCGCCTGACGCAACCGGCGCCACAGCCTCGGCGGTGCGCAACTGTCCATAGATCAGCCAAGGTTGACGGCCGGCTTCGGTGACCGTCCAGCCGCTTAGAATTGCGATGAACCCGAGCGGGCTGGAGAATGCGCACACAAAACTGAACCAGGACGTATCGTAGAGTCGCCCGCGCCAGCGCAACCAAAGTCCAGTCCAGGCGATGGCGATCAGCGCGAGCCCGATAGCGACCATGATGCGAAACGCGAAGAAAACGATCGGCACATAGGGGCGATCTTCCGGCGCCGCGGATTTTAGCCCCTGCACCACGCCGTTGACACGATGCGTGAGAATGAGGCTGCCGAGTTCGGGTATCGCGATTGCATAGTCATTGCGTTCGCCCGCCATGTCGGGCCACGCGAACAGAGTCAGCGGCTGATGCGGCTCCGTTTCCCAATCGCCCTCCATCGCCGCGACCTTGATGGGCTGGTAGCGAAGGCTGTTGAGTCCGTGCGCGTCGCCGATTGCAAGTTGCAGCGGCGCGAGCACGGCTGCGATCCCTATTGCGACCGAAAAGCCCGCACGGGCAAAGGCAAGATGTTGCCGCCGCCAGAGATACCAACCCATTACGCCAATGACGACGAACGTGCCGGTCAGATAGGCGGCAACGACCATATGGAAGAAACGGTACGGAAAGGACGGCGTGAAAATCGCCGCCCACCAGGAGACGATCCTGAAATTGTCGCCTTCCAGGCGAAAGCCGGCTGGCGTCTGCATCCAACTGTTCGCCGCCAGAATCCAGAATGCGCTCGCCACAGCGCCAAGCGCCACTACCATGCAGGAGAGTGAATGCAGCCGCGGTGGAAAGCGGTCTATGCCAAACAGCATGATCCCGATGAATCCGGCTTCCAGGAAAAACGCTGTGAGCACCTCATAGCCGAAGAACGGCCCCAACACATTGCTGGTACGCTCTGCAAAGACACTCCAATTGGTCCCGATCTCATAGGACAGAACGATTCCGGTCACGACACCCATCGCGAAGCCGAGCGCGAACAGATGAATCCAGAAGCGCAATTGCTCTCGATAGACTTGCTTGCGCGTGACAAGCCACATCAAATTCAGAACGACAATGAACCCGGAGATACCGATGGTATAAGCCGGCCACAATATGTGATAGCCGATCGTGAACGCGAATTGCAGGCGGGACAGCATCACTGCATCGAGGGTCATGGCATACTCTACCAGCCATTTGAACCATGCCACAAAGGGCATGTTCGTACTCAGGTACTGTGAAGCTCGATGTCACATTGAAGCTCGGGCATTCCGACCATCAGTACGAACGTCTGAACTGGCCGGATAGCGGCCATTCAGAACCCGCAATGAGTTTCCTGTTGGCGCTCCCAGATAAGCCGAGATGTCCCCCCGGGTCCGCCACATGGCTTCGGCCGCACAGGCCGCATCGGCTTGCCGCACCGTTGTACAAATGCGATCCTGTGCACAGCGCGGGCAGCAAGTGTTTGCAGCCGTGCGGAGCGTTGGAGAGGCAGTTCACTTGCCGCCGGGAGGGTTGACACCATGTTGAAAGCAGTAGGTTTTGCAGCAATATGCGGTTCCGCGCTGTTGGCGGCATTCGGTCCCGTAAAAGCGCAGATTTCAAGCAATCCTTATCATGTCGATTACAACTGGGACAAAATCCAGGGCCGCAAGATCGGTGTTGCTAGCGGATTCAAAATGGATCCCGACGGCAAACATCTTTGGATCATCGACCGTTGCGGCGCCAATGGCTGTGCCGATTCGGACCTCGATCCGATCATCGAGGTCACACTCGATGGCAAAATGGTCAAGAGCTTCGGCAAGGGATTGATCGGCTTCCCGCACGGACTGTTCGTCGACAAACAAGGAAATGTCTGGGTGACCGATGGCGCGCCCGAGGGCGATCCGCGCGCGGCCGCGAGCGTCAGAAAGCATATCGGCCACACGGTGATGAAATTCAGCCCCGACGGAAAGGTTCTGCTGACCCTTGGCACGCCGGGTGTCTCAGGCGGCGATGCCACACACATGAACGGACCAACCGGCGTGGTTGTGCAGGATGACGGGACGATCTGGGTAACGGACGGCCACGGCACCGGAACATTTTCGGGGCCTTACAAGGACAACATGTATGCATCGCGCGGCGGCAACAACCGCCTGGTGGAATTCTCGCCCGACGGCAAATTTGTCCGGCAATGGGGCGGCGGTAAGGGCTCCGAAGGCAGTATGCCGCTGCAATTCAATGATCCCCACGACATCGAGCTCGATCCCGCCACGGGAAATATGTACATCGCCGACCGGGGCAATCAGCGGGTTCAGGTCATCGACAAGCACGGAAACTTCATCTCGCGCTGGACGCAGTTCGGCAAACCGAGCGCGATTGCGATCGACAACAAAGAACATATCTATGTGGCCGACGGAATGTCGAATGAGCGCTGGAATCCAGGCTGGGAACGGGGCATCCGCGTCGGCGACATCAAGACCGGTTGGGTGAAGGCCTTCATACCGGATGAAATAGACACTCCGGTGGGCAATGGCGTTGCGGGCACCGAATTTCTCGGCGTGGATCCGGATGGCAATATTTATTCCGGCGGCGCAGGCATCAAGGGAATGGTGGTGCACAAACCGTTCCGCCCGTTGGATTAGCCATCAGTTTCAGCCGGGAATATCCGGGTGCTACACCCCTCCGTTGCTAAGATCCTGTCCGCGGATCGGCAGCGAGCGTAAGCGCTTGCCGGTGGCGGCGAAGATCGCATTGGTGATCGCGGGCTGGATCATGGTCGCGCCGGGTTCGCCGATACCGCCCCATCGCTTGCCGGGCGTGGGCGAGATGTAGACTTCCGTCTTCGGCGCGTCCTTGAGGCGCACGACCGGATAGGTATCGAAATTGCCCTGTTCGACGCGGCCGTCCTTGACTGTGATCTCGCCGAACAGCGCCGCTGAAAGCCCGTAGATCATGCCGCCTTCGAGTTGCGTCTCGACGCCGCGCGGGTTGACGACCGTGCCGCAATCGCACGCGATGACCACGCGCTCGACCTTGACTTGGCCGTTACTCACCGCAACCTCGGCGATCATGCCGACGATCGAGTCATAAGACTCGTTAAGGGCGACGCCACGTCCTGAACCGCGAGGCATCGGCTTGCCCCAGTCGCCCTTCTCGACCAGGAGATCGATCACCTGCTGGAAGTCGGGGCGATGCGCAAGCAGCTCGCGCCGCAGCTCCACCGGGTCCTTGCCGGACGCGTGCGCCATTTCGTCGATGAAGCTTTCCATGAAGAACACGTTCTGCGAATGGCCCGGTGCGCGCCATGGGCCAAGCGGCACATGGGTGTTCTTGAGGATGGAGACTACGCGGTAGTTCGGTAGCTTGTAGGCCGTGTTGATCAAGCCCTGCATCGTCTGCGCGTCGAGCCCGTCCTTCACGGCGCCCGGGTTCGCGCTGCCCGCGGAGTTGCGCATATCGAGCGCAATCGGCGTTCCGTCGGCCGCAAAACCCGCCTTGAAGCGGATCGCGGCCTGCGTGCGGTAACGGCCCTGTCGAATTTCTTCCTCGCGTGTCCAGACAAGCTTCACCGGCTTGCCGACCGCCTTGGAAACCGCAACGGCTTGGGCAACTTCGTCGGGACCCAACCTTCGGCCGAAGCCGCCGCCGGAAAACGTGTTGTGGATGAAGACGTTCTCAGGCTTCTGGCCTGAGGCTTGTGCGGCAAGAGCCAGCGCGGCGTCGGCGTTCTGAGTGCCAACCCAAACGTCCACACGATCGGCCTGCACATGCGCGATGGCGTTGAGCGGCTCCATGGGTGCGTGCGCGATGATCGGCACGTCGTAGGTTGCCTCGACCACCTTGGCGGCTGTGGCCATGGCGGCGTCGACGTTGCCGTCGTGACGCGCCTCGGCGCCTTTCTGGTCCAGCGCATCAAGATACGCCTTGCGGAATTGCGCGCTGTTGGTTGTGCCTGCAGGCCCGACCTCCCACTCGATCTTCAGCGCGTTCAGCGCTTTCTGAGCGCGGAAGGTGCGGTCCGCCACGACAGCGACCGCGTCCTTGAGCTTGACCACTTGAACGCCGCCGCGGCGGGAGGCGATCGCGCTTTCGTCGACCGATTTCACCGTGCCGCCGAACACCGGGGATTTGATGATCGCGGCCCGCACCATGCCGGGCACTTCCAAATCGATTCCGTATTTCGCCGAACCGTTGATCTTGAGGGGCACGTCCAACCGCGCGAGCCGCCGGCCGATGAACTTGTACTGATCCGGCCGCTTGAGCGCCGGCTCCTTGTCGAGTTTGATTGCCGCCGCCTCGACCGCCAGTTCGCCGAAACGGTAGGTGCGCGCGCTCGGCTTGTGCGTGACCTTGCTCATGGCGGCCTGGCACTCGGACGCAGGCACGCTCCAGCGCTTCGCAGCCGCAGCGATCAAGCGTTCGCGCGCGCTCGCGCCGGCCTGCTGGACGATATCGCCGGTCTCGCGCACGGCACGGCTGCCGCCGGTGGAGAGGCTTCCGTAAACTTTGTTCTCCCTGACATTGCGATTGGCCGAAGCATATTCCGGCTTGACCAGCGCCCAATCGCATTCGAGCTCCTCGGCCAGAATCTGCGGCAGGGCGGTGAAGCTCCCTTGCCCCATCTCGGCGCGCCCATAGCGGATGATCACGGTGTCATCGGGCTGGATCACGACCCAGGCGTTGATCTCGCCGGGATAGCGGGTGGTGTCATCGTTCCAGGGACGCACGCTCAAGGTTGCTGCCTCCGCCGGAGCGAAGATGCCGACGCCGAGCGCAAAGCCGCCGCCGGCGGTGAGCGCAGTGGCGACGAACTGGCGACGGGAGAGATTTGTAAAGGTCATCATGGTGCCCTCCCGCTCACGTACGCATCAAGGCTGCAGCGCGATGCACCGCGCGGCGGAGCCGCTCGTAGGTGCCGCAACGGCAGATGTTGGTGAGATTGGCGTCGATATCGGCGTCGGTCGGGTTTGGATTGGTCTTGAGATAGGCGACCGTCGCCATGATCTGGCCGGACTGGCAGTAGCCGCATTGCGGGACCTGTTCGGTCAACCACGCCTGCTGAACCGGGTGCGTGCTGTTGGGCGACAGCCCCTCGATGGTCGTGATCTGCTTTCCGGCGACGGTCCTGACCGGCACCGAGCAGGACCGAATGGCCTCTCCGTTGACGTGCACGGTGCAAGCACCGCACTGGGCGATGCCGCAGCCGAATTTCGTTCCCGTCAGTCCGATCTCTTCCCGCAACACCCAGAGAAGCGGGGTCTCATCCTCGACATCGATCTGATGCGAGGTCCCGTTGACGACGATGTTGACCATGATGTCCTTCCTCGTGCCTTCCGCCGGGCAGCCGGCCGGCGCAAAACCGGGGTGCCTCAAACCCATTCAACCTAGCACGGATTGCTTCCCGTGCGCAGCAAACGCGCGTTCCGATGACGATCGGCACGATAAGATTTTGATCTTTCTGGTATTTTACGAGGCCCCACTCCGACGCCCATTCTCACTGTGCCGCTCGATGGGCGCAGACGTCGGAGGTTACGCGACTGCGGTTCGAAATAGCGTGCCAAACAGGCAATACGAGTCCGAATCAACCCCAGGTCAGGTCGTGATTGCGGAAGGGCAGGTCCCGATAACGCTTTCCGGTGATCTGGAAAATGGCATCGGCAATGCCGGATTGAATGGAAGTGCCACGGTCGTGCCCCATGCCATCCAGCCAATGCCCGGTCTTAAAGAAGGTGATGTTGATTTGCGGCGGGTCCTCCTTGATGCGCGACAGCAAGAATGTATCGAAGTTGTTCTCCGCCATGCGGCCTTCTGTGACGTTGACCTCTTGATACATCGCGTCGTTGTAGAACCACACGATCTGGCCTTCGATCTGTTTTCTGACCGTTAGCGGATTGACCAAACCGAATCCTTCGTCATGCGCGATATCGACGCGCTCCAGACGCACTTGGCCTTGCTTGCTGATCGAAACGGTATGGACTTGGGCACTGATGGTCGCATGGTGGCCGGCCTCGGCTCCGCGTTCTTCGAGCGCGATGGCCCGCGCCGTCCCTTGCGGCAGCGGCGTGCCCCAGCCCGACATCTTCGCGGCAGTGTCCAACGCATTGATCATGTCGGCCTTGTAAGGAAGATTGGTGCGCGCAATCAACTCACGGCGGTAAAGGTACGGGTCCTTGCCGGCGGCGTGGGCAAGTTCATCCATAAAGCTCTCGCGATAAAAATGCTGGGCCGGCGCGCCCACGCCACGTCGCGTGCCCACGGGAATGTGGAACCGCGCGCTATGCATGGAAAAGCGGTAATTGGGCGTGAAATAGCGCGCGGCGACATCGAATCCAGCGTTGGCACCGGGGGCTTCCGCATCTGTGGCAGTCCGGACTTCAATCGCGATCGGCCAGCCATCTTTATCGAGAGCGGCGCGTAAGCGTGCGACGCCTATGGAGCGATACGTGGTGTTGATGAAGTCTTCCTCGCGCGTCCACAGAAGATGGATGGGAATACCGCGGTTATGGTTGGCGATGTAGATCGCCTGTTCGGCTTGCGGGCCGTTGCCGTTGCGGCCATAGCCGCCGCCCAGATGACACAAATGGATATAGACGTTGGCCTCCGGAATGCCGGTGATCTGGGAGGCCGAATAGCGCGTCTCCTGCGGGCTCTGGTCACCGATCCAGATGTCGACGCGGTTGTCGGTGACAAGCACGGTCGCGTTTCCGGGCTCCATCCGGGCACGCGGGAGATAGGGCACCGAATACGTCGCTTCAACGATTTTCGCGGCGCCCCCGAACGCGCGGTCGCAATCTCCGATATTCACGCCGACTTTGCCGGGCTGGTTTAAGGCCGCCGCCAGTTCTGCCCGTATGTTGGCCGTGTTCCGTCGGGCGTATTCGGGCGGCACATCCCATTCTATCGGCATCTTCTCGATGGCCGTCTCGGCCTGGTACCAGCTGTCCCCGATGACGGCGACGCCGCCGCCAAAGATACGGCCCCGAATCAATTTCGGCTCGGGGATTGGGAATTGGATTGCTGAGATGACGCCTGGCTCGTTGCGGATCCGCTCGAAATCGTAACGCTTCACCTTGCCGCCATAGACCGGGCAGGATTTAACCGCCGCCCATTTCATGCCGGGCAGTTTGACGTCGATGCCGTAGACGGCTTTGCCGCTGACTTTCAGAGGGACATCGAGATTCTTCTGCTCGGTCCCCATCAGCGTCCATTCCGAGGGGGATTTGATGCGGATCTGCTCAGGGTTCGGGTGGGGAGTCTGAGCAGCGAGTGCGGCAACCTTGCCATAGGTGATGGTGCGCCCCGTCGGCCGGTGGGTGATAACACCGTTGGCCGAGTTCACCTCTTTGACAGACACCCCCCAGGTCTTGGCGGCCGCCAACAGTAGTCGCTCGCGCGCTTCCGCGCCGGCAAGTTGAAGATAATAGCGGCCGTCCTTCACCGACGCAGCGGCGTTGGTCCGCATACGCCGGTAGAGGCTGTCCGGGATTCCGGTTACGCCGGTCCGGTCGCGGGTGCCGAACTCGGGCTCTCCCCCGCCGGAGGGGTCGGTGGCGCCATTGCCCATGACGTTAAGCGTCCATTTTGGCGCCATTTCTTTCGCGTCACGATTGGCGGAGGCGTATTGCGGCCGGACTTTGTTCCAGTCGCATTGCAGTTCTTCGGCGACGATCATGGCGTTGGAGGTCCACACACCCTGGCCGAGCTCAGTCTGGGCGATCCGGACGGTCACCGTCTCGTCGGGCGCGACAACAACCCAGGCATTGACTTCATCGGCTACGGATTCATTGGACCATGCGGCACCTTCCGGATTTGTGGTTTGCGCTTGAACCCGTTGCGGCATCCAGAAGCCGATAACGAGAGCACCGGTTGCAGCGGCGGCGGTGGAGAGAAGATCACGCCGGGAAAGAGCCGGTGCGGTGCGATCGTTGGTGCTCACAGTGTCCTCCCTTCCGCCGAAATCTTCGTGGCGGCCAGTCGGATTGCCTGACGGATGCGATGATACGTGCTGCAACGGCACGCATTGGTGATCTCAGCGTCGATCTCCGCATTGGTCGGATTCGGGCGTTTCTTAAGCAGAGCCACAACACTCATGATCATCCCCGATTGGCAGTATCCACATTGCGGAACGTCGAGCTCGATCCAAGCGAGCTGCACGGGATGTTTGCCATCAGGCGACAAGCCTTCGATCGTGGTCACAGCCTTACCGACTGCGGCCGAGACCGGAACGCTGCAGGAGCGAACGGGACGGCCGTCAATGTGCAGCGTGCAGGCGCCGCATTGGGCAATGCCGCAGCTGAATTTGGTCCCTGTCAGTCCAAGATGGTCGCGGATAACCCAGAGCAGCGGCGTTTCAGGCGCTACCTCAAGCGAATGCCGAACGCCGTTCACTGTAAGGTCTACTGCCATAGCGTCCCCTCACCGATTGACTATTTCCCGCGCGCATCTCCGCACCGATCGAGGGTCGTCAGCGTAAACCCGCCCGCGGCTCGGAGCGATGCTGTCTCTTTCCATCGACCCTTGCCTTTTATCTTAACAAAACGCGTGGGTTATCTCCACGCCGCTGAAGGGAGGGCGCCCCAAGGAGCAGCGACATCGTGAAAAGTCGATTTTGCCGATGACCACCCTCAACCGGCTGCGGGGGGCATTTACCGCCTTAGGCGCAAAACGACTGTTCGACCGCTCGCTCCAGAGCGAAAATCGGACTAAGGGTGAGGCAAGCGTCGTGAGTAAGATACGCCGACAGCAATTCCGAGACAGATCGAGGCCTTCTGCGGAGGAAAGCGCGAATGGGCGTTTCAGTGACACCGGCCGAACTTCCAAACGGATGGGCAGATGGTGAGCTTCCGACCAATGTGCGATTGGGCAGGGGCTGCCGGATTCTCGGGGTGGACTCGTTCAAGCGCTTCTTCTCAGAACACGAGGTCGGACTGTCCATCGGAGATGGCAGTCTCGCAGACGGCGTTAAGTTTGCCGTTGGCCCCAAAGGCCGAATCCTGATCGGGAAGAATTCCTATCTGAACGACTGCATCCTGCTGGCCGAGGAAGAAATCGAGATTGGAAACCACGTGGTGATCGGTTGGAACACCACCATAGCGGACAGTGACTTTCATCCGCTCTCACCAGCGGCACGAATCCTGGATGCAATTGCGCTCTCCCCCGCGAACGAAGGCCGCGCCCGCCCTGAGACTGTTCGCCGGCCCGTGTCCATCGCCGATGACGTATTTATCGGTCCGGCATGCACGATTCTGAAAGGAGTCAGTATCGGCGCAGGCGCCTTTATCGAACCTGGAAGCGTGATCACAAGCAACGTGCCGGCCAACGCTCATATGCTCGGTAATCCCGCTTCAATCGTCGCTGTGTTCGAATGAGCAGATCAATTCTGACAGGCGCGAACAGGCTGCCGAACGACTGGTATGACGGCGCGATTCCAGGCAACGTCAGATATGACGCAAGCAATTTCATCGAGTCGAGTTATTCGTTTCGCTATTTCCGCAGCCGTTCGCCGGACGCTTTGACGTTAGGCCGCGGCGCGTCGATTTACACCAACGCCACACTCGATTTCGGTCTCGATGCACGCGTCTCGATCGGAGCATTTGCAATGCTGAACGGGACGAAGATCATTTGCGACGACAGTATAACCATCGGCGATTATTGCCTGGTGTCATGGAATGTCGTCTTGATGGACAACTATCGGGTCCCGCATTGCGCCGTGAAGAGGCGTTCATACGTGGATGCCTTGTTGAACAACACCGATAAAGTTGTCGGTCTACAGGATCGACCACGACCGATCGCAATCGAGGCCAATGTCTGGATAGGGCATGATACGGTCGTTTTGCCGGGTGTAACGATCGGCATGGGCGCAGTGATAGGGGCACGCTCCGTCGTGTTTGGATCAATTCCTCAATTCAGCGTCGCCGCAGGCAATCCCGCACGTGTTCTCCGATCTCTGGAATCCGATTAGGAAGATGCTTTAGCGGAAACCCATCCCGTCTCATTTCGTTGCTGCCTCAAAGATGTGCAGCGTACGGAATTGGACCCCTGCGGCAATCGGAACGGCTTTGGCTTTACTTTTGGTCACCAGAAGCGTGACCGCAGATTACCGCGCGCTTTCAAAATCGGAACTCTGTGACAAGTTTTGGAATCGCTTCAGCGGTCATTCGCAACGGGGCGATAAAGCCTTTATCTCGCCTTAATGCAATGAGAAACGAGAACTGAATTACAGATGAGGCGTTTCCGATGCTCGCAACGGTCAATGCTTAACTCAGTACACGACTTAACTCGGTACACGGTTTAACAGCGCGTGCGTTAAGCAGATGTTGCGGCGACGGAGGGTTGGATGACTTGTTCGCAAACCTATCTTGGTTACAAGCGCATTCTGGTCGCAGGCGGCGCAGGCTTTTTGGGGTCTCATCTTTGCGAGCGTCTGATTTCGCAGGGGCACGAGGTCTTTTGTCTCGACAACTTTCACACCGGCGCACGCGAGAACATAGAGCATCTCTTTCGCAAGCCGAAGTTCCACCTCGTTCATCATGATATTGTACTGCCTTACTATCTCCACATCGATGAGATCTATAATCTCGCGTGCCCAGCGTCCCCCGTTCACTACGCATTCGATCCCATCCATACGATCAAGACCAGCGTGAACGGCGTGCTCAATCTCCTTGGCCTTGCCAAGCGTACGCGGGCAAAGCTTCTCCATACCTCGACCAGCGAAGTTTACGGGGACCCGCTGGAACATCCGCAGACCGAGAAATATTGGGGCAACGTGAATTCCTACGGGCCGCGTGCCTGTTATGACGAGGGGAAGAGATGTGCCGAAGCGCTTCTCTACGCCTATCGCGAACAGCATGGCTTGGACGCACGCATTTGCCGAATCTTCAACACCTATGGCCCGCGCATGCATCAGAACGATGGCCGCGTGGTTTCGAACTTTGTCGTACAGGCGCTCACGGGCGAAGCCATTACGATCTATGGTGACGGATCGCAGACACGGTCGTTCTGTTACGTCGACGATCTGATCGATGGAATTATGGCTCTCATGGGTGCTCCGGAAGGCGTCGGTCATCCGGTCAATCTCGGAAATCCGGCTGAGTATACCGTCCTTCAGCTTGCGCAAACGGTCTGCGAATTGACGGCAACGCGCGCGCAACTCGTGTTCAGACCTCTGCCGCAGGACGATCCGACACGCAGACGTCCAGACATCTCCGTCGCCCGGGCAAAGCTCGGTTGGAATCCGAAGACGAAATTGCGGGACGGTCTTGGCCGCACGGTGGCTTATTTTGAAGCCGCTTTGTCCCGAGGCGGCCAGAGGCCGGCTGCGTCCGTCAGCCGGCTGTTCACACAGGATGTCCCCCTGAGTGCGGTAGGTTCTGCACGATGAGCCGAAGCGTTCTGGTTACGGGTGGTGCGGGTTACATCGGAAGCCATACCTGCAAAGCGCTCGCTCATCGGGGCTATCGTCCGGTCGTCTTCGACAATTTGAGCCGAGGCATGCGGTCCGCTGTGAAATGGGGGCCGCTTGTGGTGGGGGATTTGCTGAATAAGCAGGAGATTCGGCAGGCCATCGACGTTTTTGCCATCGAAGCGGTCCTGCATTTTGCCGCCCTGGCCTATGTCGGCGAATCCATGCAACAGCCGGCACGCTATTTCCGCAATAACGCAGCCGGCACCCTCAACCTTCTCGACGCGATGGCGGAGGCTGGGATTGCAAGTCTTGTGCTTTCCTCCACATGCGCCGTCTACGGTATTCCGGAGCGTGTTCCTGTTTCGGAGGAGGCTTCAACGAAGCCGATTAGCCCTTATGGAGAAAGCAAGCTGCAGACCGAAAAGATGTTGCCGTGGTTCGCCAATATGCATGGCCTCAATTGGCTCGCGCTTCGCTACTTCAACGCCGCCGGGGCCGATCCTGACGGTGAAATAGGGGAGAACCACGAACCCGAGACGCATCTCGTTCCGCTCGGGATTCAGGCTGCGATTGGGAGCGCCCCGCCATTGCGGATCTTCGGCACCGATTACCCCACGCCGGACGGAACAGCGGTGCGTGACTACATTCATGTGTCTGACTTGGCAGATGCCCACGTGTGCGCCCTCGACCACGTCTTGAGCGGCCGCGGGTCAGGTGTTCTCAATCTGGGCACGGGGAAGGGTTTTTCGGTACGCCAAATTGTTGAAGAGACCAAACGCATATCCAAGCGGCCGGTCCCGGTTATCGAGTCCGATCGGCGCGCCGGCGATCCTGCGATGCTGATGGCCGATTCGAGCCGCGCGAGCAGCACACTCGGGTGGTGGCCGCGGCATTCGGATTTGACGAACATTGTGGGTACCGCACTCGATTGGGAGCGGAAGAAGAATTGGGCAGTGGCGGCGGAATAGAAGTCCGTTCGAGGAGTTGGATCATTTAGGAAGAGTAGGAGCATTTGGAATGTGGGATGTGCCGGCGCTGGAACAGCCGAAAATACCGGCGGCCAAACCGGCTCCGATTATTCCGGTGGGTCCCGCAGGGAAATTTCTAATTCGCGGTGGTCAACCTTTCTTCATCCGGGGCGTGACGTATGGCACGTTCGCGCCGGACGCGAACGGCGATCAGTATCCGGACCAGCAACAGGTTACCCGCGATTTTCACGCCATCGCAGCAAACGGCTTCAACACCGTGCGCTGCTACACCGTTCCCCCGGCTCGGGTGCTGGATGCGGCGGCCTATTGCGGATTGCAGATTCTCGCAGGTCTGACGTGGGAGCAGCACGTCTCATTTCTTGACGACGGAACCCGTGCGCGAGACGTCCTGAGAAGGGTTCACGGCCAGGTAGCATCCTGCCGCGAGCATGAAAGCATTCTGGGCTTCACCGTAGGCAACGAGATTCCGGCGTCCATTGTGCGGTGGTATGGCCGGAAGCGGATTCAGCGTTTCCTGAGCGAGCTCTTCGACATTTCGAAGACGGTGTTTCCGAGGGCTCTGGCCACTTATGTAAACTTTCCGACGACCGCCTATCTCGAATTGCCGTTTCTCGATTTTGTTTCTTACAACGTCTACCTTGAAGAAGAGGCGAAGCTATCGGCGTATTTGAAACGCTTGCAGAACATCGCCGGCGATCTGCCGCTGGTGCTTGCCGAAATCGGCCTCGATAGCCGCCGAAACGGCGAGATTGCCCAAGCGCACAGTCTCGAATGGCAAATCCGGACTGCATTCCGTGAGGGATGCGCCGGCGCTTTTGTCTATGCCTGGACCGATGAATGGCACCGCGGCGGCCAGCCAATCGAAGATTGGGATTTCGGCCTGACCACGCGCGCCCGCGAG
Source organism: uncultured Bordetella sp. (assembly GCA_964494505.1). Taxonomy (GTDB): domain Bacteria; phylum Pseudomonadota; class Alphaproteobacteria; order Micropepsales; family Micropepsaceae; genus CAIYRG01. Next base: position 40,961 of record CAZBRO010000015.1, read on the forward strand.
CCCAAGGCCGCTCTGCGCAGAGTGCGGTCCATCATGGAGGAAGTGCCGTTCAAGAATTCGCGCTTTTGGCCCAAAGTTTCTGTGGTCGTGTGCTCGTATAATGGCGCAGGCACGATCCGCGACACGCTGGAGCACCTGTCTCGCCTCGATTATCCGAATTATGAGGTCATCGTCGTCAATGACGGATCAAAGGACGCCACACCCGAGATCGCCAAGGAATATGGTATTCATCTGATTAGCACGCCCAACCAGGGCCTCGGCCAGGCACGCAATCAAGGCTTGGCGGCGGCGCGCGGCGAGTTCGTCGTCTATATCGACGATGACGCCTATCCTCCGCCGCTCTGGCTGAAATATCTCGTCTCGGCGTTCCTGCGCTCCGATCATGCCTGCATCGGCGGACCCAATCTGGTGCCGCCGGAAGACGGCTGGATCGGCCAATGCGTCGCGGATTCGCCGGGCGGGCCACTGCATGTGCTGATCGATGATGAGATCGCCGAACATGTGCCGGGTTGCAACATGGCATTCCGGCGTTCATGCCTTGCCGCCATTGGCGGCTTCGATCCGCTGTATCGAGCCGCCGGCGACGATGTCGACGTGTGCTGGCGGCTGCAGGACAAAGCCTGGACGATTGGATTTACGGCCGCGGCAATGGTTTGGCACCATCGGCGGGCTACTATCCGGCGTTATTGGCGCCAGCAAGTCGGCTACGGCAAAGCCGAGGCTCTCCTTGAACGCAAATGGCCGGCGCGGTTTTCGGCGCTGGGACATTTGAGTTGGGCCGGGCAGATCTATGGCCGCGGGCTTCCTCGTCCCGTAATTGCCTCGCGCCCGCGGATTTACCAGGGGACCTGGGGGCTTTCTTCCTATCAAAGCCTGTATGCGCCCATGCCCAATCATCTCTTGAGCTTCGCGCTGACGCCCGAATGGCTGCTGCTTGCCGCTGTCATGCTGGGCGTTGGTCTACTCGGAATTCTCTTCGCGCCGTTCGTGTGGGGATTTGTGGGTTTTGCCGCGATGGCAGCCGTGTCGGTTATCCAGGCGCTGCGAGGAGCAGCGGAAGCGAAATATCTCATGCGGGCCCGCAATTTGTCTTGCGTCAGCAAGGCGCGGGCCTTCGGCGTTATCTTCTTTTTCCATTTGATGCAGCCGTTCGCTCGGCTTTGGGGTCGCATCAAGCATGGTTTGACCCCGTGGCGCCGGCGTGAGGGAACTGCCCCCCCGCGTTCGATCCCGGTGACGACCGTCTGGAGCGAGACGTGGCGTCCGCCGGACGAATGGCTTCGCGACGTGGAGCAGGAACTCGGGAAAGCCCAGGCAATTGTCTGCCGCGGTGGGGACTATGACGGGTGGGACTTGCGAGTTCGCGGCGGATTGCTAGCCAATGTCTGCCTTTCGATGGCTGTGGAAGACCACACAGGCGGCAAGCAGAACCTGCGCTTCCGCACCGTATTCAGTCCCACGCGCCTGTTCGCGGCGTCAAACGCCGGAGGGGCTCTCGTGGCAATCGCTGCAGCTTCGGCGCAGTCGTGGGCCGCTGCGGCGCTTGCCGTCGCCTTTCTCCTCGGCCTTGGCATGCGAGCAAGAGCCGACTGGAACGTAGCAACCGGGCAGGTCGGGATGGCGTTGAATGCCCTCAGCAACCGCGGCCCGTTCTTCATCGAGCGGAAACAGGTTGAGCAACGAGCGGGTCACGCGAAATCCCTCAATCGGCCGAATACCGCAAACGCCGCGGAGTGAATGCAGCAAATGGCTCACGGAGATGAGCGGCACAATGGAACCAATGGATCCTCGCTCAGCGTCGCAACCGCGGATTACCGGCACGCCTGCAAATATTTCCTTCGCGAATGGCGCAGCCTGGCATTTCTCGTCGCGCTCTGCGGTCTTGCGAGTGGTCTGTACGTTCTCCAGCCATGGCCCCTCAAGCTCCTGATCGATACCATATTCGGCTCGGGAAGGGCACCGCTTTGGCTCAACCATCTGGGACTCGAGACATCCAACCCAAAAACACATGCCGCTGTTCTGATACTTGCCGCGAGCATCGGAACATTTCTTATCTATGGTTCCATCAGTCTCGTAGAAGTGGGATTGTCTTATGGCTGGATGAAGTCAGGCCAGCGCATGGTGTACGATCTTGCTGCGGACATCTACAGCAGGCTGCAGCAGCGCTCGCTCGCCCATCATGACGAACAGGCGATCGGCGACTCTCTCAATAGGCTGTTTGGCGACAGTTGGTCGCTTTATACGATCTCCTACACGCTGCTGACGGTGCCCCTTCAGCATATCGCGACGATTGCCGCGATCGGCTACGTCGCATGGCGGATCGATCCCACGCTGACGTTGATAGCCGTTGGCGCCGTTCCTGTCGCAACGGCGATTTCTTATGCCTTGGTGCAGCGCCTCCGCCGCCTTGCCCGCAACGAAGCCGTGGTGACTTCGGAGATGATGGCTCTTGTGCAGCAAAGCCTGTCCGCAATTCCCCTGATCCAGGTCTTCGGAGCCGCGCAGCGTACCCAAACGGTATATCGGGACCTCGCAGAGCGCGGCGTGGGCATCGCGGCACGGACGGCCCTTGTGAATCAGACGGTGCTAACGGTGAACAATTTGACGGTGGCTGCGGCAACCTCGGCCGTGTTGCTGGTGGGGGGCGTTCGCGTCCTCTCGGGAGAGATCACGCTCGGGGCCCTCGTTGTTTTCCTCGCCTATCTCAAGACCGTCAACAATTCCGTCGAGGCCTGTCTTACGGCTCTGGTGAAGATCATCGCCGCGAACGTGGGGCTGAGGCGCGCATGCGAGATTCTGAACGAGGGCCTCGGTATCATCGAATCGCCTGACGCGATTCCCTATGGCAGATCACAATCGCAACCCGTTGGACGGATCACCTTCCAATCCGTGAGCTTCGGCTATCCCGGGCGAAAACCCGTTCTCGACAAGATCGACCTTGACATTGAGCCCGGTCAAACCATCGCGCTGGTCGGGCCAAGCGGAGCCGGGAAGAGCACGCTCGTGTCGCTGCTTCCCCGGTTTTTTGATCCCACCGACGGAAGAATTCTGATCGACGGTCAGGACATCAAGTCCCTGACATTGTCGAGCTTGCGGTCTCATATTTCGGTGGTCTTGCAAGACCCGTTCCTGATGCCCGCCAATGTGCTCAAGAACATCGCTTACGACCCGAAGGCCTATAGTCGCGACGAGGTGATTGCCGCTGCGGTCGCCAGCGGCGCGCATGAATTCATTCGCACGCTCCCTCATGGTTATGACACCGTGCTGGGCGAGCAGGGCGCGACCTTATCCGGCGGCCAGAAACAGTTGATTGCGATTTCGCGGGCGCTTCTCAAGAACGCACCCGTTCTCATCCTGGACGAGCCGACATCGGCGCTCGATGTGGAAACCGAAGCCGAAGTGATGAGGAGTTTGCGCAAGTTGATGGCGCATCGCACCACCATCATCGTGGCTCACCGCCTCAGCACGATCAGGTGCGCCGATCGCATTCTCCTCGTCCGGGATGGAAGCGTCCGTGAGCTGCGATCCTTCGCGGAAATCGAAAAGAATATCAGTAGGAGCGTGAACGGATGAGCATCCGGTGGGCGGAGATCCGGCAATTGCGCGTTTTGCATTGCGCGAGCCTGTTTGGGGTCGCGGCCCTGTCGCTCCTCTCCGTTGGTTTCAACCTGTTGCTACCTTGGCCCATCAAGTTGATCGTGGACTCCGTGCTGGGCGGCAAGCTACTTCCATACTATGCATTTCCGGCTTTTCTCCAAACACAGGACAAGTTTCACCAATTGGTGTTTCTGGCTTGCGCCTCCGCCGGGCTCGTCTTGTCGGCGCGAGTGACGGAAATGGGAAGGATATATATTGCCGCCAAAATCGGCCGCCAGATGCAGTACGAACTTGGCGACACGCTGTTTCTCCATCTCCAGCGACTGTCGCCGGTTTTCCATGCGCGCTCCCAAACAGGAGATTTGGTGCGCCGCGTCGTGATGGATAGCAAATGCGCCGAGGAATTTTTCATCGGCATTATCATCCCGGCAGCCACATCGATTCTCATGCTGATCGCTATGTTCACAATCCTGGTGAACATGAGCTTGCCGATTGCATTGCTCGCTCTCTTAATGGCCACCCCAATCGCCATATTGGTTCACAATCTGATTCCAACGATCACCGAGCAATCGTTAGCGCAGCAGAATATCGAGGCCCAGATAATGGCGCTCGCCGAGACCAATCTGTCGGCGCTTCCTATCGTGCACGCATTCGACAGAACGGAGCTCGAAGGAAAACGCTTTCGCAATCTGACCGGTCAATCCGTCGAGGCGCTGGCGCGCGCGACCGCGAGCGAACAGCTTTTCGGCGTTCTTGCCGGCGGCACAATCGCGTTGGGCACCGCGATCGTTTTGGGCGTCGGCGGGTTCGAGACGCTGAACGGGACATTGCAGGTCGGTAGCCTGCTCGTCATCCTCACCTATCTCGCTCTGCTTTACGCGCCGGTCGACGCGCTTGCACGATTGTCGTCCGCTTTCGCGCATTCCGCGGCAAAGAGCCATCGCGCACTTGCGATATTGCGCGAGCGGAATTTTGTCGCAGACGCCTCCCAAAGGATCACCTTTCCCTCGGTGCCGAACCGGGCAGCCGGGTCACTTCATTTTGAAAACGTGTCCTTCGCCTATGAAGCGGGCGGCAGCGGCTTGCACGGCGTCAACATGACAATCTCCCCCGGGGAGACGATTGCGATCGTTGGACCGACGGGGGCCGGGAAATCGACGCTGGCCTCTTTGGCCTTGCGGCTTTTCGATCCCGACACAGGACGTATCACGCTCGACGGAATCGATCTGCGCGAATGGCCGCTCCAGGCGCTTCGGCGCCAGTTTGGCCTCGTGTTACAGGATCCATTTATACTTTCTCTCTCGGCCGCGGATAACATCGCCTTAGGCAAGCCCGATGCCGATTTGAAGCAGATCGTCTCGGCAGCCGAGGCGGCGATGGCAGATGGGTTCATCCGCAGATTTCCCGAGGGCTATGCTACGCGGTTGGCCGAAGGGGGTATCGCCCTTTCGGGAGGAGAAAGGCAAAGGATTGCGAACGCGCGCGCGCTGTTGCGGGATGCACCGGTTCTCATTCTGGACGAGCCGACCGCCGCATTGGATATCGAAACTGAGCGCAGTCTGCTCGCCGCCCTTCATTGCGACGCCCGCAATCGCACCACGATCATCATCGCGCACCGGCTGTCGACGGTACGTGGGGCCGACAGAATTCTCGTGCTGGATCGTGGGCAGATTGTCGAAAGCGGAACGCATACGGAGCTTCTGGCTCGCCGCGGCCGCTATTCGAAGCTGCACTTGCAAAGCTTAAGCGGAGAGTTGTGACGAAGATACAAAACCGTGAAAGCTATGGCTTAGCCGAGTGCCATCAACTCTTTTCGATACGTCTGAATCCGTATTGTTCAGCAAGCACCCGCCCGTATATTGGGCGAGCTTGTAGCCAGACCTCGTCGAGTGGGGATTGCGTTGACGCAAAGCTGCCGCCTTAGCGCGCTTAAGCTGACGATTGCAGCCGCTTCACTTGTCTCCATCACTGCGCGCGCTGAAGCGGATACCAGCGCCACCGATTCCGACGCCTCCTCATTACAGAAGGGAGCGCGCGCATCTGCCGCCCAGATTCCTTCTTATCACATTGAGCGCGTCGGCAATGAAGGCATCAAGCTTGTCTCTAACAACGCCGAAAACAATTATGCGATTACGTTATCGGGATCGAACGCGGACGGCGAGCCCGGTCACGGCTCGCTCTTGGCCGGGGAAGAGTGGCAACGATCGCTCGGCGTGGAAGTCGAGGGAAAACTTGGCAGCGTCTTGACGACCGAACTGCAGTCGCATTTCACCCAGGCGGAGCGCACCCCCGATGCGGAGCTTTTCGGGCTCCAGATGTTGGACAGCAATGGGAGCGATCGCCGGGCTTTGGGGGAATTCACTTTCAAGACGCAATTCCTGGGCAATCGAATCACCGTGAACTCATCGCGTCTGGAATCCAATCTTGAACCCCTCGGGAGTGTCGCGCGCAGCAAAGGCGCTTCGGAGAAGGATGGCTTCAGCGCTTGGATTTGGCGTTCAGATCACAGCGGCCTCTCGGTCGATGGAACATTGACGCGAGTCGATGCCGATTATCAAGATCTCACGGGCATGCACACGGCCGAGATGTTGCAGCTTTCGAACAAGCAAATTCGTCAGGTCCAATCCAAATTGGATATCGACCGCGTGAGCGTCTTCCTGAAACAACGGGGCACGTCCACGCTTGCCCCTGATCGTCAGGGAGATCGTCCCGACCAATCGGAGACTGAAACGGGCGTAAGCTTTGGCCTGTCCGATTTGCGCCAGTTGGGCAGCGGGAGCCTCGTGGCCGCGGTTCTGCCTCTCGTGCCGGATTCGGTTTGGATCAGCACAGATACAGGTACGGTGGAAACCAATGGCGCGCTTCCTACCGCCCGCGGCCAATTGGAAAAGATGGCTGTGGGAACCACCCGAAGCCTTGATATAGGGACAGTCAGCATCAGCTATTGGGAATCTGCGGTGCAAAACCCGGCGCTGCAGGGAACCGACAATGCGCTGTGGCGCGGACACGGCACTGATATAGCCGGGAATCTGTACTCGGGCCGCTGGTCCATTTCGGGCAATTTGTCTTTGTACGGAGCCAGCAATACGGCGCTGTCCGGCAACAGCACGGAAAATAGCCTCAACGCCTCCGTCTTCGTGAACTGGAAACCGCAACGTTGGCCCAGTCTATCGGCTGGGATGACAAACTACACCGACGAGACGGCGTTCTTCGATTACAATGGGGCCGAGCAGAGTGGGCTTATCCATTACCAGTTCGCGGTGGATTTTTCCCCTCTCGTCGCCGCAGCATTTTCCGACAAGAACTCGCAGCTGACATTCCTGACCTCGTTCCAGGGCGAAGGAAGCCGTTCTCGGTGGGGTGCGGCCGATTATGCCAACGGAACGGGAAACGTTTTCGTCGGTCTGAAATTCGCGCGCCCGTTTCTTCCCTGATAGCGTACAGGGCGATTCAAGGGCCGAGTTCGTGCGCGATTCCGCCTTACGCATTATCATAACCGGATATGTCGGAGCGTTTCCGGTCGGCGGCGTCGCCTGGGATTATCTTCAATATGCGATCGGCCTGAAGCGATTGGGGCATGATGTGCTCTATCACGAGGATTCGCGGCTGTGGCCATACCACCCGCTGGAGAACCAGCGCGTCGGAACAGCAGACTATTCTGTCGCTTACATCGATCAATTCTTTCAGGCATTCGCACCGGAACTCGCCGGCAGATGGCACTATCGTCATCGCGGCGCCACTTCGTTCGGAATCTCCGAAGCCGAGTTTCGGCGATTTGCCCAATCCGCCGACCTATTCCTGAATGTGAGCGGTTCGAGCCGCATTCCAACGGATTTACGGCCTGGTTGCATAAAGGCGTATTTGGATACTGACCCTGGATACAACCAGATTTTGATTGCGGAGCCGCCGTCCTGGTACGAAGACGCCGCGCGTGAGGCGGAACTATTCGGGGCGTATGATCGTCATCTGACCTATGCCGAAAATGTCGGGAAGAAGGACTGTCTAGTCCCCCAGCTTGGCGTGGACTGGATTACAACGCGGATACCGATTGTTCGCTCGTTTTGGAGCGGCTGTCCGCGCCCGCCCGCGGATGCGGCATGGTCGACCATCATGACCTGGAATGCTTTCCGTGGCCCGCTCATTTATCAGGGCCGCGAATACGGCAGCAAGAATATCGAGTTCGCCAGGATCGCAAGCTTGCCCCAAAAGACATCCGTTACTCTTGAACTTGCTGTAGGCGGAGGCGCGCCGGAACACGAGCTCATTAGGCATGGGTGGCGCGTCGTCAACGGTCCCGCCGTGACCGCAACACCGGGCACGTATCGGGATTTTATCGCGCGATCGCGCGGAGAGATTTCGACGGCGAAAAATATCTACGTTGCGATGAGAACGGGTTGGTTCAGTTGCCGTAGCGCGTGCTACCTCGCCGCTGGCCGGCCTGCGATCGTGCAAGACACCGGATTTTCAAAATATATCCCGACCGGTGAAGGCCTCATTGCCTTCGACACTGTGGAGCAAGCGCATTCCGCGATCGACGTGGTGGAGAACGACTATCCCAAACATGCGGCTGCCGCGAAAGACATCGCCGCAGCATACTTTGATTCCGAGATCGTTCTCTCCCACATGCTCAGCGAAATCTTCAAAGGCGGCCGATCGATGGGCGGCATGAATTAATAACGCCCTGAAGAGATGCGGTTCGTCGCGCCGCGCAGACAGTTCCGGCCATCGTGGCCCCTGTTTCCTGCGGGAGGTTTCTTTCGAACCTGTAATGTTCTCCCCTGAGGGGCCTCCCTCGCACGCCGCGATTGCACGGATTGTGTTCGCGCGGCAAAATCAGTAATGACGCGTAAAATCTAGGCGCGAGACCTAGGGACTCGCCAACAACGGCGGGGATGGACTTGGTTTGGCGACGCGAGCGGTCCAGGGAGGATGACATGAGAGCCACTGCGCGGCTTACGAAACGACGCCTCGTTCCGGCGATTGCCGCCGGTCTCACCTGCGCGGCGCTCGCGGCTGTGGCCGCAACCGCCCCGAGCGGCGACATTGCGGGCATATGGTGGGCGAATTCGTACAGCCCTTCCATCAAGGCATACCTCGTCGGCGGTGGTGACGTTCCGTTGAACGACGCCGGCAAGATGAAGTACGCCGAGAACCAAGCCGGGCTGAAGGACGGTTCCATGGTCGATCGGGCGCGGCGCTATTGTACGCCGGATGGCATCCCCCGTTCCCTCTCGACGCCGTACCCGTTCCAGATCATCGACGCGCCACCGGGCCAGATGAGCTGGGTCTATGAGCAGAACCGTATGATCCGCGGCATTTCCATGGTGAAGCCGATCGACAGTCTGGAGAAGCTGTCGGTCCTGCCCTTCTGGAACGGCCACTCCGCCGGGCGCTGGGAGGGCGATACGCTCGTCGTACAGTCGGCGGGCTTCAATGAGAGCACGTTCGTCGATGCAACCGGCTTGCCGCACAGCGATCAATTGCAGACCACGGAACGGGTGCGCAAGATCAATGGCGGCAAGCAGCTCGAGGATGTCATTACCGTCCACGATCCCTTTTATTATTCGCGCGATTGGCAAGCCCGCTATGTCTATGACAATCATGATGGGATGCGGATGATGGAATACATCTGCGGCGAGCCCCACCGCGATATTTCCGGGATCAAAGGGGTGAATGAGGCCCGTGCCGCAAACGCGTCCCGCGCCCAGGGACGTTAACAAACAAAGGCTGTGCTATGGCAGGTTCCCGTTCTTCGATCGCGGCTCTCGCAGCAGGTGCGTTGGGCACGTGCGTTATTGCAGGCCTTGCATTGGCTGCCGACCTCCCGGCGCCGCATTTTCCATCCGGCATTCCGGACTTCTCGTCCAACAACATGGGTTGGGCATCCGATGGGATCGAGTTCCTTCCGGTGCCGGGTGAAAAATATGTGCCGATCACCAGCGATCCCCAGCACCCCTATTGCGGCAACCGGATCCTGGCAAAATGCAATTTCCAGAATCTGCCGCCCATCGGTGACACCGGCAATCCGATCCTGCAACCATGGGCCGCAGCCGCGATGAGAAAGACGAATGCCGAGATTCTGGGCGGCAAAACTGTCTTCGAGGCGATGGGCCGGTGCTGGCCGGGCGGCATTCCGGGGATGATGCTGTTCACGGCGGAGCCGGCATATTTTCTGCAGACGCCCAAGGAGGTCACGATCCTGTATTCCCGCGGGCCAAACATTCGGCATGTCTACATGAATGCGGAACACAGCCGGAATCCGGCGCCCACTTGGCTCGGCGAATCTGTCGGCCATTACGAGGGCGATGAGCTCGTTATCGATACCATCGGGCTGAGCGACAAGACCTTCGTGGATTTCTACCATACGCCGCACACCGGCAAGCTGCACGTGGTCGAACGCTACAAATTGCTCGACGGAGGCAAGCGCATGCAGGGTTTCGTGACGATCGAGGATCCCGGCACGTTCACGACGAAATGGTCGGCGCTGCATTATTATATCCGGCACGACACTGCGATTGCGGATTCGGAGTCGATCTGCGCCGAGAATAACGACGCGAACTATTTCCACCAGGACGAGGCGCCAATTCCGCAGACAAAGACGCCCGACTTCTGATCTCCCGTATCGAGAGGTGATGTCATGCTCAAATCCGGTTAGTCGGACAGTTTGCTTCACGGAAGAAAGCCGTCCTCGGCATTGCCGGTCTTTGCTGCATTGCCGGAACGGCATTCGCTGCCGGAGCACAAGCTCCCGGTTTGCCTCCCGGGGTTCCGGACTTCTCTTCTGGCAATATGGGCTGGGCGGCGGCAAGTTTCGATTTGCTTCCGCCGGTTGACGGCGGGCCGGGCCCGGTAAAGAACGACCCGAGATTTCCGTTCTGCCGAAACGGCCAAGGCTGCACCGTGATGCCCCGCATGGCCGACCCGCACAGCCCGATATTGCTGCCTTGGGCGCAGGCTGTCGTGAACAGGTGGAACGACGACATTCAGAAGGGTAAGCAAGCCTTTGCCGCACAATCGCGCTGCTGGCCGGGCGGCGTTCCGAACATGCTGACCTACACGGCAGAACCGACCTATTTCCTGCAAACGCCGAACGAGGTCACGATACTGTACGAGCGCGGGCCCAATATCCGCCACGTCTATATGAACGTGCCGCACAGTCAAAATCTCATGCCAAGCTGGCTGGGTGAATCCGTGGGCCATTACGAAGGCGACACGCTCGTCATCGACACCATCGGCCTGAACGACAGGACCTTCGTCGACAATTACCGCACCCCGCACACGACTGAGCTTCACGTGGTCGAGCGCTACACCATCGCCAACGATCGCAAGTCGATGATGGCAACCCTTACAGTGGAAGATCCCGGCACCTTTACGGGCAAATGGGGAGCGTCACAGCGATTCATTCTGCACAATCAGCCAATTTCGGAAGCCGAGAATGTTTGTGTGGAGAACAACGACGCGAATTACTTCCACGAAGACGAGACACCGATTCCACAGACGAAAACGCCCGATTTTTGATAAGGGCGGCCCCGATAAGCACCGCTCAGGGTCATCTGCCTCCCCTCGAGCAGATCAAATCGGCGTTCGAAAGAGGGCCTCCCAACCGTCCGGTCGAAGGACCATTGAAATAGCATTGGTCATTGGTCTTCAGCGCCTCCTTTGTGCGGCAGCGCGCATAGTCTGATGATCCGGCAGGGTAACCCGCCTTTACGCATGCTTGGTCGCCTGGCGAACAATCGCCCAACCCACGTCGCTGGCGCTCCGCATCAACGCTTGGGCTTTGAGCATATGGTTTGCACAGCGCGGCGATGGCCACCCCTCTGAGTTCCGTCGGAGCAAAGTCCGAATTCTCGCCGCCGGCCGTCGAACTGCAGCCAGCCAGCAACAGAAATGCGAGCAATATTCGCACAGCGCACTCCAACGCTTTCCTGCAATTTAACAGACGAACAGGATCAGGACCTTTGAAATCGGCCGTGCACTGGCCCGCCGAAGTATGCGGAAGTGAAGCGCGGCGACGCGCCGGAACGCTTTAAAACGGCAGAGCAAGTACTCGATCTGGAAGGGCTGTGTGCATCGCTTCTTTCCGATAAAGCTTGCGCTCACAATCCGTACGCTTCCGTACATGTCCGGCTTTTAATGCAACGGACGTGCATATGCGGCTCGTAGGGTCCACACTCCCACGATTGAAGTTGTGCCGATGCGGACGCGTATGCGGCTCGCGGGGGAGAAATCGGCCTTAATGAAAACTGGGAGTGCAAAGACCAACTCAAAATCCAGAATTTCGCAAATGAGCGGGAGGGGAAAATGTCACCGTCAAAAAGAGGGCGTTGGTATTTAGGCGTATCGGCATTGGGGTTTCTGAGCGGCCATGCGGCCTACGCTCAGAATGCCCCTGCACCTGAAATGGCTCCAGAGCAAGTACTTATCACCGGTTCACTACTTGGCGCCGCGAATTTTGAGGCGCCAACACCGGTGACCCAAGTGGGCGCCGTCCAAGTGGAAACGCGGGCGCTGACTGGTGTCGGTACTTTGATTGAGGAGCTACCCTTCGCTCAAACCGGTGGAGGGCTTACCCGCAACACCAATGGCATCGTGGCGGCCGCCCAGAGCCTTCCCAATCTGCGGGGCCTTACGGCAAACAATACCTTGGTGCTCATCGACGGCCAGCGTCCCACGCCGATAAACCCGACCAACAATTTCGATACCGATATGATTCCTTCGAGCCTTTTGGATCGGTTCGAGGTGGTCACGACCGGTGCATCGGCGAGTTATGGTTCGGACGCCGTTGCCGGCGTGGTCAATTTCATCCTGAAGGACCACCTGGAAGGCTTTACCGGCAGCGTGCAATACGGAACCTCCCAGCGCGGCGATGAGAATCAGACCGTCGACAGCGCCGCGTTCGGTACGGCCTTTGCCGGCGGCAAAGGCCATTTCATCATCGGTGGCGAATTCGCAAAGCAATTCAGAACAGTCAACATGTACGCCCGGGATTGGGGAAGAAACGAACCCGGTCTCGTCGCATTGCCTGCGACGAGGGCTGCCGGTTTACCTGCCAATCTGCTGACCAACCATGCCGAGATCGATAACGGCACCCAGGGCGGCTTGATTACCGGTTGTGCGCCGTCCACCGCAGTATGCCCGTTCGGTTCCCAATCTTTGCAGAATCAAGTCTCGTTCGATCAGAACGGCCAGCCGTACAACTTCCCCTATGGATCGCTCGTGGGCGGATCATACATGGTCGGCACCGGAAATTACGGCGTCAGCAGCCTCAACCGGCAGCTCTCTCCACCCTACCAGCGTACCGCGAGTCTGGCGCGGATCGAATACGACATAACCCCGGATATCAACGCTTACGCCTCGATCAATTATGGCCAATTGGAAAGCAACGACCCGTCTCAAGGATCGCCGTTTCCCATTCCGCTGAAAATCCTGTCGGGTAATCCGTATATCCCCGCCTCGATTCAAGCAGTAATGACCGCGAACAAGATAACGTCGATTACCCTCGCCAAGGAAAATCTCGACGGCTTGGGGACGGGAAACACTGCCAATAACAAGAATACGCTGCTGCAATCCTTCTTTGGGGTCAAAGGCAGCATATTCGGCGACTGGAATTGGGATGTTCAGGGCAGCGACGGGCGGGCAGTCGTCTGGCAGGCCTTCTCTAACGTTCCGCTTGTGGCGAATCTGGATTCCGCAGCCTATGTGGTGAAGGATGCAAACGGGACGCCGGTTTGCGGGCCGGCGGCAACCAACCCCATACCCTTAGGGAACCCCGCCTTGACCACAGCGCAAATCGCAGCGCAGGCGAGCCCCGGTTGCCAGCCCTACAATCCATTTGGCGTTCCATCGGCTGCCTCCGTCAACTACATCAACAATGACCCGAACCCCGGCGGGGTCGATGGCTCGAAAGCGAATATCCGCCAATACATGTTCAACGCCGATCTCAGGGGCTCGCCGTTGATGCTGCCGGCCGGGCCGCTCGATGTCGCCGTCGGCGCGAACTACCGGCACAACAGCTACGCCCAACTTGGCAGCCCGCCAGCAGAATTGGGACTTTATCAAACCCGCAATCCGCCGACATTCTTCATCGATCAGTCGGTGTGGGAGACCTTTGGCGAAGTCGGCATTCCGGTGGTCAAGGATCTGCCCTTTGCGCAATCGGTCGATCTAAATGCCGCAGCCCGCTATACCGATTACAGCATCACCGGCGGCACGACGACGTGGAAATTCGGAGGAACCTGGGACATCAACGACGTGGTGCGTTTACGCGCCACCCGGTCGCAGGACATTCGCGCCCCGAACTTCACCGAGCTGTCGACGTTTCCGACCTCGTCGGCCACCAACGTACAAAATCCAATCAGCGGCATTTCTCAACGCGTCAGCAACATAATAACCACCGGCAACCCGGATCTGAGCCCGGAAGTCTCCCAGAACGTGACCGGAGGCATCGTGTTTCAGCCGAATGCCGATTTTCTCTCAGGCTTTCTCTCTGGCTTCCGGGCCTCGGCCGATTATTATCGCATCAGGATTTCGGGCCAGATCGCGGCGGTCAGCGCGCCGGACGTTATTAACCGGTGCCTGTTGCTGAAGCTGCAGAACTTCTGCAATCAGATCACGTTCACAGGAGGTGTCGTTGGCACTCCCGGTCCCGATATAACCACCGGTTTTGGCATCACCGCCCTCCATCTGGAGTCGGTGAATTTGAATTCCGAAGTCCAAGACGGGTGGGACTTCAATCTCAGTGAGCACTTCGTACTCGAGCAGCTGGGCGTGCCCGGTTCCTTCGACCTTTCGGCGCTAGGCTCTTACATCAATCAGCAAAGAACCTTTCAGTCGCAAAGCGATGGCACGGTCATAAACATCAACGCCGCCGACACAACGACCGCGCCACGCTGGTCGTGGAACGTTAATTTCACTTATAACCTCGAGCGCCTGACGGCGAACCTGCAAATGCGTTACTATTCACCCATCAAATACGCTACCACGAACATCGGGCCCGATGACCGCAATTATAGCCCAAGCAACCCCCTCAGCATCAATCAAAATATCTGGCCGGCAGCAGTGACCTTCAATCTCCATCTGGCCTACGACGTCATCCAGGAACCCGACGGCCGGGATTTGCAGGTCTACCTCAACGTCGACAATCTGCTCGACAAGAACCCGCCGATCATCTGGTGGTATGTCAGCAACTACGATGTCGTTGGTCGCTACTTCAAGCTGGGGGTACGCTACTCTATGCCGTAGCAGAACCGCTGAAAGGCCGCGCTCAGTCTGCTCCGCGAAAAGAACCGCCCCTGTTCCGCTCTGCCAAGACTGCCCCCCAGGGCGCATCGGGATTGTCATCGGCAGCGGGCGGGTGATTGAAAGCATCCGCACGCGCCAACCTCGCATCGCGCGGGCCTAGGCATTTATGCGATCACGAACCCGGCGGAGGCTGCGTCGCAAAGTGGCACTGTGGGGCGCCATTGACGCGCGTCTCAGCCCTTGAATACCGTTGGCCTCGGGCAGGAGGAAAGCAAGGTCGGTCGCATGCTTGCGAAAGCGCTCTCTCTTCATCAAGAAGGCAAGCTTGATGAAGCGTCGGCCCTTTACCGCAAGATCCTGGCTCTCAACCCGAGAAATGCCGATGCCCTCCATCTGCTCGGCGTGATCGAACTCCAAAGAAAGAACCCATCAGCAGCCATCGAATTGATAGACCGAGCGATCGAGATCGACCCAAACAACGCAGTGTTTTTCTCTAACCGCGGCCTCGCTTTCGAAGGCCTGAAGCGTTTCCATGATGCACTCGCCAGCTACGGTCGTGCGCTGACGATCCAGCCCGGCTACGCCGACGCGCTCAATAACCGCGGCAATGCACTTCGAGCCCTGAACCGCTTCGATGACGCATTGGCGAGCTATGCTCGCGCATTGGCTGTCAAGCCCGACTACGCTGACGCTCTGAACAATCGGGGTGCGACGCTGAGCGATCTGAAGCGTTTCAGTCAAGCACTCGCCAGCTACGATCGTGCACTGGCGATCAAGCCCGACTATGCCGATGCGCTCAATAACCGAGGTGCAGCGCTAAGCCGCCTGCACCGCTTCGATGACGCCATCGACAGCTACGATCGCGCTTTGGCGATCAGGCCTGACTATGCGGAAGCACTCAATAACCGCGGCAACGCGTTGAGCGAACTCAAGCGCTTCGACGACGCGATCGACAGCTATGATCGTGCCTTGGTAATCAGACCCGACTATGCCGAGGCGCTCTATAACCGGGGTGCAGCGCTGAACGACCTGAGGCGTCTTGAAGACGCACTGGTAAGCTACGATCTCGCCTTAGTCTGCAAACCCGACTATGCCGAAGCGCTCAATAGCCGGGGCGTCGCACTGAGCGGTCTGAAGCGCTTCGATCAAGCGCTTGCAAGCTATGACCGTGCTCTGGCGATCAAGCCAGATTATGCGGAAGCGCACTATAATCGTGGCAACGTCCTCAGCGATTTGAAGCACTTTGACGAGGCACTTGCCAGCTATGATCGCGCGCTGGCGATTGAGCCCAACTATGCGTTCCTTATTGGAATGCGGCTACATTGCAAGATGAGGATTTGCGATTGGCGTGCAATCGCCGAAGATACCTTTCTGCTTTCCGAACGGATTGAGTCGGGCGAAAAGGCGTCACTGCCATCCTCAGTCCTCGCCACGCCGTTGCCGGCAGCACTCCAGAAGAGATGTGCAGAGATCTTTATACGGGAAGAACATCCGCGAAGTTCCGTTCTACCAGACTTCAAAGCCCCGTACGCGCATGAGCGAATCCGGTTAGGCTATTTTTCGGCGGATTTTCACAGCCATGCCACCGCCTATCTGACCGCCGGTTTATTTGAGCATCACGACAGAACCCAGTTTGAATTGATTGCCTTTTCGTTTGGTCCAGCGCAAGAAGATGCGATGAGAACAAGGTTAAAGACCTCGTTCGCCCGATTTCTGGAGGTGAACACTCTTTCGGATAAGGACATCGCCTCGCTCGCCCGCAGCCTTGAAGTTGACATAGCCATCGACCTTAAAGGATTTACGCAGGACAGCCGGACAGGCGTGTTCGCGATGAGACCGGCGCCGGTTCAGGTCAGCTATCTCGGATACCCCGGAACGATGGGGGCGGATTACATCGACTACCTGATCGCAGATGCAACTCTTATTCCAGAGGAACATCAAAAACACTATGCTGAAAAAATTGTCTACCTTCCTGACACATATCAAGTCAATGACTCAAAGCGCCTGATTGCCAACAGGCACTTTACCAGGACCGAATGTGGCTTGCCTGAAGATGGCTTTGTCTTTTGCTGTTTCAATAACAACTATAAGATTACCGGCGATATATTCGATGTATGGATGCGCCTATTGACTGCGGTCGATGGGAGCGTCCTATGGTTATTTGAAGATAATGCTTTTGCCATTAGGAATTTGAGAGCGGAAGCGCAGGCTCGCGGCATCGCACCTGAACGGCTTGTGTTTGCCAAGCGGATGGACTTGCCGGAGCATTTGTCTCGCCATCGATTGGCGGATTTGTTCTTGGACACTCTTCCCTACAACGCACATACCACTGCCAGCGACGCGCTCTGGGCTGGGTTGCCGGTCCTGACGTGTGTGGGCAAGACATTTCCAGGCAGGGTTGCGGCAAGCCTGCTCAATGCGGTCGGCCTGCCGGAGTTGATAACGCGAGACCTGGATGCGTACGAATGCTTAGCACGCGACCTCGCCACGGATCCGAGTAAATTGCGGTCGATAAGGGACAAATTGGCGGCCAATCGTCTTACCCATCCATTATTCGACACAGCGCGCTTCGCCAGACATATTGAATCGGCCTATGCGTCGATGTGGACACGTCAACAGGCCGGGCTCACACCTCAGCGCATTTATGTTTAACTCTGTTTCGGCCGGCACTCTGGGCCAGGCCGGATAACCCCGTGAAGATTAACTATCTTTCGAGAAGTCCCTCGATAGCGCGGGCGAATTCGCTAGGACTGCCGCTCGAAAATGGAGCCGTTGCGAGGACAGCCTAGTGAAAAGTAATGTCATCAAACCAATTCTTGTTGCAAGCGCCCTGGGTTTAGGAATTTTTGGCTTCACGATCGACGCACGCGCAACGCTTCTTGTCAGCGCATCGGTCGGCGGCGCTCCGAATGGCGCCAATTATGTTAATTTCGACAACCTGCCTCTCGGCAATGGGGCGGGCGTTAGCGGTGGCGTGGGAGTGACCTTTACCTCAGGGGACGCCGCTGCCGTCGCAGGGGCATTGGTGAACCGATATGCAGCGCCATACCTGTCCAACGGAAATGGCGCGTCCTTCGGTGATTTCAGCAACGGTCCCGACACCACAAACTATTTGTCCACCGGGATAGGCTCGGTCACTCTGACCTTCTCCACGGATCATCATTATCTGGGCCTTCTCTGGGGATCCGTCGATGGTTATAACACGCTGAGCTTTTACGACGGCGCAAATTTGGTAGGATTGATTACCGGCGCCGATGTGTGGGCGAGCGCCAATGGCGATCAAGGCGTCAACGGCAGCTACTACGCAAATATCACATCAGACATTCCGTTCGATTCCGTCGTCGCCTCAAGCAGCAACTATGCATTTGAGTTCGACAATGTGGCATATGTTTCGGAAGCCGGAACAAATGGCGCTAATCCTCCGGCAAATGTACCAGAACCTTCTGCGCTTGCGCTTTTCTGCACCGCAGTTCTTGGCTTTGTGGGACTCGGGCGAACTCGCCGCCGCCGTGCACGGGCATAATCCAAAGCGGCCATTTCAATCTTACATTCGAGTGCAGTCCGACGTAACACGTTGATGCCCATGCTTGCCTTCATGCCGCCGGCGAGCGGTGGCCATCCGAGCTTTCGAGACTCTTACACCGAAGTGTGGTGACCAACTGACTCGATGCACGTAAATTCACACCCGGGCCTCAGCGGTTCATCTCGACGGCTAAGGATTAATGCCCCCCGGCTTGTCCTCCACCGAGCCGCTGGGGCCCACAACGCTAATCTTTTTGCGACCGCAAGGGGCTTGCATGCGTCGCTGCATGATGCTGGCTGCCTGCGCCGTGTTCTTGAGCGGCTGCACCGTGGATTACCCGATCCTGGTCGAGAACGATATGGGCCTGCTGATGCGCGGGCGCGGGGAGCTGTATCCCACGGGCGGTAGCTTCAGCATCATGGACCAGAGTCTGACCTGCAGCGGTAGCTATGAATCCTATAACACCGAATGGACCTTCGTGATCCCGACGACTTGCAGCGACGGTCGCACAGGCACCGTCTTGGCGACCCGTGACAGCGGTCTTAGCGGACGCGGAACAATGACCCTGAACGATGGCACGACGGTGAGGTTCTTCTATGGCGCGGCAGCGGCCTACCATGAGTATCTTCGCGGGTTGCCGCCATCCGTCCCCGAACGTCAGGGTGCAATGTTTCCAGTGGAATTGCCGTCTCCCGAAGAGATGTGATCCATTGACTTGCCCCCGTTGCCGGCGGCTACTTACACGCGCCACACATAATTGATTCCGCAAACCCTGCTCAGAAATCTGCCTTGTCCGCAGTAGGGACGAACGCATCGTTCCTTCCAGCGAAGAAATCAAACGGGTTCTCGGAGCAAACGTTTTCCTCCCATGCCATTGCCGGGCGCTCGTATGTGATCGCCCCAGACCAGGGCATCGTGAAGACGCCTTCATCCTCCACGGTAAAAACAACTTGGAGGCGTTTGCCCCGATACGAAAGGTCGGAAGCGGTATCGGGAACGCGGGCATTTTCTTTCAGATTGCGCGCCACCGCTGCCTGGGCCTCATCGTATTCGACCATCCGATAGCGCTCCACCACGTGGAGCGCCGAGCTGAAGGGGGTGCCGTACATATCGACCATCGCAAATGGTCTGTCGGCCTTGATCCCGACTGTGTCGATTACCAGTGTGTCACCTTCGTAATGACCGACCGAATCTCCGTACCAGGACGGGGCAACGCGTACCGGATGAGGCTCATTCAAGCGCACATGGCGAAATTCATGATTGCGCAGATAGAGGAAAACGATCTCCCGCGGCTGTTGCAGCATCTGCATGCCGGGCTGGAAAAAAATGTAGGGTACCCCGGAGGGCCAGCACCGGTTGCTTGGCGTCGGAGACGTCGTACCGGACAACGCGATTTCACCGATTCTTTTCACGGTTGCCGCCGCCCCGGGCTTCAGAATGGGATTGGTGTAGTCGCCAACGAATTGACCGTTGTTTCCCGCCCCGTTCGCGCGGCGCGATCGGTTGAAGACAGGCCCTGGTCCCGATGCTGGTGGCTCGATGCCGGGAAAGTATGGATGGACCCACATGCCGGAAAAATCAGGTATGGAGACGGCTCCTTCCGCATGGCCCGCCGCAAGGGACACCATTGGACCGAGGGCGATCACCGCCACCGCGGTCCCCAATGCCGCCAAGAGAACGAGGCTCCGGCGCAGCCGGTTCATGATCGCCCCCCTATTGCTATTTGGCGCTTGCGCACACCACGCTGCCCAAAGTTCTTAGATACTGATCCATGCATCGGCAAGGAGCGCGAGATGGGGTTTGCTGCGCTGCAATATTCCAACCTCTCAGGTACCAGCACAACCGAACATGACGCCGTTATCACTCCCCGTTCAGGCTGGCGGAACGAAACCTGCGTACTATCGGCGAATTCGGGGAATTCCACCAGATAGGAGAGGACGGGCAAATTTACGCTCTCAGGGTAGCCATTTCAGTTTTGGTTTTGGGTCTGTGGTTCGTCGATAGGGCGCATGCCGGTATGCCCGTTGGACATTTCGCCGCTCTTAGGACGTTTGCTGGAAAGATAGGCCCTGGGACAGGATCTCGAAGCAGCCCTGCTGCTGGCTCTCGCCAGCTCCGAACCACAAATAAGGACGGTGCTGGTTCGCCGCGCCAAGTGCCGCCCAAAGATGCTTGTGCCGCTCAGGCCGGACCACGCGGCAACAGCGATGTGCCGGAGTGTTCAAGCGCAAATTCGATCAAAGCACCAAAAACGAACGATGAAAAGCAGGTTGCCCCTACCACCCATCCGAATGTCGTACCGTGTATTTTATATCCGGGCCGACAGTGCCTATAATCGCCAAAGTCAATATTCTGGATGAAAGATGGTCCCGCGTCCGACTAAAGCGGCCTTGTTCATAATTCAACTCGCGACCGCGCTTTCTCTTTTCTTCCTTGATATCTACCTGGGCCCCGGCATTGCCGACGGGATCGGGTATTCGATTGTCATTGTGTTGTGCTTGGGAAGACCAAATCGGGTTTATTCGCTGGGGTGGGCAGGGTTCACGACAATTCTTGTTGTCGCCGGCGGAATTATTTCACCAGATCGCAGTTTTCTTCACGTCGATCTCACCAATCGAGTCCTTGAGATATTCACAATTTGGGTTGTCTGGTTCGTCATATCAGAGGTTTGGCCAAAGACGCTGAATTGAAGCGTTGTAGCCCTCCCCGACAGATTTCCCGGGTTGGCCGACAGGGGCATACGTCTATTTCGTCTTCACATATTTGCGCAGATTGTGCGCCGCGACATCAGCGGAATAGATCGCGCCTTCGTCGTCTGCGGCAATGCCTGATGAGGTTGTGCCGCGGGTCAAGCTGTTCGGGTCTGCGGGATCAGGAATGAATGCCTTAAGCGAACCGTCCAAGGCATTGCCGACGACGATACCCCTGATCTCGCCTCTTTTGGCCGCCGGATCGGGAAATCCAGAGCCCACATAGATTGTGTCGTCCTTGCCCACAAACACGGAACTTGGCTCGCCAAACTGCTTCCACACGGCCAGTAATTTACCGTCCAAATCGAAGACCTGGATCCGCTGATTGCGGCGGTCGGCAACATAAAGACGATTCTGCGTGCCCCCAATGAAGATGTCGTGCGGTTCGTCGAAATCGCCCGGTGCGGAGCCTCGCTTGCCCCAGCTTTTGATGAATTTTCCTTCCTTGGAAAATTTCAGCACCCGGCCATTGTTGTGTGCGTTGGGCAGATGGCCGTCCGTGACGAAGATATCGCCATTGGGTGCAATAGCGACGCCGGTCGGCCGATCGAACGTATCCGGGCCGCTGCCTGACACACCTTCCTTGCCAAGCGTCATCAGCACTTTGCCGTCTGGCGAAAGTTTCAACACCTCCTGGCCCATGACGACACCAGCCGCGTTCCTGGCGGACATTCCGAGCACCGTCTCGGCGTCATTGACGTCCGTCACCCAAAGATTTCCGCCCTGATCCACGGTGAAGCCATGAGGGTAGGCGAACAGACCGGCGCCAAAGCTCTTCAGCAGTCTGCCGGCGTGATCGAATTCCAGAATCGGCGGATTGGCGGGCCCGCGATTGATACAAACCGCACTGCCCGGAGGCACCGTATTGAAACAACGATGAAACACCCAAACATTGCCGTTTGGGACGACATGAACGCGGATGACTTCACCCCAATGGCCACCATTCATACTTTGCGGCAGCGTGGGCCACGTGGGATCGAGCCGGTAAGGATTGGGCAGGTCGCGAGGATTGGGATATTGCGTCTGCGCTACCGCGGCGAACGCAAAAATAGTGGCGGCGCCGCCAGCCAAAAGATGTGCCATAGCTTTTCTCGCGCGCGACATTCTATTCCTCCCCAGTTTCCGTTCCACAAGCTTAATCGAAAAACTAGCTTATCGGCGCGTTTGATATCAAATCTTGCATGCAATTGGGATTATCCTCCGGGCTTCGCCTGCCCTGGGACCCGCGGTCCGGTGGTTGTCGATTTGGGAGCGTGTGTGATAATCAAACGATTCTATCGCGCGCGAAACCAACACGCGTAGTTGCCGTCTTTGCCGGCACGTGACCGAAAGCGAGGCAACAGTTTTGGGGCCGTTCAGATGTGTCCAAGTGCAATCCGCCACGGAGCGCGGCGCCGCGCTTGAGATATCCGTCCATGCACGACCGATTTGATGCCGCGCTGGCTGCCCAGAAGGCGGGCAATCTCGCCGAAGCGATGCAGATTTGCCGGGACATCCTCAAAGCCGACGCAAGGAATTTCAAGGCGCTCTATCTGCTCGGTTATGTCCATGCACAGTCCGGCGAGATCGCCGAAGCGGAGCGCCTTATTGCGCAAGCGATAGGCGTCAATCCGCGCTCGCCGGATGCCCTGTACAATCGCGGCTGTCTGCTCCAGAAGCTGGATCGGCTCCAAGACGCGATTGTTTGCTTTGACAGCGCTATCGCACTCAACCCCTATTATATCGACGCCCTGATCAATCGCGGCGTCACCCTGGCAGCGCTTAAGCGATACGGCGAAGCGGCCTCCGCTTTGGACCGAGCGTTGCGCATTCGGCCCGGCGATGCCGCGGTATGGATAGAGCGCGGAAATGCTCTCACCGGAGCGCGGCGGTATTCGGAGGCGCTTTCCAGCTATGACAAGGCGCTTGAGGTCAGGCCGAATTATGTGGAAGCCTGGGAAAATCGGGGGCGCGCTCTGATGCTGCTGGAGCGCCACTCCGAGGCGTTGACGGATTTCGACAAAGTGTTAGCGGCGGATCCGCGGAGCGTGGCCGCGTGGACCGGCCGCGGCAATGCACTTGGCGAACTTCGCCGCGACGGGGAAGCGCTCGCCGCATTCGGCCGCGCACTAAGGGGCAGGCCGGACAGCGTCGGGGCGCTCCTCGGCCGCGGCTATGTGTTGCTGCGGCTCATGCGCTACGAGGAAGCGATTGCCGATTACAATAGGGCGCTCGCCATCGCCCCCGATTCTGTCCAGGCGCTCATCAACCGCGCTGCCGGTTTATTCGAACTGAAGCGCCTTGATGAGGCGATCCGCGATTACGAGCGGGCGCTCGCGCTCAATCCGGACATCCCCTTTGCCCGCGGCAATCTCGCTTACTACAAGCTGCACGCTTGCGATTGGCGCCATCTTGAAGAAGAGCGAAACGCCATCTCTGAAGGCCTGCGTGCGGGGAAATCCATCGTATCGCCCTTCGTCAGTGTAGCGCTTTCGCCCTCAGCCGAGGAGCAATCACGCTCCGCTCACGTATGGATCGCAGACAAGTATCCACCAGCGCCGCCTTTGTGGCGGGGCGAAATCTACCGGCACGATAGGATGCGGATTGCCTATCTGTCGGCGGATTTCAATGCCCATGCGACGGCGCATCTCATGTCGGGTGTCTTCGAGCACCATGATCGGCAGCGCTTCGAGACCATTGCGATCTCCTATGGTCCGGACGATGAAAGCGGGATGCGAACGCGGCTGCAGACGGCATTCGATCGCTTCATCGATGTGCGTACAAAGAGCGATTTCGAAATCGCGGCGCTCTTGCGTCAGCTCGAGGTGAATATCGCCATCGATCTTAAAGGGCTGACCAAGGATGCCCGCAGCGGAATCCTGAGCCACCGTCCGGCGCCCATACAAACCCATTATCTGGGTTATCCGGGGACCATGGGGGCGCCCTTTATGGACTATATCATCGCCGACGGGATCGTGATCCCGGAGGATCAGCGGCGATTCTACACCGAGCAGGTGGTCTATCTTCCCGATACGTATCAATGCAACGACGGAGCGCGGGACGATACGGGGCCGGCAAAAGCCCGGGCCGAATACGGATTGCCCGAAACAGGCTTCGTCTTTTGCTGCTTCAACAACAATTTCAAGATTCTCCCCGACCTGTTCAAAATCTGGATGCGCCTTCTCGCCCGGGTCGATGGCGCGGTCCTGTGGCTCATGGCCGACAACGCCAACGCAGCCCGCAATCTCGCTCAGGCCGCGAGCGAACACGGCATCGCGCCGGATCGATTGATTTTCGCGCCGCGCATAGGCGTGGCCGATCATTTGGCGCGGCACCGCGCGGCCGATCTCTTTCTCGATACACTTCCCTATGGCGCCCACACCACGGCAAGCGACGCGTTATGGGCGGGACTTCCCGTCATTACGTGCCTCGGTTCCACGTTCGCGGGCCGTGTGGGCGCAAGCCTGTTGTCGGCCATCGGCTTGCCGGAATTGGTCGCCCGGTCGCTCGAGGAATACGAAGCCCTAGTGCTGAAGCTTGTCCGCGATCCGGCAGCGCTTGCAGCGATCAAGGAGAAGCTGGCGCGCAACCGCGACACGCACGCGCTCTTCGATACATCCCGGTTCACGCGCAATCTCGAAGCCGCGCTGATCACGATGTGGGAGCGTCATCGGCGGGGTGAACCGCGGCAAGGCTTTACCGCCGCGTCCTCGCGCGAGTGACTTAGAAATCCGGCCTGTCCGCACGTGGGATCGGCGGCATGCCGATGTCGACCGGCGTGGCAGACGTTTCGGCGCAAACTTCCTCATAGAGATATGGGAGATCGTTGCCCGATTCGTTGCCGGCATGCCGGTATTTCTGCAGCGCATGCCAGGGCTGGGTGAAGGCGCCCGGGTCGTCGACCGTGACCTCCACCTCAAGCGATTTCTTGTCGATCATATGGTAGCGCTCCACCACATGCATCTGCTCCGTATGTGGCGTATGGTAATTGTCGACGGTGGTCTTCGCGTTCATTCCGATCGTGTCCACGACCAGCGTGTCGCCGTTCTCATAATGGCCGACCGATTCGCCGAACCAGGACGGCTTCAGATTCTTGGAATGCTCCTGATTCAGGAACACGCGGCGCACCTGATGGTCGTTCTGCCAAACCAGCCAGACTTCCTTCGGCGTCTGCACGAAGAAGAAAGGCGTGATGCGGACCAGCAGCATGTTCGGAACGCCCGCGGGCCGGCATGAATTCGCGACCGTGTAGAGCGGTTTGCCGGACAACACCTGGTCGTTGACCTTTTTCAGCTCATCCTTCACCCACGGCATCAGCGCGGGATGACTGGTGTCCGACACGCGGAAGGTCTGCCGCTGCCCGTTGCCGCTTTCCATCACGTAGGGATTTTTCGGATCGGACCTGACGGGCCCGAGGCCGCTCTTGGGGGGGAAGAAGTCATTGCTCATCGTGACCCAGCCGCCGCCATCCATATAAAAATCGGGGACGGAGCCGGCGCTTTGGGCCGCGACGGTGGATGCCGCCCCGGTGAGAAGGAATCCGCTTGCAGCCAAGCATGAGGCGATGGCACAGAGCTTCTTCGCCGGCAAGGATTTGGGCATATGACCTCCCCTTCGTTCCAATGGCTCACGGCTGTTCCGGTCCGATGGCCGGCCGCCGATTGGGGATAGCATAATCCGGCGATCGCGCTCGAACAACGTCGCCAAGCCGGCGCGGGGGACCAAGGATCGAAGAGGCTTAGAAGTCCGGCATGTCCGCCCGCGGGACAGGGGGCATGCCGATATTGACCGGTGTCTGCGCAGTCTCGGCGCACACCTCTTCGGACAAAAACGGTTCGGCGTCGCCGGCCAATTCGCCGAGCTCCGGAGTGCGGCGCGACTTGAAGTCCACGCGGCCGTATTTCTGCAAAGCATGCATGGGCTGCGTAAAGGCGCCGGGGTCCTCCACCGTGACCTCCACTTCCATCGCATTGCCGAGCTTATGGAAGCGCTCGATCACATGCAGCTTGTCGGTATGGGGCGTATGGTAGTTGTCGATGGTCGTCTTGTCGTTCAAACCGATCGTATCGACGACCAACGTATCGCCATTTTCATAGTGACCGACGGATTCGCCAAACCAGGTTGGCTTCAGATTCTTGGAATGCTCCCGATCCAGGAACACGCGCCGCACCATGTGGTCGTTTTGCCAGATCAGCCACACTTCTTTCGGCGTTTGGAGGAAAAAGAAAGGCGTCAAGCGCACGAGCAGCATATTGGGCACACCGGCGGGCCGGCACGAATTGGCCACCGTGTAGAGCGGCTTGCCAGTCATGACCACATCGTTTTGTTTTTTCAGCACGTCCTTGACCCATGGCATCAGGGCCGGATTGTTCACGTCCGCGACCCGGAAGGTCTGCACCCGGCCCGCGCCGGTTTCCATCACGTAGGGATGGGACGCATCGGCCCCCACCGTCGCAAGTCCGCTGTGCGGCGGAAAGAAATCATTGCTCCGCGTAATCCAGCCGACGCCGTTCTCGTAAAAATCCGGGATGGAACTGTCCGGCTTGGCGGCGCCTTGCGCCAGCACGACTCCGGTGCTTGCAATCGAGGCAAGCAGGGCCCCCGCAACCAGGCACGAAACGCGGGCGCGAACCTTCATTTTCGACACGGATTCAAGCACCGGAAGACCCCTCTTGTTTTCATCATTTTGCGGAATCCTAACGCAGATATGACGGGCGGGCAACGACGGCGGCCGATTCGTGCTCATTCGCCCCCCCGATCTTGTACAATAGAGCAGAAGCGACCCCGACCTAACCGATGCTTCACAACCGAGGAGCCGGAACCTTTGTTTCGAGTTCTGCAAAGTGGCCATGAGCGACCACGATGGCTGGCGCGATTTTGAATATCGTGGGCGCGTGAAGAATTATCCTGCAATCGATGTCGCATCAGACGTGCCCACATGGTCAGGCGACGCGGCGGCATCAGAGCCCGTGGTATCCTTCTGCCCGGCTGTTCCCGCAACCGGCCCGCGGGGACTGGAGCGCCGTGCTCCACGAAATATCATCGGACCTGAAGGCGCTTCTCGCGAGGCCGCACCGGGGAAGCCCTGACGATCAGTTCACGCTTCTCTCGAACGTCTCTCCTCTTGCGAGGCTCGCTCTACTTCTTGTCGCCTGCAGGACCGCCATTCCCGATATGTTCGGTGAGATACTTGGTCACGGCGTCGACTTCCTCAGGGAACAGCTGAGCGCCGTTGGAAACCATCTGCTCAACGGTCTTGCGCCATTCTGCGGGTGTCTTGCGCGCATTTAGGATGCGATCCGAGGAATGACAGGCCCCGGCACAGTTCTCGATCACCAATTGACGGCCCTCGCCATCCGGCAATTTGCTCGCCAGCGGATCGGATTCCCTCGCCTGCGCGGCCTCCGCGAGACCAAGGCAAAAGACAAAAATGCCCGCCAAACGGCGGCCGGCACGATGACTCATATCCCAATTCTCCTCCTCACAACCGCCCAGCCGAAATTGCTGCGCCGTTCGATGGCTCATACCTGCTTCGTGCGCCTCTCGGCCACCGAGTATTTCGGATACCACGTCGATTCGGCGAGCGGGCCGACACGTTCGGCCACCACGTCGAGCACGAAAGGCCGGCCGTCCTTCAACTCCCGCACGCCGCGCTTGAGCGCATCGGCAAGCTCGGCCGGCTTGGTCACGGTCGCCCCCTTGACGTCGAAGCCCTTGGCCAATTGTTCGAAGCTGACATCGGGGTTGCCGAGATAGCTTCCCATGTCCTGCTGAGCCTCGCGCATTCTCGGCGCGTTGGGCATCACGCGCATGCGCGTATCGTTGAAGCTTCGGTTGTTGAAAACGATATACATCACGGGCGCCTCATGGCGTCTGGCTGCCCACAGCGCTTCGACTTGGCCCATCAGGAAAGCGCCGTCGCCGAGCAGGCAGACGACCTGACGATCGGGCTTGGCCATCTTGATGCCGACGGCGGCGCCAACCGACCATCCGAGCCCCGACCCGACCGTGCGACCGAACAGCTCCTTCTTGCCGCGGCCGAATTCGAACCACGGCAAGGTGCGCGGCATAGCCGAGTTGAACTCGTGTGTGATGATCGCATCCTGCTCGAGCACAAGGTTGGCTTCATATGCCACGCGCTCCCAGGCGATGGGCACGTCGTCGCGCCGCTTTGCAAGCACCTGCTCGCGGGCCGCCTGCACTCGTTTGTTGAAAGCGCCCGATTCCTGGATGCGACCCTTCGCCGCCGCCTTCTGCGCGGGCGTCATCGATTGCCCCAATGCGTCGACGAGCATCTTGGTGGATTCTTTGAGATCGGCGATCACCGCAAGGTCGGTGGGGTTGACGAGCGCCACGTCATTGGGCGCGGTGCGGAAATCGATGAGCTTCCACTCTCTTGGAATCGCCGGCCCGGCACCGCCCTGATAGAAATTGTGCGCGCCCATGTTCAACATCAGATCGGCGTCGCGCAGCGGCCGAAGACCTGCAACCGCCCTATCTGTCTGGCCGATATAGAGCGGGTGTCCGGTCGGGAAATCCGTATACGGGCTGATGCCCTGCACGACCTGAAGACCCGCGAGTTCGGCAAGCTTCACCACGTCGTCATAGGCATCCGAGCGCCACACTTCGTGGCCCACGGTCATGAACGGCTTCTTGGCCTCCAGCAGCATTTTCGCTGTCTGCTCCACCAGCCGCGCTTCGGGCTTCGTGCGAATCGGAAGGGTAAAATATTCCTTCGGGATAATTTCGGCCCTGGCGACGGCGCCACCATTCGGAATCGCCATGTAGCAGGGGCCGCCAGGCGGCGTCATCGATATCCGGATTGCGTTGCGCAGGATTTCCGGGATACGGCGGGGGGCCGGGACCTCGAAACTCCAGCGCGTGAATTGTTTGGTGATCTCGACAATGTCGTCTACCGATTCGAAGCCGTCATGCCCCAGATCATCCTGCCCCGTCGTGAAGGATGACACGACCAGCGGGACGCCATCCTTCTTGGCATTGAACATGTTCAGCATCTGGTGCGCGGTGCCAACATCGCCATGGATGTTGACGAAGGTCGGATCGTTGCTCGCAAGCGCATAGCCGGACGCGATCGCGGTCACGATGTTTTCTTCGGTCGCCAGGATCAGATGGATGTCGTTGTCCCCCACCATGGCATCGAGCATCGGCCCCGAACCCGTGCCGTTGCCGTAGAAGACGTGCTTGACGCCGGCTGCCTTGAGCTGCTGCACCAGAAGATAGCCGCCGGTGCCTTCCACGGTGCGGAATCGCCCAGTCGGCATTTCCGCGGCTTCGACCATCGGCGCCAAAGCCGCCAAAACGGATTCGGCCGCTGCGACCGTGAAGCCGGCCGTGGCCATTCCTTTCAGGAAGCCACGACGATCGAGGTTCCTTGAAATATAGGCGTGCACCAAGTCTCGCATGCGACCCTCCCCAGCTCCGTTTTGTCTCCGGCAGAATTACCCACCGCAGGGCCCTTCGGCACGTCGGCGCGACGCAAAACTGACATTCACAGCAGGCTGAAATCGCGGCGCGCGAACGAAAAAAGAAACGAACCGACCAAGAGCGATTTATTCCTGAAAATATGCGCGCAACCGGGCATTTGGGTCAAGGCAAGTACTGGAACGCCGGCGAATTCTGAGCCACAAATTCCTATGACCTCAGAAGATCTCTTGCTGGAAGCGCAACATCTTGCCCGGCGTGGGCAGGTGCCGGCAGCAGCCGAAATATACCACCGCATCCTGCGTACAAATCCGCGGCACTTCGAGGCCCTGTCCGCACTCGGCGCCATCTATTTCCGCCATGGACAGTTCGACCGGGCGCAATATCTCCTTGCCGAAGCGTCGAAAATCGACCCGCTGTTTACTGACGGCCTCTGCCTGCGCGGCATCGCTCTGTTGCAGATGAACCGTCATAGTGAGGCGCTCGCTTGCTTCGACCGCGCGTTGGCCGTCCGGCCCGATTTCGTCGAAGCGCTGTGCAATCGCGGCATCGCACTCCAGGAGATGCAGCGATATGACGAGGCGCTTGCAACCTTCGACACTGCGGTGGCGATTCAACCCCGGCACGCGCTAAGCTGGAATAACCGCGGCAGCACGCTCGCTGCGATGCAGCGAAACGCCGAGGCGCTGGAAGACTTCGAGCGGGCGTTGGAGATCGATCCCGATCTGAAGGAAGCAAGGGAGAACCGCGAGCAAGTCTCCTTCAAGCTGGGCCGTACCAGCCGTGCTCCGGCGGTCTACCTGCAACATCTGTTCGATCGGTTTTCCACCTTTTACGACGACAACATGCTGAAGACGCTCGGTTATGTCGGCCACACGCATTTGCGCAAGCTGGCCGAGCGCGTCGTTCCCGGGATCGCCCCGCCATTGCGGATTCTCGACCTCGGCACCGGCACAGGATTGGTCGGCGAAGCCTTCAAGGACCTTGCTGCCGGCGGATGCCTCGATGGCATCGATCTTGCCCCGCTGATGATCGAAAAGGCCCGGGAACGCGGCGTTTACAACGATCTGATCCTGGGCGATCTGGAAGTGGTGCTGATGCGTGACGGTCCTTCCTATGATCTCATCCTGTCCGCGGACACGATGATTTACATCGGGGATCTCGCACCCACGCTGACCGGTGTCGCACGACGCCTGAGGCCCGGGGGATTCTACTTCTTCATGGTGGAAAGCGGGGACGGCGAGAGCTGGGAATTCACCGCGAATTCCCGGTACCGCCACGGCCCCGATTACTTGCGCGCCGCTGCCGCGCGCGCGGGCCTTGAATTTGTCGACATCATGGATTGCACGCTGCGCACGGAATTGTCGGTCCCGGTGCCCGGATTCGGGGTGGCGCTGTCAAAGCCCGTCGCCTGAGATTCAGAAATCCGGCTTGTCCGCCCGCGGAACAGGCGGCATGCCGATGTCCACCGGTTGAACGGCTGTCTCCGCGCAAATCTCCTCCGACAAGAAGGGCTCCGCATCGGCCGCTATGTTGCCGAGTTCCGGCGTACGGCGGGATTTGAAATCGACCCGGCCGTATTTCTGCAATGCATGCCAGGGCTGGGTGAACGCGCCCGGATCCTCGATCGTGACTTCCACCTCCAGTGTGGTACCAATCCGGTGGAAGCGCTCCACCACATGCAGCTTTTCCGTATGCGGCGTGTGGTAATTGTCGACCGTCGTCTGTGCGTTCATCCCGATCGTGTCCACAACCAGCGTATCGCCATTCTCGTAATGGCCGACGGATTCGCCGAACCAGGACGGCTTCAGGTTCTTGGAGTGCTCCTGATTCAGGAACACGCGGCGTACCATGTGATCGTTCTGCCAGATCAGCCAGACCTCTTTCGGCGTCTGGACGAAAAAGAACGGCGTCGCGCGCACCAGCAACATGTTCGGGACGCCGGCCGGGCGGCAGGAATTGGCAACCGAGTAGAGCGGCTTTCCCGACATAACCTGGTCATTGATAGTCTTCAGCGCATCTCTGACCCACGGCATGAGGGCGGGATGGCTCAGATCCGCGACCCGGAATGTCCCGCCGCCGGGCGCGCCATTCGGCCTGTAAGGATGGGCGGGATCGTCTTTGACGGGACCAAGCCCGCTTTTGGGCGGCAGGAAGTCGTTGCTCCGGGTGATCCATCCAATCCCATTCTCGTAAAAATCGGGAATGGAGGCATTCGGATTGCCGCTGTCGGCCGCCATCGTGATGCTTATGCAGGCGACCGAGGCAAGAAGGCCGCCCGCAACGAGAGACCGTATGCTGGAGACGGATCGAAACATTGCAGCCTTCCCCTTTATCCTTGGTAGGCTCCGCCAAAAAAGTGGCGAAAGTGTACCGGAAAGCCTCCGAACCGTTGGGTAGGTACGGTTCGGGACCGGCCAGGAAAGGGCTGCGATCTTCTTTCGAGCGCAACCCCTTCCGTTCCGTCTCTGCTACCAGGTCTTGGTCAAAACGACGTTGAACACGCGGCCCACATCGGTCTTGAACTGGTCATAGGCAGTGGGCGTGTGGCCTGAAGTGCCCGGCGCGTATTGGAATGCCGGGTGCCTGTCCATGATGTTATTGATCACGAAATTGATTTGGATGTTCTTGAGGGAATCTCTCGTGGGCATATCGCCGGTGTTGTAGCCGAACGACAAATCGAACGTGTACTGCGATGGCGTTATGCCGGTAAAGCCGGTGATGGCACACGGAAACGTGCCCGTCGGCGTTGTGCCGCCGGCTACGGAGCATTGATTGTTGACATTGGGGGGCGATGGCTGGGTGGAATAGTAATGGCCCTGATAATTCATAAAGCCCGTCACATCCCACTGCCCGTCACTCCAGCCCAACCGGGCTCGATAAGCCATCCGCGGGGCCGTCAACACGCCATTGATAGGAAGTCCACCGATGGAAGCGATGGTGGTCGTTATGGTTTCTATCGGATCCTGGCCCGGAGCGTTTTGCGTCTTGCTGATATAGTAGGTGCCCACGATTCCGGTATTGAAGGCGCCAAGATCGCCTGCGTCGTAATCGTAGCTTGCCTGCCAGTCGATGCCCGTGAACTTCTCCGAGCCGTGGTTGATGACGCCCGCGTCGTTGATCCAGTAGATCAGCGTTTTGGCTGCGGGCAAGGCGGATGCATTTCTCGGGTTGAACAAGATCGAATCAACCATCGCCTCGAACGGCGCACAGGCGGTTGGGTTGCCGTTGGCCGTGGCGCAGCCCTGATCGTTGGGCAGGCCGATACCGGCCAGATCGCTCGGAAGAATGTAGGAGAAGCGGCTGTTCGGATCGGAGAAGGTCGATCCGCTTGCGCCGAAGGAGTTCAGCACGTTGTTGATCTTGACGCTGAACCAGGTCGCCTGAAGGTCGAGCCCCTTCAAGAAGGTGGTCGGCGCGAACTCCCCTCCGAGGACATAGTTGATCGACGTCTCCGGGCCGAGATCGGTCCCGCCGTGGAAACCGTTGGGCCTGAGGGATTTCAGAGGACCGCCGCCCGGCGAGAGGCCGCCCAGGTTCTTGTTGCAAACACTCGATCCTAACGCCGCCACCAGATCGGCTGCTGCCGACCCCGGCGTCGCGGCGTTGTTCACGCACGGAAGCGCAAAAGCCGAAGTCCCGAGCTGCAGATTCGTCGGCAGGTTAAAGGCCTGAATATTATTCACGTAATCGGCCGAGTATTCGCCTGCCTCGGGGAGCCGGAATGACGAGTTCCACGAGCCTTTGGCACTAAGTCCCAAGAGCTCCGACAACACCCAGGTGAAGCCCACTTTCGGGTTGCTGGTGTTGCCCTGGAGATCGCCCGAATATTCGTCGTGGCGCCAGGACAATTCGAGATCGAGCCTGTCGATCAGCGGCGCTTTGAAATTCTCGCCGAAGACCGGCACGTTCAACTGAGCGAACCCCGCCCAGACCTGGAAGGGATTGTAGGCGAGGATCGGCGACAGGACCAAGCTTGGCGAGCCGGAGTTCACCAAGAGCGTGTTCTTGAAGACGTCGCTTCTATAGTCACCGCCGACAGCAGCCCTGACAGGACCGGCGGGCAGATCGAACAACGGACCGTCGAACGTCACGTTGCTTTCGTCGGAAGCGTATTCCGAGTACTCGTTCATGATGCCGCGGATATAGTTCAGCGTATCCGGCGAGTTGCACTGGAAGGCGGTCGGGTCGCAGAACAGGTTTAGATATGGCACGCCGGCTGGCTTGGTGAATGTCGAGATGCCAGGCGCGGTACCCGATGGGGGCGTCGAGGCGATCGTCCAGCCCAATGCTGCCGAAACGGCATTCACGTTCGCAAGGTGGGTGTCATCGATACGGGTGTCGTCCCACGTCCGCGCATAATATATGTCGCCGTGCCAGTTGAGAGGCAGGTCGAATTTCACTCCGGCTTGATAGCGCGCGGCATATTCTTCATAGGCCACGTAGGGGGGGATTTCGATGCCGAGATTATAGGCGACGCGCAAACCGCTGGGCGCGCCCACGGGATAATAGGGATTGACGGTGGGCACGGCGATCGACTGCAGGAGCAGCGTGTTGACCGGCTTGGCGCTCGTCGGGTTGAGGATTTGGCCCCGGCGATTGCTGTAGAAACCCTCGCCATAAAGGGTAACCCCCGGAATCAATCTCTGATCGAATGTCGCGGTTGCCGCATTGCGCTGCTGGCCGCCTTCCTCCTGCGAGATCAATAAGGGGTCGAAGATATTGCGCGTACCGTTGGTGCCGCTATTGGCCGCGACCGCGAAGGTCGACCAGTTCAGCACGCCGGGGGCGCTGGAGGGAGCGGTCGGGCCGAGACCATTGTTCAGTGAAGATGCGAAATCGCCGCCGGCGCCGGCCGGAATGGCAAAGCAATTGGTGCAATTCCTGCCAAGGCTCGCCTTGAATCCATTGGCCGAATTGGCCGTGGCGCCCACACTGATCGTGCCCGGAATCGAGGAACCGATCGGCGTCAAATCGTCGAGCCCCCAGGGGCGATAATCGCTGGTGTAAGCCGAATGTTTGCTGCCGGAAACCGGCTTGTCGTCGTACCATTCGTAGCTCAGCGTAATGTCGCCGCCGTCCCAGGTACGGCCCCATAATTGCGCGGCTTGATAGTGCGTGGGGCCGTCGCCGGCCGCGAAGTTCAGCTGGGTAATCGCGCCGTCATAGCCCCGCCTCAAAATGACGTTGATCACGCCTGTGACCGCGTCCGATCCGTAAGTCGCCGATGCCCCATCCGCGAGCAGGTCGATGCGATCGACGGCAAGCGAGGGAATCACAGAAGGGTCATGTAAATTGAGATGATCGCCCTGAATCGGAAAGCGCACACCGTCAACCATCATCAGCGATCGTGGCGCGCGGGCTTCGTCGATGCCGTGAATGTTGATTTGCACCGCTCTCGATTGGTGTCCGCCATTGTTGATGGCGTCCGAGAGTGTGGGAATACTGACGGCGGGAACGTTCTTGAACAGGTCGCCGATCTTGGCCGCGCCGGTTGTCTGGAAATCCTGCAGGCTCAGATTCGTCACCGGCACGCCGACCGCAACGGCGCCGTGAATGAGCGATCCCGTTATCAGCACCTGCTCGGGAGGAGCCTCTGGGCTGACTTGCGCCGTTTGTGCTTGCGCCGTCTGTGCCTGAGCCCCGATGACACTTGCCATCGCAAATAAAGAAGCCGTCCCCATGAGCGTGGAAATTCTGGACGCAACTGGATTCATTTTGACCCTCCCCTAGATGACCGTCCTCCCGGATTTTTTTTAGCCGGCTGCCGCCTTCTTATCTGATTCGCGGCCCCGCAAGTTAAAACGAAAGCAATCGCGCACAAATTATGCGAGGATTACAAATCGAGCAGTGCGAAGGAGCCAGCTTTGGTTGAAGGGGAGGGCCCGTTGGGTTATCAATCGAGCCTGTTCGTCAGAAACGAGTCACCGCCACTTCTTTGCTTAGGGATCGAAGGATCTATTGAGGTACGGGCGTTCGTGCAACGACCCGCTCAGTTCGAATCAGAATTGCCAGGCATCTGAGCGGGGTGGCTGCAACCGTCGGGAGGACACGTGATGATTGTCGAACGTCACTTCAAACAACTGTTGGTGGCCAGCGGGCTAATGCTGGCGTCGTCGTACATGGTGTTTACTGCGCACGCGGCAGAGGCGCCGACCGGATTCAACGTTACGTCCTCCACCTTCACGGATGGCGGGATGATGCCGGCAAGAACCGCCTATACCAAAGCGGCTAATTTTCCCAACTGCGTCGGCCAGAATGTTTCGCCGCAATTGTCGTGGTCAAAGCCTTATCCGGGGGTCAAGAGCTTCGCGGTCGTGATGTTCGATCTGGAAGATATCCAGAACGATACGGACTTGGTCGCCTACGGCATTCCCGCCGCGGTCACATCGTTTGCGGAAGGAGAGTTCAGCAAGCCTTCGGACAAATTCGTCGGCGGCAGGGGGAGCCGGGGCGATGCGACGTGGCGGGGGATGTGTCCGCCGCCGGGCACGGCGCCACACCATTATGCCTTTATTGTCAGAGGCACGGATCTGGACCCGAAGGAGTTGCCGCCGGGTCTGACTTCGGCCGAGTTGGATGCGAGGCTGAGGGGGCACCTCAGAGGGACGGCTGCTATTGTCGGTGTGTTCGTGCGGCCGCAATGAATTGACGTCGGCCTTTCCTTCGCGATCAGGCAAAAGAATGGCATCTCGCCTTCAAGGGAGGAATCGTGATGCACGGTAAGCGTCAGTGCAGGCTTCTGTTCGCCGCCGGTGGGCTGGCGCTGGCCTCGTTGTGTGCGGGCTCGCTTGCGAGCGGCGAGGAACGGCGACTGACCGGTTTCATGCTGACATCCACGTCCTTCAAGGACGGAGGGATGATGCCAGGAAAAGCGGCGGCCGGTCTTCCTTGCGGCCTCAAAGGGCCAAATATATCGCCTCAACTGGGCTGGTCGAATCCGCCTGCGGGGACCAAGAGTTTCGCGATTGTCGAGTATTCCGAGGAGGGCGGCGCCGGACTGGGCACATGGATGAACGACTACTCCCATGGAGTCGGCGACGTGAATTTGGTTGTCTATGGCATTCCCGCGAGCGTGACGTCCCTTACGGAGGGCGAGCTCAGCAAGCCCTCTCCCAATTACGTTGGCGGCAAGAACCGTTTCGGCCAGACCAATTGGAGGGGGATGTGTGCGCCGCCCGGGGCCTCGGCGCCGCACCACTATCTCTTCAAGATGTTCGCCACCGACCTTGACCCGAAAGCATTGCCGCCGGGTTTGACGCATCCCGAGCTTGTCAAAAGGCTCGAAGGTCACGCGCTGGATGCGGCCGTCATTGTCGGCCTCTATACCAATCCATAGAACTTCGATCTTGCAGGAGGAATGTCGGGATGTTCGGTAAGCGCCAGACGAAATTTGCCGTAGGCGCCGGAGCGGCTGTACTGGCTGTTTCGGCCATCGCCCCCGGCACGAAAGCCGTAGAAGCCCCGCCCCAGACCGGTTTCATGATGACATCTGCAACGTTCAAAGACGGCGAGATGTTGCCCGCCAGGATCGCATTCACGAAGACTGCCCAGGTTCCCTTCTGTGTCGGCGAAAATATATCGCCGCAATTGGCGTGGTCGAATCCGCCGCCGGGAGTCAAAAGCTACGCGCTGACCATGGTCGACCAGGAAGGTGGCGGCGGGGTTGGCGATTTCGATCTGGTGGCCTATGGCATTCCAGCCAACGTGACGTCCTTCGCGGAAGGCGACCTGAACAAGCCTTCCGACAAATTCGTCGGCGGCAAGAATGTCTGGAACACTTTCACCTGGCGTGGAATGTGTCCACCGGCCGGGACGGCGCCGCATCATTACGTGTTCAAGGTTGTCGCAACCGATCTCGACCCGAAAGATTTGCCGCCCGGCCTGACCTATGAGGAGCTGCAAGGCCGAATTAAGGGGCACGCAAAAGGCGCGACGGCGCTTGTCGGGACTTTCGTACGGCCGAAGATCTGACGACGCTCCGCGGACGCAGGGAACGGGGTCCCCGCCGTGCCGGGTTCCGATTGTATCCTTTCAGATCGACGTTGGCGGCGAACAAGTGCGCGCGATGGGATATTTCTATCGGCGCTCGCCGGCGTTTGAGAGTGCGCTCTTTGTGTCTTCCACGAAATCAGGAACCACGCTCCAATTCCGCCATGTGGCGCGCCGACGCCCGTTCCAGCTCCGGTATGAGAGTCGCGACCGAATCGATAATGAGGTCGGCTCCAGCGTCGAGCAGCCCCTGCCGTGCGATCGCGATCCGGTTGGCGCGTTCGGACGAGGACAAGCCCTGAAAGGCCTCCAGCGAAAGCCCGAGTGCGTTGCCGGATGCAACCCCGACCGTAAACACGCCAGCGGCCTTGCCTTCTGCGATTCCCACTTCCGCGTCGTCTACTTTGACGACCCGTGACAACGGCCAAACACCGAGGTCCACGCAGGCTTTGTAAATCATCAGGGGCGAAGGCCGGCCCGCCGCGGTCTCGCCGGAGCACACAACATGCTCCGGCACATAACCCTGCTCGGCTGCCTGTGCCAGAACAGGCTCCATCATGTCGCGCGTATATCCGGTGGACGAGGCAATTCTGAGACCGGCAGCACGCAACTGATCGAAAGTGTCCCGCGCCCCGGGGATCAGGGTGGACGCGCGCGTCGCGTGCTCACGCATCAGCGGCCCGAGACGCGTCATGATTCTCTCCATGTCGCTGTCATCGGCGGCGCGACCGTGGCGAGCCTGCCAGGCGGCCGCCACCGAAGGGTCCATCATAAGGCTGCGCACATGATCCCGCTTTGCCTTGCCCATATCCCGGCGCGCGGCAGCTTCGTCGATGAGCACGCCCTCGGCATCGAACGCCTCGATCAGGGCCTTGACCGGCGCCTCGCACCCGAAGTCGACCATCGTGCCAGCCCAATCGAAGATGACCAGATCGTAGTGATCCTTGAGACTCATGCTGCTCCTCCCGCGTCAAAGAAACTGGCAATCAATTCCTCGCCGATCGCAAAACCCGTGGACGCCCCCGCGCCACAGGTGACAATCCCAATACGAACCGATGCTTCAGGCGCGTCGATCAAAACGGGACGATCCGCGGCAGATGCGTAGGTGCCGATCCAGCGCTCCAGCACCGGCGGCGGCTCAATTCCCAGCGCAGCGGCGAACTCCCCGAGGATCAGCGCGTCAACCTCATGATGCGAGAACGGGTCAGGGGTCGCGGCGTAATGATGGCTGTCCCCCACCACGAGACTGCCATCCGCACTTTGCACAACGATAAGATGGACGCCGTGCTTGATGTGGTCTGCTTGATCGCTGGCAAGACGCGCTTTGAGCGGTACGGCGGCATCCAGATCCGAATAGCCGTGGTATCGCCCGAGTCCAAGATCGGACATAACGGCGCCCGGAAGCTTGAACCCTGGATCGGCAAGCCGCAACATTTGCAATTTGCAGCGCGTGAGCCTGTATGCGCTGAGGCGCTCCGCATACAGACCGTTGAAGTCGTCGCCGGGACATACCGCTGCCCGATCCGCCTGCACCGTGCCGCGCGAGGTATGCACCTGTGGCATTTCGATCGAGGTTACGGCGGCCGCGCGCAGGAACGTGACACCGTGGGCTTCGGCAAGCCACGCTGCAAGACGCGGAATCGCCTCCTTCGACTCGACGCGCAACTCGACCGAGCTTTCGAGAATCGCCAGCGTGTCCGGCGCAGCGATCTGCGGGCAGCGACGGCGCGCCTCCGCAGGCTCGAGCAAACGGCATCCCGCGGCCATTTCCGTCTCCATGAACGCGCGCAGGACATCCACGGATTCCGGGCGTCGGGCGATCATCCAGAGGCCCGTTTGCAGGATTGCAATGCCGGCTGCGGGGGCTATTTCTCGCCACACCTCGCGACTGCGACGCGCGCGTGCCCACATCGCCCCGCGTTCCTGCCCGGTCACGGTGACAAAACCGAAGTTGCGGACAGAGGCTCCGTTCGCTTGGGTGTCGCGGTCGATTACGATCACGCGCAATCCCCGCCGGACGGCGGCGAACGCCGTGGCCAGACCCACGATGCCTGCGCCTACGACGGCGAGATCAAATCGCTCTGTCAAACGCGCCTATCCCTCATAACGACGCCCGATTTCGAGCAGTCAGTACCATTGTTTTCGCTTGCCGATCCATCGTGTCATCAGGATGTAACGCATAAGCGGCTTAATGCCGCTTCATTCATCCGTCACAGAGTTGACATGTCACGAATGCCCGCACACTGGCTCCGCAATGGCTCGTCCATCGCGTTTACAGCCTTCGCTTCGCTCGCGGGATTCACGGCCTATTTTTCGATGTATGCATTCCGGAAGCCGTTCACGGCTGCAAGTTTCGACGGCGTCGTCGGCTGGCATTACGCTTTGGACTTCAAGATCGCTCTGGTGCTCGCTCAGCTCGTCGGCTACGCCGCATCAAAGTTCATTGGCATAAAGGTCATTTCCGGGATGCAGCGGACGTACAGGGCCCAGGCGATCCTGGGCCTCATCGGTGCGTCCTGGCTCGCGTTGGTTGTATTCGCGGTCGTGCCCGCTGTTTTCAAAGTGCCAGCGATGTTTTTCAATGGGCTGTGCCTCGGAATGATATGGGGACTGGTATTCTCCTACATGGAAGGCCGGCGGACATCCGAGATTCTGGGCGCGGTGCTTTGCGCGAGTTTCATAGTATCGTCAGGCGCGGTGAAATCCGTTGGCATATTGCTAATTCAGCTCGTTCATGTGCCGGTGTTCTGGATGCCGGCCGCGACCGGTTTGGTGTTCGTGCCTTTGCTGTTTCTATCGGTATGGGGCCTTTCGATGTTGCCCCCTCCGAGTGCCGAAGACGAGGCGGCCCGGGTTCGCCGCGCACCAATGAGCGGGCACGAAATACGTGACTTTCTCCGGGATTATGGCGTGGGCATCGCGCTTCTCGTGGTGCTCTACGTGTTCGTGACTGCTCTGCGCGATTTCCGCGACAACTTCGCCGCTGAGCTGTGGACGGCCCTCGGATATAGCGATCCTGCTTCGGTATTCACCTCGACGGAGATCGTCGTTGCGGCCGTGGCGCTTGTCGCGATGGGCGTGGTTGTCAAGGTACGGAGCAACGTGCGCGCGCTGGCCGTCATTCACGGCCTGATAATGGCCGGGCTGGTGCTGCTCGGTGCATCGACCCTGGCCTTCGATGCCGGATGGTTGGGGCCACTCCCGTGGATGATTGCAAGCGGCGCGGGCCTTTACGTCGTTTACACCCCGTTCAACGCCATGCTGTTCGACCGCATGGTTGCGGTAAGCGGCCGGGTGGCAAACGCCGGGTTCCTGATATACGTCGCCGACGCCTCCGGTTATGCGGGCAGCTGCGCTTTGTTGCTGTGGCGAAATTTCGGGATGCAGCACGTCGAATGGCTGACCGTATTCCGATTATCCGTGTACGCGACGACTTTGGTTGGCCTGTTTCTCGTGACGCTGTCGCTGTATTACTTCAATGGCCGGGCCCGCATGGCTGTTGCCGTGCCGGCGCTTTCGGGGGCCTGAGCTGCGGCACGTCGAGGCTGGCGCTGGCACCCGCTACGTTGCCAACAACCGCTCGATCAGCGGCAGGTAGTGTGCGAAGTCCAGTGTCTTGTATCCCGCGATCTTGGCCTGATCGTCCCATTGCCTCAGGAGCACCGCCTCGCGGAAATAAGGTTCGGCTTCGAATGCCTCCGTTTCGGCGGGCGACATTTGCCCGCCTTGGAGGCGAAGCGTCACGACGGATGCCGGGCTGAGCGTGGCGAAGTAAGCCGGGTCCATCGCACACAGATATCGCTTGGCCGGAACGTGGAGGCGCACGGGTTCGCAGACGTCTGGACCGAAACGCAACGCCAGCCACCGGCTGCCGATCCGTTCGTGGCCGGCATCGGTCTTCCAATCCGCGATATCTCCCGGCACGGGCTCGATCAGGTGACCGATGTCATGCAACAGCGCCGCAATGACGAGGCCATCGGGTGCATTTGAGCGTTGCGCGAAACGGGCGGCCTGCAGGCTATGCTCGGTGACGGTCACAGGCTCGCCAAAGTAGGCTGCCGCGCCGCGGCCGCAATAGATCGATACGAGTTGGTCCGTTGTCATTGCAGCTCCCGGTACCGAACCAAGGCGTCCCCGAGGGCGTTCCTGAGCGGGCCGAGCCAGGGCTCGTACTTCTTCCATTGCTCGATGCCGTCACGGAAGATCGGCTGCCGAACCTGCTCGGAACTCGGCGTGCGAACGCTGCGCCTGGTCTTGTGGAAATCGATGCACGCGGGCTCGAACGCAAGGCCGCAATAATCCAGCATCCGCCGCACGCTGCCCTCCAGATCGGCAACCACGTCTTCGTAGTGGACACGCAATATGCGCCCGGGCAGCACCGCATCCCAGTGCTCCATCAACGCAAGATAAGTCCGGTAGTAGCGCGAGATGTCCTCGATGCTGTAGGTGAATTCCTGCCCGTTGGCGAAAAGCTGCTTCAAATTGCTGAAGCAGCAAGCCATGGGCTCCCGCCGGGCATCGATGATCCGTGCATTGGGCAGCATCAAGTGGATCAGGCCGATATGCCGGAAATTGTTCGGCATCTTGTCGATGAAAAAGGCCTTTCCGGTCCGGTAGACTTCCGTATCGGTCAGGTATTTCTCCCCGAGCCTAGCGAAATCCTCTTTGGTCATGTTCGCCAAGGCGGCCGGATAACGCGGATGATCGAAATCCGGATCGCGTCCCTGGATATCGAGGACAATCCGCTGAATGTCCGCGAGTTCCTGCGTGCCTTCTACCTGTGAATGAGAGGCAAGGATCTGCTCGATTAGTGTGGAACCCGACCGAGGCAGGCCGAGAATGAATATCGGGTCTCGGCGCGAGGTGCCCCACCCGGTTCGATGCTGGAAGAAATCCCGCGTGCAGATTTCGATCTGCCTGACCGTATTGTTCTCGATGATTTCGGGGTG
The DNA here is from genome assembly GCA_964494505.1 of uncultured Bordetella sp. Lineage (GTDB taxonomy): Bacteria > Pseudomonadota > Alphaproteobacteria > Micropepsales > Micropepsaceae > CAIYRG01. Next base: position 83,437 of record CAZBRO010000015.1, read on the forward strand.
GTAGCGGCTTTCCGAACGCTTCAAAGCGTTGCCCCGGTCGTAGTAGCGCCAGGATTCGGTTGTCTCACCGGCGTCCTCCAGGCCCTTGCCGAGCGCGAAACACAAATGATAGCGATCGACCAGAGACGTCGCCGGCGAGGCTTCTCCGGCGCGCATGAGAGCGACCTCCGCGTCATCGAAGCGATACATTTTCAGGTTTGCCAAACTCCAGTAGGCGTCGCCGAAATCCGGCCGCGCCGCGGCCGCCGCGCGATAGGCGTCGATCGCCTCCGATACTCGGCCGACCGTCTTCAACGCGTGTGCGATCCATAGGTGCACATCCGGGGATTCAGGCGCGGCGAGGAGCAGCTCCCGATAGAGCCCGATCGCCTTCTCGTGCTCCCCGAGGCCGACGGCGATTTGAGCCGCAAGGGAGCGGTATTCCGGATTGCTCGGCTCCAGGTCCAGCAACCGCCGGATTTGCTCGCGGGCCTCCCGGTATTTATGCCGCTGCACCAGGGTCTGCGCATAATCGTATCGAGCCGGCCGATAATCGGGCTCGAGCGTCAGGACCGCTTCAAGCAGCAATTCGGCGTCATCGAGAACATCGCGGGCCATCCCGATCTTTGCCAGCAGGCGCATCGCCTCGGGGTGGTTGCCGTGCGCCAAGAGAAATGCACGCACGATCTGCTCCGCCGGCGCCAGGTCCCCATCGGAAAAAAGGGAGGTTGCGGTCACCACTTCGGGCGGCAGCCGCTTGAGCGTCGCGACGTGGGCGGCGGCGGTGGACGCGTTCTGGGCGTCTCCCGTCATCCGATACAAGCCCTCAAGCATCCTCCAGCTCGAAGGCAAAGCAGGGTTGATGTTCACGCCGCGCAGGAAGGCATCGATCGCCCGCGGAGCATCCTTGAGCACGACGTAGCACAGGCCCCGCTCCTGATGCATCCGGCTGAACCGCGGTTGCAGTTGTTCCAGGCGATCGAGCGTCGCCAGGGCCTCAGGTATGCGCATGAGGTGCCGCAGGCTGATCGCCTCGATCAGCAGGAGATCGCGATTGTCCGGCAGGCTACAAACCAGTGCCTGCGCGCTTCGCAACGCCTCGGCATGGCGGCCACCCCTCTGCAATTCGCGCAGCCGGCGGACTTCCAATTCGATCGGAGACGAAGGTGGGGCGGCTGCAGTCGCTTCCATGGGGCCGGGTCGAAACAGGAACAGGCGGGCGTTGCCGCCCGCCTGAGAACATTGGCAGAAATTCTCGTCAATAATTATACCCGATCTTCATGCCGATTACGCGCGGCCGCAGCGGGACCTCCGATTTGATGAACTGCGCGGAGGAGGTAAACGTGCTGGCGTGAGAGTTGTTGAGATTTGTGCCGTAAAGCTGCACGTACCATTTATCCATGGCGATTCCGAAGGATGCATCGACGGTCGTGTAAGCCGGCTGAAGGTAGCGCAGGAACGTCGTGTTCGGGATCGCCACGCCCGTCCCCGAGAGATAGGTTGCGGGCTGATTGTACATACTGCCCGTGTAGCTGAGGCCCACCATCGCGAAGGCCGCATAGCCTCCCATCTCCCAATCATAGCGCGCACGCACATTGCCCTGGAATTTCGGCGAGAAGGCCGGAACCGTGCCGGGGGCGCCGAACGGGTTCTGGAAGGGCACCAGCCCAACCCCTTTCTGGACAATTTGCGTGATGCATTGGCCGAACGCCGGGGTTCCGGAGATATTGTCCACCAGGCATGGCGAGTTCGACTGCGTGTCGTCATTGTAGGACCCAGAGCCCTGCAACGTCAGTTCGTCGGTCAGCCGGGCGACGAGTTGCACCTCCGCGCCTTTGACTTCGTAGTTCGGGCCGTTGACGCCAAAGGTGGTATTGCCGAGTTCCGTAGGATTGAAGAACAGGAACTGCACATTGTCCCAGGTCATGTAATAGGCTGACAGGTCCAGCTGCACGTGGCGATCGAGAAACTCGCTCTTCAGGCCCACCTCGTGATTGGTGAGAGAGTCCGGGGCGTAACTATTAGGCTTTCTGAACTGCGCAGGATTGCCGGTGCCCGGCCCAGGGGCCACGTTGCTGACCGACCGGTTGAACCCACCCGGGCGGAAGCCCTGCGAGAATGTGTAATACACCATCGTGTCCGGCGTCACGTGCCACGTCACATTCGCCCGGCTCTTGAAACCCGTATAAACGGTGTGGTCGTTCGCGGCGTCGATGTTGACCAAACCGCCCGTGCATTGCCCGTTCGGCACGTTCAGACAGCCTGTGCCCGTGCCATATTGGGATCCCACCTCGAACTCCGAATACCGGTACCAACGTGTTCCACCGGTCACCGTAAGAACGTTCGGGATAATGTCGTAATCGACCGAGCCGAAAAGCGCCCATTGGTGATAGCCGCGTTGTGTGTCTTCGCCGAAGGCCGTTGAGTCGCTGCGAATGCCCGGAACGTTGGCGGTCGAACCCGGAGCGGTGTGGACGTCGGCAACGCAGACCGGACCGCCGGAGAGCGCTATCGAGAGATTTGCCGAGGTGCAAGCGGGAATGGTCTTATAGTTGAAATTCATCACATCGAAGATGTTGAACTCTTCCTGGAAGGCGCCGGCGATCGCGCGCACACGCCACGTGTCGGGGGTGCTGAGTCGCACCTCATTGCTGAAATGGGTGTTCCTGACCGTGTCCTGCCAATAACCGAGCGGGGAATAACAGGTTGGCGGCGCGGTGCCCCAGCCGGTGGAGCCGCCGGTGCATTGGTAATACATGCCGCCGCCGGTGCGGGAATAGTTCGCGTAATCCATCTGCTGCGAGAATCGCCGCACCGTGTAACCGCCAGTGTACACCGCCGTAAGGTCGCCGACCTTGCCGTTGATGGTCCAGGCCGTGTTCTGGAATTTGTCTTTTTCGTAGGAGGGCGTGAAAGCCGTGACCTGAAGCGATTTCAACGGTTGGAAGTCCGAGCCGGTGGGGTATTCGACCGACAGGCCCTGGGCGTCCAGATCCTGCAAACTCTCCGAGATCAGCACATTCCAATCGTCATCGACCTTGTAGAGCGCAGACAAACGCGCACCGGTGTAAGTGGCAGGATTGAAATTCTTCTGTGCCGTTGTGTAATTATTGCCTTGCGGCGCGTTCGCGAGCGTGCACAGGCCCGCCGGACCGGGTGGCAGATGGTTGGGACAGAGACCCGCAGTCGGCGTGATATTGAAATAATAATTGCCGAGGTCGGTATTTGAACGGGTGAAAGTACTCGGCACATTGTCGATATAGCCGCCTTGATGATCGTTGTAGATCACAATGCGGGCGGCGAGCTTGTTGTCGATCACGGGCAGGTTGAGGGTGGCATTCACACTGTTGTTCGGGTCGCCGCTTGCTGTGAAGCCATAGCTCGCCTCGGCCTTGCCTTCGATGACGTCGAGCTTCGGCTTGTTGGTGATGTAGCGCACGGCGCCCGCTTCCGCGCCGCCGCCGAACAGCGTTCCCTGCGGACCTTCGAGAACCTCGATATGATCTATGTCCACCACATAGATGTCGGCATTGCGCGCCGGGAACTGCATCGATTGGTCGTCCAGATACAGCGCGACATTGGGGAAATTTGCGATCGTGGCGCTGGATTGGTTGCCGCGAAAACCGGCGCTCAGGCCGCGCATGAAGATTTCGCCCTGACCGGGGCCGTTGTTTCCATAGGAGACGTTGGGTGTGAACTTCAGGATGTCATCGAACGTCGAGACGTTCAGATCGATCAACGTTTGGCCTGTGAACGCCTGGATGGTTGTGGGGACGTTCTGCACGTTTTCGTCCCGGCGCTGAGCCGTGACCGTTACCGATTCAATGCCGGAAAACTGGGTGTCCGCGGCAACAACCTGCGCGTCGGCTGCTGTTGTTGCACTTCCCCATGCGCTAAGGATCGCCGCAGCAGCACAGGAAATCTTATATTTGCCTTTCATGTATTTCCCCAAAAGAAGCCGATAAAGGCTGCCTATACATGCTGTAGGGACGACAGCACCCCGCGCCCGCGCTCCAACCAGCGCACGCTAATCAAACGATTACGTATCCCCCAGCGCAGAAACCATAGGGATGCGATATGATATTTGGGTGACAGGAAATTTGCAGGACGATGAATAGATACGAAAACCGTTCTCTAAACATTCTGCCTGACCGCGCTTGTGACGGCGGTGTCATAATGATTGCTTACTAAGCGCTGTGGCATCTTGTGTTGGGGGTGCCTGGACGCGAAGAGGCAGGCAATATTCCGATTATGACAGACCGCGATCGCCGAGAATTCATAAAGCAGGTTGGGCTTGCCGTTGGCGCGTGGTCATCGGTGATTCAGAGTGCGTTGGCGGCGCCTGCCAACCGCCGTAACGGCAGCGTCATGGATGTCGAACATGTCGTCATCCTGATGCAGGAAAACCGCGCCTTCGATCATTATTTCGGCACCCTGCGCGGCGTGCGCGGCTTTTCCGATCCAAGGGCCGTGACGCTTCCTTCGAGAGACCTCGTGTGGCGTCAGCCGGCGCCGGATGGTCAAACCATCTCGCCCTTTCATCTTGATGCCATCGGCACGGCGGCGCAGTGGCTGCCAAGCCTGGATCACAGCTGGAAAGGCAGTCATGCGCGCTGGCAGCACCATGACGCCTGGATCGCCGCCAAGGGGCCGATGACAATGGGATATTTTTCCCGGGCCGATCTGCCATTCTATTATGCGCTCGCCGATGCTTTCACGATCTGCGACGCCTATCATTGTTCGATTTTCGGGCCGACCAATCCCAATCGGATGTTCCTGTTTACGGGCACCAACGGCTTGGCCGTCGGCGATGACGGACCGCAGGCCATCGAAAATCCGAGCGACGAAGCCAATGAGACGGCAGATCCTGCCAACGATTCGAGAGCCTTCGTGCCTTACCGCTGGACAACCTATGCCGAGCGGCTAAGCGCTGCCGGGATCGATTGGCGCGTTTATCAGGAATATGACAATTTTGGTGACAACGCGCTGGCGTATTTCGCGCGCTTCCGCGATCTGGACCGCGATTCCGATTTCTATCGGCGGGCGCGGCGTTGGGCGGAGAGTTCTAACGCCACCAATGCCAAACAATCTCTGGGTGAGCATTTGGTGGCGGATTTCGCCGCCGATGTGGCGGCGGGAACGCTGCCTCAGGTGAGTTGGATCGTCGCGCCCACTATCGCCAGCGAACATCCGGAGGCGCCCCCGGCAATCGGCCAGGCGCTGGTCGCAAGGCTGCTGGCAGCGCTCGCGGCCTATCCGCAAGTGTGGGCCAAGACCGTGTTCATTCTGAATTATGACGAGAATGACGGCTTTTTCGATCATATTCCGCCGCCGGTGCCGGCAATTACGCCGGCGATGGGCAAGAGCACGGTCAGCGTGGCGGGAGAGATTTACAAGGGCGAGCTGGTTGGCCTGGGCCCGCGAGTGCCAATGCTGATCGTTTCCCCCTGGACCAAAGGCGGCTTCGTCAATTCGCAGGTGTTCGACCATACCTCGGTGATCCGCTTTCTCGAAGCCCGCTTCGGCGTCTCCGAGCCGAATATCACGCCTTGGCGTCGCGCGGTCTGCGGCGATTTGCTTTCGGCCTTCGATTTTGCCGCCGATGCGGACAGGGGTGACTGGAGCGCGGCGTTGCCCGACACGGCAGGCTACGCCGATACAGCGGCTGCAGCCCGCGCCTTGCCGCCCGCGGTGCGTCCGCAAGCGGGCGCATTGCCGGCGCAGGAAAAAGGACAGCGTCCCGCCCGGCCTTTGCCTTATGCGCTGGACGTGACGGGGAGCCCCAGCGACGGGGCCTTCGCTTTGACCATCGCCAATCGCGGAACGGCCGGCGCCTGTCTTGCGGTTTATGCGGATGGTGCCGGCCCCTGGTTCTACACCTGCGAGGCCGGCCGAACGCTCGGCGATCGACTTCCCATCTCGGCCGGCGGCTATGGCTTTCGGGTGCATGGTCCAAACGGCTTTCTGCGCGTGTTCCAGGATGCGGCGCCCTTTGCCGCCATCGGGATAGAAACCCGCTACGACGCGACGACGCAGGAACTGGTTCTCATGCTGCGCAATTCCGCCGTGGCGGCGCGCGAGATTGTCACCCGGCCGCTTGCTTACTCGGGAGCATCGGCCCGTCGTTACCGCCTTGCCCCTGCTGAAATGTTGGAGGACCGTTGGGCGATCGCAGCCAGCGACCATTGGTACGATATTGAACTGCGCAGCGGCTCGGCAATCTGGCAGTTGGCCGGGCACATCGAGACAGGCCGAATTAGCCGCAGCGATCCGGCCATCGGTTCAAGTTGATCCCGTCCAACATTGTTGACCGGAATCCTAACGCTCCAATATCGTCAGACTCCTAGCGAGCGAGTGATCACAATGGATCTTGAATTGGCCGGGAAAGTTGCGGTGGTGACCGGCGGCAGCCATGGCATCGGCAAGGCCATCGCGCGGGCGCTGTCGCGTGAAGGCGCCGATCTCGCCCTGGTCGCACGCAATGTACACGACGCTGAAGCAACTGCGGCGGAGCTTGGCAATGAAACCGGACGGATCGTGCGTGCCTATAGCGCGGATACGGGTGATGACGAGGCCGTGCGACAAGCCTTCGCGCAAATCGTGAATGACTTTGGGCGACTCGATATTCTGGTGAATGCGGCAGCAAAGCCCGGCGGGCAAGCTCCGCCACCCAAACTTGCCGAAATCACCAACGAGGATTTCTGGTCCGACGTCAACGTGAAGGTGCTCGGTTACTTGCGGTGCGCTCGCGAGGCTGCTCCTCACATGTTGAAACGCCGCTGGGGACGCATCATCAATATTAGCGGTCTGGCTGCTCGATCGACAGGCTCGATCATCGGCAGCATCAGGAACGTCGGGGTCGCGGCTCTCACCAAGAATCTCGCCGATGAGTTGGGTCCCGGCGGCATCAACGTGGTTTGCGTTCATCCAGGCGTGACGCGTACCGAAAAGACCCCTGGAGTCATCCATCGCCGCGCAGAAGCCGCGGGCGTTACGGTGGACGAGATCGAACGGCGTATGGCAGAGACAAACACAATCCGTCATATGGTGACGGCAGAAGAGGTCGCAGACGTTGTCGCTTTTCTGGCTTCGCCCAGATCGGTCGCGATCAATGGCGACGCGATTGCGGCGGGGGGCGGCATGCCGGGTGCCATCTACTACTGATAGCGGTAGGCGTACCCCCGGCAATGCATCCATAGGTAGCAAATCTACAGCGAACAGAGGGGCGCCACCGCCCACCGCGCGATACCCTGAAAGTTGACGCAGCCGGCAGCGCAAATTGATCTGGCGCAACGACAGAGCTGGCCGCACAGCCTTTATTGCATCGGGATTTCTGGAGCGCCGCCGATGAGATTCATGCGTGATGGAACATTTGCAAGATGCCTCGCCATGGTTATCGCGGCCGGTGGGCTCGTCTATTCACAGGTCACCGCGCAGGCTCAGGTGCCGGCTTCGATGCCCTTCGACAGTGCGGTCACGATTTCCGGGGGCGAAGCCGTCTGCACTGGCGTTAGCATGGAGGCGCGTGAGGATTCGCGCTGGAATGCATATCCGTTGAAGGTCGAGATTGCAGGCAAGGGCGGACAGTATCTTGGTGACGTGCAGGTCACGGTGTCCAAAGACGGTGCTGAAGTTGCAAAGGTGACCTGCGGCGGGCCGTGGCTGCTGTTCAAACTGCCCCCCGGCCGTTACCAGGTCGACGCCACCATCGAAGGCAGTACCGCTTCATCGTCCGCATATTCCCTAGCCGAGGGGCAAGGTCGCATCATATTGCGGTTCCCGGAAATGGGAGGAGCGATGGATAAGGAGGCCGCGTCGGGGTCCGAAGAAAATATTGCGGCGGGCCAAAATCCGAATTGGGAACGAGGGGCGCGTTTACGCCAGTGAACATGGGATTCCGCGTTGTGTATCGGATTCTGCTCTTCTCTCTTGCTCTTTGCGGGCTGGGTATCCGCGCCGATGCCGGCGCTCCCGGGTGGAGTGTCCCCATTCTGGTTTACCACCGTTTTGAGCCTGATGCGCCCGGTCTGACGGCGATACCGCCATCGCTGTTTGCGGAGCAACTCGAGTGGTTAAAGACACATGACATCGCCGTGCTGCCGCTGCAAACGCTAGTCGCTGCGCTGAAACGGGGAACGCCGCCTGGCCAGCCGGCTGTCGTGCTGACCGCCGATGACGGCCATCGGTCGGTTTACAACGAGATGTATCCCTTGCTTCAGAAATATAATGTCCATGCCACGCTTTTCATCTATCCGTCCGCGATCTCGAATTCCGAAGAGGCGCTCACCTGGGAGCAACTCGAGGAAATGGTGAAGAGCGGCTTGGTCGATGTGCAATCGCACACCTATTGGCATCCCAATTTCAATGTTGAAAAGCGCAGGCTCGATCCGGCCGCCTATAAAGAATTTGTCAATTCGCAACTGACTCGCTCGAAAGAACGGCTTGAAGCGCACCTGGGGACAACCGTCGATCTGCTTGCTTGGCCGTTCGGGCTGCACGATTCGGAGCTCGAAGAGGCCGCGAAAATGCACGGCTACGTTGCGGCCTTCAGCATAGAACGCAAACCGATTCGGGCGGGTGAGAATCCGTTCGCGCTGCCGCGGTTTCAGGTAACTTCTGCCGACCACGGTTCGCGTTTTGAAGCGCTCATCGATGGCGCGACCGGCAGGAAGGAGCCGCAATGAACCTTCGCCATGGGTTCGCGCTCGCGTGTCTTGCAGCTTTGGCGGTACTTGGGCTCGAGCGCTTCAGCATGGCGGCAGATGTCCAAGGGCGGGTGATCGATGCTGTAACCGGCGAACCGATCGCCGAAGCAACGGTTACCGCTGCCGGCCAAATAACGCTGACCGACGCGGCGGGTTTATTCGCGATTGCGGCGGGCGGCTCGGAGGTGATGGCTCGCGCCCCGGGTTATCGCGCAGCCGCCACGGAAATTGCCGCGCAAGCCGGACCCGCGGTCGTGCGTCTGTCGCCCTTCACGCCCCGCGCGCTTTATCTGTCGTTCTACGGCATCGGCAGCAAACCGATTCGCGATGCGGCCCTGAAGCTCATCCACGACGACCATCGGCTCAATGCGCTCGTGATCGATATCAAAGGTGACCGCGGACTTGTGGCATTCAAGAGCGCCGTCCCTTTGGTGAAGGACGCCGCGGCCGACCGCATAACGACGATTCCGGACCTGCCCGGCCTGATCGGCGAATTGCATGAGGCCGGTCTCTACGCCATTGCGCGGATCGTCGTGTTCAAGGACGACCCGTTGGCCAATGCGCGGCCGGACCTTGCGGTGAGGACCGCAGGTGGGACGATCTTTCATGACAACGAAGGGCTCGCCTGGACCGATCCGTTTCAACGCGAAGCTTGGGATTACAATGTGGCACTCGCGGTCGAGGCGGCTCGCGCCGGCTTCGATGAGATCCAGTTCGATTATGTGCGATTTCCCGACGCGAAAGAGGCTCGCTTCTCCCAAACCAACACGATGAAGACACGGGTAGCCGCTATTGACGGATTCCTGGCAGAGGCGCGGCAAAAGCTCGTCCCGTACAACGTATTCCTGTCGGTCGACGTTTTTGGCTATGTCTGCTGGAACCAGGACGACACCGGCATAGGGCAGCATCTCGAGGACATTTTGCCGCTGGTCGATTATGTCTCGCCTATGCTCTACCCATCCGGCTTCACCTTCGGGATTCCGGGGTACAGTGATCCGGTCGCCCATCCGAGCGAAATCGTCAGGCTTTCGCTCGCTCGCGCCATCGCGCGAAGCCACGTTTCCGCGCTGCGGTTTCGGCCATGGCTCCAGGCGTTCAAGGACTATGCGTTCGATCGCCGGGTCTTCGACGCCGACGACGTGGGGGCGCAAGTCGACGCGGCGGACGGAGTGGGCTCGGACGGCTGGATGCTCTGGAATCCACGAAACGACTATACCGGGCTGGGGTTCTAGCCCTAGAATTCTGGCATGAAGTGGCATCGTTGCGGCATCGTCGGTGTTCTGGGAGTGGTTTGCGTTCTGGCATCCGCGCCGGTTGCGCGGGCGCAGCCTGTCGCGCCCGGTACCCTCATCCCGAAGCGGTTCGCAGCCATATCGGATATCGTTCAACGTGAAATCGCGCTCCACCACATCCCGGGAGCGGTAATTGTTGTCGGCGGTCCGAACGGTGTCATCTATCGCGAGGCATTCGGGGACCGCGTTGTCGCGCCGGAACATGAGCGTCTTACACCGGACACGATCTTCGATCTCGCCTCGCTGACGAAAGTCGTCGCCACGACGACCGCCATCATGCAGCTGGCGGAGGCCAAGAAGCTCTCGCTCGATGACCCAGTGGTCAAATATTGGCCGGATTTCGGCGCGAATGGCAAAAGTGCCATAACGATTTCCCAACTCCTCACTCACATGTCGGGATTGCGGCCAGACCTGGATGCGAAGGCCAACTGGCAGGGCAACGATGCCGCGCTCGCACGCGTCGTCGGGGAGCGCCCGGTCGTTCCACCAGGCACGCGGTTCGCCTACAGCGACATCAATTTCATCGTCCTCGGCGAGCTTGTTCGGCGCGTCAGCGGCAAGCCGCTGGAGACCTATGCAACGGAAAAGATTTTCCGTCCGCTGGAGATGACCGATACCGGCTTCAGACCCGATTCACGTGCGCAATCGCGAATCGCGCCGACCGATAGTCCGGAAGGCCGTTTGCGCTGGGGGAGCGTGCAGGACCCGACCGCGTACCGCATGGGCGGGGTTGCCGGACATGCCGGGCTTTTTTCCACTGCAGACGATCTGGCCCGATTTGCCGAAATGATTGTTGCGGGAGGCGCGCGTGGCGGCGCGCGCATTTTGCTTCCTGCAACAGTCAAGACCATGACCGAGCCACGCCTGTTGCCCGGCGGTATTGAACGCGGGCTCGGATGGGACATAGCTTCCGATTACGATAGCGGCATGGCAGCGGCTTTCGGTCCGGCGTCCTTCGGGCATACGGGCTATACGGGCACCTCCTTGTGGATCGACGCCCAAACCAGGACCTATCTCATCATCCTTACGAGCCGTCTCTATCCAAACGATCGCGGTGACGTCTCGAAACTGAGGCGGGAGGTCGCCGAAGCCGTCGCTCACGATTCGCACGCGCAATCGGTGCTGACGGGAATCGATGTCCTGGAAGAGGAGCAGTTTGCGCCATTGAAGGGCTTGCGCGTCGGACTTCTGACCAACCAAACCGGACGGGACCGGGAGGGGCGGCGCACAGTCGATATCCTGGCTCATGCGCCCGATGTCCGGTTGGTTTCGCTGTTCAGCCCCGAGCATGGATTTGACGGCGACCAGAACGGCAAGGTGGCTACTGGGATGGACGCGATCACGGGGCTTCCGGTTTACAGCCTCTATGGTGCGAACCGGCGGCCCACGCCCGATATGATGACCGGGCTGGATGCGATCGTCGTCGATCTGCAAGACGCCGGCGTGCGCTTCTACACCTATGCGACGACGGTCGCTTATACGATGGAAGAAGCGGCCAAACTCAATATCAAGGTGCTCATTCTCGACCGGCCCAACCCAATCGGGAAAGCAGGGGCGAAGGGACCAATTCTAGAACCGGGCCGCGAATCCTTCACCGGCTATTTCCCGATTCCGCTCCAGCATGGGATGACGCTGGGCGAGCTTGAAACCCTGTTCAATGGCGAGAGACACATTGGCGCCGATCTTGCGGTTGTAGCAATGCGCGGCTATCGGCCGCTTTCCTGGTACGATGAAACCGGCCTCGCCTGGATCAATCCATCCCCGAATCTGCGCTCAGTGAAGGAGGCTGTGCTTTATCCTGGTGTCGCCCTTGTCGAAGGCACGAATGTGAGCGTTGGCCGCGGAACAGCCACACCCTTCGAGTTGGTGGGGGCGCCCTGGATCGAGGCATCGGCGCTGGCCGCCTATTTGAATGGGCGTGGTATCGCCGGGGTACGGTTCGAAGAGGCAGTGTTCACGCCCGATAGCGACGCCTACTCGGGCCGGTTGTGCGCCGGGGTGCGGATCGAGCTGCTGAATCGAGATGAGTTCGATTCGCCTCGGCTGGGACTGGAACTGGCAGCCGCTCTGCATAGGCTTTATCCGTCGCAGTTCAAACTCGCCCGCGTGCTTGGGGCGCTCGGTTCTGCACCCGCGTTTTCCGCTTTGGAACAGGGCGACGATCCAAGCCGGATCGCAGCCGTGTGGGAAACGCAACTTCGAGCGTTTGAGGAACTTCGCGCGAAATATCGACTTTATCGCTGAACCTTCTCTTCCCGCCAAAGAGCACTAAGTCAGTTCAGACGGCGACACGAACCGTCCGCCGGTACAATTTTGACAAAATAGCTTCGCAGCTCGCTTCGCCGCGATTGAGTCCGCGGTTTATTCCACTCGGGCGGAATAATTTAAAGACGCAGCAGAATGAATGAATGGACTATTTCGTTTTCAATTTTTCAAGCGTGTTTCGCAGTTCGGCGGTTCTGACAGGTTTCGATATAATTCCCGCCATTGTCAAACCGCGACCCTCTCCAAGAAGCCGAGCACCATCGCGGATGCCGGGATCGAAGCCACTCATGATCACCACTTTCGCCCGGCTTTTTTCCGCGGCCAGATATCCCAGTAATTCGATACCGTCTGTACCCGGCATAGACAAGTCGAGGATAATCACATCCGGATCGAATGACTGGTGTGCGGCCCTGAACGCATCGGCGTGCATCACAAACCGCATCTCATAATCAAGTCCTTCGGCAACTCTACCGACGAGCGCGCCGATGCTGGGCTCGTCGTCGATCATCAAAAGACGGAACACCATTTATGACACCTCTCGTTCGCCGCGAAGGGTTTCACGGACTCGCCGAGCCAGATCTTGTTTACGGTAGGGTTTGCTCAGCAAATTGCATTTATCGATATCTGGGGATCGGGCGCCGTTCTGTATGGACGCCTCGGCGAAACCCGAGGCAAAGAGAACTTTGAGACCCGGGCGCAGACGCCTCGCCTCCCTGGCGAGCAAGTCACCGTTCATCGCGCCCGGCATGACTACGTCGGTGAAAAGAAGATCGATCGGCTGATCCCGTTGAAGAACGGCGAGCGCGGCATTTGCGTTCTCGGCTTCGATTACGTGGTATCCAAGATCGGTGAGCTGCAGGACCGCGATGTTTCGCACGTCGGTATTATCCTCGACAACGAGAACGGTCGCCGTCTCCTGCGCTGCCTCCAGCTCCTCGATGGTCTCCCCGGGCGATTCCACCTTCGCGGCCGCCCGCGGTAGATAGAGCCGGACCGTCGTCCCATGTCCAACTTCGCTGTAAATCTTCACGTGCCCCTGCGACTGCTTCGCGAACCCGTAAACCATGCTGAGGCCGAGGCCCGATCCCTTTCCCGGACCCTTGGTTGTAAAAAAGGGCTCGAACACATGCTCGAGAACGTGCGGTGGAATACCGGTGCCGCTGTCGGACACGGCGAGCATGACATAATCACCCGGCTTAACCTCGGGATTCTCCCGCTGATATTGCTCGTCGAGATATTTGTTCGCGGTTTCTATGGTCAAATATCCGCCGTCCGGCATCGCATCGCGAGCGTTGATCGCCAGGTTGGCGAGTGCCGATTCCACTTGTGTCTGATCGGCCAAAGCGGGGGCGAGGTCCTCCGCCAGCCACATCCTTATCTCCACGCGTTCGCCGAGCGTCCGTCGCAATAGCTTGGTGGTTCCCGAAACGACCTCGTTGAGATTGAGGACCTCGGGTTCAAGCGTCTGCCGCCGTGAAAACGCGAGCAGTTGGCGAGTCAATTCGGCGCCTCGCAGGCTCGCCTGGAGCGCGTCATTGGCCATGGCGCGAGACTTCGAATCCGTCGCGAGTTCCGCTTCCAGGAGATCCAAATTCCCCACGATGATGGCCAGCAAATTGTTGAAATCGTGGGCTATACCGCCGGTGAGTTGGCCGACGGCTTCCATCTTCTGGGCCTGAACGAGTTGGACCGACGTGCGCTTCATGTCCTCTACGTTCTGCTGAAAGGCGCGCAGCACAATGGCCAGCTTTCCGATCTCATCGTTGCCTGCCGTCGGAAGCGCGAATGCCGCGGCTTCGCCTCGTGTCGCTCCCAAAAGGGCGGCGACCATCTGGTTGATGGGACGGATGACGCGCCCTATGACAACGGAAAAACTATAGGCGCAGAGAATTAGCGCCAACAAAAGAACCATCACCTGTACGATGATTTGCCGTGTCGTCTGCGCCGTGAGACTTTCCACGTAATTGCGTGTTGCCGCGATCGAGCGGTCCTTCAGCGCCCCGAGCGAGTCGGAAGCCTGGTTCGAAAGCTCGAACCAGAGGTCGGCGCTGATTGGATATTCAGCGCCCGCTCCGTCCTGCGGGACATAGACGATGCTCTGGATCATGTCCCGCATCGTGGAGTAGTGGCTGCTGGCATCGGTGTAGACCGGCGCAATGGAGCGATAGAGGCCGCTTTGTCCGGCTAAAATGCGGCCCATCGACCAACTTGCCTCGACAATGCCTTGCCCACGCAGCAATTGGGCAATCTGGTCCGGCGTGGGCTTAGCGTCTTCGGCAATTAGTTGGCCGACCAGGGAACGCTCCCGTCCCGTATAGTCCGTGATGGTGCGCAGAAGGTGCTTGAACCATAGATGCTGCGTAACGATGGGGTCGATATTCGTGAAATATCCGACGAAACCGACCCACAGATTCTCGGTGTCCGCCATGAAAGCCGTCACCTCGGTGGACCAGCGGCCGGGCAAGTCACGGCTTCGTTGCTCTATTCCAAGTTTCAACGCCTCATCTATTTGGGGCCGCAACTTTCGTATGACCGCGAGGTGGGTTTCTACCTGCCCGCGCAGCGTCGTAACTTCCGGGAACGTATATCGGTTGAGCGCAAGCATGGCGCCGCCTAAGGCTTCGTCTGCCGCCTGACGGCTTTCGGTCAAACGAGGCCGCAATTCCTCAATTGTATCGGCGTCTCGTGCCTGCAACATCGATAAAGCGATATCCCGTTCGACGCTCAGTTTTTCCGTCGCATCGAACAGTTGGTCGCTCGATATCATCGCCGTCTGCAGCGCCCGAATGTCCGTCAGGCGCGACCAGTTGTCGTATACGCCCTTCGATGCGAGCAGCGCGATGATCAGCGTCAGTGCGCCCGTCACGAGCAACAGGATGCGGCGAAGAGTCGGTTCGGCGGCGGCCATGACTATCGGTCCGATGTCGCCGGACGCGCGGCACTTGCGAGCCTTAGCAAGCGATCTTCGACCTGGAGATTGGCGGCCGTTATCCGTTCGGTGTTGATTGCGACACCGATGCGATTGGATACCCGCGTGAACTCAATCATGCCGCCAGCCATGGTGAAGCCGGAAAAATCGCTGACGGTAAGGACGCTTTTACCCGCTAGAGCTTTCTGCAGCTCAGGCCAGTTCGACTTCTGATCGGCGCGGACAAATAACAATGCGCAATTATCGATGTCCGCAATCGTGCTCACAACCCTGATTTCGATCACGTGTTCATTGACCGTGCGGCCTGCCATCGGCTGCAAGCGGCCTTCAAACGGGTCGCCGCCGAAAAGGCACACTTTGATTGCCTCCCCGTCTTTCGGCGCGCGGTCGGGCGGCCACTGTGTGTATTTCAAGAAATTATAGAGGAGCCCGGCTTTGATTTGCTGTTCCACAAGCTGCAGATTGTCCGCGGCTTGCGAGGGTTGCGTGAGCAGCATTACGAGGAGCAACGCTACGAACGTGCGGGCATGCTGGATCATGGGCGCCACAGCAGCTTTCCGTATATGCCGCGGCCGATGACGACCGCATTGGCGTCGGTAATGGCCCCGAATTCCCGATGAGAATCGCTTAACAGATTTTGACCCACAACGTCGAACTCCAGCTTGCTTGTCAGTCGCCAGCCAAGCCGCGCATCGAGTCGCCAATAGGCATGCACATTATATCCCGGTAGGGCGTCCACATAGTAGATCGTGGTGTCCAAGGCCACGTCACTGCTGACATCCCATTGAGAGCGGACATTGAATTGGTTTCTTGGAGACTGTCCCTTGGCGCCCTCGGAGGCAATTGCAGCATTGCTCGGTGGTCCGTCGAGTTGCATGTCGAGCAGGCTGTACACCGCCGAAAACTTGATATTGTCCGCTGCGCGCCAGTTGAGGACCGCCTCGAAACCGTAAGTTTTCGCCGTTGTCAGGTTGGTGGTCGCAATCGGCAGAACGATATGCAGCGGATTGCCGACCACTTGGGGGGCCATCAGGCTCAACGTAGAGAGTTTGTCATAATCGTTGTAGAACGTACTGATGTCCATCTGGACGCTTGGGGTCCATTGGCGGCGATAGCCGGCTTCATAGGCGATCAATTGCTCGCTGCTGAAGGCGGGACTTGGTTGCAATATCACGCTGACCGGCAGGGGTATGATGCCCGGGGGGATGACCCCAGTAGAGATTGTCAAATTTCGCTCTAGGTCGGTGGGCGTGCGTGCTGCGCGCGCGACCGAGGTCCACACCGTCTGTAGATCCCCATCATCCCATTGCAGGCGGGCGTTGGGCTGTATTTCCAAGCCCGTGAAGTCATTATGCTCGAATTTGGAACCGAGGGTGAGAAACCATTGGTCCGGCACGAGCGTGATCTTGTCCTGCGCAAAGCCACTGAAGAGCTGTTCATCATATGACGTTCCGACGCCGGTGATGATCGGAGTAAAACTCAAATGGTCGATGCTGTCTCGGTACTCGGCGCCCACCGTCAGCTTGTTCTGCTTCCACATCGGAAAGTCATACTGGGCGTCGAAATCGACGGTGTTGCGCCGTGTACCAAGCGTCAATTGATCGCGCGTTGTCAGGTCAACATAGCTCTGGATCGTAAAGCGCGAGTCGTCTCCGAGTTCACGGGTCCAACGCCCTAGCAGATTGCCTCCGTACACAGATATGTTTTCATGCTGCGCAATGGCGTAAGGGGGAGTGAGTTCGGGAACCGAACGCATCTGACCGCTGTCGCTGCGATAGATATCGCCTTGAACGGTGAATGTGTCTCCCTGGGTGTTGGGATCCCAATCCGCACGGAATCCGCCGCGCCAAGCGGCCCAATCGTCTTCGGCGTTCGTTCCAAAGGGCGTCTCGTCCGTGGCGTGGTCGAGATATTTGCCGTAGACGCGCCAATGCAGGTTTTCGCCCACGGTTCCGCCGTAGCGAGCGGTTATCTGTGCCCGGTCCTCATTGCCGGCCGTGAGGTTAATCAGCCACCCGGCCGTTTCGGAAGCTTTCTTGGTGATGATATTGATGACGCCATTGACCGCATTGGCGCCCCACAAACTGGCGCCGGGACCGCGAATCACTTCGATGCGTTCGATATCGTCGAGCGGCGTGTCCTGTACATCCCAATAAACGCCTGAATACAAAGGATCATAAACCACCCGCCCATCGATCAAGACGAGCAGCTTGTTGGCCAGCGCGCTGTTAAACCCGCGAACGCTGATGGCCCAGCCGGCAGAATTCACCCGGGCAACCTGCACCCCAGGCACCAACCTTAAGGCCTCGGGAATCGAAGTGGCGCCGGAACGGACTATATCCTCGCTGCTCAAAACGTAGATGGCGGCGGGTGCATCCCTGACGCTCTCAGGTGTCTTGGAGACCGTTATTACGGTTGCGTCGAAAAGTTCTTCGGGGGAGAGCGTGAAGGGATCCACCTCTACTACCGCCGATGCCGGACTGCCCAGGGCGCAAATACCGCAGAGTGCGGTTGTAAGCGCGAGGCCAGCCTTGAGCCGCCGCCAGCGTTTTTCCCTTATCGGAGTCATGTTATTGCGCCCTCATCGAGGCGGTACAACCGCCCGTCGTAAGACGCCGACAACCTAGTCCCCCCGGGCGTTGGCGCTATGTTCTCGGTGTTTGGATAAATGCTCTTGGATCTTGGATTTTTATCCTGCGTTAAGACTGGTTAACAAAATATTAAGCAGCTGCTCGCGCGTTGGAATCCGTACATTTTGGTTGGAATGGAACTCCGGCTTGGTAGGCCCATGCCGACCGGCCCTGCCCCCACCCGAACCATTCAACGCTGCGCGCGAAATCGGCCTCGAATCTTTCCGTAAGAGCGATTCGCTTCAAAATCGCTGCCCACGTCGACCGCGGGAGCGGCAATGCTCTTCCATTCAAGCGGCCGTAAACCTTCGTTAACTGAATCAGGTTAACGTTAGTCATCGGTTAAGGGCGACGACCGGTTCAATTCTAAAGGCGCTCGTAATGCGAGGGGTCAAACATATGCGCGTACTTTTGATCGAAGACGGCAGCGCCATGGCACGGAGCATCGAACTGATGCTGCGTTCGGAAGGTTCCAACGTTTACACGACGGACCTTGGAGAGGAGGGAATCGACCTCGGAAAACTTTACGATTACGACCTGATCGTACTGGACTTGAAGCTGTCGGATATGAGTGGCTTTGAGGTCCTGAAGGCGCTTCGCCTGGCAAGGGTGCAGACGCCCATTCTCATTCTCTCTGGGAATGCCGTCGTGGAGGCGAAAGTCAAGGCGCTCGGCTTCGGCGCCGACGATTACATGACCAAGCCCTTTCACAAGGACGAGCTGTTGGCGCGCATCCAGGCGATTGTCCGCCGCTCCAAGGGCCACGCGCAATCCGTCATTAACACAGGCAAGCTGACCGTCAATCTCGACACGAAGACGGCCGAGGTGAATGGCCAGCGCGTGCACGTAACCAGCAAGGAATATCAGATGCTGGAGCTGTTGGCGCTTCGAAAGGGAACGACGTTGACCAAAGAGATGTTTTTGAACCATCTCTATGGCGGGATGGACGAACCCGAGATGAAGATCATCGACGTCTTCATCTGCAAATTGCGCAAGAAGCTCGCGGTTGCGTGTGACAACGAGCAATATATTGAAACGGTGTGGGGACGCGGCTACGTCATGCGTGACCCGGAAGACCACGCCAAGGACACCGTTGGAACAAAACCTCAGTACGCTCAACAGCTGCAGCCTGCCGCTGAGTAAGTCTTGCCGCGCGACGGGCGATTGAGGCCCGTCCTCAGCTACAAATCAGTCTCCTTCCCGTCGTCAGGCCGAGCAACGGGAAGGAGCCGGTCGCAGCCGTTCTTTCTCCGATCTCATAATGTGCCAATGCGGCGGCAAATATTGCATCGTGCTGCGACCGGGATCGCGAGCATGATCCTGAATTCCGGCTGCCAGGGTGCCGTCCAAAAGCATCTCTGCGACTGCCGCCGCGCGCCGCAAAACGGCTAATGTTTCTAACATTTTCAAGAATTCATCCGACTTGTGTCCGCGGTCACAGCGCGAAAGCTCGTGGTTTCGTAACGTAGGGATGTACCTGGCGTGTTCCTCTCAGCCAAAGGAGTATTCCCCATGTTGCGTAACATCGGACGCTTTGCAGAGCGAGCAACGGCGCTGAAATCCAGCCGGCAATGGCTCCTGCTTGGGCTTGCGCTCACGTTCGGCAATGTTGCAGCCGTTCAGCCTGCGAACGCTTCGGCGTTCTTCTGGATTTCCGCGCCGAACTGGACCTACTCGGCTGCTGCTGCGGCCTGTCCCGCGGGCATTGCCAAGTTCTGGGGTCTGTCTGTCGGAGCGAACAGCTTTTCCTATGCCTACGCCTATTGTCACCATCCCCTAGGGTCCTCGGCCGCTTATGCCGTGGCGGCTGCGGGACGCGGCGGCGCAGGTGCCGCAGTAGCCGTCGGCTTCGCCGATCCTTGGGCAAACATGGATATCGGCATTCCTCTGGAGGGTGGCGCCACGACGCCCCAGAGCTTCTCCGGCATAGGGTCCGACACCTATAGTTCCTTCACGGACGACTACGACGTCTTCAACGACCACATCAGTTTCACCAGCTCAGGCGACGCCGAGTTCGGGAGTCCGGCCCTTACGCACATTGCTGCCTACGAATACACCGGCAGCAATGCCCTGGACGACCTCTGCGCACTTTTCGGTGCGTCGGCGGGCTGTGGGAGTCCCGGGGCGAACAGCGTCGGGGACGTAACCGATTTTTCGACCTTCGAAACGGATTTCGGAAGCAACCTCGTCTCACTGGGGTCGTTAACGGACCCGGATTTGTCGCAGCCGTTGAACTTCAATCAAACAGTTAGCAATCTATCGAACATCATCCTGGTGGGCGAGGGCGACGCGGCCGCGGTTCCCGAGCCAAATTCCATTCTTTTGTTTGGCGCCGGCTTGCTGGCGTTCGTCATGGCGGGTGGACGCAGCCGGGGGCTCTTTCATCGCAAACGCTTCCGCGCAATGGGTTCCTGACGGAAGCCATATCGATCTGGCGATGCGAGTGTTGAACGAATTTCTGAGAAAATAGTCTGGACCACATGACCAGCTTAGACACTCGCCCGCCGGACCGCCCAATCGCGAAGCACCCGATGGGACTTTTCGACGGATTGCCCGACGATCTTCTTTCGCAGCTCTTTGCGGGAGCAAAAACGCTGGACCTTGCCGCCAAGGCCGAACTGTTCCCCGCCGGAGTGCCGGGTGACGAGTGTTATCGCGTCGAGACGGGATCGCTCAAGGTCAGCGTGATATCGAAAAATGGGATGGAGCGCACGCTCTCGATTGTGGGAACCAATTCCGTTCTCGGTGAGCTGTCATTGCTCGACCGGCAGCCGCGATCGGCAACCGTCACAGCCTTGACGGATTGCCGTCTCAAATACATCAGCCGCGCGGAATTCGAGCGCTTTGCCTCCAAGATGCCTACGATCTACGAACATCTGACAAGATTGCTTGCAAGCATGGTGCGGCACACCGACAGCTCCGTCGCTGCGGGCAGCTTTCTGTCCAACAGCGGCCGTCTGGCGTGGGCGTTTCTCAAGCTGGCGCATGAATTCGGAAACGACGAGGAACCCGACCGCATTGTTATCCGTCTAAAACTCTCGCAAAGTGAGATCGGAAGCCTGGCGGGCATTTCACGCGAACACGTCAACCGAATTCTCAACAAATGGATTCGCCAGCGCATATTGTCGCGCGCCAATAGCCGCTACACGATCCTGAGCAAACCGCAATTGGAACAGATCGCGCAAATCTAGCGCCGGTTCGCCGAAGAATGCGGGTGCACCTCGGACGCGTGCAGTTTTCACTGCGCCGCTTCGGCCCATGGAACGGTGCACATTACCTCCGTTCCCGTAGGAGCTTGCTTGCGGATATCCAATTGGGCGCCAATAAGTGCGGCCCGATAGGACATGATCCGCAAGCCCATCCCGTTGGCGCTGGGAACCGATGAAGACAGTCCCCTGCCGTTGTCGACGACGCGCAACACGCGCCCGGACGCGGTGCTCTCCAAACCGATGACGACGCTCTTTGCCTCGCCATGCTTGATCGCGTTGCCGACCGCCTCCTGCGCGATCCGATAAAGGTGAACCGCCGAGTTCAGATCCTCTATGTCGAAGGGCTCGGTACATTCGAAGCGGCAGGAGATATTGAACAGGTCGCTCGTGCTGGAGGCAAAGTCGTTGAGGGCCGCCATCAGCCCATTTTTTGAGACCTCAACAGCGTTCAAACTGCGTGCGAGATTGCGGGCAAGCGCAATGCCTTCTTCGACGAGATCGACCACCCGTTTGGCATTCTTTTGTTCGGTGGAATTTTCGGATTCCAAATTTTCAGCGAGAACTTCCGCCGCCAAAGCCGTGCCGGTCAGATGCTGGCAAAGGCTATCGTGGATGTCGTGGCCTACCCGCTCCTGTTCGCGCTCGCTGATTTGCAGCAGTTCCCGCTGCAGTCGCTCGCGCATGGCGATTTCGTGGGTCAGCTTGGCTGCGCGTTCAACGGCTCGCCTTTCCAGATCATTGTGCAGCCGCCGCAGCGCAGCCATCAGATGTGCGGCAAAGACGAACATCGCAAAGCGGCCGAAAAGATTCCACAACGGCACCCATAAAGTTCCGTAGTGCGCCCCGGCTTCGATATCCCCGCTCACCCACAGGAACGAACTCAGGATCGCAAGTCCGTATGCGGAGGGAAGGTTCACCAACCACGCCGCCGCTACGATCGGAAACAGATAAATTGCCGAAAACGTCGTGTCGGTTCCGGTGCGATAATCGAGATAGCCGATGCACAGCGAAAGAGCCGTCAGCGCGACGATCAGGACGCCGCGCGGCAATGTTTTGAGGACAGTCAGTGCACGGGCAAGCATGTCGGTTGGAACTCCAAATGGCCGCCATGAAGCAGCCCTGTAAGGCGCCGGAATATCTTCGCTCCCGGCGAGATGACGTAGCCGGAGACGGGACGACGTGAGGTTGTTAGCCCAGCCGCCTTCGAAACGGAGCATTTGCACCGCTCTTCCCCCTGCCCACGCCCCCATAGGGCAATGCTCATTCCGCGATCGCTTCGCAAAGCGTTTTGACAAATCAAAGACGCTGTAGGAAAATATACTACAGATAAATTTGGATTGGGAACAGTCCAGCGGGCATTTCGAATGGGCAACCGGGGGTACCAAGCAGTATTCGCCAAAGAACGCTCGCGTGGGAACTATTCCGCAGGAGAATGAGGGAACTCAAATTCTCCGCCCAATGGGTGGGTTCTCGGCCAAAACCGGCACTCTCGACCAGGGCTGCGGCGAGCGCCGGCGGGAGGCAAGCCTTCTTGAGAAAGGTGTCAAAGAATTCATCCTGATCCGGGGGCGATAGATGCTTATGTCAGAAGAAGTCTTACAGACCGTTCGGGTTCCCGCGGTTCTCGCGCCACTGATTCAGGAGGTTCCGCTTGGAAGATAAGTCAGAACCGTTCGCGGTACTTATGAGAGCGGCAACACGATACCGATGAGCTGAGCCTAGGGATAACAGACCTTCCTCGTGCCGACCGGCTTCATTGCTGCGGCCTCACCCCTGGTGGCGGATAAAGGGGACATCACCGCGTGTTCGCGATTGTACAACTTGCATTGAAGTTTCGTCTGACGGCAATTGTCCTGGCGGTATTCATACTGATTTCGGGTGCCTACGCGGCATTGACGACACCGGCCGACATCTTCCCGGAAATCCGCATTCCCGTGATTGCTGTCGTATGGACCTATCGCGGCTTGTCGCCGGACGATATGTCGGGCCGGGTGACGTATTATTTCGAACGGCAACTCTCGACCTATGTGAACGATATCGAGCACATGGAAAGCCAGTCGCTGTTCGGGATCGCGGTCATCAAGATTTATTTCCACCCCGGTGCCGATATCCGCACGGCGACGGCCGAAGTGACGTCGGTATCCCAGACGGTCCTGAAGCAACTGCCTCCGGGGATCACGCCGCCCCTCGTTTTGAATTACAACGCCTCGACGGTACCGATCCTGCAACTGGCCTTGGCAAGCACCCAATTGGCAGAGCAGGAAATATACGATCTTGGGCAGAACTTCATCCGGCCGGCACTTGCGACCGTTCAAGGGGCCGCAGTCCCCTCGCCCTATGGCGGAAAAGAACGGCAAATCCAGATCGATCTCAATCCACAGGCGCTGCAGGCGAAAGGGCTTTCAGCGGAGGATGTCGAGAACGCCATCGCGGCTCAGAACCAGATCATTCCGGCTGGAACCACAAAGATCGGACAGTTCGAATACAATGTTAAGCTGAACGACAGCCCCGTCACGGTCGACGAGTTGAACGATCTCCCCATAACGACACAAAACGGCGCCACCATCTATGTGCGGGATGTCGGCCACGTGCGGGATGGGTTTCCACCACAGAGAAACATCGTTCGGGTCAACAGCCGCCGTGCGGCACTGATGACCATCCTGAAGAGCGGGAGCGTCTCCACGCTCGACATTGTCGCCGGCGCAAAGGCGCTGCTGCCACGTTTGAAGGAGACGCTGCCGAGTTCGCTTCAGATCACCCCGCTTGGCGACCAGTCGGTATTCGTGAAGGCGGCGATTACGGACGTCGTTCGAGAGGGGGCGGTGGCCGCGCTGCTTACCAGCTTCATGATCCTCGTGTTCCTGGGCAGCTGGCGCTCCACTCTGGTCATCGCGACTTCGATTCCCCTGGCTGTGCTGGCCTCCATTGCCGTGCTCTCCGCGCTGGGCGAAACCTTGAATTTGATGACGCTGAGCGGATTGGCGCTCGCCGTTGGCATCCTGGTGGATGACGCAACCGTCACCATCGAGAACATCAATTGGCATCTCGAGCAGGGCAAGCCCATTCAGACCGCCATCATGGACGGCGCGCGGCAAATCGTGACTCCGGCGTTCGTCTCTCTTGTCTGCATTTGTATCGTCTTTGTGCCGATGTTCTTTTTCCCGGGCGTCGCGGGCTTCCTGTTCGCCCCGATGGCCGAAGCGGTGATGTTCGCGATGATCGCGTCTTTCGTTCTCTCGCGGACGCTGGTGCCCGTTATGGCAAGGTATTTGCTCGTGTCTCACCCGGGCGCTCACACCGTCGAAATCATGCGCGAGCACGATTCCGAGGCGGGCCGTCCCACCACGCGAAATCCGTTCATTCTCTTCCAGCATGGGTTCTCACGCCGTTTCGAGAGGATACGGCACGGCTATCGCGCTCTCCTGGAACTGGCGCTGGGCAGCCGGCGCTTGTTCATCGGCTGTTTCATAATTGTGGTGCTGGGCTCGTTCGCTTTGGTCCCCTATCTCGGACAGGATTTCTTCCCATCCGTCGATTCCGGCCAGATCAACATCCACGTCCGCGCACCGGTCGGAACGAGAATCGAAGAGACGGCCGCATTGTTCGACAAGATCGAGGATAAGATTCGCCAGAGCATTCCAACCAAGGAACTCGGCACCATCGTGGACAATATCGGGCTGCCGGTCAGTGGTCTGAACAGAGCCTATTTGAACACCGGCGGCGTGGGCCCCGAGGACGGCGATATCCTGGTCAGCCTGAACGACAACCATAAACCGACCGCGGGCTACGTGAGGATGCTCCGCACCAGCCTCATGCGCACTTTTCCGGGTAGTGAGTTTGCATTCCTGCCCGCCGATATTGTCAGCCAGATTCTCAATTTCGGCGCTCCTGCGCCGGTAGACTTAACGGTCACAGGGCCGAACAATCAGCAGAACGAAGCCTACGCACAGGAGCTGTTGCGCGGAATTCGAAAGATACCGGGCGCCGCGGATGCGCGGATCGAGCAATCATCGCGTTATCCGGAACTTGCCGTCGATATCGACCGCACGCGGGCGGGTCAACTTGGGCTCACCGAACGCGACGTAACGAACAGTCTGGTTGTGAATCTGGCAAGCAGCTTCCAGGTGGCGCCGGCATTCTGGGTCGATCCACGCAACGGCGCGTCTTATCCGATCGTGGCGCAAACGCCCCAATACAATCTCGACTCGCTTTCAAAGTTCGAGAACCTGCCGGTGACGGACGGCAAGAGCGGAAATATGCAGGTGCTGGGTGCGCTCGGCACAATCCATCGCGAAACCAGCGACGCAATCGTTTCGCATTATGCGATACAACCTACCATCGACATCTACGCAACGACGCAGGGCCGGGATTTGGGCGCGGTAGCCGGCGAGATTCAGAAGCTGATCCAGGCCACCGCAAAAGATCGGCCAAGGGGCGCGGTCATCACGCTTCGCGGCCAGGTCGAGACCATGAACACCGCGTTCTCCGGTCTATTCTTTGGTTTGGCGGAGGCGATCGTCCTGATTTACCTTCTCATCGTCATCAATTTTCAGTCCTGGGCGGACTCTTTTGTCATCGTGAGCGCATTGCCGGCTGCGCTCGCAGGAATTGTCTGGATGCTGTTCGCGACACATACCACGCTCAGCGTGCCCGCGCTCACGGGCGCGATCATGTGTATGGGCGTAGCCACGGCGAACAGCGTGCTGATCGTCAGCTTTGCGCGGGAGCAGCTTGCGGAAACCGGCGATGCCATGAAGGCGGCATTGGAGGCAGGCTTCACGCGCTTTCGGCCGGTGCTGATGACGGCGCTTGCCATGATCATCGGGATGGCGCCCATGGCTCTCGCTCTCGGCCAGGGCGGCGAGCAGAATGCGCCGCTCGGCCGCGCGGTAATCGGTGGTCTGGTCGTTGCCACCGCAACCACCCTGCTATTCGTACCTGTGGCCTTCAGTCTCGTTCATGGACGAAAAAAAGCAACACCGGTGAGCACTCGCAGTTCGGGGCTGCCGGATTCCGGAGGTGCCTATGTCCCCGCAGAATGAAGGTAGGGGGCGCAATCCGAAGTTGGCCCGCAACGTCAAACGCATTGCCGTTCTGTTCGCAGGTGTTGCTGCCATTGTCGTTGCCAATGGGGTCATGGTCCGGCAGAGCGCGAGCAACGAGGAGGAGACTTTTTCAGCCGAACAGGCGATTCCCACCGTCGTTGTCGTGCATCCGAGCCCAGCCAAAGGTGGGAATACGTTGACCCTGCCCGGCAATGTGCAGGCCTATTACACCGCGCCGATCTACGCGCGCGTCCCGGGGTATGTGAAGACCTGGACCAGGGATATCGGTGCGCGCGTGCATCAAGGCGAGGTGCTCGCCGAAATCGACACGCCAGACGTCGATCAGCAGGTTGCGCAAGCCCGCGCCGACCTCGCCAACGCCGAGGCGGCTCATAAGCTGTCCGAAAGCACTTCGGCACGTTGGGCGAACCTGCTCAAGATCGGCGCCGTCTCGATGCAGGACGCGGACGAAAAAACCGGCGATCTGGCCGTGAAAAGCGCGCAAGTCAAGTCGGCCCAGGCCAATCTCGACCGTCTGCTGACCATGAAGACGTTTGCGAAGATCGTCGCGCCGTTCGACGGGGTGGTTACCGAGCGAACCGTCGATATCGGGACGCTCGTCAACGCCGGCGCCGGTTCGGCAGGTTCATCGTTGTTCACGATTTCCGATACGCACAAGATGCGTGTCTATGTGCGCGTGCCGCAGAACTACTCCGCCGAGATTCGCGACCATTTGAAGGCCGTTCTGACTCTGCCGGAATATCCGGGTGAAACCTTTCCCGCCGAACTCGTTTCAACGTCGGATGCGATCAGCAATCAGTCCAATACGCTGCTCGTCCAACTCGAAGCGGCAAATCCGCAGGATCGGTTGAAGTCGGGCGAGTATGCGCAAGTATCGCTGCTGCTTCCCGGCGGAACGCAAAATTTGAGCATACCCGTCAGCGCTCTTCTGTTCCGCTCCGACGGATTGCGGGTGGCTACGGTGGGACCTGACAACCGCGTGGTGTTGAAGCCGATCATGATCGCCGAAGATCTCGGAACGACTGTCGAGGTAGATTCTGGTTTGTCCGCTTCGGATCAGGTGATCGACAATCCGCCCGATTCGCTGCAATCGGGCGATGCCGTTCGGGTTGCGACCAAGGCAAGCGGAAGCTGACCGGAAGCAGGAGTTCGTCCAGCGCTGGCCCCTCTTTCGAGGGGCCAGAAAACCGCTCAAGTCTTATTGGAACGGATAATAGCGGAAGCTCGTGAAGACCATGTTGTCGGAAGTATGCGGAGCGCCACCGACGCCGTCGAAGGCCTTCAGGCGGGTATAGGAGTATTGCAGGCCGATTCTCATTCTGCCGAAATCGCCGTCATAAGTGTTGTCCCACAGACCGACATTGATCTGCTCGACGCTCTGGACATTACCCGTGCAGCTCGCGGTCGAAGTAAAGCTGAAGCAGCCCGTGTTGGTGAAGTTCGGATTGCCGTAACCGATGTTCTGCGTCGAACCGTTCAGCGAACCACTGAAGAAGTTCGAATCCTCATGTTCCATACCGCCGAAGACATAGACGTCGAACGAGGGCGTCGCATGCAGCGTCAGACCGACCATTTCGATGTCTTCCTTCAATGGCTTGAAGGTGCCGCTCGAACTGTAGGTCACATCGGGGAGCTGGCTGCTGCCGTAGCGCCCGATGCCCTCACCGAACAACGTATCGAACTGGAAGTCGAGTTTGCCCGGCACGACCTTGATCAGGCCTGCAACGCCGCCGCCGCCGCCCGAGACATCGTGGTTGGAAACAGTGCTTTGCGACGCTCCGAATCGATCATAAAAGTCCCGGTACATGCCGACGACTTCCAGGTGAACGTTGCGCATGAACATTGCCGGCTCCCACACGATCTTGCCGATCACGTCCGGAACGTGGTTGAGCGAAAGCGTGATGCCGGGATTGAACTCGGCGAGGCCCACATTCGTGCTGCCCCCGTTGAAGCCGCTGCCGCTGCTGACCGTAAGTCCAGTGTAGCCCGATGGGGCCGTCCCACCGATCGTCGTTTGCGGGTTTTCGAGCGAAACGCCGATCCAGACCTCGTTGTTGAAGTTCTTGACGAGGCGAAGCTGGGCCTGCCGTGTCCAGACGAAACCGGCCGAGTATTGCGCCTCGATGGTGGGCGGAGGAAGTTCGCTCCGCTCCGACGCGCCAGCGCCGTCCAGGGTTGCGAACGACCAATTTTGCCCGAACAGGAAATGCACGCCGAGATCGCTCCAATCCACCGATCCGTAAAGATTGCGGATACGCGGTGCGTAGGAGTTGCTTTCGTTCGAATTGGCGCTGGCGGGGCCGCCCATGAAGTCGAACTCACCATACATCGCGAAGTGCGTATTGGGATCGAAATCGCCTTCCGCAAGGCCCTGAACGCGGCTTTGCCGTGCGGTCATGCGGAATTCGCCGGTGTGGCCTAGGGCGACGTTATTGCCGGTACCGCCCGGGCCGGGACCTGGAAATGGAATCTTGGAAAAGCCAGGGGAGCCGATGTCCGACTCCAAATTATTGGATCGCCAAACAGTTTCAGCCGCCAGGAACCCGCCCAATGTGAGCGTGATGCCTTTGAAGTGAATTTTCTTATCTGTGGGCGCCGGCACCGTCTGCCCGAAGGCAGGGCCCACAATCATCATGGTCGCGATCGTTCCGATCAAAATCGTCTTCAATTTCATTTTGTCCCGCCCGTTGAGTATCTCGCGGCCGGCAGAATTTTCCGCTAGCCGCCATCGCCGTAACCGCCGCGGATGACGCTTCGATGACTGAGCGATGAATGATTTAAGACAAGTGCCGGGCCACTCCGGCAATGTGCTTAAAGGACCTTTGGCGCGATGTTGGCTAATGCGGGGTGGGGATGGATGAATCGTCTGCCGAATGACACCGGGCGTAGCACCATTTGTGTCCTACGAAGAAAATTTGTGGAAGAAAAGTGCGAGGCGGGCCGCACCCGATCTCGGACTTGTTTCGTAATCTCGGGGCAGGGCGACACAGAGCGTCGCAAAACTTTTATATGACCGTGACATGGATTACACGCGTGTGAGATTCCATCTCCCGCGGAGGCGTGGACATAGCTTCGAGCTGTCTATCCGCGCCGTAAACCACGAGAGGACACAATGAGGCCTTTGAAGAAATTTATAGCCGGCGCAATGGCGCTGACCACCCTCGCAGGCATGGCAACAGCGGTTTTCGCAGCCGACATATCGGGCGCGGGGGC
>CAZBRO010000016.1:0-109111 GCA_964494505.1 uncultured Bordetella sp.
CATGTTGTTCTTGGCTTCAACTCGTTACTGGCTCAAATTTGTCCACGCGGCCTAGCAGATTATAGATTCGAGTGTGGTTTCGGATTTGAAGTTCCTAACCGTGGATGCCAGATTGGTCTTAGGAACTTCAAATCCACCACACGAGTGCCTCTCAAGGGCTCTATATCACGGCACACGAAAACCGGGACGCACGAACATGGATTGGCTTTGGCCGGGCGGAAAACCCATTGCGGTGATCTTCAATGTCTGCCTCGAGGCGTGGTCGGACGGAAAGGCGCCCGGCATCAGTCCCATGGGAAACCCGCTTCCCCCCGGCGCGCTGGATACGATGGCGATTTCCTGGGCCTCCTACGGGGTGAAGCAGGGGATTTACCGCTTGATGGATGTGCTCGCCGCGCATGGGGCGAAGGCGAGCATGATGACAAGCGCCATCATCGCCGAACGCGCGCGCGACACCGTGAAAGCGGTTGCCGATGCGGGGCACGAGGTCTTGTCCCATTCCTACACCATGGATGTGGTCCCGGCGCTGCTTTCGCTCGAAGAGAACAAGCAGAACATCGCGCGTTGCACGTCGCTGCTGCGGGATGCGTCGGGCAAGCCGGTGCGGGGATGGCTTTCTCCGCGCGGCACGTCCGGGCCCGACCTGCCGCGATTGCTCGCGGAGGCCGGTTACACCTGGTATGGCGATGTGTTCGACGACGATCTGCCTTATGTGCAGCGCTATGGCGATTTGAAGATCGTGGCGATTCCCCTGGCCACCGACGTGAACGACATGCCGTTCATGAAATACGGCAATCCGCCGAAGCTCATGCTGGAATCGTTCGAGGAAAATCTGGCGATTGCTCGGCACGCCGCGGGGCCGCAGGTGATCGACGTGACCGTGCATGCCCACATTTTCGGCCATCCTCGGGGTGCGCATTATTTCGGCAAGATCGTCGCGAGCGCAGTAGCGGCATCCGATGTTTGGATCGGGACGCGGGCAGCCATCGCCGAATTCATGCTGAAGAACGCATGAGCGCGCCCATCCGCTATCAGGCCTTCATAGGCGGCGAATTCGTAGACGCCGCGGACGGCCGCGTGTTCGAAAGCGAGGACCCGTTTTCCGGCGATAATTGGGCGCTCATCCCGCGCTGTTCGGCGGCCGATGTGGACCGCGCGGTGGAAGCAGCCCATACGGCGTTCATCAGCGGCGCGTGGCCCGCGCTGACGGCGAGCGCGCGCGGGAGCCTGCTGTGCAAGCTCGCCGATCTGATCGCCGAGAATGCGCAAGCGCTCGCCGACATCGAAGTCAAGGACAACGGCAAGCTGATGGCCGAGATGGGCGCACAGACCCGTTACGCCGCGCAATGGTTTCGTTATTTCGGCGGGCTGGCGGACAAGATCGAAGGCAGCGTCATCCCCATCGACAAGCCCGACATGCTGAACTTCACGCGGCGCGAACCGCTGGGCGTGGTGGCGGCAATCGTGCCGTGGAATTCGCCGCTGCTGCTGATGACGTGGAAGATCGCGCCCGCGCTTGCGGCCGGCAACACGGTCGTCGTGAAGCCGTCGGAATTCACTTCGGCCTCCGCGCTCGAATTCGCAAAGCTCGTGCAGAAATGCGGGTTCCCGCCGGGTGTGTTCAACGTGGTCACCGGCTTCGGGCCGGAAGCGGGCGAGCCGCTTGCCGTCCATCCCAAGGTGGCGAAGGTCGCCTTCACGGGTGGCGATCAATCCGGCCGGCGCGTGTATCAGGCGGCCGCGGGGCAACTGAAGCCGGTGGTGCTCGAACTCGGCGGCAAGTCGCCCAACATCGTGTTCGACGATTGCGTCATGGAGGACGCGATCAAGGGCGCAGTGTCCGGCATCTTCGCAGCCTCGGGACAGACTTGCATCGCAGGCTCGCGTCTGCTGGTGCAGGACACGATCCACACCGAATTCGTCGACAGACTTGTGCGGTTTGCCGCGACCGCAAAGCTCGGAGACCCGCGGGCTCCCGCCACGCAGGTGGGTCCGATCACAACGCATCCGCAAGCCAGGAAGGTGCTCGACTACATCGGCATCGGCCAGAGCGAAGGCGCGGAGTTGGTGCTTGGCGGGAAAACGGCTGACGTGGAGGGTTCGAAATCGGGCCTCTTCGTGCAGCCCTCGATCTTCGCGGGCGTCAACAATCGCATGCGCATTGCGCAGGAGGAAATCTTCGGCCCGGTGCTGAGCGTGATCCCTTTCCACGACCAAGACGAGGCCCTCGTCATCGCCAACGACACGCTCTATGGGCTGGCGGCCGGTGTCTGGACCCAGAACATGCGCCGCGCGGTCGCCATGTCGAACCGCTTGCGTGCCGGCACCGTGTGGGTGAACACCTATCGCGCGGTCAGCTATATGTCGCCGTTCGGCGGCTTCAAGATGAGCGGCTTCGGCCGCGAGAACGGCCAGCACGCCATCGACGAATATCTGCAGACCAAGAGCGTGTGGATCAACACCGCCGCGGACGTGCCCAATCCCTTCACGATGCGCTGATATGTTATTGCATTCTCGGACATTGGGCTGTTCCATCTCCCCCCTCCGGCCCTTCTGGCCACCTCCCCCGCAGGCGGGGGAGGAAAAATCGTGCAGCGTTTCTTCTTTCCTCCCCCGCGTGCGGGGGAGGTGCTGAGCGTAGCGAAGCGGAGGGGGGATGGACCCTTTAGTAGACAACGCTGCCACATGGCCCGATGCGATCTACGCGCATTTCAAGCGCGCCGGGATCAGGCAGGTCGGCTATGTGCCCGACGCCGGCCACACGCGGCTGATCCAGCGCTGCATCGACGACCCCGAAATTGCCGACGTGGTGCTGACGACGGAAGAGGAGGGCGTCGGCCTTGCCGCCGGTGCGGCGCTCGGCGGGATGCGCGCGGCCCTGCTGATGCAATCGAGCGGCGTGGGCAATTGCATCAACATGTTTTCGCTGATCAAGAATTGCGGCTTCCCGTGCCTGGTGCTCGTGACCATGCGGGGCGAGTTCGGCGAGTTCAATCCTTGGCAGATTCCGATGGGGGCGATCACGGAGGAATCGTTCAAGCTTGCGGGATTCCTCACCTACCGCATCGATCATCCCGACGACGTGGACGACGTGGTGGGAGCTGCCTGCGACATGGCGTTCGACGGCAATGTGGCAATCGCCGTGCTGCTTTCGCAACGGCTGATCGGCCGCAAGGTCTGGAGCAAATAATGCTCGATCGCCGCGAACTGGTGAAGGAATTGCTGGTGGAGCGCGACGGTCTTCTGGTCGTCAGCGGACTCGGCGCGCCGACCTATGACGTGGCGGCGGCGGGCGATCATCCGCTGAATTTCTATCTCTGGGGCGCGATGGGAAGTGCTGCCATGATCGGCTTAGGCCTTGCGCTGGCGCGGCCGCACGCGCGGGTTGCGGTGATCACGGGCGATGGCGAAATGTTGATGGGCTTGGGGAGCCTCGCGACCATCGGCGTCAAGCAGCCGCACAATCTTGTCCTTGTGGTGTTGGACAATCGGCATTATGGCGAGACCGGCATGCAGGCTAGCCACACCAATTCGGGAATCGATCTGACGGCAATCGCGAAAGCCTGCCGCTTCGCGGAGGCGCGCGCGATTTCGTCAGAGGCCGAACTTGGCGGCGTGCGCCGGCTGCTGCATGCGGGTGCCGGGCCCATCTTCATTCAGGCGCAGGTGGAAGCCGAGAATCTGCCGCGCGTGCTGCCGACCCGCGACGGCAACGAGATACGCGTCCGCTTCATGCAGGCGCTGGCGAAGATATGACCGCCAAGATCATCGACGGTCTGGCTATCGCGCGTGAGGTGCGCGTGGGGATCGCCGCGCGGGCGGAAGTGCTGCGCGCACGCGGGATCACGCCCGCCCTCAGTCTGATCCGGGTCGGCGACGATCCGGCGTCCGGCGTCTATGTGCGCAACAAGGTGCGCGCCTGCGCCGATGTCGGCATTCAGTCGGAAGTGGTGCGGCTTCCGGCGGATGTGAGCGAGGAGGCGCTGCTCGATCGCATTCGGACGCTGAACGAGAATCCGGCGATCCACGGCATTCTGGTGCAGCTTCCGCTGCCGGCCCATATCATGCCGCGGCATGTGCTGGAGACCATCGCGGTCGAGAAGGACGTCGACGGCTTCCATCTTTACAATGTCGGGGGCCTGGTCATCGGTCAGACCGTATTTCCGCCCTGCACGCCCTACGGGGTGCAGAAGATCCTGGAACACGAAGGCATCGAACTGGAAGGCAAGAACGTCACCGTGGTGGGCGCGAGCAACATCGTCGGCAAGCCGCTGGCGCTGATGCTGATGCAGCGCGAGGCGACGGTCGCCATCTGCCATGCCAAGACCCGCGATCTTGCCCAATACACCATCCTTGCCGACATTCTGGTGGTGGCCGCGGGCAAGCCCAATCTGATCACGGCGCCCATGGTGCACACCGGAGCGGTGGTGATCGATGTCGGGATCAATTTTCTCCCCGATGGGCGGCTGGTCGGCGATGTCGATTTCGAAGGCGTGAAGGAGAAGGCCTCCTTCATCACTCCGGTTCCGGGCGGCGTCGGGCCTATGACCGTGACCATGCTGCTCGAAAACACGGTGGGCGCGGCCGAACGCGCGGCGGGGTTCCGGCAGGTTCCGGCGGGCCAATTCGAGTCGCCTCTGCCGGTGTGACTGCGACGGCAAGGAACTTAATTCCGCCGGAAAGGTTGGCTAAGTTTTCGCCTCGTCTGATTCGGAAAAATAACGCCATGCGCGCTTTACGCCGTCTGCCGCTCCTCACCGGCGCTTCGCTTCTCGCAACGACGCTTGCCGCAAGCGCAGCCCCTGCGCCCGCGGTGCAGACCGCTCCCGGCATGCCGCCGGTGGTGGATGCGAGCAATGTTTACAGCGAGGCGGGTGCCGGAAAGCTCAGTCCGGCGACGGCCGGTGCGCTCTCGCGCGTGTACGTGCCCAACGTCAAATCGGGCGATGTCTATGTGATCGACCCCGCGACGTACAAGGTCGTGGATCATTACGACGTTGGCGGTAATCCGCAGCACATCATCCCGTCATGGGATTTGAAGACGCTTTGGGTCGCGGGCTCCGCCGAGCGCAAATTGCCGGGAATCCTAACCCCCATCGATCCGACGACGGGCAAACCGGGCACGACCGTCAAGGTGCCCGATGCCTACAACCTCTATTTCACCCCGGACGGGAGTTCGGCCATCGTGGTCGCCGAGGCGCTGAAGCGGCTCGAATTCCGCGATCCCCACACCATGGCGCTGCAATCGACGCTGGCGACGCCGCAATGCGTGGGCGTCAACCACGCCGATTATTCCATGGACGGCAAATACGCCATCTTCACCTGCGAATTTGCGGGCGGCGGGCTCGCCAAGATCGACATGGTGGCCAAGAAGGTCATCGGCTACCTCAAGCTGACCAGGCAGGGCGTCCCCGGCATGCCGGCCATGAACATGAAAATGGACAGCATGCCTCAGGACATTCGCATCGCGCCCGATGGCAAGCTGTTCTACGTCGCGGACATGGATGCGGACGGCATCTATCTGGTGGACGGCGATCTGTTTCGGATCGTCGGCTTCATTCCGACCGGCCGCGGCTCGCACGGCCTTTATCCCAGCCGCGACGGCAAGAAGCTCTATGTCACCAACCGCGGCACCCATATGGGCGATACCAAGCCGCACGGCGAGGGCAGCATCTCGGTGATCGATTTCGCCACCCGCAAGGTGGAGAAGACCTGGAAGATTCCCGGCGGCGGCAGTCCCGACATGGGCAATGTCAGCGCCGACGGAAAGACGCTGTGGCTGTCGGGGCGGTTCGACAAGGTGGCCTATGCCATCGACACGACGACGGGAGACGTGAAGCAGATTCCGGTCGGCACCGAGCCGCACGGTTTGACGGTATGGCCGCTGCCGGGGCGCTATTCCCTCGGCCATACGGGGAACATGCGGTAGGCCATTTCGCTGTCGCGTGCTTCGACAGGCTCATCCTTCGACAGGCTCAGGATGAGGAAGAATGTCGTCCCTAACCCCGCGCGGTGGGGGAGAGGGTCCCGAGCCAGCCGACGGCCAACAGCACGAATCCGGCAAGGGCGGTTTCGACAAATACGCTCGCCCACAGCATTCGCATCGGGACCTCCAAATCGCCATATGACTGAAGGGCGGAGGCAAGCCGTGGCGTCAGCCAGAAACGGTTCGCGGCGGCCAGGAGCAGCATCGCGCCGAACAGCACCAGCTTCGTCAGCAGAACTTGACCGTAGAGTGTGCTGAATCCCGCCAGGAAGCCAGGGTTGAAAACCCCGGTCAGGATCAAAGTGGCGACCACGGCCGTGCCGATCCCTGAAAACTGCTTCAGGGCGTGGTGGAGCAGCGTAAGATCGTCACGCCGCAACTCCCGGAGGGCAACCGTAACCATGCGGGCGAGAATGACGAGGGCTCCAATCCAAATGCCGGCGGCCGCAAGATGGAACATGTCGAGCAGACGGTGCGGCAGGCCCGCCCGCGTATCGTCGGCGCCCGCGTGCCCGGTGAAGGCAATGCTCCCAAGCAATAAGAGCGAACCCACCAGCACGGCGTAATATCGCGGCGCGGCGATCCGCCTGCTCGCGAGCGGCAGGATCAAAGCGGCGGCGAGCCCCAGCCGCACCGCCCAGACGCGGCCGAAATCGGTGTTCAGGATCACGATGGAAAGCACCGAAGGGTCCGCGACACCTTCCATGCTGCCGCTCATGCCGGCGGTGGTGAAGGCGAACCACGCGATCCCGCTCAGGAGCGCAAGCAGCGCTGAGGCGCGCATCAGCCCAAGCAGCCAAGGCGGCACAGGCTGTTTGCCTGGCCGCCAGTGCACGAATCCATAAAGCGGAAAGACGGCGCCTCCGAAAAGCACCGACAGAGCCAGATAATGCAGAAAGCGCGAGGCGATCAGCCCCGCTGCAATCACGGCTTCACTTCGAAATTGTACTTGCCGTCGACATGGTGCGTGTCGTCGCCGACCGCGTGCCATGCCACCGTGTACTTGCCCGGCGCAAGCGCGGCAGTCAGCGGAACGATCAGCTGCGCCTTGTCGTTGGCGGCAAGGCTGGCCTCGCCGGTGCCTTGCTTCTCGCCCTTTTCATTGGTGACTTCGACGCCCGAGAAGCCGAGCACGATGCCCTCGCTGAATTGGATGCGCAGCGCCTTGGGGGAGGCGTTCACGACGCTTCCAGGCGCAGGGCCGGCAGCCTTGAGCTGCGGGTGGGCGTCGGCGAGGGTGGCGGTGCCAAGGATGGCGACGGCCGCGATAAGTCCAGTCCTGAAGGGCGTCATGGTGTGCTCCTTTTTGCCTGTCTGATACGCATTATCTCAGCTTTACCCTCGTGAACAACATATAGGAACTCGGACCCGGCCCATAAGAGGGCTGGATTGCAGCGGGGAGGTCATAAAGGCTGCCCAGGGCGCCGAGGCCGAGGCTCAGATGCTCGCCAATCGGGATGTCGTAGACATAGCCGAGACTGAATTGCGACACATCGAACATGCGGCCGCCAAGCGCACTGGCGGGCGGAAACAGCTCGTCTTTCCCGACATTTTCGGCGCGGAGGAAGATGGTATGCGCGTACCAGCCGAGTGCCGTTTCCAGAAGAAAGGCGTTTGAGGTCGCGCCCGGTTGAGCGTCGTTCTCGCCCCAGGCCAGCGTCGTCTGCCAATTTCCGTGCTCGAACTTCTTGTTGTAGATGGCGGAGGCGGTGAGGCGGTGCTGGCTGACCTCCGGTTCCAATTGCTCCGGCGACTTGATGAAGCCGTAACTCACCTGGAAGGACCAGTTCTCGCCCGGATTCCAGCTCACGCGTCCGGACGCGGAGTTGAGCCGCAAGGGATCGAAACCCCAGCGATACTGGTCGGGCTCGCGGCCGTTGAAGATCGAGCCTTCGAATTTCCAGGCCCCGTAGACGATTCCTGCCGTCGCCACGCCATAGGTGATGTGGGTCGCGTCCAGCCAATGGTGGCCGATGGGAGCTTCGGGGTCGTCGATGGCCGAGAAGCGGTGCATGAAGGCAGGCGGCCCCAGCGCAGGTTCGCCCGGATAGCCGAGATAAAGGAACCCCGACGCGCCGCCGGCGATGGGCGCGCTGTAGATGCCCGCGAGTTCCATGAGGAAATCGTGCGGGTGCTGGCGGTCGATCAGAGGATCGGTGCCGTTGGCCGTCTCGCCGGTTTGCAGCAGCAGCGGATAGCCGCCTTTGCCCATCAGCGGATCGAGCGAGATCATCCCCCGCAAGGTCAGGTGCCCGGAGCCGAGATTCTCCTGGGCCATGCCCATCAGCATGCTGGAGCTGAAGGTCTTGTCGCCGCCGCGCGGCCCGCCCTGATGGTCGTAGATCGCGGACACATAGCCATGAACCATGGTGGCCCAGTCGCCGAGAAGCCCGTGGATGCCCTCCATCGGCGCGGAATCGGGCTGCCATGCGGTGCCCGAGGCATCGCGCATCATGGAATAATCGCCGAGCTGGCCGGTGAACTGGACGCTTGGACCGGCGCCCAGCGGCGGCAAATCCTCTTCAGCCGGCGCGGTTTGCGCATGTGCCGCAAACGGCAGGGCGGCGCTTAAGAGCAGTGCGGCCCAGAGGGCGCGGTTCATCGCGACGCCCGGCCCAGGAGTTCGATCAGCTCGCTCGCCTTCTTCCGCTGCTCGTTGGCATTGCCGCTGACGATGGCGCCTTCGATGCAATGATGCAGGTGGTTCTTCAGCATTTCGCTCTCGACGCGGGCGAGAGCTGCTTTGACCGCTTGGATCTGGGTGAGAACGTCTATGCAATATCGGTCGGCTTCGACCATGCGGGCGATCCCGCGCACCTGCCCCTCGATGCGATTGAGGCGGTTGAGAAGTTTCGGCTTCAGCTCCGGCTTCATAGCGATGCTCCGGCGACGGCGATTGCGGACGCTATACCGCAAAGGCGGTGCCGGACAAGATACCGGGCTGGGGTATATTGGCGGCAATTCCCGCCGATCAATTCGCCGGTTGCGCTGCCCGGCCCATTGCCATCATGCCCATGCCGAAGCGAGGCGACAGCAATTCCTCCGCGGTCCTTTTCTGCTCGTCGGACAGTTTGGCGGAGAGTGCGGTGTAGGCAGTCTTGAGCGTGCGCAGGCCCTCCAGCCGGGCGGCGAGCCAGCGTTCCTGGCTGTCCAGCCGGGCGGCGAAGGTGGCCGGCGCTGAAGCGGTCTTCGTCATTGCCTGCTGCAGGTCGCCCAGGGTCTTGGCCTGGGCCCGAACCGCGTCGGCAAAGCCGTTCCAGGCGGGCGTTTCGGCATCGGTGATCTTGAGTTCCGCCTTCAGCAAGGCAACGCGGCCCTCGACATGATCGAACATCATGCGCTGTGCCATCCCTTGGCCCATCATGCCGCCGCCACCCATCATGGGCATTGCGCCCGCGCCCATCATGGCGCGCCCTTGAGGCTGCTGGGACGGATCGTTCGTCTGAGCCGAGGCCGCGAGTGGCAGGGCCATTAGAAAGCCAAGCGCGGCTGCGGACATGATCAATGGGCTTCTGCGCATCGGATGCTCCTTTGAAGTTCCTAAATATGTTTAGGCCGATGCGGCGCTTCGGGTATTGATGCAGGTCAAGGGACTTGAGGCCTTGGCGCGCTCGCCCTTATTTGCCAAAACGTAAGACCCGGCGCGGCTGCACGATGCGCAGGGGACCGGGAAAGGGACGCGCATTTCATGTCGGGCGATGTTGAGGTACGGGAGGCGGGCCGCGATTTCATCCGCGACATCATCCAGGCCGATCTCGATGCTGCCCGCGTGAAATCCGTCGTCACGCGCTTTCCGCCTGAGCCGAACGGCTATCTCCATATCGGGCACGCGAAATCGATCTGCCTGAATTTCGGCGTGGCGCAGGAGTTCGGCGGCCGCTGCAATTTGCGCTTCGACGACACCAACCCCGCCAAGGAAGAACAGGAATATATCGACGCCATCAAGCGCGACGTCAGTTGGCTCGGGTTCGACTGGGGCGAGCATCTCTATCACGCGTCGGATTATTTCGAGCAGCTCTACGAGTGGGCGGAATATCTGATCCGGCAGGGCAAGGCCTATGTCGACGATCAGCCGCAGGAGGAGATGCGCGCCAATCGCGGCACGCTGACCGAGCCCGGGCGGAACAGCCCCTGGCGCGAGCGGGGCGTGCAGGAGAATCTCGATCTCTTCCGCCGCATGCGCGCCGGCGAATTCCCCAACGGAGCGCGGGTCCTGCGCGCGAAAATCGACATGGCGTCGGGCAACATCAATCTGCGCGATCCGGCGCTCTACCGGATCATTCATGCCACGCATCCGCGCACGGGCGACGCCTGGAAGATCTATCCGAGCTATGATTTCGCGCACGGGCAATCCGATTCGATCGAGCACATCACGCATTCCATCTGCACGCTGGAATTCGAGGATCACCGGCCGCTCTACGATTGGTTCATCGAGAATCTTCCGGTGCCGTCGCGTCCGCATCAGTATGAATTCGCGCGGCTGAACATTACCTACACGCTGCTGTCCAAGCGCATCCTGACCACGCTGGTGCGCGACGGCCATGTCACCGGCTGGGACGACCCGCGCATGCCGACGCTGGCCGGTTTGCGCCGGAAGGGCGTGCCGCCGCAGGCGATCCGCGATTTCGTGCGCCGCGTGGGCGTGGCGAAGGCGAACAGCGTGGTCGATCTCGCGATGTTCGATTTCTCGGTGCGCGAATATTTGAACAAGCACGCCCAGCGGCGCATGGCGGTGCTGAAGCCGCTGAAGGTGACGATCGAGAATTATCCGGAAGGTCAGATCGAGGAGATGGAGGCGATCAACAACCCGGAAGATCCCTCCGCTGGCACGCGCTGGGTGCCCTTTGGCCGCGAGCTTTATATCGAGCGCGAAGATTTCATGGAGAATCCGCCCAAGAAATTCTTCCGCCTGTCGCCGGGGCAGGAAGTGAGGCTGCGCTACGCCTATTTCATCACCTGCCGCGAGGCGGTGAAGGATGCCTCCGGCGAAGTGGTGGAATTGCGCTGCACCTACGATCCCGCGACCAAGGGCGGCAATGCTCCGGACGGGCGCAAAGTGAAAGCGACGCTGCATTGGGTATCGGCCGCGCGTGCGGTTCCGGCCGAGGTACGGATTTACAACAATCTCTTCACACGGCCCGATCCTGGCGCGGAGGGCGACTTCACGAAGGATTTGAATCCCAACTCGCTCGAAGTGTTGAGCGAGGCGATGGTCGAGCCTGCGCTTGGGGCGGCGCGCGAAGGCGATGCGATCCAGTTCGAGCGCCAGGGCTATTTCTGCCTCGATTCCGGCAGCAACAAAAATCACCCTGTGTTCAACCGCACCGTATCCTTGCGCGATTCGAAATGACGGCCGGGGTCACACATGAACGGCGCTGAAAGTCTTGTCCGCACGTTGCTCGCTTCGGGGGTGGATACCTGCTTCGCCAATCCCGGCACCAGCGAGATGCATTTCGTGGCCGCGCTCGACCGGG
This sequence comes from uncultured Bordetella sp., assembly GCA_964494505.1. Taxonomy (GTDB): domain Bacteria; phylum Pseudomonadota; class Alphaproteobacteria; order Micropepsales; family Micropepsaceae; genus CAIYRG01. The sequence continues at coordinate 11,461 of CAZBRO010000016.1, forward strand.
TGCCGGGCATGCGCTGCGTGCTCGGCCTGTTCGAAGGCGTGGTGACGGGTGCGGCCGACGGCTATGCGAGGCTGAGCGGCAAACCCGCCGCGACCCTGATGCATTGCGGGCCGGGGCTCGGGAACGGTTTGGCCTATCTGCACAACGCCAAGCGCGCCGAGACCCCCATCGTGAACATTGTCGGCGATCAGGCGACGTATCACGCGCCGCTCAATCCCCCACTCGCCTCCGACGTGGAAGGCATCGCCCGCCCCGTATCGCAATGGGTCAGGCGCACCACCCGCACGGAAACGCTGGGCGTCGATGCGGCCGAAGCGGTGGCAGCGGCCTGGCGCCCGCCGGGTGGAATCGCGACACTGATCTTGCCGTCCGATGTCAGCTGGAACGAGGGCGGCGTTCCGGGTGCGCCGCTTCCCGTGCCGAAGCCCGCCAAAGTGAGCGAGGATGCGATCCGCGAGGCGGCCGGCGCGCTGCGCTCGCGCGAGCCCACGGTGATCCTGATGACGGGCGCGGCGCTGCACGAGGATGCGCTCAAGACCGCCTGTTCCATCGGTCAGGCGACGGGCGCGCGAGTCATGGCGCCGACCTTCAACGCCCGCATCGCGCGGGGCCGCGGGCGGCCGCTGCTCGACATCGTGCCGTACCCGGTCGATCTCGCGGTCGAACAATTGAAGGATGTGAAGCACCTTATTCTCGTCGGCACGACCGAGCCGGTGGCGTTCTTCGCCTATCCCGGCAAGCCCGGCATCATGTCGCCGAAGGATGCCATTTCGCATGTGCTCGCGCGCAGTGACGAGGATTTGAAGGATGCGCTTGAGCGTCTTGCGTACGAACTGAACGCCACCGATGCGCCAATCCCTGAGACGCTGAGCAATGCGGCGCTTCCGACGGGCCCGCTCACGGCCGAGGGGGCTGCGGCCGTCCTGGCCGCGCTCGCGCCAGACCACGCGATCATGGTGGACGAAGCGATCACGCTGCGGGGGCCGTTCTTTGCCGCAACGAAATACGCCGCACCCCACGACTGGCTGCAGGTGCCGGGCGGCGCCATTGGCGGGGGCCTGCCGCTCGCGACGGGAGCCGCAATTGCAGCGCCCGGACGCCGCGTCATCGTACTCGAAGGCGATGGTTCGGCGATGTACACGGTTCAGGCGCTCTGGACGCAGGCGCGCGAGAACCTCGACGTCACCACGCTCATTCTTTCGAACCGCACCTACGCGATCCTGTTCCTGGAGCTGAACAATGTCGGCGCGGAGCGCGGCCACGCGTCGCGCGATCTTTTCGCCATCGACCGCCCCAACCTCGACTGGGTCAAGCTCTCCGAGAGCATGGGCGTCGAAGCCGCCCGCGCTGAAACGGCTGAAAAATTCGCCGATCTGCTCCGGCACGCCAATGCGCGGCGCGGGCCGTTCCTGATCGAGCTGGTTCTCTGATGAAGACGCCCGCCGGCGCATGGGGGCTGGCGGCGTTGGTTCTCTTCACTGTGCCCGCGCTGTGCGCCGAGAACGGAATCGCGCGGCTGCCGCGTGAAATCTTCGACGTGATTCCGCCGGCCGAGCGCGTGACGGGCGCCCGCGGCGATATCGGCGTCTATCAAACCGCCTGCCGCGTCGGACCAACGGCCAATGCGCGCCGCCGCATTGTCGATATCGCGGTGCAGGAATGGGCCATGTTCGGTTTCGAGGTCATGGACGTGACCAATGTGGAAACCCGAATCGTGCCGCGCGGACTGGTGCCGGAGTCGGTAAATCCGTTGCTTCCCGCTCCCCGCATCGTGCCGCAGTTTCCCCGGCTGGGCACGCTCGAAGACAATCCCTCGCTCGATACCACCATTGCCGGCTATTGGTCGGCGACGCCCGAGGGCGCGCGCTTCATCGCCGAACAGAACCGCGCCTGGAACGCGCAAGGCGGCAATGCGGTAAACTGGGTGGAGCCCTGGTCGGCTGCGTTCATCTCCTGGGTGATGTGCGAGGCGGGGCTGGGCGAAGAGGCGCAATTCCGCCGCGCGGCCGCGCACCGGGTCTATGTCGATCAGGCGATCGATGCCCGCGACGGCAATGCGCCCGATGCCGCCTATGCCGCTTACGACGCAGGCGAAGAAGAGATCGTTCCGGGCGATCTTCTCTGCCGCTCGCGCGCCGGCACCGATTATCGCGACCTTGCCGACCGGCGGCGGCAGTTTGGCAGGGGGGCCGCCACCCATTGCGACGTGGTGGTGAAGATGGACGCAGGCGCCTCGCGCGTGCTCGTCATCGGCGGCAATGTGTTCCAATCGGTGAGCATGACCATCCTGCCGCTGACGCGAGAAGGCTCACGTTTTCCGCGCCCGGCCGGCAAGGACATGATCGACGATGCGGTCACGATCTTTGCGCATCTGGAGCTGCGCGCGCCGCCGATAGAACCCAATGCGTTGGACAACAGCCCCGCGATCCGTTCGCTGTCCCAGCCGCGCTGAGGGGGGCGAGGGGAGCCCGAGAGTTATTTTCTCCGCCGCAGCGAAGCCGCTATAATCGGTGAGGGCAACAGCCGGGTGGGACGCCGTATGAACACGCCAATCCTCAAGCACATTGTCATCGGCGCTGCGGGGCTCGCGCTTCTTTGCGGTGTGTTTTGTCTCGAGACGGGTGCGGCGGCCGCGCAACCCAAGCTCGGCGGCACGGCAGGAAGGGATTCGGTGACCGTGAAGGGCATGATGCGCACCTTCACCGTCTATGCACCGGCCACCCTCAAGCCCAATGCGCCGCTGCTGTTCGTGTTTCACGGCTCGGGCGGCGACGGCCCGTCGATGCGCGACGTGACGGCCTTCGAATTCGACATGCTCGCCGATAAGGATGGATTCCTTGTCGTGTATCCGGACGGATTCCAGACCACCTGGAACGATTGCCGCAAAGGCTCGCCGCAGCCCGCGCGCGTGATGAACATCGACGACGAAAGTTTTGTCGAAGCGATGATCGCCAAGGAAGCGGCCGCCCACAACATCGACAGGAAGCGCGTGTTTTCGGCCGGCTGGTCGAATGGCGGCCAGCTCGGCTACCGCTTTGCGATGGAGCGCGCCAACCTGTTCGCCGGCGTTGCGGCGATTTCGGCGAGCGTGCCCGCGCCCAACAATCTCGCCTGCACGCCGTCGGGCGCGGCGATGCCGATGATGATCATCAACGGCACGGCCGATCCGATAAATCCGTTCAACGGCGGCGATGTGCGGCTGGGGGGCGCCAATCTGGGGCCCGTCTATTCGTCACAGGAGACCGGTCAATATTGGGCCAAGCTGCTCGGTATCTCGGCGGCGCCCGACACGAAGCGCCTGCCGCACAAGCTGCCGCCCGATCCGACCTATGTGGACCAGTTCACCTGGTCGCAAGGCGGGCAACCGCGCGTTGTCCTGTATGCGGTGCATGGCGGCGGTCACGTGGTGCCGACGCGCAGTCCGCAGGATTGGGGCGGTCTGGGCCGCGAGACCCGCGATCTCGATGCGCCGGTCGCGATCTGGGACTTCTTCTCGAAGCTGCCGAGCAAGCCCTGAGGGATGGGGCGAGTTTCGCCGTTCTTAAATCTTTACACGGATGATTATGGCAGCGACCCGAGCGAGAGCGCCCGTTTGCACGCTTTCGCGCCATTGAGAGAGAATTCTTGCCCTTGCAAATACCCGCGTGCTCCGCGGCATCCACGTATTCATACGTAGCAAATTCGAAGTAACTGCCGAACGAAACGAACTGTGCAAACCACCCGCGAATTGGCGAGGATTGTAATTCAACCGGCTTTTATCATGAAGCGGGTGCGGTTCCGATCGCGATACCCGACAAAAATCAACGACGCTTGATGGCAGCGCTCTATGCGTTCCGGTGAGGATGCTGGAGTGTTTCTTCGGTGCGTGGATTTAACCGCTGTGTCGTGGCTTTCATGCTTTGCTTGTTCGTGGGCGATGCTTCGCCCGGTCTTGCATCCATCACCAGGGCGCCGCTCGCGCCGGACGTCTTTCGCGCACAAGCCCTGTTCGCGGCAGGCATCCATATCGCCACGCTCCATGGCGCCGCCGCGAAGGCGCCCTCCGGATACCGCGATTTTTGCGAGCGCTCTCCCGATCAATGCAAAGCCAAGCGAGGAGACGCCCGCGAGGTCGCCTTGAGCGACGATCTCCGGCAAACGCTCGAAGCGGTGAACGAGGAATTCAATCGATCCATCGTTGCGGAGGACGATCTCGTCCATTACGGCACACTCGATTTTTGGACCATCCCGGCCGATGGCCGTGGCGACTGCGAGGATTATGTTCTTGCCAAGCGGCAGGCTCTGATGCGGCTCGGCCTGCCCGAACCCGCGCTGCGCATTGCGGTCGTTTTCACGCGCAAACTCATTCGCCATACCGTGCTGACGGTGGCGACGGACAAAGGCAACTACGTGCTCGACAATCTGCGGAGCGACATCGTTCCATGGGAGGAGACGAACTACGTCTTCGTCGAGCGCCAGGATCCCGACAGCGCATCGGGTTGGGTTTCGCTGGATTGAAGATCTGGAATCGATTGCCTTTCAAACATTCTTCCGGCTGAGCTATGGTCGGCGCGAGCCCGGCGAGTTGGATTCGCGGGTAAGCGTTTTGAAGGTATCTCCATGACCGATACGCCCCCGGATCGCCTCGCCACGAATCCGAAGAATCCCTATTACAACGCCGCCCTGCTCGACCGGGGCGTCGGCATCAAGTTCAACGGCATGGAGAAGACGAATGTCGATGAATATTGTGTCAGCGAAGGCTGGATTCGCGTGACGGTCGGCACAACGGTAAACCGCGCCGGAGCGCCGCTGACGATCAAGCTCAAGGGGAAGGTCGAGCCCTATTTCCGGGACAAGATTTAGGAACGGGCTGCGCCTCGAAAGGCTTGGCCATCGAGCCAGGCTTTTGCGCGTTCGGGAATGATGCTCCACACCTCACCGGCTTTTTCCTTGGGCCGGAAGAAGAATGCATCCGATACCGGCCGGGCTCCGGCCTTCGTTTCGGCCTCGGCGCAAAACCGGCGAAACGTGCGCTCGACTTCGTCTTCGAACTTTTGAGGAATTTCGCGCGAGGCGTTTTCGCGTTCCTTGCGGATGGCGCGCATCACCGACCAGCGGCGCAATCCGCCGGGATGGGCTGCAAGAACCTTGACGAGTTCGGCCAGAATGGGCTCATCCGCACGCGAAATCGGCGGCGGGATATCGCTCCCCTGCTCCAGTTCGAACAGGTCGGCATGGTCCTCGTTTGTCATCTGGCCCTCGCATTCCGCCTTAATTGAGATCGCACGATCCGGCGGAGAATTCGTTCTCCGCCGGACCGCCGCGTGAAACAAAGTTTTATGCGGACTTCAGATTGACCGCCTTCGAGCCCTTTGCGTCAGGCTGAATGTCGAACGACACGCGTTGACCTTCGCCGAGGCTGCGCATGCCGGCCGCTTCCACGGCGCTGGCGTGCACGAACACATCCTTCGCTCCGCCTTCCGGCGAGATGAATCCGAAGCCCTTGCTTGTATTGAAGAATTTCACTGTTCCGATAGTCATGATTGCTCCTAAAGCATTCGGTTGCCCCCAGGCGAGTGCCCGGGCGGCGCGAACGGGTACAATCAGTTTCGGAAGTTTGTCTGTCTGGGCCAGGCGCGCACAAAGCGGGTCGGGATTAACAGTGCGCTTCATCTGACGGAACGCCGCAGCGCGACGTATATGGCTGCTTTACGCGATTATTGCAAGAGACGCCGGAAAAAGCGTGATTTCGATTTTTTTGGAACGCGTCTGCCGGAAACAATACCGGCAGCATTCTGCGGGTATTCTTTATCGCGCGGCCTGTTTCTGCACCACGGGCGTCCCTTTGGATTGAGCCTCAGCGAGAAGTGAAGCGCAATCTGCGTCCTTGGCGATGCCCGGATCGATGAACGGAAGAATTGCAGCCAGCGGCGAGAGCAGCGTCGCGAGGCCCACTGCCAATCCGCCTTGGGCGATAGCAGTGCCCGCCTGCACGCCGATGGCGGGATGAGCAAGCGGCCCGCTCACGGTGATCGGCGCGCGCAAACGAATGAGCTGCGGCTTCTTTGGATGTCCCGTGATCGCAAGGTCAATATGTTCGTTGCGCATGTCGACGGAGCCCTCTCCGGTTGCCAGCACGACGGGCGTGTCGAACGCAAATTGATTTAAGGTCATGACGCCGTTCCTGGCGGAGAAATTCGCGACCGCGCAGCGCACGTCAACCTGGCTCTGATCGCCGGTAATCAATAGTCCGAGCGCACTGGCGACATTGACGCCAAGCAGTTCCGCGAAGGTTCGCCGGATTTCACCGTGCGGGACGACAAAGGAGACGGTGCCGTCCGCCGTGGATGCCGCCTTGTGGATCGAATTGCCGGTGCCGTGCAGCTTCGCGTGCGCAATCGCAGTACCCTCCAGCGCGGGCGGACTGTTCGAGGCGGTCAGGAATTGCTGTATCTGCAATCCTGTCAGACGCACATCCACATCGCTCGCCGGCACGTCTCCGCGGGCATCGATCTGGACATCGCCGCTCAATGTGCCGCGCGCGAAAGCGAAGGACACCGGGTGCAGCTTCAGCACGCCATCTTTCAGCGACAGCCTCGTCTCGGCCAAGCGCAAGGGGAAGTCCCGCGATATCACGGCGCCGGCCCGGTAATGGACATCGGCATTCATCTGACGCAGACGTTCCACCTGCAGCGGCGTGTCGGGGAGTATCCGTGCCGTCGCTGTCGCGGCGGCCGCAGCCGTCTCCCGTCCTCCGCCCTTTGCCGGACGCGCGCCGATGAGCGGGCCGAGGTCGTCGAAATTGAGCTTCTTCGAGGTGAGATCGGCTTTCAGATAGGGCTTGTCGCCTGATGCATCGACGCTGAGTTCGCCATTCAGATCGCTGTCGCCGACGCGGCCTCCGAATTGCTGGAACCGGAAGATTTCCTGATCCCGTGTCAGCTTTCCGGAAAGCTCGTAAGGCGGCGTGTTCGGGAATGTCAGACCCGTCAGATAGTACAGGTCCGCAAGATCGGGGCCGGCGAAGGCTGCGTTCGCTTCAAGCACGCCAAGATCGAACGGTTTGGTCAGCGAGCCCTTGGCGTCGATCTGCGTCGCGCCTGCGCGCACATGGGCTTCAAACGCATACGGATTATCGGGATCCAGGTTGAGCAGCGGATCGCCTCTCACTTCAGCGGTGAACGCGGCGCGGTTGAGCACGCCCTTCCCGACGAGGCTGAAAAATTGCCGCCCCGTGACTCGGTCGCTTTCCTCCGACGAGACGGTTCCGGCAAAGGTGAGGTTCTTGCGTGCGTCGGCAAGGTCGATCCTGCCGTCTCGAACGACAAAATGGCGTATCGGCGGCAGGTGAAACGCGCGCGTGCTCTTCTCACCGCCGAAATTCCAATTGGCGCGGCCGGATTTTTCTCTGAGCAGCTTCAGTTGACCCTGGTCTATATCCACTTCGGGAAGAACGACGTGCCAGCGGAGAAGCTCTTTCAAATCGAGCGAAACGAAGAGCCGCTTCACTTCAGCGAAGCGGCCTGCGCCTTTTTCATCCGCGACCCAATCGGGCTGCGCGATGACGAGATCGTTCACCACCGCGTTGGGAGTCCACGTAAACAGCTTCACCTTCAGGTCGCCCAAAAGTCGCACGTCGCGATGCATGCGGCCGGAAAGGTAATTCCCGATAGGTCCGCGCATGGTGTTCCAGTCAATCAGCGCGAGCACCAACACGATTGCCGCAAGCAATCCTACGAAGACGCCGCCGCCCCATTTCTGAGCGCGATGACGCGCGCGCGGTTTGGGCGCTGTTCTCTGTGTTCTCGATCCGAAAAATGGCCAGCGCACAGACGGCCTCACGGGCGTTGCTTCAAGTCGTTAACGTGCGAATAGGCCGCAACCGTTCCTCCGGCGTTCACAAAGTTGAAGAAAAACCGACGATTGGGGCGGCCGGCCGTTTGGCCGGATAGCGCACACCCATGCTAGGCGCGCATGGCGATATCGCCACGCGCGTCCGTTTGCCCGGGTTTCGGCGCCCGCTCGCCGGCCGCTGGCCAATTCAGCGGCCGGACATGATCACTCGGGACGGCTAGAGGCTCGTCTTCTTCGTAGATTTGCTGCTGGCGTGTTTCTTCGCGTTCACCTTGTGCGCAGCGGAGGCGACGTGGGTCGCCGCCGCGGCATTTTCCGTGTCCGAAGCGGTCGGCTTGAACTCGGTGCCTGATTCCGCGCTTTGCAGGCTCTGTCTGTTGAGGTCATTTGTGATCGCCTCTTCGGCCCTTTCGCTGCCGCCCTTGGGCCTGCGCATATTGGCTGCCGTCCGATGCCGGACGGCATGCTTGGCCTCGGTTGTACTCTCCGGCTTCTGTGCCGAGGATTCGCCGGCGGCAGGTGCGGAAGACTTGGTCTCGGCCGTGGTCTGGGCCGAATCGCCTGGCGTCGTCGTCGCAGCATGAGCTGGAAGCATCAGCCCGATTGTGCTGCTTAAGAGCGCCGCGGCGAGCGCTTTGTGAACGGCCTTCATGTGTGACTCCTTCGAATAAAGCATACCAATGGCAGGAAACCTGCATGGCTTGAGTATGAAACGCGCGAGAGCGAAGAGTTATGACGCGCTCAAAAAATGAAATTTTCGGGACCGGCCGGAACCCTGGGCGTTTTGGCCAAATGTATGTTCCTGCGCGGTTGCCGGTGCTCCGCTCGTCCGCGCGGCGGCCTTATTATTAAATGTCCGGATTCGGCGGACAGCGCTTCGCCGTGGGCGTTGCCATGTCGAACTGCAGCCCGGCCGTCACGTCCTCCAGACGTCGTCTGACCGGGAATGACCACCGCGCTGTTCGGCCGGCCCCGTCTCGCATCAGCCCACAGCCCGCCCCCGCGCGCTATGCTGGCGCCGTAACGGCTCCGCTCCGCGCGCGGGTGCTCTGTGGACTGCTGCCCGCTCTAATACCGGGGTCCCCTTTTTGCACGCCGACCGGGGTCCCACTTCCATGCCGATTGACGGATGGTTTTCACCATCTCTTGTCGACAGATAGCATGACGAACCGTCCGATATAGGTTTCGCGTGAATTGTTGATGAACGCCGAAGCAGCCTGGCCCCCACCTGATATGCCGTATGAAAAGGGAGCAACCTTATCGAATACATCGTTGACGTTGAGCGTTATGCCTATGTTCCTGAAATAGGCCTGGGCGGGCTCGTCGCCAGTATTGTAGCGGAGCACGAGATCCAGGGTGTCGAACGCCGGTACGATATCGGAGTAAGTCGGAAAGTTCGCCAGAAACGCGGTTGGAGGCAAACTCTGGTTGGTGAAAAAGTGACTGGTGTGATTCCAGAATGCGTTGACCGAATACTCACCGCGTGACCAGCCAAGACCGGTACGAGCGGTCCAAACGGGAAAGTTCGTCCCATTGTTTACGCCCGTGAATTGGATGTTATCGGAAATGGCGCCGCCGGGAAGGACCTGGCTTTGATCCTTCAAGTAATATGTGCCGGACGTGGTGAGATTAACGCCGCCGTAATCGCCAAGGTCCAAGTCGTACGAGGCTTGGTAGTCTATGCCGCTCCCTTTGTACCAGCCGCTGTTGATGAAGCCGCCATCGGAAATCCATGTGATGTTGCTCACGGAGCTGAGGGGCACGTTGCTGGATACGTTAGCGAGCAGGATCGCCACGTCCTTCGCGAAATTCGGATCGGATTTGGTGACAACGGTGAATTTGTAAAGCGGATTGTTGAGGAGTTCGCCGTTCCCGGCGCCGACCCCGGACGACAAAAAGTTCGTGATCGTTACGTTCCAATCAGTGACCTGGACATCAAGCCCCTTCAGGAACGAGTACTCCGGCGCAAATTCGAACCCAAAGCTTCTGTTTGTGGCCGTTTCAGGAGAAAGCTCCGACGGCAATCCGTCGCCCGGGCGGATTCCGGGGATGGGGGCACCGGAGAACGTAATACCCCCCTGGTACTGCAGGGCGGCGGAGCAAGTCGGGTTGAGAATCGCTGCAGCGCTTCCCGGAACCGGCGTTCCGCCAACCGTGCCGCAGGCCGGCGTGTTGTTCGTTGAGCCCGCCGCAACATTGGCGCCGTGCACGATCGAGCTTGATGGCTCCAACTCCCCGACAAAGGGAGCACGGAAAGATTTTCCCCAATCAAGCTTCACGGTGACGCCCGCTCCGAGGGTCCAATTGAGGGCAGCCTTGGGACTGTCGACGTTACCGAAATCGCTGTAGTGGTCGAAACGATACGAACCTTCTACATTCAAGCTTTCGAGGAGAGGGAATTTGAAATCCCCGCCGAACACCGGAATGTTCACCTGCGCATAAGCTGAGTACACGGTGCGCGTAAAGGAGGACTTCTGTTGGTTTATCACACCGGGCGAGACGGTGGTGTAACTGTTTTCGACCAATTCCCTGTAGTTGAAGGCCGTTATTTCGCCGCCGACCGCGGCGCGTAGCGTGCCGCCCGGCAGGTTGAATAGCGGTCCGTCAAAGTTCGCACCGCTCTCGCGAACAGTGTTGGTGATGTCAAAATGCCGGATGCCGGCCAAGAACTCGAGCGTCAGCGGATCGTTGCAAGTGAATGCCGTCTGATCGCAGAAGACATTCAAATAGGGGATGTTGGAAGGCTTGGTCCATGACGCGATCGGTGGAGTGGTTGTGGTTTGAACCTGGGCGGCAATGGTATTGCCGAGCGCGGCATTAACCGAGTTAAGATTGGGAATGTTGGATTGGAGACCAGTGGGCTCAAGTTCGCTGTAGGACGTAAAAAGCCGCGAATTCCACTGCTGCGGCAATTCGATGTTGAATCCGGTAGCGAACCGCTTTCCGACTGTGCTTCCCGTTTCCCGCTCCGGATTTCCATAGCCAAGGTTGACACTGACTTGCAGCCCCGATGGCGCTCCAACCGGGTAGTACGGATTGCTGGTTGGAACGGTTAAGGTCTGCACTGCGTCCTTGCCAAGGCTCGCGGGTGAGGGCGTGAAAGCGAAGCGCCTGTTGTGATAGAGCGCATCGACGAAAAGGCTAACTCCCGGAAAAATGGTTTGATCGAATGTGAGCGCTGCCGCATTGGTTTGAGTAGGGGACGTCAATTGACCTAAGTCATAGGGATTGCGCACGTTGCCCACGCCGGGATGGGCCTGGATTTGCGCCCAGGTGAGACCCACTCCATTCTGTCCGGCTGGAATCGAGAAGCAATTCGTGCAACCCGTGCCGCTGGTTGCGTTTGGCTTACCGGTGGAAACGATCCCGGGGTTCGCGTCGTTGATCGGAGTTCTATTATCGAGACCCCAGAAGCTGTAATCCGAAGTGAACTGGCGCCTGAGGCGGTTGTCGGTCGTGTCGAGCGCCTCTGACCCGGAAACCTCGTAGGTCACGGTTATGTCGCCGCCGTTCCATGTGCGCCCGTAGAGTTGGGAAGCGACATAGGTATTATTGCCACCGCCCAAACCGCTTGCAGATCCACCAATGCTCAGCAATGTCTCGGCGCCGTCGAAACCGCGCTTCATGATTTGGTTGACAACAGACGCAATCGCGTCGGAACCGTAGGTAGCCGAGGCCCCGTCCGTCAGCACATCGACCCGTTCGATCGCCAGCTGCGGAAGGATGTTCGCATCGACGGTTCCCGCGGACGGGCCGTCCAGCGGATAGCGCATGCCATCGACCATCAGCAGAATGCGGGAACCGCTCAGCCGATGCACGGTGAGGGCGGTGGGGCGTGTAATATTGCCGTTGGTCGTCGCCTGTTCAAATTGATTGATAGTAATGCCGGGCACCTTGGCCAAGAGAGCGTCGACGCTGATCTGCCCGGTGTTAATAAAATCCTGCTCGCTTAACCCAATGACAGGCACGCCGACGGCTGCCGCGCCATGGATCAGTGACCCAGTGATCAGAACCTGCTCCGGTACCGTATCCGGAGTTGCCTGGGCCGTTTGCACGGGCGCCGTTTGTGCTTGCGCCGCCAAGACATTCGTCAGCGTCAGCAGCGACACAGAACCCAAAAGGGTCGCGAAGCGGATCGTCGTATGATTCATTTTCCCCCCCTGCGTGCCTGAGCGGCACTGCGGTTTTAGCTTTCCATGTTTTTAAGTTTCCTCGAACGCCTCGTTCGACACGCACGTTGTTGCGCGGAAATTGCTAACTGCCATCCCCCTTGAGTTCCCGCGCTGCGAGTCAAATCGGGCCGAAAGTTAACTTTCTTTAAGTTCGTTGTACATCGCTGGGAGCGGCGACTAAAACCTCACGACCGGGCTTCTACGCGCCGCATCTTGCTTCACAGCGGCGCATTTTGATGCGTTTCCTTGCGATTTGCCGCAACCAGTCAACTTCAAACTAGCAACTAAATAGTTTCGAACTACATGTGTGCACCGACCGGATGCGCACGCTCACCGTACGAGACGTGCCCGGGTCGGAATCCGGCATCGCCGCCCTGGGGAGAGACGCTGCCCAAACCCCTTCGCGCGAATTTTCGGCGCAGATAAGCCCGTTAATTCTAGATTTTTCGGCCCGATAAGCCTTGGTGACCGACCATTGCTTCTTATGAACGCCCGGGTCCTCCGGCGCGAAGGATACCGATCGTGTGTAACTGCCCATTGACTCGCTTCCACGTTCGCGGCGATGCCAATAGTGGCGATGACAAGGATGTCGCCTTCGAAATGGATGCAGCTTGTTTATCGTCAGCTTCCTATGAGATGATCCGCTTCACTGGTTCTGAAGGGAAAACTTGACCACCGTACGAGGCGCCGATGAAATACAAAGCCCTTGCTCTTGCGGGAGCAGTGATATCCCTATCTTCGATCCCGGCCGTTGCGCATCATTCCTTTGCCATGTTCGATGCGAACAAGCAGGTGACGATCGTAGGGACGATCAAGGAATTCCAGTGGACGAATCCGCATAGCTGGATTCTGGTGATGGCGCCGAATGCCGAAGGCACGCCGGTGCAATGGTCGCTCGAAACGACCGCTCCTACCGGTCTTTCCCGCGCCGGCTGGACGCCCAAGACGCTGACGCCGGGGATGAAGGTTTCGGTCGCGTTTCATCCGCTCAAGGACGGCACGGCCGGCGGGCAGTTCATTCAGTTGACGCTTCCGGACGGCACGGTCAAAGGCGGTCGGCTCGCGCCCTCCCCCACCGCCGCTGCCGCGGCAGCAGCCGCGCGCGAATCCGCCGCTGCGCACGTAGCCGCCGCAGCAGCAGCCGCCGCCGCCGCGGCAGCAGCCAATTAGTGTAGGCAAAGGATTCTCAGACGATCAGCATGTGTTTAAGACCGCCTCCTGAAGGGAGGCGGTTTTGATTCGCGGGCTGGATGAGCGATGCGGAACGGGAGTTTTTCGAGCCGTTCGCGGTGGCGAAGACCGGCTGGCAGGGCTGATCAGAAATCGGGTTTGTCGGCCACCGGCATCGGCAGAGCGCCTTTCCCGAAGAAATTCACATTGTTTTCGGCGCAGACGGTTTCCTGCAGCGGGCGCTTTTCCAGGTTGAACCGCTGAATTCCCGACCATTGCGTTGTGAAGGCTCCCGGATCGTCAACCGTAACCAGGTCTTCCATCGACTTGTGGTCGGGGCTGATCTTGAAACGCTCAATGACGTGCAGCTTCTCCGTGTGCGGCGTGCGGAAATTATCGACATAGCTCTTTGCGGAAAGACCGATCGTATCGACCACCAGGGTGTCGCCGCCTTCGTAATGGCCGACAGATTCTCCGTACCACGAAGGTTTTACATTTTTGGAATGCGGAACATTCAGGAAAACATGACGAATCTCGGGGCCGTTCTGATTTAAAATAGTGACCTCTCTCGGCGTCTGGAAGAAGAAGAAGGGCGAGATCCGCGCGATGAGTACAAATTCCGGAACTCCGCCGGGCATGCAGCGTTCGTTCGGACGATAGGCGACTCCTCCCGCCAGCACGGCCTCATTGTCTTTGCGCATCTGCTCCGCCGCCCAGGGCTGAAGGATTGGATTGCTGAGCTCCCCGATATGATAGGTCGGTGTCTGGCCCAACCGCTGAACGCCATTGCTGTAAAAAGGATGTTTCGGATCGTTGATGACCGGCCCTGGTCCACTCGGCGGCGGCAGAAATTCGTCGCCGATCTCGCGCCATGCCACGTCGTTTGCGATTTGAAAATCGGGGATGGAGGCTGCGCCTTCAGCCGCAGCCAATGTCAGACTACCGGCACTTCCGGCGAGCAGCATGCCAGCAGCGAACACACCGCAAAGAGTCACACGGCTTCCGACCGGGCCTGGTGGACCGAGCATCCCAACCTCCCTTAGTCGAGTCTTCCCGGATGGCCGATCGGTTCGGCCATTTTGGTAGGAGAATATTTGGCAAAAAGGATATTGCCGCCTGAAACTGAAGAGAAGGACAGATTCGACATATCTCGCGTCTTATTCCTGCTGTACCAAGACGGTTGCTCCGCCGTGAACAGAGGAGGTAACTTCTCTCGGTGAAAGGAGATCCGTGAAAGGAGATTGGCGTGATGGGTTTCTTCGCTTCGCATCGCATGAACATCATTTTCGGCGCAACGGCGCTCTGCATCGCCGGTGCAGCGCAGGTCTTCGCGCAGAACACGGTCGCCATTCCCGATTTTCAGTCCGGAGATGCCGGGTGGGTGGTCATAAACCGGGATGGATTGGCCCCCCCGCCGTCCGGCTTCGGCCCGACGCGCGCGGACCCGGCTCATCCATATGTTCCGAACGCGACATTCAGGATTGCGGATGCGGCAAGTCCGAATTTGAAACCGTGGGCCGCCGAGGCGATGAGAAAATCGAACGAAGAGGTGCTGGCGGGCAAGTACCCCTTTACCGCACGATCGAGCTGCATGCCGGCGGGCGTGCCGGGTTTCTCCTCCTTCGTGGTGGAGCCGGTGTTCTTCGTACAATCTCCCAAAGAAATCCTCATCACCTATTCGGGCGACCAGCAGGTGCGGCGGGTGTGGATGAATGTACCCCACTCGGCCAATCCCAAGCCTTCCTGGTACGGAGAATCGGTGGGCCATTATGAGGGCGACACGCTGGTGGTCGATACCATTGGACTCAATACCCGCACATTTCTCGACAATTACCGCACGCCGCACACGGAGAAGCTGCACGTCATCGAGCGTTACCGGCTGAGCGATAACGGGCAGGCGCTGGAAGCTCTGATCCGGGTCGAGGATCCCGATACGTTCAATCAGCCCTGGTCGGCGATCCAGCGCTACCGCAAAGTGAAGGGGCCGATGGACGAACAAGTTTGCGCCGAGAGCATCACGGACACGACCTTGTTCGATGTCAACATTCCGCAGGCAAAGCAGCCGGATTTCTGATCGGGGGCGATTTCTTCGAGCAGCCGGTTGCGCGATTCCGTGGCGCGTCACGCCACCGGCGCGCCCAAAGGCGCTCCTTGATCGCGGCTCTGCGCGCTGCGTGCCGGAGCGCAGGGCCGGGACTGGCAAACCGTCCTCGACCAAACAGGAAAATCGAAACCGCAAGCCCATCAACGATTGACACACACAACCGGCGAAGTCGTGGATTGGGGTGGGAGATATGTCGAATTTATTCTTCTCTTTGATTTCAGGCGGCAATATTCTTTTTGCTAAAATAATTCCTCTACAAAAATGACCGGATCGATCGGCCATCTGGGAAATGTCGACTAAGGGAGGTTTGGATGTTCGGTCCACTATGGCTACTCGGTGGCCGTGTGACTCTTTGCGGTGTGGCCGTCACCGGCATGCTGCTCGCCGGAAGCGCCGATAGTCCGACCTTGGCCGCGGCTCAAAGTGCAGCGCCGCGAATCCCCGATTTTGCAATCGGAAACGACCTGGCTTGGCATGAGGTCGGCGACGATTTTCTGCCGCCGCCGAGTGGGCCAGGGCCGATCACCAACGATCCGAAACATCCATTTAATTTCGAAAAGAACTATCGTGTCGCCGATACCAGCAATCCAATCCTGCAGCCCTGGGCAGCGGAGCAGATGCGCAAATCCAATGCGGCGGTGCTGGCGGGAGGGGTGGGCTTTCGTCCGCGCGAGCGCTGCCTGCCCGCCGGGGTTCCGGGATTTGTGATCTACGCCCGGGTCGAGCCGTTTTACTTCCTTCAGAGCCCGCGAGAAGTCACGATCCTCAATTCAGGCGGCCCCGAGATTCGCCACGTTCTTCTGAATGTTCCGCATTCTGAACATGTGAAGCCTTCATGGTACGGAGAGTCTGTCGGCCATTACGAAGGCCGCGACACCCTGGTCGTCGATACGATCGGTATCTCCACAAAGAGCTTCGTCGACAATTACCGCACGCCGCACAGCGAGAAATTGCACGTCGTGGAGCGCTTCAAAATGAGTGCCGACCGCAGGACGATGGAAGACCTCATCACGGTTGACGATCCCGGCGCTTTCACTGGGCCCTGGTCGGCCATTCAGCGCTTTGAGCTCGAGGAGTATCCCCTGAAGGAAAGTGTCTGCGCCGAAAACAATGAGAATTTCTTCCATTACGACGTAGCGCCGATGCCGGTGGCAGGCAAACCCGATTTCTGATCAGCCGTGCCCGGCAAAGGCTTATGTCTTTGCTATGAATAGAGGAATTTCAGCTATCGAAGCTCGAACGGGAGTCTGCGCCATGACACGAATGAATTTGGCTGCCGCTCTCACGCTCATGGCGGGCGTGGCAATCATCGAAACCGCATCGGCACAACAGTCATCACAGGACACGATCCCGAAACTTGCGGGCCCGGATTTCGGCTGGACGTCGGTTGGAACCGATCTCGAGTCAGTCCCGGGCGAGCTCCCGGCGGTGGGGGACGATCCGGCTCATCCCCGCGTCGGAAATTTCCAAAGGGGGCCGGGACGGCCGCCGACCTTTCGCGTGGCCAACCTCGACAATCCGAATCTGACCGATTTCGCGAAAGCGGGCCTCAAGAAGACCAACGATGAAGTGGCGCACGGCAAGGCCGTGTACATGCGCGAAGCACGCTGCTGGCCAACCGGCGTTCCCACTTACGACATCAGTCAGGGGTTCTACTACTTCATCCAAACGCCAAAGGAAGTGGTAATGGTTTGGCATGGGGATCATGCGGTCCGCCACATTTATCTGGATGTGCCGCATTCAAAGAACCCCAAATTATCCTGGTACGGAGAATCTGTCGGGCACTACGAAGGCGATACGCTGGTCGTCGATACGATCGGGCAGAACACACAGACCTTCGTCGACAATTATCGCACGCCGCACAGCGAAAAACTCCACGTTGTAGAGCGTTTCCACATGACCAATGACGGCAAGAACCTGAAGGTGGACATCGTCATGGACGATCCGGCCTCGTTCATACAGCCGATGCACGCTTCGCACACCTGGCGCCGCACGGTCGCGGACGAGCGCGGCGATCGGGGGCAAAGTTCACTCGACGAACAGTCCTGCGCCGAAGCCGGGCCCGGGAATTTCGAATTCTCCACGAACCCCAATGTCGTCGAGCCGATCCCGACCGCGACCAAACCCGATTTCTGAGGGCGTATCATAGCTTCCGCGCGGCCCCGGCCGTACGTCGATGGAAGTCCTCATCACGGTTGACGATCCAATAACACGTAGCGCCGATGCCGGCGGCCGACAAACCCGATTTCTGATCGGCCGTGCCGCTCTTGTTATGAATCGGGTCATTCAGTTACCGAAGATCGAACGGGAGTCTACGCCATGACGCGAATGAATTTGACGGTCGTCCTCACCCTGATGGCGGGCGTCGCAATCATCCAAACCGCATCGGCGCAACAGTCGCCGCAAGACACGATCCCGAAACTTTCGGGCCCGGACTTTTTCGGCTGGAGTGGCGGCACCGATTTCGACGCTGTCCCAGGCGGGCCCCAGCCGGTGGGTCCCGTCCCAGGCATCATTTTCCATAATGCCGAACGGAAGCCGGGACAAACAGTGGGCTTCCGCGTAGCAGACCTCAACAATCCCAACCTGACGGATTTCGCCAAAGAGAGCCTCAAGAAGACCAATGATGAAGTGTTGGCCGGCAAGGCCATGTACAATCGCGAGGCCCGCTGCTGGCCAACCGGGGTTCCGACTTACGACATCAATCAGGGGTTATTCTATTTCGTCCAAACGCCCAAGATGGTGCTGATGGTGTGGCACGGGGATCACGCGGTCCGTCATATTTATATGGATGTGCCGCATTCGCAGAATCCAAAATTATCCTGGTACGGAGAGTCTGTCGGGCACTACGAAGGGGATACGCTGGTCGTCGATACGATCGGACAGAACACACAGACCTTCGTCGACAATTATCGGACGCCGCATAGTGAGAAACTGCACGTCGTGGAGCGTTTCCACATGATCAATGACGGCAAGAACCTGAAGGCGGACATCGTCGTAGAGGATCCGGCCACATTCAAGCAGCCGCTGAACATCACACACACCTGGCGCCGCACGCGACAGGAGCGAATCGACGAACAGTCCTGCGCCGAATCCGGCCCCGGAAATTTCGACTTCTCCACGAACCCCAATGTCGTCGAACCGATCCCGACCGCGGCCAAACCTGATTTCTGAGGGCATATTTTTGGATCCCGGCGAGGCGTCAAACCCACCGGAGATTCGCGCCTAGCACGGTCTAAGTTTTGGGATGCGCCGCCAAACCCATACTTGAAACGCCATCACTTACCGCCAGCGGGCGAGATCTTCGGGTACAGGCCGCCGGAGTCAGAAAGCCGGATCGGCTTGGCGTTTGATTTGGTGGAGCCAAGCGGGATCGAACCGCTGACCTCTTGAATGCCATTCAAGCGCTCTCCCAGCTGAGCTATGGCCCCACATCTGGGTAGGACGATTAAGGCTCGTCCTTTTCGATATCGGCGTCGATGATGCCGGAGACGTCGTCCTCGTCCTCCTCAACCTCTTCAAGCAGATTGTCGTCTTCCTCTTCCTCGTCGGCAATTTCTTCTTCAAATTCTTCCGGCTCGACGGGCTCTTCCGGCGCCACCGGCCCGGCTTCGTCGCCTTCTTCCTCTTCCTCCGCTTCGATCAGCGGGGAATCGGCCTCCGGCACGGCTTCCTCTTCCTCGAGCTCTTCGTCTGCTTCCGCTCCGGCTTCCTCCTCCTCCTCGGCCTCCTCGACTTCCTCGTCGTCATCGGCCGGCACGACCGCTGCCACGGGCTTGGATGGTTCCGGCACGCGGGTGCGGCGCTGCTTCAGCAGCATTTCCGGCTCGAACGTGAAGGCGCATTTTGGGCATTCGATCGGGCGCTTCCGCAAATCGTAAAAGCGGGCTGCGCAGCTGGGGCATACGCGCTTGGTGCCAAGATCGGGCTTGATCAAAGGGGTGCTTCCCGGATGTGAACTTAGGGGCGGTGGATTTGCCACGAACGGCCGGGCCTGTCAAAGCGGCAATGACTGCCATCGGCCGGGCTTGACGGGGCGCACCATTGCTTTAGGCAAGCGGCCGGCCTTTTCGAGACGCAGATGACGGATTCAGGAACTTTAAAGCCGCTGATTGCCCGCAAAAGCGCGGCGCTGAAGGGGCGGGCGGTGGCGCCGGGCGATAAGTCGGTGTCGCATCGCGCCCTGATCCTGGGCGCGCTCACCGTGGGCGAAACCGCGATTTCCGGGCTTCTCGAAGCCGAAGATGTGCTCAATACGGCGAAGGCCATGCGGGGACTCGGCGCCGAGGTCACGCGGGACGGGGAGGGAGACTGGCGTGTCCATGGCCTGGGCGTTGGCGGTTTTGCCGAACCTGCAGATGTGCTCGATTTTGGCAATTCGGGCACCGGCGCGCGGCTTACCATGGGTGCGGTTGCGACCACACCGATCACGACAATTTTTACCGGCGATGCGTCGCTCCGGCGCCGTCCGATGGGGCGGGTGCTGGAGCCGCTGGCGCTGTTCGGGGCGGTGGCCGACACGCGCGAAGGGGGGCTGTTGCCCGCGACTCTGAAGGGTGCCCGGATGCCGGTGCCCATCGAACACCGGTTGAAGGTCGCCTCGGCACAGGTGAAGTCCGCGCTGCTGCTGGCGGCCCTGAACGTGCCCGGGCGCTCCACCATCATCGAACGCGCGGCCACCCGCGACCACACCGAGCGCATGCTGAAGGCGTTTGGAGCCGGCATCGCCGTGGAAGACATCGGGGATGGCGCGACCGCGATTTCCGTCACCGGCGAGGTTGAGCTTAGGCCTGCGCCAATCGAGGTGCCGAGCGATCCGTCCTCGGCGGCCTTCCCGCTGGTAGCGGCGCTGATCGTCCCGGGATCGGAAGTTCTGCTGGAAAACGTGATGCTGAATCCGCGGCGCATCGGGTTGATCGAAACGCTTCTGGAGATGGGTGCGCGGATCGAGATTCAGAATCGCCGCGACAATGGCGGGGACGCCATCGGCGACCTTCTGGTCCGCCATTCGGCTCTCAAAGGGGTCGAGGTGCCGCCGGAACGCGCGCCCACCATGATCGACGAATATCCCGTGCTGGCGGTCGCGTCCTCTTTCGCGGAAGGGCGCACGATCATGCGCGGGCTCGAAGAATTGCGGGTCAAGGAAAGCGATAGGCTCGCCGCGGTTGCGGCAGGCCTCGCGGCGAACGGGGTGCGGTTCGAGGAAAGCCCCGACGGCCTGACGGTACAAGGCGCCGGACCGGACGGTGTTGCGGGCGGGGGAACGGTTGCGACCCACATGGATCATCGCATCGCGATGAGCTTCCTCGTCATGGGGCTCGCGGCGCGCGCGCCCGTCACGGTGGACGATGGCTCCATGATCGCGACCAGCTTCCCGAATTTCGAGCCGCTGATGCGCGGGCTCGGCGCGGACATCGCCGCGGCATGAGCGTCGTCATTGCCATCGACGGAACAGCGGCGTGCGGCAAGGGCACTATCGCCAGGGCCCTCGCGCGCCATTACGGATTTGCGCATCTGGATTCGGGTGCGCTTTATCGCCTGGTCGCGCTCGGCGTATTGGAGGCCGGGGGCGATCCCGCCAACCCGGAAGACGCCGTCCGGTCGGCCGGGGCGCTGGACTTGACCCTTGCAGGCGACCCCAAGATCCGCACCGACGTCGTCGGCGCTGCCGCCTCCAAAGTGGCGGCAATCCCTGCCGTGCGTGCCGCCCTCGTCGATTTCCAGCGCGATTTCGCTCAGAGGCCGCCCGGCAACAGCCAGGGGGCCGTCATCGATGGGCGGGACATCGGAACGGTGATCGTGCCCGACGCGGCCGCCAAATTGTTCATCGATGCGCGGGCCGAAGTCCGCGCCCGCCGCCGCCTGTTGGAGCTGCAAGGACTGGGGATTTCCCGCAACCCGGACGATCTTGCGGCCGAATTGGTCGCGCGCGATGCCGCCGACCGGAGCCGGGCGATTTCGCCTTTGAAACAGGCCGAAGACGCCGTCTTGCTGGACACCTCCGATTTGGATATAGAAGCCGCCTTCGCGAAGGCTCTCGACCTGGTGAACCCCAGAATCGAGAAAGCGCTCGCGGCCCGCCCCAGGGGCTAAGGAGGCCCGGCGGCGCCGCAGAGATACCCGCGGAACCATTCCACTTTTCCCCCCGGCATCAGCCGGACAGGATCGCATGGGCGTTGACCCGTGCGGCAAACCCAAACCGAGGAGACCACATGGCCAGGCCAGCCGAAAGCATTTACACCCCGAGCCGCGACGATTTCGCGGCGATGCTCGAAGAGAGCTTTATCGACCGCGCCCCCGCCGAAGGCGCGGTGGTGAAGGGCATCATTGTCGGCATCGAAAACGATTTTGTCGTGGTCGATGTCGGCCTGAAGACCGAAGGCCGCGTGCCGCTGAAGGAATTCGCGACTCCCGGTCTGCCCCCCAATGTGAAGATCGGCGATGAAGTCGAAGTTTATGTCGAGCGGGTGGAGAATGCGCTGGGCGAGGCCGTGCTGTCGCGCGACAAGGCCCGCCGCGAGGAGAGCTGGACCCGTCTGGAAAAGGCGTTCCAGGATTCGGGCCGCGTCTCGGGCGTGATCTTCGGCCGGGTTAAGGGCGGCTTCACCGTCGATCTGGACGGCGCGGTCGCGTTTCTTCCGGGCTCGCAGGTCGATGTGCGCCCGGTGCGTGATGTCGGCCCGCTGATGAACATGCCCCAGCCGTTCCAGATCCTGAAAATGGATCGCCGCCGCGGCAATATCGTGGTCTCGCGCCGCGCGGTGCTGGAGGAGAAGCGCGCTGAGGAACGCTCCGAACTCGTGGCGTCCCTGCAGGAAGGCCAGGTGCTCGAAGGCACCGTCAAGAACATCACCGATTACGGCGCGTTCGTCGATTTGGGCGGCGTGGACGGTCTGCTGCACGTCACCGACATCGCCTGGCGGCGCGTGTCGCATCCGACCGAGGTGCTCAATGTCGGCCAGCAGGTGACCGTGCAGATCATCAAGGTGAACCACGACACACAGCGTATCAGCCTGGGCATGAAGCAATTGCAGACCGATCCCTGGGAGGGCGTCAGCGCCAAATATCCCGTCGGCGCTCGCTTCAAGGGCAAGGTCACCAATGTCACCGACTATGGCGCCTTCGTGGAACTGGAGCCGGGCGTCGAAGGCTTGGTTCATGTGTCCGAGATGAGCTGGGTCAAGAAGAACGTTCACCCGAACAAGATCGTCAGTCCCGGCCAGGACGTGGAAGTGATGGTGCTGGAAGTCGATTCCAACAAGCGCCGCATCAGCCTCGGCCTCAAGCAATGCATGGACAATCCCTGGCAGGTGTTCGCCGAAGGCCATCCCCCGGGCACTGTGCTGGAAGGCGAGGTCCGCAACATCACCGAGTTCGGCCTGTTCGTCGGCCTCCCGGGCGATATCGACGGCATGGTGCATCTCTCCGACCTCTCCTGGGACAAGCAGGGCGACGAGGCGGTCAAGGATTACCAGAAGGGCCAGAACGTCGAGGTCAAAGTGCTCGATGTCGATCCGGAGAAGGAGCGCATCAGCCTCGGCATCAAGCAGCTCGCGTCCGATCCGATGGCGAAAGTGTCCTCGCTCAAGAAGGGCGATGTCGTGACCGTGACCGTGGCCGAAGTGCAGGAAGGCGGCCTGGAGGTCACGCTCGAAGGGGGCGCGCGCGCCTACATCCGCCGTGCCGATCTCGCGCGCGACCGCAACGATCAACGCCCCGAACGCTTTGGCGTCGGCGACAAGATCGATGCGCTGGTGACCTCGGCGGACAAGACCGGCAGGAAGCTCGGGCTTTCCATCAAGGCGCGCGAAATCTCCGAAGAGAAGGAGGCGGTCGCCCAATACGGATCGTCGGATTCGGGCGCGAGCCTGGGCGACATCCTGGGCGCGGCTCTGTCACGCGCACAGAAGAAGAAAGGCGACGAGGAATAATCGCCGCATATTCCTCTCCCCTTCGGGGGAGAGGGGCAGGGTGAGGGGGCGGTGTCGATCTCACCTCAGCTTTTGACGAGCTTGCAAAGGCGCTCGCGCTAAACCCGCGGGCGCCTTTTTCGATCCAAATTCGTTTCGCCGAGTACCAGCACAAAAATCCCCAGCGTACTTTCGTGAATCCCGTGGTCGACTGTCCGGTCTTTTGCGATCACCGAACCTACTCGGTCGAAGTGGATGGGGACCCCGTTCTCGTCTCACCTATTCCGGAACCGAATTCGTCAGTTATGCTGCTGACCGGGATCGTTGCGTGGTCTCGTTTACGGCGTAGGTGGCTTAAGCCCGAAATGGATTCCGAATAATAGTCCCGCCGATCTTTCGCCCGTGCTGCATGTCTTCCGTGTAAAGGATGGGACAACCCGCAGCGATAGCCGCCGCAACAATAAGGCTGTCGTAAATGCGAAGTTTGTGCTTGCGAGCAATTTCAACTGCCCTTTCATGAAGTTCGGCCGTCAGCGGGATCGCCGGATTGAGGAGATCCTTGAACTCATTCAGCGCATTATCGACTTCCGTCCACTTAAAGCTGAGTTTTCTACGGGACACGTTCACGAATTCGTTCAGCACTTGAACACTGATTACGCCACCGGCCCT
This sequence comes from uncultured Bordetella sp., assembly GCA_964494505.1. Lineage (GTDB taxonomy): Bacteria > Pseudomonadota > Alphaproteobacteria > Micropepsales > Micropepsaceae > CAIYRG01. The sequence continues at coordinate 35,319 of CAZBRO010000016.1, forward strand.
CAGCAGTTCATCTGCCGCATCGGCGCGGGCGTCGTCGGAAAATGCGTAAACCAGAACGTTCGTATCCAGAAAAGGCTTATCGTTCATTTGCCTCGTCTCGAGAGAATTTGAATCCCGGCGGCAAGGGACGCCTCATCGCTCTTATGCGAGCCAATGCGGCTTCGCGGCGTGGGTCTCGTGCGACTTTGAACCGCCCCGTTCCTGCGACGATTACTTCGATATCGTCGCCTTCCTTGAGCTTCAACGCATCGACCACGGCTTTCGGCAGGCGGATGGCGAGGCTGTTTCCCCATTTCGCGACTTGCATGGCGTCCACCAAAGATATACATTTTCTATGTATATCTTACGCTTCGGTAGCGTTCGGTCAAGCGTGAGCTATCCGAACAGCACCAGCGCGCTTTGGAACGTCACCCAGACGCCCCAAAGGATCGGGATACCCACCGCGAGCCAGGCCAGAACGGCGGTCGCGTTCAGCCCGGGCGACGGATGCGTCGGATGGGCGTGATGGGCAACGGGCACCGCTTGCAACGCGGCCACCTGTTCCTCGCTCATGAACCATTTGGGCTTGAGCGGCTTTATTGCCCAGTTGCAGAGGAAACCCACGGCGAGGAAGCTTGCGAGCACATAGAGCGTCACGTCATAGACCGACTCACGCGGCACCCCTGCGGCAATTTCGGCATCGCGTATGTAGCTGACGACCACAGGCCCCACGATGCCCGCCGTGGACCACGCGGTCAAAAGACGTCCGTGGATCGCGCCCACGAATTGCGTGCCGAATATGTCCGCGAGATAGGCAGGCACCGTCGCGAACCCGCCGCCATACATCGAGAGGATGATGCAGATCGCGAGCACGAACAGTGCGGTTGACCCCGCATGCGCGAAATAGGGCGCGCTTGCATACATCGCGATGCCCAGAAGGAAGAAGGTGTAATAGGTCGCCTTTCTTCCGATCTTGTCCGACAGCGAGGCCCAGAAGAACCGTCCGCCAATGTTGAACAGCGAGAGCAGCCCGGTAAAGCCTGCGGCGATGGCGGCAACCTGCGTGGCCTGTGCCGGGTTGAGCGCGGTGAATGACACATCGGGCGCGCCGATCAATCGCCCGCCGAAAATTTCCTGCAGCATGGGCGAGGCCAAGGCGATAACGCCGATGCCGGCCGACACGTTCAGGCACAGCACGGCCCAGATCAGCCAGAATTGCGCCGTCTTGTGCGCATCCTTCAGGTGCACATGCTTGCCGGTGATGGTTGTGCTTCCGGCAGGGGGCGTCCAGCCGTGCGGGCGCCAGCCGACCGGCGGCACCCGATAACCGAACGCGCCGCCCATCATGAAGACGAAATAGATCGCCGCCATCACCACGAAGGTCTGCCACACGCCGACCGAATCCGGCGTGCGAAACGCCGTCATCAGCATGTTCGCAAGCGGCGCGCCGATCATGGCGCCGCCGCCAAAGCCCATGATCGCCATACCCGTCGCCATGCCGCGATGATCGGGGAACCATTTGATCAGCGTGGACACCGGCGAGATGTAGCCGAGGCCCAGCCCCACGCCTCCGATCACGCCGGAACCGATCCACATCATCCAGAGCTGATGCTCAATGATGCCTGCCGCCGAAATCAGCATGCCGCCGCACCAGCAGAAGGCCGCAACCACGCCCGCCTTGCGCGGGCCCGCACGCTCGAGCCAGCCGCCCCAGGTCGCCGCGGAAAGACCGAGCACAACGAAGAAGAGTGTGTAAATCAAAACAAGATCCGAGACGCGCCAATCGCAGGTCGTGGTGAAAAGCGACTGTGCGAGCGTCATGTCCGGGCAGGCGACGGATTTGTCATGGCCGAGCGCGCGCGAAAGAGGCAGCCAGAACACGCTGAAGCCATAGGCCATGCCGATGCAGAGATGGATCGCGAGTGCGGCCGGCGGCACGAGCCAGCGGTTGAAGGTTGCGTCGGCGATGATGCGCCGGCGGTCAAGCAACCCGATTGTGGAAACTGCAGAATCGCCTGCGGCGCCGATAGCGGTCATGAGTGCCCCTCCCCAACCGTTTTGCGTGATCTGGCGGAGGTTTCGGACCTGTTGTCAAGCACTGCAAAATACAAAAGCAAGCGTGTCCTGCAGCTTGCCGCATTTCGTCATTCGCAATAATGTTAGTAAAATCGGATAGCTAGAGCCGGATACCGCTTCGGGGAGGTTGCGATTATGAAATTTTCTTGGCTGCTGGCAGGCCTGTTGTTTCCCATCGCCGCGATGGCGGCCGACGCGCCCGGCCCGGATTGGGCTTTTATGACACCAGACCCGAATGCCCCCATGCCTCAGGCGGCGGGTGGTGGCGGGGGTGGTGGTGGCGGTGCGGCGCCTACGGCTCCGGCCGGTGTGCCGCAAATTGTGGTGGCGGGTAAAGGCGATGCAGTACGGCCATGCAACACCTGTCACACGCCATCGGGCATGGGCCAGCCGGAATCGGCCAATATTCGCGGCCTGAACGCGGACTATTTCGCACGCCAGATGCACGATTTTGCCAACGGGATGCGTGGCGGCCCCCGTTCGGGCGCCATGGTGGGATTCGCCAAAGGGCTCACCGATGACGAGATCAAGCAACTCGCCGCCTATTACGCCGGCCTCAAACAAGTGAGGTGGACGAACCTTTCCGAATCCGATGTCGTTCCGAAGACCATTATCGGCCGCAACAGCCAGCGCGCCCGTATCGATGGCGCCGATCCCGAACCGATCGGGAAGCGCATCGTCGAATTCGTGAACAATCCGGCCGCGGTGCGCCAGATGGCCGATCCGGCGTTCATTGCCTTCGTACCGCCGGGGTCGCTCGCGCTCGGCCGTACCATTGCGACGACAGGCGGCGGCAAGGCGGAAGCCTGCACCGGCTGCCACGGCGACAAGTTGCAGGGTGAGGACGACGTACCGGGCTTGGCGGGGCGGTCGCCGGTCTACATCGCGCGGCAGATCTATTCGTTCAAGAACGGCATCCGCAAAGGACCGCTGGCCGACATCATGAAGGGGGTGGTCGCGAAACTCTCCGATGACGAGGTGATTGGCGTGGCGTCCTATATCGCGCAGCAGGACCCGTCGTAACCGAACTGATTTCCTTCGTCACCCTGCCCTTGAGGGAAGCGAGCGGCGTAAGCCGCGAAATGGCTTCGGTGAGGGGAACTGGGTTCACGGACAGGTCCCCTCCCCGAAATTTCTCGCGCTTCGCTCTCGAAATTTTCGACCCTCCCTCAAGGGGAGGGTTTGAGCCGCCGGTTATTTCTTCACATATTTATACACTTCCCGTTCCGGAACGGCGGCGGCGTAGATGTTGCCGTGGCTGTCGGCGGCGACACCTTCCGGCGGCGGGTTCTTCGGGTCCTTGGGCGTCGGCGGCGGGATGTAGCCCTGGACCTTCCCGTCCTTCACGCTGCCGAAGCGGATGCCGCGGTTGCAGCCTGGATTGTTGGTGTCCTTGCCCGGCGCGTCTTGGGATTCCGAATCCGACACATAGAGCACGTCGTTCTTGTCGATGAAGATCCCGCTTGGCCGGCCGAACTGTTTCCAGGCGCCGAGGAATTTTCCGTCCTGATCGAAGAACGCGACGCGGCTGTTGCTGCGGTCGGCGACGAAGAGACGGCCTTGGCTATCGAATGCCAGCACATGCGGGCCCTTAAACTCGCCATCGCCCGAACCCAGATGCCCGAAGGTCTTGATGAACTTGCCGTTCTTGTCGAACTTCACGATGCGCGAATTGCCGAAGGTCGGCGCATGGCCCTCGGAGACGAAGATGTCGCCATTCGGCGCAAAGGCGATTCCCGTCGGCCGGTCGAAAACATCCGTGCCCTTGCCGCCCTGCCCTGCCTTGCCCAGCGTCATCAGAACCTTGCCGTCGGGCGAGAACTTGAAGACCTGGTTGCCCATTTCGTTCTTGGCATCGCCGTCGATGGCCCAGATGTTGCCGTCCGCGTCCGGCTTGACCGTGTGCGGGAACGCGAACATGCCGGCGCCGAAGCTCTTCATCACCTTGCCGTCGGGAGAAAGCTCCCAGATCGGATTTTCTTTCGAGCCGATGCAGCCTTTCGCTTCGCAGCGGTCCATCACCCAGACATTGTCCTTGCCGTCGACATAGACATTGTTGGTCGGGGCCCAGCCGCGCGGCATGTGCTCCCAGCCGGTCACCTGCTTATAGGGATTGGGCGCGTCGTTTACGCAGGGATAGCTCGCCTGCGCATTCGCCACGCTGACGATGGCGGTGGTCGCAAACAGCGCAAGCGCAAGTTTCGTAATTCCCGGACGCATGTGCTCCTCCCGTTTGGCATCGGACCCGAAACTTACAGTACGGGCCGGGAGGCGTACAGCGCCGGGCAGGCTTGGGTTGGGCGCAAATGCGGCCAACCCAAAAGCGTCCCGGTGTCAGATCGACGGGAGTTCGGGCTTGTTTTCCTGTTCCATGATCAGGAAGCGCGATTCCTGAATGCAATCGTCTTCCGGGCACCACATGCCGCCGGCGAAGTTGTCGAAATCGAAGAAATAGATCGTGATGACGCTGCCCGAGACGGAAGTGAGTTCGGCCCGATAGGCCTTGGAGTCGCCTTCCTTGAGCTCCAGACCTTCGTTGAAGGTCTGGAGCGCCGAAGCGCGCTCGTCGTCCTTGAGTTCGCTGACCTGGATGGACGTGAAATAGGATTCGTTGCCGATCTCCTGGAGATTGCTCCGCGCCATCTGTGAGGGGATGAAAACCTTTTTCTTGTTTTCGAGCGAAGCCCAAACCCAGCCCGGGCGGCTTCCCAACGCGTGGCCGTATGGCGTGCAGTCGATCTGACCCCATTTGCGCAAGGGCGCGGGGAGGTGCATCACGGCATCGAAGGATGTTCCGAAACACTCATCGGTATCGGCGGAGGCTCTGGGCGCTATCCCTCCGACTCCGATCGTCAACGCCAACGCGCACAACAGGATGGAAAATCTCGCCTTCGCCATAACCCGTCTCCTTTTCAACCGCGAATGAGCATCACCACCAATTCCAGATCAAAGCGTGAAGATTGAATAATGATCCGCCACAAGGGTTGAGAAACCTCAAAGAGAATGAGGGAACCGGCTACGTCAAATTACGTATGTCGGAGCGAAATTGTTGCACGCGCGAATCGCGAGAAATCATTCATGCCGCAAGGGCCCCGCGAAGGAACTCATTCGCGCGCAAGCCTTTTCTCAGACGAGAAACTCTTCGGGCTGCCGCTGAAGCGCGCGAAGCGTGGCGGCAAGGAGCAGAGGATCGACCGGTTTGGGCAGGAACATATCGGCGCCCCATGAGCGGGCCATCGCCTCGGAAACGCCCTCCGATTCCGTGCAAAGGATGATGTAGTAATCGGGCCTGATCGTCTTCAATTGCGGGATCAGTTCTCGGCCGCGCATGCCCGGCATGTTTTCATCGGTGATGATGACGTCGCGCCCCAACCAACAACGTGCACACCGGCAAAAAAAAGCGCCCGCGGGAGGCTGTCGCCGCGAGCGCTTTTTCCGAAAGCCAGGAAACCGGGCCTATTTGGTGTATTTCTTCACTTCCTTCATCTGCACGGCTGCGGCGTAGATGGTGCCGTGCGAATCCACCGTGATTCCTTCCGGCGGCGGAATCTTGTCGGTCACGCCCGGTGGCGGCGCGATGTAGTACATGACCTTACCGTCCTTCACCGAGCCCACGCGGATGCCCATTTTGCAGCCGGGATTGTTTTTCTCTTCCGACTGGGAATCGGCGACATAGATCATGTCGTTCTTGTCGACGAACACGCCGGAGGGCCTTCCGAACTGTTTCCAGCTCGCGAGGAATTTGCCGGTCTTGTCGTAGACATTGATGCGGTTGGCGGTGCGGTCCGCGACATAGATGCGGTCCTCCTGATCCACTGCGACCGCATGGGGCTCGGTCAATTGCCCATCGCCGGTACCATGCGACGCGAAGCTCCGCAGGAATTTGCCGTCCTTGGTGTAGATGTCGACGCGCGATTTGTTCAGCTTCGAGCCGTGGCCCTCGATGATGACCGCGTCTCCGGTGGAGAGGAACGCCACGCCGGTCGGCTGGTTGAACTGATCGTTGCCCATGCCCGGCTCGCCCGCCTTGCCGAGCTTCAAGAGCACTTTTCCATCCGGCGCGAACTTGATCACCTGCATGCCCTTGCCGTCCTTGGACTGGAAGTCCGCGGCCCAGACATTGCCGTCCTTGTCGACACCGATGCCATGGGCGCTGGCGAATTGGCCGGAGCCGAAATTCGCTTTCGCCTTCCCGTCGGGCCCGATTTCGAAGATCGGCGACAGGTTGGATTTTGAGCAGCCATCGTCGCCGCAGCGATCGAACACCCAGAGGTTGTCGTGTGCATCGACCGTGACCGCATTGGTGGGTCCGAAGGGGCGTGATGTCTGTGCCCAATTCGACTGCATCTTGTAAGGATTGGGCGCGTCGTTGACGCAAGGGTAGCTGGCTTGGGCATGGGCCGCCGCCGCGAGTCCGGCGGATGCGAGCAACGCGAGGGCGAGTGTGCTGTAGGCCTTCCGCATGGAAAATCCTCCCGTAAGCGGTGATATGGGCCGGAATCTATCCCAAACCCGCCCGCTCCGCACACATCATGGCGATCGGAAGCTTTAGGGATTGTTCGCTGCGGTCCGTGACGCGTCCACAACCATGCTTCAAAATACGTTATATCCTAGGGGCTTAGTGCAGTTCCCCGTTGACGCCACGGCGCCATTTTGGCAGGTTAGCGGGGCAGGCGTGTGGCGTGTCTGAGCTTGCCAGCTGGGGGCAAGGCTATGATCAAGTCTGAACTGGTAGCGCGCCTCGCGGAGCGTTACCCCCACCTCTATCATCGCGACGTCGAGCGCATTGTGTCGACCGTGCTGGACGAGATATCGGGCGCGCTCGCTCATGGCGACCGGGTCGAACTCCGCGGCTTCGGCGCGTTTTCGGTGAAGACGCGTCCCGCGCGCCAGGGGCGCAATCCGCGTACTGGCGAGGCCGTTTCGGTCGAGGAAAAGCGCGTTCCGTTCTTCCGCACCGGCAAGGAGTTGCGCGAAAGGCTGAACAACGGCCACGACCCCGACGCGGAATAAAACGAGCTTGAATCATCCCCGGTGCGCCCTGTTGCGCGGTCTTGCCGAACCCCCGCCTTCGCTCTACTGAAATCCGCATGCGAGTCTCGACGATTCTCGTGATGCTGCCGGTGGCGGTCATCGCCTCGGTTCTCGCGGTGGCGAACCGGGAAGAGGTGGCGTTTCGGCTCGATCCCTTTGCGGCGGGCACGGGGACCGCTCTGGTGATGCCGCTGTTTCTGCTGGTGTTCGCGAGCTTCGTGTTCGGCGTGCTGGTCGGGGCCGCGACCGTTGCGCTGAAGCGGGCGCGGACGCGAAGGCAGCGGATCGATATTGCCGGCGCTATGGCCCGCGATGCGAGACCAACGGGCCAATCCGGACCATGAACGCGAAATCCAATCCGATTTATGTCGCCCTGGATACGCCATCGTTGGATGCGGCGTCGCGAATGGCCGCGAGCGTTGCGCCCCATGTCGGGGGGCTGAAGGTCGGGCTCGAATTCGTCAGCGCCAACGGACCTGAAGGCGTGCGCGCCATTGTGAAGAGCGGGCGGCCGGTGTTCCTGGACGTGAAGCTGCACGACATCCCCAACACCGTCGCGGGCGCCATGAAGGCGCTGGCTCCGCTGGGGGCGGCGATCATCAACGTCCACGCCTCGGGCGGTGCGGCCATGATGCGGGCAGCCGCGGAGGCTGCTGCATCGGTTCGGCCACGGCCAAAGGTGCTTGCCGTGACGGTGCTCACCAGCCTGGAGGCGGCGGATTTGGCAGGCATGGGTATCGCGGGCACGCCGCTGGAGCAGGTGGTCCGGCTGGCAAAGCTGACCAAAGCCTCGGGCCTGGATGGGGTGGTGTGCAGCCCGCGGGAGATCGAGGCCGTTCGCGCCGCTTGCGGTTCGGATTTCCTGATCGTGACGCCGGGGGTGCGGCCCGCGGGCGGGGAATTGGGCGACCAGAAGCGGGTGATGACGCCCAGGCGTGCTCTGGATTTGGGTGCGGACTTGCTCGTCATTGGGCGGCCCATCACGGGCGCCGCAGACCCCGCCGAAGCCGCGAAGGCTATCCTCGCGGAGCTTCAGTCAGCTTGATTTAGCCCCTCGCGACCGCCATAAGCCCCGGCCATGGCTGTAAGCGTGAAAATCTGCGGACTTACGACCCGCGAGGCGGCGGAAGCGGCCTTGTCGGCAGGCGCCGATTTCGGCGGGCTGGTGTTCTTTCCGCCGAGCCCGCGCCATTTGAGCCTGGACCAGGCGCGCAGCTTGGCCGCGCTGCTTCGGGGCCGAGCCCGGATCGTGACGCTGATGGTGGAACCTTCCGACGCCCAGGTGGACGAAGTTGTGGCCGCCATCGCGCCCGATCTCATCCAACTCCATGGCAAGGAAACCCCGGCTCGCACGGCAGCCATCGCGGCTCGCAGCGGACGCCCCATCGTAAAGGCATTTGCCGTTGCCGAAGCTGCCGATCTTGCTCGCGCCCATGCCTATGAGGAGATCGCTGACTATTTCTTGTTCGACGCCAAGGCCGATTCGTCCGCCACCCGTCCCGGTGGGCTGGGTGCGGCGTTCGACTGGCAATTGCTGGCCGGGCGAACGTTCAAGCGCCCATGGGGGCTTGCGGGCGGGCTGACGCCGGAGAACGTCGCGCGCGCCATTCGCATCGCCCGGCCCCATTTCGTGGACGCGTCCTCGGGCGTGGAAGACGTGCCGGGGAGAAAGAGCCCGGAAAAGATCGCGGCGTTCGTGAAGGCTGTTCGTGACGCTCAGTATACGGATGCAAGAGCGGGGGCGGCATGAGCGCGAACCTCACCCCGAACTCCTACCGCATGGGACCCGATTCGGGCGGACATTTCGGCGCATTCGGCGGGCGGTACGTCGCCGAGACCCTGATGCCGCTCCTGCTCAAGCTGGAAGAGGCGTACGCCGCGGCGAAGGACGATCCGCAATTCGGCGCCGAATTGGACGGTCTGCTCAAGCATTATGTCGGCCGCCCAAGTCCGCTCTATTTCGCGGAACGGCTGACGCAGCATCTCGGCGGCGCGAAGATTTATTTCAAGCGCGAAGAGTTGAACCATACCGGCGCGCACAAGATCAACAATTGCATCGGCCAGATTCTGCTCGCCAGGCGCATGGGCAAGACCCGCATCATCGCCGAGACCGGCGCGGGCCAGCATGGCGTCGCGACCGCGACGGTGGCCGCGCGTTTCGGGCTTCCTTGCGTCATCTACATGGGCGAGGTGGACATCGAGCGGCAGAAGCCGAACGTGTTCCGTATGAATTTGCTTGGCGCCGAAGTGCGTCCTGTCGGCTCCGGTTCGCGCACGCTCAAGGATGCGATGAACGAGGCGCTGCGCGACTGGGTGGCCAATGTCCACGACACATTCTACATCATCGGCTCGGCTGCCGGCCCCCATCCCTATCCGGCGATGGTGCGTGATTTCCAGACCGTGATCGGGAAGGAGACGCGCGCCCAGATGATGGAGGCGGAAGGGCGGCTGCCCGACCTTCTGGTGGCCTGTGTCGGCGGCGGATCGAACGCGATCGGGCTGTTCCATCCGTTCCTTGACGATCCCGATGTTGGAATCATCGGCGTGGAAGCGGCAGGCGAAGGCGTGGAAACCGCGCATCACGCCGCGACACTATCGAAGGGCTCACCCGGCGTGCTGCACGGTGCGCGGTCTTATCTGCTGCAGGACGCGGACGGGCAGGTGCTGGAGGCGCATTCGATTTCGGCAGGGCTGGACTATCCCGGTGTCGGCCCCGAGCATTCCTGGCTCAAGGAATCGGGCCGCGTGAACTATGTGTCGGTGACGGATCGGGAAGCGCTGGACGCATTCCAACTGACCTGCCGCATGGAGGGCATCATTCCGGCGCTGGAATCCGCTCACGCCATCGCCCATGTGATGCGCATCGCGCCGCAGCTGCCGCGCGAAAAGATCATCGTGCTTGGGCTTTCCGGCCGCGGCGATAAGGATGTGTTCACCGTCGCGAGCGCGTTGGGGCAGAAGCTGTGAGCCGGATCGGGCCACGCTTTGCCGAACTGCGCGCGCTGAAACGCGCAGGGTTCATTGCGTTCGTCACCGCGGGCGATCCGGATGCGGAGACCTCGTTCGAGATTCTGGAAAAACTGCCGTCTGCCGGCGCCGACATCATCGAGCTGGGCGTGCCCTTTTCCGATCCCATGGCGGATGGGCCCGCGATCCAGGCGTCGTCCATGCGCGCGCTGAAATCGGGGCAGACGGTCAGGAAGACGCTCGCGATGGTCGAACGCTTCCGGGCCCGCGACGACGTCACGCCCATCGTGCTGATGGGCTATTACAATCCGATCCATGCGTATGGCGCCGAACATTTCCTGCGCGATGCAGAGCACGCAGGGGTGGATGGCCTCATCATCGTCGATCTGGGGCCGGAGGAGGATTCGTCTCTGCGCGCGCAAGCCGCGAAATGCGGGCTCGACATCGTGCGGCTTGCAACACCGACCACCGACGATGCGCGTCTTCCAACGGTGCTGAATGGAGCCGGCGGATTCCTGTATTACGTTTCCATTGCCGGGGTGACGGGCACCAAGACTTTCACCGCGGCCGACGTGAGCGAAGCCGTGGCCCGTATCCGGCGCGCTTCCGCGCTCCCTTGCGCGGTCGGCTTCGGCATCAAGACGCCCGAACAGGCGGCCGAAATCGCGGTAATAGCCGACGCCGCCGTGGTGGGCTCCGCGATAGTGACCCGCATCGAGGAAGGCGTGCGCGAGGGCAAATCGCGCGCGCATATCGTCGAGGACGCGCTCGGGTTTTGCCGGAAGCTCGCGGATGCTGTTCACCATGCGCGCGACGCCGTGCTAGGCTCGCGGCCATGAACTGGATCTCGAATTTCGTCCGCCCACGGATCAAGGGCCTGATGGGCTCGAAGTCGGCGAGCGCGGACAATCTGTGGCGCAAATGCCCCGGCTGCGGCGAGATGGTGTTCCACCGCGATCTGATCGCGTCCGGGAACGTCTGTCCGCAATGCGGCCATCACATGCGGGTCGGGGCCAAGGAGCGGTTTGCGGCGCTGTTCGACGAGGGCGCCCATGAGCGCCTGCCAGCGCCGGACGTGCCGCAGGACCCGCTGCGCTTCCGCGACGACAAGCGTTATTCCGACCGGCTCAAGGAATATCGCGCGAAGACCGGACAAACCGATGCACTGACGGCGGCGCGCGGGCGCCTCGACGGCGTTCCGGTGATCATCGCAGTGCAGAGCTTCGACTTCATGGGCGGCTCGCTCGGGCTGGCGACGGGGGCGGCACTTGTTGCCGCCATGCGCACCGCCGTCGCGGAGAAGCGGCCCTTCGTTCTCATCGTGTCCTCAGGCGGGGCGCGCATGCAGGAGGGAATTCTCTCGCTCATGCAGATGCCGCGCACCACCGCCGGTGTCGACATGCTCAACGAAGCGGGGTTGCCTTATATCGTGGTGCTGACCGATCCGACCACGGGCGGCGTCTCGGCGTCCTATGCCATGCTTGGCGACGTGCAGATTGCCGAACCCGGCGCGCTGATCGGTTTCTCCGGCCCGCGCGTGATCGAACAGACCATCCGGGAACGCCTGCCGGACGGCTTTCAGCGCGCCGAATATCTGCTGGAGCACGGCATGCTCGACATGATCGTGCATCGCCGCGATCTGAAGGAAACCCTCGCCCGCCTCATCCGCCTGCTGATGAAACAGCCTGCGTCCGTGCGCGGCAACGGACATGGCGGAGAAACCGGCAAGGTTCAGCTGCAAGACAATCCGCACCAGACATGAGCGTCGGTCATGCGCCGAGCGACGCCGTTCTGGAGCGGCTGCTGTCGCTTCATCCCAAGCGCATCGATCTGGTGCTCGACCGGATCGAGCGGCTGCTGAAGCGGCTCGGCCATCCGGAAAACAAGCTTCCCCCCGTGATCCATGTCGCCGGCACCAACGGCAAGGGATCGGTGTGCGCCTATCTGCGAGCGATGCTGGAAGGCTCCGGTTATCGCGTGCATGTCTACACCTCGCCGCATCTTGTGCGCTTCCACGAACGCATTCGCGTCGCGGGTGCGATCATTTCCGAAGACGAGCTTTCGGACACGCTGGAGGAATGCGAAGTCGCCAACGCCGGCGAGCCCATCACCTTTTTCGAGATCACCACCGCGGCGGCGTTTCTTGCCTTTTCGCGGCATCCCGCGGATGTGCTGGTGCTGGAAGTGGGGCTCGGCGGCCGCTTCGATGCGACCAATGTGATTCCCGCTCCGCTCGCCTGCTGCATCACACCCATCGGGCTCGACCACCAGGATTTCCTCGGCGATTCGCTGGCCACTATCGCCACCGAAAAGGCGGGCATCATAAAATCCGGTGTGCACACGATCCTGGGTCCGCAGGACGAAGCGGCGAAAGCCGTGCTGATCCGCCGCGCCGATCAACTGGGTGCGCCGCTCTATGTCTATGGCGAGGATTACCTTGCCTTCGAGGAGCACGGCCGCCTGGTTTATCAGGATACGGACGGTTTGCTCGATCTGCCGCTGCCCAGGCTCGTGGGGCGGCACCAGATCGCGAATGCGGCGATTGCGATTGCCGCGCTGCGCCGCATCGGCGGGCGCTGGCCGCGCGAAAAGGGCATCGAATGGGGACTGAAGAACGTCGAATGGCCGGCGCGGCTGCAGCGGCTGCATAAAGGGCCGCTGATCGACGCGGCGCCAAAGGGTGCAGAGGTTTGGCTCGACGGCGGACACAACCCGCACGGGGGTGCCGCGATTGCGCAGAGCATGGCCGATCTGGAGGAGCGCGCGCCGAAGCCGCTCTACCTCATCGCCGGCATGCTGCGGACGAAGGATGCCACCGGCTATTTCCTCCCGTTTCGGGGGCTCGCCAAGCACGTGACCACGGTTGCCATTCCCGGCGAGGCGGCAAGTCTCGGCGCCGGCGCGCTCTACGACGCGGTGCGCGAGGCGGGTCTCGAAGCCTCGCCCGCCGACGATCTCACCGACGCGATGATGCAGGTGTCCGCCTGGTCGCGCGCCCGCGAGGAGGAGGGGAGCCCCCGCATCCTCATCTGCGGCTCGCTTTATCTGGCGGGAAAGGTTCTCAGAGAGAACTCGTGACCGTCAGATCGACGCGTCGATCCATTCCTTGATCTTGGTCTTGGGCAGTGCGCCGACCTTGGTCGCGGCCACCTGTCCATGCTGAAAAATCATCAGCGTCGGAATCCCGCGCACGCCATATTTCGTCGGAACTTGCGGGTTCTCGTCGATGTTGATCTTCGCGACCGTCACCTTGCCGTCATATTCGTTGGCGAGTTCTTCCAGCGCCGGCGCAATCGACCGGCATGGCCCGCACCATTCCGCCCAGAAATCCACCACGACCGGCGTTTTGGAATCGAGCACGTCGGACTGAAAGCTTTGGTCGGTGACTTTGATGGGCATGGAATCCTCACAAGGGGAGCGAACATGAATGTAGGAACGCGAGACTGGAGGGTCAAGGCAGGTGCGTCCGACGCTCAGATGGCAGGTGAATCGGCGGAAATCCGTGCGATTTCGGCATCCAGAAGTTCCGGTGGCAGCGGCATCAGCCTGGCGCCGTCGGTCCAGATCAGCGCGCAATCGATTCGCTTCCCGGAATAGATTTTGGCGAGCGCCGCGCGATAGAGCGCCATCTGAGCGATGTAGAGACGGGGCGTGCTCAAAGCATCGGCGGGCGGGGGGCGGTTGGTCTTGAAATCGGCGATCAGCAGGGCGTCGGCGGTGACCGCAAGCCGGTCGATCTGGCCGCTGATCCGCGCATGCCCGAGTTCCGGCAGTTCGGCGGCAAGCGCCACTTCCGAGCGGCTTCCCGGCGCGAAAAGTGCCGCGAACGCCGAATCGTTCAGGACCGCGTTCGTCTCCGCGATAAGGAGCGCGGCTTCATCGGCCGAAAGCCCCTGTCTCCTGAGATAAGCCGAGGCTGCCGCGTCTCGCTCCGATGGCGCGATATCGGGAAGGCGCGCCAGCAAGGCGTGAATCAGCAGCCCACGCCGGAAGCGCCTTCCCTGATCGCCGAGCGGTGAAGTCGCCGGCATCTCGTCCAGCCCCACCGCTTCGGAAGGACGCAAGACACGGGATGCCGGTTCGGCCATGGCAGCGCGTGCGAAATAGCCGGGGAGTACGGTCGCGGTGGCCGCGAGCCGGTCTTCGCCGGCTGCACCCACCGACAAGGGTGCGCCCGCCGCGATAACCGCCTGTCCGTCGATCGTTTCCTGGCGCCCGATGCGCAGGCCGGCGTCCCGCAGATGTTCGTACCAGGCCGTCGCCTGCGTGTTGTTGCGGGTCTGGTAGCCGCACACGACGAGGAATTCCCGCGCCCGCGTTGCGGCCACATAAAGCAGGCGGCGGTATTCGCGCTGCTCGCGCGCCTGCGCGGTGCTCTTGGCACGGCGGACGGGCTCGGTGTCCAGCGCCTTCGGCACGCCGTAGAACACGCTATCATCCGTATAAAGAAGAGGTTCCTTCCGTTCCTGATCGGGCGGCTGCACGGTGTCGGGCAATATGACGATGTCCGCTTCCAGGCCTTTGGCCCCGTGGACGGTCATCACGCGTACCGCGCCGCCCTTCTGTTCCATGTCGCGCTTGACCTCGGAGGCGCCTTTTTGGAACCAGTCGAGGAAGCTTTCGAGCGAGGGCGGATGCGCGCTTTCGTGGGCAAGCGCCAGCGCCAGGAATTCGTCGATGGCGTCGGCCCCTTCGGCCCCCAGCCGCGCGACCAATTTTTTGCGCAGGCCCTGGCCGAGCGCGCGGGCATAGAATTCGAACGGCGGCAGATAATCGGCTTTGGCGAGCAAATCCGAAAGCAACGAATGGGCGTGCGCGAACGAGGGCCGTTCGTCTTTGCGTGCGCGCAGTTCGTCCCACAGCCGTCCCGTGCGCGGGTGCGCAAGATCGAACAGGTCGTCCTCCGACAAACCAACAAGCGGCGATTTCAAAAGGGCGGCCAGATTCAGCTCGTCTTCGGGCAGCAGTGCAAAGCGGCCCAGCGCCACCAGATCGGCAATCGCGATCTGCTCCATCAGCACCATGCGGTCCGCGCCCGCGACCGGCACGCCTTTGTCGATCAGTTGGCGGATCATCTCTTCGGCGAACGCGTTGCGGCGGCGCACCAGGATCATGATGTCGCCGGCGGTTAGTGGGGCGGCGGCTCCGGGCAACGTCACGCCATCGCGAATCCATTGGGCGATACGCGCCGCGATTCGCGCGGCCAGTTGAACCTGAGCGCTGTTGGGCGAGAACGCATCCACCGGCCGGTTCCACAGGTCCGGGTCATCCACCTTGGGCGCAGGGACCAGCGGCCAGATTTCGACGCGGCCGATTTCCGCGCGGTGCGGATCGTGATGAATCGCATCGCCCGATGAGGTAAGCCCGTCCCGCGCTGCATCGACCGCAAACAGTGCATCGACGAACTCCAGCACCTGCCGCGCGCTTCGCCGAGAGACAGGGGGCCGCAGATCGGCGAAGGCAAGCCCCGCGCCTTCGGCAAGCGCCTTGAAGTGCCCGCGATGGCGGCCGAACTCGGCCGGGTCCGCACCTTGGAAACTGAAGATGGATTGCTTCTCGTCGCCGACCGCGAACAGCGTGCGCGGATGCGAATCGTCGTGCGTGCCTTTGCCGGCAAAGAATTCCTTGGCCAGCTTTCCGATGATCTTCCATTGTTCGGGGCTGGTGTCCTGCGCTTCGTCGACCAGGATGTGCGCGAGCCCATTGTCGAGTTTGAAGAGCACCCAGGACGCGGCATCGCGGCCCTCGAGCAGCGCGAGTGTTGCGCGGATCAGGTCGTCGTAATCGAGCGCCGCGCGATCGCGCTTCAGCGCATCGTAGCGTTCGATGACCGCGCCCGCGACATGGACGATTGCCTCGGTCAGTGCCGCGGTTGCGGCCGCTTTGCGCCGTTCCTCCATGACAAGCAGGCGCTCACAGAGCGAATCCAAGTAGGTGAGCGATCCGGGCTGAGCCTTCTCCGCCGCCTTGGTGAGAAGTTGCTTTCGCCGTTCCCCGGTGGCCGTCAGAAGCACATCCCTCAGACGCTCGCATCCCGCCTCATCCGTCGCCGCATCGAGAAAATCCGCGATGCCGCGTGAGAGCTTCCCGTCTATACCGTCGCGGCCCGAGAGCCCTTGCACAATGCCCTCGAGCTTCAGCTTCTCCTTCTTCAACTCCAAACAGAAGCGCGAGAGGATGGCCGCCTCGTCTTCCCCTTCAGCAACACCGAGTAGCGCGCGAACATGCCGGAGCAAATTGGCTTCGCCATGATGGTCGTCGAGCAGGTTGCGCAGCTTTCCGCTGTCGGCCATTGCGGAGTCCAGGATTTCCGCAAAGCGCATGTCGCTCGCGCGCGTGGCGATCAATCCGATCGCCTTGGAAAGCCGCGCATCGCCATGGGCCGCGCGCTCCAGAATGCGATTACGCGATTCCGCCATCAGTTCGGCGGCGCTGCGTTCGTCGAGCACCGCGAAACGCGCCGGAATGCCTGCCTCCACCGGAAAACGCGCAAGCACATGCTGGCAGAAGGAATGGATGGTCTGAATTTTCAGCCCGCCAGGCGTTTCCAGCGCCTGCGCGAACAGCGTGCGGGAATGGCGCAGGGTCTTCGGGCTTGGCAACGTGGCGCCGATTTCCGCCAGTTTCTCCGTCAGTGCAGCGTCCGGGAGCAGCGCCCACTCGCCCAGGCGCGCGAACAGGCGGCTCGCCATCTCGGAGGCGGCCGCTTTCGTGTAGGTGAGGCAAAGAATGCGCGACGGGTCGGCGCCTGCGAGCAGCAGCCGCGTCACGCGGTTTGCCAGCAGATGCGTCTTGCCGGCGCCCGCATTGGCCGAGACCCAGGCCGAGGCGGTGGGATCGGTCGCGGCGTGGAGGGGCTCGTTCATTCCTCCTCCTCCCGTTCCAGCAGCCATTCGCGCACCCGCGCCAAATGATCGTAGTCGCCCACATCGCTGGCGCGGAAGGGTTTCACGCGCGGGATATAGGGCACGCTTGCGTCGTCGAACATGCGAACGCGCCCGGCAAGGTCGCGCCAGGCTTTTTCGGCGAGCGCATTGACGTCGTCGAGTCTGGCGATCATCGCTTCGCCCGCCGGTTCGCCGCCCGACAGCTTGACGTGGATCAGTTCGCGAATGGAGAGGGCGTGGTGCCCGGTGAAGCCGCCGTGCAGCAGCATCGCGGCCTCCAGCGGAAGCTGTGGTGAAACCAGCGTTTGGATCTGCTTTCCGCTAGGCACGCTCCCGGTCTTGTAATCGAGGACCGAGGCCGAACCATCGGCGAAGAAATCGATGCGGTCGGCGCGCCCGCGCAGCGTGAACGGAGCGCCGCCGGGATTTTCGTTCGGGATTTCGATTGTTCCCTTGGCTTCGACCAGACTCCGCGCGACCTGCACGCGCCGCTCCGCCTGATAGGCCAGGAACCAGCGCGCGGCGCGCTCGAAGCGGGGAAGCCAGAGGGCGCAGATGGCAGCCGTCGCGCCTTTCTCGACGAATGCCTCCTGCCCAATGCGAATGAGGTGGTCGAGCGCATCCTCCGGCAACGCGCCGGGGAAGGCGTTGAGAAATTGTTCCAGCGCGGCATGAACGGCGATGCCGCGTTCGCGCGGTCCGGGTTCGGAATCCAGCGGATCCAGCGGTTTCAGGCGCAGCACGTGCTTGGCATAAATCGCATAGGGATCGCGCAGCCAGGTTTCGATTTCGGTGATCGAAAGGCCGCGCGGCCGCGCGGCCCGGGGCGGGCAGGGGGCGGGGCGGGGAGCGCGCGGATCGCGGCCTTGGTCCAACAGCCTCGACCAGCGGAGCAGATCGTCGCGGGCGGCAAGCGGGGCTTCCGCGCCCAATCCCTTCGCCAATTGCTTGATGCGCAGGAGCCAGCGCGAAGCGACGGTTGGCGCGCCGTTCTCTTTCAGGCTGCGCGTAACCAGAACCTCGCGCGCGGCGGCAAGCGTGGCGAAATCATGCGCCGCGAGACCGGTGCGCCGTTCCGGCGCTTCCAGCCCGAGCTTCTCGCGCATCGGCCGCGACAGCCAGGGATCGGTCGCCGATTCCGCCGGCCATTGTCCCTCGTTCAGCCCGCCCAGAACGACGAGATCGAAATCCAGAAGCCGCGCTTCCAGCGGCCCAAGGATCGCGAGCCGTGGGTGCAAATTGTACAGCGGCCTGGCCGCCCGGGCTTCTGCCAGCGCGCGGAACGCATCGGCGTAATGGGAAGCAGGGGCGAGCGGAATGTTCGTGCCGTCGCGTTGCAGGGCGGCCAAGAGATCGGCGGCAGCTTCGCCTGCGGTCCCGCGCCATAGCGTGTTTGCGCCCTTTTCCGCGTCCGTGGCGGCCAGCGCTTCGGCGGCCTCTGCATGTGCCTGGGCAAGCTCGGCGAGGGTTGTATCCTTCGCCGCCAGAGCGTCGGCGAAAGGCCGAAGCCTTCTGGCAAGCCGTGTGAACCAATCCTGGAGCGCGAAGGGGGCGGGCTTCTTCTTCAGCCGCGCCGTGATTCCGTCGAGCCCAGGTTCCGGACGCAGGCCCCTGAGCACCGCCAATTCCAGTGCGCGCACGGAACGGCGGAAATCGCTCGTCTCTTCGCCGCCCGAGGCGAGCGGATGTTTGAGCAAAGCCAGCAGCGCCACCGGCGCAAAACGATCCGCCGCAGCGCGCGCGAGAAGCGACAGGAACGCGCCCGGCGGCGTACGCGATAAGGGTGTGCCCGCGGAATCGTCGATGATCACGTTCCAGCGCGTAAGTTCGGCAGCGACGCGGCGCGCCAGGCCACGGTCGGGCGTGATCAGCGCGGCCGTCTTGTCTTTCGTCTCGAGTGCCTCGCGCAGCGCACAGGCGATGACAAGCGCTTCCTCACGTGGGGTCTGCGCCTCGATCAGCGCGAAATTGCCGAGACCCGAGGCCAGGCTCCCCGGGTTTTCGACGAGGTCACGCCACCCATCCGTGGCGGGCGGTGGACGCAACGCTTCGCTGAGGAAGCGCACGCGGTCCACGCGGGCGCCATGGCCGGCTGGCAACGGCGACCACAGGGTCACATCTTCCCGCTCCACGCCGATCAGTGTGAGCAATTGCCGCAAGCCGAACTGCGCGTGATCGGGACCAAGCTCCGCCCAGCTCGCCGCGTCGAGATCGGTGTCCAAACCCGGCAACACGACCGCGCCACCCGGCAATCGCGCAATCGCTTTCAACAATTCGGCGGTTGCCGGAATGGAGCCGGTCGACCCGGCCGCGGTTACGGGCGCTTCCGGCGGATGGGCTGCAAGTGTGGCGGCGAGCGCACGGAGCTTCGCGTCGCGGTGCGCGGAAGGTTCGGCGGCACCTTCGGCGGCGAGCAACGCCGGCCATTCCCGCGCGATGATGTCGAGAAACGCCACCACTTCGCCCCAATGCGCGGCCCATTGATCGGGCGCGAGCGTTTTCAGCCGGCCAAGATCGGCCCCTTGCGTGACCGCTTCGTCGAGAAAGCGGGTAAGCTCGCCTGCGTGCGCCAGGCTTTGCGCGAACGGCAGGGCACCGCGCCGGGCTTGCTCCCAGCGCTGCACCAGAACGGCCAGCAGCAACCGGCGCCGCAGGGGGGCGATGGGCGGAACGGACGCAATATCGTCGGTAGACGGATCGAACAGGTCGCTCTCGTCCTCTACGTCGCCCAGCGCGCGGATTTGAGGCAACAGCACCGCCCCGCCAAGCGCGGCCGCGAAACAATCCCGAAGCGCGCGGGCCGCGCGCCGGGTGGGCACGAAGACAAGCGCTTCGGCGAGCTTCAGGGGATCGGAACCGGTGCGTTGGATCACGCCCGCGGCAAGCGCGCGTGCGAACGGGAGGCCTGCGGGGATGGTGAAGATGTGCGGGCCCGTCCGAGCCATCACGGTTCGCGGGCAAGGTCGCGCAAAAAGTTTTCCGCTTCTTCGAGCCCTTGCGGCGTGCCCACATGAATCCACACGCCATCGAGGCGGATGCCGAGCAGCCGCCCCTTGTCGATCGCCCTGTCCCACAGCGGATTGATCGAGAACCGCCCAGTGGGCGCTCCGTCGAAGAGGCGCGGATGCACGATCTGCAGGCCCGTCCAGACAAACGGCGCCACGCTCATCTCGGCGCGCCGTTTCAGAAAGCCGCACGCATTCATTTCGAAATCGCCGCTCCCGTCATAGCCGATGGAGGTGGCGCACGCGGCGAGCAGCATCAGCGCATCCATGGTTTCCGGATTCCAGCGTGCCTTCATGCGCGCCATGGCCGAACCCATGCCTTCCACCCAGAGCGAATCCGAATTGTAGGTGAAAAAGGGCTCGCCTTTGAAATAGGGGAGCGCCTTGGCGATGCCGCCTCCGGTTTCGAGGATCGCGCCGGTCTCGCTCGAGATGTGGATTTCCACGCTGGTGTCGCGCGCTCGCCGCGCCTCCAGATGGGCGATGAGCTGATCGGCCATGTAGTGCACGTTGACGACGATGAAATTCACGCCGCCGCGAACCAGCCTGTCAATGGCGTGATCGATCAGGGGCTCGCCGTTGAGCTCGATCAGCGGCTTGGGCCGGGATTGCGTCAGCGGCGCCATCCGGGTGCCGAGGCCTGCGGCCAGAACCATCGCCCGTGTCGGTCCGCTCACGAAGAAGCCTCCGCAAAGTCCGGCCGCAAGACGCCGCGCACGGCGCATGGCAGCGTCGCGTCGTACCACGACTTGAGCGGCCGCAGCGCGGAATGTTCGAGGTCGTGTTGCATATAGCCCCACACGCGCGGCAGATGCACGAGATAACGCGGCTTCAAATCGCGTTTGGCGAGGCGGGCGAAAATCCCGATGATCTTGGCATTGCGTTGCGCGGCGAGGAGGGCCGCACTGGCGCGGAAACGTTCCGGGTCGAGAGGCGCGCCCAGAACGCGCGCGTTTCCGAGATAGCGCTCGGTCATCGCTTCAGCCAATTGGGGCGCGACATCCCGGCGGGCATCTTCCAGGAGCGAGATCAGGTCGTAGGCCGGCGAACCCGCGAGCGCGTCCTGGAAATCGATCACGCCGACGCGCGCAAGGCCACTACGTGCATTTCGCCAGATCAGGTTCTGCGCATGGTAATCGCGGTGCACGAAGACGCGCGGCCCTCCGGCGAGCGCGGCAAGGGCGGTGCGCCAGAGCGTGCGGTGCTCTTCGATTTCGGCGGCATCGGCCGGCCTCCCGATTGCCGCGGGCAGGAACCATTCCGTCAGCAGATCGACTTCGGCGAGTTGCGCGGTCTCGTCATAGGCGAACAGCGGCTTGTCCGCTGCCAGCGCATGCGGCGCGGGCGCCGCATGCAGCCGCACCAGCGCGTCGATGGCCGCCTCGTACATCGCCCGCTCGTCGCCGTTGCGCGAGAGAACATCCGTGTAAAGATCGAATCCCAAATCTTCCAGTAGCAGGAGGCCCTGCACTGTATCTGCGGCAAGGATTTCCGGCGCCGCCAATCCTTGCCCCCGCAAATACTCCGCAACTGCGACGAAGCGCGCGCAGTCCGCGCCCGCGAGCCGCGCCAGCGCGTTGTAACCCAGCGCGCGGCGTTGCTCCGGCGTCGCATCGGGTGAGGCGGCCGGGCTTTCGGCGTGCCGCGGCTGGTCCATCAGCATGGCGGTGCGGCCGCCCAGGTGAAGGCGGATGTAGCGGCGCGTCGAAGCATCGCCAGGCAGGGGATGCCGTTCCGCCGAGCCCCAGCCGGCGTCCGACAGGAAGCCGGCAATCGCGTCTTCGCGCGCGCTCGTCATCGTCATGGGCTCGTGCCTTCAAACACCGGACGCCATCGCATCGGGCCCGAGATCAGCGCTTCCCGCGCTGTCTCGTTTGCGACGTGGAGCGAAACGTTCAGGACATCGCCTTCCCAATCCTTGGGCATCCCCCGCTCCGGCCATTCGATCAGGACTGCGCCTTCGTCCCGCGCATCCTCAAGGCCAAGCTCGCGCAGCTCCGTTTCATCGTCGATCCGGTAGAGGTCGAAATGGTGCACCGTCAGTCCTGGCGTCTCATAGGCCTGGACCAAGGTGAAAGTGGGGCTCGGCACGTGCCCTTCGACCCCGCGGGCCCGCAGAATCGCGCGGGCAAGCGCGGTCTTTCCGGCGCCAAGCTCGCCCGACAAGGCCACCACGTCGCCGGGCTTGAGGCCCGCGGCAATCCGCCCGCCGAGGCCGGCGGTCGCGTTTTCGTCCTTCAGGATCAAGCGGGTCTCGAATCCGGCCACGTGACGGTTGTAACTTGCGGACCAACGCGGCTCAACGCGGGAGAGGCCGCAACCGCCCGGCATTTTGCTCGATTGCCCGCGGAGGGACCGCATGCTACCGCCTCGGGCCTGACGCAAGGGGCGGGCCAACAACCGGCCATGGAGCGAATTGTCATTATCGGTGCGGGTCAGGCGGGCGTTCAAGCCGCCGCCACGCTCAGGACCGAAGGGTTCTCGGGCAGCCTCACCATGGTGGGCGAGGAGCCTTATCCGCCCTATCAGCGGCCGCCATTGTCCAAGGCCTATCTCGCCGGCGATTTCGCACGGGAAAGGCTGTTCCTGAAGCCGGACTCCTTCTATGCCGATGGGGCTTGCGACTTGCGGCTGCATGTGGCGGCCTCGCGTATTGATCGCTCCGCGAAGACCGTTCAGCTGACGGACGGCGCTGTGCTTGGCTACGACCGGCTGCTGCTGACGACCGGCGCGCGCGTGCGGAAGCTGCCGGTGCCGGGCGCCCATCTCAAGGGCGTATTCTATCTTCGCGGCATCGCGGACGTGGATATGCTGCGGCCGCATTTTCGTGAGGGTGCGCGGCTGACCATTATAGGCGGCGGTTATATCGGGCTCGAAGTCGCTGCCGTGGCTGCCAAGCTCGGCCTTCAGGTGACGGTGGTGGAGGCCGCCGAGCGGCTGATGGTGCGCTCTGCCTCACCGCAGCTCTCGGCGTTCTACGAACGAGAGCATCGCGCCCATGGGGTTCGCCTCGATTTGGGCGCGTTCGCCGAAGCCTTCGAAGGGAAGGAGCAGGTAGAGACGGTGAAGACCGATCGCGACAGAATTGCGTGCGATTTCCTGCTCGTCGGCGTTGGCGTCGTGCCCAATAGCGAACTCGCCCTCGAGGCAGGTGTTGCCTGCGACAATGGCATTTCCGTCGACGAGTTCGCGCGGACCTCCGATCCCCACATTTTCGCGGCTGGCGATTGCACCAGCCATCCCGGTTTTGCCGGCGGGCGCGTGCGCCTGGAATCGGTGCAGAACGCCATCGACCAGGCGAAGCATGCTGCCCTTGCGATGCTGGATAAGCCTGCCTCCTATCGCGAAGTACCCTGGTTCTGGTCGGATCAATACGATCTGAAGCTTCAGATCGCGGGGTTGACGCATCCCGATGACGTCAAGGTGGTCAGGGGCGATCCCGAGGCACGGAAATTCTCCGTTTTCCATTTGCGCGACGGCGTGGTGGCTGCGGTGGAAGCGGTTAACGCCCCTCCCGACTATATTATCGGACGCAAGCTCATTGCGGCCCATGCCCGCATTGCGCCCGAGCGGCTGGCGGATATGAATGTGCCAGTCAAATCATTTGCCTGAAATTGGAACCAGAGTAGATGGCGAAGATCACCTATATTCACCACACCGGCAAGGAAACCACGGTCGAAGTGCCTCAGGGCTGGACCGTGATGGAAGGGGCCATCAAGAACCGCATCGCCGGGATCGACGCCGACTGCGGTGGAGCGTGCGCCTGCGCCACCTGCCACGTCTATGTCGATCCGGCGTGGCTGCCGAAATTGCCTGCGCGGCAAGACATGGAGGAGCAGATGCTAGACTTCGCCCAGGACGTGAAGCCCAATAGCCGGCTCTCCTGCCAGATCAAGGTGTCGAGCGCGCTCGACGGTCTCGTCGTGCGGATGCCGAAGAGCCAGCATTAACGGGCCTCGCCGGGCAAAGGCGGACGCGGTATGATCGCGTCGATAAGAGGCTCGCGTCATGCACGACATCTCCATTCCCCAATCCGTGATCGACCAGGTGATCCGTTCGCGCGGGAAAGAGCACATCTACGATGATCTCGATCCGGCAAAGACGGCACTCATTGTCGTCGACATGCAGAACGGTTTCATGATGGAGGGCGTGGCTCACTCGCTTTGCCGGGAGGCGGTGAACATCGTTCCCAACATCAACCAGCTTGCGGAGTCCGTACGCACTGCCGGCGGCACGGTGGTGTGGATACAGAACGCCGTCACCGAGGAGACGTTGGAAAGCTGGTCTATTCGCGCCGAAATGGACGGTGCGCAACGTACCGCCGCCCGTATCCAATCCATGACGCCGGGTTCGAACGGCTACGCGCTCTGGGCGGGGCTCCAAACCAGGCCGGACGATCTGTTCGTCCAGAAGACACGTTTTTCTGCTTTCATCCAGGGTTCGTCCGACCTGGAAGCGCAATTGCGCGCCCGAGGCATCGACACGGTCATCGTCGCCGGCACCGTCACCAACATCTGCTGCGAATCGACCGCGCGCGACGCCATGATGCGCAATTTCCGTACCATCATGGTGACGGACGCCAATGCCGCGATGAGCGACGAGATGCACAATGCATCGCTGATCGCGTTCTATGTGCGCTTTGGCGACATCATGTCGACGGACCATCTGCGGGCGCTTTTGAACCGGAACCTCTATTTACGGACCGCGGCGCAGTAATTCCGCCGTTCTATCCGTTGGCCACGACGTCCGGCTGTTTCGCCTTTTGACGCCCGAGATTCCGCGGCAGGTGACAGGTCACGCGTGTGCCTGCGTTCGGGTGCGATTCCATTTCTACCCAGCCCCCATGCAGCTCGATGAAGCGGTTGACGAGGGCAAGCCCCAGGCCTGCGCCGGCGCGGGCGGAGGCGGTGTTTTTGGCGGTGAAGCGTTCGAACGCCGAGGGCAGGAAGTCCGGCTCCACCCCGGGCCCGGTGTCCTGCACCCAAATGCGCACATCCTCGTCCTGAATATCGCCGCCGAGCGTAACCGTTCCACCGCGCGGGGTGTATTTGAAGGCATTGGAAATCAGGTTGAACACCACCTGCTTCAGGCGCCGTCCGTCGGCGACGAAGCCGCCCCCTTCGCCTTCACACTGGAGCTTGAGCGTGAGTCCGATCTTTGCGCCCCATTCGCGTGCATGCTCGGCGACGCCGAACAAAAGAAGATAGAGGTCGAGCTTTTCGAGTTCCAACTCCATCGTGCCCGCTTCGATCTGGGATAGATCGAGTACATCGTTTACGAGATTGCGCAGTGCGTTGGACGCCGTGACGATGGCCTCTACATATTCGTTCTGGCGGGCATTCAGGGTGCCTGCGAAGCCGTTCTTCATCAGCTCCGCGAAGCCAACGATAGAATTCAACGGCGTGCGCAACTCGTACGACATGCGCTTGACGAATTCCGATTTCAGATTGTCGCTTGCCTCCAAGGCCTCATTGCGGTCGCGGAGCGCGGATTCGATGCGGGAGCGGTCGGTCACGTCGGCGAAGCTCAATAGCGTCGCTGCGTCCGGCAAGGGTGTGATCGTCAGCGCCACGATCGTGCCGTCGGAACGCGTGATCTCGTTCCATTCCCGGTTGCGCTCGTAGGCCGCGGACGTGACGCTGCCCATTGCGCGGCTCCAGATGCTGTCGCCGCCGAAGCGTGCCGCGCAGGCATCCGCAATACGCTTCAGATGCGGTTCGCCCGAGAGCTCGGAGCCCTCCAGCTGCCAGATACGCGCGAAGGCCGCGTTGTACAGCTTCAGTCTTCCGTCGGGGCCGAAAACCGCGACCCCCTCATGCAGCGCATCCAGCGTTGCCTTCTGGACCTTGATCAACGTGTTGTAGGAGCTTTCCAGCCGCAACTGACTGCTGACGTCGTCGAACAGGATCAACACCCCGCCGAAAGGGTGTGGACGCGCGATGACGCGCAGCGTTTGACCGGTCGGCAGGTGCCAGAGCTCTTCTGGCGAGGCGTCGCGGCGCTCGAACAACTTCATGCGCTGCTGTTTCCAAGCCCGGAAATCGGATTGCTCGGGCAGCCGCCGAAGTTCCCGTAATCTGTCCAGCACTTCGCTGTGCAGCGGGTGGGTTTCGAGCCAGACTTCGGAAACGCCCCAGAGTTTGACGAAGGCGTGATTGAAGAATGTGACGCGCCGGTCCGAACCGAAAATCACGACGGCGGTGGCGAGCCCGTGCAGAATCTCCGCATGCGCCTCCATCTGACGCTGCAATTGCCGCTCGGCCTCGGCGACGTCGGTCAAATCGACGGCAGTCCCGGCGACCCCGCCATCGGGAAGCGGTGACAGCATGAAGTTCAGCGCGCGCCGCTGGCCCGATAGCATGGCGAAGCGCTTGGCCTCCACGGGCTCCCGGCTTGAGCGCACTGTCGCGGCGAGGTCTCGTTCGGTACGATCGAGAGCCGTGTTCGAGCGCAGCGCTTCCTCTTCCGTGGCGCCTACCAAAGTCAGGAACGCGCGGTTGACGAAAGCAAGCGCCATGTCCGGGGTGCGTATCCAGGCGGGCAGGGGAAGCGCGTTCAGCGCCCCCTGGAAATCGGGCACTTGGGAAGCGTGCCCATCACCAGGGTCGAAGAACACCGTCGCGTGACCGCCCGACGTCCGGCCGCGCACCGCGATATTGCGCCCGTCGGTGCCGGTGCACATGAGAGCAAAAGCCGTGCCCTGGCCAGAGAGCGCCTCCAGAGCGGCCGACAGAAACGGCCCCTGCGGCCCTTCCAGGCAGGTTTCCAAAACCTCGGCTCCGCGGCCATAGCTTAGAGGTTTGCTCCTGTCGTCGCTCCAGACGAGGAGGGATTCGCGCGCTGCCCCAAGCCAGGCGTCCCGTGCCGAAATCATCAGACGCGCCTTGGCGGTGGCTGTCTTCAGTGCACGGCGAACGTGGCGCGAGCTTTGAAATTCGGAGAGAGCCCATAGACAGCCCGCGAGCCCCAGCGCCCCCGACGCAAACGTGACGGCAATCAAGAGGAAATCAGCCCCCGCTGCGTCCGCTGCGAATGCAGGCTCCGGCAAAAGCAAAAAAATACCTAGGCAGGCGCGGATCAGACCGGCCTGCCGGGTTTTCCCCCTCGCGTTGGGCTTGTGTGTACGGCCCGATTTCGGACCCATGCCCGCCGCCCCGCTCGCCATGAATCGTCGAATCACTTGAGAATCAACATGATACGAGCCCTTAAACGTCTCGCAAGAGAACATGGTTAAAAAAGTGTGCACCGCCAAATATCGGATAGTTAACAGAAGCCATGGAGCCTGCCACCTTGGCGCGCAAGGTAGACGAAGGCCAGAGCTTCCGCAGATCGCCAGCATTCATGTCTGCACACACCTTTGCACTCGCCGCATGGACGGGGAGGTGGGCACAAATATTCCCAGATTGGGTCTCGAGCATTGGCACTATTGCAGGTCCGACTTCCCGGTCGCGGGCCCTGCTCGAGAAAAGGCGCGCGAATTCTTATGGCAAACGCCCCGGTTGCAGTTCGGGGCGTTGCTCCGTATACGCCGAATATCATTTTTCGTTCCCGGCGGAAATCCCCCGACCGGGACCGAACGCGGCCGCGTCAAGCCGGCATAGGACGCCGTTCCCCAAACCATTGACTTGGATCACTATGACCCTCCGACAGAAGGATGGAGATATTGACGATGACAATTCGGGCCTGCGCTGCGGCGGTCTTACTGGCGTCCTTATTCCTGGGGAGCGCTTCTGCGCAACAGATGGTCGTGGACCGGAAGGTCATCAGCGCGGAGGCAGCGCGGAAAATCGCGGAAGGCTGCGAGGCTTTTGCCAAGGGGAAGGGCTGGCATGTCAGCGTCTGGGTTCTCGATGAAACCTTGACCCCGCTTTATTTCTACCGGATGCAGGGCACGCCCATGTTCACGGTGGAACCTGCGCTCGCGAAGGCCAAAGTCGCCGTGCGCACCGGACAGCCGAATGAGGCCTATGTCCGGAACGCCGAGACCAGGGGGCAGTTCGTGGCGACCGTAAACGCCGTGGCCGGTGGCTATGTCCTCTCGCCCGGCGGCCTTCCCATCATGATCGACGGCCAGGTGGCAGGCGGCATCGGCATTGGCGGCTCGACCGATGACCGCGCCTGTGCCCAGGCCGGCATCGACGCGGTGTTCAAAAAGTAGCGGCAAGGGGTATGTGGCCTGACGCCGCTCGCCCGTGTGGAAAAGATAACTGCCACGCCACAGGCCCGTTTGATAGAATGCGTGCGTTTCCGCGTGGGGGTTCACATCCGACTCACAATGCGTCGCGCCGGCGCGATGCTTGGCTTCCTGGCGATGCTGCCGGGCCCGAGTGTCGCGCAAACAGGTCCGCTGCCGGCTGGCGGCGCGGCGCCCAAAGCCGTGCTTCAGCGCGCGCAAGGCGAGGCTCTGACCACATCGGAGTGGGCCCTGGCGGTCGCGGGAGCGGCTGCGCTTGCGGGCCTCGCGGCCGGGGGAGGCGGTGGCGGCGGTGGCGGCGCCGGTCCGAATCTCTCCGGAAATCCGGCGGTCGGCGGCAACAGCGTTGGTTCCGGATCGGACGCTGGCGGCTCGAGCGGCAGCGGATCCGGCACGGCTGGAAATATCGCACAGGGCGGTACGAGTAACGGCTCCGGATCGAGCGATGCCGGCAACGGCCTGCCCACGGGTGGCAGCGGTGGCGCACTTGGGACCGGCGCTTCCGGAGGTGGGAGCACCTCCGGAAGCGGTCAAACAGGCGCATCGGGCGGCACGTTGACGACTGGAGGCTCGGTCACCGTCGTTGGAAACGGCGGGGCCGGCAACATCGCCGGTGCCGGAATTGAGGCGTCCTCGTCGGGGGGCATTTTTACGACTGGAGGCTCGATCACCGTCCGAAACGCAGGAGACACCGCCGGTGTCGGAATTGACGCGACTCAATCCGGTGGTGTGTCGATTACCGTCGTTAACGCCGGCGATATTCTCGCCATCATCGGCGTGGGATGCAGCATCGGCACGGGATCGAATCAATGCGTCCTGGGACCGGCCACCACGACCACTACGACCACCTCCACGTCCACCTCCACCACGAGCACACATTAGCCGCTGGCGCCGGCCTCAATACCGGTAATGATCCGGCTTGAACGGGCCTTCCTTCGCCACGCCGATATAGGTCGATTGCTTGTCGCTCATCTGGGTCAACTTGGCGCCGATCTTGTTCAGATGCAGGCGGGCCACCTTCTCGTCCAGATGCTTGGGCAGCGTGTAGACCTTTTTCTCGTATTTGCCGGGATTACAGAAGATCTCCATCTGCGCCAGCGTCTGATTGGTGAAGGATGCGCTCATCACGAAGCTCGGGTGCCCCATCGCGTTGCCGAGATTGACCAGCCGCCCTTCCGACAACAGCAAGATCCGCTTGCCGTCGGGGAATTCGATCTCGTCCACCTGCGGCTTCACATTGTGCCATTTGTAATTCTTGAGCGCGCCGACCTGAATCTCGGAATCGAAATGGCCGATATTGGCGACGATGGCGCGATCCTTCATGCGGCGCATATGTTCGATGGTGATGACATCGACATTGCCGGTGGCGGTGACGAAGATGTCCGCGCGCGCGGCGGCATCATCCATGGTGGCGACTTCGTAGCCTTCCATCGCGGCCTGCAGCGCGCAGATGGGATCGATCTCGGAAATCATCACCCGGCAGCCGGCATTGCGTAGCGACGCGGCCGATCCTTTGCCGACATCGCCGAAGCCCGCAACCATCGCAACCTTGCCCGCCATCATCACGTCGGTGCCGCGGCGGATGCCGTCGACCAGGCTCTCGCGGCAGCCATAGAGATTGTCGAATTTCGACTTGGTGACGGAATCGTTCACGTTGATGGCGGGAAACAGCAGCTTGCCTTCCTTGTGCATCTGATAGAGCCGGTGAACGCCGGTGGTGGTCTCTTCGGTCACGCCGCGGATGTTCTTGGCAAGCTCGGCGAACCAGCCGGGCTTTTCTTCCAGCGTGCGCGAAATCAGCGCGAACAGGACCTCTTCTTCCTCGTTGCCGGCATGGCGCAGGAAGCCCTTGTCGCCCTGTTCGGCCTTCAGCCCCAGATGCACGAACAAGGTCGCGTCGCCGCCATCGTCCAGGATCATGTTCGGCGTGCCGCCGTCGCCCCATTCGAAGATGCGCCGCGAATAATCCCAATATTCCTTCAAGCTCTCGCCCTTGTAGGCGAAGACCGGCGTGCCCCCGGCGGCGATGGCCGCCGCCGCATGGTCCTGGGTCGAATAGATGTTGCACGAGCACCAGCGAACCTCGGCGCCGAGCGCCGTCAGCGTCTCGATCAGGACCGCGGTCTGGATGGTCATGTGGAGCGAGCCCGCGATGCGCGCGCCGCGCAGCGGCAGCTCCGGCCCGAATTCCTCGCGGGTGGACATCAGGCCCGGCATCTCGGTTTCGGCGATGGCGATTTCCTTGCGGCCCCATTCGGCGAGAGAGATGTCCTTGACGGCGTAATCCTGTTTGTCGGTGCTCATGGGGCGCGCTCTTTCGCTGATCCGGGGCGCCCTATAGCAGCCGCCACGGGGCCACCGCAAGAAGGATATAAAGAAATCTGCATATCGTTATGCGTTGGCTCCGTCAGGGGGCTGGACACGAGACACCCCCCCTCCCCCCGGGTCGGGCGCGGGAATCGTCCGGTTTCCTTGGATTCCCTGGGAAAATGCGAGGATCGAAGGCCGGTTCCCGGGTGCAATAGGGGTGCAATAAGCCGCGATAGCGGGCCGATAGCGTGCCATCGGGGCAGGTGCGGAGGGAGTGCCGTTCGAGCGGCGGGCGGAGTCATGGGCTGAATATGGGGACGGGACGCTGCCCCCGCGACGCCACACTGGGTGCAGGTTCACCTTTCGGTTTTCGGGCTTGCGCGCAGCGTCCTTTTCCACCGGGCGAGTCCAAACAGAAAGAAAATGGACTCTAACGCTACACGTGCGCGTTGTAAGTTCCGGTCACATTGGCGGGGGAAGATTCGATGGACCAGAAGATAGACGCGATGCTGGACGTGGCATTGCCTAAGTCCGGGAAGAAGGCGGCAAGGTCGGGAAAGAAAAAGAAGGTAACAAAGCCGAAAAAGTCTAAAGCCGGTTCTGGAGGTTCTGCCAAGTACCCTCGCCATTCGGTCGAGAAAGCACTTCGTATTCCGCGCGCCATCATCGACCAGAACGCAGGAAAACCGTGTTCAGAGAAGGACAGCGCCAAGTTCGTCGGGGTCGGATTCAACGGCCCTTTTCGGGTGGAGGTAAGCTCGGCCATTAAGTACGGTTTTTTAGAGCGGCCTCAAACCGGAATGGTAGGGGTTACTGACCGCGCGCGCCAGGCGATCCGTCCGCAAAAGCCGGGCGACGAAATCGAGGCATTGCGACAAGCAGTGCTTGCGGCTCCTGAAATCTCGGAGGTGTACTCTCACTATCGTGGCGAGTACCTGCCGGATGGGACCTTCTTCGAACACGCGTTGGTAGATAAGTTTAAGATACCCGCGGACAAGGTGGGTGAGTTCACAGAAATTTTTCTCGCGTCGCTTCAGAGCGCGAAACTCGTTGAAAAGAAGGATGACAAGTACCGTATTCTGGACGTGAACATTGCGCCGCCTGCGGAGGACGCAGGGCCTCTCGCCAAGAAGCTGAGTGTCGGCGCGAGGGTGAGCGCGGACGATAGCTGTTTTGTCGTCATGTCGTTTGCTCCGCCCATTGGCAGTTACTTCCAAAAAATATACGAGCCAGCAATTAAGAAAGCAGGCCTGAGAGCCGTAAGAGCGGATGCGGATATTTTCGGCACGGGAAAGATCATGGATCAAATCTGGGCCGGAATTAACGCGGCTAAGGTCTTGGTGGCTGAGCTCACGACGCGGAATCCGAATGTCTTTTATGAACTCGGACTCGCTCACGCAAAAGAGAAGCCAGTGGTCCTTGTCTCTTCTAACGAGGGCGACGTTCCCTTCGACCTAAAGCACATCAGAGTGATCTACTACGATACGACCGATCCGTTTTGGGGCCAAAAACTCATCGACAAAGTTGCCGAGAATATCGTCTCCGCGCTTAACAACCCGGAAGAAGCGGTATTCCAGCGTGCTTTGGATTCGAAGTGAAGTAGTTAGGCAAGAAACGTCCGAAATCGCGTCCTAAAGCGTAGGGCGGGTTTGCCGAAGGCATGGCCCGCCACCTTTAAATCGAAGGTTGGTATATCCTACCGACAAAATCCGCCGTTTGAGTCACACAGCATGAGCCGCTTCTGGAGTCCCGTCGTCCACAACCTGTCGCCCTACGTCCCCGGCGAGCAACCAAAGGCCGACGGCATCGTCAAGCTCAATACCAACGAGAACCCTTACGCGCCCTCGCCGCGCGTGCTGGAGGCAATCGTCTCGGCGACGGATCGTTTGCGCCTCTATCCCGATCCCGGCGCATCCGCCTTTCGCGAGGCGGTCGCGGCCCGCTACGGCGTTGCCCCCGAGCAGGTGTTCGCCGGAAACGGCTCGGACGAGGTTCTGGCCCATATCTTCCAGGCGCTTGTGAAGCACGATGCGCCGCTGTTGTTCCCCGACATCACCTACACGTTCTATCCGGTCTATTGCGCCCTCTATGGAATCGGTTACGAGGAGGTGCCGCTCGATGCCGCGATGCGGGTGCAGATTGCAGATTTCCGGCGGCCCTGCAGCGCGATCCTTCTGCCCAATCCGAACGCGCCCACCGGCATCGGGCTTCCGCGCGATGCGATTCAAACGCTGGCGGTCGAACACCCCGATCAGCTGGTGGTGATCGACGAGGCCTATGTCGATTTCGGCGGAGAGAGCGCGGTGCCGCTCGTGGCGCGCCACGACAATCTCTTGATCGTGCAGACGCTCTCCAAGTCGCGGGCGCTCGCGGGATTGCGGGTTGGCTTTGCCATCGGCCAGCGGCCTTTGATCGAGGCGCTGGAACGGGTGAAGGGGAGCTTCAACTCCTATCCTCTGGATCGCCTCGCCATCGCGGGAGCGGCAGCGGCGATGAAGGACGATGCATGGTTTGAAGAGACGCGCGGACGCATCATTGCGAACCGCGCATTCCTGGTCCGGGGGCTCTCGGAGCTGGGCTTCGAGGTTCTGCCGTCGGTCGCCAATTTCGTATTCGCGCGCCATCCCGCCGAGAGCGGCGCACAACTCGCGGCCGGGCTTCGGGAGCAGGGCGTCCTGGTACGGCATTTCCAGAAGCCCCGGATCAAGGATTTCCTGCGCATCACCGTCGGAACCGAGGATCAATGCCGCCGCTTGATTGCCGTGGCGCGCGATTTGATCTGATCCCGTGAGGGCATCGCGGGTCCTCATCCTTCGACCCTTCGACAAGCTCAGGGCTCAGGATGAGGATTTACGGAAGAAGCCTCATGTTGAGCGTCTTCATCCCGAGCTTGTCGAGAGACGAAGCACGAGGCCCTTTGCTCCCGATGACATGGCCCGGCGCGACCGGGCCACCCAGCCGCCGCGCGTCCGCGCGGCGAATCGAATCTACGACCGCCTGGATGGCCCGCTGTTGCGGGCCATGACACCCTTTGACTCAGTTCAAAATGAAAATGCCCTAGATGTCGTATCGGCCGGTTGCCGCGTCGATTTCTTCCTGATGGGAGCGATAGGCCCGTGGCGCCGTCTGCGATCCGGAATTGGGCGAAGATGCGGCACGATTGGCAATATTGCTGACGCCGTTCTGGCTGGCCGTGGAATAGGCCGCGGGCATCGCGGTGGTCCGGGCGTAGGTCGGATTGTCCGCCTCCGGCGAGGTCTGGTTCTGTAATTGGATGAGCATCGCCATGACGGGATTGCTCAGCTTGGATTGACTCGTACCGGTCAGCGCGTTGGCGGATTCGGTGCCCGATGCCGCCGCAGAGCCGGTCGCGCTATTGCTGGAAGCCGCCGGCGCTGGGTTCGCCGGCTGGGTGCCGTTAAGGCGGGAAGGCGTCCGGTTGAGGATTTGGTTTGGATCACCGGGTGCCGATCCCACGCTACCGATGGACATTAGGACTCCATTGTTGGCATTGCACGCCGCGCGAACCCATTCAGGTGTACGCGAGCAAACGTACCAAGCACATTCTGCGCCGCAGTCAGGGTAAACGGTCTTCCGGCAAAACTGTGGTTAGCGAAGTGTTGACGAAAAAGAATTGCCTATGCGCTGCGAATCATTTGCCGTGCGAGGCGGCCATTCTTGCAACCTCGGGAGGGGAAGATATTCGCTTTGAATTGCGATTTCCTGAACGATCCGAGGAGGCGCGTTCACGCGTGGTTCAGCGATTGGGCGTTATCTGTCCCATTGAGACACAGGCCCTTACGATTTGAATGATTGTATTTACCGTTTCCGGTAGCGGGCCGCGTTGAGGTCTTGTGTAAATCCTCACCTGGGCCGGCCGACGGGCTGAATCCTTCAGCCGTTGTTGCGCTGCGGCGTCGCATCCGGCAGCAGCGGCGGCTGCGGGCCGATGACCTCTTCGAGCGCGTCGCGGACGCAGTTTTCTTCGGCGGCGGCGGTGCCGATGCCGCCCGCCCCCATGGCGCCGATCAGTTGGCCATTGACGATGATGGGAAGCCCGCCCTTGTTCGTGGTGAGCCCGTAGCCCGCCATGTTCCCGCTGGTGAAGGGGTCCTGGACATTGCGGTTGGTCAGCACATGGGATGGCGCGCGCGAGCGCAACGCCGTCAGGGTCTTGGCCTCCGTCGCCCGGATCTGGACCAGGCCTTCGCCATCCCCGCGGCTCTCCAGAACGGGCAAACCCTGGGGATCGAGGACAACGACCACGACCGGACTGTTGTTCTTGCGCGCGATGGCCTGGCAGGCGGCGACCAATTTCTCGGCGGTCGCAAGATTGATCGAAACATGGTCGTGCAGGCGGTCGGCGGCCTTGCCGGAGAGCACGAATTGCTGCGGCACCTGTCCGTCGCCGTCATAGGTGGTCGCGGCATGGGCAGCCGACATCGTCAATGCGGTAGCGGCGGCAATGGCGGCGAATTTCATGCGTCTCTCCCAACGGATGGGCCGATTCAAGAATGGCACGGGCTCTTACGCGCTTACAACAACGGAGCCGCCGTTCACGGAGACAGCGAGCCGAGATAGGAGGAAATCGCGATGATGTCGTCGTCCGACAGATTGGCGACGACAGGCTTCATCGGCTCGGCGGCTTTCCCCGCTCTCGAACCATAGCGCAGATCGAAGAGCTGGCGCGCGGTGTAGAGCGGCTGCAGCCCCGCAAGCCGCGGGACTTCGCCCTGGCCCTTCAGCGTCTCGCCGTGACAGACGGCGCATTGCGTTATTTTGCTGGGCGCACCGCCTTTGACCAGGGCCTCGCCTCTCGCGATGCTGCCGGGAGGGACGTAGGCGATGAAGCCCGAATGCGGGTCGCGGACTTCGGTGAGGAAGGGATCGGCCGGAATTTCGAGGATGCGGTGTCCGATCGGTTCGGTGCCGCCGTCGGGATGAAGCTGGCGATGACGGCCGGCGGTCGCGATGAACGTCTTGGGCGGCGTAGCGGTCTCGATGACCTTCACCCAAACCGAGGGCTTCAGAGAGGCGAAGTATTCGGCGGCCTGGCGAACGTCGTCTTCCGACGTCACTTTCGCGATGGGCCCCATGCGCTCTTCGTCCTTGCGCGTGCCATCTTTGTAAAACGTCATTTGCTTGATCAGGTACTGGGCGGGCTGGCCTGCGATGTCGGCGGCTTCCGGGTGGCCCTGGCCGGACATCAGATGGCACGAGCCGCACGCAAACCTGATCCCGGTGCCGCCCGCGACCGCGCGCGGGGCTGCGGGGTGCTCATCGGGAAACCAGTCCGGCGGATTCGCGTTTCCGGCGATCTTGGCGGCCTCGTACTCTTTCGCACTGCCGGGCACCTTGATGATGCCTTCCGGCCGCACCGCCGCGGGCTGAACCTTGTCGGGGATGTTGAACGCCCAGTCGGGGAGTCCCGCCGGCACTGCGAGCGCGGCCTGCGCGTTCACCTCCCGAACGGCGAGGAGCGGAGCGAGGGCGCACACCGCGACAGCGGCGCTGACGAAAATGCTTCTGCGGAGGCTTCGGCGGTTCACGGCGGGTCTCCTCTCCCAATCTCGACCAAGAGCGGCTGCAAGTTATCCCGGCAGGCGTAACGGCGTCTATGAGAGCCCGCAGGTTCAATATTGGCTCTGGAAGTTCAGCATCTGGAAGCCCGTCCCGGATTTCGAAATCGAGAGGAAATAGGCCGGCGAATCGGAAGCGTCCGAGAAGCTCAAATCGTAGGCGTTGACGCCCGCCTTGAACACCGCCCGCATTTGCACGGGGGCGCCCTGGGCGGCGAACACGGATGCCCGGAACCTGTCGAACTGGGCGGCCGCCTGGGTCGAAATGATCAGGGGCAGGAGTCCCGCGGCATCGTCGAACTTCATCGCCGAGGCCGCGATCTCCTTCCAGAAGGCGGCGACGGAAAGAAAATCGGCGTCCGCGATGCCGTCGTCGAGCGCGGAATAATCGTTCTCGCTGGGCTTCGGACATGCAGCCGGAGCAACGGCCGCCATCATCGCGGGCGGGTCGGCATGAATGGCGGGATCGGTCGGGATGCTGCTCCACAAGACCGAGCCGTCCTCGGCGCGGACCGGAAAGATTTGCGTCTCCGTGAAGCGGCACACCCCGGCGCGCGAACGGGCGACCGGACCGAAGGCGTAATAGCTCTCCGCGGGCGGCTGGCCGGGGAGTGTGAAGGTGCTGATCTCGAGCGCATTGCCGGGGTGGGCGTTCAGATAATCCTTGGCCAGATCGGGCGTGGATGCATCGGCCGCGAAATAGACCTGCTTCGTGCGCGTGGCATCGGCGGCATCGGCGCGTGCGGGCGCAATGAGGGCGAGCGCCAAGGCGGCGAGGATGCTTGCGACGGGTCGCAGGCGCGCCATTCCTACGCCCCCGGCCCGCAGGCGGACCGGGTCTCTTCTCCCGTGTCGCCCACCCGCTCGACGCTGTAGCCTTGCGCGCAGAGCAGCGACAAGAGGCCCTTGCGGCCGCCGATATGGGCCGCGCCCACGGTGATCATCGCGGTGGTGCCGGGACGGGCGAGGAAGCCGTCGATCTCCGGCATCCAATTCACGTTGCGCCGGTCGATCAGGAAATCCTCCGCTTCCGGGCGGCCGTCGAAATAGCCCGCGAGCAGATCGGTGAACGCCCGAAAATCGCCGCTCGCCCAGGTGTCCCGCAGCGCCACTTCCTGCGCCCGCGAGCGCGGCAGGGCATAGATGAGACTCTTGAGCGCCTTGAGCTGCGAGTTCGCATCGCCGGTATTCAAGAGCTGCATCTGATCGCGCACGCTTTCCAGGTAGAGAAGCTGCCGCCCGTGGGCGCGGGCAAAATCCATCAAATCGTCGTCCGCGCCCCGCAGGCTGTTCAAATCGTCGCCATGCAGATAGGCGAGGCCGAGCACCACCGCGGCGAGCCAGGGGCGGAAAAGCTCGAACTCATTCGGATGCAGACCGGCGCGGCGGAGCACCGCGGAATAGGTCTGGAACTCGGTCGGCGTCAACAGGCCGCGCAGCGTCTGGCGTTTGCTGAGGAGACCGTTCTCGGCGATGAATTGCTTCTCGTCCTTCAGGGCTGCGTCATCCACCGGCACTTCGAAGATGAAGACGTTGGACGCCTGCATGGCGGATTCGATGATTGGCGTGGTCCAGCCATAGCCTTGCGGCAGCACGTGCAGGGACCCGAAGAGATAGACCGTGCTGGTGCCATGCTGCACGCGCCAGAGGGCGGGATGGGCCTTTTGGCCCGCAGCTTCGCCCGCGCCGGCTGCTTGGGGCCCGAGCGCCAGCAGCGAACCCAAGAGAACGCGCGCCAGACGCGCGCCCAAACGGCGCGGACCTCTCATGCTCTCCTCCCATTTCATGGGCCGTCTTATTGGGAGGAATTTAGCACGAAAGCCGCGTCACGCATCCTCGTGGAATTTGGCTGCGACGAGCGCCAAGAGCGCGTTAACCGCGTCCCTCGCGTCCGGGCCCGAAGCCTCGAGCGCGATGGCCGAACCCTTGGACGCGCCCAGCATCATCAGCCCCATGATGGAGCGTCCGGAGACGGAGGTGTCCCCCTTGCTGACGGTGACTTCGGATTGAAAGCGCGCGGCCGTCTCGACGAATTTCGCCGAAGCCCTCGCGTGCAGTCCCTTGTTGTTGACGATGGTGGCGGTCGCGGTAACCGCTTCCGCGCCGTTCATTTTCCGAGCGCGGCTTGGGCGAGTTCTGCGGAACCGGCGCGCATGTATTTGCGGCCCGATTCGATGGCCTCGCACACCGCCTTTTCCAGCGGCAGATTGAGCCGGACGCTGATCAGCTTGATGAGGCTCGGCAGATTGGCGCCCGCGAGCACCTCGACCTTGCCCTTCTTGAGATGCGACAGCGCGAGATTGCAGGGCGTGCCGCCGAACATGTCGGTGACCAGCACGACGCCGCGTCCGAGATCCACCGCCTTGATGGCCGCCGTGATTTCGTCCCGGCGCGAATCGATGTCGTCGTGAGCACCGATGCAGACGGTCTTCACATGCGTCTGCGGCCCGACCACATGTTCGACGGCTGACAGAAACTCGTCTGCGAGCCGGCCATGCGTGACAATGACAATTCCGATCATGTTCCTATGGGTGTGGAAACGGGGCTGGAAGATAGCAGCGTTCCGTTAAGAAAAAACCTTTCATCCTTGCGAATCCAGGCCTGCGACAAAAGTTCTATGGGCGAGGCCCCAGGCGGCTGTTGCAATCTTGGCGGGCGTCGAAGCCTCGAAGGCGCGCAGGATCAGGAAGGCAGGTTCCTTCGCCTTTTCAAGGCCTTGCGGCAGTTTGTGGGTCTGGGGCTCGGGCAGCCGGGGAATTTCGGCCGCTTCGTCCAGCCTTACCGCGAGGATGACCGGAGCGGGCGCTGCCGTCTCCAGCGTCACAATTCCCGCCCCGCGGATTTCGATCCGTCCGTGTAAGGATGGTATGCTTTCGGCGAACAGCCTTCCGCCGGATTCGAACAGCGCCGTCTGATCGTCGGCGAGGAGTCTCGCACCCATCCCGATCAGCCGCAGCGCCACATCGGATTTTCCAGCCCCGCTCGGGCCCACCAGCAGCACCGCTTGATCGAGCGCGCCGCCGAACGGCGCGCAGGCCGCGCCCAGCACCACCGATGTCGCGTGCACGTGAACCCGCGTCATGCGCCGGACCTCAGCAGCGGCAGCTCGACCATGAAACGCGCGCCGATGCGCTTTGCGTCCTTGTCGCATTTGTTCTCCGCCCAGATGCGCCCGCCATGGCTCGCCACGATCTGCCGCGCGATCGCAAGGCCGAGCCCGGAGTTCTTTCCGAAGCCGTGTTCCGCCGGACGCTCGGTGTAGAAGCGGCCGAACACCCGTTCGAGATCGTCTTCCGCGATGCCGGGGCCTTCGTCTTCTACGCTGGCGCGCACATGCCCGTCGGCGAGGTGGGCCGAAACCAGCACCGTGCCGCCGTCCGGGCTGAACGAGATCGCGTTGTCGATAAGATTGCGGAACACCTGACCCAGCCGCTCGCTCATGCCCTGCACCGTGGTGGCCTTGCCGGAGTCCGCCGCAAAGCGGATCTGCACGCCGCGCGGTACGTTCATGCCGCTGTAGATGTCGACGATGGTGTCGAGCAGCTTGGAAAGATCGACCGGCTCCGAATGACCGCGCGACAGTTCGGCATCCAATCGCGAGGCGTCCGAAATGTCGGTGATCAGGCGGTCGATGCGCTTCACGTCGTTGCGGATTACCTGAACCAGACGCTCGCGGTTGTCGGGGTCTTTGGTGCGCTCGAACATTTCGATCGCGCTTTTGAGCGAGGTCAGCGGATTCTTCAGCTCGTGCGCAACGTCGGCGGCAAAGCTTTCGATGGCGTCGATGCGCTCGTACAGCGCGCGCGTCATGGCGGAGAGCGAATCGGCAAGCTCGCCGATCTCGTCGTTGCGGTCGTCGAGGGTCGGGATGGCGTCGCGCCCGGCGCGTCCGCGCCGCACCCGCTCGGCAGCGGCGGCAAGTTTCAGAATGGGCCGCGCAATGAACCCCGCGAGATAGACCGCCGAAAACAGCAACGCCACGAAGGCGACGGCGAACACCTCCACCAGCGCGCGCCGCTCGGCTTTCAGAATGTCGTCGATGTCGCCCGATTCGGTGGTCAGCATCATCACGCCGTAAAGCGTCGCGAAGCGCCGGATCGGAACCGCGACCGACAGCACCAGCTTGTCCTGCTCGTTCACGCGCACGCTGCTGCCGGTCTCGCCCATCAGCGCCTGATTGACCTCGTCGTAGACGCGCCCGTTCTGCCCGGCCTCGAAATAGGGTTCGAGGTCGGCCAGCGGCCGCACGCCCATCAGCCCGTCATAGATGCGCTCGACCCGATCGAGCCCGCGATGGAAATAACCGAGCACGGAATTGCGCGGCTCCGGCGGCGGCAGGGGCTCGGTCG
The DNA here is from genome assembly GCA_964494505.1 of uncultured Bordetella sp. Classification (GTDB taxonomy): domain Bacteria; phylum Pseudomonadota; class Alphaproteobacteria; order Micropepsales; family Micropepsaceae; genus CAIYRG01. The sequence goes on from CAZBRO010000016.1 coordinate 75,699, forward strand.
TCACCACATTGCGCGCAAGCAGATTGCGGGTGTCGATCTGGAGGCGCCCGGTGGTGGAATAGACCCGCGCGCGCAAATGCGTCGGCGAGATGAGCTGGCGCAGGAGCGGTTCGGCCTGGCGGGTGTCGATGGAGCGGCGGTCTGGTTCGGCGGCATATTCGGCGAGCGCGCCCGCGACGATGAGGGCCTGGTCGCGAATGCCGGCGATGCGCTCCTCGACGAGGCCGATGCGGTTGGACTGCACCCACAGCACGCCGCAGATCAGGATGAGCAGCGCAACCACATTGAAGAACAGGATGCGCCGCGTCAGCGCCGAGAATCGCCGCCGCGGGCGATAGGGCAAATCCGCGCTCATCGGCCTGGGCGATGGACGCTGAACCTCCGTCTCGAATTGCGGCCTTAAGTTCAGAGTTTGGTCCTCTGTTTCACCTTCTCACCCGTCGACACGTTCAGGGTGAGGAATTTGGATTATCCTCATGCTGAGCTTGTCGAAGCATGAGCTTGTCGAAGCATGAGGACCTGAGCCCGTCGAAGGGTGAGAAGACCCATCAGCTCTCCTTGTAGCGGTAGCCGACGCCATAGAGCGTCTCGATGGAATCGAAGTCCTCCGCGACCGCCTTGAATTTCTTGCGCAGCCGCTTGATGTGCGAATCGATGGTGCGATCGTCGACATAGACCTGGTCGTCATAGGCGGCGTCCATCAGATTGTCGCGGCTCTTCACGAAGCCCGGGCGTTGCGCCAGCGATTGCAGGATCAGGAATTCGGTGACGGTCAGCCGCACCGGCTTGCCGTCCCAGGTGCATTCGTGACGGAGCGGATCGAGCGTGAGCTTTCCCCGCGTCATGGTCTTGTTGGCTTCGCTCGGCTGGGCCTGGGCGCCCGCGCCCTTTCCTTCGGCACGGCGGAGCACCGCCTTGACCCGCTCCAGCAGCAGCCGCTGGGAGAAGGGTTTCCGGATGTAATCGTCGGCGCCGGCGTTCAGGCCCATCAGCTCGTCGATTTCCTCGTCCTTGGAGGTAAGAAAGATCACCGGAACCTCGACGGCCTGCCGGAGACGCCGGAGCAGCTCCATGCCGTCCATCCGCGGCATTTTGATGTCGAGGATGGCCAAATCCGGCGGATTGGCCGTGAGCGCGGTCAAGGCCGAGGCGCCGTCGGTATAGGAGCGGACGTGATAACCCTCCTGTTCCAGGAGCATGGTCACGGAGGCAAGGATGTTCTTGTCGTCGTCGACGAGGGCGATGGTCGCCATGAGGGGGCACCTTGGTTGCTGGTCTAATATAGGGCAGGGAACCGCAAATCCGCAGACCCTACCCGGGGTAAGCTACATTTTGTGCCGGTGTGGCTACGGCGTCCGGCTGCAGCCCCGGCAGGCCATGCTCGACGAGGTAGCCGCCGGTATAGCGCGGATCGCCGGTGACCTCCCGGTGGACGAAATCCGGCGCCGGGAACGCGGCCAGCAGCTCGGGGGTCTCGAACTCGGCTTCGGCCATGACGAGCCCTTCCAATGCGGCCTGAAACTCGTCCACCGCCAAGAGAACGCCCGGAAGAGGCTTAAGCCTGTGCCGGAGTTTCTTTATTCGAGTCCCCGGGAGGGTGGCCGCCAAAACGCGGAACTCCTCTTCCTGATGATAGATCGAAGAGTACAGCCGGGTGTGGGCGTCGAGATCGGCCTTTCGGCTGAGGCGGAGCATTGGCGGCCCGCCATCGGCCGGGCGCGCCTCCCTGAGCCGCAGCCGCGTGCCCGTGACGTATAGATCGGTGATCGCCTCCGTCCTGACGATTCGGTCGCGCGGCACGTTCCGGCACAGCCAGCGGCGCTCCCGCTCGACCGAGATATATTGCCGTTTGGGGAAGCCCAAGGCCGTCGCGATCTGCTGGTCGATGTCCATCGACGGGCATTCATCCCGAAAACGGATTTTTGGGGTCAATGCGCAGGTTCAATGCCGGCTTCCTTCCAGCGGGCAGCCGCCTCGGCGCGCGTCAGGAACCGGATGAAATCGGTCGCCTCCTTGGGCGTCACACTGTTGGTCGCGACGCCCGCCGCATAGGCGGTGTAGACCTGCAGCGGCTCGGGCAGCATGCCCGCGAGCGTCACGCCTTTGACCGGCACGATCTCGCTCACGTTCTGGATCGCGACCTCGATCTCGCCCGAGGCCACGCGGTCGGCCGAATAGCCCGCCTGGGTCAGCTTGGTTTTTTTTGCCACTTCGTCGGCGATGCCCAGATCCTTCATGATCTTGGCCGTGGCGATACCGGAGGAGGCGCCCTGGGCGGGGTCCATATAGGTCACGGACTTGGCCTTCAGCATGGCCTCCTTGAACTTCTCGGGCGTGGAGATGTCGGGAACCGCGGTTCCTTCCTTCACGCCGACGCCGATGCCGATGCGGCCGAGCGCGATCCCGCTATGGCCGCGGACGTCGCCCGCCTTTTCGAGCTGTTCGAGGGCAGGGGCGGAGACCACGATTACGTCGGCCGGCGCGCCCGATTTCAGCTTCTCCTGTATCTGGCCGACCGTGCCGACGGTGAATTTGACCTTGTTGCCGGTCGCGCGCGTGAAATCGGCGGCGATTCCCTTTTCGGCTTCCTGCACCGCGCCCGCCGAATAGACGTTGATTTCCACGGCCGACGCCGCCTCGCACGCGCCGAACAAGACAGCCAACCCCGCGGCACATACCAGCCTCGTGGACATTCCCTTCCCCCTTGCCGCCGTCTTCAGGCGAACTGAACTTTCAGGATCTCGTAGGAGCGGGCGCCGCCGGGTGCGGCCACTTCTACCGTATCGCCCGCGGTCTTGCCGATGAGCGCGCGTGCAATCGGCGAGGAAATGGAAATCCGCCCGCTTTTCGCATCGGCTTCGAGATCGCCGACGATCTGGTATCTCACCTTCTGGTCGGTGTCCTCGTCGGCGAGTGTCACGGTCGCGCCGAACTTCACGGTGGAACCGGAAAGCTTCGAAACGTCGATGATATCGGCGCGGGAGAGCTTGTCCTCCAAATCCATCACCCGGCCTTCGATGAAGGCCTGGCGCTCTTTGGCGGCGTGATATTCGGCATTCTCCGAAAGATCGCCGTGGGCGCGCGCTTCCGTGATCATCCTGATGACGGAAGGCCGCTCGACCCCCTTCAGATGCTGTATCTCGTCTTCCAGGGCCTTAAAGCCCGAGGCTGTCATCGGAATGCGATCCATTCTCTTTCCACCCTGACTCGACAGAACGACTTGGCACCGGCGAGCGTCCCAAAACGCAACCGCCAGAACGCCCCAAACACAACGCTTGAGATTTGGTCACCGTTTCCGGCGGCGCTAAGGCTCAAGACCAGCCCCAAAGCATAGGACTGCAATGGGGCGACTTCAAGTGAGCCCCCTATACCGGGCCCTACAGGGATTGAAGGCCCTGTCCGCCAAGGGGCGCCCTCACCGGGAATTGCGGGCGGTCCGCCCTCGCAAGCCGGATCTTTGCGTTGGCAAAAAAACACAGGTTGCAGACACGCAACGCAATTGTCCGCAGCGCGCGAAGCAATTGGTTCCGTGAATATGAAATTAATACCTTTTCACGGGATTTGCCGCGACCCGTTGGCTATGTCGAATCAAAAACTTTTTCTTTGGAAGAGGTCGGCCTGATGAGAAGTCTTTAGTGTCTGCGTTCACGCGAATCCAGAGCCGGGTCGTAGGCTATTCCGTCGCCGGCGGTTCTACAGCAACAGCTGTCGTCACGTTATGTCTACTATATGCCATCGGGGTTGGTGTCATCCAGTTGGCCGGCGGCGCGCCCTTCGGTTATCCCCTCGACGACACCTATATCCACATGGACATCGGCCGCACGATTGCAACCTCTGGCGTCTGGGGTCTGAACCCAGGCTCGCCGGCTGCAGCCTCTTCGTCGCCTCTCTGGTCGCTTCTTCTGACGGGGATGTATTCGCTCAATTTGGGGGACGCGTTCCTCTATGTGCCGTTGCTGCTCGATATGGCGGCCGGCTGCGCATTGGTTTGGCTGCTTGTCGAGATTTTTGAGACCCAACCGCATTCGATTGCGCTGGTCGCGGCAATTGCTTTCGCCGCCGCATTGCCCAGTCTGAGTGTGCTCGGCATGGAACACGTGCTGCACACATTCCTTGCGGTCGCGCTGTGTCACACAGCGTGCCGGAGATTGGCGTCCGGCGGCGGGAGCGGCACGTTGCGTCAATCGGCGTGGATCGGGATGCTGTCGGCTCTTGCCGTCGCGGTTCGCTATGAAAGCCTGTTCCTCGTTGCGCCTCTTGCGCTTCTCGCGCTTCTGCGGTGGAGGCCGGGTCTGTTTACAGCACTTTTCCTCGGTGCAGCCCTGCCGGTGTTCGGTTTCGGCCTTTACTGGATTTATCATGGCGGCTGGCTGCTGCCCAACACCCTGCTCGTGAAGACCGACATTACAAGCGTAACCGGCGTGATACCGGCGATAGACCTCGCCATATCGCAAACCCTTCGCAATTTCCGCCTTGCCCCGGCGCGCGAGGCGTTCGATGCGATGCTTGCCGCGCTCGTCGGGTTTCTCGTCTGGCGGATGGTTCAGGGCAAGCGCTTGTGGGATTTGCCCGTGCTGTTCGGCCTCTGCGCGCTCGCTGCAACATTGGGCCATTTCGCGTTCGCCTCGGTCGGCTGGCTCTATCGCTACGAGTCCTGGCTGATCGTTCTGGACCTCACGGCAATCGGTCTGCTGAGCGGAGCTGTGCTCAACCGGCGGATGGCTTTGCTTCTCGCGGCGGTGATCGTCGGAGTATTTGCATTCCGCACCATGGCGGCCGGATATAGAACGAGCCAGGCCATCGACGACCGGCGGTTCGAACATCTGACACCCGCCCGCTTCGTCGACTCGTTCTATCCCGGTCAGACCGTCATGGTGAACGATATCGGCGCGGTTACGTGGTATGCGCCGCGGACGCGGCTACTCGACATCTACGGCCTGGGCAACAACGAGCCCGTACGCTTCCGCCTGGCTCCCGGGGGATACGATAAGACCGCGCTGCGCGATTGGGCCAACCAGACCGGGACGAGCATTGCCATCGTGCAGCCCTGCTGGCCGGAAGTATCGGCGCGCATTCCGGACGAATGGTCGCTGGTTGCGACGTGGGAGATTCCCCGCAACGTGGTGTTCGAATACAAATTGATTGCCTTCTACGCCGTTGCACCGGGCGCACGCGAGAGATTGCGCCAGGAGCTCGGCGCATTCCCCATGCCCGCGGGCATGAAATCGACGCTCGATCCGCCCGCGAGCGAAATCGCAAATCTGTGCGAATCGGGTTCGTCTCGCCGGCCGTTCAAAAATAAGATTGCAGCGGATAAACCTCGAACGAGCCTCGCTTCAGCGCCATGATCGCGAGCGTCGTCGCGGCGGCCGCCGACATCGTGGTGCAATAGGGGATCTTCATCTGCAGCGCGGTCTTGCGGATGGAAGCCGAATCCGAGAGCGCCTGGGCCCCGTCGGTGGTGTTGAAGACAAGCGAGATATCGCCGTTCTTCATCTCGTCCACGATGTGGGGCCGTCCCTCCATCACCTTGTTGATGATCCGGACGGGAAGGCCGGAGGCCTGAAGATATTTGGCTGTTCCGCGCGTGGCCACGATGTCGAAACCCATGGAGATGAGCTGGGCGGCGGGACCCGATGCGAGAGACTTGTCGGCGTCCTTGACCGAGATGAACACGGTTCCCGAAAGGGGAAGCCTGGTGCCGCCGCCGATCTGGCTCTTGGCGAAAGCGCGGCCGAAATCGGTGTCGAGCCCCATCACCTCGCCGGTGGATTTCATCTCCGGCCCGAGGATCGTGTCGACGCCGGGGAAGCGGGCAAACGGCAGAACCGCTTCCTTGACCGCGATGTGGGATTTCTTGGGCTGCTGGAGCGTGAAGTCGCAGAGCCGCTCGCCGGCCATCACGCGGGCGGCGATGCCAGCCACGGGAAGCCCGATCGCCTTGGCCACGAACGGCACCGTGCGCGAGGCCCGCGGGTTTACTTCTAGGACGAAGATATCGCCGTTCTGGATGGCGTATTGCACATTCATCAGTCCACGGACGTCGAGCGCGCGGGCGAGGGCAATCGTCTGGCGTTCCAGTTCCGCGATGGTCGCCGCGTCCAGCGAATGGGGAGGAAGCGCACAGGCCGAATCGCCGGAATGGATTCCGGCTTCCTCGATATGTTCCATGATGCCGGCGATGAAGACCTCGCCCGTATCGTCGGCGATGGCGTCGACGTCCACTTCGGTCGCATGCTGCAGGAAACCGTCGATCAGCACGGGATTGGCGCCCGAAATGCGGAACAGCTCGCCGGATTTGAGTGCCGCCTTCAGCGCCGGCTCGTCGGCGACGATGATCATGCCGCGGCCGCCGAGCACATAGGACGGGCGCAGGATGACCGGGTAGCCGATTCCGCGCGCCACCGCGACGGCGGTATCGATGTCGAGCGCGGTGCCGTTCTGAGGCTGCTTCAGATCGAGCCTGTGCAGCAATTCGAGGAAGCGCTGGCGGTCTTCGGCAAGGTCGATGGCATCGGCAGACGTACCGAGGATGGGAACCCCGGCGCGGCCCAAAGCGCCGGCAAGCTTCAGCGGCGTCTGCCCGCCGAACTGCACGATCACGCCGGCGAGCGTGCCCTTGCTCTGTTCCAGCCGGATGATCTCGAGCACATCCTCGCCGGTCAGCGGCTCGAAATAGAGGCGGTCGGAGGTGTCGTAATCCGTCGAGACCGTCTCGGGATTGCAGTTGATCATGATGGTTTCGTAGCCTCGCGCGCTCAGCGCGAAGCAGGCATGGCAGCAGCAATAATCGAACTCGATGCCCTGGCCGATCCGATTGGGGCCGCCGCCGAGGATGATGACTTTCTTCCGTTCTGTCGGCCGCGCCTCGCATTCGACCTCGCCGCCCACCGGCGATTCATAGGTCGAATACATGTACGAGGTCAGCGCCGCGAATTCGGCGGCGCAGGTGTCGATGCGCTTGAAGACGGGACGCACGCCGGTCCGCATGCGCGAAGACGTGACGTCAGCCTCCTTTAGTCCCGCAAGGGTCGCCAGCCGCGCGTCGGAAAAGCCCATGCTTTTCAGCCGCCGCAAACCGTCGGCATCTTGCGGGAGGCCGTTCGTGCGGACCGCGTCCTCGGCGTTGACGATTTCGGCGATCTCGCCCACGAACCAGGGATCGTAGCCGGTGATGCGATTGATTTCCTCCGGCCGCATGCCGAGACGGAGTGCCTGCGCGGCCACGCGCAGCCGGTCCGGAGTCGGCCGCCCAAGGGCCGCGCGCAGCGCGTTGGTATCGTCGCCTTGGCCGAGATTGGGGATCGTTATCTCGTCGAGGCCCGAAAGCCCGGTTTCCAGCGAGCGCAGCGCCTTTTGCAGCGATTCCGCGAAGGTCCGTCCGATGGCCATGACCTCGCCCACCGATTTCATCGACGTGGTGAGGATGGGATCGGCGCCGGGAAATTTCTCGAAGGCGAAGCGCGGGATTTTGGTGACGACGTAATCGATGGTGGGTTCGAAGGAGGCCGGCGTCACCCGCGTGATGTCGTTGGTGAGTTCGTCCAGCGTATAGCCGACGGCCAATTTGGCGGCGACTTTCGCAATCGGGAAACCTGTCGCTTTCGACGCGAGCGCGGAGGAGCGCGACACGCGCGGATTCATCTCGATGATGACCATGCGCCCGTCGGCCGGGTTCAGCGCGAACTGCACGTTCGATCCGCCGGTCTCGACGCCGATCTCGCGTAAGACCGCAATCGAGGCGGTGCGCATGCGCTGATATTCCTTGTCGGTCAGCGTCAGCGCGGGCGCCACCGTGATGGAATCGCCAGTGTGCACGCCCATCGGATCGACGTTCTCGATGGAGCAGATGATGATGGAATTGTCGGCGCGGTCGCGCACGACCTCCATCTCGTATTCCTTCCAGCCGAGTACGGATTCCTCGACCAGGATGCCGTGGCCTCTGCTGGCCTCCAGCGCGCCCGCCGAGAGTTCGGAGAACTCCTCGCGGTTATAGGCGATGCCGCCGCCGGTACCGCCCAGCGTGAAGGAGGGCCGGATGATCGCGGGAAGCCCGATTTTTTCGAGCGCTGCCATCGCCTCCTTCTGATCGTGCGCGAAGATGGAGCGGGGGGATTCGAGCCCGATCTTCTCCATGGCCTGGCGGAAAAGCTGGCGATCCTCGGCCTTGGCGATTGCCCCGGCCTTGGCGCCGATCATTTCGATGCCGTGCTGGCCGAGCACTCCGCTTTCGTAGAGATCGAGCGCGGTGTTGAGCGCGGTCTGTCCGCCCATGGTGGGGAGCAGCGCGAAAACGCGGCCGGGCGGCACGTTCGCCTTTTCGCGGATGATGATCTTTTCGACGAATTCCGGGGTGATCGGCTCGATATAGGTCGCATCGGCGAGGCCCGGATCGGTCATGATGGTGGCCGGGTTCGAGTTCACCAGAACGATGCGGTAGCCCTCGGCCCTCAGCGCCTTGCACGCCTGTGCGCCGGAATAGTCGAACTCGCAGGCTTGGCCGATGACGATCGGCCCGGCCCCGATGATCATGATGGTATGGATGTCTTCGCGCTTCGGCACACAACCTCGCTTAAAAAAACGCCCTCCGAAGAGGGCCTCGCTAACTACGCCAGCGGAGCGTCCGCTCCTGCACCGGATTCTCGAACGGCTTACCCGTTTCCACCGATTCTGCCCAGGCCTTCTTCAAGCGGTGATACCAGATCGCCGGTACGTCCGCGTCCTGGATTAGCATCAGGTGCGGGTTGAATTGGAGTCCCTGTTTCTGAAGCTCCACCATCTTGCGGTCGTCGCCGAGGAAAATCGGCCCCAGCAGCATGAAAAGGGGCTTCACGAAGGAAAGCCAGGCCGGCCAGTAGAACACCTGCGTCACCTGGGTCGTGTCGGCATCGATCGGCGTGCAGGCGGTAAAGCCCACGACATCGATGTGCCTTCCGAACAGCGTGCCCGAAATATTCTCGAAACGGACGGAGGGGAGTTCAAAGGTGATTTCGGTCGAAACGTCGCCGCCGAAGAGCTTGTAGGCGGGTTTCGAGGGCGCGTGCCGCGTCATCACGAAGCCGGTGGGAAGGGGCGCGTAGCGCTTCTCCTTGACCTTGGGCGTCACCCGCCACCACCAGCGGCCATGCACATAAGGGGCGTGCGAGGGGTCCATCAGCCCGACCACGGCGTGATCGATGCCGCAGGCGAAGGTCTGGCTCTCGACCCAGCGCGGGATCGCGTTGGGAACGCCGACTTTGGGCGGTTCGGATAGCGGGGCGGCGGCCTCGCCACCGGAGGCGGGCATATAGACCCAGATGAGGCCGTCCTGCTCCTTGGCCGGATAGTGCTGCACCTTGATGCGGCCGACCTCGAAATTCTGGTCCTGGAGCAGGGAGGGAATCTGGGTGCACTGGCCGCCCGCGTTGAAGCGCCAGCCATGATAGGGACACTCGACGTCGCCGTCCTTGAACCGCCCGGCGGATAATGGGGCGGCACGGTGGGGGCAGATGTCGCGCAGAGTGAACAGGCGGCCGTCGGGGGCGCGCGCCAGGAGCACTGGCTCGCCGAGCAGCATCTCGCGGCGCAATTGGCCAGGCTTCAGCGAGGATGACAGCCCGGCCATGTACCAGAGATTGCGTAGGAACTGCGGTGCTTCGGCCATGCCGTGGTGATAGCGGATGCGTGCGGCAAGCGCCAACCGCGGTTCGTCGCGGGGCAGACCACCACCCGACGCGCTGTCGCGCATCGCCCTCCCCCTTGCAAGGGGAGGAGCGCAGAATTCAATCCGCCTCCCCCTGAAAGGGGGAGGGTAGGGAGGGGGTCAAGTCAGCGCGTGACGGGTTGGAGCTGGCCGGCGGGCTGCGCGATCGGGGTAGCCGCACCGCCCACGGGCTTGAGCAGCGTCTCGCGCAACGCCACCAACTGGTCCGCTTTCGACTGCTGCAGTTTGAAGGCCCAGCCGCCGACGCGCGCATTGATCGCCATCGCCTCGTTTTGAGTCATGGGCGTGGTCCCGGCGACCGTAATGGAAGCCCAATTGTCCATGCCCTTCTTGGCGACCTTCACGGTCACATCCAGCCCATCGAAAGTATGCGTCACCGATTGCGGCGCCTTGCTGAAATCAAACCCGTCCGCCTTGGCGACATCGTCGAAATCGAAGCCCAGGATCGCGCTCCCCACCCCGTCGGGGGAGCCGTCGAAGGCAAGCTGCCGCCCGGCCGGCATGTCGAGGATCTTGAAATCCATCTGGTCCTTGTTGTCGCGTCCGAGCGTATAGGCAGGCCCGGTGGGCGGCGTCACGGAGGCGCCCTTGATGCGGTCGCGGGCGATGTTGATGACGTTCTTGTCCAGCCAGTCGCCTGCGTTCGCCTTGGGCGCCAGATTGCCGCGCGCGAGCCAGCTCTGGTTTTCGTTCGGACGGCGGACATAGAGCTCGGTCCGGCCGAGATCGTCGGCCGCGCCCTGGCTTTTGCCGACCACGACTTCGGCCATCGCGTTGCCCCGGGCATCCGTGAGCTTCACGTCCACGCCGTCGCCGCCTTTGTCGGGGGCGCCCAGATTGACGAAGTTCAGCCAGTCGGCACGGGCGGTCTTGGGCTCCAGCATGGTCAGATCGGCCATGCCGGTCGCCACCGCGCGCACTTGGGCGGCATCGGCAGGAAAGCCGTCCTTTTCCGCGATCCGCCAGAGCCCCTGATTCATGCGGATATGGAAGGTGCCGGTCTTGGTGGCGATGGCGACTTCGCCGAGATCGTTGATGTGGTCGGTGAGCCCCGGAAAGAACGGCTGCGGCTCGAATTTCGGCGCGAGCGAGGAGGATTGCTGCCACACCGCAACGGCCGCCAGTGCCACGAACAGCGCCGTGAGGCCGCCAAGAATCTGGAGATTGCGCTGCTTGGGGTCGCGTCGCGCGCCCATGGTCGCGTCCGTCATAGCCGTTCACTCATGTCAGGGCCCTCGCTCTCTTGCGCCGGCGCTGACGGAGCAGCGAAAGCCCGATGGCCGCGGCCCCGATCAGAATCGGCACCAGCGCGATGTTCAGCACCGCAAGCACGGTGCCCAGCCGCTCCACGTCCTGGCGCAGGCTCGCCTGCACCTGCCGCAACGAGGCGCGCGAGGTGACGAGATCGCGGCGGAATTTCTCGATCTGGGCCTGCTGGTCCTTGGAAAGCACCGGCGTGGCATTCTGCTGGTTCTGGCCGGGGTTCTGCCCTTGCAGCTGGCGCAAGGATGCTTCGGTCGCGCTCACCTTTTGCTGCAGCGCCTGTTCCTCGGAGAGGAAGCGGGTCTCCGCGTTGCGGCGGATTTGCTCCACCACCACGAAGGGCCGCGCCGAACGCTCGCGCGTGCGCAGCGAGATGAGGTCGTTCGAGCCCATCATGTTCTCGACCGCGTTCATCACCAGCGCGCCATTGTCGGCAGAGGGGGTGGCGATGCGCTGCCCGAGCATGTTCTGGACCTGCACCCAGAACTTGTCGTCGAAGAGATCGGAATCGGCGAACACGACGACGTTGATGTCCTTGGCGTCCTTGATCTGGGCGGGGAGTGCTGCGGGAGCAGGCTTGGCGGCATCCTCGCCCGGGGGCTTGGGAGCAGCCGCCGGCGCGCCGTTGGGGAAGGCGGTCTTGGCCGGACCCGTGATGCGGGCGCCGATGACGAAGCGCTCTCCTGTGGGGGCGAAGCGGCGGAGCAGGTCGGAAGGGTTCTGCGTCGCCCGCACCTGGATCGAATTCAAAAGTGCCGCGGTGGTCGAACTCTGGAGCAGGGGCGTGAACTTCGTCACCGCACCCTTACTGGCCTTCAGCGCGCCCGCGGTCGCGACGTTCAGCACCTGCAGGTTCGCGGTGATGGGATCGTTAGGATCGAAATTCGCCGGCGTCATGCGCAGCCAGGCGATGTAGTCGATCACCTGCGGCTGGCCGTTAGGGCCGCCGCCGAATTGCACCGGCTGCGCCAGATCGGCGTCGGTGACCACTTTGGTGACGTCGTAATCGACGCCCCAGGCAGCGAGCAGCGGTCCGAGCGTCGAACTGGACTTGTCGCCCTGATCCTGCTGCCCCGGTCCCTGCTGCACCGAGCTTTCCGAGAGCGGATCGACGAAGGCGATGACATGGCCGCCTCTCAGCACGAACTGGTCGATGGCGTAGAAGACCGTGTCGGTGAAATTGGCGGGATGCACCACCAGCAGGGTCGAGACATCAGCCGGGATGCGATCCGTCGTCGAGGTATCCAGCGTCTGGATGTCGTAGGTGTCGCGGAGCTGCTGATAGATCACGTAGGGCATGGCGTTGCCAGCAAGTGCGGCCTGCAAGCCCCCGGCGCCGGTTTCGAGCGGCAGCGACGAAAGAATCCCGAGCTTGGCTTTGGCCGGCTGCGACAGCTTGTAGACGAGCGAGGAGAGGTCGTATTCGAGATATTCCTCGCGTCCCTGGTCGAAGAACGGAATCACCTCGTGGCCGGCCAGCGTGTTGGTGCCGACGAGACCGAAATAGACGTTGTCGCCTTCCTGGGTGGGCGCACCCGTCAGCCCTTGGGCCACCGCTTCGTCCTCGGCAGGCGTGAATGGCGCGGGGTCGATTTCCTCGACGATCAGCTTGCCGCCGGACAGCGCCTTGTATTCCTGCAGCAGGTCGCGCACGCGCCCCGCATAGGCGACGATCTGCGCGTAGCCCGCGGCCGGCTGGCGCGAGAAATAGAACCGCAGCGTCACCGGCTCCTGGAGCTTGGACAATGTCGCCTTGGTGCCCGCCGAGACGGTGTAGAGGCCGTTCTCGGTCATATCGACCCGGGCTACGCCCAGCCATTGATTGGCGACGATGTTGATGGCCACGAACAGCACCACGCCGAGCGCGATGGCGGTCAAGGCATAGACTCTGCGGGACATCGATTTCATTTCAGCTCGTCTTCTTCAGATCGACCAGAACGACATTCACCGACAGGAAGAGCGCGATCAGCGACGCGAAATAAATCAGGTCGCGCAGATCGATCACGCCCGCCGAAATGGCTTGGAAATGGGTCAGGAAGCTGAAGCTCGAAATCGTGTTCACCAGCACGATCGGCGCCCAGGCCTGGAACACGTCGAGCACCAGAGGCGCGCCCGATATGGTGAACAGGAAACACACCAGCACGCTCACCACGAAGGCGATGACCTGATTGTCTGTAGAGGCCGAAATCGCCGCCGAAATGGCGAGATAGCCGCCCGCCATCAGGAAGCTGCCGAAATAGCTCGCCAGGATCGCGCCGTTGTCGGGCTGTCCGAGATAATTGACCGTGATCCAGACCGGGAAGGTGAGCGCGAGCGCCACGCCGGTAAACGCCCAAGCGGCAAGGAATTTCCCGAGCACGCTCGCCCACACCGGAATGGGGAGCGTCAGCAGCAGCTCCATGGTGCCGAGCCTGCGTTCCTCCGCCCATAGCCGCATGCCGACCGCCGGCACCAGGAACAAATAGAGCCACGGATGATAACCGAAGAAGACCGAGAGGGTGGCGACGCCATTGTCGTAGAAATGGCCGACATAGAACGTGAAGGATCCCATCGCGAGCAGGAAGATCACGATGAAGACGTAGGCGACGGGTGTCGCGAAATAGGCGGCGAATTCGCGTTTGAAGACGGCAAGCACCGGTCTCATGCGGCCACTCCCGCGCGTTCGCGGACGCGCTCGGTGTCTACGGTGGTGAGCGCCCGGAAGACGTCGTCGAGACGGCCGGCCTCGGCATAAAGCTGCTTCACATCCCAATGCTGGGCGGCGGCCATCGTGCCCACCGATTCGATGATGAGGGCATCGCCTTTCGGATAGGCGGTCAGCGTGGTGAAGCCGTCGGCCCGCGATACCTCCTCCACCTTGAGGACGCCGGGGGCGGCTTCCAAGGCGGCTTTGGTTTCGCCCGCCTGGGCGTCGGGAACGGTCAGCGTCACCGCGTTGTGATGGCGCGAGCGGGCGAGCAGCTTTTGGGGTGTGCCGTCGGCAACGATCCGCCCGCGGTCGATGATCACCGCGCGCGTGCAGACCGCCTCCACCTCTTCCAGCAGGTGGGTCGAGATGATGATCGCCTTCTCGGCCGCCATCGCTTTGATCAGATTGCGCACGCTGTGCTTCTGGTTGGGGTCGAGGCCGTCGGTCGGCTCGTCCATGACCAGCACCGGGGGATCGTGCAGGATCGCCTGGGCGAGCCCGACGCGGCGCTTGAAGCCCTTCGACAGCGTGTCGATGGGCTGCTCCATGACGGGCTTGATTTCGGTCTTGGCCGCGGCCGCTTCGACGCGGGCCTTGGCGTCCGCCTTCCAGAAGCCCCGCGCATGCGCGATGAAGGTCAGGAACTGGCGCGGGGTCATGTCGCCATAGGCCGGCGCCCCTTCGGGCAGATAGCCGAGGCTCGTCTGGGCGGCGATGGTGTCGGTCTCCACATCGTGGCCGCAGATCGAGACGCGGCCCGCCGTCGGCGTGAGATAGCCCGCGATCATCTTCATGGTGGTGGATTTGCCCGCGCCATTGGGGCCGAGGAAACCCAGCACTTCGCCTTTGGGCACGGAAAGATCGATTCCCGCGACCGCGGTTATCGAACCGAATGTCTTGGTCAGTCCTTGAATTTCGATCATGGCAGCAGGTGGCTCGCTTGGACGGCTCGATCAACCCCTGGGACCGGCGGGATTGTTCCCTTAAGAAAATCGGTTCCCCACCGCAAGAGGGTCCTGCTACGTCCGAGGTCGCGGGCGATTCACGCCTGCGCGATCAAGGTTGCTGAAACAGCAACAAAAACGGCCCCGAAAAGGGGCCGCAAAGTGGGTGTGGAAAGATGTGCGTGACGTCGGCTGGCGGACACCCGGCCGGCAGGGGCTGGGGGGCTGGGTCAAACTCCCGGTCGAGGCTTTCACGCCAGCCGACAGGGTGGAATGTGGTCGGCCAAAACGGCGTGCGGGTGGCCCCAATGGGGCATTTTCAAGGCGCAGGCGCCCCTCACCGTGACGTGAATGGGCCGCTTCGGCGCCGTTCACGCATCCGTCGCAAACCCCTTGCCGTCGCGCCTGCGCCGTACCATGCTTCCCTCGATGACCGATGAACCCATAGTTTTCGGCCGTGGAGAGGCGCCCCTCTTCCCACGGACCACTTCCTGGGGCACCCCTTCGGAAACCGGACCCGGCCGGGCTTCCGAGCCACGCGATCCCCGCATCCGATTCGACCGCATCGAGTTCAAGCGCATCCTCTTGACCTATGGCCGCATGGTGATGGCGGGGGAATGGCGCGACTACGCCATCGATTTCCGCGACGATGTGGCGGTGTTCTCCATCTTCCGCCGCGCCAGCGAGATGCCGCTCTACTCCATCGAGAAGCGCCCGAAGCTGAAAGACCGCCAGGGGCAATATTCCGTGGTGGCTGCGGGCGGCCAGGTGCTCAAGCGCGGGCACGAGCTTTCGACTGTGCTGCGCGTGCTCGACCGCATGCTCCTGAAAGCGGTCGCCGCGGAATAAGCCTGCCCGTCAAACCGCCAGCGCCAGCGGAAAATCGAATTTTCCCTGGCGCAGCAGCGGCGCCATCTCAGCGGCCGGGACCGGCTTGCTGAAATAAAACCCTTGGATGGTCCGGCAGCCCGCCTTCGCCAGAAAGACAAGCTGTTCCAGCGTCTCCACCCCTTCGGCGACAGTTTCGAGCTTCAGCGCCTCGCCCAGCCTGATGGTCGCGTTCACAATGGCGGAATCGCCTGCGTCCACCGGCGTCCGATGCATGAATTGCTGCGCGATCTTGATCCGGTCAACCGGATAGGCATGGAGATATTGCAGCGAGGAATAGCCGGTGCCGAAATCGTCGATGGCAATATGCACGCCGATGTCGCGCAGCCGGTGGAGCACGTCGCTGTGGGCTTCGGTGGTATCGATGAGCACCGATTCGGTGAGTTCGAGCTCCAGGATTCCTTGGCCGCCGCCCAGCTTCTGAAGGGCGTCTTTCACTTCGGAGAGCAGGTTGCCGGGATTGCGGAACTGGGCCGCCGACACATTGATCCCCATCAGAGGAACCGAAAGTCCCTCTTTCCGCCACGCCAGGATCTGTCTGCAACTCTCCTCGATCACCCAGCTTCCGAGCGCCACGATCAGCCCGCTCTTTTCCGCAACCGAAATGAATTGGGTGGGCGACACCAATCCCCGCTGCGGGTGGTTCCAGCGCAACAACGCTTCCAGTCCCGTGATCCGGCCCGAAGGGATTTCCACCTGCGGCTGATAATAAAGCTGAAGCTGCCCGTTCTTCAGCGCCAGATGCAGTTCCTCGCCGATGGCCACGCGTTCGCGCACCTGGACGTCGAGGTCGGAGGAATGGAAGTGGAATTGATCGCGTCCGGCCTCCTTGGCGCGATAGAGCGCCAAATCGGCCTGCACCAGCAGGTCGTTGGGGGCGACCGCGCCCTCCCCGTAGAGAGAGATGCCGATGCTGGCGGTGATATGGATGTTCTTGCCCTCCAGCGTGAAGGGCTGTGCGATCGATTTCAGCAGACGCTGCGCCAGCGCGGCGGCATCGGACGCATCGGCCACATCCAGTTCCAGCACCGCGAACTCATCGCCCCCGAAGCGCGCGATGTTGAAGCGCCCCAGCGCATCGGTCAGACGCAAATCGCCCGAGAGGCGCAGGGCGACCATTTTGAGCAACTGATCGCCCCGCTCGTGGCCGAAGGTATCGTTGATGTCCTTGAAATGATCGAGATCGATATAAAGGACGGCGAAGGTGCGTCCGCTGCGCTTGGCGTCGACACAGGCAAGCTGCAGCCGCTCCATGAAGGCGCTGCGATTGGCAAGGCCCGTCAAGCCATCGTGGCCCGCGAGATAGGCAATCCGTGTCTCGGCATCCTTGGTCTCCGTGATGTCGAACATAAGCCCTTCGCCGCCGGTCACCCGGCCGGTTTTGTCGCGTATGATCGTCAAGGACGTATCGACCCAGGCCCAGGAACCGTCGCCTTTCCTGAACCGGAACTGATTGCGCGCGATTTGGCTCTTGCCCGATGCGATGTTTTGCAGGTTTTCGCGAATCTGCGGCATGTCGTCGGGGTGAAAAAGGGTCAGCCAATTCTGAAGCGGGCCCATCACCTGCTCGGCTTTGTAGCCATAGCGCTCGATGTTTCGCGACACATAGGTCACCGGCCAGGATTCATTGGCCGCAAGGCTGAACAGCACCGTGGAGCTGCTTTCGACAATCCGATTCGATTTTTCGAGTTCGCCGATCTCGCCCTTCAGGCGCATGTTGAGAACGCTGATCCGCCGCTGCGAGCGGGCCTGAAGGAACAGCGCAACGCCGAGCAGCACCGCAATGAGGCCAAGCATGGAGTTGCCGGCGGAGCGGTATCGTTCAAGCTGTCCGCGCCAGCGGTTTGCCGGCATATCGATTCCGAGGACGGCCACGACCTTGCGGCTGGCCGGGTCGAAGATGGGTGCGAAACTCGGAGCCCATTGGCCCGAACGATCCTGATAGGGCGACGCCACGCCGGCTGCCCGCGTGCCGA
This sequence comes from uncultured Bordetella sp., assembly GCA_964494505.1. Lineage (GTDB taxonomy): Bacteria > Pseudomonadota > Alphaproteobacteria > Micropepsales > Micropepsaceae > CAIYRG01. The sequence goes on from CAZBRO010000016.1 coordinate 93,162, forward strand.
ACACCTGCCGCGCTTCTGGGGGCACTCCGGCAGAGGCCTGTCCCGGCGGGGAATAGCCCGCAGATGTCTTGTCCTCGGAGCGGGTGAGAAATATCACCGTGTCGCCGTGCTGGCCGAGGAGATACACCGAACGGGCGTTCGGAACGGCCCGGAGAATTTTCGTCAGTTTGCCGCGCAATTGACCGAAGGATGAGAGGGAAGCATCCGCCGGGCTGCCGGTGAGCGATGCCACTGTCTGGGGATCGAGCGAGTCCGCGGCGATGGAGGCGACCGAAACGAAGGTGTGCCGTTCGATTTCGGCGCCCGCCTCGGTAATCAGATTGACGAAGTTCCACCCTCCCGCGAGCAGCACCGCGATCAGAACGACGCCCACGGCGAACAGCGCCATGTTCCACCGGTTTGGAAGGGACGTCGAAGAGGGTTCACCCATGAAATTAAGGTCACCTGCCGGCCTGTGCGGCTCGAACGGTGCGCCCACTTGCGAGGGGACCTGTTGACAAAAAGCAACCTCAAAAAGACGGCGATTCCGGTGGCCGGTCCTCGGGTTGGAAGAACAGCAGGATCCCGAACAGCGCCAGGAGGAAACCCACGATGCCCGCGCCATAGAGACGATAACGGCCAATCTGACGCCGCCAATCGTCTGCCGGGACATCGATTCCGAGAACGGCGACGACACGTCCCGTAGTCCCGTCCTTCAATGCCGCGAGCCCCGATGCCCATTCGCCCCGTTTGTCCCGGTAGGGTTTCTCGACGAGCGGACCGCCGTCCGAAAAGACCCGAAGAAGGGCGGCAGGTGCTCCGGAATAGACCTGCCCGGGCGGCGAATATTCAGGCGAATTTTCATCCTCCGCATCGGCAAGGAAGACCACGTCGCTGCCGCGCTCGCCCATCAGACGGGCAAATCGCGCGTTCGGCGCGGCGCGCTGGATTTTCTTCAGCTCGGCTCTAAGGGCGGCAAATGCCTGAGAACCGCTGTCGCCCATGTCGCCGCGCAGGGTCTTGACGGTCGTGATGTCGAGCGAGTTCGCAGCCATGGACGCTATCAGCCGCAGCGTCCTTTCTTCCACTTGGGTGCCGGTTTCGCCCAGCACATCGGTAAAGGACCACATGCCTCCAATGAGGACCGGCAACAACGCTATCCACAACCAGCTCGTTTTTCGGAGCCGGCGCCGGCGATTGAGTGCAAACGCGCGGAGGGCCAATTCGGGATCACCGGTCCAGGGCAACGCATGACACTGCGCCGTTGCCGGACGGGTGAATTGACCAAACGCAAGGTTCAACCGGACAAAAAAAGAGCCCCGGAAAACCAGGTTCTCCGGGGCTCTTCTGTTTTATCTCGGCAATCGGCCTAGCGGCGGTCGCCCATCAGCCGGAGCAGCATCAGGAACAGGTTGATGAAGTCGAGATAGAGGCGCAGTGCCCCCATGATCGCCTTCTTGCCTGCGAGGGAGCCGTCGTCGCCGACATAATAGGTTTCCTTGATCTGCTGCGTGTCATAGGCGGTCAGCCCGGTGAAGATCAGGACGCCCATCACGGTGATCGCCCACTGCAGCGGCCCCGACTGCATGAACATGTTCACCAGCGAGGCAATGATGATCCCGATCAGGCCCATGAACAGGAAGGAGCCGAACCGGGAGAGGTCGCGCTTGGTCGTGTAGCCGTAGAGGCTCATCGCGCCGAACGTCGCCGATGTCACGAAGAACACCTGCGCCACGGACGCGCCGGTATAGATCAGGAGCACGGGGGTCAGTCCGATGCCCATCAGCCCGGCATAGGCCCAGAACGTCGCCTGCGCGGCGCCGAAGCTCATCTGCTGGATGCGGAACCCTAGGAAGAAGACCAGCCCAAGCGGGGCCAGCAATACCACCCAGCCGAGCGGGGACAGCGTGTAGCCGCGGGCGGAAAACTGGAAGAACAGCTCGCGGAACGCGGGCGTGCTGGCGGTGAACCAGGCGGTAAGGCCGGTGAGCGCCAGGCCCATCAGCATGTAGTTGTAGACGCGGAGCATGTAGGCCCGAAGACCTGCATCGATGGCGGCGGCATCCGCGCCGCCCCAGCTCCGAACGCGATTGTCGTAGTCGGCCATAATGGCGAAACTCCCAAAGAATCTCTGATCGCTTGGATCGCCGCTAATATCGGTCTTCATGCCTCCAACATCAAGGCGCTGAAGCTTGGCGTTGCGCGCTGTTAAGGATTGCGCAGCTTGCCCGCGGGTTTGGCCGAAAGTGCAGCAAAACCGCCGAAAAGTCCGAGAACGAGCGTGGCGGCTGCTCCTCCCAAAATCGTGACCGCAACCGCCTGTCCGGCGAAAACGAAAGGAACCTTGAGCACGAAATGGGCGACCCCCCAGGAGGCGAGGGTGCCTGCGGCAAGGGCGGCCACTCCGGAGAGCGCGCCTAAAAGGCCGTATTCGACCGCGTAGACGCGCGCCAGGCGCCCCCGCGTCGCGCCAAGTACCTTCAGCACCACCGCATCGTACAGCCGCGCCCGGTGCCCGGCCGCAATCGCGCCCGCCAGAACCAGCACGCCGGCCAATATCGTGACGAGGCTCGCAATGGCGATGCCGCGGGACAGCGCTTGCAGCATCTCGCCGAGCTGCACCAGCGCCTCCTTGGTGCGCACCACGGTGACGTTGGGGTAATTCTTCGACACCGCGGCGAACATTTCCTGTTCCTCGCGCGGGGTGCCGGCTCGAACCGACGCGACGAAGCTGTGCGGCGCGAGATCGACCGTGCCCGGCGAGACCGTGTAGATGAAGTTCACGCCGCCGGTCGAGAAATCGACGTCCCGCAGATTGAAGATGCGCATCTCGATCTCGCGGCCGGCGATGTTGATCGAGATGGTGTCGCCGATCTTCAGCCCGAGCCCCTTGGCGAGGTCGCGGTCGAAAGAGAGCAGCGTCTCGCCCTTGTAATCGGCGGGCCACCAGTCCGGGCCCTCCACCACGTTCGCGTTCTTCGGCTTGGTCGTGGTGTAGGTGACGCCGCGGTCGCCGTTCACCGCCCAGCGCGCCGAGTCCGCGACGGGGGCTTTCTCCACCGGGACGCCGTTCAGCCTGACGATGCGGCCGCGCAGGATCGGCGTGGCGACGTAATCGGCGCTGCCGGGAAATCCGTTGATCAGTTTCGCGAAGGCCGCACTCTGGTTCTGCTGGATGTCGATGAAGAAGAAGCTCGGGACGCGCGCCGGCAACTGGTCCTCGACCTGCGCGTCCACGCTCGCCCGTGTCAGGGTCACGGTCGCAAGCAGGGTCAGCCCCAGGCCCAGCGCCACCACGATGCTGGCCGTAGGCGTCCCCGGACGGGTGAGATTGGCGAGCGCGAGGCGCAGGATTTGGGAACGCTGCCGCGGCAATTGGGCCAGACCCCGGCGGAGCGCAAACGCGATCAGCCGGAGCACGATCAGCACGCCGATAGTCCCGCCCAGGAAGCCCGCGCTGAACCATTTGTAGGGCGAAAGAAGGATCGACAGCGCCCCGATCAGGATGAACGCGCCAAGGGCGGCCAGACGATAGGGCCAGCGGCCGTGGTGCGAGGAAGGCGCCACCAGATCGCGGAAAAGTCCCGCCGGTGCGATTTCGCGTGCGCGCGCCAGTGGCGGAATGGCGAAACCCAGCGCCGCCAGCGCGCCGAACACGGCCGCGATCAGCAACGGAGCGGTATAGACGGCGTAACGGGCGGGCGCGGGGATGTCGGCGCCGAAGAAATGCTCGACGGCAAAGGGAAGCGCGGCCCCGATGGCAAGGCCCAGCACCAGCCCCAAGGCCGACACCGCCATGATCTGCAGCAGATAGATCAGGAATATCTGGCCGCCTTCCGCGCCCATCGCCTTCAGCGTGGCGATGGTTGCCCGTTTGCGTTCGAGAAACGCCTCGACCGCTTGCCCGGCGCCGACGCCCGCCACGATCAGCGCGGTCAAGCCGACGAGGGTCAGGAACATCGTCGCCTGCTCGACGAATCGCGTCACCTGGGGGAGCGCGTTGCTTTTGTCGTTGATCTCCCACGCGGCCTGGGGAAAGCGCTTCTCGACATCGGCGCGGAAGGCCTCCGGCGTTGCAGGCCTCGTGAAGGCAATCCGATAGGCGTAGGCGGTGAGGCTCCCCGGCGTCGTCAGGTGCGCCCGCTCCAGCCCCTCCCGCGACACCAGCACATGGGGTCCGAGCGCAAATCCCGCCGCCACCCGGTCGGGCTCGGAAACGATGCGGGCACGAAGCACGAATTCGGCATCGCCCATGCGGACGATGTCGCCGGGTTTGAGCGCAAGGCGCGCCAGCAGCGCGTCTTCGGCCACCGCGCCGCAGCGCATGGCATCGCAGGCCAGGGCGGATTGCAGCGGCAAGGCAGGCGCAAGCTCGGTCGCGCCGATCAATGGATAGGCTCCGTCCACCGCCTTCAACTCCACGAGCGTGCGCGATACCGGATTTTTCGCATCCGACGCCATGGTGCGCAGCGCCGCCGATTCCGTGATTGCTCCGTACCCGGAGAATAGCTTCAATTCGGCCTCGGTCGCGGGCTGGTACAGCCGCTGCAACCGGATATCGCCGCCCAGGAGCGTGCGCCCCTGCTCGGAAAGGCCGGTCAGGAACGCCTGGCCCAGCGATCCGACGCCTGCGATGGCGGCAACGCCCAATGTTAGCGCGGCGAGGAAGATGCGGAAACCGGCAAGGCCGCTTCGGAGCTCGCGCCGTGCAAACCGGACCGCAAGCGCGAGCCCGCTCATGGCATTTCTTTCCCCTCTCCCCTCGCGGGAGAGGGCGGCGGCGAGGAGCGCACTCGCGCGACCGGCCGGCGGGAGAGGGGGGATTTTGCACCCCCCCACCCTGAGCGCTTCGCGCTCCGACCTCCCCACAAGGGGGAGGTGAAAAAACGCTGCGGCGCTGCGTTCATTTTGCTGCTGCCGGCTGGCGGATGCGGTTCTCCGTTTCCGCCACAATCAGGCCGTCCTTCATGTGCAGGATGCGGTCGCAGCGGGCGGCCAGCGTCTGCTCATGGGTGACCAGGAACAACGTCGCGTTCACGCGGCCCCGCAAGGAGAACAGAAGATCGGCCACCGCCGCTCCCGTCGCTCCGTCGAGATTGCCGGTCGGCTCGTCGGCGAACAGCACCTTGGGCTCGTGCACGATGGCGCGCGCGAGTGCGACGCGCTGTTGCTCGCCGCCGGACAATTGGCCCGGGTAGTGATCGAGCCGATGCGCGAGCCCGACGGCTTCAAGGGCTTCGCGGGCGCGCACGAATGCGTCGGCCCGTTTCAGCAGCTCCAGCGGCACGGCCACGTTCTCGAGCGCCGTCATCGTGGGGACCAGATGAAACGACTGGAACACGATCCCGACATGCTCGCGGCGGAAGCGCGCCAAGGCGTCCTCGCTCAAGCCCGTCAGCAGCTCGCCCGCAACGCTGACGCGCCCCGCGGTCGCGGTTTCGAGCCCGGCGGCAACCATCAGCAGCGAGGATTTGCCCGAGCCGGATGGCCCCAGGAGCGCCACGGCTTCGCCGGGTTCCACCGCCACCGATACCCCGTTCAGGATGTTGACCGGTCCCGCCGCGCTCGCCAATGTCAGCCGCACATCCTCGATGAGGATGGCGGGCGCGTTCGCTACAGGGGGCGGCGTGTGGCGTGGGGCGGATGCTCGCATAACGGGGTCAGGCGATAGTGACCATGGGCCTTGCCTTCAAGACAATTCTTCCGGCGGTGCTGTTGGCAATGGCCTTTTCTGGACCGGCCGACGCCGCGGCGAGGACGGTGCGCATCCTGGCGCTGGGCGACAGCCTGACCGCCGGCTACGGCGTGCCGCCCGGTGCGGATTTCCCGACCCGGCTCGAGCGGGCGCTGAAGGCCAAGGGGCTGAACGTCGCGGTGATCAATGGCGGGGTTTCGGGCGATACCAGCGCGGACGGCCTGGCGCGCCTCGATTACACGCTGGGCGATCCCAAGGCCCCGCCCGACGCGGCCATTGTCGAACTCGGCGCCAACGATGCGCTGCGCGGGCTTTCCCCCGCCGACATGGAGCGCAATCTGGATGCGATTCTGGCGAAGCTGAAAGCCCGCAATATCGCGATCCTGGTCGCCGGGATGAAAAGCCCGCGCAGTCTCGGGCCCGCTTATGTGGCGGAGTACGATGCGGTATTCCCGCGGCTCGCGAAGAAATACGGCGCGCTGTACTATCCGTTTTTCCTGGACGGCGTCGTGCTCGACCGGACCCTGATCCAGGCCGATGGGCTCCATCCCAACCCGGCAGGCGTGGACGTCATCGCCGGCAAGATGACGCCGCTGGTGACGCAGCTCGTGCAGCGGGTTCAAGCGGCGCCCGCCAAATCGGCGCAATAATCGCCGGATGATTCGGACTCCCAGCGCCCATGCCTGCCGCTCCCGACGCGGGGAGGTCCGATGATTGCCCGGCTCGTTTCGGTAGCGGGATTCACCCTGCTCTCGCGCATCACCGGCTTTGTCCGCGACATCCTGATGGCGGCGATCCTCGGACAGGGCGTGCTGTCCGACGCCTTCGTGGTCGCGTTCCTGTTCCCGAATTATTTCCGCGCCATCTTCGGCGAAGGCACCATCAATCCTGCCTTCCTGCCGCGCTATGCCGCGCTGATGGCCAAGGGCGAGTCCGCGGCCGCGGCCCGCTTCGCCGACCGCGTCTTTTCCTGGCAGATGGCGGCGCAGCTTCTGATCCTGGTGCTGGCTCTGGCCGCGATGCCGGCTTTGGTGCTGCTGCTGGCGCCGGGCTTTGCGGCCGATCCCGGCCAGATGTCGCTCACGGTGGCGCTGGCGCGGATCACCTTTCCCTATTTGATCCTCACGGTCGTGGCGGTGCAGCTTTCCGCCATGCTGAACGCCATCGAAAGATTCTGGGCGGCGGCGGCGTGGTCGAACCTGCTCAACCTGTCGATGATCGCTACGCTGCTGGCGGCGCCGTGGTTTCCCAACGCCGCCTATGCCGCCGCGATGGGCGTTCTCCTCGGGGGCGTGCTGCAGCTTTTTTTCATTCTCTGGGCGGCGGCCCGCGAAAGCCTCACTCTGCGCATCTCCATCCCGCGCTGGACACCGGAGATAAAGGAGTTCTTCAAAGCCTTCGGCGCGGTGACGTTCGGCGCGGCGAGCGTCGTGGTGGCGCCCTTCATCGACACCGTGATCGCGAGCTTCCTCCCCACCGGCAGCCGCACCGCGCTCTATTATGCCGACCGCATCAACCAGCTTCCCTTGGGCGTGCTCGGCATCGCGCTCGGCACCGTGCTGCTGCCGGAAATGTCCGCGCGTCTTGCGAAGAAAGACACGGCCGGCTCCGATTCCGCGCAGAACCGCGCCGCCGCGCTGTCGCTGCTTTCGACGCTGCCCTTTGCCGTGGCATTCCTCACCGTCCCCGACATCATCATGCGCGGGCTGTTCGCCCACGGCGCGTTCGACCGCTCGGCGGCGGAATTATCGGCCGTTGCACTCGCCGCCTATGGCGTGGGCCTGCCCGCCTTCGCGCTGGTGCGCATCGTCGCCTCCACATTCTACGCCCGCCACGACACCGCGACCCCTGTGCGCGCGACCGTCACCTCCATCGCGGTGAACATCGCGCTCAAGCTGATCCTGGTGTGGGGTTTCCATTTCGGCATCGCAGGGATCGCGCTTGGGACGGCATTCGGCGCCTGGGTGAATGTCGGGCTCCTGGTTTGGATGGGGCGGCGGCGCGGGCTTCTCCGCATCGACGGCAATTTCCGCCGCGCGGTTGGGCCCGTTCTCCTGGCCGCGATGGCCGTGGGGGTCGGCGCCTGGGTGGGCGCGATGGGGGGCGGGCTCGCCGCCGAACGCATCGGTCATTTGCAGGATGAGATCGCGCTTGGCGGCGCGGTGCTGCTGGCCTCTATTCTCTATGGCGGCGTGGTGGTCCTCTTTCGCCGCGCCCTGCCGTTCAAGGAAGCCGCGGCATGATCCGCCTTTTCGTCGCGCTGGAACTGCCGGAAGCCGTGCGCGACCGGCTGACGTCGCTCGAAGGGGGCGTGCCCGGTGCGCGCTGGGCGGGCGATGAGCAATTGCATCTGACGCTCCGCTTCATCGGCGAGGTGGACGAGAACGTCGCCCATGACATCGACGACGCGCTCGCGACCATCCGCGCGCCCTCGTTCGTGCTGGAAATTGCGGGCGTCGGCGAATTCGGCGGCAAGAATCCGCGCGCGCTGTGGGCGGGCGTGCGCGGAAGCGATGCGCTCGGCCATCTGCAGAAGAAAGTCGAGACGGCGCTGCAGCGGATCGGGCTCCCCGCCGAGGAGCGCAAATTCTCCGCCCATGTGACGCTCGCCCGCCTGCGCGGGGCGCCGCGCGAGAAGGTGGTGCAATTCCTCACCCATCACGCGCTGTTCGCGAGCGGCCCGTTCAAGGTGGATCGCTTTGTCTTGTTTTCGAGCCATCTCGGCAGCGGCGGCTCGGTCTACCACGCGGAGCGGATTTATCCGCTTGCGCGGGCGAACGGTGAGTAGCGAATATCCGCCATTCGCCATTCGCCATTCTCTATTCGCTTTCTTCAATCGCTTCCATGCCGTGGTCGGACAATCCGAAATGATGCCCGATCTCGTGGATCAGCACATGGCGCACGATGTGACCGAGCGGTTCGGGATGTTCGGCCCAGAAATCCAGGATCGGCCGCCGGTAGAGGAAAATCATGGTCTGGCCATGCGAGGAAAACCCGCCTTCCTGCGCTGCGAGATCGGGCCCCTGGAACAGGCCGAGAATATCGAAGCCGCTTTCCAGCTCCATGTCTTCGATGACGTCGTCGTCGGGGAAGTCCTGCACCATGAAGACGATATCGCCGGTGAGCGCGCGGAAATCTTCCGGCAGGCTCGCAAACGCCTCGCGCGCGAGGGTTTCGATGTCGTCGAGCGTGGGCGAGGGGGCGTTCGTCCAATCCATGCGTTAAGATGCACAGAGGCATGGGCCTCGCGCAATCGCGGGATCGGGAGGACGGCATGGGAAAGCTCGAAGGCCAGGCGCGCAAAGACGCTCTCGCCGAACTCACCGATTGGCACGAGGTTCAGGGCCGCGACGCCATCGCCAGGACATTCGTCTTCACGGATTTCAACGAGGCTTTCGGCTTCATGGCGCGCGCGGCGCTGGTTGCGGAAAAGATGGACCATCATCCCGAATGGTCGAATGTCTACAAAACGGTGGAGGTGACGCTCTCCACCCACGATGCGGGCGGCGTTACCGTAAAAGACATCGCGCTCGCCAAGGCGATGGACCGATTCGGCGCCTGATAAGCGTGACCGCTGCACTCCGATCGGCCGGAACCATGACTTCCGCCACGGCGTTCTGTCAGGTGAAGAGAAATCGGAGGTTCGCATGGCGGAGGTTCGGGAGACTCGAATCGTCAAGGAACATGAGCGCACGTCAAACGGCGCAACGCCGTGGCTCGCTTTTCTGGTTGGCGCGTTGCTGATCGCCGTTGTCGCGATCTTCCTGATGAATGCGCGCGGCCACATCACGACGCCGTTTGGGAACGCAGACTTGAACGTGAAGTCGCCGGTGACCGCGACGGCTCCAGCGAACTCCGCGCCTGCGCGATAACAATCGGAGGACATCATGGACGAGGTGCACGAGGTTCGCGAAGTCCGCGAAGTTCCCGTCGCGGTGGAAAGACGCCGCGGCTGGGGTGCGTTGCCGTTGGTCATGTTCCTGATCGGCGGCTTGGCGGTCGCAGCTGTGGTGGTTGTGCTGATGAACACGCATGTGACGATATCCTGGCCGGGCGGCCAGGTGAATCTGGGTACGAATCCACCGGTCGCGAGCGTGGAAAATACAACGCCCGCGCCGGTTACAACGGCGCAGACGGACACCGCGAACCCGGCCATCGCCAACGAGCTGCCCGGAACGAACCAAACCGCGCCGGCCGACACGACGGCCACGCCGGCAAATCCGGAGACGCCGCCAGCGGCCACTCCGCCGGCCAATCCCGGCACGACGACGGATAATCAATAGGCCAGTCCGGGCCGTGCTCTATTGCAGCGCGCGGTCCGGATTTTCCCAGCTGGGCGCGGTTTTTTCCGCCTGCAGGAACAGGTCGCAATATTCGCGGCGCAAGCCTTCGCCCGCGGCCGCGCCTTGCGGCGCGAACGAGATATAGGCCATCCGCTTTGCCTCGAATTTCTCCCAGCGCGGAACGCCCGGACCGTTGGGATCGCCGGTCTTCGCGAAATTCGTCCAATAGGTTTCGATCTGCTCGGAGAGACGCCGCTCGGCGAGGCCCGTCAGGCGCATCGGCGTCAGCGCGGGCATTCCGAACACGAACGGGATTTCGTCCGTATGCGTCGAATCGTTCGCCTGGGAGGGCAGGTCGCGGCTGAACTGGAACTGGTAGAAGGGTTGGCCCGTCTGGGCATGCTGCAACCCCGTCAGCATCACGCGGCAGCGGTGGGCCTGATCGGTGCCGTATTGCACGACCGCATCGCCGTAGACGGGATCGGGCGGCGGCATCGGTCCCGGCCCAAGCCCATAGGCGTCGAGCACATGATCCGCGAGCGTGCGGTAGCGTAACCTGATCGCCGCGCGCAAGGTTGCCGGCGGCATGCGGATGAACCCCTCGCGCAGCGTGTTGCCGAGCATGAAGGGCACGGGATGCTGCTTTCCTTGGGCATAGAGCTTCAGCGGCTGATCGGTCAGCACATAGCCGTCGATGTTGACGGGGCGGCAGATGTCCTGATCGATCCACGCCGCCGTCAGCACATCCGTCGCGCGTAACGTCCGCAGGAAAGCGATCTGGTCCTTCTTCGGCGCAATCAGGGCGCCGGGTACGCCGGCGCATTCCTCTTCCTGCTGCGCGGCCGACGGATACACCCTCCGCAACGGTCCCGATTCGGCGATTGCGCGGTGGAACAGGCCCTCGCTCAACGGCGACACCAGCAACAACCCCACGTCTTCGGCGCCTGCGGATTCTCCGAAGATCGTGACGTTGTTCGGATCGCCGCCGAACGCGGCGATGTTGTCGTGCACCCAATGGAGCACCGCGATCTGGTCGAGCAGCCCATAATTGCCCGAGGCGCGATGCGGGCTTTCCTTGGTCAGCTCCGGATGCGCGAAGAAGCCGAACACGCCGAGCCTGTATTGCGCGGTCACCACCACGACGCCGTGTTTGGCGAGATCGGTGCCGTAGAAGAACGGCGTGTTCGCCCAGCCTTCGGTGTTGCCGCCGCCATGGAACCACACCATCACGGCTTTGGGAGCTTTCACCGGCCATTCGGGCGTCCAGACGTTCAAGCTGAGGCAGTCTTCGCTGGTGTCGGGTGCATTGGGCTGCATGCAGGGATGCCCGAAGCTGCGTCCGTCGCGCGTGCCGTTCCAGGAAACCACGGCTTGCGGCTCGCGCCAGCGCAATGGCCCGACAGGCGGGGCGGCATAGGGGATGTTCTTGAATACCGCCTCGCCCGCTTCCATGGCTCCGCGGATTTTTCCGCCCGTGACATCGGCAACCGGCGTGCCGGATTGCGCAAAGGCCAAAGCGGTCGTCGCCAGGACCGCGAGCACGGCAAGAAAATGGGCGTGTACTTTCATGACGGCCTCTCAATCCGGTCCAGCCGCTTTTGGCTTCTGAGCCCTGGCGAAAGCCGATAGTATCCTGCTCGTTGCAGTCGCCTCAATCGTTCCTGCAAAGACGGGTTTCCCATGACCTGGACAGAGCGCGCCGTCGGCATCGGTTTAAGCATCTTGATCACCGCTGCCGTCTTTGCGGCGGCGGCCTACGGCTCGCTCACCCTGATAGCCCACTTTCGACAAGCTACACCCCATTATACGCTTGCCATTTTGCACGGGACTCTCTCGTTACTCTTTGCGTTGCGCACCATCCGTGATTACAGCACGGGATCGATAGGGCGTGGCCCCCATATGGCGCCGGTTGCGCGACGCGATCGTCCGGCGGCATTCTGGCTTAACCTGTCATTGTACGCGCTGCTGGCCGTGGTGTTCGGGTATTTGACAGTGGTTGAGGCTTTGCGCGCTTCCGCGGTTTTAAACTAAGCCTGCTGTGCGCGCGCGACCGCCGGAAGCAGCAAAAGGCTCGCCGCAGCCAGTACCGCGCCCACGAAGAACGGCGTGCCGGGGCTGAAGATATCCCACAACGCCCCCGCACCAGCGCTCGCCAGCAACAGCGCCGTGCCGCTGATGGCGAAGAAAATACCGAAGGCGGTTCCGCGCAAGGCCACGGGTGCCGCATCGGCGACGAGCGCCGACAACAACCCCTGCGTCAGCCCCATATGGAGGCCCCAGAGCCCAACGCCGATCCACAGCAGCGCGTTTCCATCGGTCAGCCCGAGCGCAATGTCGGCTCCGATCAGGGCAACCGCTCCGGCCGCCAGCAATCCGCGCCGGCCGATGCGGTCCGACAGCGCGCCCGCCGGATACGAGGTCAGCGCATAAACCACATTCATCGTCACCATGATGATCGGGGCCTCGGCCAGCGAAAGGCCAAGCGAATGTCCGCGCAAGATCAGGAATGCATCGCTGAAGCGCGCCAGCGTCAACGCGGCCGCCACGGCGGTGGCGATCCAGAATGCAAACGGCAGCTCCTTGAGCCCGCGGAAGCCGGGGCGCGGTTGGGCCTTCAGAGGTTTCCGCCGCGCCGGTTCGCGCACGAACACCGCCAGCGTCAGAACGCACAACACCGCCGGCAGCACCGACCACCACAGCGTCGCGCGGATATTGCCGGCATAAAGCAGCATCAAGCCGGAGGCGGACAGCGGTCCCACGATGGCGCCCACCGTGTCGAGCCCTTGGCGCAGGCCATAGGCCGCGCCGCGTGCGTCGGCGGGCGTGGCGTCGGCCAGCAACGCATCGCGCGGGGAATCGCGCAGGCCCTTGCCGGCGCGGTCGAGAAAGCGGGCCCCGGCCACCAGCAGGACTCCGTTGGCGAGCGGAAACAGCGGCTTGGTCAGGGCCGAAAAACCGTAGCCCGCGAGAATCCAGGGCTTGCGCGACCCCAGCCGGTCGGACAGCGCGCCTGAGAACAGCTTGCCGATTTGCGCGATTCCATCGGCGGTGCCTTCGATCAGGCCGATCGCGTCGGTGGATGCGCCAAGGCTGACGCTGAGGAACAGGGGCAACAGGCTGTGGATCAGCTCCGAACTCGCGTCCATGAACAGGCTGACGAAGCCGAGCGCCCAGACGGTGGAGGGCAAGCGGGAAGCCTGTGCGCGTAAAGTCATCGGCCTTTCCTTCCGCTTCCGGGCGAATGAGAAAAACGCTATTGTATAAGCGGGCTTTCCGGCATTGGTATAGCGTACTTCCTGCGTTTCCTCGTTTCGTTTTTTTCATCCCTCGAACGGAGGATGCGATGCGGCGCCTTTCACGTTGCGTGCTGTGCGTGGTCACGCTTTGGGGGGCGGCCGCGCTCGCGGCTCCGGCGTCCACGAGTTCGCCGCTCTCGGGCGCGCAATCGGGGGCCCAGATGATGCAATGCAATTCGCCCGACCCGGCCAAAGCCATCCTTGGCTGTACCGCGGTGATCCGGGCCGGGGTGGGGGGCCAGAACGATCTTTTGAGCGCAGCCTACAGCACGCGGGGCACGGCCTACCAGAAGCGGGGGCAGGACGATCTCGCGCTCGCCGATTTGAACCAGGCGGTCAAGCTCGATCCCAAGGGGAGCGTGGGTTTGCGCAGCCGGGGCGATTACTACATCGCCCAGAACGATTTCGCGCATGCGATGGAGGATTACAACCAGGCCATAGCCAACAATCCGAAAGGCCCTGAATTGTTCATCCAGCGCGGCAACGCCTACATGATCAACGGCGATTTCATGCATGCGCTGCCCGATTACGAACAGGCCATCGCGCTCAATCCAAAATTGGCCGCGGCCTATGCCAATCGCGGCGAGGCCTACCGGACGCAAGGCGACGACGACAAGGCAATCGCCGACTTCGATCAGGCGCTTCGGATCGAGCCGAAATTCGTCTCGGCCTTTGTCAGCCGCGGGCTTGCCGAGGAAGACAAGGGCGACAGCACGAAGGCCATCGAGGATTTCACCCAGGCGATCAGGCTGGACCCGAAATATGTGACCGCCTACGACGAACGCGCTTCGGCATACGAGCATTCCGGCGCGCACGACAAGGCGATGGCCGATATTGCGCAGGCCATCAAGCTGGACCCGCAGAACCCCGACGCCCACAAGCTGCAATGAACGGTTCTGTCTATTGCCGCGGCTGCGGCACGCTTGGCTGAATGACGGTTGCCGTGGGCGCACCGCCCGCCCTGATCCGCGCGATGTAATTCAGCTCCTGCTGGGCGCGTGCATTGTTGGGCTCGGCCACGAGCGAGTCGCGATAGGACTGCTCCGCATCGTCGAGACGCCCAAGTTCGGTCAGCGCGAAACCCCGGCCGCGAAGCAGCAGCGCGCGGGCGCGGTCCGGAAGAGGCTTGAACGCCAGGCCTTTGTCGAAATTCGCCAGCGCCTCGGGCCATTGTTTCATGGCGATGAGTGCTGCACCCCGTTCGTTGATCAGTCCGGGCATATGGTCGAGCGCGGCCGGCAGGCCCGGTATCGGTCCCTTCAGCGCCAACCCGATATCGAGCACGCGCAAGGCATCGGCGGGCTTGCCGGTCTCGTTGTAATAGGAGCCGAGATAGTAACTCGCGCTTGGATAGGGATTGGCCATGGCGACAGCCTTGCGCCCTTGCGCCTCGGGGCTCTTGTCGCCGGCCGCGAAAAGCATCGCGGCCAAGACTTGCGTCGAGCCATCGGTGAGCATGATGCGGTCGCCGGCTGCGGGCGCGGGCGTGCCGAAGGGGTTATCGGAATCGGCAAGGACCCGTTCGAGGTCCGCGGCATGGGCTTGAATGCTTTTGATGCCGCCCTTCCCGAGGTCCGCTTCCGTGGCGCGCAGGATGGTTTGCGCCTCCTGCCAGGGTTGGCCCGCCGTTGCCGCTAGCCCGGCGGCGGTTGCGTCGGCGGCGGCAGCCGGGGCTACGAAACAAGCCCCGCTCATCCCGGCAATCAGCAAAGCGGCGATGATGGATTTTTTCATTGGCACCCTCCCGCCCAATGAACGTCTGCTCGTGGATTATCCCACGCTTTTCCGGTTCTTCACCAGATCGTCCACCACCGAAGGATCGGCCAGCGTCGAAATATCGCCGACATGAGCGATGTCGTTCTCCGCGATCTTGCGCAGGATTCGCCGCATGATCTTGCCCGAGCGCGTCTTGGGCAGCCCCGGCGCGAACTGGATCACATCGGGCCGCGCAATCGGGCTGATCTGGTTTCCCACCCAGTGCTTCAGTTCGGTCTCCAGCGCCTCCGACGGCGTCTGGCCGAGCTTCAGCGTCACATAGGCGTAGATGCCTTGGCCCTTGATGTCGTGCGGGAAACCGACCACGGCCGCTTCGGCAACCTTGTTATTGGCGACCAGCGCGGATTCCACTTCGGCCGTGCCGAGCCGATGCCCCGACACGTTGATCACATCGTCCACGCGGCCCGTGATCCAGTAATAGCCGTCCTCGTCGCGCCTGCATCCGTCGCCGGTGAAATACGTGCCCGGATAGGCCTTGAAATAGGTGTCGATGAAGCGCTGATGATCGCCATAGACGGTGCGCATCTGACCGGGCCAGGAATCGGTCAGCACCAGATTGCCAGTGCAGGCACCTTCCAGAATGTGGCCGCCCTGATCCACGATTGCCGGCTGGATGCCGAACAGCGGCTTGCTCGCAGAGCCCGGCTTCAGATCGGTCGCCCCCGGCAGAGGCGAAATCAGGATGCCGCCGGTTTCCGTTTGCCACCAGGTGTCCACGATGGGGCAGCGCGAATCGCCGATCGTGCGGTAATACCAGAGCCACGCTTCCGGGTTGATCGGCTCGCCGACCGAACCGAGCAGGCGTAGGGACGCGCGGCTCGTCTTCTTCACCGGCGCTTCGCCTTCGCGCATCAATGCGCGGATCGCGGTCGGCGCGGTGTAGAAGATGTTGACCTTGTGCTTGTCGATCACCTCCCAGAA
>CAZBRO010000017.1:0-13387 GCA_964494505.1 uncultured Bordetella sp.
ATTACGACTACTACCAGCCGGAAGCCTATATCCCGCGCACCGACACCTATATCGAGAAGGATTCATCCGTAAACGAACAGATCGATCGCATGCGCCATGCCGCGACGCGCGCGATCCTGGAGCGCGACGACGTGATCATCGTGGCCTCGGTGTCGTGCATCTACGGCATCGGCGCGGTTGAGACCTATTCGGGGATGGCGTTCTCGATTTCACGCGGCGAACGCATCGCGCGGAACGAGCTGCTGGCGCGGCTGGTGGCGCTGCAATTCCGCCGCAATGACGAAGCCTTTGCGCGCGGCTGTTTTCGCGCGCGGGGCGACACCATCGACATCTTCCCGGCGCACTATGAAGACCGCGCCTGGCGGGTGGAGCTGTTCGGCGACGAGGTGGACACGATTTCCGAGTTCGACCCGCTGACGGGAAAAAAGTCCGCAGAGCTGGACACGGTCAAGATCTACGCCAATTCCCATTATGTAACGCCGCGCCCGACGCTCGCCCAGGCGACCAAGGGCATGCGCGAAGAAATGCGCCTGCGGCTGGAGCAGTTCCGCCGTGAGGGCAAGCTCCTGGAAGCGCAACGCCTGGAACAGCGCACGCTGTTCGATCTGGAAATGATCGAGGCCACCGGCTCCTGCGCCGGAATCGAGAATTATTCGCGCTGGCTGACGGGCCGGCTTCCCGGCGAACCGCCGCCGACCTTGTTCGAATATCTCCCCGACGAGGCGATCGTCTTCGTCGACGAATCCCATGTCACCATTCCCCAATTGGGCGGCATGTATCGCGGCGACTTCCGGAGGAAAGCGACGCTCGCCGAATATGGTTTCCGCCTGCCCTCCTGCATCGACAACCGGCCCCTGAAATTCGAGGAATGGGACGCCATGCGGCCGCAGACGGTTTGCGTGTCCGCCACGCCCGGCCCCTGGGAGCTGTCGCGCACCGGGGGCGTCTTCACCGAACAGGTGATCCGGCCCACCGGCCTGATCGATCCGCCGGTGCAAATCCGCCCTGTGGAGCATCAGGTCGACGATCTGCTGGCCGAATGCAAGGACATCGCCAAGGCCGGCTATCGCGCGCTGGTCACGACGCTGACCAAGCGCATGGCGGAGGATTTGACCGAATATCTGCACGAGAACGGCGTGCGCGTGCGCTACCTGCATTCCGACGTGGAAACGCTGGAGCGGATCGAAATCATCCGCGACCTGAGACTGGGCGCGTTCGACGTGCTGGTGGGCATCAATCTGCTGCGCGAGGGGCTCGACATCCCCGAATGCGCGCTGGTGGCGATTCTGGACGCCGACAAGGAAGGCTTCTTAAGGTCGGAGACCTCACTGATCCAGACCATCGGACGGGCGGCGCGCAATGTCGACGGCAAGGTCATTCTGTACGCGGATCATGTCACGGGCTCGATGGAGCGCGCCATGGCCGAGACCGGCCGGCGCCGGAGCAAGCAGGAGGCCTACAACCTCGCCCACGGCATCACGCCCATCAGCATCAAGAAGAACATCACCGACATCATGGGCTCGGCCTATGAGCGCGATCACGTGCTGGTGGACGCGGGGTTGGCCGAGGACCCCGTCCCCATCGGGCACAATCTGCGCAGCCATGTCGCCGAACTCGAGAAACGCATGCGCCAGGCGGCAGGCGACCTCGAATTCGAGGAGGCGGCGCGGCTGCGGGACGAAATCAAGCGGCTGCAGGTGACGGAGCTGGCCATCGCGGACGATCCCTATGCACGGCAATCGGCCGTGGACAATGCCGTGGATTCCGCGTTCCGGACCAAATCGTCCCTCGCCCCTTCAGGGGGAGAGGGCCCGGGTGAGGGGGCAGGCGGCGACGCCCCGCGCTCGACCAAGGGCCGGGCAGGTACGCGCGCGACCCGGGGACAGGCCAAGGCCCGCAGCAACCGCAGAATGCGCTGACGAATCGGCGAGGCCGTTTTCAGGCCGGGGCGAAGCCGGTAAAGTCCCGCCAAACCTCCGGGAGAGCCTCCATGAAAACGCGTTCCACTCTAGCGCTTCTGCTTGCCGGGTCTTTCGGCCTTGCGGCCTCGGCCATCGCGATTGCCACCGCGGCACCCGCACCCGGCGCGCCGGCAGCGCCTGCGGCCGGTGCTCCCGCCGGCGGCGGCCTGGTGATCCTCGATTTCAAGCCGGCGATGGACGATCTGATGACCATGCTGATCCAGCCGCGGCACATCAAGCTGTACTATGCCGGGCAGCAGAAGAACTGGACGCTGGCGGCATTCGAACTGAACGAACTCAGCGGCGCACTCAGGCGCATCGGCCAGACCATCCCGAAATACCGCACCTTCAGCGTGGACGCGACGGTGGGCTCGATCTTCGCGCCGAAGATCCAGGCGATGAACGCGGCTATCCAGTCGAAGAATCCGGGCCAGTTCAACGCCGCCTATGGCGAACTGACGGAAGCCTGCAACACCTGCCATCAGGGCATGGAGCACGACTTCCTGGTGATCAAGGTGCCGGATGCGCCGTTCTTCCCGGATCAGGACTTCCGTCCTGCTGCTGCGCCGAAATAGACGCCGCTTGCCGATTGCTGCAGGTGACGGGCGCATGCGTGCTTGCGGCCGGACCCGCACTGGCGAATGAAGCCGGCGTATCGTGCAAGACGAGCCATAATCTGGTCGCCGCGTGCTTTGCCGTCCATGGGCGGCTGTTCATGGCGGGCGGGGGGCACGTGCGGATCGAGTGGCTCGGCGAGGGCCGTGTGCTCGATGTGCGGGACCGGCAGTCGCGCGCACAGGGCGGGGAGATCGTACCCGATTTGGTGCAGCGTACGCTCAGCCCCTCAACGGACGTCTATGGCGATTTCCTCGTCTGTCCGTTCGACCGCGGCCCGCGCGCCAATGTGCAGGCGGTGTGCATCGAAGACGCGACGGGTTTGAGCACGAGGCGGCGCTGACGGCGTAGTTGGCAAGCTCGTGCTTCGACAAGCTCATGCTTCGACAAGCTCAGCATGAGGAATGTCAATTGGGGGCCAAATAGAAATAGCCGACCTTGTTGTTGGCGGGCGAGCCGAACCACATGCGCCCCTCGGAGTCGGCGAAGAACTCGCGCAAGGTGTTTTCGCTTTGCGGGAAGGGGTATTCCGTCACGTGCCCGGTTTTCGGATCGAGCGCGCCGATGACGTCCAGATGCTCGGACGAATACCAGACCATGTGGTTCTTATCGATGCCGAGCGCATAGGGCGTGGCCTCGGGACCGGGCAGCGCAAATTCCGTCATCTTTTCGGTCTTGGGATCGAAGCGGCCCAACATGCCGCTCTTGAATTCCGCGAACCACACCGTGCCGTCGGTGTCGATCTGGATGCGCCTGGGGCGGCCGTCTTTCGTCGGCAGCGCCCATTTCTGCACTTTGAGAGTCTTGGCATCGACTTTGCCGATCTGGCCATTCTCGGTGTATTCGGCGAACCAGAGATTCTGGTCCTTATCCAGCACCAAACCATAGGCGGTCGGCACCTCTGAAATGCGCGTGTATTTCTGCGTCCTCGGATCGAACATGGTCAGCGGCCGGCCCGTGGCCCACACCCGCCCCTGCGCATCCACCCGCAGCGTGTGCTTGTCGCCGCCCGCGGTCACGCCTTCTTTGCCTGGCGTGTAGGCGTCCGGATATTCGACGATGGCTTGGGTCTTCGGGTCCCAGTGGCCGAGCTTGTTGGCCCCCTGCTCCGTGAACCAAACGCTCCCGTCGGCGGCCGGCACCGCGGAATGGATCGCGGCGGTGCCGATATTGGGGGCACGATATTCCACCACCTTCGCCGTCTTGGGGTCGAGATGGCCGATGCGGTTGGCCGCCCCGTAATAGGGAATCCAGAAGCCGCCGTCCTTGTCGGGGGCCGCACTCCACGGCATGCGGCTCCGCGTGGGCACCTCGTATTCGACATAGACGATCCTCATCGCCTCGTCGGGGAAGGATCGGACCGTGCTCTTGTAGGACGGCATATCGGCGGGCGACGGCGGCAGCACCGAATTCTGCCCGAACAGCAGATTGATGTAGGTGGCGACGTCCTCGCCGTCCTTGTCGGTGAAGGGATTGCTGTCGAGGAAGAAATGCATCGCGCCGCGCATGTAGTTGACGCGGTCGCGCCAGCCGTCGGCGTCGCGCTTGACCGAGGCCATGCGGGTCTGGAAGCCGTGGCAGGCGAAGCAGCGCCCGACCAGGATGTCCTTGCCGTGGAGCACCTGATTGCCCTGCGCCGAGGGGAACAGAACCTCGCCCTGATATTGCGAGAGGTCGTTCCAGTGGACGGCGTCTTTTTGCAAGCCAAAATCCTGGGCGGCGGTCTGGGCGGCCGCGAGCGCGACGCCTCCATGCGGATCGGCGCGGAAGCCGGGCGCGCGGATTTGCACCTGATAGGAGCCGGCGGGGAGGTTGTCGATTTTGTAACGGCCGTCGCGTCCCGTCAGCACGCTAACCATGATCTTGGTCTGGGTGTCTTGGGCCTGAACAAAGGCGCCGCGGAACGGCGCGCCGTCCGGCCCCTTCACGGCGCCGGTGACGGTGGCCGCCTGGCTCGCGGTCGAGAGAAGCGCGGCGGCCAGAAGACCCAAACCCACGGACGCCGTTCTCATCGCGCTCTCTCCCGCTGTTGTTCTGCGCAATCTATAGCGTGCGGCTATTTTCCCGCCACCGGCGGCGTCTTGGCGGCCTGCGAGAAGACATAGACGGAGACGGCCTTCAGTTCCTCGGGCTTCAGCATCTTGCCGAATTCGGGCATCGTGCCGCGGCGGCCTTTGGTGATGGATTCGATGATGGAGGCCTTGTCGCTGCCGTAAAGGAAGGTCTCCTTCCGGGTCAGGTTGGTGGAGCCGAGCGCCGGATTGCCGGTCGCCTCTTCGGTGTGGCAGTCGAAGCAATTGCCCTTGGCGTTGTCGAGGAAGAGGTCCTTGCCCTTGGCGGCTTTGGCGGCATCGTGCTGCTGGCCGCTGAGCTCGAGCACATATTCGGCGAGCGCGTCGATGTCGGCCTCGTCCACCGTCTTGATCTTTCCGTAATCGCCCAGGTCATGCTCGTTGCGGTATTGCGGATCGAACGCCAGCATGTCGGCTTCCACGCCGCGCGCGTAAGGGTTGCCCGAGCGCACGCCGTAACGAACCGTCCATTCGACGTCGGAGGGGAGCTTCGTATTGCCGCCCGACGCCAAATCGTCGCCGGAAAAGCGCCAATCGTCGTCGGTGAGATCGGGGGCGTGCGCCTCTTTGCTGCCCTTCATGTCCGCGCCGTGACAGGAGGCGCAGTTCTTGTCGTAAACATTCCGGCCGAGCACGGTCGCTTGCGCATTCAGCCGGATCGACTGGGCGATTTCATTGGTGGGGACGTTCACCAGTTCGTCGGCGTGCGCCAGGAACTCGCCGAATTCGTCTTCGGCCGGATTGGTGCTGAGCGGATGGCCGCCGGCCTTTTCGGTGGGACCGTCGCCCTTTGGCGCGGCGGCGCCGGCCTGCTGACCCGGCGCGCCCGCTGGAGGTGCCGCAGCCTGCTGCTGATTGCAGGCGGCAAGCGCGATGGCGGCAACCGCAAGCGCGGCGAACGGGCCAACGCGCAACCTCAAAATGCTGTCATTCATGGAATGTTCCTCTCCCGGGCGCCGGCATTGTAGCGCCTCTTCTTAGTACGCGGGATAGCGCAACTTCCCTCCCCGCCAAAGCGGTTTGGTTCAGGGGAGCGCGAAGACGTACATCGTCCAGCCGGCCGGAATGGCGACATATTGCTTGCCGTCCACCCCGAACGAGACCGGATTGGCATGGACCGGCCCGCCCAGCTGCATGTCCCACAGAGGTTTGCCGTTCTCGGCGTCCAGCGCGAAGAAATTGCCCTCCTCCGTGCCGGAAAAGACCAGGCCGCCGCCGGTGGACAGCACGCCGTCCATCCCCGGCTGGAGCAGCTTGAATTCCCATTTGAGCTTGCCGGTGGTGCCTTCGAGAGCCCGGATGGCGGCATAGGCGTCATCGCCGTTGACGGCAGTGCCGCCGCCCGCGGTGTAGGGCTGGCCCGCGGTGTATTTGGCTTGGCCCTTGTAATAGATCGTGCTCATCTCGCGGGTGAATTGGTAGAACAGCTTGGTCTGCGGGCTGTAGGACGGGCTGTACCAATTGGCCGAGCCTTGCAAGTTCGGGAACACCGTCGTGCCCGCGACACTCGGTTCGTTGCCGGCCTTCACGATCGGGCGGCCCTTGGCGTCGAGGCCGGTTGCCCAGGTCTGCTTGGCGTAAGGTGTCGCCGAGATGAATTCGCCGGTCTCGCGGTCGATCACGTAATAAAAGGCGTTGCGGTTGGCCAGCGCCAGCAGCTTGCGCGGACGGCCGCCGATATTGTCGTCGAACAGCACGGGGATCTGGTTCGAATCCCAGTCATGCACGTCGTGCGGCGTGAACTGGAAATGCCATTTCAGCTTGCCGGTATTGGGATCGAGCGCAAGCACCGCACAGGAATAGAGATTGTCGCCCTTGCGCACGTCGCCGTCGTAATCGGGGCCCGGATTGCCCGTCACCCAATAGAGCGTGTTGAGCTGAGGATCGAAGGAACCGGTCAGCCAGGTCGAGCTGCCGCCGATTTCGGCCGCCGTCGCGGTGCCCCAGCTATCGCGGCCGGGTTCGCCGGGACCCGGGATCGTATAGGTGCGCCAAAGCTGCTTGCCGGTCTTTGGGTCGTAGGCCGCAATAAAGCCGCGGATACCGGCTTCGGCGCCCGAAACGCCGACGATGATCTTGCCGTTCAGCGCCAAGGGCGCGAGCGTCAGATAATAGCCTTTGCGGTTGTCGTCGACGACAATGTCCCAACGGAGCACGCCGGTCTTCGCATCGAGCGCGGCCAGATGCCCCGCGATGCTCCCTGCGAACACCATGTCGTCCAGAATGGCGACACCGCGATTGACCGGGGGCGAACCGATGACGATGACATTGTCCGGAATGGGCGGCGTCCAGGTCCAAAGCGGACGGCCGGTGCGAACGTCGAGCGCGGTGAACGTGGAGGGCGGCTCGCTGATATACATGACGCCGTCGGCAACCACGGGGCTCGCCTCGAACACGCCGGGTTTCTTGATCTGGTACATCCAGGCCGGGCGCAGATTCTTGACGTTCTGGCGATTGATCTGGTTGAGCGGCGAATAACGCTGGGAATTGTAATTGCCGGAATAGGTCAGCCAATCGTTGGGCGTGCTCGCGGCGTTGACGATGCGCTGATAGGGCACGTTTTGCGCGGAAGCAGCCGCGGTCAGCGCCAGAATGAAGCCCGCGCTCAAGCCGATCAGGCGGAAAATGGTCGTGCTCATTTCGCGTTCCCCAGGCTGTAGAGATAGGCGACGAGGTCGTCGGTGTCGGAGCCTGCGAGCTTGTCCTTGTAGCCCGGCATCAGGCTGCGGCCGAATTGCTTGTCGACGTTCTGCACATCGGTCTTGCGGAACGAATACAGCGTGCCGTTGGCGTCGCGGACCTGGATGGTGAAGGAATCTTCGTTGACGCGCAGCCCTCGCACTTCGCGGCCGTTCTGCTCGACCACGCTGACGGGAAGATATTCGGAAAAGCCGTTGAGCAGGATTCCGGTGCTGCCTTTGGGCTTCAGCTTGCCCGGTTCCAGCACCACCTGGCGCAGATAATTGACGGCCCGGCGCTGCCCCACTTTGGTGAGGTCGGGGCCGACGACGCCGCCCGTCCCGCCGACGGTGTGGCAGGTGGCGCAGGCAAGCTTCTGGTAGACCGCGCGCCCCTTGTCGGCATTGCCGGCAACCTTCTCGGGCGCGCCGCGGGAAAGCACGCGCACATAGGCAACGAGCTGATCGACTTCCTCTTCGGTCATGCGCCGGACGCGCGGCATGCGGCCGTCGGGCGTGCCGTCGCGGATGATCTTGTGCAAGGCCGCATCGTCCTGGCCGAGCGGATGATTGATCGCGGGCGCTTCGTCGCCGGTGCCGTTGACGCCGTGGCAATCCACGCATTGCGCGTCGAAAAGTTGCTTGCCCGTCGCGGGTTGCGTGAAGCTCTGTGCGGCGGCGGGAAGTGCGAGGCCCGACAGAATGCTCGCCAGTATGATGGTGCGGAATGTCTTGATTTTCATTGCCGTCCCCCAAAGCGTTTCCGGACACGCAATCTTACGCCCGCGACGGGGCGACTCCAAGGGCGGGGAGCGCCAAGCCGTGTAGAGTTACTGGGGGGCCTCCAGTTTGCGCATGGCACGTGGCATACTGGGCTTATGCTCAAAGAATACCCTCTCGCCGCATTGGCGGTCTGTCTGGTGAGCGGCGCCGGCTTGGCGGCTCTGGCGCTTTACGGCGCCTATGAGATGGACCCCGCCTGGCCGGGCTGGCTGTTCAATACCGACGGCCATGTTTTGGTGGTTGCCGGGGCGGTACTGGGTCTGCTGCTTGCCGCGGCGCGGATTGGATTAGGCGCATTATGGCGCCGCAAATGAAGCGGATTATTCCTCTTTCTTTTGCTGTTGTATTTGCCGCTTTGCCCGGCCTGGTTCAGGCGCAAACCTATAATTTGAGCGGCGAATGGGAGGCGCCTTTTACCACAGACTATGGATTCAGGGTCGAGCAAGCCAGGATACGCCAGAACGGGAACTCCGTTCAGGCGACAAAGCTCACCGGCGACGAATATGTGCCGGCGGGAACGATGAATGTGCGGGGTGTGTTCAATTCCAACCCCTTTGCCGCCGAACAAGTATGCGCCGGACTCGGACTCGAGGGCGCCCATTGGGAAAAGATCACCATCACCGTTCTGGACAGGGATCATTTTAAGGTCACGGGAGGCTGCTCCGGAGACGTGATCTGGAAGCGGCTTCCGGGTCCGCATATCTCGTAGCGGCCCCGCAGGTTCAGGCAGCCCCTCACCCTTCGACAGGCTCAGGGTGAAGATTTAAACAAAATGCTCATGCTGAACTTCTTCATCCCGAGCTTGTCGAGGGACGAAGCATGAGGCCGCTTTGCCGATGACGTACATACGTTGAACGCCTATTTCTCGCTCCATTTGGCGAGCGTAGCCGCAGCGCCGACGAATTCGGACGGCATCATCACCACCGTCATGGTGTTCTGCTCGGCGCCGATTTCGGTCAGCATCTGCATCCGCCGAAGCTCCAGGGACGCCGGCGTCTTCATGATCTCGTCGGCGGCTTCGCGCAGTTTCATCGCCGCTTCCATCTCGGCTTCGGCCTTGATGATGCGGGCGCGCTTTTCGCGCAGGGCTTCGGCTTCCTGCGCCATCGCCCGCTGCATGGAGGCTGGTATCTCGACATTCTTCATCTCGACCGCGCTGATGGTAACGCCCCAGGGTTCGGTCACGCGGTCGACGCGTTCCTTTATCAGCGCACCCATCTTGTCGCGCTCCTTCAGAACGTCGTCGAGGCTGTGCTGACCCAATACGTTGCGCAGCGTCGTCAGCGCGGTCTGGATGACCGCGTTGCGCACGTTCTGGACTTCGATCACCGAGCGGTCCGGCGCAATGACGCGATACCAGATGACCGCGTTGACCTGGATCGGCACATTGTCCTTGGTCATGGTCTCTTGCTGCTCGACGGAATCGGTCAGCACGCGCATGTCGACGATGGTGAGCGATTCGGCCAGCGGAATGATCCAGGTGAGACCGGGCGCACGATTGTCGCGATAGCGGCCGAAGCGGAACACGAGCCCGCGCTGATATTGCTGCACGACACGGAAACCGCTGAGCAGCAGCACGGCGATAACGGCAAGCACGATCAGGGCCGGCATGGTTCTCTCCCTGTTTTGCCTATCGTATCATGGATTGGGTCAGGCGTTTTCCTCGGGCGGCCTGCATTGTTATAGCCCGCGAAAGATTCTATCCCGTGAAGGCGCTAAAGAACGAAATCAGCGGCAACAAGCGAGGATGTGGCCGCGACATTCACGGTGAAATCCGCAACGCCGTCGCCATCTACATCGGCGGTGACGACAACCGAGCCGCCCGACACGACCCAGCGCAACTCGCCCGGATGGAAATCGAATGCGGCATTTCCCATGTAGGTGAAGACCTGATTGCCGGTTTGCGAAATGTCGGCATCGATTGCCGAAACATCGATCTTGTCCGATTGCGCGTGGCTGAAATCGGCAATGATGTCTACCGATGCGCCGGCGGAATCGGAAACCGCCGAGAACATGAAACGGTCCGCGCCCGCCCCGCCCGTCTGCGTATCGGCGCCCGCCCCTGCGATCAGCGTATCGTTGCCGTCGCCTCCGAAAAGCTGATCGTCGCCGGCAAGCCCGGTCAATTTGTCGGCGCCCGCAGCGCCATCGAGCGTGTCATTGCCGGCGCCGCCCGTGATGAGATTCGCAAGCCCATTGCCGGTGCCGGCGAAATCACCCGAGCCCGTATAGGTAAGATTTTCGATGTTGGCGCCAAGGGTGTAGTTCCCGATGCTCACGCGCGCGATATCGGTGCCCGCGCTGCTGGCTTCGATGACGACTTCTCCGGCGCTGTCGATATTGTAGGTGTCGTTCCCGAGCCCGCCCGCAAGCGTGTCGTCGCCGGGACTCCCGCTCAGGGTGTCGTTGCCGTCGCCGCCGTCGAGGCTGTCCGCGCCGTTGCCGCCCACAAGCGAGTCATTGTCGCCACCGCCGAGGAGCGTGTCGCTGCCGTCGTTCCCGGTGAGCGTATCGTTTCCGGCAAGTCCGCTCAGCACATCGTTTCCCGCGCCGCCGGTAACGGCGTTAGCGAGCGTATTGCCCGTGCCGGCAAAATCGTCCGTACCCGTATAGGTGAGATTTTCCACGTTGGCCGCTAGCGTCAGCGCGGAGAGCGTGGTCAAGACCGTGTCGGTTCCCGCGCCGCTCGCCTCGACAACCTGGTCCCCGGCATTGTCGACGATATAGGTATCATTGCCGAGGCCGCCTGTGAGAATGTCCGCGCCCGCTCCGCCGTCCAGTGTGTCGTTGCCGTCGAGGCCGGAAAGAGTGTCCGCACCCACGCCGCCGGTGATGAGATTGGCGAGCGTATTGCCGGTCCCCGCAAAACCATCGCTGCCGGTGTAGGAAAGGTTCTCCACATTGGCCGCGAGAGTGAGTGCGGAGAGCGTGGTCAAGACCGTATCGGTTCCGGAACTCGCGGCTTCGGAAACCTGATCGCCGGGATTGTCCACGACATAGGTGTCGTTGCCGGCACCGCCCGAGAGCGTGTCAGCTCCCGCGCCGCCGTCGAGCGTGTCGTTGCCGGCAAGCCCGGAGAGATTGTCGTTGCCGCCGCCGCCGACGATAAAATTGTTGAGCGTGTTGCCGGTGCCGGTAAAGGAGCCTGCGCCAACAAAGGTCAGATTCTCGACGTTGGTCCCAAGCGTGTAGGCGGCAAGGATTGTGATGACCGTGTCCGTGCCCTGGTTGGCAGCTTCCGTCACCACATCGGACCCGTTGTCGACGATATAGGTGTCGTTGCCTATGCCGCCCGCGAGCGAATCCGCACCGGCCCCGCCGTCCAGCGTGTCGTTGCCCGCACCCCCGGTCAGCGAATTGGCGCCGCTGCTGCCTTGCAGGCTGTCATCGAAAGCCGATCCGATCAGGCTCTCGATGTTCGCGAGAATGTCACCCTGGGCATCGCCGCCGCTCCCGAGCCCGGTCAGAAGGCTGACGCTGACGCCGGCCGAAGACGCCGCATAGGTCGCCGTGTCCGTGCCGCCACCGCCGTCGATGGTGTCCGCGCCATCGAGCCCGGCGATGATGTTGTTTCCGCCATTGCCGGCGATGACATTTGCCGCCGCGTTGCCCGTAGCGTTGATGTTCGCAGCGCCCGTGAGCGTCAAATTCTCGACGTTCGCGCCGAGTGTATAGGCAATCGAGGACTGAACCGTGTCCGTGCCCTCGCCGGAATTTTCCACCACGAGATCGCCGGCATTGTCGACGATGTAAAGGTCGTTTCCGGCGCCCCCGGCAAGCGTGTCGGCCCCGGCACCGCCGTTGAGTGTGTCATTGCCGCCGAGTGCGGCGATGCTGTCATTGCCGGCATTGCCGCTGATACTGTCTTCCTCGCCGGTCGGGAAAGGCTGTCCGGCAACGGTCTTGCTGCCGCTGATCGTATCGGCGCCCGTACCGCCCCCAATGGTCACACCGGGAAGATTGGTGACGGCAATCGTGACGCCTTGCGCGGTGTCGTGGACGCCGTCATTTGCGTGCAAGGTGAGGAGGTACTGATTGTCGCCATTGGCATCCAGCGGCGCATCGAAATCCGGGGAGGCGAGAAAACGCACGGCCCCGGTGACCGAATCGATAGAGAAGAGCGCCGCATCCGTGCCGGAAAGCGAGAAGGCAATGGTGCCGACGGTATCGGGATCGGTAGCGGCCGCGGTGTAGACGATGGACGATGCCGGCGTGTTCTCCGCTTCTGTGGCCGAAACAGCCGACGTAATGGTGGGCGCGACATCGTTGGCGTCGGTGACGCCGATGGTGAAATTCTGCGTCGCAGTCAGCGTGCCGTCGGAGACTTGCACGACGATCTGATGGGCATGCGCGCTTTCGTAGTCGATAAGCGCGCCATTGGCCACCGTGACCGCGCCGGTGACGGAATCGATGGCAAAGCGTCCACCGGCATCGTTGAGAAGCTGATAGGAAAGCGCCGGCCCATCCACATCGGTGGAGGCGGCCGTGATGCCGGCGGACGTACCAAAGGCGGAACCTTCGACGACGCTGTTGGCGGTTGCATCGGCGTCTGTTGGCTGGGAGGGCGCATCGTCGGCGCCATCGATGGTGACGGTGAGCGGGGCGGTCGAGACTCCGCCTTTCCCGTCGCTGATCGTGTAGCTGAACACGTCGCTCAAATGGGCGCCAATGTTGAGCGCCTCCACCGCCGGATTGGCGTTGTCGAGCGTGTAGGCGTAGCTCCCGTCCGCATTCAGCAGAAGCGCGCCATAGCTGCCCGAAACGGCCGTCGCCACGCCCGAAGACAGCGGGCCGCCGAGCGCACCCGCTGCAACGCCCTGCACGGCAAGCGTATCGCCCGCGTCGGGATCGCTGTCATTCGCGAGCACATTGCCGGACGGATCGCTCCCCGGCGTGGCGTTGTTCACGCCGCCCGCTTCGAGCGCGGTCGCGCTGTCCGCGCTGGCGACAGGCGCACGATTGAGCAGCAAGGTCACGTCGTTGCCGGATGCATTCGCCTGGTTGCCCGCGGCGTCGGCAATCGCGAGCGAGGAATGAATGGTGCCGGAGACGAGATTCGTCAGGTCGACGGAATAGGTCCCGTCGGCCGCGATGCCGGCGACCTGAACTCTGTCGCTGCCGTCGGTGAAGGTTGCAATTGCCGTTGCGTCGGAATCCAGTCCAGCGACCGCAAATGAAACGGACGGGGCCTCGGTGCTGTCGATGATATGATCGGCAGTGTCGTTGACGCTGAGCGTTGCCGCGGGATTGGCGTCCGCGGTGGTGTCGAGCACGACAT
>CAZBRO010000017.1:13487-109023 GCA_964494505.1 uncultured Bordetella sp.
GCGAGGAATGGATGACGCCGTTGGTGAGGCTGGCAAGATTGACGGCGTAAAGCCCGTTCGCGGCAATCGAACTCACCTGGACGCTGTTGGTCCCGTCGCTGAAAATCGCCGTCGCGGTGGCGTCAGGGTCCAATCCTGCAACGGTGAACGACACCGATCCCGCTTCCACGGCATTGATAAGATGGTCGGCGGTATCATTGACGCTGAGCGTTGCCGCGGGATTGGCGTCCGCGGTGGTGTCGAGCACGACATTGTTGCCGGCCACATTGGCCTGATTGCCCGCGCCGTCGGTTATCGCGAGCGAGGAATGGATGACGCCGTTGGTGAGGCTGGCAAGATTGACGGCGTAAAGCCCATTAGCGGCAATCGAACTCACCTGGACGCTGTTGGTCCCGTCGGTGAAAATCGCCGTTGCGGTGGCGTCGGAATCCAATCCTGCAACCGTGAACGACACCGTTCCTGCTTCCGCGGCATTGATGATATGATCGGCGGTGTCGTTGACACTGAGCGTTGCCGCAGGATTGGCGTCGGCCGTGGTGTCGAGCACCACATCGTTGCCCGCCACATTGGCCTGATTGCCGGCGCGATCGGCAATCGCGAGCCGGGAATGAATGACGCCGTTGGTGAGGCTGGCAAGATTGACGGCGTAAAGCCCATTCGCGGCAATCGAACTCACCTGGACGCTGTTGGTCCCGTCGGTGAAAATCGCCGTCGCGGTGGCGTCAGTGTCCAATCCCGCAACGGTGAACGACACCGATCCCGCTTCCGCGGCATTGATGAGATGATCGGCGGTGTCGGCGACGGATAAACCGGCTGCCGGCGCCGAATCCGCCGTGGTGTCAACGGTCAAGACAAGCGCCGGGAAGACCAATCCGATGTGGCCCGAACCGTCGGTTGCGGCCGCAGTGAAGCTGTGGACTCCGTCGGCGAGAATGCCGGTCTGGTAGCTCCAGGCGCCCGCGCTGTTCGCCGCCGCCGTGCCGATCAGGTTCGCTCCGTCGAAAATATCGATGCTGGAGAAGGCCCCACCCGTGCCGGAGAGAAGCAGATCGTTGTCGTTGGTGATGTTGTCGCCCGGGACTCCACTGTCAGCGGAAAACCCGGTAATCGCCGGAGTCACCGCGAGGGCGGGAGTGATCCCGAGCACATCGGAAAAGGACAGCGACTCGATGCCTGCAATCGTATCGGCGCCGTCGGGCCAACCGTCGCGGATGTCTTTGACGGAATACGTGTCCGCTCCCATCTGGGCGACCTGGTAGGTGGCCCAGGATGCGGAGAAGACGGCCGTGTCGTTTCCCGACGCTCCGTCCAGGGAATCGTTGCCCGATCCGCCGATGATCACATCATTGCCGCTGCCGCCGTTCAGCGCGTCGTTCCCTCCATTGCCGATCAGTGTGTCGTTTGTCCCCGCCCCCGTGAGCGTATCGCCAAAGGAGGATCCCAGCGCCTTCTCGATGCCGCTGAAGGTATCCGTACCGCCAAAACCGTTGCTGCCGCTGCCGGACAGGAAACTGATGCTCACAGCGCCATTGGCGGCGGAGTAATCGAGCACATCGTTGCCCGTGCCGCCGGAAATGCTGTGATTGCCCGCGCCGCCGGTGAAAATGTCGTCCAGATGCGTGCCGGAGATGACGGCGTGGCTCGTGTCGAGCCCTATCGTATGCGTGACGGCGTACTGGACCGCCTTGTTCGCCTGGATCAGACCGAATCCGGTCGCGTTATCGAACCCCGTGTCGAACCCGCTGGTGACGGCATTGTCCATGTCGGTTGCGGAATCCTCGAGCAGGTTGAGGATGTCCGCCTTGTTGAGCGCGCCATTGGCTTGCAGCATGAGCGCCGCAACCGCCGCGGCGTCAGGTGCAGCCGCCGAGGTGCCGTAGAAATTGGGCTTGCCGTCGGCGTCTGAGTCAGAACCGAAGAAGCTCGTGTCGCCGCCATCGGGCGCAACGATCTGCGGCGTTTGCCTGATGTCGGGCGTCCCCAGCGCATTGCCCGCCGTATCGAACAGAATGGTCGTCGGACCGTATGACGAATAATTTTCAGCCACCGGCGGGGAAACCCCGTAGGCCGGTGTCTGGTTGTAGGCCGCAGCGCCAACGGCGATGGCCCCGCTGGCGGCGGCATGGCCATAGACCGTTCCGTTGTTGGTGTTGAGGACGGAACCGCCAAGTGTCACGCCCGCGCCGTTGTCGAGCGCCATCAGCTTGAAATCGGTGGGCGCAGGACCGGCAAAGAGGCCGACCGCCAGATTGTCGGTGACGGCAAACGAGCTGCTGTTGGTGAACTGTAGAACCTCGACCGGATCGCCGCTCGCGATATTGTCCGAGATCGATTCCCCGACAACGGTGGTTTTTGCGGAATTGTAGAGAAACAGATCGACGTCGCTTTGAGATCCGACCGTGCCATCGACCGAAAGGGCGGGCTGATTCCATTCGAGGACGAACGTCACGGTCGCGTGCCCGGGAATCGTGACCGGAAGAAATTGCTTGCCGGTGGCGCCATTGGTGAGCTTCGCCATCGTCTCGGTATAGGTGTTGGGAGATGTCCCGAAGGTGCCGGTCACGCCGCTCGAAACAAACCCTGCCTCGAAGCCGTTATGGCCGTCGTTCCCGGCCGCTGAGAAATACACGGCTCCGTTCGCCACCACCTGATTGATGGCCTGCGCGACCGGCCCGTCCTGATAGGCAGTCTCGGCGAAATAGGTCACATCGTCGGCAATCACCCGGGCCCCGGCATTGAAGAGCGCGATGATGTTGCTGGCGAAGCTCGCCATACCGGTGAAGGCGGTGGCGAATTCAATGGAGGCCCCCGGCGCGATGTCATGCGCCAGTTCGGCCATGCCTCGGCCTTCATCGGTGCCGCCGCTGGGGAGATCCTGATAGATCGTGGTGTTGGCGGGCAGGTCGCCGTTGGCGATCCCCGTCGCCATTCCTCCGAGATTGTTGAAGGAATCCGAGAGGATGCCGATTTTGATGCCGCTGCCGTCGACGCCATAGGCCGAGCGGGCGGCATCGGCCAGCATCGCATGATCGCCCTGGTTCATCGCCGTGCCGGCGCCCGACACATATCCCGATTCGCGCGCGAAGGAGAGATCGGCGACGGTGACGAGTTCGGACAATCTGCCGATCGGGAGAAGACCCGAGGCCATGGAGCCGAACGATGCGCCCTCCTGTAGTCCAATTGCCTGCAAGGCGGCGAGCAGGGCCGCGCCGTTACTGTCCTTGGCGGTCGCATCGATGGTGACATAGCCGGCTGCCCCATCCACGGCGCCGGAGAGGGATTCGACGGTCGAGGTGAAGGGCGTGAGCAGCCCCGCATCGGGCGTCTCGCCCAGATAGAGCGCGGCAAGCTGCGAATCCAGAACCTGGAGCGAGCCGGATTTCATGGCCTGGAAGGCGGCCGAAATGGCAGCGCTTTGCGCGGCGCTCGCCGCCGCCATTTGCGCAGCGGTTTCGGCGATCAATTGCGCGCTTGCCGCCAGCGCATTGCCGAGCAGCATCGACGCGTCGGAGTCCGCATCCGGCCCATAGCCGGGTTCGGATGTGTCCTCGGTATCCGACGTCGGTGTCGTCATGGAATCATCTTCGTGAAACGTCTCTCACTACGCGCCGGCCGAGACGGCCAGCCATCCAATGCCTAACCCAAAGAGATCGCCCCACCAAACCAATCCGCCTACAACCGAATGATAACACGGTCAAATCCGGGGGCGGGCCGGAAAACCATTTACGCTTAACGGTCTCTGATCATTTAATCCAACTTCGCCCGGAATCGCGTAGAGGGCTGCGTGGCACTCCGCTCCCATTGTCCAGACTCGTACGATCGGCAAGCGGGATTCCGGCCCAGACGAAGGTTAGTACTGCAGCCTTCGGACGTGTGGTCGGACACGCTAAGCGCTCGCGAACTTTCGGGTTTTCAACACACAGGGCCCCGCTTGAACTGTGCACAAAATGAGCATTGGAGGCGACATAATTGAGCAGGTGCAAGAAAGTCACACGAATGTCAGATTTCATCTAACAGTTAAAATACCTCCTTTCGCGGATGCGAACTTCGCAGATAGCCTTGTGTTAATTCGGTCGTCTCGCGAGGGGGGTCGAAGCCCCTCAAGGGATGACTTGCTGCGAGCCCATACCGGGCTCGACGGCAATCCTTTGAAAGGGGGTCTCCCGTGATTCAGCACAATGAACGTGGATTTAGGGCTGCACTCATGCTCGGCAGCGCCGGAGCTGCCGTCATCGCGATGACGGGCTCTGCCGCCGCACAGATGGCGGCGCCTGAAACAGTTACCATCACCGGTTCGCGACTGCCGGTGCAGGGTTTGGTGGCGGCTTCGCCTGTCGCGGTGGTGAACAATGAAGACGTTAAGATCAACGGCACGATCAATGTCGAGAATCTTCTTTCCAACCTGCCGCAAGCCTTTGCCTCGCAGGGCGGCGCGATCTCGAACGGATCGAGCGGCACGGCCACGGTCAATCTGCGCAATCTTGGCGCCAACCGCACATTGGTGCTGATCGACGGCAAGCGGCTGCAGCCCGGCGATCCCAACACGGTCGGTCCCGACACAGCCGCACCGGACATCAACAACATTCCCGCCGCCTTGATCGATCATATCGAAGTGCTGACCGGCGGCGCCTCGGCGGTGTACGGGTCGGACGCCATCGCGGGCGTCGTAAACTTCGTGATGCGCAAGGACTTCGAGGGCGTGGAGTTCGACGGCACCTGGAGCGCGGGGCAGCATAACAACGACAACTCTGTGGCCCGCGACACCATCGCCGCCAGCGCCCAGGGCTTTCCGCAGGCGCCCAACAGCGTCTTCGACGGCCGCAATATCGACATCACCGGCATCATCGGTACGAACAGCCAGAACGGCAAAGGCAACATCACGGCCTATCTCGGGTTTCGCAACACCCAGCCCGTTCTTCAGTCGCAGCGCGATTTCTCCGCCTGCTCGGAAGCGACCGATTTCGCGGGCGGCTTCTTCTGCGTTGGATCGAGCAATGCCGCGGTCGGCCGTCTCTCGCCGCAGCAAAATCCGGCCAATCCGAACAACGGTTTGGCCTTCCGCACCAATACCAACGGCACCATCACCCCATATTCGAGCGCGCGCGATGCCTTCAATTTCGCGCCATACAATTATCTGCAGCGTCCCGACGAGCGCTATCAGGCGGGAGCCTTCGGCCATTACGAAGTCACGCCGATGTTCGACTTCTTCACGTCGGTGATGTTCATGGACGATCATACGGTGGCGCAGATCGCGCCATCGGGTCTGTTCCGCGGCGCCGGCAAGGATGTGGGCCTCTACGACATCAATTGCGACAATCCGCTGCTGACTCCTTCGGCCTTAACCACGCTCTGTACGGGTCTCGGGCCAACCGACAATGCGCGCGTGGATATCGGCCGGCGCTTCGTCGAAGCCGGTCCGCGGCGAGATGACCTCCGGCACACCGCCTACCGGATGATCGTCGGGGTGCAGGGGCAGATCACCAGCAACTGGAGCTATGAGCTGTTCGCTCAATACGGCACGACCGTCTACCAGGAGGAATATCTCAACGACGCGTCGGTCCGGAACATCGCCAACGCTCTGCAAGTGGTGAACTCCGGCGGGACGCCGACCTGCAAAGCGGCCCTGCCGGGAGGCAACGATCCCAATTGCGTGCCGCTGGACATTTTTACCCTCGGCCATCTCACGCCGGCCATGATCTCGTATATCTCCACGCCTGGGTTCAAGGAGGGCGACAACACCGAACAGACCGTCGGCTTCAACATCACCGGCGATCTCGGCGACATGTTCAAGAGCGCAATGGCGATGAATCCGATCAGCGTCGCGCTCGGCGCCGATTACATGCGCGACCACCTCGCCCTGCGCGTCGATCAGGAATTCGCCAGCGGCGATCTGGCGGGCCAGGGCGGTCCTACGCCATCGGTCGAAGGCGCCTATGACGTAAAGGAATACTACGGCGAAATCGGCATTCCGCTGATCGAAGGCCGCCCATTTTTTGAAAGCCTGCGCCTTGACGGCGGCGCGCGCTACTCCGACTACACCCAGGCCGGAACCGTGTGGAGCTGGAAGATCGACGCAGAATGGGCGCCGACGATGGACTTCAAGTTGCGCGGCAGCCTGCAGCGGGCCGTTCGCGCGCCAAATGTGATCGAGCTGTTCCAGCCGAACTCGGTCGGCCTGTGGGGAGGCACCGATCCTTGTGCGGGCAGCGCTCCTTCGCTCACCGCCTCGCAATGCGCGCTTACCGGCGTATCGTCCGCGCAATACGGACATATCGATCAGTGCCCCGCCGCGCAGTGCAGCGCCTTGTTCGGCGGCAATCTCGCGCTCAAGCCGGAAGACGCGGACAGCAAGACGGCGGGCGTCGTCCTGACTCCGTCATTCTTCGAGAACTTCACCGCCACGATCGACTATTTCAACATCAAGGTGAATGGCCTGATCGCGACGCTGCCGCAGTCCGACGTGCTCACCGGCTGCGCCACCGGGGTCAATCCCGGCGCATGCGCTCTCATCCATCGCACGCCAGGAACCGGTTCCATATTCGGCCTGTTCGGCTATGTCAGTTCTCAGAACATCAACACCGGCTTCCTCAGCACCAACGGTGTGGACATCGCGGCGAATTACCGCCGCAGCCTGGACGATTTCGGCTTCATGAATGCGGGCGCGATTTCGCTCAGCCTGAACGGCACCTGGATCGATACCTACAAGCAGCAAAACGCGCCGGGCGAACATGTGTACGACTGTGCCGGACTGTTCGGCCTGACCTGCACAACCGGCAATGCCTCCGCGCCAATTCCCACTTGGCGGCATACGCTCCGCGTCACATGGGATGCGCCTTTTGACGCCAGCTTTTCGGTCACATGGCGCCATCTCAGCTCCGTCAAATTCGACGGCAACACCAACGATCCGGTTCTTGACGCACCGTGCGGCGCCCCCTGCGGCGACCTGTCGGATGCGATAATCCCCTCTTACGATTATTTCGACCTCGCCGCGCGCTGGACGCTGCGCCCGGGCGTCGATCTGCATTTCGGGGTCAACAATCTGTTCGACAAGGATCCGCCGCTGATCGACACCAGCAATCTCGGGATTTCTGGACCGCCCTACGGCAACGCCAACACCTTCCCGCAAACCTACGATTCGCTCGGCCGCGTGTTCTTCGTCAATGTCACGCTGAAGTACTGATAATCTCTCCAGGCGCACAGAGGCGGCGGTCGACAGGACCGCCGCCTTTTGCTTTTGTTACACCCATGCCGGAAGCACAGGGACCCGAGACCGTCTCTCCGCTGGTTCAAGACGTCGAGCAGAGCCTCGCCGATTTGCCGCGCGCGATTACGCTCGCGCGCGAGGCGCTAGCCAAAGGTGTGGTGCATCCCCTGCTTCTGAACCTGCGCGCCTATTGGCTGGAGAGCCAGGGCCGCAATCGCGAAGCGCTTGGCGATCTGCAAGCGGCCCATTCTCTCGCGCCCAAGGATGCCATGGTGCTGAATGCTCTGGGGCTTTGTCTCGCCAAACTCGAGCGGCCATTCGAAGCCGCCAACGCGTTTGAAGAGGCTGCCGCGCTGAAGCCCAATTTCGCCTCGGCCCATTTCAACCACGGCTGGGCGAGCGAAGCAGCCGGCGAGCTTGCGGCGGCCGCGCGGAGTTTCGAGACCGCGTTCAGGCTGGAGCCGCGCGCCGAGCCGTTGGGGAGGCTTGCCTGGCTGGCCACGCGCCGCGCCGCATGGCGGGATGCGCGCGATTTTGCGACCCGTGCGCTCGCCATGGATGAGCGTCAGACGCACGCCATCTTTTCCCTGGTAAGTGCCGATATTGCGGAGAAATCCTTCGCGTCTGCCGGGGCCCGCCTTGCGCGCGTGTTGGAGGAACCCGCCCTCCCGCCGCCTTACCGGGCGCTGGCCCATGGCCTCATGGGCGATGCGCTCGACGGCGAGGGGCGCTATCGAGAAGCCTTTGCTTCCTATGTCGCGGCGAATGCCGAACTCAAACGCATCCACGGCCCGCAATTCCCGGAGAGCGCGTCGGCCGCGCACGCGCTGAACTGGCTCAAGGATTGGTTCAGGACGTCGCCGCCTTGGCCGCGTGATTCCTTGCGCCGCGTCTCGCCCGTTGCCGCCCATGTTTTCCTGGTCGGCTTTCCGCGCTCCGGCACGACCCTGCTCGAACAGGTACTGGCGAGCCATCCCGATGTGGTCAGCATGGAAGAAAAGGAAGCCCTCTCCGACGCCACACGCGCGTTCATGACCGAACCCGCAGGAATGGTGCGGCTGGCGGGGCTTGGCGACCCGGAACTGTCGCGCTACCGCGACCTCTATTGGAAGCGCGTGCGGGAATTCGGCATCGAGCCGGACGGAAAGGTGTTCCTGGACAAGCTCCCCTTCAACGCAGTGAAGCTGCCTTTGATCGCGAAGCTCTTTCCGGAAGCCAAAATCCTGGTCGCCATGCGCGATCCGCGCGATGCCGTCTTGAGCTGCTTCCGCCGGCGGTTTCGCATCAACGCGTTCATGTACGAGCTTCTGACACTCGAAGGGGCGGCCCGGTTCTACGATCTGTTCATGCATCTGATGGGGCTTTATTGGGCGAAATTGCCCCTCAATCTCAAATCGGTGCGGCACGAGGACCTGGTGGCCGATTTCGAACGCGAAACGCGTGCGATTTGCGCCTTCCTGGGCATCGCCTGGACGCAATCCCTGAGCGGCTTTGCGGAACGCGCAAAAGAGCGGCCGGTTGCAACCCCGAGCGCGACCCAGGTGGCGGCAGGTTTGAGCCGGGAAGGGCTTGCGCAATGGCGCAACTATGCCGAGGAGATGGCGCCCGTTCTGCCGCTGCTCACGCCGTGGGCCGGCCGGCTCGGCTATCCGCCGAAACCGGAAGACGCCTCTCCTTAACAATCGCGGAAGGTGGTCAGCCTTTCCGCCGTCCGCTCGCGCTCGGCCGCCATCGTAGCATGGGTTTTTCCCGTGCGATTCACGGGCGATGAACTACACTTGCGGCCAATGCCGGATCGCGGAACCGCGCCCACGCCTGCAAGCCTCGCTCAATGGGCGAAGGCCGATCCCGTGCGCGCGCTCGCACAGGCTGAAGCGCTCGAACGCGCCGGGCGCACCAGCGATGCCGCCGCGGTCTATGGCGCGCTGCTGCAGCATTTCCCGGCGCATCCGGGCCTCCTCAACAGTTTGGCGCTTCTGATGAAGGGACAAGGCAAGCTGGTCGAAGCCGAGGCCTTGTTCCGGAGCGCGATTGCGGCCGCCCCCGGCGACGCGGCGCTGCACAACAATATCGCCAATCTTCTGCGGCGCGCGGTGCGCCTTGCGGAAGCCGAGGAACACCATCGCAAAGCGCTGGCACTGAAGCCTAATTATCCCGAAGCCGCATACAATTATGGGCTTACACTGGAGGAGATGGGCCGCGCCGATGCAGCCCTTGCCGCGCACGCCCAAGCCGTCCAATTGCGGCCCGGCTACGCGCAGGCGCTGACGCGCATCGGCGCCATCCGGATGCAGCAGGACAGGTCGGAAGATGCGCTCGGTGCCCTCGACCGCGCGGTCGCGGCCGAGCCGTCATCTTTCGATGCAAATTATTATCGCGGCTGGGTGCTGGCGCGGCTCGAACGGTTCGATGAGGCGCTCTTGGGTCTCGGGCGTGCCGCTGCAATCGCACCCGAGCGGATCGAAGCGCTCCTCGCCATTGCCAATACCCTGCGCGATGCCCAGCGTTACGACGAGGCGCTGGCGGCCTACTGGAAGATTGTCGAACGGCAGCCCGCCCATGTCGATACGCATATCGAGATCGCCAAGCTCACCCACGTCCAGGGCCGCGCCGATGTCCTGAAATCGTTCGAATACGCGCGGACCCGCCTCGGCGATCAGCCCGATCTGCTGTTGGCCGAGGCGCGGCTGCGCTTTCGCCGCGACGAATTGGCGGAGGCCGAGGGCCTGCTGCGGCGGGCGGCGATTCTTGCACCCGGGCGCGGCGATATTGCGGGATTTCTCGGCACTGTGCTGGCAAACCGCCGAAAATTCGACGAAGCCGCCGCATTCTTCCGCACCGCCATCGCGGCCGAGCCCGATTCCGCGTTCCATCGCCACCAGTTCGGTTTTGCGCTGCTTTCGGCGGGTGCCGCGCCGGACGCGCTGAGCCAATTCGAGGCCGCGCTCGTGCGGGGACCGTTCGATCAGCTGGCGCTGGGCGGGCTCGCGCTCGCGCTGCGCCAGGAACACGACGGCCGGTACGGGGATCTGGTCGATTTCGGCCGCTACGTGCGCACCTATGAAATCGAAACGCCGGCGGGATATGGAGATCTCGGATCGTTCAATCTCGCGCTCGCGGGCGAATTGAACCGCCTGCACACCAGCAAGGTCGAGCCGTTGGAGCAGACCTTGCGCGGCGGCACGCAGACGATCGGCCGGTTGTTTGCGCAACCGGCGGGGCCGATCGGCGGCGTCCGCCGGAGCATCGATGCGGCGATCGTCGATTACATAAAGAGCGTGCCGGACGATGCGGCCCATCCGTTGTCCGCGCGCAAGAGCGACGGCTTTTCCTACGCGGGATCCTGGTCATGCCGTCTTAGGTCAGCCGGTTTTCACACCAACCACGTCCATCCGCAGGGCTGGATCAGCTC
Organism: uncultured Bordetella sp.; assembly: GCA_964494505.1. Taxonomy (GTDB): domain Bacteria; phylum Pseudomonadota; class Alphaproteobacteria; order Micropepsales; family Micropepsaceae; genus CAIYRG01. The sequence goes on from CAZBRO010000017.1 coordinate 24,104, forward strand.
GGCCTATTACGCGAGCCTCCCGGGCGTCGTCGCCGACGAAGCGGGGAAACAGGGCTGGTTCAAGCTCGGCGAATCCAATCTTGCACTGGGCGAGAGGGATTGTCCCGAACGCCTGATCAAGCCGGAAGTAGGATTGCTGGTGCTGTTCCCGTCATTTTATTGGCACGGGACGGTGCCATTCACCGCGCCGGAGGATCGGCTGACCGTCGCCTTCGACGTCGTGCCCGGGCGTGCATGATCACTTGACGCGGCGAACCTTGAAGATGGCGTTGCCGCTATTGAGCTGCAGATTGTAACTGCCGAAGGCGCCGCGCGAGATCGTGATCTTATTGTCGGCGGCCGCACGTTTGAAATTCGCCCGGCCGGTATCGCCGTCGATCTGCCGCCATATCTGGCCGTTGTCGAGAAACACGACGAAGCGCCCGAGCGGCGTGAGAGAATATTCGCTCACCCCCGCCGCGATGGTGTCCACCGTCTCGGGTTTGGACGCTTCGGCCGGGGCGGACGGGGGCGGCGGGCTCTCGGGAATTCTCTCCTGGCCGAATTGCTGCGGCGTCGTCTGCTTCGACGGCCCGAACAGGTTCGAGAAATCGAGGCCGAACAGCGATTTCTGGTCCTCCTTTGTCAGGTCTTGCGGCTTGGCCGCGGTCCTGGCGCGGATTTGCGGCGCAAGCGCGTCATAGCAGGCGACGCGCTGCGCGGCATCGGGAACGGCCGTGCACTTCGCCAAATCCTGCAGCAATTGATCCTGCGCCAGCGCCGGGCTCGCACCCACGCACAGGCACGCGACAACCGAGGCGGCAAGCAACTTTCCGATGTGCGTCATCTTCGACTTCCGCTTTGGCGCCGCAACGCGAAACGCCTCCCGACGGCAGCCCCTTGCAAGATAAGGTATCCGGCGGCTTATAGCATGCTCAACCTGTGCTTTGACGGGATGGGAATGGCGGAGCGGATCGATTGCGCGGTGATCGGCGCGGGCGTGGTGGGGCTCGCGATTGCGCGCGCGCTCGCGCTGGCCAACCGCGAGGTCGTGGTCCTGGAAGCGCGCGAGGCGATCGGAACCGGCATTTCCTCGCGCAACAGCGAAGTGATCCACGCCGGCATGCACTTTGCGACCGGCAGCCTCAAGGCGCGGTTCTGCGTCGCGGGAAATGCGCTGTTGCGAGACTTCGCCGCGACCCGTCATGTCCCGTTCCGCATGACCGGCAAGCTGATCGTCGCAACCGACGCGGAAGAAGAAAAGCAACTCGTCGCACTTTACCAACAGGGACTCGCGAACGGGGTACAAGGTCTCGAACTCGTTTCAGGCGCGGAAGCCGCGCGGCTGGAACCCGCGCTTTCCTGCCGCATGGCGATGGTTTCTCCCAATACGGGTATTGTCGATGCGCACGCGTTGATGCTCGCGATTCGGGGCGAAGCCGAGGCCCATGGCGCCATGATCGCGCTTGGCTCCCCCGTCGAAGGCGGCGTCAGCGAAGCGGACGGGGTGCGGATTAGGGTCGGCGGGACCGAACCGAGCGAGCTTATCGCGAACCGCGTGATCATTTCGACGGGACTTGACGCTTGCCGCATGGGTCTCGCGTTCGGGCTTGCGAACGCGCCCACGCCCTATCTGTGCAAAGGCAATTATTTCACGCTCGCGGGCGCTCCGCCGTTCAAGCGGCTGATCTATCCCCTGCCGGAGCGCGCGAGCCTCGGCATCCATTACACTTGCGATATGTCCGGGCAGGGCCGCTTCGGTCCCGACGCCGAATGGATCGAGAGCGAAAATTACGATGTCGATCCAAAGCGGGCCGCGTCCTTCTATTCCGCCATCCGCCACTATTGGCCGGGCGTCGAGGACCGCACGCTGGAACCCGCCTATGCCGGGATCCGGCCCAAGATTCATGGGCCCGGAACGCCGCGGCCGGATTTCGTGATTGCCGGGCCTGAGCAGCACGGAACCGCCGGAATCATCGCGCTTTATGGGATCGAGTCGCCGGGGCTGACCTCCTCCCTGGCAATCGCCGATTATGTCAGGGACATTGCGGCGCAGGATTGAGGCTCATATCCAGCGCTGGCCTCTGGCAGGAATCGGCGCGATAATCCCAAGGTGCAAATTGGCTTTGCCGGAAGGACGGAGGAGATCATGACATTGGCTCGCGTTTTGAAGCTCTTTGGTTTCGCCATGGCCGCGGCGGCGGCGCTTCCGGCAACTGCGTTCGCGCAATCCCATCCGGAATTCGTGCCGCTCGGCCGCGTCAGCGCCGCGCTCTACAAGCCCGACAGCGGACCGGCACCCCATGTCGCGTTCCTGGTTTCGCATCGCACGGGCAACAATCTCAACAACATCGCTTGCAAGGAATTGGCCAAGCGGGGCTTCCTCGCGCTCTGCTGGAATACACGCTTCGTCAACAACGAGGCCGCCGTCCGCTGGGAAGACATCGCCTTCGACGTGAAGAACACCGTCGATTATGTGCGCTCCATCCCCGGCATCACCAAGGTGATCCTGCTCGGGCATTCCGGCGGTTCGCCCCTGATGAGCTATTACGAAGCGGTCGCCGAAGCCGGACCCAATTGGTGCAAAGGCCCGGACAAGATCATGCAATGCACGGGCAACATGGATTTCAAGCCCGCCGATGGCATCGTCTTCCCCGACGCGCATCCCGGCAACGGCGTGCAGTCGCTGCGCGGCGTCAATCCCTCCGTCACCATGCAGAACGACGGCTCGGTCAAGATCGACGCCTCGCTCGATCCGTTCAGCCCGGCCAACGGCTTCAACCCGGAAGGCGCTTCGCATTACTCCAAGGAATTCCAGGCGCGCTATTACGCGGCGCAATCCAAGGAGATGAACGATTTGATCGCCAAGGCGCAGGGCGAGATGCAGCAGATGAAGGGCAAGCCCATGTATGGCGACGACGACTTGTTCGCGATCGTCGGCGGCGGCTTCTCGGGTGCGGGCGCGGGAAGCGCGGACCTGAATTCCATGGACCCGAGCATTCCAGAACTGATGAGCACCGCGCGTCCGGAGAAGATTCTCAAGAACGACGGCAGCATCGTGAAGGAAATCGCCCACAGCGTCGCGGTGCCCGAGCCCGAGAACGCGAAGGCGAACCACACCTTCGAGCGCGGGACAAAGGTGTTCACGCTGAAATCGTTCTTGAGCGCGAATGCGGTGAAATCGACCAATTCGCTCGATGGCATCGACTGGTGTTCCTCCAACAATTCGACCATGTGCGCGGTGCAGTCGATCAAGGTTCCGACGCTGATCGCAGCGATGGGCGCGTTCCATTTCATCCGCGATCAGGAGATGATGTACGACCTCTCGGCCGCGAAGGATAAGGACTACATCGTCATCGAGGGCGCGGTGCACGGCTACACACCCTGCAAAGCCTGCGAGAAGACGCCGGGGCAATATTCGAACTCGGACAAGAACCTGTTCGATTACATCGCCAAATGGACGAACGAACGGTTCTGACGGGCGTTCATGCGTCGCGCTGCCGTTCTTTTCGCGTCATTCTGGACGGCGGCGGCGCTCGCCGCCGAAACCGGGCCTGTGCCATGGGAGTCCTATGCCGGCTGCGCGGCGGCCTACCGCGCCAACTGGCAGAACCGCCTTACCGGATTCAACCGGACCAGCGAAATGAGCAACATGATCCAGGCCCAAGCGCAGGATTACCGCAAGGCGGCGGCCCATACCTACGCGTCCGAGAAGAAGGTGTCCGAGAATGCCGCCGGGCAAGCCATCGACGCCTACATGCGGTCCAATGTGGACCGGATGATCGCCATGGATAAAGCAGGCACGCTCGAAGGCTTCATCGACAAATGCCCGCAGCTTTGATGCACAGCCAACGCGTACTCCCAGTCCGCGCGATGCACTATTTCCTGGCGGCTCTGATTGCCGCCTCCACGATGGATGGCGCGTCCGCGGCCGGGTTGGACCAGGCAAACGCAGGCTTGGCCGCCGCCGAGCGCGGTGAATTTGACGAGGCCATCCGCCTTTTTTCCGCCGCTCTGGCCGCGGGCGATTTGTCGCCCGGCAACGCCGTGATCGCGATCCACAATCGCGGCAACGCCTTCCAGGACAAAGGCGATTATCGCAATGCGATCACCCAATACGACACCGAAATCCGCATGAAGCCGAACGGCCCGGAGGGCTATTACGCGCGCGGCCGCGCCCGCTTCTCCGTGGGCGAATTCGCCGGCGCCACGACCGATTTCGTTCGAAGCCTGACGTTCGATCCGAGCGACGCCTATTCGGTGCTGTGGTTGTATCTGACGCGCAGCAAGACGGGTCAGGGCAGCGGGACCGAGCTTCAAGCCAATGCCGCCAAGCTCGACCTCTCTCATTGGCCCGGGCCCTTGGTGAATCTCTATCTCGAGAGGACGACATCGCAACTGGCGCAGATGGCTTCGCTGCAGGGCGACGGACGGATGCAGCGCGAACAGAGTTGCGAAGCGGCGTTTTACATCGGCGAATACGAGCTGATGCGCAAGAACGGCGACGAGGCAAAAACCCTCTTCCGGCAAGCGGTCAAGAACTGCCCGTTCCTGTCCGACGAACGGGATGGCGCGACGGCTGAACTCAAGCGTACTCCCTGAAGGCGCGCGCGGCATGGATGGCGACGCCTCTCTGCCCTATCTGGAATCGCTTTTTTCGCTCGCCGGAAAAACGGCCGTCGTCACCGGCGGCGCTACCGGCATCGGCCGCATCATTGCCCAGGCGCTGGTTTGTGCCGGTGCGGATGTGATCGTCGCGTCGCGGAAGCGCGAGGCCTGCGAGGCATGCGCCGCATCCCTGAACGCACTTGATACGCAGGGCACAGCGACCGGGATTGCCGGGGACGTTGGCACCGAGGCCGGCGTCGCGGCGCTTGCCGACGAGATTGGTGCGCGGTTTCCGAAGCTGTCCGTTCTGGTCAACAATGCCGGAAAGACATGGGGCGCTCCGTTGGAGTCGTTCCCCTATGCAGCGTGGGAGAGCGTGCTGTCCGTCAATGTCGCGGGCGCCTTTACGCTCACGCAAAAACTGCTGCCGCGGCTTGCGGCCGCCGCGACCGCGGACGATCCCGCGCGCGTGATCAATCTGGGCTCGGTCATGGGCGCGCAGCCGATGGGAGACGGCGCCTATTCCTACGTCGCGTCGAAAGCGGCGATCCATCATCTGACGCGCGTTCTGGCGAAGGAATTGGCCCCGCGCCGGATCACCGTCAACGCACTGGCGCCCGGCCTGTTCAAGAGCCGCATGACGGCCTTTGCAACAAAAGAGCCTTCGCGGCGCTCCAGCGTGGAAAAGCGCATTCCCCTGGGCCGGCTCGGACGGGAGGAGGACATCGCGAGCGCGGTGTTGTTCCTGTGCGGGCGCGGCGGAGCCTATGTTACCGGCGCCATCCTCCCCATCGACGGCGGCGTCGGGGTGGAGACGGGCCCTGACCTCTGGGGCTCGGAGCGCTAAGGGTTCACGCGGTCTTTCGCCCCCACGGCGCGCTCGGCTATCGTGGTCCACGCGGAGCGCAAAAAACAAATCGCCCGCAGGGAGATGTTCACGAAGCCTTTGGGGGAGCCACCGATGCGCGGCACGATGATGGATTTTCCGCTGACGCTGATCACGATTCTGGAACGCGCCGGAAAATTGTTTCCCACCGTGGAAGTGGTATCACGAAGACCCGACAAATCCATCGCCCGCACGAATTACGGCACCGTTTACAAACGCGCCCGGCGGCTTGCGGGAGCGCTTCGGAAGCTCGGGCTTCAACCCGGCGACCGCGTCGCCTCCATGATGTGGAACCATTCGGGTCATCTCGAAGCGTTCTTCGGCGTGCCTTGCGCGGGCGGCATCCTGCACACGCTCAATCTTCGCCTGCATCCCAACGAGATCGCGACAATCGCCAATCATGCGGGCGACCGCTTCCTCCTGATCGACGATGTGCTGCTACCCATCCTGGAAAAATTCCGGAGCCACGTACCGTTCGAGCGCATCATCGTGGCGCCTTACGGTTCGACAAGCGTGCCGGAGGGATTCCTCAATTACGAAGAACTGCTCGCGGAAGCCGGAGGCGATTTCGCCTATCCGCCCATCGGCGAGAACGACGGCGCCTTGATGTGCTTCACCTCGGGGACAACGGGGAATTCCAAGGGCGTCATCTATTCGCACCGCGCGCTGGTGCTGCACAGTTTTTCCTGCGGACTCGCCGACACGTTCGGCGCGAGCCAGGCAGACTCGATCATGCCCGTGGCGCCGATGTTCCACGCCAATGCCTGGGGCCTTCCGTTCGTGGCGGCCATGCTGGGCGCGCGGCTTGTCCTTCCCGGGCCGCATACCGATGCCGAGAGCCTGCTCGATTTGATCGCGGGCGAGCGCGTCACCATCGCCTGCGGTGTGCCCACGGTCTGGCTCGCTGTGGCGGAACTGCTGGAGAAGAATCCGGGCCGCTGGACGTTCGCTTCGCCCGTTCGCATCGTTTGCGGTGGAACCGCGCCGCCGCAGGACCTCATCCGCCGTCTCGACGGGTTCGGACTCCACATCAAGCATCTTTGGGGAATGACCGAGACCACCCCGCTCGGCATCGCCGGCGGCTTGCGGCCGCATATGCGCGATTGGCCTCTGGATAAGCAATACGAGGCACGCGCAAAGCAGGGCATGCCCGTTCCGTTCGTGGAGATTCGCTTGATGGGGCCGGAAGGCGAGGTGGCCTGGGACGGCATCGCGTCGGGTGAAATCGAAGTGCGCGGGCCTTGGGTGGCCGCGAGTTACTATAATGCGCCCGATCAGGCGGACCATTGGACGCAGGACGGCTGGTTCCGCACCGGCGACGTGGCCACGATGGACGAGCACGGTTATCTGAAGATCGTGGACCGCGTGAAGGATCTGGTGAAATCGGGCGGGGAATGGATCAGTTCGGTGGATTTGGAAAACGCCCTGATGGGCTATCCCGCCGTCAAAGAGGCGTGCGTGGTGGGTATTCCCCATCCCAAATGGCAGGAGCGTCCGCTGGCCGCGATCGTGCTGAAGGACGGCGAGTGCGCCACACCGGACGAGTTGCGCGCGTTTCTGTCCAAATCGTTCGGAAAATGGCAATTGCCCGACGCGTTCGTCTTTATAGAGACGATCCCGCGCACCTCCGTAGGCAAGTTCAAGAAAAGCGAGCTGCGCGCGCAATACGCCGATTGGAGCTGGGATTGAGCCCGGTCGCCGGCGGCTCCCCCCTCCCCGAGGCAGGGCTATCGCATTTGGGAAACCCGCCTAAATTTCCCTCCCCCAAAAAGGGGGAGGACGGGCCGAGTCAGCGGCTCGGGTGGGGGTCGCCTCCTGTCGTGGCATGATCCCTCCCCGAACCCGTCTTCGCCCTACGGGGCTCCGCCGGGTTCGACCCTCCCTTTTTCAAGGGAGGGGGAGAATATGCGATCCCCCCTCCCCGGGGGTGTACGTTGCGCACCGGCGCGAAAACTCCAGTAAAAACAAGGGTTTTTGGGAAAATAAGCCTGGAAAATAAAGGTGCAATTACGGTGCAATAAGGTGCTTTTTCCGGCGCATCGGGGCCGAAAGCGACGTTCAACCGCGCGGCCGCGCGACCGCGGTTTAACTGTAGCAAAGCCGGACTTGTGAAAGAGCCTGCTTTATATGGTGGGGTCGGCTTGGCGTTGCGAGCCCCAAGTGCGCCATTCGGCAAGGGGACGTATAGTTCGCTTTGCGAAATGCGAGGTTCATTTGGTGAAGCTCGCAAACGATCTAAGAGGTCAGAGTAAGCGATGGACGGGGTTTTCGGCGGACTTATGAAGGCTGCACGGCGCACGGCCCAGCCTTACGCATTTACCCTCCGCGCCGCCGTTGGATACATAATCGTCGCAGCTTTGCTTTTGCTTTGCCTATCTCTCATCCGGCTCACCTTCCTCGCGCCGCCGACGGATGCTGGCCCGCAAGTGCCTTCCTCCGTCGTCGCATCACCCGCACCTCAAAGATCAGTTCTTGTGGTCGCTGAAGAGTCTCTTCCTGATTATGCCCGCGCCATCGTGGATCACCTCTCCGCGGCCCTTCTAATAAGCATTATCGCCGCTCTCCTCGTCCTCTTTATCACTACCAAAAATCAAGACGACCGACACCTCAAGGCAATAGAGCCCTGGAATATTCATCCCGCCCTGATGGACGCCCTCGCTCAAACGAGGACGTATTGGTTCCGAGGAAGATCCGGACGATTCCTCCGCGACACAGTGCTACCAGAACTCAATGACAGCGCTCGGAAAGAAGCCACGCAGCGCGATGTTCGTTTGAGCTTGCCTGACCCGCGAGATGGCAAAACAATGAACCGCTATGCTGATTATCGAAACTCGATGGCGATGAGCGCGACCGACTCATGGACGGCGGACCGCATCCGCAATGAGGTGCTAGCGACAATATTGTGTGCCGCGGAAATCCGAGCAAACAATCAGTTTATGGAGATCGAAATCTCACTTTCGTCAAGTTTTGCCCTGTACAGAACGGATATGTCGGATCGAAAGTTGATAATGACGCGTGAAGAACCGAAGTGGCCCGCGCTCATGTGCTCGGCTGGATCGGTGTTTTATGATTCATTTCTCGAAGAAATGAGGATTGCGCATAAACTCGGCACTCCCCTGCAGTTGTCTGCCTTGGAGTTCGGCCGGCACGTCGAAATCGACCAAATTCCCACTATCCTCGAAAGTATTGGCCTAAAGGGCCTTAGTCTTACGCCGCAAGAATGCGCGGCCATTCGAAGCGCCATGGAGAAAAAAAGTAGCCCCTATGTCTGAACTGGCTGCTCAGTTTGAAATACTTGTAGCCGCGAGTGTGGCGGGTTGCTTTGCGACATCGTTTGCAAAATCGCCGCTCTTTAATGTGCGTGTGAGCCATCATCCGCTCGGCTTCCGCGTAGCAAAAATTGTGTCTGATAATGGAGAGAGCCTTCGCTTGCATCTCTGGCCTCCAGGCAGCAAAAGCGCGCAGCCAGGATACGAGGTGCACGATCACGCTTTTGATTTTCGAAGCCACGTTCTCTTGGGCGGTTTCAGACAGGATGCCTATTGGGTGTGTGCGGATGAAAGTGGTGAAAGCGCCGCGTATACCGTCGCCTACACTCCCGAGGGATCGCAACTCATGAAGACACCGGGAAGATTTCGTCTCAATTCATATTTGGAAACCTACATCTCTCAATTTGAGACATATCGACTATCGCACGAGACCCCCCATCGAATAATCTCCGACACGACGCAGGCCTGCGCCAGTTTAGTCTTAACGGAAGCTAGAAAATCGCATGTTACAACATTCGGGCCCCATGACGGCCCGGACCTGATCAGATTTCCAAGACTGCCGACCGGGCGGTGCGCTGGGGCAGAATATGCGAGCCTGCTGGCCAACACAGCTTGATAGATTTGGGGTGAAAGTGAAACATCCCTGATTTCAGGACAAGGAGAAATGGGGTCAGAGTGCAATTTATAGAGCCGTGACGCATCCGCCTGCCTACTGCAACGCCGAAAGAAATGGAGTTAGAGTTCAATTAATCTATTTCCAAGAAAAGCGAGCTGCGCGCGCAATACGCCGACTGGAGCTGGGACGCATAGCGCCTATTGCAGCGCTGCCTGCACCGCGCGTCTGGCCATGACGCCGATCAGATGGGCGCGGTAATCCGCATCCGCATGGATGTCCCCCATCAGCAAGGACGGATCGGCGCGAATGGCGTTCAGCGCCTCGGGCCGGAACGATTGCGATAGCGCGTCCTCCATTTCGGGCACGCGGAAGACGCCATTTGCGCCCGCACCGGTCACCGCGACGCGAATCCCCGATGCGGTGGCGGCAACCGCCACGCCCACCAACGCAAAGCGCGAGGCGGGATTGGGGAACTTGGCATAGCCAAAGCGGCGTGGAATCGGGAACTGAACTTCCGTCAATATCTCGTCATCGTCGAAGGTGGCGAAGAGACCAGTGAAATACTCCGCCGCCGCAAGCTCGCGCTTGCTGGTCCGCAGGGTTGCTCCGAGCGCCAGCGCGGCTGCCGGGTAATCCGCCGCCGGATCGTTGTTGGCGAGGGAACCGCCGATGGTGCCGCGATTGCGCACCTGCGGATCGCCGATCCCTTCCGCGACTCCGGCGAGCCCGGCGATGGACGATGCGACCACGGGTGAGGCCGCAATATCGGCATGCGTCGCCATGGCCCCGATGGCGAGCCCGTCGTCGCGGCGCGCGATTGCGTTCAGCCCCCCGATGGCGCCCAAATCGATCACCATACCCGGGCGGTTGAGCCGCAATTTCAAGGTTGGGATCAGCGTCTGGCCCCCGGCGAGCAGCTTCGCACTCGGCTGAGCCTTCAGCGCATTTGCGGCATCGCCAAGCGTCGCGGGACGGAGATAGTCGAATGCGTACATGGTCCCCTCCCCTATTCGGCCGCCAGTTGTTGACGCGAGGCTGCAGCGGCGCGCCAGACCGCCTGCGGCGTTGCCGGCATGGCGATGTTCTCGTGCCTAAGCGCATCCGTGATGGCGTTGATCAGCGCGGCCGGTGCGGCTATCGCGCCCGCTTCGCCGCAGCCTTTGACGCCGAGCGGATTGGACGGGCACGGCGTGTTGGTCATGGTGACGTCGAAGGACGGCAGGTCGTCGGCTCGCGGCATGCAGTAATCCATGAAGCTTGCGGTCACGAGCTGGCCCGCGCTGTCATACACCGCGCCCTCCAGCATCGCCTGGCCGATGCCTTGCGCGATGCCGCCATGCACCTGTCCATCGACGATCATGGGATTGATCAGGTTTCCGAAGTCGTCGACCGCCGTCCAGCGTTCGATTTTCGTGATGCCGGTTTCCGGATCGATCTCGATTTCGGCGATGTGGACGCCGGACGGGAATGTGAAGTTCTTCGGGTCGTAAAACGCACCTTCCTTTAAGCCCGGCTCGATTTCGGCGGTGTCGAATTTGTGCGCCACATAGGCCTGCAGCGAGACGTCGCCGAACGTCATGGTCTTGTTGGTGCCGCGGCCCGAGAACACACCGTCGGTGAATTCGACGGTATCTTCCGGCACCTCCATGACGCGGGACGCGACCTTGGTTGCCTTGGCCACGATCTTGTCGAGCGCCTTGTCGAGCGCCGACATGCCGACCGCGGCCGAACGCGAGCCATAAGTGCCCATGCCCATCTGCACCTTGTCGGTGTCGCCGTGCACGATGGAAACCTGATCGATCGGAATTCCGAGGCGTTGCGAGACAAGTTGTGCGAACGTCGTTTCGTGGCCCTGCCCGTGGCTGTGGCTGCCGGTCAGCACTTCGACCGTCCCCACCGGATTGACCCGGACTTCAGCCGATTCCCACAGGCCCACGCCGGCGCCGAGCGAGCCCACCGCCCTCGACGGCGCAATGCCGCACGCCTCGATATAAGCGGAGAAGCCGATACCACGCAGCTTCCCCGCTTTGGCACTCGCGGCCTTGCGCGCCGGAAAGCCCGCGTGATCGGCGTTTTCCAGCGCCATCTTCATGCACAGCGGATAATCCCCGGTGTCGTAGTTCGAGAGCACCGGCGTCTGATGCGGGAAGCTGCGGATGAAATTGCGCATGCGGAATTCGGCCGGGTCGATGCCCATCTCGCGCGCCGCCACTTCCACGAGCCGCTCGATGACGAAGGTCGCCTCCGGCCGGCCGGCGCCGCGATAGGCATCGACGGGCGCGGTGTTGGTGTAGACACCGTCCACCTCGCAATAGATCGCGGGGATGTCGTATTGGCCCGACAGCAGCGGCGCATAAAGATAGGTCGGTACCGACGAGGCGAAGGTCGAAAGATAAGCGCCGAGATTGGCTTTCGTCTTCACGCGCAGGGCCAGAATCTTGCCGTCCGCGTCCATCGCCGCTTCGGCGGTCGTGATGTGGTCGCGGCCATGCGCATCGGCAAGAAAGGATTCCGTGCGGTCGGCGACCCATTTCACCGGACGCCCCACTTTGCGCGAGGCCCAGGTGCAGACCACCTCCTCGGCATAGATGAAGATCTTCGACCCGAAGCCGCCGCCGACATCGGGCGCAATCACGCGCAATTTGTTTTCCGGCGCGATGCCGATGAAGGCCGACAGCACCAGCCGCGCCACGTGCGGATTCTGGCTGGTGGTGTACAGCGTATAGCCGCCGGAGCCCCGGTCGTATTCGCCGATGGCCGCACGCGGCTCTATGGCGTTCGGGATCAAACGGTTGTTGGAGAGCGCAACCGTGGCCACGTGCTTCGCGCCGGCGAAGGCCGCATCCACGGCCGCGGAATCGCCCAGATGCCACTGATAGACCGTGTTGTTGGGAGCGGCCTCGTGCAGCAGCGGTTGGCCCGCCTCCTGCGTGGTCTGAGGCGAGACGCTGGCCGGCAGCACGTCGTAATCGACCGCGACAAGCTCGGCCGCGTCGCGCGCCTGATTCTGCGTCTCCGCGATGACGACGGCCACGTGATCGCCCACATAGCGCACCTTGTCTCCGGCAAGTGCCGGGTGCACACCCGCCTTCATCGGCGAACCGTCCTTGGAATGGATCATCCAGCCGCAGATCAGCGTTCCGATCTTGTCGGCGGCCAAATCCTTGCCGGTGAAAATCCCAAGCACGCCCGGCGCCTTTGCCGCGGCGTCGATATCGACCGATTTGATCGCCGCGTGCGCATGGGGCGAACGCACGAACACCGCATAGGCCTGACCCGGCCGGTTGATGTCGTCCGTATACTGACCGGCCCCGGTGATGAAACGGAAATCCTCGCGGCGGCGTACGGATTGGCCTACTCCGGTCTCGTTCATGGAAGCCTCCCTCGCCTATTCCGCGGCCTGAACCAGGGGGCGGACGGCCATCGCGCGCGCCCCCGCCTGAACGGCCCTGACGATGTTGTGATATCCGGTGCAGCGGCAGAGATTGCCTTCGAGTTCCGCGCGAACAGTCGCCTCATCGAGGCTCGTCCCTTTGCGATTGACCGCGTCTATGGCGGACATGATCATGCCCGGCGTGCAGAAACCGCATTGCAGCGCATGGCATTCGCGAAAGGCCTCCTGCATCGGATGGAGCTGGCCGGCCGGCGAAAGGCCTTCGATGGTGGTGACGGTCGCGCCATCGCAGGAGACCGCGAGCGCGGTGCAGGATTTGATCGCGAGCCCGTTCACATGAACCACGCAGGCGCCGCACTGGCTGGTATCGCAGCCGACATGCGTGCCGGTAAGCCGCAAGTTTTCGCGCAGGAACTGGACCAGCAGCAGACGCGGCTCGACCTCCGCCGTCACCGCCTTTCCGTTGACGATCATGCCAATCGCAGCCATCGATTTCTCCCAGGACTTGTTATGCAACTCCCTGCTTCTGGACGCGCCAAGGATTTCCCCGCGGCCGGCAGGATTATTGCGCTTCATTATAGGATGTCAGGCGCCCGCTTGATACAACCCGAGCGTCACACTTTTGCGGCTCCGGCGCGATTTCGCTTCAGCCCAGGAGCTTGCGGAGGTCGGCGAAACTCGACAGCGCGGTCTTGATGGCCTCGGTAACGGCCTTCTCGTCCGCATCGTCCTGTTTTTGATCGTCCTTGAAGGTCTTGGTCGCGTCCGCCACCTGCTGCTTCAGCGTTGCATCGCTGTCGACGATGCGCTTGAACGGCGCTGCTTTGAGAACGGTGGCGATTGCCGAGCGGTCGGCGGCAGCGGCCGCATTTCCGGCCCGCAGCCGCTCGGCCGCGGCCGTAAGACTGGTGTGGATGACCTGTTGCAGATCGTCCGCGCTGTTGCCCGCGACAGGCTCGGTTCCCGCGGTGTTGATGCTTGGCCCGTCGGGAACCAGCAGCACCGTACCCGGGCGTATGGCGTTGATGTCGACATGGGGATTGAGCGCCTGCAGCGCCTGAAGCGCGGTTTGCGCCTGGCCGGCCGCGGCGTTCTGCTGGATCAGCATGCCGCTGAGCGCCTTGAGGTCGGTGTTCTGCTTGATGAGAATCGTGCGCATGGTTTTGCCTTTGCTATCTTAAGATCAGCCGCGCAAATTCAACGCATCCCAGGGTGGCTGCAACCCACCCGGGATGTCGATAGAGCCCGTCGTGACATTTCCGAGCACCGCCGCGGTCTTGGCGCCGGACACCTGGATGGACACCTCGCCGCCACGGACGCGATTGGCATTCACGATGGCAACCGATGTCGCCATCCGAACCGCGAGCTTTCCATTCAGGCGGGCCTCGACCCGATTGTCGTTGAACAGGCACTCACCCGGGGCAAAAATGTCAACTGCCGGAGCGTTACCGCGAGCGTAGAACACGTTGCCGATCACCGACCCGCGGGCAAGCTCAGGCTGTTGCGTCGCTGTTGCGTCGGAATTGCCGGAGTCGAAGGAAGCGATGTAGGGACGGCCCGCGCCAAGAACCATCATGCGGTTGTTGTCGACTTTCACGACCGACACATCGCCGGTGTGCGAAACCGGATTTTGCGAGTCGAGGCCGATGACGGCCAGCGCCATCCATGTTCCGCTGTTTGTCTGCTGATCGCTGGGCGCGGCGTCGCGCTGTACCCGATTGTGGTTGACGTCGAATTCCGTGAACGGCGAACGCAGGACAATGCCCGCCGCGAGGCCGAGAAAATCCCCAGGAGGCGCGATTTCCGTCACCTCGTTGCCGGTAATCCGCGCGCGGTCCACACCGACGGTCATAATACCGGCCCGCAAGGTCGAGCGCTCGCTCTGCGCGCCGATGCGCCGGATCATGTTGCCGGCGATGGTCGCCGACTCGGCGCGTGAGATGCCGATGCCCGTAGCCGAGGCGGTGCCGGTCTCATTGAAGGGGCCGATATCCTGGATATGGTTGTTCTCGATCGAAACGGAGCCTCCATCGGCGTCATCGGTCGAGAGAATACCGTTGCCGCATTTCTCGATGATGTTCAGCTTGACGATCAGGTCCCTTGAGGGCGCGCCGATCGCAATGCCGAAGCCGCCGAAGCCGCTGATCTGATTGCTCAAGATCTGGCATTGATCGGAACCGTTTCTGTCGAGCCCGGTCGCGAGTCCGATTCCAACCGTCTTCGCCGCGCGCGCCGCTGTGGTGGTGGCGGAATTGACGACCTTGTTGCCCTCGATCAGCAAGCCGTCGAGGTCGCAGACGATCCCGCTGCCCGTCACCGCTATGCTGTTGCGGCTGATCGTCATGGACGAGCCCGGAGCGCCGAGGCCAAGCGCGGAGATGGCGCGCTGGCTGCAGCCGAGTATCTCGTTGCCGCAGATCCGGGTGCTCAGCAAATGGAGCACTATTCCTTGGAGCGAAACCGCTCTGGTTTGCGCCAAGATGATATTGTCCTCGATGGCGAGCGCGCCTGTGACGAGGAATCTCGTCTTTACGTCCTTATTTGTGGCCGGCACGGCAGGGTCGTTGGCCAGAATCGCAACGGGGGCGAAGATCACGTTCTCGCTGATGCTCGCTCCGACCACGATGCCCTGCAGCGAGATCGCAGCGGATTGTGCGTTCCCGTCCAGTTCGGCGATCACCAGCTGGCGCAGCGAGAGCCCGATCGCGGTCGAAACCGCGATCGCCGATTGTTCGGCGCGCAAGGAAAGTATCGCGAGCTTCTCGATGCCGACCGCGATGCAATTCTCGATGACGAAGGCTGTCCCTGCAGCGGAGATCAGAGTCGCCGGTCCCTCGCCCCGGATGCACAACGACCGGCCATTCCGTATGCTGACGGGTTCCTTCAAGGCATAATGGCCCGGCCCGAGACACAGGGTCCCGCCCGTCACCCGCAACTGGTTGACCCCGTCCTGGATGGTGAATTGGCCGCTCTGATGCGATTCCACCGTGACGCAGGCCTGACAACTGCAATCGTGGCCGTCGCCGCCTTTGGGCGGCCAGGGGTGCCTGCAGTCGCTCACCTGGCCGGCGCCAACGTCCCAGATGCCGAGCCGCGCGTAATGGTGATGGATGCCCCGCGGCGGCGCGCGGTCGAGAAGCTCGACGCTGGCATTGGCGGTGCGGGCGGCGAACACCCAATAGTCGCCCGGGCGGAATCCCTTGGCGCCGGTCGAATCGAACGACACGGTCACGCCGTTTTCCAGGAGCAGCGCCGTGCCGGCCGCCGGCACGGCGACGAGCCCGGTCGAGCCGCCCGCGTCGAGGTCCTGGACCTGCACCGGCGTTCCGCTCGAAACGGTGCGAAAGACGAGGCCCTTCTGGTCCCAGCGGCGCACCCGCAAATTCCGCGTGCGCGGCAGATCGGAGTCCGGGAAGGTGCCGGGGAGCATACCGGCGGGCAGGGCCGGCGAGAACTGAATGCGCCGCGTGGCGTCGATCACGGTGACTTTCCGAATCTCGCCGGGGATCTGCGCGAATTCGTGGATGTCGTCGGTGATCTCGACCCAATCGCCGGTGTTGAATCGGAGAACGTCGTCGCGGCCCAGCGTTTCGAGCTGCAGCTCGCCGCCCGAGACGATGCTGGCGACGCGGCTTCCGACGCTTGAATTTTCGCGCGACCATTTGAAGGTGGCGCCGGCGCCGGGCTGTCCCGGATCGTGGATTTCGATGCGATAGGTCTGGTTCTCCAGCCCGCGATAACCGCCGCTCGGCGGAAGCTCGCAAGGATCATCGACGGGCGCGGCATCGAACGTGCCGGTGGTCAGAACGCCGGTCGAAGCCGCAATCAGCGTGCTCCAGCCGGGAATGTCCGTATCGAGCGAGGTGCAGATAATGCCGGTCCCCACATCGCCATCGAGGACCCGCACCTGCCAGACCGTCTGGACGCGCGCGGTCGTATCCACGCCCAAGGCGGTCTCGACCAGATCGGGATTTTCCAGCGGCGTGACTTCGCGATCCCACACATCGAGATAGACAAGACGGTGACCCGTCGTGGGCAGCGCCGGAGGATTGGGCAGGTAAGGTTGCGCCGGATAAGCAATGGGATCGGCGAATTGCGGCTCCGACATCAGGTCGTCAAAGATGCGCTTCGCGGGATCGACCGACACGGCGCCATGGTTCTCCGCTAGGAGCCCATCGACATAGAGCCTGCCTTTGGCGATCTGCAGCGTGCCGCCGGCAACGGCGATCTTGAACGCGTCCGGTGTCGTGGATGAGACGGTCGCGCGGCCCAAGACATCGCTCGCCAGAGCGCGCAAGCGCCGGTCGAGAATGGCAGCCAGCTCGTTGGCGTCGCCATCCAGCATGACCCGGCCCTGCTGCAGCTCGACTCCGGCATAATCGAGAAGCGGATTAAAACGGACTCTCGAAAGGTCGGCCCCCATAGGTGGTCCTCCAAACAGAAATGATCAGGTGGCGTAGAACAGGCCCGCGTGCAGTCCGAAACGTAGATATTCGTCGAGGCGTATCTTGAGATTGGTCTCGCGCTGCGGCTGGAACAGCGCGTGCAGCACGCCCATCTCGCTTTCGTCGTGGGCGCCTTCGCGGATCGATTTGTCGGTGGCGTGCCGAAGCTGGCCGTAACCGGGATCGCCATAGCGCAGCGAGGTGAAATGCGGCAGCACCTGGGGATGATCCTTATCCGGCACGCAGCGGTAGCGCCTCGGCGTGATCGAACCATTGGGCACGTAGCAGAAGCGGATGCAGCCTTCCTGCCGGCGCTCAGCGATGATGGGCGCTATCCAGGTTTCGGGCGGGGACGGGCCGAGTTGAGCGAAGAAGATGCTGTCGGAAGCGAGTTGGATCAGCTTCGCGTGTAGCTTTCCGATCATGGTGGATTCGGTGAAAGTCAGCGTGCCACCCGGGCCGCCCGCGCCGTCTGCCGCATAGGCGACGTTCTCCGGCGCGCCCGCATCGACGATGGAATTGCCGATTGTGATGGCGGCGCCGGCAACAATCTGAAGCGGACCCGTGCTGCAGCGCTCCATGGTGATTTGAGCAAAGGGGTGCTCGACGATGAGGCTGGGCGCGCCGGGCGAAACGGCGGTGCCATCTGGGTTGAGCGCGAGCCCCGGCACCAGCGTGCAATCGCGCAAGATCAGTTCGCGCGGCTCATCGTCGGCGAACGCGGCAAGCCGCAAGGCGCCGCCCGAAATCACGAGCCCGTCGAGCACCAGGCGCCCGCGCGCGCCGATGGCGAGCGTGATCTCGCCGCCCGCGGCGATCAGCGGCCTCGCGGAATCGCGCGCGGCGGCGACCACTTCGAGTCCGGGCGCGCCGGGCGCGGTGACGTCGTTGATCTTGAACACCGGCGTCTGCGGATAGACGAGGCTGTCGCCGATGAGGAGACGTCCGCCACCGGCAATCGCGTCGAGCTGCGGCTGCAGAGGATCGCCATTGGCGACAGCCGTTTGGGGGAGAAGCGTTTCGCCCTCGGGCGTGCGCTCATATTCGCCGCCGCCGATTTCGCGCGTCTGCCCGTAGTGGAACGTCGCGAGCAAAGGACCGTCGGCGGGCGCGCCCAGCAGCACGCGCCCGCGCTCCGGATCGACGCCGATGATCCCCGCCGGCACCGAGCCTTCGTGATTCCAGCCGATGACGTTTCCGCCGGAATCGAGGATGTCGCGCAAATCCGCTACCCGGATTTGCGCCACCGGCACCGCCGTTGGCGGATTTCCGGGGCGCAGCAGAACGAGGCTCTCACCAGGACCGTAATCGTCGTCGAGCACGGCATCGGGCGCGGGGTTGACGCTTGCTTGCGCCGCGCGCACCGCGAGCGCCATCAACCGCACCGACAAAGGCTCCGGCACGTTCACCGGCTCGGCCAGATGGCTGATGTCGTCCTCGGTCTGGGCATGGCGGAAGAGGCACAAATCGGCGCCCAACGGATTGACGCGGAATTTGCGCCCGCTCGCGTCGCCGGGATCGGGCGTCAGCGGCACCGCGGTCAGGGGAAGGGATTCAAGCCGCCACAGGAAAATGCCGATATTCGGGATGTTGTATTTGCCGCTTCCGGTTTCCGGCCGGCGCATCTCGCCCGTGTGCGCGAAAATGTTGAACGCGCCGTCGCAGCGGAACCCCGCCGCAATGTCGCGCAAATCCGCGGTCGCATAGGAACTTCCCCGGATGTGCTTCATGTACTGGCTGGTCGCGAGCTGCTGGAAGAATTCGACGGCATGGGCCGGCCAGCCGGTGACGTCGCTCGCCAATTCCTCCAGCATCAGCGCGGTGCCTTTGCGGCGGCGGAGCGCGATGGTGTTGGCCACTTCGGCGCGCGGCGAAGCAATCGCCGGCGTCACCCCGTGCAGCGGGCGATAGCCGATCAGGTCTCCGATATAGGGCACCACCCATTCGGCGCAGGTTTCGATGAACTGATCGTCGTAGAGCTGTTCGATGTTTTCTTCGAGCGCGGCGAATTGTTCCGCGAGCACGCCCACCAGCGCGCGCAGAGGCTCTCCCTGGTCCGCATCGCGCAAGCGATAGACCGCCGGCAAGAGCGCATAGAGACGATCGGCGGTGAGGCTTGTCATGCCATCTGCTCCAGCTGATCGAGAGGTGAAGGATCGAGTGTCAGCAATTCGGCCGGCTGCACGATTGCGTTCTGCACGCGCATGCGCGAGGCGAGAAGCCGCACCTGCTTGGACGGCACCGTCTGAGCCAGCGGCTGTGTTCCCCCGTAAAGCAGCGTCAGATCGAGTGCGACGACGCCCGGCACGGCCTGCGCGACGGCGATGACATCGGACTGCTGCACGGGCTCGCCGAGGCCGCGCGTGTCGAAGGCGTAATGTGCCCGAAGCGCGGCCTCCACATTGGCGAGCACGGTTTTCGGGTCGTAAACGGAATCGCATTTCACCTTGATGCCGATGCGGAACGTGCTCGGCTGATATCCGAGCAGCATCACGGAGACATGCGGATCGCCGCTCGATTGCAAGGCGCCGAGCAGATTGGTCCAGACCGGGCTCGCCGGCGTAATGGTCTTCCCGTCCGGCGCGGCAATGGTAATGGCGATAGCGGGGCCCGAAGGCAAATTCATCACCTGCGCCTGCGCCTTGCCGATGCCGCTGAAGGCGCGTGCAAAATCCTCATAATCCAGAACCGACACCACGCGTCCCAGCGTGCGCGTGGTGATCGGCATGCTGTCGCGCGCGACATCGGGACTTTCGGGGTCGGTGCCGCCTTCGGCAGCGAGCGGGTTGGCCACGCTCTTCAGCCCGAGCGGCCGGGTCATGAGCTGGGTCAGCGTACCGGAACCCACATTGCCGTCGACGCCCAGGCCCTTGCGGTAATTCGCAACGAGGTTGTTGCTGCCGCTCGGCGGACGCGCGCCGCGCACACCGTCGCCGAAGACGATGAAATCGCGGCCCTGCTCGTCGGTGGTCAGTGTGTAGGCGTGCTCGGCCGGAGCGGCGCCGAACATGGTGGAACGCTCTTCCCACGCGATATCGCCGACACGCACGGTAAGTTCGGCGGCAGCGCCGATCTCGTTCGGCGCGGCGCGATAGGTGAGCGGAAGCTGCTTCAGCTCGAAACGCTGGAACGGCACGCCGGCATTGCCGGAGCCCAGGATCTGCGTGACCGATTCGCCGTGGGAGGCGGCGACCACATTGCCGTAGACGACGACCGTCTCGCGCTTGAGCGCCCAAGGCAGCGGCGGGTCGATGACCAGCGTGCCGCCGTCCGCAGGAAGTGCGGCGGGCGTCGCCGAAATGAGGGTCGTAACGTGGACGCCCTCGCCGGCTCCATCGCTGCGGTCGCCCTTGACGATCACGCGCCGTCCGGCGACCAGCCCATCGAGCGAGGCTGCAACCGAGAAAGTATCGCCCGAAACCGCGGTCGTCAGCGGGGCGCGCGCACGCGGCAGCAATTCGGAGCGCGCGAAGACCGTCGTCTCGCGCACCGCCGATGCGTAGAGCGAGAGATTCTGGCCGGACAATGTGAGATAGGTCGACTTTCCGGAAATCGCGAATTCCGCGCGCGAACCGAACGACGCCGAATCGATATGGTAAAGCTCGATGTAATCGGGCTTCGACAGCAGCGCATAGGAGCCCGCGAGAACCCCTGTGTAGTCGCGGTCGAGACTGATGGTCGTGGATTGGTGGCCCAGCAGCACACGGGCGACCTGGCCTGCGCGCAACGCGTCCGTCTGGACGCTCAGCGCATCGGCCATGCGGTTCACGCCTTTTGCCGCCGCCTTGCGAAGGCGCTGCACGGCTTTTTCCACCGGGGCGGTTGCGCCTTGGGCAATGGCGCCAAGCAATGGCGCGAGCGCTCCGGCAGCCGCACTCCCCGCAGCAATCGGATCGGAATGAATGGAGAGCGCCTGTTGTAGATCATCGCGCACTTGCGATTGCGCGGAGATGAACTGATCGAAGCCCGCGGAAACATCGGCGCCGCTCGGCAGGTCGTCCGGCGACAGAAGCATGGGCAACAGCGCCGCGCCGATGCGCGGATCGAGCAGCCCGGTCGCCAGCACCACGGTCGCGACGGTGAAATCGGGCAGCACCTGTTTGGCCTGAGCATTGGCTGCATCGACCGCATCGCACACACTCTCGGCCGTGGCGAATGGCACGCGCGGCTGCAGGGTGAGTTCGGCTTCCAGCCGGGCCAGATGCGCCGTTGCGGCCGTGCCCGCCACCACCGATTCCACGAGATTGGCGTGCGCCTGCCAAAGGCCGCGCAAATCGCGGCCGACCGCACCGATCTTATCGTCGAGCGACACGGTGACGGTGCCGACCAGGGACGTTAGATCACCGATGCCGGTGGTGAAGAGATTGGGTTGCGCCGCGGGCTGCTGCACGGGGCCGGCGGACGGCGCGCCGATGGTCGAGATATTGCCCTGGGTGAGGCCGTTCACTGCGCCGATGACGGAATTGAGCGCATCGGCCACAGGACCCAGACTCGCGGCGGTGTCGGCGGCTGCCTGTTGCACCGACGCGGTCACGTTCCCGACCAGGTCGCGCAGCGGCGTCATCACCTGCTGTGCGACATTGCCGATGGCTTCGGGCAATTTGCTCGCGACATCCAGCGCGCTGCGCGCGACATCGGCCGGAAGCGACGCGATCCGCTGCACCATGGTGCCGGCGGCGCTGCCCAAGGTCGCAGCCGAGGTTGCGCTTTCGCGCGCAATCGACAATTCGGTCGCGTGAACCGTGTCGCGCAGCACGTTGGCGGCTTCCATCGCCGAGACATGGGTGACGATCTGGAGACCCGATCCGGTGCCGGGCGCGAAGATGTCGAATTGCGGCCATTCCTTGCGCTGGGCCTGGGTGAGCTGGCTCGGGCTTTCGAGGCCGAGATAGCTCGCCTTGAATTCATCGCTAAGAGCGGGCCAGGAGGCGGCGTTGTGTCCGAAGATCGCCGCGCGTTCGCGAAGCGCATAGATCGACGGCGGATCGGCCGTCTGCATGAACGGCGCCACCGATCCCAACGGCGTGTCCCAGGCGACACGGGTGCGCGCGTTAGCATTGTCGGGCTCGACCCTGGTGAGCACACGCGCATCCCAGCGGTTCGAGGTTGAATCCTGTACAAATTGCGGACCGACGAAGAGCAGCGTGTCGCCGGGCTTGAGCTGCGTCGAGGTGCCGGTAAGCCAGGTCTCCACCGCTCCGAACAGCGGCGGCCGGTCCTCGTCGGTAACCGCGCGCATCGCGTTCCATTGCGGCCGCGCGTCGGGCAGCACGTCGACAGT
Source organism: uncultured Bordetella sp. (assembly GCA_964494505.1). Classification (GTDB taxonomy): domain Bacteria; phylum Pseudomonadota; class Alphaproteobacteria; order Micropepsales; family Micropepsaceae; genus CAIYRG01. The sequence goes on from CAZBRO010000017.1 coordinate 46,582, forward strand.
CTCGAACACCTGCGGCTTTTCGCCGGGCCCCGGCACGCTCTGGACCTTGAAGCCGATGTCGAGGGCGAGCGTCGAGGGAATGCCGGTGATGAAATTACCGGGTTCCGGGGAAAGATTGGGAGGCGGCGTAGGCGGCGTTTCCAGTGCGAAGGCGAGCCAGGTCTCCGCCGCGATGCCCGGACGCAAGCGGTAGCCGACGAGCTTGCCCATCTCCTGCAGCGAGACGCGTTCCTTGGCCGTGCGCAGATAGGATTCGTTGACGATGCGCTCCTGGTAAAAAGTGAGGACATCGGCCGAGCAGGCGAACGCATCCAGAAGACCGATGGTGAAATCGCCGTCGTCACGCGTCCGCAGACCCGCCAGCGGCGCGAACTGCGAAGAGGACAGCCGCGCATGCAGGCTGGCGCGGAACTGGGCGTAATCGCCGATACGATAGGCGATGGACGACAAGCCGTCGCGATTGGTCACCCCTTGCGGGGTCGCGACATCGACGCCCTCGCAGCAGCCGCAGCAATTGTCGGGCGGCGCCGGAATGGTTGGCTTCAGGTTGGGAGTGGGTGCGTTCATTTTCCGCCTCCCGCGTCAATGACGATGCGGCCGCGCTCGCGGAAATTCGGATTGTTCGCGAGTTGGGCGATCTCAAGCGCTCCGATCGGGATTTCTCCATCCGCGAGCGAGGTCGAATTGGTGATCGAGAGCCGCTGGAAGGTATCGACCGTGACCGAGTCCACGCCTTCTACGGCCTGGGCAGCGGCGATGATCGGGCTCAGATAAACCGGCTGGCCGAAGGTGAAATTGTCGGGATGGAACAATCCGAGCCGCCCATCCGGCAGGACCGTGCTCGACAGCGCCTCTTCAACGGCCAAGAGCACGTCGCTGCGGAAATAGTCCGGCTTGACGCAGATGTGCAGTGCCACGTCGAGCGGCACGTAGCGAGGCGAATTGATCTCGAGGTCGTAGCCCGCCATGCGGAAGCGCTCGAGATGACGGCGCAGACGCGCGGCGAACAGCGCATCGACTTCGCCGCCGCCGATGCGGTCGGGTGTCACGAAGACCGTGTACCAGCTTCCCGTCCAGCGGAACGTGGCAGCCGCCCGCTGCACGTCGGGGAGCCGTTCGGCGGCGGCTGCATAATCGGCCGCCGTCACCGCGCGCTCCTGCGTGCGGAACGCCTGCGGCGCGTCGCGGCGCGCGGCCTCGATGTCTTCCGGCTCCACGCCGCCCGCAGCGGCAATCGGGTTCGACAGCGCCGTGAACGTACCGTTCAAGACGCTGATGATATGCACGATGGATTCCGCGCCGACATTGCCGGCCGCGCCATTGCCGATGCGATAGGTCGCGACGAATTCGGTGCCGGGATCGGGCCGCTTGCCGCGTTCGTCGTCGCCGAAACGCAACTGAGCGGTGGCATCGTTTTCGATCTCCACCACGAAATCGGCGGCGTCGGGCAAGCTCGCCATCAGATCGCGGCGCGGCGTCCAGGGTTCGGTGACGGCCCCAAGCGTGCCAAGCAGTTCGGCAATGCGCGGCGTCGCCGTGCGCGGATCGATGGAGAGGAGCGTGCTCGCGGGCCACCACAGATCGTCGGCGGTGATGGGCACCGCAAAGAGCGTGGCGATGTCGAAGCCATGCGTCAGGGGCGCTTGCGACAGAGCGGGGCGGAAGCGCGGCGGCACAACGATGGGCGCGGGCGCATCGCAGCAGTCGCTGGAGGCAATCGGCGCGACCGCCATCGTGGGATCGGGCACCGCGCCGAGCGGTTCGCCGGCAATCGTGCGTCCGTGGTCGGCGATGACGATATTGCCGAGCGCCACGCTGATTTCGAGACCTTCGCGCGCGGCAACCGAGAGACAGAGCGGGAACGGCAACGCATCGGCCGCGTCCCACACGATTTCCGTCACGTCCACCGGACCATCGACCGGGGGATCGTTGAACAACTGACCCGACGGATCGGTCGAGAGCGTGACGCCGGTCAGGCGCACCGCCCAGCGGTGGGAGTGGTCCGCGTCTTCAGGGACAAAGGTCGTCGGGCTGACGATCTCCTGGAAGACGAGGATGTCGCCCTTCTGCAGCGTATCGATGCGGCCCTTGAGCGTCGCGTTCGTCGCGCCCCGCAGCAGACAACATCCTTCATCGCCCCAGGTGTAGAAGGAGAGCCGGTTCAGGCTCTCGTCCAGCACTGCGTCCTGCGCCGTTTCAAACACCACCGCACCCGCGCTGATGGCATCGCGCAATTCCTGGCTTCCGGGCGTGACCACGACAGGAAGGTTCGGCATGGAGGTGAGCAATTGCGTGCCGCGAACCAGCGCGACATTCTGGCCGACGACATCGAAATGCACGAAGGCGCGCGCGTTGCAGCCTTCGTGCAGGAAATAATCCACCAGCCGCGCGTGGCGGCGCACCGAAACGCGCTGGCGGGCGGTCGCGAGATAGGCCTCGTTGGCGATGGCGTCCTGGCGGTAGGAGAGATTGTCCGCCGCATAGGCAATCAATTCGACCAGGGCGATGCCGAGATCGGCCGGCGAGCGTTCGGTCCAGCCCGGCACCAGGAGGCTCAGCCGGTCGAGCATCAGGCGGCGGAAGCCCTGATAATCCTTGGCCAGATAATCGATGGCAGGCGCGTTGCCCGGTTCCGGCGGACAGGGAGCCGATATCGCGCAATCGAAGTCGGTCGGGCATTCGACCTTGAACGAGAAATCGATGGACGACAGCTTCGGATCGAAGCCGGCCGGCGGATCGCCGGTGCCGGAATTGGCGACGATGGAGAATGTATAGTTCGAGAAATCGCCGGCCGTATCCGTACGCACCACCAGAGTGTGGGGAAGATCGTCCACCGTATCGACGAGACCCGCTTCGGCTTGCGGCGGCAGCGCGTTTGCGGCTGCGCACCAGGTGATGCCGACAGTCTTGATGCGTTCGCCGCCGGTGATGCTGAGATTGTCGGGGTTCAGCGAGAAGCCCGGCCGCAGCAAGCGGATGAACAATGTCTGCTGACGCGGCGCACCGGGCGGTGAAGCAAGATCGAGCACTTCCAGGAACTCGATCGCGTTCGCCGAACCGCTGACCTTCAGCACTTCCAGGCGGCGGAGTTCGCAGCAATGAAACTTCATGCTGTCCCTCCCGGTGCGGTGAATGTGGCGGTTTGCGCCGTCCGGTCGGCGAGCACGATGTAATTCACCGTCACGCGCAAAGCGGAATCGTCGTTTTCGACATCGACGTCGCGAACGGCAATGAGATGGGAGAGATATAGCTGCAGCGCCGCCTGCACGAGCATCTGCGTGGTCGCGGCCAGCGCCACGCTGTTGGGCTCGAACACCAGCGCGAGCAATCCCGTGCCGAAATCGGGACGCATCACGCGCTCGCCGGGCGCGGTGAACAGCACCTGCTCGATCAGGTCGCGGATGTGGTCGTCGCGCGTGGTCGTAGCGGTCCGGCCGGAGCCATCGAAGCGATAAGGAAAGTCGAGATCGCTCATCGTGGCCTCGTCACAGTGCCTGGACGCGCACTTGCGCGGAGATGGGAAGCATGGGCGTGCCGGGGGCGACGCAGACGGACTGACTTGCCATGGTCACGACCGGCGAGCCGCCCGCCATCACGCGCGCAGCACCCACCACCCATTGGCCGGTGACGCAGGGGGGATTGGGCGTGCCCGTCAGCGCGCAGCCGGCAATCGCGTAGGGGCTCAGGATCGTCACCGCCGGCTGGCCGGACAGCGTCACGCGCGGGAACGGGGCGGTCGGAATGGCCTGGCCCGCATGGGAGCAGAGAACCTGTGCGCCGAGATGAAGAATGGGTGGCATCCATGGGCTCCTAGATCACCGTCAGCGCGCCGGCATTCACATCGACCGTCGGACCCAGCATGCTGATCACCGCGCCTTTGCCGTTCGAAAGAACGATGCCCGTGTCACTGACCGAGATCGTTGCCCCCGTTGCCGTCTGGATCAGGATGCCGCCGGTCGGCCCCGGCACGTCGCTGATGACGATGCCGTTCTTCAGGGGCGTCTGGATCGTGAGCCCCGGAACCCCGGGCGGCACCGCATGCGCGAGCACCGGCACTTCAGCGGCGGAGCCCCAATAGCCACCCACCCAGATCGGATAATCCTGATCGCCGCGTTCGAATTCGACCCACACGCCGGAGCCCGGAATGGGAACCGTGAACACACCGGTGTTGATTCCCGCAACCGGCATGCACGGCATCGCCCAGGTGGAGGGAACGAAGCCCGCCACGTCAGGCACCATCACCTGGATGCGCCCGATCTGCAGCGGGTCGACATTGTTGACCACGGTCCCGCGATATTTTCCGAACAGCGGTGCGGTCGTCATGTCGGCACCGTCGGGAAGGTCGAGACGAGCGCGTTGCGCGCGAGCGAAAAGCTCTGCTTGTACGAGCCGCGCTCGATCTCGTGGGTGACGCTCTTCACGTAATAGAGGCCATCGAAGGGAAGGCCCGCGCCGCGCACGCCGACGAGCGAACGCGATTTCAAGAGGCGCCCATATTTGGCGACGTCGAGCCGTCCCCTGCCGAACACCGAATCGCTGTGCTGACCGGCATAGGCCAGACCCGCCATCAGCGCTTCGGGCGCAGAGAGATGAGCAGTGTCGTCGAGCTTTTCGATCTTGGGGGGCAGCGGCGGAACCAGCCCGAGCGGCGGATTGAGCGGCGTGACATCGGGAATGGGAACGCCGATGGGAGCCTTGCTGATCGGCTCCTGGAAGAAGACGATGGGGATGGTCTTCTTCTCCTTGTCGAAATTGAAGGAGAGCTGCTCGACGTTGCTCTGCGCGTCCATGTTGGTGGTCAGCGCAGGCTGAGGATCGCCGACCCGGATCTCGGGCCCCCAATAGGCTTTCGATGTGCCGGGCGCGGGTCCCGGTTCGAGATAGAACACGTAGCCCGCGTCATGGGCCAATTTCATCACATAGGCGTAGTCGGTGCCGCGCTGCTGCGGAATCTGCTGCACGGGGATGGGCGGAATATCGAGGATGCTCGGGATCACCATCGGGATCACGCCGAGGGCGGCATATTTCGCCAGCACCAGCAGCACCCGCGCCGAAGGCGGCATCGCCGGAAAAGGAAGCCCCGGAATCTCGATGATGTCCATCAGCGCGGAAAGATCCTTGCCTTTCACGACCAGTTTGCCGACGCCGCCCTCGCCCGGCTGCATTTCAACATTGGTGGTGACGCCGTCGATGATCGATTGCGCGCTTCCGTTGATGGTGACGACCAGAACAACGCGCATCAGCGGCAGGCTGCCCCCGCCGGTCAGCAGGAACAGCGTGCGTAAGGGGGAGCGGATCGGCAACTCGAAGACCAGCTCGAATCCGCTTTGTGTGTCGCCCGATCCGTTCTCGACTTTCACGTTCACCAGCGCGTCCACGACTTCGCGCGGCGCCGGGATGGGGACCGGACCGATACGAAGCGAGAGCAGGACGCTGTTCTTCATGATTGCGCTTTCAGCTCATGTCCCCGGCGGAAACGGAATCTCGATCCGCGCGCCCAGCGTGTCGGTGAGCGCAAAGGGATCGGTGACCGCGTTGCCGTCGGCAATGCGCCAATAGAGCTCCGGGTCGGCATAGGCTTGGGCCGCGAGTCCGTCCGGCCGCTCGCCGCTCTTGACGATGTGCTCACCCGAAATCGGGATGTCGCGCATCTGCGGGATGAAGCGGCGCAGGAGATAGACCACGCCCGGATCGGATGCATCGCGCACATAGCGGCCGAGGGGCACGCCGGCATAGCGGCTGTTGGGGCCAAACGGGCTAGAGGGAATGGCGCCCGCGTTTATCAGCAATTGCACAGGGTCGGTGGTCGTGGTGGCCATTCTCATGCGTCCATCATGGGATGTTGGTGATGCCGAGCGGGGCGAAGGAAGCGCTGCCGGCTTTGGCAGCCAGTGCCTCGCGATTGCGCAAATAACTCAGGAAGATCGTGCCGCCTCTGTGCGTGAAGCCGAGGTCGTCGGTGCTCATCACGCGCAAGCCCAGGCTGACCTTGGCGCGGATGGGATTGAGCACGGGATCGAACGCCTCTTCGGTGATGGAGAATTCCGTCACCCGGACCGGCACGACGCGATTCTTGCTCCAGACGAAAATCACCAGCGGCGCTTCGGGCGGAATGATCTCCAGCGTGCCGTTTTCGGTTTGCTGGGCGACGTTCAGGATTTCGTCTACGGACGGATTGACCAGCGATTCCAAAATCGCGAGCTGCGGCCCGATTCCGAATTGCACTGCATTGGCGTTGCTATCGGGAAATTCGAGCTGATCGGTGGCATCGATTTCCGCGTCGAGCTTGATCGATTCGATGGCAGGCCCTTTCAGGCGGAAAGGCTGCGCGCGTTCCCCGCCGCCATCCCCGCCCACGCCCTGCACCTGATAGCTGCGGGTCAGCGAGTCGGGATTGTATTGCAGCGCGATGGTGCGCTGCACCGCGCCGCCGCCGGGCGCCAGAACCACGAGGCCGCCTTTCAGGAGCCGGGGCGAAGCGCTGAAACCGCTCATGGATTGCCTCTTGCATCGACAGCACCCGACGCAAGCGCGTCAATGCCGGGTTTGACCGCAAGCGTGCGCTCAGTCATGCCGGCCTCCGCTCTGCTTCGCGCCGTTATTGATGTTCATTGCACCAAGCCGTTCGCCGATGCCTCCCGCAACCGCGCGCGCGAGCGGACCGGATTGCGTTTGCCCGCTCTGAAGCTGCGAGCGAATGGCGCTTGCCAGCACGTCCGGCGACATGCCGTCCGGCATCGGCTCGTCCAGCACCAGCTTCTTGATGTGGAGATGGACCGCGTTCGGCTTCATCCGGCACCCCTCGTCGCCGCGTCGCCCATGGAACGTTCGAGCTTCGCGAATTCGGCGCGCGCAGCGCTCATCAGCACGGACTGATCGATCGGACTGCCGCCGTCGGCTGCCTTGAAGGCCGCGTTCAGCGCGATGCTGTGAATGTGCCCGCCCGGCAGACTGAGCCGCGCCAGCGCCTTGAAATCGACATCGCCCAAGGGCGCCCGCGGCGGGAATTGACGGCGCCAGATCTGTTCGCGCGCCGCGGCATCGGGGAACGGGAAATTCACCACAAACCGGATGCGGCGGAGGAACGCGCGATCGAGTGCGCTTTTCATGTTCGTGGTGAGGATCGCGAGCCCGCGATAAGCCTCTACCCGCTGCAGCAAATAAGCGACCTCGATATTGGCGTAGCGGTCGTGGCTGTCCTTGACTTCGCTGCGCTTGCCGAACAGCGCATCGGCTTCGTCGAACAGCAGGACTGCGCCGCTCGATTCCGCCGCATCGAACAGGCGTTTCAGATTCTTCTCGGTCTCGCCGATATATTTGCTGACGAGCGTTGCGAGATCGACACGATAGAGATCGAGCCCGACCTCGTTGGCGATGGCTTCGGCGGCAAGCGTTTTGCCGGTGCCGGATTCGCCCGCGAACAACGCCGTCATCCCCTGGCCGCGCGCATGTTTCTCGCCGAAGCCCCAGTCCTGATAGACGCGCTCCCGGTGCTGCAGGTGGCGCGCCATGTCGCGCAGGGTCGCGAGATGCGCGGGAGGCAGGACGAGATCGTCGAAATCGAGGCGGGTCACGATGCGTTGCGCCAGCGCGTCCAGCCCGCCGCGCGCGGCTTCGCGGGCGAGCGGCCAAGCGGCGGCGGCACGCTCCGGTGGAGGGCTCGCGAGCAGGCGTTCGACCACATCGTCTGTCGCGGCGGGACCGAGATGGAATTGCATCGCGGCGCGGCCAAGCGCGACGCGGACATCCTCGGCTCCATCGGCATTCGACGAAAGCTCATTCCATCGCGCGAGCAGGACGCCCCGAGCGTGCGCCGCATCCGGGGACGGCAAGGTGAAGCGCACAATACGAGGGCCGTGCGGCAGAGCGGCGAGCACGGGCGCCGGCTGACCGAGCCAGAGTAGCGCACCGCGCAATCGCGCCGTGAAATTCACTGCAAGCCGTTCGCTCGCTTCATCCACGCAAAGAACCGGAACGGCGCCCGTCAACGCGGCTTCCCGATCCACGTGAAGGGCGATGGTGTCCATTTCGCCTGGGTCTGCAGGCAAATCCTGCGCGGCGATCCAGAGCCCCGATTGCGCGATATGCGCGAGCGCGGCAAAGGCGCAATCGCGCAAGGCGACCGTATCGCCGCGCTCGCTTTGGACCGCCACGATGCGGCTCTGGATATCGGACGAGAGCGCGCGGGCGATCTCACCGGCGATCGCCACCTCCGGTGCGACGGGCGTTCGGACGTGTGGTTGAACGACGCGCGCGATGGCGCTGAGCCGCGAATCGGTAGCCGGCACGCCACCGATGAAGTGCAGAATGCGCTCGTCCATGCGCAACGGCGCAAGTGCGAGCGGCGCGCCTGTTTCCGGCTCGATCATCCGCCAATGGCGCAAGGGCGCGTCGGGCGACAGAGCGTCCCAATGCGCGGCGGTCAGCGCGCGGAAGCCGAGACCGAAGCTCGCCCGGTTCGATGCGCCGCCATTCAGCGCGGCGACGGCGCTCCGCAACCCTTCATCGAGTTCGAGCCCGGCAACGAGCAGCAAAAGCTCGCGCTCGAACGGCGAAAGCCGAAACGTCTCCGCGCATTGCAGAAGCGCCGGCACGAAATCGGCTGCGTCGCCGCTTTCGACGTAGTCCCTCACGGCGTCGGACCCCGATTGCGCCGCGAAACTCTGGAGCCGCGCGCGCAGCCGCCCAATCGCCGCGACGAGCCATTGCTGATTGCGTTCCGGCCAATCCGACGCAGGCGCCATTCCATCCGGCGGGGGAGTCTTGGTGCGCGCGTTCACGGCGGCACCACGATCTGCTGCGTGGGATCGAAGATCGGAGCAGGCCCGCTCTTGTCGATGAGCACGCTTTCCGCGCCGTCCGCGCGCAGCCTCAACCAATGGTTCCCGGCGGCGAGACTGTTCGGGAATTGGAACACCAGCGGATCGGAGGCATTGACCCGCTGTTGTGCTGTTGCTTCGACCGTGTCCAGCAATAGGGTCGCGCGCTGTTCGAGACGCACCTGCGGGCGGGAGTCGATCGTCACGGTCACCTGCGGCGGCGCTCCCCCGCGCGTTACGCTTGCGGCCGGAAGACCCAGCGGCACATCGGCGGCGATGACGGGCGCCGGCGCGAGCACAAGCGGGATCGCGTTGGTCTCGCGCGGATTCAGTTCGCCGGTCGGCGTGAAGAGGATGCTCACGGCCCATTGGCCGGGCGCGAAGGCCGTCTGCGCCCCCGCATCGTTGGGCAGGGTGAATTTGATTTCCGTTCCAGCCGCATTCGGCGCCGCCGGCACGAGCGTCAAGGGCGTCGTCACGAGGCGATGCGTCAGCAGCACGCTGTGGCCTGCGCCCGCCAGCCGCACGCCCGACACCGTGATGACATCGCCGAGCACGGCGCTGTTCTTTTCGGAAGGCGGATCGGCGGTGAACAATGTCGGCAAAGGCGGCAGCATATCGGCGTTCACCACCACGCCGCGGTCGCGATGTGTGACCGGATCGACGGTCCCGCGCGAGAGAACCGGCAAGGGCGTGCGGCCGGGCTTTGTGCCCTCGATCAGCACGACCGACACCTGATAGGCGGACGATGGGCGGTAATGGGTCTGGATCGCCGACCAGAGCTTCGACATTTCATCGTTGCTCATGACGGCCGGCGTGATCTTGATCTGCTCGACCTGATCGGCGAGGTCGGACGCGGCAACCGCCTGAAACGCGGGCGGCAGCATGCTCACATCCAGCGGGCTCGGGTCGAGCGCGCGGCGAATGGCGGCACGGTCGAGAACCGGGCGTTCGTGCAGCAGATGCATGGCATAGCCAAGCAGTATCTCCGCCTGGAAATCGGCGCGGGCATAGGCCGTGAGCAGGTAATGGAGATCGAGCGCGAGCGGCTGATTGGTCAGGCGGTCGCCGCGGACCGAATCGCGCGAGGGCATCTGGGCATTGCGCCACGCTGCGTTTGGCGTGACCTGATGCAGAAAGATGTTAAGCCGCGGCGGCTCTTCGACATTGTCGGTGTCGATGACGTCGGGTGCGACCGCGCTCACATTCACGGTTGCGCCGATGGCCGCGCCTGCTTCGATCATGCCGTTGTCGAGCAGATTGCGGAGCACCGCGCTCACCGCTCCGATGGCGAGCGGGGAACTCATGGATGGGCCCCGTTGCGCTTGAGGTAATCGGACAGCGAAACCGCCGAAGAGGAGCGCACCCGTTTGGACGATGCGGCGGGTTTGGCGGCGGCCGGACTGCGGACTTCGATCCGATCGATGGTGACGTGCATTTCGGTTCGTTCGCCGGCGCCCGTAATGAGCCGGCCTGCGACCGCGTTCGCATCCAAGGGTGCCGTCCGCCGTAGGGCCTCACCCCGAGCCTGCGCTTCGGCCGCAGGTCTTACGCCAATCGGAGTCAGGTTCTGAGGCGCGCGGGGTGTGGCTCGCAACCCGCGTTCCGGGCTTGGGGTGCTGGAAGACGAAGGCTCCGGCCGATCCGGGACCGCCGTGAGATGAGGCGCAGGTTGATGCGAAACGGCGCGCGAAGCCCGAACAGGTTTGACTGTCGAAGCAGGCGCTACAGGAAGAAACGGTTTGGCGGCCGGGCGGTGTAAAGCCTGTGGCACGGGTTTCGGTTCTGTGGGATGGGGCGCTGCGGTATCCTCACCGGGCTGCGAATGGCGGACGGACTCGGCCGCTGCAGGAATGGCGGCTCGGTTTTGTTCGGGATGTTGCTGCGCACCGTCCGGCAGGTTGGCAGCCGCAACCGGGGCGAAGCGCGCAGGCAATGAAACACGCGCCGCGCCGGGCGATCCCTCGCCCCGGGCCATGGACGCGAGCGTGTGGAGGAATCCGGCCATCACGCCCCTATGAGCTGCAGATAGGCCGCACGCCGGATCGGCGACAGCCGGAAAATCTCGCTTTCCGTCCAGCCATAGGCCCGCGCCAACGCGTCGGCTTCAATCAGCGAGCGCTCGGCGGCGCGCTTCAGCTCCGTCCAGAGCGCGTCACCGACATCGATCGGCGCGGACCAGGAATGGGCGCACTGAGGGCAATCCAGCGCGAAGCTGACGACGGCGCCGGGGTCGAGCCGCTCGATAAGGGCTTCGAGCCCGGCGATGACATCGGCATCGGAATCATCGAGCGCAATATCGCCCGATACGCAACGGGCAAGGAGCGCGGCCGTTGCAGATGCTGTCTCGCGCCGCGCCGCCACGAATTTGAGATCGTCCACCGTCGGCGCCCGCAATTGCACACGCCGCCCCGCGATTTCGGCCTGGGTTTCGCGCTGCGACGGCAGCGCCTTCAGGGCTTCGGACAGAGAAAGACTGTCGGCTTCGAATTCGCAATCGCTTCCGCAGGCCGGACAGCAGCTCTTGAGCGGCCATGCGCCGTCGAACAGCTGGCTGCGCAAGGACAGCAACGCAGCATTGCGCGCACCCAATGCCGTCACGCGATTTCCCATACCCGCAAGCAACGCGTCCTCGCGGTCGAAGCGCGCGAGTCCGGCGCCGCGCTCCCACAAGGACAGAATCTGCTGCTCGCGCTGTTCCGGCGCAGGCAGACGCATGCGCGCAAGCCTCCTTATGCCGGTTCCGTGAATGTCGGCTCGCTCGGTTCGGTGACGTCGAGGTCGCGCTCCCAGCCTTCGTTTTCGAGTTTGATATGCTGGATCGCGACCGCATTTGCGTTGGCGTCGAGATCCGGCAGCGATTGGAATTCCGAAACCCAGCAGCGGAAAATCTTGTAAGCGATCGCGAGCTGTCCGGCTTCGTTGTAGAACTCGAGGATGATGTCCTTGCGGAAATCCTTGAGCGACACTTCGGCCCCGAGACCCGCGCCGAAGTTCCACACCTTGTTCGCCCATTTTTCGAATTCGGTGTCATGGGTGACGCCGCGCTCGAGCGTAACAGCGTCGAATTTCGTGCGGCCGGGCGATTTGCGCCCCGTCGAGGGATCGCCGCCTTCGCGATGCTCCACCACCTCCGTGCTTTTCTTCAGCGCGGAAACCTTGCTGATGCCCGCGACATAGCGGCCGTCCCACTTCACCCGGAACTTGAAGTTCTTATACGGGTCGAAGCGCTGCGGATTTACCGAGAACTGAGCCATGGAAGTCTCCTTTCAGCGCTCTAAGTCGGGATGTCGCCGGCGATCTGCTGGATCTGAATGACGACGAATTCGGCAGGCTTGAGCGGCGCGAAGCCGACAAAGATGTTGACGATGCCGAGATTGATGTCGGCCTGCGTCGTGGTTTCGCGATCGCATTTGACGAAATAGGCTTCCTTGGGCGTACGCCCCTGGAAAGCGCCCTGGCGGAACAGCCCTTGCAGAAACGCGCCGATGTTCAGGCGGATTTGCGCCCACAGCGGTTCGTCATTGGGTTCGAACACCACCCACTGCGTGCCGCGATAAAGGCTTTCCTCCAGGAACAGCGCCATGCGCCGCACGGGGACATATTTCCATTCCGAGCCGCGGTCGTTCTGGCCCTGCAGCGTGCGTGAACCCCACACCACATTGCCGTACACCGGCAGCGTGCGCAGGCAATTGATACCGAGAGGATTGAGCTGCCCGTTTTCGGCGTCGCTCATGGTGATCGCGAGGCCCGTTGCGCCGTTCAGCGAAGCGTCGCTTCCGGCGGGCGCCTTCCACACGCCGCGTGCGGCATCGGTGCGCGCGAACACGCCCGCCACAAAACCGCAGGGCGGGAAATCGGCAAGTGCGTTTTGCGCGAGCGGATCGGGCGCACGCACCCAGGGAAAGTAGATCGCGGCGTTGATCGCGTCAGAGCCCGTCATAGAACCCGGCGCGCCCGCATTGAGCGAAGCAACCGTCGCCAGCGGGTCGGCGTCCACGATCAGGAAGGCGCGCCGGCTCCGGCAATACCCCTGAAGCGTCGCCACTGTCGCCGCATCGGTTTCCCCCGGCACGCAGACGAGGTTGAAGATGTCGATCCTGTCGGTAATGCTGCCGGTCCCGAAAATGGCCGGATCCAGCAGTGCCGTTTCGAATGCACCGGCCGGCGAAGACGGCGCCAGCACGGTTCCGTCCGCGCCGCTGGCGAGATCGCTTGTGGTATTGGAGGGCGTGGTTGCCGTCGCCGCGCTGACCGTGATGAAGCCGGAGCGGCCATTGATCACGCTTTCGACGAAGCGCGAATCCGAGCCGGTCATCGACATGTTTTCAAAACTTTCGACGACCGCGTTGTTGTTGTTCTTGTCGAGCACCTCGACCTTGAAGCGGGTATTGTCGTCGGCGCGCTGGGTCGTGCGGACGCTGTAGCCGTTTCCCCACAGCCCCTCGGACGAAGCGGTGATCGTCAGGTCGCCGATCGTCACATGGGCGGCCAAAGCGCCGCCGCCGATCAGGCGCAGGATATAGGCATCGCTGCCGCCGTTCTCGAAGAACTGCTTGACGGCGTAGCCGAGCAGCGTGCGCTGATCGAGCCCTCCATAGGCTCGCTGATAATCAGCAAAACTGGAGATGCGAACGGCGCGGTCGGAAAGCCCGCGCGGCGCCCAGCCGAGGAACAATCCGATCGAGGTCGCGACGCCGGTGATCGTGCGTACGCCGCTCGAAATCTCTTCGATATAAACACCTGGCTGAAGTAGGGCTTGGGGCATGGCGGCTCCTATCGATCTTCATCGGGGCAGGGTTTGCGCATCGGCAGACGAAGGGGTGTGTTCGTCGCCGGCATCTTCGAGGTGACGTCCGCGAATGGCGTCGCGCAACGAATCGGCCGAGATTTCGCCCAGTGGAAAGCGTTGCGGGCGCATTTCGTGCAGCGTGCCGGTTTTGCCGTCGTCGGTGATGGCAAGCACCTTGAGGCGGGGATGCCGGATCAGCAGTTTCGCGTATTCGCCGGGACGGGGCTTCATCTCCTCGCCGACCAGAATCACGTCAGCCCGCATGCGCGTGGCCGCAGCTGCCAAGTCGTTTTCTTCGGTGCGGCCAACGACCGACATGTCGGGCGCCGACGCGACCACTCGGTCAAGCATGTCGAGCAAGAGTTTGGGCATGTGCGCGAGCAGGACACGAATCCGCTTCAAGGGATTCCCTTTCCGTGCGCAGGATGATGACTGCGGCGGCGAGGTCGCGAATGAACCGCGCGGTCCAGGAGAGATACAGGAGAAGATCTAGACCGTTTGGCCGGGCAAACGGTTTTCCTCTCACGCACGCCCCTGGCGGCCTTTCAGACGCAGGTTTCCACGGGCGCGTGTCGTTCAGACGTGAGAGGAATGCGATCCCGAGCGAGGGGGACGGAGCTTGCGGAACTGTGCGGCCGCCTCGCCCCGGCGCCGCACGTGCAGCTTGCCAAGGATGCTGTGAACATGATTTTTCACGGTCGCGCTTTGAATGCGCAATGCGCGCGCGATCTCCTTGTTCGAAAGGCCTTCGCCCAGAAGCCCGGCGATTTCGTGTTCGCGGCCGGTCAACGCCTCCCATTCGGCTTTTGCGCCGATTTTCGTCGACAGCGCGCCGATGCGGCTGAAGAGCAGCGCCGTCATGCGCGGCGAACAAACCAATTCGCCGCGCAGGGCCGATTGCACGGCGGCGATGACATCTTCGGCCGAGCCTTCGCGCGACACGAAGCCCACAATACCGGCCTTGGCACAGGCGATGAGGTCGTTTTCAACCTCCGCAACCGCGATGGCGACGATCCGAATTCCTGGCAGCTCTCTGTGGAATTCCAAAGCGGCATCGAACGCACTCGGCGCTCCGATGTCCAATAGCAGCACGTCGGGTTTGGCGTCTCCCACGCGCGCCGGCGAAGCCGCGAGACCAGACCATCCCACTGCCTTGACTGCGCTTTGCTGCGCCAGAACCAGCATCAGGCCTTCGCACAACAGCCTTGTGTCGCTCACGATGAACACACTGGGCGGCCCCGGTTGAGGCGAATTCTCTCTGCGATCCGCTGCCGGAGAATGGACCTCGCCCGTACGGACCATATATCGCCCCCAAATCCGGCTGTTTACGCGGCAGGCAGCCGCTTGGTGCAGATAAGTGCGCGATTTCGTACCAAAACAGGAACCGCAATGGACATAACGCGGAAAGGAGTGGCATCCGAAGCTTGAGAGGGAAATCGCAATGATAACTGTTCAAATCCGGACAGGGTGCTCGCCATGCAAAGGCTCCGCCTGCTTGCGCTACAAGCCAGCAACCACCGTCTCAATTCCCCTCGAGAGGACAGCGGACAAGGTTAAAATCTTACGCGTCAATTGTGACTCTGTGGAGTCTTATTAATGAAAGGATCGACCGCGATTTCCAAACTTTATTGTGAGCACCCGAAGTCCCGTGGCTGTGACAATTTTAGATCCCGCGGAAGGGAACCATCGATGGCGCCGAGTTCGGCCTATTCGGGCTCTTCCGGGTCAATCGTCGCGATTTTCAATTCCTCGCCGCGAAAGCTGTGAATTGCGCGCAAACGCAGGCGCATCGGCCATGCCCCGGAAAGCTGGCCGAGGTCGAGGCACACGCGCCGCACAGGCGTCGAGCGCGCGCAGACGTTTTTCAAGCATAACGTGACGAGACATCGTTTCGCGCATTGCGGGGGTTGCTCGGCGGCATCGCTTATTCGCGCTGGCGATCGGCAAGGGCGATCGCCATCAGTCCCTGCCGGACTCGATCAGGCGGCGATGCAAGCGGGCGGCACAGCCTTTCAGCGCCGACAAATCCAATTGCTGCTTAAGCTTCAGTGTCATAATTCCGTGCTTGGTTCGCCGACAGACACTCAAAGGCTTTTCGATGAAGATCGCCCGTCCGCAGCCCCAGATCAGCCGCCGGTCCTTTCTCGCGACAAGTGCTGGCCTCATCGCAGCACCTTCCATTTTGCGGGCGGCCGTCCCCGGACCCAAATGGGTGAGCGACCCGTTCAGTCTTGGCGTGGGCGCAGGTTCGCCTTCATCCGACGGATTCGTGTTGTGGACGCGATTGGCGCCGGAGCCGGAGAACTACGATCCGGCGATGCCGGCCGGCATGGTGGGCGGCCCGGTTCCGGTCTCTTATGAGATCGCGGAAGACCCCGGCCTGAAAACCATCGTCAAACGGGGAAAGGCCATCGCAGACCCCGATTACGCCTATTCGGTCCATGCCGAGATCGGCGGGCTCAGGCCCGCCCGGCCCTATTGGTACCGCTTCACGAGCGGCAGCGCGGTCAGCGCAACGGGGCGCGCCACGACTCTGCCTGCGCCGCAGAGCACGCCCGGCCGGCTGAATTTCGGGTTCGTCTCCTGTTCGGATTATGAGCACGGTTATTTCTCCGCCTACCGCCACCTGGCGGAGGAGCAGCCCGACGTCGTGCTGTTCCTTGGCGATTACATTTACGAATATGTCGACATGCGCCCGATGGGCCTGGATGGGGGCCGCCCGGCCAATCTTGTCCGCCGCCACAGCGAAAACGCGGAAGCAAGGACGCTGCCGGGATATCGCAATCGCTACGCGCAGTATCGGCTCGATCCCGATCTGCGGAAGCTTCACGCCGAAACCACCTGCATCGTGACGTGGGACGATCACGAGGTGCAGAACGACTATGCCAATCAGGCTTCACAGGACTTCGACGATCCGGCGACGTTCCTGCTGCGGCGAGCGGCCGCCTATCGGGCCTTCTATGAACATATGCCGCTGCGTCCGCGCTCGCACCCCGATGGCGCGATGATGCGGCTTTACGATCGCTACCGATTTGGCGATCTGGCGGAAATCTCCATGCTCGACGGGCGGCAATACCGCTCGCGCGAGGCGTGCTATGCGCCTCCCAAGAACGGCGGCGGCCACCTTGAGACCAATGCGAGCTGCCCCGAGCGGCTGGACCCAGCACGCTCGATGATCGGCACGGCGCAGGAGACGTGGCTCTATGATGGGCTCGCGCAATCGCGCGCCCGCTGGAACGTGATCGCTCAGGATGTCATGATGGCCGAGTTTCGCCAGAGGAACGCCGCCGGCGAAACCGCCTTTTGGACCGACGACTGGAACGGTTATCCGCAAAACCGCGCCCGGCTTCTGCAGCATATAAACGACAGCCGCGTATCGAATCCGGTGGTGATCGGCGGCGATATTCATTCCTTCTGGACCAACGATCTGAAGCTCGATTTCGCCGACGCGGCATCCCCGGCCGTCGCGACCGAATTCGTCGGGGGCTCGATCACGTCGCACGCACCGAGTTACGATGTTTTCGCCAAGGATCTTCCCGCAAACCCGCATGTGAAATTCTTCGACAGCCGGGTGCACGGTTATGTCTCGGTGACGCTTGAACGCGGCCGCATGGAAACCCGGTTCCGGGCGGTCTCGGATGCGACCGACCCCAATGCCGGTATTTCCACACTGAAGAGCTTCGTCGTCGAAACCGGCAAGGCCGGCGCGCAAGCGGCCTAGGAGAACATCATGCAGCTTCGAAAGTTCGGCATCCTCGCCGCGGTCCTGGCGGGCCTGACCTCACCGGCCGCGACCGCCCCTTCGCAGCCGAACAATGTCATTCTCTTCGTCACCGATGGGCTGAGAGCGGCAATCGTCGACGATGAGACCGCGCCCGCGCTCTCGGCGCTACGCCGCGACGGCGTCGATTTCGCCAATCCGCATTCGCTGTTTCCGACGTTCACCACCGCCAACGCATCGGCGTTCGCGACCGGCCATTATCTCGGCGATACCGGCGATTTCAGCAACGTAATCTATCCCGGATTTCCCGTCGCCAATGCCGGAACGAGTGTGACGCCGTTTCTGGAACAGGACGACGTGATCGGCGAAATGGACCGCCACTTCGGCGGCAATTACCTGAACGAAACGACCGTGCTGGCGGCAGCACGGGGCCGCGGCTTTTCGACGGCGGCCATCGGCAAGCTCGGCCCCGTGCTGATTCAGGATTCGGCCGCGCGCGAGGGAACCGGCACGATCATCGTGGATGACGATACCGGAAACGGAGGTCTGAAGCTGGCAGCGGATTTCCAGGCCGCGGTGAAGGCAGCCGGGCTTCCTCCCGGCCCGCCGCCGCGCTCCGACAGCACGCCCAACATCAATCAGCAACGCTATTTCCTGGACGTTGCGACCAAGGTCGTTCTGCCGAGGTTCAAGGCGGCCGGAAAGCCCTTCGTGCTGGTGTTCTGGTCGCGCGATCCCGATGGCACGCAGCATAATCAGAACGACGGAGATGGAAAGCTTGTCCCCGGCATCAACGGTCCAAGCTCGCTCGGCGCCATTCGTAATGCCGATTCCAATTTGCGCGATTTGCGGGCGGCGCTCGACCGGCTCGGGCTCGCGGCGACAACCGATATCGTCGTCAGCGCCGACCATGGGTTCTCCACCGTGTCCAAGGAGAGCAAGACGAGTTCCGCAGCGAAGAGCCGCTATGACGATGTCGCGACGGGGTCGCTGCCGCCCGGATTTATGGCGATCGATCTTTCGCGCGCGCTCAAGCTGCCTTTGGTCGACCCGGACCGCTTTCGCGCCGGCATCGATCCGGCCAATGGCGACTATCCGCGCCGGGGAAACGGCCTCGTCGGCAACGACCCCAACAAGCCCGACATCATCGTGGCGGCCAATGGCGGTTCGGACTTGATCTATCTGCCGCAATCCAACGCAGCTTCGCTGGCGCCGAAGATCGTGCAGTTCCTGCTGACGCAGGATTATGTCAGCGGCATCTTCGTGGACGATACGCTCGGCCGCGTGGCCGGCGCCTTGCCGCTGAGTGCGATCAATCTGGAGGGCCGCGCGCTGACGCCCGTTCCCGCCATTGTGGTGAATTTCCGCTCTTTCGACACGGGCTGCGGCACACCGCTGACATGCGCTGTGGAAGTCGCGGACAGCACGCTCTATCAGGGCCAAGGGATACACGGCAGCTTCAGCCGCGCCGATACGGCGAATTTCATGGCCGCCATCGGTCCCGATTTCAAAGCGCATTACCGGGATGGCGCGCCGGTGAGCAATGCTGATATCGGAATGACCCTCTCGCGCCTGCTCGACCTGAAACGCGAGCCCAAGGGAAAACTCACCGGGCGCGTGATCGGCGAAGCCCTTCGCAACGGAG
Source organism: uncultured Bordetella sp. (assembly GCA_964494505.1). Classification (GTDB taxonomy): domain Bacteria; phylum Pseudomonadota; class Alphaproteobacteria; order Micropepsales; family Micropepsaceae; genus CAIYRG01. Next base: position 65,559 of record CAZBRO010000017.1, read on the forward strand.
AGGCGGAGCCTCGGCCGGCGTCCCAGATTCTTCGTTCCGAACCGGCGCAGGGGCTGACCACGGTGCTGAATTATCAAACCGTCGGCGAGGTGAAATATTTCGATGCCGCCGGTTTCGAGGGCCGCACGGTGGGCCTGCGCGTAAAGTGAGCCGCATCGCGGCGCAGCGCGAAACGCTCAGAAATCGAGCTTGTCCGCCGTCGGCACCGGGTCCAGGCCCAGATGGAAAATGTCGTCATTGTTTGAAGCGCAGGCGTCTTCCGTCACCGCTTCATTTGCAACATGGAAACGCGACCGCCTGGCCGAGAATGGCTTGTAGAACGTGCCCGGATCGTCGACCGTGATATCGACATCGAGCCGCTTGCCGCCATCGGCGATCTTGAAGCGCTCCACCACATGCATCTGGGTGGTGTGGGGCGTGCGGTAGCCGTCCACAAAGGTCTTGTCGTTCTGGCCGATCGTATCAACGACAAGGGTGTCGCCGCCTTCGTAATGGCCGACCGATTCGCCAAACCAGGATGGTTTCGGATTTTTCGAATGCGGCACGTTCAGATATACGCGACGGATTTTCATCGCCTGCATCATGACGACTTCTTTGGGCGTCTGGATGAAATAGAGGACAAAGGGCGCCTCGTGGATGTTGGGCACGCCCTGGTCCCAGCACCGCATCTGGCGGGGCTCCCCGTTCTTGCCGGCCAGCGCCAATTCGTTTTGCTTTCTCAGCGCCTCCAAGGCCCACGGCATCAAGTTCTTCGCCGCCTCATTGTTGAGGTCGGCCACCCGCCAGGTCGAGGGCTTGCCGGTCTCGCGAGCCACCTGGTTGTTGTAATAGGGATGCTGGGGATCATCGGTAATCGGGCCAAGACCGCTGAGCGGAGGCTGCCATTCGGCGAAGGTGCGGGCATGCGCGTAATCGGGTTTGCCGGGCAGATAGCCCGTCCAGCCGACTTCGGGCGACTGCATGAACTGAGGGATCGATGCACCCGCGGTATCCGAATCGGCCGCCAATGCCGGGAGAAGCGCGGCAGCAGCACAAACCACGCCGATCAGGCTGCCGCCCGCAAGCGCGCGGCGCGCCCCGCCCTGCCAAAATCCCGGAGATGCTATCTTGAACATTTGGCCCTCACTGTGGATTTCCAGCTCAAAATCGGCCGCGGACGCCGGTTCTTACCATCGTTCCCGATTGCGCGGAAGGCAACCCAACCGATTTGCTGTACTATGAGCGATAAGAAAGTTCGGGCGTCCGGAGGAAGCGTGGCGTGAGGATCGTTCCTGCAACATGCGTCACGTTCGGCATTTGCGCCGCAGCGTTTGCTGCGCCCGCGACGACGAGTCCTCCGCCCGGCGCCGTGCCGGATTTTTCGGGTTACTTTGTCCGCGTCGGCGATCTCTGGTTCGATGCGCTGGAGGATGACAAGGACGGCAAGCCGATCGACCGCCTGACCGTGAATAGCCCCGACGCCGAAGACATCTGGGCCGGCGATTCGGCCAACCCGATCCTGCAACCCTGGGCGCGCGAAATCGTCAAGCAGAACGCTGAGGCCGAAATCCGCCTGGAGCATGTCTACACGGCCGACGATTCCTGCTGGCCCTCGGGCGTGCCCCAGGCCGTGAACCTGCTCGACGAAGTGCAATTTCTTCAACTGAAGGATCGCGTGGTGATTCTCTATCGGCGGGATCATCAGGCGCGCCACGTCTGGCTCAATGTGGCCCATTCGGCGAATCCGAAACCGTCCTGGTACGGAGAATCGGTCGGACATTACGAAGGCGATACGCTCGTGGTCGATACCATCGGCCTCAAATCCCACAAGATGTCGGTCGTCGATCCTTTCGGGACCCCGCATACCGACAAACTCCACGTCGTGGAGCGTTATCGTCCGTTCCGCACGCCCTTCGGCACGGGATTGGAGGTCATTGTCCGGGTCGAAGACCCGGGCGCCTTCACCATGCCGTGGAAGGGCATGGCGGAATACCGGCAGGACAAGACCGTAAATTCGTTCGACGAAATGGTTTGCGCGGAAAACGATCGCAGCTTCGCCGAAGGTTCGACCTTCGGCACGATTCCGGAGGAAAAGATTCCCCAATTCTGAGCGGGGAGAACGGCGGAACGCACCCGCTTCGCCGCATAGAGTATGGTATATAGGCCGAAAGACATGGAGGCTCGCATGGGGCGCCGGGTTCGGGAGGAGATTTTCACCGGCTTGATCGCTGTCTTTGCCTTGGGTTCCATGACGCCTGCAACGGGTGCACAAGCCGCAGCCGCTCCCGATATGACCGGCGCGTGGTCGCGACTGACCTTCGGATTTGAGCAGCCCGCGTCAGGTCCCGGCCCCATCGGCCGGTACTTGAACCGCCCCAATGTCGGAGGAGATTTCAACAATCCCATGCTGACGCCGGGTGCCGCCGCGGTGGTGAAGCAGCGGAGCGAAATGCTGCGCAGCGGCGTCGATTATCCCAATCCGTCGCTCAATTGTCTGCCGATGGCTTCGCCCTATATTTTCCGGGTTCAGGAAATGCAGATTCTGCAGAAGAAGGACGAGATCGTTTTCCTCTTCATGCAGGATCACCAGGTCCGCCGTGTGCGCCTGAATGCACAGCATCCCGCGAACGTGACGCCCTCTTGGTATGGCGATTCCATCGGTCATTACGAAGGCGATACGCTGGTGGTCGATACCGTCGGGGTGAAATTGGGGCCCGCGCCTATCGTGGACATGTACGGCGCGCCGTTCAGCGACGCGCTCCATGTCGTGGAGCGCTACCGCCTGGTCGATTACGAAACCGCCAAAGCCGCGCAAGAGCGGAATATCCGCGACGCAGGTCCGGTCGAGACCCAGCAGGCGGCCTATATCGACGAGGGTTACAGAGGCAAGGGGCTGCAGATCCAGTTCACGGTGGATGACAAGAAGGTTTTCAACACACCGTGGTCGGCGGCCGTGACCTTCCGCCGTGCGGGCGGATGGGTGGAAAATGTCTGTGCGGAGAACACGCAGGAATATTACAACAACGGCTCCACCAAGATACCGCAGGCCGGCAAACCCGATTTTTGAGCGCGCTTTTACGCTTTTCGATCCAGATACGCCGCCAGATGCTCGCTCAGATCGGCCGCATCGTCGGCGGCCCCGTCGATGAAAGCCGATTTGCGGCGGCGCAGGAACTGCAGGCCCATGACGTAAAGTCCCGGCGACGCTGTCACGCCGCCATCGTGGCGGATCCGGCCCTTGCGATCCATCACGCCGACCTGAAGCCAGGAATAATCGGGGCGATATCCCGTCGCCCACAGGATGGTCCTGATTTCGCCGCTTGCGAGGTTTAGCTCCAGCGGCGGCGATTCCGGGCTCGCGGTCGGAGGCAGACGGACCGGGGTTTCGAAGGCATCGTCAAGCCCGCGAGCGCGCGCCCACGCATCGAACGTGTCCAGAAGCCGCCCCAGTTTGAGGTCCGCAAGCGCGCACTGATTGCGCAGCGATCCGGAAAATTGCGCCCGGCCGCCCCTGATCTCCGCGAGCCGCCCGACAAGTTTGACTCCTGCCGCGCTCAGCGCGTTCAGGTCCAGCGTCAGCCGCTCCGGCGTACCGACAAGCTGCATCGAAGGAAGTCCGCGGGCCCGGACAATGTCGTCGACTTCGTCGTAACGCTGGTCGAACAGCCCCGTCGCGTCCATCCACCACTGGATGTCCTTTCCCCGATACAGACGAGGCGCCCGGATGTGTTCGCCGATGGACAGGGTCACGGGCCGGCCGGAGCGGTGTATTTCATGTGCAAGCTGAATTCCCGTGGCGGAGGCGCCGACAACCAGCACGCCGCCCGCTTCGATCTGCGCGGGCCCGCGATATTCCATTGGTGTCAGCATCCGCACCGGCGAGGGAACGCCCTCCGCACATGCCGGAACGGTCGCGATGTTGCAGGCGCCCGTCGCCATCACCACCGTCCGGCATTGCCATTCTCCGGCATCGGTCTCCACCAGATAACCGGGATCGGTGCCGCGAACCGCGGTAACACTTGTATGGGTCAGGACCGGAGCGGCGATCGCATGCGCATAGCGATCGATGAACTCGATAAGCTCCGGCATGGTGCGGTAGCCATCGGGATCATCGCCCTCATAACAAAAGCCCGGCAGACGGCTTTGCCAATTGGGGGTGAGCAGGCGGAGCGAATCCCAGCGCTCGGTTCGCCAGGAATTCGCGATTTCCCCCCGCTCGAGCACGACGTGCTCGATCCCGCGCGCGCTCAGGCAGCGGCTCATCGCGAGGCCTGCGTGCCCGGCGCCGATCACGACAGACGCGATGGTACGAACGGACTGCCCCCCTTGTTGCCGCTCGGCGCGCTCGCGCTCCGCGTCAGTTCACTTCGACACTGACATTGGTCGGGTTCGTGACGATGTCGAAGACGGCCGAGCGTTTCTGCGACTGGGCGACAAGGGCCTTGATCTCATCCGGCGTAGCGTCGGCGTCGATCTGGTATTTGACCTTGATGCCGTCGAACCCGTTTCGCACATCGCGATCGATGCCCAGGATTCCCTGGATGTCCATCGAGCCCTCGATGGTCGCGGACACGGAGCGCAATTGAATTCCGCGGTTTTGAGCCACGGCGGCAATGCCCGCCGTCAGGCAGCTCGCCAGTCCCACCAGCACATACTCGACAGGCGTTGCCCCCTTGTCCTCGGAGGCGAAAATCTCAGGATGGTCGGCATCGAACGAGAATTCCGTCCGGTGCTGCTGCTCGCCGCCCAAGCCGAAGAAATTCTGGACGATCGAATTGCTATGGGTGCCGTTGACCCATTTGCATGAGGCGCGCCAATTGAACTTTGCCGCCTCGGGCGCCTCGGACAGCGCCTTGCGCGCGCCAAGCAACGCCTCAACGTTCACGCCATTATCGACTGCCGCCATTTTGCGATCCTCCCGCTATCCCAAGGCATAAACGAAAGAATGGCCGTCAGCCGATGTCAAGACACGAGTGGCGCCAGCCGCAGCAGCCCGGCCACCACTGATCAATTCGTAGGCAAATGCACGTCGCATGTGCCTCATTCGCCACCGTCTGCCCCGCCAAACCACGGAGATTGCTTGTATTTTTCCGTCATCGCCGTGGCACGAAGATTGAATGAAATGGACGGTCCTTCGGCCCGGCAAAAGCCGGCAAGGTCGAAGGGATTTGGCTCAACGCCGGGCAGCAAAGAGAGCCGCTGATCCTGACCAATTCGAGGCGGCGTGAACGATGTCGAGCGATTTCACGCCGGAACAGAAACGTTATCTCGAAGGCCTCGCGTCCGGCCTGGAAGTGGCGCGGCTTGCGCGCAAACCAGGGTCACCGCCGCAGGCGGCCCCGCAGCACGAAGGCCCGGACGCAGCCCATCTTGAAGCCCAGGACCGTGTGCTTGCACGCGGCGAAAAACTGTCCGACCAGGAAAAATTCAAGCGCGAGCAGCACCCCTTCGATGCCTATGCGCGGCTGAACGAGCAAGCGGCGAAGGATGAATTTCCCAAACCGGCCGACAATTTCCGCTGGCGCTATTACGGCCTGTTCTACGCGGCGCCGGCCGAGAACGCCTATATGTGCCGGCTGCGCATTCCCAACGGCATCCTCACGCATTGGCAATTCGCCGGAGTGGCCGATCTCGCGGACAAATATGGCGGCGGTTACGCCCATGTAACGACGCGCGCCAATCTGCAGATTCGCAAAATCGAAGCGAGGAACGCCGTCGCCATGGTAGAGGCGATCCAGGGCCTTGGCCTCTCCTCGCGCGGCGCGGGCGCGGACAATATCCGCAACGTCACCGGCACGCCCACGGCCGGCATCGATCCGAACGAGCTGATCGACACGCGCGCCAACGCGCGCGAATGGCATTTCCACATCCTCAATGATCGCTCGCTTTACGGGCTGCCGCGCAAGTTCAACGTCGCCTTCGACGGCGCAGGCACGATTCCTGTTCTGGAAGACACCAACGATATCGGCTTTCAGGCGGTGGAGGTGAAAGACGGGTTCGGGGCAAGCGCCGGCATCTGGTTCCGGCTCGCGCTCGGCGGGATCACCGGCCACGGGGATTTCGCGCGCGAGACCGGCGTGATCGCGAAGCCCGAAGCGGCGACGAAAATCGCCGACGCCGTGGTGCGCGTGTTCATCGAGCATGGCGACCGAACCAACCGCAACAGAGCGCGCCTGAAATACGTGCTCGACGCGATGGGCGTGGAGAAATTCCTCGTAGCCGTCGAACAATTGCTGGGCGGACCGCTCACCCGCGTGCCGGCAGAGGCCCTTGCACCGCGACGCGCGTTCGATCGCCTCGCTCATGTCGGCGTGCATCCGCAAAAGCAAGCGGGGCGCTATTGGCTCGGCGTCGTGCTTCCGGTGGGCAGGCTCACGGCCGCTCAGATGCGCGGGCTCGCCCGAATCGCACGCGATTTCGGGGATGGCGATGTGCGCCTCACGGTGTGGCAGAATCTGCTGATTTCGGGCGTGCGCGAAAAGGACGTCGCAGTAGCCGAAACTGCGATTGCCGAGCTTGGGCTGACCACGAAAGCGACCTCCATCCGCGCAGGGCTCGTCGCCTGCACCGGAACAAAAGGGTGCCGCTTTGCCGCGTCGGACACCAAGCGTCATGCCGAGGAGATTGCGCGCTGGTGCGAAGCGCGCGTCGCGCTGGATGTTCCGGTGAACATCCATCTCACCGGCTGCCACAATTCCTGCGCCCAGCACTACATCGGCGACATCGGCCTTATCGCCTGCAAGGTCGGCGCGGGCGAAGACGAGACGGTGGAGGGCTATCACGTCCATGTCGGCGGCGGCTTCGGGCCCAACGCGAATCTGGCGCGCGAGCTTTTTCGTGACGTGATTGCGGCGGAGGCTCCGCCAACCGTGGAGCGGCTTCTCAAGCTCTATCTCGCGCGGCGCACGGGCCCGTCCGAATCCTTTCTCGCCTTCACCCGCCGCCATGAGATCGACGCGCTGAAGGAGATGTGTGCTGTGGAGCCCGTCGAATGACCCTCCCGGTCCAGCCTGCACCCGCCGTCTTTCTTCCCGAGAGCGCGCCCTTCACGACCGAGCAGCGCCAGTGGCTGAACGGATTCTTTGCGGGGCTGATCGCGTTCGACGGTTCGTCCACGCCCGTGCCCGCACCGCCCATGACGCCGCAGGCCGAGGACGGCGATGCGCCCTGGCACGACCAGACGATCCCGCTGCCTGAACGCATGAAGCTCGCCGAAGGCCGCCCTCTGAATCGGCGCATGATGGCGGCGATGGCGCAGCAGGATTGCGGCCAATGCGGCTACAATTGCGCGGATTACGCCGGTGCCCTGTTCGGCGGAAAGGAAAGGCGCCTCAATCTGTGCGCGCCGGGGGGCAAGGAAACCGCCCGGATGCTGACGCGGCTTTATGGCGAGTTAGAGCGCGCGCCGTCCAACATCGAAGTCGCCCAGCCGCTACCCGCGGCCCTGTCGCGCGAACAGGCTGAAAATTCCGCGCCGACGCGGGATTCGCCCGAAGATGCGGTTTTCGTTTCACGCCGGCGTTTGAACAGAACGGGCTCGGAAAAGGACACCTGGCACATCGAATTCGACGTGGCCGGCACGGCGCTCTCCTATCAGCCGGGCGATTCCTTCGGGATATTCCCCAGGAACGAGCCGCATCTGGTGGACGCCGTCATTGCCGCGATTGGCGCATCGCCGGAGACCGCCATCGGCGGGCGCAGCTTGCGCGAGGCATTGACGGATTGCGTCTCCCTGGGGACGGCTCCCGATGCGCTGTTTCAGCTCATCTCCTATCTCACCGGGGGAGAGAAGCGGCGAAAAGCGAAGGCGCTCGGGGCCGGCGAGGATCCCGACGGTGACGCCGCGAACCTCGACGTGCTCGGCGCGCTGGAGAAATTCGGCGTGCATCCGGGGCCGGAAGCGTTCGTCGAAGCGCTCGACCCGCTGCAGCCGCGACTCTATTCCATCTCATCCTCGCCGCGCATCAACAAGACGCGCCTCTCCCTCACCGTGGATGCCGTGCGCTATCGCATCGCCAACCGGGGGCGAAGCGGGGTTGCATCGACTTTCCTCGCCGAACGCATCGCGCCGGGAACGAAGGTGAAAGCCTATGTACAGAAGGCCCACAGCTTCGCGCTTCCCTCCGATCCCTCGACCCCGATCGTCATGGTCGGTCCGGGAACGGGGATTGCGCCTTTCCGCGCCTTCCTGCAGGAGCGGATGGCGACGGGTGCGCCCGGGCGCAATTGGCTGTTCTTCGGCCACCAGCGCAGCCGATTCGATTTCTTCTACGAGGACGAGCTTGCGCGCATGAAAGCCGAAAGAGTGCTGACGCGGCTGACGCTCGCCTGGTCGCGCGATGGCGACGAGAAGATCTACGTTCAGCACCGGATGCGCGATGTCGGGCGCGACCTTTGGGCCTGGCTCGCGGAAGGCGCCCACTTCTATGTCTGCGGCGACGCCAAGCATATGGCCAAAGATGTGGAACGCGCGCTCGTCGATGTTATCGCTGCCCACGGCGCGCGCAAGCCCGACGAGGCGATCGGATTCCTGGCCGAACTCAAGAAGAGCGGGCGCTATCACCAGGATGTCTACTAAAGGGGCGGCGAACGCTATACCGCGCCGGCTCCATCGAGAAGCGCAAGACCCTCGTCCAGATAATCGCCGAGCAAAGGCAAGGCGACGAGATATTCGGCTGTGTGCTTGTTGCGCGCGGCACGCGCCTGGGAGAGGGCTTCGCCCCAATCTCTTCTGCCGTATGTGCCACGTCCGAGCCAGGCAAGTGCAACCAGGCCGATTTGTTCGTCCTCATCGAGATCGCGGATCAGCCCGAGAAGCTCCTGGAGCGTGGCATCGTCCGATGCATCTTCCAGGATGTCTCGCATATCGTCGTCAGTCGCATTCGAGCCGGACTGGGGATCGGTGACCTGCTCTTTCGCATCGAACATGCGGGCCTTTTCGATGATGCCGGCAACCTTCTCGCGGTCGATCCCGAGTTCGATCACCCGGTCTGCGCCGTCTACAAAAATGTGTTTCATGGCCATGTTCCTCCGATTCAATGAGCCGTAAGCGGCCGATGGCGAACGATCTCAGCGACCTCGGACCAGATCGCCGTGAGGGAAGCTTTGGTCAGATCCTTGGCAACAACCTCCATGCAGCTCTGCACAGGCTGAGACAGTGATTGCCGGAGTTCCCCCAAAGTGCGCGGCGGCACGACAAGCACCAGACGGTCGTATTGCCGGCCCAGGCAAGCCCGGTTCAAGGCATCGGCCAGCGCGACCGCGAATTTGTGCTTTTCCTGCTTATGGGGATCATGGCGCGGCTCTATGCCGTGACGCACCCCGCCGCCGGCGGAACCGAAGCTGCGGCCCGGCGCATCGCTCCCGACGTCGCTTGAGTGATGACCAACCTCGACCCGTACCAGGCCCGGAAGCTCGCTTTGATTGAGGCTCGTCTCGTCTTCGTTCGGGATGAAGAGCTGCGCACGTGCGCTATCGGCGACGACAACCCAACTGCGGAGAGTCTTGTGCATGAAAGCCTCCTGACCGGCGAGCAGCGTCCACTGCCCATTTCCCCCTCTCTTTTATTGCAACGGACGCGGCCAAATTTGATGCCGATCAATTTTGCCGTGACTTTTCGTGCCGCGGCCAGCAGAATCGCAGGGGCCCGGCCGCAGAAGCCCGCCTTAAGTGTGGGAACCGGCTCTATAATGGCGCGGTCATCCGAGCGATGCCGTCCAATTCCGCGACGATGGGCGCGAGATTGGTCTCCCAGCCGAAGCGAAGCCGTGTCGCTTCGGCGATCGCGTTGTCGGCCGCCGAAGTGGGCGGCAACTGCCCGATGGCGCGCAAATAATCCTCCGCCGATGTACAGCACAGCACGCCCTTCGGAATCTCCGGGCTGAAGGTCCGGCAGACTTCCTCGGAGGCAAGGACCTGCTTTCCCATGGCCAACGCTTCCAGGACCTTGTTCTGAATGCCGCGGGCAATCCGCAAAGGTGCTATGGCCGCACGCGCGGCCGCAAGATAGGGCCGCACGTCGTCGACCTCGCCCGTAACCGTAACGCCTTCCCGCTCTTTGAGCTGCATCACCTTGGGCGCGGGGTTCCGCCCCACGAGGAACAGTTCGAGTTCGGGATCGCGCTTGCGCAGCTCGGGAAAAATGTTCTCGCCAAACCAGCAAACGCCGTCGCTGTTGGGGAAATAATTCAGTACACCGACGAAGGCGATGAATTTACGGCGGCTGAGATCCTCGGGGACGACAAACGATCCGGCCGGATCGAAGGTCTGCATATCCACACCGTTTCCCGAGCAGCCCATGGGCGCACCGGGCGCGATGCGGCCGAAGAGTTCGAGCTCGCTCGGCGTGGTCAGGAAGGTGCGCCTCGATCGCATTGCGTAATCGCGTTCGATCTTGCGCACCCGTCCCGCTTCGATCCGCTGCAGAAACCCGAGCGGGCGCATCTTCGCGTATTGAAGCCACTTCTCCGAATCGACATCTCCCCAATCGGCGAGGAACGGAATCCCGTCCGGCGCATAAGGCGCCATGGCGGAGGAAAGAACGACCGTCGCTGCGATCGGGTTGGTCTTCACCAGGGAGCTTATATGCGCGCGCAGCTGCGGCACGCCATAGAACGACGTCGTGAAGCATCCCCCCGCCGCGAACCCCACGAGCCCTCGCGCAATCGCCCGATTCCTGTCCAGCACATGGATATTCAGGGACGCGCATCGGCCGCGCAAATCGGAGGTCGCAGAGGCTTCCGCTTCGCTGCGTGCCAGGCAGGTCAGGTGCACGCGATGATGCTTCATCAGCTCACGGACGGAATGATATGCCCGAATCCGGTCGCCCTTGTCGGGAGGCCATGGGACACAGTGCGAAATGTAGAGGATATCCAAACTCATCGGCCCGAGAGCGCGGTGGGCGATAACATCTTCACGGGCTTGGCCTCGCAATCTTCGCGGTCAGCTTGTGGCGAACCGGTTTGCCGCATAGTGTACGATGAATTAATTCTGGGCAAACCATGACGAGCTCGCACACCCCCGAAGCCTCCCCGCCGAAGGTTTTCAAAGTCGTGGTCAACCACGAAGAGCAATATTCCATCTGGCCCGCGGAGAAGCCGATTCCGGAGAAATGGCGCGCCACCGGCTTTGCCGGCTCCAAGGAAGAATGCCTCGATCATGTGCGCCAGGTGTGGCCGGACATGCGGCCCTTGAGCGTCAGACAGCACGACCCTGCGCGAAAAGTGACAGAGGCCGGCGAACCGGACGCCTGACCGTCAATGAACCGATCCCATGCCGACGCGGCTCCGCTTCTCGGTCAGGAACCGATCCTGGTCTGAGGCGGCGGACGAAGCGCTCTTCGCGCCTTTTGCGTTCAGACTGACGATCTCATGGGGCTTTTCGTGCGGCGTTTCCGCGCGATGACTGAACCACTCGAACGTTCTTTGCGCGGGTTCCGACATCGTGACCGGTTCCGGCCGGGTTGCATCGCCAGCCTCTTCGCGAAGCGACACGATCCAGTCGATCATGGTCGCCTTTTCTTCGTCGGTGAAGACTTTATACATCGGCCCGTTGAATTCAGTTTGCTCGAACAGGCGGCTGCGGTTCGGATGATCGATGTCGACGAGCCCACGCTCGAGGAGCACCCGCATCACTTTTTCCGGCCCTTTGCGGAAGGCGTCCATGAGCCATCCGACGCGGCGGTGCGAGCGCATCGCCAATTGCGTCTTGTGTTCGATCATCTTGGCCATCTTCTGCGCGTGATAGCGCTTGAGATCGGGAAAAACGGCCCGCGGCGCGAGGCCCTGCGGATAGGCATCCTCGAGCAGCGAACGGCCGAGATCGATGAGATCGACGCCGCGCCTGGGGTTAAGGTCCATCAAGCTCTTGGTCGCGGGCGACAGAGCGACATCCTGGAAGCGTCCCCGCTCATAAATCCCGGCCTTGAGTGCCACGTTCAGATCCTTGCGCAAGCCGTCGAGCAGCGCCTCGGAGGGACGGATTTCCGGATTCCATTTCGCGAGCAGATCGTCCGTCGCATGACTCAAACAGGCGCGCAAATGCGCGGATACCGGGTCCTTGCCCGAGCGCAGCGCCACAACCAGCGGCGGGAGAATGTCTGAGGCAAGCAAAAGCGAGGACCCGCGATGGATTTGCTTCTTGTCGACGATCATCATCCGCTCGAGCACGTCGTCGCCGCCATTGCCGAGCGTCGACCAGGCGACATAGGCGCGCCAAATCCGTTGCCAATATTCCTGGACGGCCGCATCGCCGCCCTCCTCCCGTTTTTGATGGAGGTAGAGTTTGACGGCCTCTTTCGCCAACGCACCGTGTCCAACGTTGATGTTATCGATCGCGGCGTGCATCCGGTAATACTGCGGATCGATGTGCCGGTCCGACATCATCTTGGCGATGGCATGCATGCTGGGTGTGGCTTCCCATTCCACGAACAGCGTCATTCCGAGGAGCTCGGGCAGGAAGCGGCGCGGGAAAAGTCCGACGCAGAATTGGAACACCGGGCTCTCGAATGCCGCGCGGACGAAATCCTGCTCGACAAATTCGCGCGACGTGACCGGCGGCATATAGATGTTCAGGCTGTGCAGCAGCGCATTGTAGACATTGCTGTGGTTAAGCTCGATCTTTCCATTTCCGGCTTCATCGCTCCAAATCGCGAACAACCGCGATTGCACGCCGTCGATCGGCCCCGCCGAGAGAATGTTCTGCAGCCACGCGCCATCGGTCAGATTCAGCGGCGCAAATTGACGGAATCGCTCGGCCAATGCGCGGTCGGAGAACCGGCCGACGTGAAAGAGGCGTTCCCGCCGCACCGGCTCGTCGTCGTCATCATAATCGACGGCGGCTTCCCATGTGATGTCGCCCGATTCCCAAGGCACGGGCTTGAACATCAGATTGTCGACGAAATCGGCGTAGATCCGGTCCAGATGCGCGTCGAACGCGTCCGGCGTGTATCGGAACGGAGCATATTTGGGGTCTGCGGTGAATTTCGCGTCGTCCAGCATCTGCAAGGCGAGCTCAAGCGCCTTGGGCGTGAAATCCCGATTGGTCTCGATATTCACCAGACGATGGAAGTAATCGGCCATCGAGCCGAGAGACGGATTGCGCTCCGTTTCCACGAAGGCCGCCGCGCCGGCGCATTCATAAGCGGTTCCGTTGAGCCCCTTCGCCGCAACGAAGCCCAGATGCTGCCACTCCTTCACGAGTGCTTCCTCGCGCGCGGGCGATTCGGCGGGCAGGTCTCTCGCCCAGGATTGGCGGGTGGCCCACAGCGCGCTGCGCCGCTCTTCAAGCACCGGCAATTGCTCGTCCGCCGTACCGTCCGTCGGGAGCGCGGCAATCTTTCGATCAAGCTCGCGCACGTCTTCATAGGTCTTGGCGGTCAGCACCGATCCGGGCGCAACAATCGGCGACCAGGGTGCGGACTGGGCGATGAAATCAGCTTGCCAGGGACAGGCCAAGCCTCGCGTCAGCGCTCCGGCCTCGAGCTTGGCGTGGTCCAGCCGGAAGGGATCGTCCGGCAAGAAGCTTTCCGTTCCGTGCTCCGGAAAGAGCGCGCCGCCCGCGCATGATTCAAGGGCAGCACGATCGAGGTCTTCGGGCGTCGGAACCGGGGAGCCCGCGGCTTCCGCGCTTCCCCCATTCCAATCGGATTCGAAATCGCCGGTTTCCCAGGATTTCAGCACCTCACGCTGCGTGCGCGTAAATCTCAGACGCGATTCGTATTTCAGCACTAAGGCGAAAACCCCTTCGCGCGCGGAGCGGCCTTCCTCGCCGTTCCCGGCCAATGCGCTGAGATTGGCCTGAATCTCGTGCGCCAATCTGTGCGCCTTATCCGTCAGCCATTGCAGTCCGGCGACCCGGTTCAGGACCGGCAGAATGTCGTGGCGGAAGGACGGCCTTGAGGGCGCGCGTGCATGTCCCACGGCGATGGCGCGGTCGGCCAGCACGTCGTAAAGCGTGGCGACGGGTGAAATCTCCGGCGCAAAATTGGGCGGTGTCACGATGACCCAGGCGGGCGCGGCGGTCACCACACGCCCATCGTTGAGCGTGATGCTTGCGCTCACCGGCCCGTCGGACACATCGTCATACCAGCCGTCATTGTCGGTGCAGTTGCGGATGCGCTTGGCGGCATCATAGGTGCCGGCTTTGCCCAACCCTCCGAGCACCAGAAGCCGGCCGCCGGAATCCGTCCGCATCTCGCCCAGCGAGAGCGGAATATCCATGAATCTCCCGCCGTCGAACACGGCACTTTGATTTGGTCCTGTGAGCTGGCGCGGCAACGGCGTGATGTCCAATTTCCAGCGCTCTGCGGCCGGTATCTGCTTGTTGCGAAGACGCACGCCGGTGCGCCCCTTGTCGTCGGAGCCGCCGATCTTGCGCGCCGAAGCCTTCTTGTTCGCGAGCTGGACCGTCCAATGGATGGCCTTGACCGAATCCGCAGTCACCTCGCCCAGGCATTTGCCTGAAGCGTCATAGGAAAAAATACGAAACCGCGCGGCTTTACGCTTTATGCGGGGCAGGTGCAGGTTGTCGGAATCGCCGCAATCCTTGTGACCATTATCCGGTCCGCTCTGCTGCCCGGGATTTTCCGATCCAATAAAGAACTCCGTCGGGCTGTTTCCCGCGCCCGCGATCCCAATCGCCGGATGGATTTTCCACACCCTTGCACGCTGCCCCCCACTCATACTTCCACCCTTGTTTGACTCTTCTACGCGCAATGCAGGCTTTATTATTACAGGTTCAAATCCCCATCGACTCCGGACGGCCACCATTGGCCGGTGGCACAGAGGTGGTCCAATTCGGCGTCAGGCGCGCGATACCAATAGGTCGCGCTGGACACATTCCGGCTGGACCGCGTCATGCCCATCAGCATGTGGCTCAAGGAATCGCCCCGCCCAATTCGTTCGAGCTGCGAGCGCCTGAGCACATAAGGCTTCTGCGACAGCATCTCCCGATTGACCGTGGGATGAAATCCGAACAGCTCGATCACCGAAGCCGATTTGGAGACCGCAAAGTCGAAAGCGGCGTTCATCAGATTGTGGAGCACGTCGGGCCGGGCGCGGTCATAAAAGATGTCCGTCACGATGAAGTGGCCGGGCGCCGTCGTCACCGGCTCGCGCAGCGCGATGTAGCCGAGCAGTTCGCCCTTGTCCCTGCACGCCAGCGCATAAGACCGCCCAAGCAGGTGCGGCGGATTAATATGGCGCCAGTTCAGGAACGCAGCGCTCCGCTCGATGGTGACGGCGTGATCGTGCTTCAAGCGATTCCAGAGTGCGTCGAAGTCAGGACCGAAATGGACGACCGGCGCGATCTCAAGGGGGGGGCAATCGAACCTGATCCGCATCCCGCGCAGGCGCGCGCGAAGAGCTGCCCGAAGGCCGCCGGCATTTCCGATCGCGAAGGGAGCGAGCGCCGTGCCCGCAATCCTGGCGATGCTGCGCCAAATGCTCGGCGATCCGTTTTGCCCGAGCTTCCAATTCACCAGCGCCGGGAAATCCAGCACCCATAGGAGCCGCTGATCGAAATCCTTGAGCGGAATCTTCTTCATGCCGAGATTGCTGCTCTCGTGCATCGCGCTGGTAATCGCGTTCGCCGTCGTGTTGAGCAGAAACCGGTTCTTGCCCCAGCTGAGAAAGGTTGAAAGCAGCGACAAGCCCGCCCTGCCCAAGCCCGGATCGGCCGCCCAGGTCGTGGGCGAGACGGCCGCGACGCTCCGGTCGCCGACCCACAGGCGAACGGGCACCAATCCATGGAAGCCCACGATGCGGCCCGAATTGTCTTCCAGCACCCAGCCGAACGGGTCGTCCGCGGTCCGCAACGGATTGTTCAGCCAGCGATAGCGGCAAAGTTCTTCGAAATCTTCGAATGAGGAATGGGCGTAAGGGGCAAACGCACGCGAGCAAACCTCCCAGATGCCTCGCACATCGTCCATGTCCGCGAGCCTGCAGGCGATCTCGTTGGCGCCCTCGGATTTGACTCTGGCGCGCACCGGCTTGGATGCGGCAGAAGCGGCGGTTTCTCCGTTGATCTCGCGAAGGACCTTGGCGATTCCGGACACCGTGAATGCGTCCAGAACATTATCGAGCGTCACTTTGGTCTTGAACTCGCTTTCGA
This sequence comes from uncultured Bordetella sp., assembly GCA_964494505.1. GTDB lineage: Bacteria > Pseudomonadota > Alphaproteobacteria > Micropepsales > Micropepsaceae > CAIYRG01. The sequence goes on from CAZBRO010000017.1 coordinate 81,648, forward strand.
TGCGCATCATCAGCTGCATCGCGAGCAGCGAGTCGCCCCCGCAGTCGAAGAAATCATCCTCCGTTCCGAATTGCGCGCCTTTGAGAAGGTCCTTCCAAATGGCGGCGATGCGGTCCTCCATTTCGCCGCGGGGCTCCGCGGCAGGAACAGGAGCCGCAGCCGGGCGCAAGGCGGCAAGCTTCTTGCGGTCGATCTTTCCGTTGGCCGAGAGCGGCAGCGAATCGACAAACAGAAATTCGGACGGAATCATGGAGAGCGGCAGCTTGCGGCGAAGGAAGCCGCGCAGCTCGCGATCCGACAGCGCCCGCCCCGGCGAGGGGACGACATAGGCGATGAGCACCTTCCCGCTCTCGTCCTCGGCGACCGCGGCCGCCGTGGCTTCGACCGCTTCATGTTCGGCCAAGGCTTTCTCGATTTCGCCGAGTTCGATCCGCACGCCGCGGACTTTGACCTGTTCGTCGATGCGGCCGAGAAAATCGATGCTTCCATCGTCCAGGAACCGGCACATGTCCCCCGTCCGGTACATGCGCGCCTCGCCGTCCGGATTGAAGGGGTTGGGGACAAAGCGCTCGGCCGTCAGGTCGGGGCGGTTGAGGTAACCGCGGCCGAGGCAAATCCCGCCGATATACAACTCGCCCGCGACATTGGGCCCGACCGGATCGAGATTTTCATCCAGGATATAGAGGTCGGTATTGTCGATGGCGTAGCCGATGGGGACGGAGGGCCGGTCGTCATCGAGCCGGCAGGGCCATCTCGTGACGCCGATGGAGCATTCCGTCGGCCCGTAGGAATTGCACAGTTCCGATGTCGTACGCTGCAGGAACGTGTTCTGCAGCTTCGGCGGCAGCACTTCGCCCCCGCACATGACATGTCTGAGCGAACTCAGATCGGGCAGGCGTTCCAGCTCGAAAAAGGAACGCATGAGAGACGGCACGAATTGCGCGATGGTTACGCGTGTCGAGGCCAGCAGGTTTGCAAGATAGGTTGGATCGTATTGGCGGTCGCTGTCGGCGAGGACGAGTCGCGCGCCGCTGATGAGCGGAAGGAACAGCTCCCACGCCGACACGTCGAAGGTAAGCGGCGCTTTCTTCAGCACCACGTCGGCGGGCGTGACGCCGAAGGCGTTCCGCATCCAGATGAGCCAGTTCACGACGCCCCTATGCGGGATCATCACTCCCTTGGGCTGCCCCGTCGAACCCGAGGTGTAAATCACATAGGCCAGATCGCCGTTCTCGACACCGGAGTCGAAATCGCGATCGCTCTCGCCCTCGCCAAATCCATCCGCCAGATCGACGATAAGCGCATCCTTGACCTTGACCCGGCGGCCTCGCGTCAGGATCACACGCAGAGCCGCGTCGGTGGCGATCAACCGCAGGCGTTCTTCGGGAAGAAATGGATCAAGCGGGGTGTAGGCGGCGCCTGCTTTCAGGATGGCAAGCAGCCCCACGATCATCTCGAGCGAGCGCTTCATCGAGACGCCGACATGGGATCCGACGCCTGCGCCTTGACGCCTGAGCATCCGGGCAAGCCGGTTGGCGCGCGCGTTCAGCTCCCGATAGGTGAGCGTTTCGCCTTCAAAGAAAACCGCGATCGCGTTCGGCGTGCGAGCGGCCCAGGCTTCTATGATCTTGTGCAAGCAAAGGTCGCGGTCCCGCTCATGGGAATCAGGACGCAACGCCTCCCGTACCCCCCCCGAATTGACAGTCCAGGGTTCTCCCAAAAGCATCTTCCCCAACACACCACAAAAGCCCTGGAGACAGACAAGTTTAACCTGCGAAGCCCCCAGCTAAAATAATTTTTAGCAAATCCACCTAAGCAATTCATATGCCAAAGAAAGTAATGTTTGTTTCCAACAATTTATGACTACAACTACAGGTTTATGTAAAATTATTCGACAGCTAGCGCCCATAATTCCCGGGCTGGCCGCGCGGCACTGCAACTTAAAGATGTATAATGCTCTCCCATTTGGGCCGCGCGTAGCCGAACATTCTCACCGCGGTTGGGACACTATGTCGAGCAGCGCCGGCATTCCCCTCTTCACCACGGCAATGGCCCGTGCCAAAGCGGAACCAAGGTCCGCCGGATTTGCGATTGGCCCCTCGCTGTAGACCCCAAACGACTTCGCGAGACCCGCAAAATCGATATTCGGGTCGTCGATGGCGCAGCCGATATGGGTGCGGTCGGGGCCGCGCTCGTGACGTTGCGCCATCAATTGCACGTGCATCCATTCCTGATAATAGGCGCGGTTGTTGTGCACCACAAAAAGGATCGGGATCCGGTGATGTGCCGCCGTCCACAGCACACCCGGCGACATCAGGAGATCGCCGTCCCCGTTGAGATGAACGGTGATGCGGCCATGCTCCTTGTTCGCGAGTGCAGCGCCAAGCGCGCCCGGCGCATTGTATCCAACCCCGCCCGCGCCCGAGCCGCCGATGGAATGGTAGTGCTTTTCCATGTTCCAAAGGCGGTAGGGCCAATTGCTCATATGGTGAGTTTCGGTGCCGAGCGTCCACTCCTCGTTCTTGATCTGCGCCCAGACTTCCGCGCAGAGGCGCGCCGTGCTGATCGGGCTCGCATCCCAGCCGAGTGCGGCCTGCGCGCGGATGGCGGGGGCAAACTCCGCAGCCATGCCGCGCAGTTTCTCGCCGCGCGTGGCCAGAGCCGACTTCCGCGCCGGCGTAATCTCCTTCTCCACCGCGCCGATGAGCGAGGGCAAGGTGGCCTCGGCATCTCCGGCGATGTGCAGGTCGGCCGCGCTATATCGTCCGTATACGGTAAAGTTCGATTTCGGGGCCGAATCCGTCGTGCCGATCGCAATGATCTTTGCATCGGGGCGGACTTTGGATGCCGCGGGATGGCCGATGACATCGCGCACATCGTTCAAGGTCGCGAACAGATCCATGGGCTCCAGGGCGAGCACCACATCGGCCTGTCTCAAAGCCGCGCCCGCCCGCTCGGTATGATTGAGCAGATGGCGGTTCGGCATGTTCATCCGGAAGCGCTCGTCGACGACGGCCGCCTGCAAGATCTCGGCAAGCTGGACCAGAAGCTTCGGTCCGGCTTCGGTCCGGGTGTAGCGGCTGGTGACGATCACGGGATTCTCCGCCGCCACCAGCAGTTTTGCCGCCTCGGCCACTGCATTGGGATCGCCCGCCGTTTGCGACCGGACCCGGAGCTTGGGAATGAACGGCGTCCGGTGCGGCGGGATTTCCTCTTCCTGTTGCGCCGCATCGACCACGGCCAGAACGGGCCCCATCGGCGCAATCGTGGCGAGATCGTAACCGCGCACCAGACCTTCGGCGAAATCCTGCAGATTTGCCGCCTGATCGTCCCATTTGACGTAGTCGCGCACCATGATGGCCTGGTCATGGGCGCTATGGGGCCACTCCACGCCGGTACCCGGACGGCGCTTGGTGCCCTCTCCGATATTGCCGGCAAGCACAATCGCGGACGCCTGATCGGCGAAGCAATTGTAGATCGCCATCGTCGCATGTTGCAGCCCGACCACGCCGTGGACCATTGCTGCCATGGGCTTGCCTGCGATCTTGGAATAGCCATGCGCCATCGCGACGGAGGCTTCCTCATGCAGGCAGGTGATGAATTCCGGCTTGGTGTTGTTTCCGTAGTTGACGATGGATTCCTGCAAACCCCGGAAGGTCGAGCCCGGGCAGGCGGCAACATAATCGATGTTCAGCGACTTCAGACAGTCGACCATGAAGTCCGATCCGGTCCGCCCCACGGTCAGTTTTGGAACGTCGGCGGCAACGGGCTGTGTTTCGACGGCGAGCTGCGCTGTGGCGGGGACGGCCGGCCGCTGAGCCTCGGCTGCGGACGCGACGCCGGTGCCGGTCAAGCCGATCACGGGTCCGGCGGCAGCCGCGCCCGCGAGGAATTGACGGCGCCTGATTTTCGTCGTCCTGGACACGGCTCTTGCGCTCCCTGATGTCGCAATCACACTATGCCACGCGGCCGCGAAACTTGGCAAAATGGAGGACCCCTCGCACGGACCACGCAACGAAAGCGGCGTGAGCAGAGGGACGCGATGGATCAGACGACGCTGCTTCAAGCCTTCGAGCATTACAAAGCCGGCCGCTTGGAACCGGCGGCGGAATTGCTGCAGGCCTTCCTCGGCGCTGCTCCCTTCGATGGTCCGGCCAACCATCTTCTGGGCGGCATCTATTATCGGCAGGGAAAGCACGGCGCGGCGCGCGAACATCTGGGACGGGCCTGCTCTGCGCCGGCCGCGACGGCGGAAATGTTCAACAATTATGGCGCCGTGCTGCAGGCGCTCGGCGATGGCCAAGGCGCTGTCGCAGCCTATCGCCGCGCCCTTGCGTTGGACCCCAATTACGCCGATGCGCTCAATAATCTCGGCGTCGTCTACCGCATGCAAGGTCAGCCGCAGCAGGCCATCGATGTTTTTCGGCGCGCCGCGACGTTGAAACCGGAATTGGCGGAAGCGCGCAAGAACCTGCGCAACGCCTACAACGATGTGATTCCAGCCTGGCATTTCGCGATGATGAACGATCGCCCGCGAAACGATGCCTATCAAGCGGCCATCGCGCGCAACGTGCCGGGAAAGCGCGTGCTCGATATCGGGACGGGAACGGGCCTGCTGGCCATGATGGCGGCAAGGGCGGGTGCCGCCAGCGTCATCTCCTGCGAAGCCGTCCCGCTCATTGCGGAACGGGCGCGCGAGATCGTTGCGCTGAACGGTCTTGGCGACCGCGTCACCGTCATCGCCCGCCACTCGACCGAACTTTCCATCGGAAGCGGTATCGCCAACCGGGCGCAGGTGCTGATCACCGAGACATTTTCAAGCGATCTTTTGAGCGAAGGCGTCCTTGCGACCGTCGAGCACGCCTATCGGGAATTGCTTACCAGCGATGCCGTCGTGATTCCGCGCGCAGCCGCCGCAAAAGCCTATCTCGCGGGCGGCGCCGAGATCGAGGGAATGCTGTTCGCGGGCCCCGCGAACGGTTTCGATCTTTCGCCCTTTAACGAATTCGCGCCGCCGGTTCTTGCAGCCAGCATGAACAATGTTCCTCACGATGTGCTGTCGGACGATTTCGAGCTGTCGCATTTCGATCTCAAGGCCAGACAATTTCCGATGGGCAGCCGCCCCTTTACCGTGACCGCAACGAAGAGCGGCGTGGCGGCCGGCCTCGTGCAATGGATCGCGCTCGATCTCGATGGAATCAGCCGTTACGAGAACAGGCCGTCATCCGGCCCGCATGCGGAAAGTCATTGGACCCAAATCCTCCACCGTTTTCCCCGGCTGCTCCCGGTCGAAGCGGGCCAGACCGTGCGGCTCGCGGTTCGCCACAATCGTGAGCAGATTTCCGTCGATCTGGCGGAACCGCCGCCAAGTTCGCCATGAGCGATAGGCTGCGCGAGGCACACGGTTTGCATCAGGCGGGCCGGCTCACGGAAGCTGCCGGAGTCTATCGCGAAATCCTGACGCTGGATCCGAACCATTTCGGCACACTGTATTCTTACGGCCTGCTCCATTTGCAGACCGGGCAATTTCAGGAGGCCGAAAAGGTCCTTCGTGCCGCCGCCTCGCTCAATTCTTCTTCGTCCGATGTGTGGTCCATGCTTGCCGCTGCGCTCCAGAATCTGGGACGGCATGAGGAAGCCATCGCCTCGCTGGATAAGGTGATTGAACTCCGTCCCGGTCACGCGCTAACCTGGAACAATCGCGGCAATATTCTGCTCGAAACCGGCCGCATCGAAGAGGCGATGCGCAGCTATGACCGCGCGGTCACACTGAAAACCGACTACGCGGAAGCCTGGCACAATCGTGCGGTCGCGCGCATCCAAATGGGGGATTATCCCGCTGCGGAGTCCGACTTGGATCGGGCGCTGTTGCTCAAGCGCGATTACGCCGTTGCGCTGGAACATCGCGGCGTCGTGCGGGCGCTGCAAGGCCGTCACGAGGAAGCCCTTGCCGATTACGATGCCGCGCTGACTCTGCAGCAACCGACCGCTGCGCTTCATTGCGCGCGTGCCGATTTGCTTCTTGGTCTTGGGCGCCTGCAGGATGCCGTTGCGCAATACGATCAGGCCCTCGCCTTGAACCGGAGCGAGGCTCACGCCTGGCACAATCGCGGCGTCGCGCTTTCCCGCCTCGAGCGCTTCGGTGAGGCGCTTGAAAGCTACGACCTTGCCCTTCGGCTCAAGCCCGATCTCGCGGACGCATGGCGCAATCGCGGCAGCACCTTGCTAGCTCTGCAAATGCATTCGGAAGCGCTGTCGAGCTACGATCGGGCGCTGGCAATCGCGCCCGGCGATGTGGAGAGCCTGAAGAGCCGGGGAGTCCTGCTGATCCATCTGCAACGCTATGCGGATGCTCTTGCCGATTTCGAGCGTGCCGTTTCGCTTCGGCCCAACGATGCGGACGCCTGGCACGGGCGAGGCAACGTCCTGGCGCGCCTCAACCATCATGACGCCGCGCTTGCCAGCTTCGACGCGGCGCTGCGGTTGCAGCCCGGCGACGCCGCCACGCTGTACAATCGCGCCAGTCTGCTTTCACAACTGAAACGATATGAGGAAGCAGCCCGCGATGCGGAAGCCTTGATCGCCATCGATCCGGACTACACGCTGGCGCGGGGGATATTGATGCATGTGCGGCTTCATGTTTGCGATTGGCGCGGGTTCGAGCAGGCGCGTCAGGAGATCGCGGCTGCTTTACATGCCGGACGGCGCGCGATCCATCCCTTTGAGTATCTCACGATTTCGGAATCCCCGGCCGAGCAATTGCTATGCGCGCGGATTTCGGCTGCGGCCTCCCTTCCGGTCTCATCCCCGCTTTACCGCGGCGAGCCTTTCCGCCATGAGAAAATTCGCATCGCCTACCTATCCGAAGATTTCTATGCGCATGCCGTGGCATTCCTGAGTGCCGGCGTGTTCGAGCATCACGACCGCGACCGTTTCGAGACGTTTGGAATTTCCTACGGCCCCGACGACAAAGGCGAGATGCGCGCGCGCATGGAAAGGGCGTTCACGCGTTTCATCGATGTGCGTGAAGCAGGCGATGCCGAAATCGCGTCCATGCTGCGCGAAATGGAAATCGACATCGCGGTCGATTTGAAAGGCTATACCGGCGGGGCGCGGCCCGGAATCCTCAACTTCCGTCCGGCGCCCGTCCAGGTCCATTATCTCGGTTATCCCGGTACGATGGGCACGGACTGCATCGACTATCTCATCGCCGACCCCGTCGTCGTGCCGGAAGAGCATCGCCCCTTCTATTCGGAACAGATCGCCTATCTGCCCGACACCTACCAAAGCAACGATTCCAAGCGGCGCATCGCGGCACGCGTTTTCGATCGTGCCGAGGCCGGTCTTCCCGGCCGCGGATTCGTCTTCTGCTGTTTCAACGGCAGCCAAAAAATCCTGCCCGATATTTTCCGCATCTGGATGAGCATTCTCGGGAAAGTCGAAGGAAGCGTCTTGTGGCTGCTGGAGGAGCATCCTTCCGCATCCGTGAATCTCCGCCGCGAAGCGCAAAGCTTCGGCATCGCGCCGGAGCGCCTGGTCTTCGCAAAGCGCGTGTCCCTGGAGGACCATCTCGCGCGGCTGAAACTGGCGGACCTCGTTCTCGACACGCTGCCCTATTGCGCGCATACGACGGCAAGCGACGCTTTGTGGGCGGGGGTTCCGGTGCTGACGAGGCTGGGTACGACGTTTGCGGGACGGGTTGGAGCGAGCCTGCTTCATGCGATTGGAGCAACCGAATTGATAACGCATTCGGCGTCGGAGTACGAAAAACGAGCCTGCGAGCTCGCCCACGACGCGCCGCTTCTCGCCGGAATCAGAACAAAGCTCGCGCGCAATCGCGAGGCGATGCCCCTGTTCGACACCGCGCGCATAACGCGCAATCTCGAAGCGGCCTACGTCGAGATGTGGAATCGGCATCGGCGCGGCGAGCGGCCCGCGAGTTTTGCAATCGGAGCGCCCAAATGACCGAGCTTCTCATCGGATGCGGGCACGCCCGCGTCAAACGTCTGGGCGCCAGCGGGACCGAGCGATGGACCGATCTCGTTACGCTCGACTCGAATGCAGGCTGCAATCCAGACGTGATCCACGATCTCGACGTGCTTCCCTATCCGTTTGCGGCCAATCAATTCGACGAGATTCATGCCTATCATGTGCTCGAACATTGCGGACGCCAGGGGGACTGGAAATATTTTTTCGCGCAATGGTCGGAGCTTTGGAGGATTACAAAACCGGGTGGAATTTTTTGCGGCATTGTTCCGCATCATTCCTCGGCCTGGGCGTGGGGCGATCCGTCCCACACACGCATCGTCGCGATTGAGAACTTCACGTTTCTGGATCAGGACAATTATGCCGACTGCGGCAAGACCGCGATGACGGACTTCCGGCCGTATTACAAAGCCAATTGGAAGCTTGTACACCAGCAAGTGACGGACGATCTGCAACAGGTGTTCATTCTTCAGGCTTTCAAGTCCTGAAGGCTGCCGATACGTCCGCTGCGGAAATAGACTCCGGCCAACGCTGACCTTTGTGGGTCAACGAAGGCCGGAGCTTTTCTGGCTTACCAGGTCTTGGTCAAGATCAGGCCGATGGTCCGCCCCTGATCGCTCTTGCTGAGGTCGAACGTCGTCGGGTTGCCTGCGCCGGTGCTGATCCGATACTCGAATGCAGGATGGCGATCCATGAGGTTCTGCACCACGAGCTGGATGCCGACATGCTTCAGGTAACTGTTCGCCGGATCGTCTCCCGTGTCATAGCCAAACGACAGATCGAACGAGTACCAGGATGGCTCGATGTCGGAGTAATTGCTGATCAAACAGGGCAGACTTCCGCCACCGATGGTGCCGCCCGCCGTGATGCACTGGTTATTGACGTTGGGCGGAGCGTTCTGCGTGTTGAAGAAGTGCGATTGGTAATCCATGAAGCCGGTGACCGACCATGGACCGTCGCTCCAGCCCAGGCGCGCGCGGTAGCGCATTCTGGGCAGGGATTCGACGCCGACCTGCGCTATGCCGCCGACCGTGCCAAGCGTGGTATGGTACAAGTCTTGAACGGCACTCGCCGCCGGATTGGTCGGCTCGCTGGAATTGTTGGCACTGAGGCTGTGCAGGTAATACGTGCCGGTGATGCCCGCGTTCCAGGCGCCGAGGTCGCCCAGATCGACATCGTAACTGGCGTTGAAGTCGATGCCCTCGGTCTTGATGTAGCCGTTGTTCGCCGTGGCGCCGTCGTTGATCCACAGCACAGAAGTGGCAATGGCTTGAGGCACCGTATTGCGCGGGTCGTTGAGCAGCTTCTGCACCATCGACTCGAATTCGGGACAGCCGGTGGGGCCCGATCCTGCTATCCCGCCGGGCGCCGCAGCACCGGGCGTGTTGTTGTTGTGGCATTGCAGGTCCGCGCCGGTATGGAGGAAGGCGAGATCCGTCGGCACGATGTAGGCGAAGCCGAGGGTCGGATCGTTGACCGAACCCGTGTTGGGATTGGCGAAGCCGCGGAGCGCGCCATTGATCTTGACCGAATACCAGGTGACCTGAATGTCCACGCCCTTGAGGAAGGTGGTGGGCGCGAACTCACCGCCAAAGCCCCAGTTCATGGCAGTCTCGGGATGGAGTTCCTGGCCGAAGGTGTGGATGTATTTGCGGAAATCGGAGTTGATCGCTGTCCCCGAAGCGCCGAGAAGCGCCACACCTACGGGCTGGGCGGCGGCGCCGCACGAAACGCCCGACGTTCCTCCGTTGGAACCGACGCCGTTCCAACCGGTCAATCCGGCGCCTGGATTGAGCAGCCTGCCCATAGCCGATTGCGGATCGGCGCCGCAATTCGCGCCGATGGTCGATGCTTGTGCGAAGAGTGTCGTGTTCCAACCTGTAATGGCGTTCTTCACCAGGCCGGATTCCTCGGCGAAAGTCGGTGCCCGGAAGGATTGTCCCCAGGCGCCCCTGAACGTCAGGCCGATGTCCTCGGAGACCTCCCAGTTGAAGGCCACTTTGGGATTACTGGTGCCGCCGACGTCGTTGTACTGGTCGTGCCGCCATGAACCTTCCAGATCGAATTTGCGCACGCCCGGAAAGGCGTTGGCATCCCCGATGACGGGCACATTGACCTGAGCAAAGGTCGCCCAAACCTTCTTATGCCTGGCGTCCGTATTCACAGGTACGAGCAAACTCGGCGAGCCTGTGCTGTCGATCGCCCTGAAGAAGAAGGAATGCTGCGTGAGCGTGGCGCCAACGGCGGCTTTCACCTGCCCGGCAGGCACGTCGAACAGAGGACCGTCGAACGTCAGGCCCTTCTCGTTGACCCAATAATCCGAGGTGTAGTTCCGCTCGCCGCTGACGTAGGCAATTGTGCTCGGCGCATTACATTGGATCGTCCGCGGATCGCAGAACAGGTTCAGGTAAGGAACGGCGCCCGGCTTGGTCCATGTCCCCAGCGACGGGCCCGTGCCTATCGCCGAAGACGCCGGGATCGTCCAGCCAAGAGCGGCGGAGACGGCATTGGCGTTGGCTTCGTTGACGCGAGAAATTTCGCCGTCGAAGCTTTCCGCCATATAGACCTTGCCGGACCAGCCGCCGGGCAAATCGAGGTTCAGGCCGGCCAGATAGCGGTCTGCGAGTTCGGAAGCGACTGTCAGGGAGGGACGCTCCAACCCGAAATTGTAATTGACCTTCAAATTGGTCGGTGCGCCGCCCGAAGGATAGTACGGATTCCAGGTCGGCACCTGAACGCTCAGATCGTTGCCTGAGGACGGGCTGAGATTGGAAGGGTTCAGATATTGCGCACGGCGGTTGGCGTAGAAGCCCTCGCCAAAGAAGGAGATATCCTTTGTCAGACGCTGATCGATCGTCATGACGGCGGAATTCTTCTGCTGCGACGCGTCGTACCAGGCGATCGAGTATGGATTGAAGACGTTGCGCGTCCCGGCGGCGGGGGCTGTGGCGCCCCCGTTGGCGGCAACGGCGAAGGTCGCCCAATTCAACGTCGCAGCACTTGAGGGCGCGAGCGGGCCAAGACCGGCATTGAGCGAAGAATTGAACGGCACGCCTGTGCCGGCCGGAACGGCAAAGCAATTGGTGCAAGCGTGTCCCAATGCGTTGGCGCCGCCCGTGCCCAGGCCCAACGAAGCGGGCTGCGTGGGATTGCCTATGGATATGGTGGCCGGAAGGGACGAACGGATGGGCGTCCTGTCCTCAAATCCCCAAGGGGTGAAATCGAGGCCAAATCCGGGAGCGTCGCTTGAATGAATCGGCGTGTTGTCGGCCCATTCATAGCTGAGCGTGATGTCGCCGCCGTCCCAGGTGCGGCCCCACAATTGGGAGGCCTGATAGGCCTGTTTGCCCTTCGATCCCGTGACGCGCACCTGCGAGACCGCACCGTCAAATCCGCGCTTCAGGATGATGTTGACCACGCCGGCGATAGCGTCCGAGCCGTAAGTCGCCGATGCGCCATCCACCAGGATATCGATGCGGTCGAGCGCAATCGCAGGGATGAAGGAGGGATCGATGGTGCAGTCCGCTTCGCCCTGGGGCGGGAAGCGGTAGCCGTCAACCATCAAGAGGCTGCGCGTGCCGTCATTGGGGTCCAGGTTGCGGATGTTGACGCGCGTCTGCTTGCCGATGTTGTTGTTGGCATTGGTCGCGATGGGACCCGGCGTCACGACGGCGGACGGAACCGTCCGGAACAGATCGGCCGTCGTCAGAGAGCCCGTCTGGGCGAAATCCTGTGTGCTCAAATTGGAGACCGGAACGCCGACCGCGGCGGCGCCATGAATCAGCGAGCCTGTAATCAGCACCTGCTCGGGGACTTCCGCAGGTACGCCCTGCGCCGTTTGTGCCTGTGCTACTTGCGCCTGCGCGACCTGCTGGGCCTGCGCGTCCATTGCATTTGTCAGACTGAAGAACGACACCGATCCCAAGAGAGCGGTCAACTTGGATGTTCTCGGATTCATATATCCCCCTCAGGACGCCAGCCCGGCTGTCCGTGTGTGTGGCCCAATATCCCGTTCTCGTCTGGTAGGACGCTGCGCTGAGACCCCCTCACGCCGGTGTCCGGCCCCCGAAAACTACTCCAGCGCTTTCATCTCTTTTGGATGTTCAGCGATGGCTCGATCGGGACGCCACGCCGGATGAGAAAAACTATGATCCCCCCAGGGGGAGACCCAGGGATGCCGCGTCGTTCACATTCGCTGCGCCCCGATCGTCGAGAGGCTAGGGCTGCTGATTGCAAAGTTTCTCTGACAAAAGTCAGAGTTGGTGAGATTTCTCTGATATGTATCAATGTGTATCAAAAATGCACCGCGAGCAGGTACTAAAGCAGCACAGCCAAATGGTGGGGGGCATATTCCTATTTTGACTACATATTTGTAGGAATTATTCCTAAATGTCGCTCTTTGAGCGCACGCTTGTCCGCGCTGACGGTCGCCCACCGTCGGAATTGGCCTCGCATTTCGGCCGCGAATGTAGGGCAAAGTCCTACAAGTAAAGCTATTTGGATTCCCCACGATATGCGTTGATACAATTTTACCGTAAAGTCTTTGACCAGGGGAAAATCGGCCTTCGATCGGAGCGTGTATGGACGCGTTGCCCGAAATTCGCGTGCGTTCGCTGGACCTGATCGGCGACTCAGCTCCGCTCGAAAACCCTCTGTCCCGGGAAGAACAGGAGCAGCTCCGCGGCATCGCTAAGTTTGTCGAATACAAACGCGGGATGACCCTGTATTCGCAGGGAGAGCAGGCCAGATCCGTTTACCTGATCGCGTCGGGTATCGTCCGCCTCAATCGTTGCGATGAAACCGGCCATCGCCAGGTGCTGGCATTTCGTGTGCCAGGAGACTTTTGCGGGATTCCGGACGGGACACATTATTTCAATTCCGCCGAGGCCGTGTCCGAATCGGGCGTCTATCGCTTCGAATCGCAGCAATTGCTGGATGTCTGCATGGCGGAACCGCACCTGAGGCTGGTTCTCCTGGGAAAGATCCTGCACGACTATCGGGAAGCGCAAATTCGCATTTCGATTCTCGGCCAGTTAAACACATGTCAGCGTCTCGCCTCTTTCATTCTCGATTCCATTTCCATTCCGGAATTCTTCGATAAGGAACGTTCCTGTCTCACGCTTCCGGTAAACCGCTTCGATCTCGCCGACTATCTCGGCACGACACCGGAATCGGCCGCGAGGGCCTTTGCCAAACTCGAGAATTTCCGTTTGATCCGCCGCATCACCGCGAGAAGAATCGAACTTCTCGACTGTCCGGGCCTGCGCCTGCTGCAACATACGGCGAGGCGCCAATATTCCGCAGACGAGGTGGAAAGACCCGCGCTCGCCGGATCGACTGCGGACACGGCCTTCGAGCCGGTCGGGGCCTGACGGACCGCCGGATGAAACATCTTTGCTTTGGGGATCACGGTTCATAACGGGCTGGGTTGATGGTAGTGTCGCCTTTTGCCGCGTAGACAGGTGCTTACTTGAAACTCTCGGCCGCATTGATTTTTTTCGCCGCGACTTGGGGCGCCAGTTTGGCCGTCTCGGCGGCATCGGCAGCCGGCGCGGGTTCCGGAGATGTCTCCGGCATCTGGTGGACGAATAACTACAGCAGCGAAATCCGTCCCATGGGCGGTGGCGCGCTTCCCTTCACACCGGCAGGATCGGACGCCTACCGCAAGAACGCGGCCGGGCTGAAGGATGGAACAGTCGAGGATGCCGCGCGGAAATTCTGCGTGCCTGACGGAATCCCGCGCATTCTCGCAACCCCCTATCCCTTCCAGATTTTCCAATCGCCCGGATTCGTAACGATTGTCTACGAACAGAACCACGTCTTCCGCACCATTCCCCTGGACCGCCCGGTTCCGAAGGACGAGGAGCTGGTCGCCTATCCGTATTATTCCGGCAATTCCTTCGGACATTGGGAGGGCGACACGCTGGTCGTCGTCACGAAGGGGTTCAATGAAAAGACCTTCATCGACGCAAGCGGCCTACCGCACAGCGATCAACTCCACGTCACGGAACGCATTCGCACAACGAACGGCGGCAAGACGCTGGAAGACATCGCCACCGTCGAAGACCCGGTGATGTTCGCGAAACCTTGGAGCGCGCGTTTCGTCTACGATCTGCATCCGGAGGTGCGGATCGATACCGCCTATATCTGCGGCGAGAAGCACCGCGACATCTCTCGGGTGAGGGGAGTGCCGAAATGAAGTATCGGGGACTGTTGGCGTCCGCCGCGATTCTGGCAGCAGCAGGATTGGCCGGTGTGCCCCAATCGGCGCTGTCGCAGGATGCGGCGCCCGACTTGAACGGCTTCTGGACGCACGGGTTCAGTCTTGGCTTCGATCCTCCGCCGGAAGGCGGCGTCGGGCCGGTTCATGATTTCAAGACCAAGGCGCAAATGCGCGCGATGGGACAGTTCGTGGTGCACGAGGGCGATTACAACAATCCCATCCTGCAGCCCTGGGCGGCCGACGTGGTCAAGAAGGCGGGCGAAGCGGCAAAGGCCGGTCATCGCATTCCGACCAGGCAGGAAACCTGCTTCCCCTCCGGCGTCCCGAATTACTGGACCCATCCCCTCCTGATGCAGGTCGTACAGACCAAGGATTATGTGGTGTTCCTGCATGCCCGCGATCATCAGATCCGAATCGTGCATCTGAACAAGCCCCACGCCGCCAATCCGGAGCCCTCCTGGTACGGCGATTCGGTCGGCCATTTTGAAGGCGATACGCTGGTCGTCGATACCATCGGGCTCAACGACAAGACGCCCGTGGATGTCTTCAACACGCCGCACACCGCCAAGGAACATGTGGTCGAGCGTATCCGCGTGGTTCGCGGTCAGGGGGGCGCCAAGAATCTCGAAGTGCGCTTCACCGTCGACGATCCGGGCGCCTTCACGATGCCGTGGACCGGGGTGGAAACCTATCGTGGTGTGGGCGGCGCCAGCGGCGCAGTGGACCCGGTGGGCGGCGGCGATGTGTTGCAGGAAGAAGTCTGCGCGGAGAACAACCGCGCCATCGGCATTCCCGATATTCCTATTCCAACCGAAACATCGATCCGATTCCGCTAATGCGGCGCGCCCTCAGCCGCCGCGCGCTCTAAGAGAGTACCAGGGACAGACTTGCTTCATTTGAAGAGCCGGCAAGGCGAGGCCGACGTGTCGAAACCTGAGAGTCCGATCGATGTTTCCCCGGCGCGCGGCAAGGCGCTGGCGAAGGCCGCTCTTGAGCTTGCGGCGATAACGGTCCTTTACGTTGCGGTCGCAAAGCTGAGTTTGACATTTGCCTCCGTCAATCCGAGCGCGACGCCGATTTGGCCGACCACGGGTTATGCGCTGGCCGCCGTGTTGTTGCTCGGGTATCGGATCTGGCCCGCTCTATTCATCGGAGCATTTGTGGTGAACGTCCTCACCGCCGGCTCGTTCTACACCTCGCTTGGCATCGGCGCCGGAAACACGCTTGAGGCGATCGTCGCGGGATACATCCTCAACCGCTGGGCGGACGGCCGGAACGCGTTCGGCACGCCTTCGGGAGTGGCCAAGTTCACCCTCGTCTGTTTTGCTTCCGGCACGGTGATCAGCGCCACCATGGGCGTCGGCAGCCTGAGTCTCGGCGGTTATGCCCCCTGGCGGGATTTCGGTTCGATCTGGACGACATGGTGGATGGGCGATTCGACGGGCGCGCTCGTCATCACGCCGGCCATCGTGCTCTGGATGACGGAAGCCGGACGAAAATTGGAGCGGCGGGAGCTGACGCAGTCGGCTCTGGTTTACGGCGCCGCAATTGCGGTTGGTTTCATCGCCTTCAGTCCGATCTTTGCCCAGACGCCGCCGCGGACGCCCTTGGCGTTCCTTGCGGTGCTGCCGCTGATGTGGGCTGCGCTCCGCCGCAATCAGCGCGATACGGCGATAACGGCGCTTATTCTCTCCGGCTTTGCGGTGTGGGGGAATTGCGTTGGGCACGGGACCGTTCTTGCGTGGAAATCTCAACGATTCGCTGCTGCTTCTGCTCGTCTTCATGATCAGCATCACGGCTCCGGGCCTCGCCTTGAGCGCGGAAGTCGCCATACGCAAACGCCATGAGGAGCATGTCGAATTCATCATGCACGAGCTGTCGCATCGCTCGAAAAATCTTTTGGCGATCGTTCTCAGCGTCGCCAATCAAATTGCCCGGCAGAGCGACAGCGTCGATATGTTTCTTCTCGGCTTCCGCAGCCGTTTGCGCGCCCTGGCCGACACCCACGATCTGCTCGTGGAGGGCAATTGGCGCGGTGCGGCTCTCCGGGACTTGGCGCGCGCTCAATTGGCGCCCTTCTGCAATTTGGCGGAGCAATCCCTTTCCATCGACGGACCGCATCTCACCTTAAGCCCCAAGGCCTCGGAGCAACTGGGTTTGGCTTTGCACGAACTTGGAACCAATGCTGCAAAGCATGGGGCACTTTCGGCACCCTCAGGGGTGGTGAGCGTGCGGTGGTTGCTCGAGGGCGCCAAGAATCAGGACCGGTATTTGCGCCTTTCCTGGGAAGAGCGCGGCGGCCCTCCGGTACAGGAACCGCAACGGCACGGATTCGGCCGGATGGTGATTGCCAATATCGTTCCGGCATCCCTGGACGGAACCGCAGCCCTCGCGTTCGACGTGGATGGCGTGAAATGGACGCTTCTGGTTCCCGCCGCCAATGTGCTTGCCGACGGGGAGGACGCTCGAATCGATGAGGACGAAACCGGCGCCATGCGGCCCGACGACACGGATTCGAAACGGCTGCATCGGCCGCAGCAATCGGCTCCCGTAGCGGACGCGACGTCTGCCGCCGTCAGCGCCGGCTAGGCGGCAAGGAACGCGCCGGTTTGGCGGGCGCCTGTTCGGACGCCAGTCCTTCGAGCCGCTCGGCCAATTGTCTCAGGTTCCAGTCTCGGGCCAGACCGGCAGCTTTGCGCCAGGTTGGTTCCTGACCGGAGATTCGAGGCAATGGCGCGTTCGCATCCATGGTCGCGATTATCCGGAATAACCGCAGTTTGTCGGCCTGGCCGGGAAAGCGGCCCGCCTTTAGCGCCTCCTCCAGCGTGCCGTATTTTTGCAGCAGGGTCGCGGCGCCGCTTGCGCCCACGCCCGGAGCGCCCGGCAGCTTGTCCGACGGGTCTCCGCGCAAGGCGATAAAGTCAGGCACCTGCTTTGGCTCGACCCCGTAGCGCGCGCGAACTTCGGCAGGACCGATGCGCGCCATCTCGCCCGCGCGCATGGGAAAAAGGATCGTGGTTCTCTCCGAGGCAAGCTGGAACGTGTCGCGATCCCCGCTTGCGACCAGGACAGCGCCGCCCCGGCGCTCTTCCGCGGC
Organism: uncultured Bordetella sp.; assembly: GCA_964494505.1. Taxonomy (GTDB): domain Bacteria; phylum Pseudomonadota; class Alphaproteobacteria; order Micropepsales; family Micropepsaceae; genus CAIYRG01. The sequence goes on from CAZBRO010000017.1 coordinate 98,954, forward strand.
AACCGCAGCCGCGAGGAAATCATCGGCCTCATAGCCGGGCGCCTTGGCGTTCGCGAACCCGCAAGCCGCGACGAACTCCGGCAGCGTTTGGAGTTGCTCCAGCAGCGCGGAATCAAATTTCCGCCCGCTTTGATAGGCGGGGAACGCCGTGTGCCGATAGGTCGGCGTTTCAAGGGTGTCCCAGGCAACCAGCACGGCTCGCGGCTGCTCCGCGCGCCAGATGCGCATCAGGAAATTCGCGAACCCCACGATGGCGCCGGCTTGTTGGCCATCGCTCCGCAAGATGGTTTTCGGCAACGCATGATAGGAACGGTGCGCGAACGAATCCCCGTCAATCACCAAAAGCGGCCGCGGCGCGGCATCTCCCTCCTTAAGCCGAACGGTGCGTTTCGCCTTCGTCGCGCCCGGAGCGGACGCGCGCGCGCGGCCATCGCGCAAGATCACCCACGCCGGAGCATGGTCGCTCGCGCCTTCCTTTCCACGGACCTCCCGGTCCACTCCCGCATCGGCGAGCCGTTTCGCGGCCTCGGGACTAAGGAGCAGATGATCCAGGCGTAACCCTGCGTCGCGCTCCCACCTGTTCCGCATGTAGTCCCAGAACGTGTACATCGGCGCATCGGGATGGCGTGTCCTGATCGCGTCCGTCCAGCCCTGATCCAGGATGCGTTGGAACAGCGCGCGGGCTCGCGGCTGCACGAGCGCGTTCTTCGCATAGGATTTCGTCGGATAAATATCGCGGCCTGTCGGGACGACATTGTAATCCCCCGCGAGCACGACAGGGACGCCCGCGGCATGAAGCTCTCCCGCGTGCGCCAGCAAACGCTCCATCCAGGCGAGCTTGTAGACGAATTTGGGCCCGGGCTGCGGATTCCCATTCGGCGCATAGAGCGACGCAATGAGCACGCCTTTGACGGCGGCTTCGATATACCGGCTCTGCGTGTCTTTGGGATCGCCCGGCAGCGCCCTTCGCGTCAGGACGGGCTCGCAGCCGCGCGCCAGGATCGCCACACCGTTCCACGATTTCTGGCCCGAATACACCGCGCCATATCCGTCTTTTTCGATCGCCGCCTTCGGAAAATCCGCGTCCGTCGCCTTCAGTTCCTGAAGGCACACAACGTCGGGCTTGCTCGCCTCCAGCCATGCGAGAAGATTGGCCAGGCGCTTATCGATGTTGTTGATGTTGAACGTGGCAATTTTCATTTGAGCCGATCTTCCCGCGCAATTGCGGCAAATGCTATGTCTAGCGTCGCTTGCGAGGGCTCCTGCATGGCCGATTTGTCCGCCGAACCGAACCGGTGCAAACACCGTTTGGCCAGAACCATCGGGGCCTCGCTGCTTTCTGCGGGGCTCGCCGTCTCGGTCCTGCCCGAACGCGCCGCCGCGCAGGACCATCAATACAGCGCGGCCGATATCCAGGCGGGCGCCCGCCTTTACAGTTCGCAATGCGCGCTCTGCCATGGCGCAAACGGCGACGGTGTTGCGGGCATCAATCTTCCGCGCCAGCAATTCCACCATGTCTCGACCGACGACGACATCCGCAACGTCGTCACCACGGGTGTGGTTTCGGCGGGCATGCCGTCATTCAAGCTGCAACCGGCCGAACTCGACGGCATCGTCGCTTTCATCCGTTCCGGATTCGACCTCAGCGGCACACCATTCAAGGTTGGCGACGCGGGCCGCGGCCGGGCCATTTACGACGGCAAGGGCGGATGCGCGGCCTGCCACCGGGTCGACGGCAAAGGTGCGCGCACCGCGCCGGATTTGAGCGACATCGGCGCCGTGCGCCAGCCGGCCGCTATCCAGCGCTCGCTCACCGATCCCAATGCTGCGATGGTTCCGATCAATCGCAGCGTGCGCATCGTCACGCGCGACGGGCGCACCATCCGCGGCCGCCGGATCAACGAAGACACCGCTACCGTCCAATTGATCGACACCGGCGAACGTCTTGTCTCGCTCGCGAAATCCGACATTCGCACCTACGACATCGCCCCCACCTCCGACATGCCCTCCTTTTCCGGCAAGCTGACGAGCGATGAATTGGCCGATCTGCTGGCCTATCTTCTTTCGCTAAGGGGACAGTGATGCGCATCACGTCGCGATATGTGCTCCCGCTGCTGCTTGCGGCCGGATCGTGGTTTCCTTCTGCTTCGCACGCGCAAGTCAGCGCCCAGCGCATCGAGCGCGCGGCAGCCGAGCCGCAGAACTGGCTCACTTACAATGGCGGCTACGACAGCAAGCGCTACAGCACGCTCAATCAGATCACGCCCGCCAATGTGAAGAACCTGGAGCAGAAATGGGTGGTCCAGGATCAGGTCTTCGGCGCCTGGGAATCCAATCCACTCGTCGTCGACGGCATCATGTATGTCACCGAACGGCCCAACGACGTGATGGCGATCGACGCCAAGACCGGCAAGCTGTTCTGGCTCTACCGCTACACCCCTTCGCCCGATGCCCGAATCTGCTGCGGCGCCAACAATCGCGGCGTGGCGATGCTGGGCGACACACTTTACATGGGCACGCTCGATGCGCATTTGATCGCGATTGACGCGAAAAGCGGACACCCGCTGTGGAACATCGCGGTGGCCGACACCAAGCTCGCCTACTCCATCACCATGGCACCGCTCGTCGTGAAGGATAAAGTCGTCGTCGGCGTCGGCGGCGGCGAGTTCGGCATCCGCGGTTTCGTCGCCGCCTACGATGCCAAGACCGGAAAGGAAGCCTGGCGCTTCAACACCATTCCCGGCCCCGGCGAGCCGGGACACGAAACCTGGAACGGCGACGATTGGAAGAATGGCGGCGCATCGGCCTGGATCACGGGCTCATACGATCCCTCGCTGAACCTCGTCTATTGGGGCATCGGCAATCCCGGGCCCGATTGGAATCCGGATCAGCGGCCCGGCGACAACCTCTATTCCGATTCGGTGGTGGCGCTGGATCCGGATACCGGCACGCTGAAATGGCATTTCCAGTTCACGCCCAACGATGGCTACGATTACGACTCGGTTCAGATTCCGGTGTTGGCCGACATGGATTGGCTGGGCAAGCCCGCAAAGGTGATGATGTGGGCGAACCGGAACGGCTTTTTCTATGTGCTCGACCGGGTGACCGGAAAATTCCTTCTGGGTCAGCCTTTCGTGAAAGTGAATTGGGCGAGCGGCCTCGACCTCAACGGACGGCCGATCCAGACGCCGCAGCCGCCTGGCATGCCGACCTGGCCGGGCAATCAGGGCGGCACCAACTGGTATCCGCCCTCTTTCAGCCCGCGCACGGGATTGTTCTATTTCTCGGTATGGGAGAATTACGCAACGATCTACCGCAAGGAGCAGCAGACATACGAACCGGGCCGCAACTTCACCGGAGGCGGTTTTACCGTGGTGGCGCCGGCCCCTGGCGCGCCCACCATCGGGATCGGCCGCAAGGGCCCCATCAACAACTGGACGAGCGAGGTCGGCAGCGGCGCGACCGTGGCCGTCGACCCGCACACCGGCAAGCGCGTCTGGACGTTTCCGCAGTACGACGTCACCGACGCCGGGATGCTGACCACCGCGTCCGATCTGCTCTTCACGGGCGGGCGCGAGGGGTATTTCTACGCGCTCGATGCCAAAACCGGAAAGGAACTCTGGAAGGCCAATCTCGGCGGCTCCATCGTCATGGCGCCCGTCACCTTCGAGATCGACGGAAAACAATATGTGTCGGTCATCTCCGGGCACACGCTGGTGACGTTCGCGCTTCGCAATTAAACACCGCGTATCGCGTTGAAGCAGGCCGCCCCCACCGCCCGCGGCGGCTCACGCTTTGAGTGCGAGAATCTTTGTCGCCTGGGCCGCGGCGGAGGCGCGATTCTCGACTCCCAGCTTCGTGAAGATCTGCTCGAGATGCTTGTTGACCGTGCGCGGGCTGATCCCGAGGATTTCGCCGATGTCGCGGTTCGATTTTCCGCGCGCGATCCAGCTCAGTACTTCGGCTTCGCGCTGGGTGAGCGCGAGCTGCTCCCTGAGCACGTCGTTCGTGCTTTCGCCGTCTTCCTCCGTCACGCGGAAAAGATGTTCCGTCGGTTCGACGCTGCTGACATAGAGGAACTTCAGCCGCATCCCATCTCCCGCGGAGACGGTTTGCGAGCCTTGCGAATTGCGGCCGCTTCGCACCAGCGCGGCCAGCTTTTCGCTCGTCTCAAGCGGCAAATCATCGTGCTGGATATCGCGCGCCGGAAACCCCGCGTTCAGCAGCTTCTCCGCCTGGGAGGTCGACCAGATCAACCGTCCTCGTGAATCGGTTGCGATGAGGAAACGCCCCGTGGCATCGAGCGCGGTTCGCGCGCCGTGCGCCACGCGCGCGTTGGCGAGATGCACGCGGATGCGCGCGATCAGTTCGTCGATGACAATGGGTTTTGTCACATAATCGACGCCGCCGGCGCTCAATCCCTCGACCACATGCTGGGTTTCGCTCAAGCCCGTCATGAAGATCACCGGGAGATGGGCGGTCTGCTTGTTCGCCTTCAGCCGGCGGCAGGTTTCGAACCCGTCCATCCCCGGCATCACGGCATCCATCAGTATGAGATCGGGCGTCACATTGTTCAGAAGATCGATCGCGGTCGCCCCGTCGATGGCGACCAGCGCCGTGATGTTGGCGCGTTCGAGTGCGGCCGTCAGAAATCCGAGCGCGTCGGGCGAATCGTCCACCACGAGGACGATGTCGCGGCGCGGCATGTCACCACTCATCATCACGCAGCGCCTCCAGATATTCGATGATTTCCCGCAGGCGGAATTCGCGCAGCAGCTCGCGCAACGCTACGATGGCGGTGGCGGATTCCGGCTGGTTGCGTTCCAGCTCGTCCAGGCGGGCGGCAACGCCGGAGGCATGGCCGATCCGGCACAGCGCAATGATGCTGTCGATGTGAACGCTGTGCGCGATCTGCGTCAACTCGGAGGTTTCCTTCGCCCGCTTCACCGGCAACGGCAATTCATAGGTCCATTCGAGATCGAGCAGATCCTCGATCCGCTCGAACAATTGGCGAATATCGAGCGGCTTCACCAGGAACGCATCGTGGCTCGTCTCGGTGCGGTTGGTGGTCCTGATCTCGTGCACATTGGCAGAGACCATCACGATGGCGACCGCGTCCTTGAACATCCGGCGCAAGGCCTGCGCCACCGACCAGCCGCTCATTCCCGGCATCGAAATGTCGAGCAGCACGAGATCGGGAGGGGCTCCGCGGGCGATTTCCAGGCAGGAGGGACCATCGACCGCGGTGACCAGATCGAAGCCGAGCGGCGCGAGGATGTCGCAAATGAGCTGGATGTGCGAGGGATCGTCGTCGGCCACCAGAATCTTGCGCCTGGGTCCCTGATAGCCGCGAATGCGCGGGCCTTCGAGCGGCGGGGCGCCGGGATCGGTGGCACGCGGCAGGCGCACGCGCATGCGAAAGGCGCTGCCTTTGCCGACTTCGCTTTCGACCGTCAGTTCGCCGCCCATCAGCGATGTCAGGAGATGCGCAATCGTAAGGCCAAGCCCGGTTCCGGGAATCGAGGGCGTCGCGTTCATGCGCCCGCGCTCGAACGGCTCGAAAATCCGGTCGAGGTCTTCCTCCGGTATCCCGATCCCGGTGTCGATCACTTCGAAGGTGGCGACTTCGCTGGCATAGCGCACATTCAGCAACACGCTTCCGGAGGGCGTGTACTTGATCGCATTGGACAACAGGTTGAGCAGGATCTGCCGCAACCTCTTGCCATCGGCAGTGACCGTGGCCGGCAGTTGCGGCGGCCGGGTGCAGGAAAAGGCGATGCCCTTGGCCGTAGCCTGGGGACGCATCATGTCGACCATCTGGTCGAGGAATTCGCCGAAACCGACGGGGCCGGGATTGAGCCGGAACAGACCGGACTCCATGCGGGAAATATCCAGCAGCCCGTCCACCAGATTGGCGAGATGTTCAGCGCTGCGCCGCATGACGCGCACCGATTCCAGCTGCGGTTTCAGCAGCGCTGGATCGCGCTCCAGCAATTGCGCGTAGCCGAATATGGCATTGAGGGGCGTTCTCAACTCATGGCTGATCCCGACCACATAGCGGGTCTTCGCGATATTCGCCGATTCCGCCCGTTCCTTGGCCTTTTGCAATTGGCCGCCGGTTTTCTCGTGCGCCTCGATTTCCTGGATCAACATCTGGTTCTGGACGTCCGTTTCGTCCTGCGCGGCACGCCTGCGTTCCTGTTCGAGAACCAGGAACCATGCGGCCAGGGCCGATATGACCGCGAGCGCCGCATATGCGGTCCATAAGGACGCCTTGACGGCTGCGGCGATCGCGGGCTCGCTTTGCCCGTATTGGCCCGCGACGGCGAACAGCACCACAGCGATAATGAGAGCGAACGGAACGAAGATGGCGGCAAACCGCCTCAGCCGGGACAGGATGGCCCGCGCCGCGCCGGGCGCAGCAACGCTTCCGCGCTCCCGGTTGCCGCGTCCAAGCGCCAGAAACTTTCCCGGTGTGGCCAAACTCATCCGCCGCCGTCCTGGCTTGCGGCCTATTCCCAGTCCCCACGTCACGGAATCAAATGAATAAAATTTGTGCAACACGCCTACGCATGAGGCAACTATGCCCCTACGCACTCCTCTAAGCACCTATCCCGGGCCTATAGCAGCAAGAACGATGCCATCGCGAGGCAATTCTTACGCCTCGACCGTCAGCCTGAGGCCGCCCGTCAGTTCGATGAATTGGGCGATGTCGGAAACTCCGATGCCGGCGCGCACATTGGCGAATGTGAAGGGCTTTTGCCCCCGCATCCTGCGGGCGTCCCGATCCATTACCTCGAGGCTCGCCCCGACATAGGGCGCGAGGTCGATCTTGTTGATGACCAGGAGATCGGAGCGGGTAATCCCGGGCCCCCCTTTGCGCGGGATCTTGTCGCCGGCCGAAACGTCGATCACATAGATCGTGATGTCCGCAAGTTCGGGGCTGAAGGTCGCGGCCAGATTGTCACCCCCGGACTCGATCAGGATCAGGTCGAGATTGGGAAAGCGTCGGCGCATTTCGATGACGGCCGCCAAATTGATCGAGGCGTCCTCGCGGATGGCCGTGTGGGGGCAGCCGCCGGTTTCCACACCGATGATGCGTTCGGGCACAAGAGAGCCGGCGCGGGTCAGAAACTCCGCGTCTTCCTTGGTGTAGATGTCGTTGGTGATGGCCGCGATTTCGTAGCGCGTCCGGAACGTCTTGCACAGCGCGTCCATCAGCGCGGTTTTGCCCGATCCGACCGGCCCGCCCACGCCGACGCGCAGCGGATTCTTGGGAACAGAACTGTGGGCATTCATGTGCGGAACAGCCTCGTATATTGGGTTTCATGCGCCATCGATGCGAAATCGGCCATCAACGTGCCGGACCCCAGCGCTTCGAAGAGATCGCCGTCGGCGCGGGCGAGCGTCCAGCCGGCCAGGTGAGAAACCGCCGCTTCGAGCGCGACGATTGCGAGCTGGCCGTCGGTCTGTCCGAGCGGAACGAGACGCTGCGCCGCCGAGACGAGATTGCTGACCTGGGCGTGAAGAAAAGCCGTCAAAGCCGACGAAAGCGCGATGCCGTGCCCAGCCGCGAGCGTGGCCACGACAACCGGATAGCACAGCATGTCGTCAGGCAGCGGAAGCAGGAGCGCAAGCCTTGGGCAATCCGCCGTCGCCGTCGCGATGCGCCGGAACGCAGCACCTTGGGCGGTCGCTTCGACGCGCCGCTCGCGTGAGGGGTGCAGCGCCGCGGCAAGTTCGGCAACCTCCATAAGACGCTCGGCGTTCTCGTCCGCGGCGGCGCAGTGGGCGTGGGCGAAGAACACCGCATCGCTGTAGCCGGTCCCGCATGCGAGCACATCTTCGATCCATTGTATCAGCGCCGCGCGGCCGGTGACGTGGCCTTCTCCGACGGCCCATTCGAGCCCGCTGGAATGGGTGTAGGCGCCCACCGGAAACGCCGGCGACAACCACGACATCAGGCGATAAAGGCCGCTCTCGCTCATATGAAATGATCCGCCGGGACAAGCGCATCGTCCAAATCCGAAGGAACCGCGCCATGGTCGTAGGCGCCCCCTTCCGGGTCGAACGGGGCGGAGATTGCGCTGACCTCTCCTCCCAATCCGCGAACCATTTGCGCGATCACGTGATCGGCGCGGATGCGCAGGGCCCCGGCCGCAAGCTGCACCGGCAGGTGGCGGTTTCCGAGATGCCACGCGATACGAACGAGCAAATCGCGGTCCCGCGCCGTGATTTCGAACAAAGGCTCCGCGCGCGCCGTGACCAGCACAAGCGATCCGTCGGTCAGGACCAGACCGTCTCCGTCGCGAATATGGGCCGCCATATCGAGATCGAGCAGAACGTCGCGATTTGCGCTCGTGAGCAGGCGCGTGCGACGGCGATGGCGCGCGTCGAAATCCAGAACCACACGATCCTGGACCGCCGCCGGAGCGAAGAAGCCTTTGCGCAGGATGCGAACCGCCCGCTGCATGGCTCAATACAGGAAATAGCGTTGCGCAAGCGGCAGAACGTCCGCGGGCTCGCAGGTGAGGAGTTCGCCGTCGGCGCGCACCTCATAGGTCTCGGGATCGACTTCGATGTGCGGCACGGCGTCGTTGTGAATCATGCTCTTCTTCCCGATTTGCCCGCGCGTGTTGGAAACCGCCGATATCCGGCGCGAGAGGCCAAGCTCCGAACCCACACCGTCATCGAACGCGGCGCGGGACACGAATGTGACGCAGCTTGACGCGAGCGCCCTGCCGAAGCTTGCGAACATCGGCCGGTAATGCACCGGCTGCGGTGTCGGGATCGAGGCATTGGGATCGCCCATCAGCGCGCAGGCGATGCTGCCGCCTTTGATCACGAGGTCCGGCTTCACGCCGAAAAAGGCGGGACTCCACAGCACCAGATCGGCGAATTTGCCGGCTTCCACCGAGCCCACCTCATGGGACAGACCCTGCGCCAGCGCCGGATTGATAGTGTATTTGGCGATGTAGCGCTTGACGCGGAAATTGTCGTTGTCGCCCGTCTCAGCAGGCAGAGGCCCGCGCTGGCGCTTCATTTTGTGCGCGGTCTGCCAGGTGCGGATGATCACCTCGCCGACGCGGCCCATGGCCTGGCTGTCGGACGAAATGATCGAAAGGGCGCCCAGATCGTGCAGGATGTCTTCTGCCGCGATGGTCTCGCGCCGGATCCGGCTTTCGGCAAACGCGACATCCTCCGGAATGGCGGGGTCGAGATGATGGCAGACCATCAGCATGTCGAGATGCTCGTCCACCGTGTTCACGGTAAAGGGCCGCGTCGGATTGGTGGATGACGGGATGACATTGGCAAATCCCGCCAGCTTGATGATGTCCGGCGCATGTCCGCCGCCCGCCCCTTCGGTGTGGAAGGCGTGAATGGTGCGCCCCTTGAACGCCGCAATCGTATCCTCGACGAAGCCCGATTCGTTCAGCGTGTCGGTATGGATCATCACCTGCACGTCGAAATGATCGGCCACCGCGAGGCAGCAATCGATCGCGGCCGGCGTCGTGCCCCAATCCTCGTGCAGCTTCAGCGCCGCCGCTCCGGCAACGATCTGTTCGATCAACGCCTGTGGCTGACTCGCATTGCCTTTTCCCGCGAAGGCGTAATTCAGCGGCAAGCCTTCGACGGCTTGCAGCATGCGCTTGATGTGCCAGGGGCCCGGCGTGCAGGTGGTGGCATTGGTGCCGGTGGCCGGTCCCGTGCCGCCGCCGATGAAGGTCGTCACCCCGCTCGCGATGGCGTCTTCGGCTTGCTGGGGACAGATGAAATGGATGTGCGCATCGATCCCGCCGGCGGTGAGGATCTTGCCTTCGCCCGCGATGATCTCGGTGCCTGGCCCGATGACGATGGTGACGCCGGGCTGAATGTCGGGATTGCCGGCCTTGCCGATGGCCGCAATGCGCCCCCCCAACAATCCGACATCGGCCTTCACGATGCCCCAATGATCGATGATCACGGCATTGGTGATGACGGTGTCCATGGCGCCCGCGGCCCTCGCCGCCTGCGATTGGCCCATGCCGTCGCGGATCACCTTGCCGCCGCCGAATTTCACCTCCTCGCCG
>CAZBRO010000018.1:0-106341 GCA_964494505.1 uncultured Bordetella sp.
GCCCACCATGGTATCCACGCCTGCACCGCCGTCGAGGCAATCGTTGCCGTTGCCGGAATCGCCGATCAGCGAGTCGGTACCGGAGAGGCCGTACAGCGTATCGTTGCCGCCGAAGCCTTCGAGCGTGTCGTTGCCGCTGTAGAAGCCGCCGCTGCCATTGTCGAAGGTGTCGCCGCCGGTGATGTGGTTGTCGAGATCGTTGCCGTTGCCGACAAAGCCGGTGGTGGCCGAGGGCGCGATGCCGGTAAACACAAGGTCCTCGACATTGGGCGTCAGCGTGTAGGTGGTGACTTCGGCATTGACGGTATCATTGCCGCCATTCACCGCTTCGACCACGGAATCGCCCGCATTCTCGACGATGTAGAGATCGTTGCCCGGGCCGCCGATCATGGAATCGTTGCCGTCGCCGCCATCGAGCGTATCGTTGCCTGACACCGCCGCGGACGTATCGCTGTCGCCGTAGATCGTGTCGTTTCCGGAATCGGCGACCAAACTGTCATTGCCGGCGTTGCCGATCATGCAGTCATTGCCGCCGAAGCCCTCGAAATGGCCCGGGTTGTTCGGGATGGTTTCGGAGGGGCTATCATCGCCGGGTCCGCCGATCAGCGTGTCGGAGGCGGTGTTCTGGTCATATTCCACGCCGACATTGGCGGGCGTCAGCACGAGATCGAACGGAGCCCCGCCATTGGTATCGGCGCCGCCGAGGAAGACGGCGTCGTGGACGTTGGTGAGGAAATCGGTGTCGCCCAGGGCATCGCCGGTGTCCGCGAAATTGTCGACGATCTTGTAGATGTCGTTCGCCGGATTGGTATCGCCGAAATCGTTGAACAGGGTGACGGTGTAATGCGAGCGCGGCCCATCGTAGAAGGCGGTGTTGGTGCCCGCGCCGCCGTCGAGCGAATCGTTGCCGCCGCGCCCATAGAGGGAATCGTCGCCCAATCCGCCCAGCAGCGTCGCATCGCCCTGACCGCCGATAACGCTGTCATTGCCGTCGCCGCCATCGAGCTGGCCTTCGCCGCTGACCGTGTCATTCCCGGCGTCGCCGAACAGAGCGCCCGAACCGGTGAGGCTGTCATTGCCGTCGCCGCCATGGAGCACGCTCGGATTGACCAGGATCGAACGAAGATCCAACCGGTCGCCGAACACGGTCGCATTGAAATCCGTGATGGTGTCGGCGGTCGAACCCGGCTGCCAGGCCACGCGATAGGTATCGGCATGCGCCGCCGGCCCGCCGGTAAAGACATCCGACCCCGTGCCGAACGAAACATTGAGGAAGAGATCGTAGCCGCCTTCGCCGACAAAGGTGTTGTTGCCCTGATCGTCGTTGAAGGTGTCGTTGCCCGCAGAACCGTTCAGGCTGTCGTCCCCGACATGAGCCGACAGGACGAGACCCGAAGGTCCAGCGCTGCCCCAACCGCTGAAGGTGCCGTAATTGGTATTACCGGACGTCGCCAAAGTCGTCGGATCGACGCCGTTCAACTTCAGCGCCGTCACCCAGCCCGCGGGGCCGTTCGGTCCATCGACATCGACCTGCAACAGCGTATTGCCGGCGCCGTCGCTGATGAACTGCAGGAAGCCGCCGGAGGTGGGATCGGTCGCGACACCGACGAGCGTGTCCGCGCCGGCATCGCCAAAGAGCTGGCCTGAGCCCGTGATCGAATCGTTGCCGCCGCCGCCATGAAGCACGCCGGTGCCCGTCATCACGTCGTTGCCGATGATGACCGCATCGTTCGGATCGGTGGAATCGCCGAACAGCGTGCCGATGCCGTGCATGGTGTCGTTGTTGTCGCCGCCGACATCGAAGCTGCTGCCGAATTGGCCGGTGCCGGAATCCAGGCTGTCGTTGCCCGCATCGCCCATCAGCGTATTGGCCGCATCGGTGGCGAGCATCGTATCGTTGCCCGAACCGCCATCCAGGCTGTTGTTGTCCTTGTCGCCCAGAATGGAATCGTTGCCGCCATTGCCATAGGCGGTGTCGTCGCCGAAGCCGCCATAGATGGTGTCGTTGCCGCCGGTGTTGTCGTTCACATCGGTGGAGTCGCCATAGAGGATGTCCGGCCCGTCATAGCCGTCGATCACGTCGTTGCCGTGGCTGCCTTCGACGGTGTCGTGGCCGGCGCCGCCGGTCAAAATGTTGTTTCCGGTGCCGGTGGCGGTGATGGAATCGTCGCCGCTGCCGCCGTCGATGTAGTTGTTGCCGTCGCCGCCATTGAGCGAATCGCCATCGCCGAAGGCGCTGTCGGTCGGATCGGTATTGCCGTCGCCGCCGAGGATGATGTCGTCAAAGGCCGTACCGGTCACCGTTACGGAGACGATTGCGGCGCTGTCGTCGGTGACGACGCCAAGCCCGGCCGCCGTTGGGAAATCCTGATACGTCAACGGCGAGTTGTTGATGACGTAATCGAGCGTCTCGATGTGGTAGAGCTGATCTTCTCCATCGCGCGCCAGGATGATGTGGTTGGCGCCCGCATCCAGCACCGTGATGCCGGAATGATCGATGACGCTGACATGGCCGTCCGGATTTACCGCAGCGGTGTACTCGCTCCGGGCGCCGCTGAAGAAGACATGGTCGTTATCGCCGCCGGTTGAGCCGCCGTCGATCGTATCGTTGCCGGAGCCGGCCGCGAAGGAATCGTTGCCCGCCGCGCCCGAATCCCCTTCCATGGAATCGTTGCCGGTGCCCGCGTCGAGCGTGTCGTTGCCCGCACCACCCTCGAGGGTGTCGTTGCCGGTGCCGCCCAAGACCGTGTCGTTGCCGTCGCCGGCGCTGATATGGTCGTCGCCGTCATTGCCCTGGATGGAATCGTTGCCCGAGCCGTCGAAGATCGTGTCGTTGCCGGAATCGCCGAAGATCGTGTCGCCGCCGTTGCCGCCGGTGATCTGATCGTCGCCGCCGCCGCCCGCTGACGGATCGGTGCTGTCGCCATAGACGAGGTTATGGCCGGAGCCCGCCCAGATGTAGTCGTTGCTGTTGCCGCCGACGATCGTATCGTTGCCGCCATTGGGATCGTTGGGGTCGGAGCTGTCGTCGCCATAGATAAAGTCGAAGCCGTCGCCGCCGAGGATGGAATCGGCGCCCGCGCCGCCATAGACGGAGTCGTCGAAGGACCCTGCATCGATGGTGTCGTTGCCCGCATCGCCATAGAGCGTGTCGTTCTCCGAACCGCCGAGGATCGAGTCGCCGCCATTATTGCCGTGCATGGAATCGCTGCCGGACAGGCCGTTCAGCGTGTCGTTGCCCGAGCCACCCAGGATGGTGTCGTCGCCCGAGCCGGCAAAGGTGTTGGGATTGTTCGAATCGAAGGGCACGCCGGTTCCCGCGCCCGTGGTCGCGGTGTGGAATTTGTCGCCGACCGCATCATTGGTAACGCTGGTGCTGTCGTCGATCAGATGACCCGGATTGGCGGTGCCGACGAAGCTGCCGTCCGCGAACTGCAGATTGCTGATGTTGATGAGCTGGTCGGTGCCGTCCGGCGAACCGGGCCGGTTATCGGTGACGAAGACGCCGATATTGGCCAGGAATGTCGGCGCGAGATCGCTGATCGTGATGACCTGCGTGTTGCCGTTCTGATCGGTAACGGTCTGGGTGACGGTGTACTGGTCGCGGAAACCGTCATAGATCACGGTGTCGTCCGCGTTCAGGTCGTGGCCCTGGCCCTGTATCGTGTCGTTGCCGCCGCCGCCGGTGAACACGTCGTTGCCGAGGCCGCCGAGCAGGAGATCGGCGCCGGTGCCGCCATCAAGCGAATCGTTGCCGTCGCCGCCGTCCAGCGTGTCCTGGCCGGTGTAGCCATAGAGCGAATCATTGCCGGTATTGCCGACCAGGCATTCATTGCCCGAGAAGGCGAACGGGCTGTACATGATGCCGATGAGGGTGTCGTTGCCCGCGCCGCCATAGGCCGTGTCGTTGGTGGTGTTGATAAGGTCGTTGCCGCCCGCCGCATCGTTCGGATCGGTGAAGTCGCCGTAGAGCGTGCCGTTGCCGTAGAGGGTATCGTTGCCCGGAGCCGCGACGCCGTCGCCATCGCCGACCACCAGCGATTCGAAGAGGAATCCGCTGGACAGATTGTCGTTGCCGTCGCCGCCGATGAGCGTGCCGCCGCCCGCCAGCGAATCGTTGCCGAGATCGCCCGTGATGGAGTTGTGGCCGCCGGTATGATCGGTGCCCGCGATAAGGGTGTCGTTGCCGGTGTCGCCGTCGATGGTGTTCGCGCCAATGCCGGCGGTGACGCTGTCGTTGCCGTCGTCGCCGAAGAGCGAATTGTTCCCGTCGCCGATGAACATCATGTCGTCGCCGGTGTCGCCATGGGCGGTGTTGTTGCCGTCGTCGGCGAAGATGGTGTCGTTGCCGGTACCGCCGGTCATGGTGTTGTCGCCGGTATCGCCATAGATGGCGTCGTAGCCTTCACCGCCGGTCAGGCTGTCGTTGCCCGCGCCGCCATAGAGCACATCGTTGCCGTCTTCACCGTCGACAGTGTCGTTGCCGATGCCGCCCTGGATGATGTCGTTGCCGACCGGTGTGGGCGAAGCCACGCCCACGGCCGGATCGAGGCTCGGACCGCCCGAGAGCGAATCGTTGCCCGCGCCGCCGTCGATGCTGTCGTCGAAGCCGCCGCCGGTGATGGTGTTATCCGAGCCGTCGCCGGTGAAGATGGTTCCGGTGTTGCCGCCGCCCGGCGCGAAATCGAGCCCGCCGAGATCGGCAAAGTGCAGCGTCTCGACGTTCACGACATTGTCGAAGCCCTGATTGTTCGAATTGAACAGCGTGTTGTCGATGACGAGGAAGCCGCCGAGGCCGTCCTGGATGATGGAGGTGAAGGTGCGCAGCGAGCTGTAGAGCGCGATGTCGTTGCCCGTGCCGCCGTCGATCGAATCGTTGTCCGGCTGGCCCTGCATGCCCATATTGCTGCCGGCCTGCGTGGAGCTGCCGCCGACCAGCGTGTCGTTGCCCGAACCGCCATTGAGCGTATCGTTGTCGTACCAGCCCCAGACAAAGTCGTTGCCGGCATTGCCCTGAAGCTGCTCGGTGCCCGAATAGGGCGTGCCGTAGAGCGTGTACATCAGGCCGTTGAGCGTGTCGTTGCCCGCGCCGCCAAAGGCCGGATCGTTGGTGGTGTTGATGAGATCGTTGCCGCCGGTCGGATCGTTCTCGTTGGTGAAATCGCCGTAGAGCGTGCCGTTGCCGTAGAGCGTATCGGCATTGTCGCCGCCGATCAGCAACGCGAAATTGTCGTAATAGCTGTTGACTGAATCGTTCCCCGTGCCGCCGTCCATCGTGGTGTTGCCATCGGTGGCCGTGCTGGACAGATACCAGGGACGCGTCAGCGTATCGTTGCCGGAATCGCCTTCGAGCGAACCGCTGCCGGTTTCGAGGTCGTTGTCGTTGCCGCCGATCAGCGTGTCGTGCAAGCCGGTGCCGAGGAGGGTGTCCTTTCCGGTATCGGCCGGATCGGTGGAATCGCCCCATAGGCTGCCGGTGCCAGCGATGGAATCGTTGCCGCCGTCGCCATAGAGCTCGTTGTCGTCGGTCGTATCGGTGATGACGTCGTTGCCGGCGCCGCCATGGACGGTGTCGTTGCCTTCGCCGCCATCGATCGTGTCGTTGCCGATGTCGCCGAACACGCAGTCTTCGCCGTCGCCGCCATACATGTGGTCGTCATGATTGATGCCCGTCCCGGCGGAAGGATCGGTGAAGTCGCCATACAGCGTGTCGTTGCCGGCATCGCCATAGATCACGTCGTTGCCGTTGAAGCCGATGATGGAGTCGGCACCATTATCGCCCGACAGGATGTCGTTGCCGGTGTCGTTGCCGTCGCTGCCGTCGGTGTTGGGTCCGCCAAAAATCGTATCGGGGCCGAAATCGCCCGACAGGATGTCGTCGTTGACGGTGCCGTGCAGAATCCCGCCGACGATGTCGCCGGTATCGATGTCGAACGAGCCGCCGAGGTCGAACACGAGATGCTCGACGCCGATGAGGCTGTCCTGCCCGTCGGGCGAACCGGGACGGTCATCGTGCACCGTCGCGGTGCCATTGCCGAGCAAGGTAATCGTGTAATCGTGATGGGTTGCGGTGTAGCGCCCGGAGAAATGCGCCACGTCGTATCCCGAACCGCCATAGAGCAGATCGTTGCCGCCGCCGCCGCGCAAATCGTCGTCGCCGGCGCTGCCGAGCAGCGTATCGGCGCCGGCATTGCCGGTGAGCGAATCGTTGCCGTCGCCGCCGGAGAGGAATGCCGCGCTGCCCGACGTGATCGTCAGCGTATCGTCGCCGCTCTCGCCGAGGCCGATGCCGGAAGAGAGATGGATGGCGTCATTGCCGTCTCCACCGTCCAGTGTGCCGAAGCCCGTCAGCTGATCGTCGCCGCCATCGCCCGAAAGCGATATGCTGCCGCTGATGATGTCGTTGCCGTCGCCGCCCGTGAGCGTTCCGGTACCGGAGAGGATGTCGTTTCCGTCGCCACCATCGAGTGAGCCGTTGCCGCTTTCCGTATCGCTGCCCGTGCCGCCGGTGATCGTGTTGGAGCCGCTTCCCGCGACGATGTGATCGTCGCCGTCGCCGCCGTCGAGCGAGTTGTTGCCGTTGCCCGCCGTGATGATGTCGTTGTTGTCGTCGCCCGAGACCGTATTGTTGCCGCTGCCGACGGTGATGACATCGTTGTCGATGCCGCCGCTGATGATGTTGTTGCCGTTGTCGGCGTCGATGGTGTCGTTGCCGGTGCCGCCGGAGATGGAGTTGTTGCCCGCCCCGCCATGGAGGATGTCATCGTAGAATCCGGGGCCCGTCAGCGTGGAAGAGACGATGGTGTCGTCGCCATTGCCGCCCCAGGCGACGTTGTTGCCGACGCCTGCATCGATGGAATCGTTGCCGTCGCCGCCGTCGATCAGATCGTTGCCGCCGGAGGAGGCGAGTGCCGGATCGGCCGAATCGCCGAACAGCGTGTCGTTGCCGCCAAGCCCCGCGACGTTGTCGTCGAACAAGGTTCCCGAAATCGAATTGTTGCCGCCGTCCCCGGTGAAGATCTGGCCGGTGTTGGTGGCCGGGGCCGTCATGATCGGCTCGAAATCCTGATCCTGGAATCTCAGAATCTGGACATTGACGACCGAATCGAGGCCCTCATTGCCGCGATTGTCGCTCACGAGGTAGCCGCCGGCGCCATCCTGAATGATGGAGAAGTGGCTGCGGACGCTCGTTACCTGATCGAGATAATCCGCGACATTGTCGCCCGTGCCGCCGTCGATGGTGTCGTTGCCGGCACCGCCCTGTTCGGTGTCCGCACCCTGACCGCCCGATAGGCTGTCATTGCCGTCGCCGGCCGAAAGCGTGTCGTCGCCGCCGCCACCGACCAGGGTATCGTTGCCATACCATCCGAAGATGGAATCGTTTCCGAGATCGCCCGAGAGATATTCGTTGCCCGAGCCGCCCAGGATCGCGCCGGTGAGCGTGTCGTCGCCGTCGCCGCCATAGGCTGAATCGTTGACCGTATTGATGACGTCGTTGCCGGCATCGCCATAGAGCGTTCCGGTGCCGACCAGCACGTCATTGCCGGCGCCGCCATGGAGCAGGCTGACGTTGCTGGCAAAGCCCAGCGTGCTGAGCGTGTCGTTGCCGCCGCTGAGCGCGTTCGGATCGGTGCTGTCGCCGAAGAGCTGACCGCTCCCGTTCAGCTGGTCATTGTCGTCGCCGCCGGCGAGCGTGCCGATGCCGGTAAGGATATCGTTGCCGGCGTCGCCTTCCAGCGAATTCTGCCCGAGGCTGTCGCTCAACGTGTCGGCGCCGGAGGCAAGCGGCGCATTGCCGAACGCATCATTGTCGCCGATCAGCGTGTCGTTGTGCATGCCGCCATCGAGCGAATCGGCGTCCGAACTGCCGAAGAGCAGGTCGTTGCCGGTATCGCCGTACAGCGTATCGTTGCCGTCGCCGCCGTCCGCGGTGTCATTGCCGTAGCTGCCGCGGAGCACGTCGTTGCCGCCGTCCCCCGTGATGCTGTCCTCGCCCGGACCGCCGTTGAGGCGATCATTGCCGGATGCGCCATGCAGCACGTCGTCGTTGATGAGGTCGAACCCGTAGGTCGGATCGTTCGGCACCCCCATGCTGGCGTGGCTGGGATTGTCGCCGGTCGGGATCAGGAACCCGGTGTTCACGTCGATGTCGTAACCGTCGGGGAAGTTCACCCGATTGTCGACGCCGAGATTGTCGGTCCAGGTGGCGCCGCCGCCCGAAATGAGGATCGGGTCCTCTTTGTCGGCGAAGACGAGCATCTCGACATTGGTCAGCGTGACGGTTCCGTCGGGCGAACCGGGCCGGTTGTCGGTGATGACGTAAGTGCCGCCGGGACCGGCGAGCGCAGGGATCGTGTAATCGGCCTGGTTGCCGGTGAAGTTGACGACGTCATAACCCGTGCCGCCGTCGATGCTCATGCTGCCGGCGGGGCCGGCATTGCCGCTGAACGTGTCGTCGCCATTGCCGCCCAGAAGCGTCGAGCCGCCCGGATCGACCAGGCTGTCATTGCCGTCGCCGCCGTCAATCGATCCGCTGCCGATGATCGTATCGTTGCCGGCATCGCCGAAGAGGTCGCCGCTGCCGGTGATGGAATCGTCGCCCGCGCCGCCATGGATCGTGCCGGTGCCCGAAAGCGTATCGGAATCGAAGAAGCTGACGAGCGTGTTGCCCGCCGCCGCCGACGGATCGGTGGAATCGCCGAAGAGCTCGCCTGCGCCGGAGATGACGTCCTGGCCCTCGCCGCCCGCGACCGTACCGTTGCCGTTCAACTGATCGTTGCCATCGCCGCCGTCGAGCGAATTGGTGCCCTGGGTGTCGGTCAGCGTGTCGTCGCCGGCATCGCCGGTCAGCGTATCGTTGCCGAGTTCGCCGAAGATCTGGTCGTTTTGATCGCCGCCGTCGAGGATGTCGTTGCCGTTGTTGCCATGGATCGTATCGAAGCCGCCATTGCCATTGATGGTGTCGTCATTGACGGTGCCGTTGAGCAGGTCGCCATCGCCCGAACCGTTGAGCAGGATTCCCGAGCCGCTCGGCGAGTAGCCCTCGAAATTGTTCAAAGCCGCGGGCAACACGTTGTCGATCTTGACAAGATTGACGAAGGTCGCATTGCCGAGCCGGCTGAACTCGAGAAGCGAATTGCCGAAACCGTCATTCTGCAGACGCAGGAAGGGACCGTGCACGCCGTCGGTGACGAAGGGATTGTTGCCGAAGGTGTAGCCGCTCGCCTGGCCCAGCACGCCGTCGATGTTCCAGGAATCGCCGCCCGCGCTGGTATCGAAATCGGTGATCTCATCCATGACCGAGCCGGTGACCCAGCTCACGAAATAGGTGTCCGATCCGGTGCCGCCGGTGATCGTGTCGGCGCCCGTTCCATTGCCGATCAGATTGAACACATCGTTGCCCGGGCCGCCGAGCTGCAGATTGTTGCCCTGATTGTCGGAGAAGGTGTCGTTGCCGCCCTGGCCGTCGAGCGTGTCGTTGCCCGCGCCGCCCATGAGCGAATCCGGTCCATTGCCGGAATCGCCTTCCACGCTGTCGTCGCCATTGCCGCCCTGGAGCGTATCGTTGTCGCCCTCGCCATCGATCGTATCGTTGCCGTCGCCGCCGTCGATGTTGTCGTTGCCGTCGCCGCCGAAGATATGGTCGTTGCCGCTGCCGCCGGTGATGGTGTCGTTGCCGGTGCCGCCCAGGAGGCTGTCGTTGCCGAAGCCGCCGTCGATCGAATCGTTCCCGTCATTGCCGGCAATCGTGTCGTCGCTGCCGCTGCCGATGATCGTGCTGTTCTGGCCCGGCGGGTCGTTGACGTTGACGCCCACGCCGCTGGACGAGAAGCTCGGATTGAAATTGTTGAGCGTGAAGTTGTTGATAGTGGTGTTGTCGAAGGTGATCACGTCGACCCAATCGGAGCCCTGGCCGTCGATATTGACCTGCAGCACCGAGTCGGTGCCGACCTGCTCCAATTGCATGAAATTGGTGGTGAACGGATTGGCGCCGGTCACGTAACCGGTCAGCACGTTCGTCAGAATCTCGTTGATGTTGAGAATGTCGCCGCCGGCGCCCGTGGTGAAATCGGTGATTTCGGCAAAGGCGCCCGTATTGGGGTGCCAGTTCAACACATAGGTGTCGATCCCGGTCCCGCCGGTATAGGCGTTGGTGCCGGAATTGGCGACATCGAGGAAGGAATCGTTCCCGGCCCCGCCGCTGAACGAATTGTCGCCCTGGAAATCGTCGAAGGTGTCGTTGCCCGAGCCACCCAGCATGGTGTCGTTGCCGGCATTGCCCGAGAGCGAATTCGTGCCGGTGCTGCCGGTGTCGTCGAGGCTGTCATTGCCGTTGCCGCCGAAGGAGGTGTTGTTGCCCTCGCCGCTGATCAGCGTGTCGTTGCCGTCATCGCCCGAAAGGTAATCGTTGCCGACGCCGAGCGCATCGCCCGAGATGCTGTCGTCGCCGAGACCGCCATAGATGGTGTCGGCGCCGTCGGCACCGACGATAGTGTCGTTGCCTTCCTGCCCTTGCAGCGAGTCGTTGCCGAGATTGCCCTGAAGGGAGTCGTTGCCGTAGCCGCCATTGACAGTGTCGTTGCCGGCGCCGCCATCGACGGTGTCCCTGCTCGAGGTGCCGGTATAGGTGTCGGCGCTCGCGGTGAGCGTGGCATTGTGTCCGACATCGTTGGGCGAGAAGGTCGGGTTGAAATTGTCGACCGTGAAGGCGCCCGGCGCGACGTGATCGACATGCAGGATGGTGACATAGCCATTGCCGCCGCCGTCGGTATCGACCTGCAGGAGCGAGCCGTCGCTCCCGTCGGTGATGAACCGCATGTGTCCGTCCGTGAACGGATTGTCGTAATAGTTGCGGTTGGTGAGCGAATTGATGACCGAGCTGAGGTCGAGCAGATCCGGATTCGGTGTGGTCGAGAAATCGGTGATTTCGTCGGCCGTCGAGCCCGGCGTCCAGGTCACCTGGAAGGTGTCGTTGCCCAGCCCGCCGCTGATCACGTCGAAGCCGAAGCCGCCGGAGACGGAAAGCAGCAAATCGTTGCCGTCGCCGCCGTTTAAGGTGTTGCCGCCAACGGTATCGAACAGCGTATCGTTGCCGCTGCCGCCCAAAATCGAGTCCGCACCGTTCCCGCCCTGCAGGGAGTCGTTGCCGTTGCCGCCGTCCAGCGTATCGTTGCCGTCATCCCCGAACAGCTGATCGTTGTCGTCGCCGCCCAAGAGGCTGTCATCGTCGTTGCCGCCATGGATGGTATCGTTGCCGGCTCCGCCGTCGATGGTGTCGTTGCCGTCGTCGCCGGAGAGCGAATCGGCGCCATTGCCGGAATCCCCTTCGATCGTATCGTTGCCGCTGCCGCCGAAGATCGTGTCGTTGCCGTCGCTGCCTTCCAGACTGTCGTTGCCGACATTGCCCAGGATCGAGTCGTCGCCCGCCCCGCCATCCACCGAATCGTCGCCCGCCTTGGCGTCGATCGTGTCGTTGCCGCCGAGGCCGAGGATGGTATCCCCGCCGGTATTTCCGTTGAGCGAATTGGCGCCGCCATCGCCGCTCTGCGTCTGGCCGACGTTGAAGCTCGTGATGGCGAAATCGCCGTCGGCATCGCGCAACGTCTCGATATTCGTGAGGTGATCGGTGCCGTCGGGCGAGCCCGAGCGCAGATCGGTCACCACATAACCGCCCAGCCCGTCGGGCGTGACGGAATAATCCGCGCTGTGCCCGGAGAAGACGGCGATATCGGTACCCGCGCCGCCGTCGAGCTGATCGTTGCCGTTGCCGCCGATGAGGGTGTCGTTGCCGCCGCCGCCGGTCAGCGTGTCATCGCCCGTGCCGCCGTCGAGGGACGCGTTGCCCAAGCCATTGCCCGCGATGCCAAAGGACACCGTGAACTGGCCCGTATTGTCGCTGTAAGCGCCCGGATTGCCATTGGCGTTGGGGGCATCGACCAACCCGAGAACGAGCCTGGTCGCGCCGTTCGGGACCACAAACTGCTGCGTCGTGCCGGTCAGGTCGCCGGTCAAGCCGTCGCCGATAAAGAATATCTGGTCGGTGACCGGATTGAGCGATGTGAAGTTCGTCCCGATGGTATCGAAATTCAGGGTTGCCGGCGTGGGATGCCCGTCGCTCGCCTCGACACCCGTCAGGAACACACCCGTCAGATATCCTGCGTTCGGTTCTATGATGCCGGAGAGTCCATTGGCGGCATTGATGCCTGGGGCATCGTTGTGCCAAGGCGAACCGGCACTTATGCCGTCTGGATCGTTAACATGATTGCCGGTGCCGTTATCGAGCACGATGGTGCCGGTGACACTCGAGAAGGTGATGATCCTGCTCGTTCCGGTAGGCAGCAAGATCACCTGCGGAATGGTGCTCCCTCCGCCAATGACATTGGACGAATAATTGTAGTCGGCATCGGTGGCGTGAACCGCAAGACCGCTGCCGAGCGTCTGACTTCCGAACGCAGAGGCGCTCGCAGTCAGCACATCGTTGCCGGCGCCGCCCGAGAGCGTGTCGCTGCCGCCGCCCGAGGCGACGGTATCGTTGCCCGCGCCGGCGGCGATGCTGTCATTGCCGGTGCCGCCGGCGATGGAATCGTCGCCGCTGTTGCCCGAGATCGAGTCGCCGCCATTGTTGCCGGTCAGGGTCGCCCCGGTGCCCGAGGTCAGATTCAGTGTCTCGATATTGGCCGACAGCGCATAGCTCGTCGTGGTGTTGACGACATCGTTGCCGCCGCCCGACAGTTCGGAAATCACATCCGTGCTGTTGCTGACGGCATAGGTATCGTTGCCCGAGCCGCCCGCCATGCTGTCGGCGCCCGCGCCGCCGTCGATCGAATCGGCCCCGGTGCCGCCCGTGATGGTGTCGGCGCCGGAATTGCCGGTGATGGTGTCTCCGCCATTGTTGCCGGCGAGCACCGTGGCGGCCGAAGTGTTCAGCGTCAGGATTTCGAGATTGGACGACAGCGTGTAGTTCGCGGTCGTGAAGACCGTGTCGAGGCCTTCGCCCGCGTTCTCCACGATCACGTCCGTCGAACTGTCGACGAAATAACGGTCGTTGCCGACACCGCCGACGAGGCAATCATTGCCAGCGCCGCCGTCGATCGTGTCGTCGCCGGCGCCGCCGTTCAGCGTATCGTTGCCGGCATCGCCGGAGAGCGAATCCTGATCGTTGCCGCCGGACACCGTGTCGTCATTGTTGCCGCCGGAGAGCGTGTCGTTGCCGTCCCCGCCGTCGAGCGTATCGTTGCCGTCGTCGCCGAAGATGAGATCGTTTCCGGCGCCGGAATCGCCGGCAATGGTGTCGTTGCCCGCATTGCCGTGAATGGTGTCGTTGCCGTCGAGACCGTCGATGGTATCGTTGCCCGCATTGCCGGCAATGGAATTGTCCAACTCGTTGCCGTTCAGCGCCGCGCCCGTGGCGGCGGTTTCGATCAGAGTCTCGATATTGCTGGGCAAGGTGTAAGAAATGGACGTGTTGACGGTGTCGTTGCCCTCGCTGAGATTTTCGGTGACGGAGTCGAGCGCGCTGTCCACGAAATAGGAATCGTTGCCGGTGCCGCCCAGCATCGTGTCGTTGCCGCTGCCGCCGTCGATCGTGTCGTTGCCGGCAAGGCCGGTGATCGAATCGTTGCCGGCGCCGCCTTGCAGCGTGTCGTCGCCTGCGCTGCCGGTGATGGTGTCGTTGCCCGAACCGCCGTCGACGGTATCGTTCGACACCTCGCTGCCGGCCGCGGCCGTGATCAGATCGTCGTTGTTGCCGCCCAGGATCGAATCGTTGCCCGCGCCGCCGGCGATCGTGTCGTTGCCGTCGCCGCCCAAGAGCGTGTCGTTGTTCTGCGCGCCATCGATGGAATCGTTGCCGCCGAGGCCGGAGAGCGAATCATCGCCGGCAAGGCCCAGCAGCGTATCGCTGGTGCCCGCGGTGCCGTCGCCCGTCAGCGTGTCGTTGGCGATGCTGCCTTGCAGCAGCCCGCTGCCGGTCAGCACGATGGAGGCGGTCGCGACCGGTGCGAAATTCGGCGAGAAATTGGCTGCGACGAAGGTGTTGATGTCGGCGTTCTGGAAGTCGAGCACCGTCCCGAAGCCGGCCGGGCCCGACGGACCGTCGCGGTCCACCTGCAGCAGCACGTCGTTGCCCGAGGTGACCAGCCGCATGAATCCGTTCTGGAACGGGTTCTGGCCCGAGACATAGCCGGAGAGACGGCTGTTCAGCGTATCGCTGATATCGACGATGTCGCCGCCCACGCCCGTTTGGAAATCCGTGATCGTGTCGGGAACCAGGGTAGATGTGTAATTCGACACCAGCCGGAACGTGTCGACTCCCGGGCCGCCGGTCAGAAGATCGCTGCCGTCGCCGGTGCCGTTGGAACCGGCCCCGTTGAAATTATACGAGACGTCCTGGAAGAAATCATTGCCGGCCCCGCCCAGGATGGTGTTGCTGCCCTGGGTGTCTGTGAGCGAATCGTTACCCGCGCCGCCATCCACGGAATCGTTGCCCGGATCGCCGTCAACGACGGTGTCGTCGCCCAGGCCGGCAAGAATGGTGTCGTTGCCGTAATCGTTGCTGTTGTTGTCGATCTGATCGTTGCCGGTGCCGGCATCGATGCTGTCATTGCCGTAATTGCCGTTGATCGTGTCGTCGCTGCCGAGCCCGGTGATGGTGTCGTTATCCGGGCCGCCGTTCATCGAATCGTTGGCGTTGTCGTCGCCCGTGATGACGAAGCCGGTGGTGCTCTGCGGATTCCAGTTGAGGCCGCTTTGGCCGGAGATGTTATCGGAGGTGAGGCTCGCCGCGTTCACGTTGGTGAGCGTCAATATCGTGACGTAATTCGTACCGCCGGTGGGGCCGTTCTGGTCGTACTGCAACTGGGTATCCAAACCGTTCTGGTTCAGATGCAGGAATCCGCTGGTGAAAGGATTGGCGAAACCGTTGTAGCCGGTGAACCGGTTCTGCAGGAGATCGTCGAGCTGAAGGATGTCGCCGCCGGGCCCGGGGGTGAAATCGGTGATCGTGTCGGGGATGGCGGTGCTCGTCAGGCTCGCAACCAGCCGGAACGTGTCTACCCCCGCACCGCCCGTATACACATCGGAGCCGTTGGTGCCGACACCGTTGAAATTGTACCCGACGTTCTGGAAGAAATCGTTGCCGGCGCCCCCGAGCATCGTGTTGTTGCCCTCGAGCTCGGCAAAGGTATCGTTGCCGGCGCCGCCATCGAGGCTATCGTTGCCGGGATTGCTGCTGAACGAATCGTCGCCCGCGCCGCCCAGGATCGTGTCGTTGCCATTATCGTTGCCGTTGGCGTCGAAATTGTCGTTGCCGTTGCCGCCGTCGATGCTGTCATCGCCATTATTGCCCTGGATCGAGTCGTCGCCGCCGAGTCCCAGCAGCGTATCGGCGTCTGGCCCGCCGAAAATGCTGTCGTTTTGGCCGTCGTCGCCGGAGACCAACTGGCCGGTCGAACCGTGCGGGTTGTAATGCAGAGAGTTGATGAGAAAATTGTCGGCGGTCAGCAGCGCTTGATTGACGCCCGTGAGCGTCAGAATCGTAACAGGAGTCGAACCGTTCCCCGGACCGTCGAAATCCGCCTTCAGGAGCGTATCCGAACCGCTCTGCACCAGTGAAACATATCCGGCCGCAAACGGATTGGTGATGCTGCTGCTGCTGAAGCCGGAGAGCCGGGAATTGATCAGATCGGTAAGATCGATGATGTCGCCGCCAGCGCCGGGCGTGAAATCCGTGACCGTGTCGGGAATGGGCGTGAACGATGACGAGGGCGACACAACCAGCCGGTAGGTGTCTACGCCATTACCGCCCGTAAGAGTGTCGGCACCATTGGTGCTAATGCCGCTGAAATTATACGAGACGTTCTGGAAGAGGTCGTCGCCGTCTCCGCCCGAAATGACATTGGCCCCGCTGCTCTCGATGAAGGAGTCGTTTCCGGCACCGCCGAGAATCGTGTCGTTGCCCCCGGAATCGGCCACCGAATCGTTGCCGGCGCCGGCGTCGATAGAATCGTTCCCGTCGGACGAACTGACCGAATCGTTACCGTTGCCGCCGGTGATCGTATCGGAATCCAATGTGTTGCCGCTGATGGCGAAAATCGTGTCGGCGCCGTCGCCGCCGTCGCCGTGATCGTTGCCATGGCCGAGATTGAGCGAATCGTCGCCCGCTCCGCCGGACAGGGTGTCGTTGCCGAGGCCGGAGACCAGCGTGTCGTCGCCGGAAACGCCCGACATCGTATCCGCATCCGGCGTGCCGGATAGACTGTCATTGCCGCCGTCGTCGCCGGTGACACTGATCCCGGTCGAGCTTTGCGGGTTGTAGTGCAGACCGTTGATGACGATATTATCCGGCGTCAGAGACGAGGCGGTAACGCCGGTGAGCGTCAGGATGGTTTGGAAGGTGGCGCCGACCCCGGCTCCATCCTGATCGGCCTGCACCAGCGTGTCGGGGCCGCTCTGCAGCAGGCGAACATAACCCACCGTGAACGGATTGGTGATGCTGCTGCCGTTAAAGCCGGTGAGCCGCGAATTGATCAGGTCGGTTAGGTCGAGGACGTCGCCGCCTGCGCCTGTCGTGAAATCGGTGACGGTGTCGGGAATGAGGGTGCTCGTGAAACCGCTGACGACTTTAAACGTGTCGCTGCCGCTGCCGCCGGTGTAGACGCTGGCGAAGTCGGTCGCGGTTCCGTCGAAATTGTAAGAGACATTCCCGAAGGTATCGTTGCCACTGCCACCCAGAATCGTGTCTGCGCCTTCGCGGGCATCGATCGAATCGTTGCCCGCCCCGGCATCGATCGAATCGGCACCCTGGCTGGTATTGATCGTATCGTCGCCGGCATCGCCAGTGATTGAGTCGGCGCCTCCCGAGCCGGTAATGTTATCGTTGCCGGTTCCGCCGGCCATTGTGTCGGAATTCGTGGTGGTGCCGCCGGCGCTGAACGTATCGTCGCCATCGCCGCCATCGATGCTGTCGTGGCCGTCGGCCGAGTTCAGACTGTCATTGCCGTCGCCGCCCAGCAGCGTGTCGTTGAAGTTGCCCGTTTCGGTAAGCGTGTCATTGCCGCCATTGCCCGAGAGGCAGTCCCCGCCATTGCCGCCGGGAATCGAATCGTTGTTGTCGTCCCCGGCTAATGTGTCCGAGCCGCCGCTACCGGGAATCGTGGCGTTGAATCCGGAGGCCGCGAACCCCGCCGTGTTGAGATTGCCGGCGGTGAAATTGGCGGCGGTGAAATTGGCGGCCGTCGTGCCCGTCAGGGTGAGCACGGTGACGAAACTGTTGCCGCCGCCGTTCTGGTCGAACTGCAGCAGCGAGTCCGCTCCGCTCTGAATGACCTGGATGTAGCCCGTGGTGAACGGATTGGTACCGTTGACCCAGCCGCTCACGCGGCTTTGGAGCGTATCGGTGATATCGATGATGTCGCCGCCGGTGCCGGTCGTAAAATCGGTGATCGTGTCGGGGATGGCTGTCGACGTCAGGCTGGTGACGAGATGGTAGGTGTCGCGTCCCGTGCCACCGTGAAGCGTGTCGGCGCCATTGGTGCCGACGCCGTTGAAATTGTAAGCGACGTCGTCGAAATAATCGTTGCCCGCGCCGCCATCGAGCGAATTGTTGCCCTGGTAGGCGTCGAAATAATCGGCGCCCGCTCCGCCCGATATCGTATCGCCAGCGAGGAGGCCGCTCGTGCTTGTGAAGCTGTCATTGCCGTTGCCGCCGTCGAGGCTGTCGTTGCCCAAGCCGCCGTTCAGCGAATCGTTGCCGTCATTGCCGGTCAACGTGTCGTTATCGAGGTTGCCGGTGAGGGTGTTGTTGTGCTCGTCGCCGCTGAGCGCCTGGCCCGCCGAACCTTGCGGGTCGTAGTTATAGTTTGAATTGCTGTTGATGAAATTATCCAGCGTGAAATTGGCTGCCGTCGTGTTCTGCAGCGTCAGCACGGTGACGAAATTGGCGCCGCCCGTAGGCCCGTTCTGATCTTCCTGCAGCAGCGTGTCTGCGCCGTTCTGCAAGAGCCTGACGTACCCGGTCGTGAACGGATTGGTGCTCGACGAATAACCGGTCAGACGGCTCGGAATGTCGGTAAGATCGATGATGTCTCCGCCCGCGCCTGGCGTAAAATCGGTGATCGTGTCGGCAAGCAGCACCGCGGCCGACGGATTGGTGACGAGGTGGAACGTGTCCCGTCCCGTGCCGCCTGTCAGCGTATCGGCACCATTGATCGTCGGCCCATTGAAATTGTACGAGACGTCGTCGAAGTAATCGTTGCCCGCTCCGCCGTCGAGCGAATTGGTGCCCTGCCAGGCGTCGAGATAATC
This sequence comes from uncultured Bordetella sp., assembly GCA_964494505.1. Taxonomy (GTDB): domain Bacteria; phylum Pseudomonadota; class Alphaproteobacteria; order Micropepsales; family Micropepsaceae; genus CAIYRG01. Next base: position 18,304 of record CAZBRO010000018.1, read on the forward strand.
GTTGCCGGCGCCGCCCGAGAGCGTGTCGCTGTTGGTGACGCCATTGGCCGAGGTTAGGCTGTCGTTTCCGGGACCGCCATCGAGGCTGTCATTGCCGTTGTTGCCATTCATTACATCGGCGCTTTCGCCGCCGATCAGCGTGTCGTTGCCTTCGTTGCCCGAGAGATTGTCGCGACCGTCATTCCCGGAAACGCAATCATTGCCATTGCCGCCGGCGAGAACGTCGTTGCCGCTGTTTCCCGACATCGTGTCGGCGTCGGGGGAGCCGGTCAGGTTGTCGTTGAAATCGCCGCCGTTGATGGTCAGGCCCGTCGTCGAGACCGGGTTGTAATTGTCGGGCGCCGCGAAATTGTCGGCCGTAAAATTGGCTGCCGTGGTGTTCTGCAGGACGAGAACGGTGGTCCAACTGGTGCCGCCTGCGGTACCGTTGGCATCAATTTGCAGCTCGGTATTGGCGCCGTTCTGGAAGAGCTGGAGGAATTGGCCAGTGAACGGATTCGTATTGGCCGTGTAACCGGTGAAGAAGCCGAACAGATCGGAGATGTCGATGACGTCGCCGCCCGCGCCGGCCGTAAAATCGGTGATGACATCGGCAAACGGGCTGCTGACGGTGTTGAGATCCATCACGAACGTGTCGTTGCCCGCGCCGCCGGTGATGGTGTCGATTCCCGGCCCGCTGGCGTTGTAGGAGAGGTCTTGAATGAGGTCGTTGCCCGCGCCGGCATCGATGGAATTGTTGCCCTGCCAATCGTCGATCGTGTCGTTGCCGGTGCCGCCGGTGATGGTGTCGTTGCCGGTATTGACCCCGATACTGTCGTTGCCGTTGCCGCCGTCTTCGCTGTCATTGTCGGCGTTGCCGTTGATCGTGTCGTTGCCGTCGCCGCCCAGGATCGTGTCGTTGCCGGTGCCGCCGGAGAGATTGTCGGCCGCATCGCCGCCGCTGATCGTGTCGTTGCCGGCGCCGCCGTCGATGCTGTCTCTTCCGTCCCCGCCCGAGATCGTGTCGTCGCCATTGTTGGCCGCGAGGCAATCGTTGCCGCCCAATCCCGACAGCGAATCGTTGTCAGGCGAACTCGTCTGGGTGTTGAAGGTGTTCGCGGCATCGTCGCCGGTGAGCGTGAGGCCCGTGGTCGAGAACGGGTTGTAGTTCTCGTTGTTGGTCAATGCGAAATTGTCGGCGGTGAAATTGGCCGCCGTGGTGTTCAGCATGGTCAGCACGGTGATCCAATTGGGCCCCCCCGTGGGGCCGTTGGTGTCTACCTGCAGGTCCGTATTGGCGCCGTTCTGGACGAGCTGAAGGAATCCGCTCACGAACGGGTTGGTCGCCGCGGTGTAGCCGCTGAAGAAACCGAACAGATCGTTGATATCGATGATGTCGCCGCCGGCGCCGGGCGTGAAATCGGTGATGAAATCGACCGCCTGGGTGGCTTGCGAGGTGATCGTGTTCAAATCGAGCACATAGGTATCGCGCCCGGCGCCGCCGGTGATGGTGTCCGATCCAAACGCGCCCGCATTGTAGGAAACGTCCTGGATCAGATCGTTGCCGTTGCCCGCGTCGATGAGATTGGCGCCCTGGTAATCGTCGATCGTGTCGGCGCCGTCGCCGCCCGAGATCGTATCGTTTCCGGCATTGACTTGAATGTTGTCGTTGCCGATGCCGCCGTCTTCGCTGTCGTTGCCGTTGTTGCCGTTGAGCACGTCGTTGCTGTCGCCGCCGACAAGCGTGTCGTTGCCCTCGTTGCCGGAGAGCTGATCGTTGCCGTCTCCGCCCAACAGGCTGTCATCGCCATTGTTGCCCGAAACCGTATCCCTTCCCCCGTTTCCGGAAATCGTATCGGCGTCACCGGAACCGGAGAGAGAGTTGGAATTGTCGTCGTCGGTAATCGTGATGCCCGTTGGCCCTTGCGGGTTGTAATTGATGCCGCTGAGGACGAAATTGTCGGACGTAAAATTGGCCACGATGGTGTTCTGAATCGTCAGTACAGTGACGAAATTCGCGCCGCCCGTCGGTCCGTTCTGATCCTCCTGCAGCAGCACATCAGCGCCGTTCTGCGCAAGGCGAAGATATCCGGCAACAAACGGATTGTTGATCGACGAATAGCCGGTCAAGCGGTTCGGAATATCGCTGATATCGATGATGTCGCCGCCGGCGCCCGGCGTGAAATCGGTAATCGTGTCGGCAAAGAGAACGACCGCCGCGGGGTTAGTGACGAGAATGAACGTGTCTTGCCCTGCACCGCCCGCAATCGTGTCGGAGCCATTAAACGACGCGCCATTGAAATTGTACGAAACGTTTTGGAAGGAATCGTTGCCCGCGCCGCCGTCGAGCGAATTGGCGCCGATATATGCACTGAAAGTATCGTTTCCGGCGCCGCCCGACAGCGTATCGGCGCTCGTATTGTTACCCTGGTCAGCAGTGAGATTGTCGTTGCCGTTGCCGCCGTCAAGACTGTCGTTTCCGGTGCTGCCGTTCAGCGTGTCGTTGCCGGTGCTGCCCACAATCGTATTGGCGCCGGAATTGCCAGTGCCGTTGAAATTGCCCGCGCCGGTGAAGGTGAGGTTTTCTACATTGACGAAGGCCGCCGCCGACAGATTGAAAGAAGCGAGCGTCGTCTGGACGGTATCGGTGCCCTCGCTGGCGTTCTCGGTTACGGTGTCGCTTGCCGAATCGATGATGTAAACATCGTTCCCCGTGCCGCCGACCAGCGTGTCGTTGCCCGTGCTGCCGTCCAGCGTGTCGTTCCCGCCCAATCCGACAAGGCAATCGTTTCCGCTTGTGCCGGTGAGTGAATTGTCGCTGCCGTCGCCAGTGAGAGTAGACATGTGACCCCTCCAAATTACACCAATCCGCCCGGATGAAACCGGTCGGAGAACACGTTCGGGTTGTGAGTTTTTCCCCCGATGCAACGAACCCTATGCTACCGAATTATTACGAGCAATCTTAGAATTGTGATGGAACCATTTCACCAACGGTTTGTATTAACGCGTCATCGGGGCACTCGGCCTAGCCGATCATGGTTAATGCATGTTCCATGAGCAGAAGCCGCCGAAGAGGGGCTTGCCGGTTGCGTTTCTTGAGCGTTGCAATTTCACGCCAAGCCCGTTCAGTGATTCGCCGTCCTCACAGGCGTGGCGCGTGTGGCGCATTCGAGCGGGTCGATCGAACTTGGGTGAGGGAAATCTCCGGGCGGAATATACTCTGTACAAGGATTATCCAGGTTGGCGGCGATTCCACCGGATGGGCTGCCCCGCCCCGGCGCTTCGGCTTCTCCGCGCCCCAAGGGTCTCGGGTTGTGTACGGTGGCGAACCAAGCGCGCTTACGGACCTTTCAGAACCATCGCCAGGCAAAATAGCCGAACGCGACCCAGAACAGGATGCATCCTCCGATCCAGATCCCCAACGCATAGGCCGGGCGCCGTTCGGGCCGCATGCCCCTTTCGGGCGGACGCCCTTTGGGGGAAATCACGCGAAATTTCGGGCCGGCCATGTGCACCCTCCGCGTTCAACATGGGGGAGCAATTCGTGTGCCACATTCCTGTCATTTGAAATTCACCGGACTTTCCCGGGATTTACACAAATCGGCGGCAGACCTATGTAAATTTTTCCGACATGTTCGGCTCTGAACCAGGGACTTATTCCATGGAACCAATCACCGCGATGCGCGTTTACGGCGCACTATTGGATCGAGGCGATTTTCCGTGAACTACGTGTACGAGCAGTACCGCCTTCAGGCGGGTTTATGCCGTGAGTTGTCTGAGCGGGCCGGAAACGCCGAACTGGCTCAAGAGTGGCTGCAGATGGCGGCAGGATTTCTCGCCATAATTCCCGAATCGGATCCGGCTCAGGCGGTTTACGTCCTCTCGGAGCCGGAGAGCGTCCCGCGCCCCCTTTCCGAGGGGGATCGCTATCAGCTCGCGCTGGGCTCCAGCCGGTAGCTCCGAGCATCACAGCTTCTATCGCCCGAAACCTGCGAGTATAAATGGCGCAGTGCGTTGACCGTCTTTGAACCGCAACATACTGAATGGAATAAATAATCTGGAGACGCCTGCGGACTGCGCCGATGTATCCTTATGTCTCCGGCGACTCGGCCGGCCGGAGGGGGCGCCGATCAGTTCGGCGGATGTTTGGGCGTTCGGCTCGTCCTTTGGCGGCAGTCCCGATTAATGCACGCCTCCATGCGACTGAATGAGCATCATGTCGTTAATGGTGTCCTGTTGGCGTAACGTCGCCATCAGGGATTCCAGTTGCGAAGCAAGATTCATCGCGCCGTTTAGAGGAAGAACCAAGCGGGCTGCCGTCACCCTTCTTCCGGTCGGCCCCCCTTGAGCGGTCGGCCGGTCGAACCGATTGACCACAAACTCCATGCGGATGGACGTTCCATCGAAGACCACGGTTTCCAAATAGTCCGCATATGTCTCGGCGACCTCAGGCCGCTCGACATAGGTCAATTGCGGGACAGCGTCGTTATCGGACTTATTTTGCATCGTCATTTTGGGCTCGCTCCTCAATTCTTGATGAAATCCGGCCTCGTACGGGCGCGAGCCTCTCGGATCATATTCTCACAACGTTGGAGATCGTCGTCGGTCAACCCGAACGACACCGCAAACCCGTCCTGCGTGGCTAAAGTCAGGATCGCGATTTCCTTGATATGGGATGCCTCGATATCCACGGCGCCCAACGGGTAGACGATGCGCAAAGTGTCATCGCGATAGCGCATCTTAAGCGCCTGCGATGCCATTTGCGGCAATGTCATGATCAATTGAACAAGGCATTCCGCCGGCAGGCTCAAGCCGAGCGAGTGTCCCGATTCATCGGCGACATTCATGCAAAACCGCGACCCGTCCGGCGCGATCTCGAATGTCGTGAGCCTGTCCCCTAAAATCTTGTCGTTGACGCCCATGGAGAAAATACGGTGCCCCGTGTCCTTGACAACGCGGTAGCTCTAGCGTGAAATCTCTCGTGATGTCCAATTGAATATAACGTCGGATGGGGCTGTCGGAGATTCGGGTTCGGACCGCGGTGCCCACGCTCTTCCAGCGCAAATCATCCAATGGTGATCGATGTCTGAAGTCAGCCAGCCCTCGGCGTTTGGAGATCGCGAGATTTGGAGCGCTGCGAACGCTTTGGTCGATACGCATGGCGAAAATGCGCCGCTCTACGCTTTGCACTGCGCCGGTCTATCGCTGGAAGTCGGCAATTTCGCCCGCGCGGCGCGCTGGCGACTGGTGTGGCAGGCGACGCAACAATTGATGGGCATCGACGGATCCGACACCCGCCTTCGAAATTAGAAATCCCCGAAATCGCCCAACGGCCAGAACTTCCATATTGTCCGAAGGGGCATCTTTGAGGACCGGCGATGAAACTCAGCGCACGCAATCAGATCAAAGGCAAAATTGCCGAACTGCACAAAGGACAGACCACAGCCCATGTCCGGATCGACATCGGAAATGGCGTGGTGGTTACCTCGTCCATTACCAACGAAGCGGTCGACGAACTCAGTCTCAAAGTCGGCGACGATGTTGTTGCCGTTATAAAAGCATCCGACGTCATGGTTGGAAAATAGAGGTCACGTTCAACCCGCGCGCACGCCAATGAGGACCTCGTTCTCACGCGTCAATTTGGCTCCGCCACCATTGGCGCCGCGCGTCATCGTGGCGGCGAGCGGCGCGCCGGATCTATGCTCTGCCGCATCGAGCAGTTTTCAGGCGTGTGCGTAGTTCATCTTCATCGCGACTGCCGGGCCCTTGATCGAAACCCCATTCCGCAACGCGTTCGAGGAGCCGCGCTTTTCCCGCCCCGAACGGTCCTGCGCCCCCCGGAATCGATCCGGATGAAAAGTGTTGCCACGAGCGAAACCGTGACATTGCGGCGCATCGCCCCGGTGCTTGAATACAAGAGATGCCTCGTGATATCCAGATAAATATAACCGTCATGGAGGGCGAGCACGATGCGCATCAGCTGGTTCCGTAGCGGGCCGCTTCATGCCTGCAGGAAACCCGGTTCGGGCAGGTCTTGCTTGGCTTCCCTCATAGGCGCTGCGTTTGTCTTATCCGCGCTGCTGGCCCAATCCGCGACGGCGGCCGACTCTCCCATCGTTGTACTGACCTCCTATCCGGAGGAACTGACAAGCGCTTACGAAAAGGCATTCGAACAGACCCATCCCGGAACCGATGTGCAGATCGTCTGGCAGCAGGGGCGCGATGCCATCGCCACGCTGAAGAAACCGGACCATGGCGGCGTCGATGTCTATTGGGCCCCAGCGCTGTTCAATTTCCCTGCGCTGGCGCAGACGGGAACGTTTGAAAAACGCGATGTCGACCGCAAACAAGTGCCGGGCCGCATCGGCGCTCAACCCATTTCCGATCCAAATGGATATTTCGAAGCGTTTGAAGTCGCGGGTTATGGCATCGTCACAAATCCGGCGCTGTTGAAGAGCCGGGGGATTGCGCCGCCGAAAAGCTGGGACGATCTCGCGCAGCCCGCATATTCCGGACTGGTCGTCATGCCGATTGCTTCGCGGATCGGGTTCTCGCCGCAGCTTTACGACATCATTTTGCAAGGCACGGGCTGGGACAAAGGCTGGGCCTTGCTTTCGGAGATGGCAGGCAACGCGACGCTGACGGCAAAAGGCGGCGAGATCGCCGACAATGTTGCCGACGGCAAAGCGGGCGCGGCCATCGCCATCGATTTCCTGATTCGCAATGCGATCTCGGACGGCAAACCTGTATCGCTTGTCTATCCGGCGGGGACGGCATTCCTGCCGGCCTATGCCGCTGTGGTGGCTTCTGCGCCCCACGCAGAGGGGGCCCGGGAATTCGCCTCTTTCCTCGTATCCGATTCCGGCCAGGGGCTTCTCTTTGCTCCGGGGGCCGCCCGTTATCCGATTCGGCCATCCGTCTACGCGCGTGCGCCGCAAGGAACGGTCAACCCGTTCGCGCTGCCCAATGGTGCGACCTTTGCTTACGACCTCAATCTCGGCCCCGCGCGCTCACCGATTATTTCCGCATTGTTCGATAGCGCCATCGCAGCGCGGGCCGAGCGTCTGAAGGGGATGTGGGCGGCCATCCACCAAGCGGAAGCGAAGGCCAAAAGCCAAGCGGCGCGGGACGAGATCGCACAAGCCCGAAGCCTTGCCGGCTGGGTACCCGTGACGGCGGCGGAGGCAAGCGATCTCTCGTACCTGCAGCAGTTCGAGCCTCAAGGGAAGAACATGAACCCCGCTGCGGCGGCGCTCGTCGGAAACTGGGCCGCGCAAATGGACGAAAAGCAAACGCAGGCCCTTCGTCTCGCACAGAACGCGCTCGGCGCTGCCACGCCGTGATTGGGCGAACGGCTCTATCGCTCGGCATCGTCTGTTTGGCGGCGTCCGGACTGGCGATTGCCGCCTCCGACACGGACGTGGCCGTGGAAAATTCGGGCCGCGCCGCGTTTCAGCAGCCCATGCCATTTCTCGATTCTGCCGCGGTGGAGCGGTTTCGGGCCGGGGCCGCGATTTTCCGCCAGCCATGGCTGGTGGCGCCATCGGACGATGATTCCCGCTTCGACGGGCTGGGCCCGCTGTCGAACCGGCTGTCCTGCGTCGGCTGTCATATCGGCAATGGGCGAGGTGAGCCCTCCGCCGGCGAAACCGATGTCATGCGAAGCATGCTGGTGCGCTTGAGCGTCCGAGGGAGAACCGCCGAAGGCGCGCCGCTCCCTGAACCGGCCTATGGCGACCAGCTTCAACCGGATGGCGTGACCGGGGTCCCGGGCGAGGGCAGCGCCAGCATCCGTTGGCACGAGTCCGCACAGACATTGACCGACGGTGCGCATATTTCCCTTCGCCGGCCTGAGCTTGTGCTTCGGGAGCTCCACTATGGACCTCTTGCGCCGGACACGATGACATCGCTCCGCATGGCGCCTGCCATTTTTGGTCTTGGTTTGCTGGAGGCCGTCCCTGAGGCGGAACTGATCGCCCTCGCCGACCCCAACGATGAAAATCATGACGGCGTGCGCGGACGGCTCAATCGGGTTTGGGATGCCGCGGCAGGGCGCATGGCCATTGGCCGCTTCGGCCTCAAGGCCAACCAACCGAACCTGCGCCAACAGGTGGCCGCCGCCTTGATCGGCGACATGGGCATCACCTCGCACCTCTTCCGGGAACAGAATTGCACTGCAGCGGAAAGGGCCTGCGCACAGGCTCCAACCGGCGGCGATCCAGAGATCTCGGACGCCGATTTCGCGACCCTTGCCGGCTATATCGAGGCCGTGGCGCCGCCCGCGCCACGCCAATCCGACGACCGGGCGGTGAAAGATGGCGAAGCTTTATTTCGGACGATAGGCTGCGCCGCCTGCCATGTGCCGTCGCTTACGACCGGCGAGAACCCCCAATTTCCTGGGGCGGCGTACAAGGTCATCCATCCCTATACGGACCTTCTGCTGCATGACATGGGCGAAGGTCTTGCGGACGGGCGCCCCGATTTCGAGGCTTCCGGCCGCGACTGGCGCACCGCGCCGCTATGGGGAATCGGCCTTGCGGGCGCTGTCGCTGCGCATCCCGCCTATCTGCACGACGGACGCGCGCGCGGCCTTGACGAGGCCATCCTCTGGCACGGCGGCGAGGCCCAGCGTTCACGCGAGAGTTTCGCGGCGCTTTCTGCCGCCAACCGTCAGGCCGTCATCGCTTTCTTGAACCATCTGTAACCGAAAAAGACCAACTGCCTCGGGGGGCTCCATGTCGCATGCACTGCTCAGAAATTCCGTTTCCGTTTTCGCTCTGCTGGCGTCAGGCGCGGCACTTGGCCAACAAAGTCCGATGCTCGCCGCGAACACTGCCTCTTCGGGTCCCGACAACAGCGTCTTCAATCTCGGCCAGATCGAGCAGGTGACGGTCAACGCCTCCCCGACGTCGGATGCGATCAGTCAGAGCACGGTGTCCTCGGACGAAGCCTACAAGTTCAACGCGCTCACGGTGGATCGCGCCATCGATCTGGCGACCGGCGCAGCCTCCGGCTCGACGGGGGGACCGCGCAACGAGCGGCTGTTCTTCGTGCGCGGTTTCGACCGCTTCGAATCACCGCTCTATATCGACGGCATTCGTGTGTATCTGCCGGCCGACAACCGGCTCGATCTCGGTTTCTTCAACACGGCCGACCTCGCGCAGATCCAGATCGAGAAGGGCTATGTGTCGGTGATGTCGGGTCCCGGCGCACTTGGCGGCGCCGTCAATCTGGTGACGCGCAAACCCACGCAACCCTTCGAGTATGAAGCCCGCGGCGGTGTCGAGCTCGCCGGAGACGGCAGCTACAATGGTTACAGCAGTTCCGGTCTCGTCGGCGGCGCCACGGACAAATATTATCTGCAGGCCAGCGGCAGCATCACCAAGACCGATCATTGGAAGCTGTCCGACAAATTCACGCCGACAGCGAGCGAGGACGGCGGTGACCGCGACCATTCGGACGCCAAGAATTACAGCTTCAATCTGAAGGCCGGACTGACGCCCAACGCATCCGACGAATATTCGCTGAGCTATACGGGCACTTGGGGCCAGAAGGACGCCATGTTCTCAACCACCGATACCGTCGCCTCGCAGAAGGATTGGCGCTGGCCTTACTGGGACGTGCAGAGCCTCTATTTTCTGTCGAACACCAAGATCGGCGCCAGCGCCTATGTGAAGACGAAGCTTTACTTCAACAGCTTCCGCAACGGTCTCTATTCGTACGACAATGCCAATTACAACACGCAGACCACCTCCAAGGCGTTCAGGTCGTATTACACCGACAGCGGCTATGGCGGCAGCGTCGAAGTGGGGAACAATTTCGGCGACCGCGACACCCTGAAAGGCGCCTTCTTCTACCGCCGCGACACCCACGTGGAATGGCAGGAAATCTTCTCGCCGGTATTCACCGAGCCGCAGCAGAAAAGCGTCGAGGACACGTTTTCCTTCGCCGCGGAGAACCGCCTGCACGTCAACGACCAGATCGATTTCGTCACCGGCCTGAGCTATGATTGGCGCACCTTGCTGCAGGCGCAGGATTACGTCGATCCGACCGCAAAAGTGGCCGGTTCGTTCGTCAATTATCCGCTCGCCGACGGTCACGCCGGAAACGCACAGGCAGCCCTGATCTACAATCTGACCGACACCGGCCATGTCTATGCGAACGTGTCGGACCGGGCGCGCTTTCCGACCTTGTTCGAGCGCTTCAGCACGCGCTTCGGCTCAACGCTTTCCAACCCCGATCTGAAGGCCGAACGCGCGATCAATTACGAGCTCGGGGGAGGCGATGTGCTGTTCGGCAATACGCGCTTCGACGCGGCCGTCTTTTACAGCAATGTCACCGACGCGCTGGAGAACGTGCCGATCCTTTTCTGCGATACGACCTCGACCACGGCGAAGAACTGCACCGGCGTCGGCGGACTTCCCGGTACGACGACCGCGGTCAGCCAGACCCAGAACGTCGGCAGCGGCAAATATTACGGTTTTGAACTCTCCGCCGACAGCTCCATCCTCGACGATTTGCAAGCCGGTGTGCGGTATACTTATATCAACCGCAATCTGAACGCGCAGAATCCGGCCAATCCGCCATTGCCGGCGAATTACCACCTTACCGGCCTGCCTTACAGCCAGCTGTTCGCCTATGTGACGTGGGACGTGACGCCGCAATTGAGCATCACCCCGAATATCCAAGCCGCGAGCGACCGCTGGTCCAATCAAAGCGCAAACAACAACGTCTTTCTGAAAACCGGCGCCTTCGTTCAGGTCAACTTGGAGGTCCAATATTCGCTCACCGACAAGATCGATTTTCAGATTGGCGCGCGAAACTTGTTCGATCAGAACTACCAATTGGTCGCCGGCTTCCCGTCCGAGGGACGAAATTTCTTCATCAACTTCCGCATCCGGTCCTAAATTGGCCCGGCCGTCGGACCAGGGCGCCGTGCCCGATTCGCTGATGCGGGATGCAAAGAAATTGCATCTGGCCGGAAGGCTTTTGGACGCGGCGCGCATGTATCAGTTGATTCTGCGGAACGAGCCGGGGCACTTCGAGGCTCTGTATGGACTGGGTATGGCCCATGCCCAGACCGGCCGGCTCAACGAGGGGGAGCGAACAATTGGCGAAGCGCTGGCGCTCAATCCCCGCTTCGCGGAAGGCTGGCGCGCGCGCGGGCTTATGCTCATGCATCTCGGCCGGCGGGAGGAGGCGCTGGAATGTCTGAATTCGGCGCTCACGCTCAAACCGGACTTCAACGAGGCGCAGTCGGCCCGCGCCGCGGTGCTGGCGGAATTAAACGAGCACGAACGTCAGCTCGCAGCCATCGATGCGGGGCTCGCGCACAACCCCGATGATGCATCGCTCTGGAACGGCCGGGGCAGCCTTCTGGCCGGCATGGGGCGGCCGGATGATGCATTGGCCGGTTTCGACCGGGCCTTGTCGATTCGGCCGGACTTTGCCGAGGCTCTCTGCAATCGGGCCACGCTGCTGCTGGAGACCGGCCAACTGGACGCTGCACTGGCTGGTTTCGACGCGGTTCTTGCCATCGAGCCAGGCCTCGCCATCGGCTGGAACAATCGCGGAAATGTGCTCCTGAAAATGAAACGCTTCGAAGAGGCGATAGCGAGCTACGACCGGGCGCTTGCAATTCAGTCCAAGTTCGCCGAGGCCGCGGAGAACCGGGACTTTGCGCTATTCGCGCTCGGCCGCAATGTGCGCAGCCCGGCCAAATATATGCGGGGGCTGTTCGATGAATTCTCCTCGCATTACGACCAGACGATGCTCGCGAACCTCTGCTATCGCGGCCATCTGCATGTCCGCGCGATGGCGGAACGGGTGCTGCCGCGTCTCGCGCGCCCCTGGCGAATCCTCGATCTTGGCTGCGGCACCGGACTGTCCGGTAGCGCTTTTGTGGATTTGGCGGCGGGCGGCCGGCTCGACGGCATCGATATTTCCCCGCGCATGATCCAAGCGGCGCGCATGCGCGGCATCTATGACGATCTCATCCTGGGCGATCTCGAAACCGTGCTGGCCGCGGCCGGACTTTCTTACAATCTCATCGTGTCGGCCGACACGATGACGTATTTCGGCGACCTGAACCCGGCATTTTCCGGCGTGGCCAAGCGTCTGGAGCCGGGTGGCTTCTATGTCTTTGCCAGCGAAGCAAAGCTGGGCGACGGCTGGGAACAGACCAAAGTCCACCGCTTCCGCCACAGCGAAGCCTGTCTTCGCGCCGAAGCTGCGCGCAGGCCTCGAATTCCTGGACATCATGGAATGCACGCTGCGCCGCGAGGAATACCAGCCGGTCCTGGGCTTCGCGGTGGCGCTCAGCAAGCCTGCGGAACAATGAGAAGGAAAACGCCGACATGAGATCGACAAGGATTCTGCTGAGCCTCATCGGGGCAATATTCGCGTTGACTGCCGCGACGGCCACGGCTCAAAACGGCAGCGGCGCGACGCCCCCTGCGTGCTCGGATGCGAATTCCGGACTGCCGCCGGCATTGTCGGGCTGGGCGAAAGCGCCTGTGCCCATGTCAACCGCCCATACCGTCGCCGAAGCCGCACGCAGCCCGTTCCCGTTCGGCGAACGGGTCGCGTTGAAATTGGCGCAAACCGACTCCGTCGCATTCGCGCACCAGCCCGGAGAGCAGATGCCCAAGCAATATATCTACTCCGGAATGATATCGGTTCGCGTGCCGAAAGGTGGCGACTACACGGTGATGATCAGCGAAGCCAATTGGGTCGACGTCGTGCAAGGCGGCCAATTGATTGCGGCAAAGCAAATGGGCCCCCGCATCGCATGCGCGAAATACGGAAAGAAACTGGAATTCCCGCTGACATCGGGCGATGCCATCGTGCAGTTCTTCGGCGCGCCTTATGAAACGGTGGATGTGCTGGTGGCTCCCGCCCCGTAGCGGAGGGAATAGAGCCGGTCCGGGGCTGTGTTACTCCGCTGCGCGGTTTGGAGCGCGTTTCGGCACTGGGCAATTTGCGCCGGTGTCAATAAGCAGCACGGCGCCTCAATAGTTGAAATTCAGCGAAAGCAACGCCGTGCGTCCCGGTCCCGGCACCACGTGGAAGAAATGCAACTGGTCATAGTAGTACTTGTCGAAGATATTGGTGACATTGAGTTGCAAGGACAGTTTTTCGCTCAGCGTGTATTTTCCCATCGCGTCGAAGGTCCAATAGCTGGGGACCGTCTTGATGGGCGGCACGTTCTGTGTGTACTGCGACGAAACATAGCGCCCGCCGCCGCCGATCTCGAAGCCCCCGCCCAGGGCGTAAGTCGTCCAAACCGTGAGAGAATTCTTCGGCGTATTCATCAAGGGCGAGCCAACCGGCGCCGCCCCTGCGGCAGATTTGATGACATGGCTGTCGAGGTAGGAATAGCCCGCCTGTATCTGCCAGTTCTCCGTTATCCGCCCGATTGCCCCCAGTTCGAACCCGTCGACGCGAAAGTCACCTGCGAGAACATTGAGAACGGAATTCGTCGGATCGGGCACGCGCGCATTGTCTTTTTCGGCGCGGAAAACCGCGCCCGTCAGGGCCAGCCGGTTGTCGAACAAATCCCATTTGGTCCCTGCTTCGATGTTCTTGTTCTTTTCGGGACTGAGATCGGCATTGCTGATATTGAAGGACCGGGAGCTGGTGACGAAGGAGAGCTCTTCTCCCGACGGATTGAACGAAGTGCCATAAGAGAAATACACGCTTCCATTCGTCTCCGGTTTGTAAACCAGTGCTCCGCGATAGCTGAACATCCGGTCGATGCGCGGAATATCGTCTGTGCGGGTAACCAATCCCGGCGTCGTGGTGGAAAAATTCTGGGCCTTGTAGACCAGGCCGAAATAATCCCAACGAACGCCGCCGGAAAGCTCCCATTGCGGGCCAAGTTTCAGGGTGTCGAGCGCATAAGCGGCAAAACTGTCTGCTCCGGTGTCGGTCTTGAAGCGGGGAAACGTGCTCGTGGCGGTGAACGGGACATTCGGATTGGGCGCCAGCAGAGGAACGGCCGGAACCCCTGAGCTATTGTCGAATTCGGGCTTGGCGGTTTCGCGGCCGCCTTCGATACCTGCGACCAGCGTATGCTGCACGACCCCGGTGTCGAAATGGATCGTCGCATCGGCCTGATCCCATAGCATCGTCTGCAAGCCGGTGCCGGAATTGACGTTGCGGGTGACATTGACGGAGGACAGCGGCGTCGTGAGCGGAATTGTCGTGGAGATCAGCGGCTCGGTGAAGCGGAAATTCTGCGTGTAATAGGCGTAGCGCAGCTGATTGCGAAAGGTGAGTCCCTCCATGACGTCATGTTCGACTTTCGCCGTCACAATGTCCGTGCCGGTTTTCATATAATCGCTGGTGAAACCGTAGAAGTTCTGGCGCGGAACGTCTGCTGGCACTGTGCCGAAATAGGGGAGTCCGTAATCGGGAACATCATCCGCCGTCTGATGGAAATAGGAGAATATCAGCCGGGTCGGCGTGCCCAATCCGAGCGCCAGGCTCGGTGCGAACCCGTAGCGGCTCTGTTCCGCGACATTGCGCCCCGCAACTTTGGAATCGTGCCCCATCGCAGTTATGCGCAATGCCGCCCCTGGACCGAGATCGGGCATGGGCTCGTTGATGTCCACCGTTGCACGGCGTGTGAGGTCGGTTCCCAATGTGAGCGTTCCGGATATGAAGCCGTCAAGACCGGGAAGTTTGCTCACCTGGTTGATCACGCCCCCCGTCGAGCCGCGGCCGAACAGAATGGAAGCGGGACCCTCTAAAACCTGAATTTCCTCCATGTTGAAGGGGTCGCGGTAATAATCCCCGATGTCGCGCTGGCCATCGATGAACATGTCGGTGCGGGCAACAAAGCCCCGAATCGTCGGGGAGTTGCCGAGGGATTTGAATTCACCGGCCCCGATGGTGATGCTTGGAACGCTGCGAAACGCGTCGTTGAGGTTCGTGACCGCGCGATCCTTGAGCAATTGCTCCGAAATCGTGTCGATCGATTGCGGCGTATCGACGAGCGGTTCGGTGAGTTTGGGCAAACTCGGCGCCTGTACGTCGTAATCCATCGGACGCTGCCCCTCGATCAGGACACGTTCGGTTTGTTGCTGGCTGTTATTGGCTGCAGTGGTTTGCGCTTGCGCCGGGAGCGTGCACAGCAACCCCAAACCGGAACTGGCCAAAAGACTCATGCGGAAAGACGCGCCGGCCCGGCGACAAAACGATTCATGCATCCCAACGACTCCCCAATCGACCGTTCGCCGGCCCTGTCGCGCCCTTTTGCGGCAGGATCGCCCAGCGTATTTGTGGCTCATTACGGTCGTTATATCTTTATGAACATCACGAGGAATTCAATCTATTTGCTTGGAGTATCTGTGAACGAAGCAGAGACAAAAGCGCGCAGCGGGACGCGCCAGGACCTGCGCGAACGCGGGCCGCTCGAAAAGAAGCGAGAATCGTTCGCTGGAGTTCTCGGGCGTGCGTCCGCAACGCGAGCGCGACGCGGATTACATAGGGGGGCTTCCGCCACGACCGATCGCTTGATGCCCAAGGATCTCAAGCGCTGGTGCAAAGAAGAGGCCCTTAGGAAAGTGCGGAGATGCTCGCTCGAGCGGCGCCAGAGAATCACGAACGGCGCCAATAGGTGGCGGAGGGAGAAGGCCTGGCATCCAACCTTCTCTGGATGAATTTTCGCAGCTCTGAGTCTGACCCGCTAAGTTGGTTTGAAAATCCCGCGATCGAGATTGACAAGGGACATGCCTGCATCGCCTGATTGAGGATATTCGTGCGAGTTTGCGAGCTTCTGCAAAGCGAGCCGCGCTTCCAAAGGTGCCACCGCCAAAGTAGCCTTGGCAGCATTCAGGCGCACTTGCGCGTTTGCATGAGTATAAAGGGAAAGCAACGCTCGTCTCTGGTCGCCAGGGCGGACCTTCAGTTCCTCGGTAATGGCGACTTTTTCATCGTAGAGTCTGTTGAATTTACTTATTTCATCATGGAGCAGGGCCTCATCTTGAGCCAATCCGATTTCTTTGAATCGGTCCACCAATTCGTTCACCGTCGACGCCCGGAGATGTTCTGGTCTCATGGCTTAAGCACTCCAAACTTGCGTAACGCTTCTTGTCCGACCCGAACGCGCTCACTCCAGTCCTTGCCCCTGATATACTCTCGTGGTGAGAGCCCACCGAAGGCATCGTTTCGAGTCATATACCATCCCGTGATCTCCCAATGTTTTAGGACTGGGATGCGAACGACGTTGTCTCGCCCCTCGATCAAAGACCTGGGAAAGCCATCATCCTCGGCTGCAGCCTGTTCGACAATGTGATGGTCCTCGTATCCGGGCGCCGAGGTCTTTGGTGAGACCGCCTGCTGCAGGTCGTACAACGACTTCGGCTCGTCGAGGTAGGCCTGGATATAGGGATAGCTGTCATGAATCCAGGTAGCGGCATCTATGATATCGAGATAGAGGCCGACTTCCGGTATTGCATGTCTCGCGGCCGCTTTGAGGAGCCATTTTGCCGTTCGCTTGATGACAGCGTTGCGCAACTTGGTGCTCGGCGGCGGTTCCTTGGGAACGTGCGGCGGCTCTTCGAGCGGCGGGCCGCCATTGTCGCCAATACCGCGAGGCCGGACCTCGATACGAGGCTTCGGCACCCTGGGCACGATGGACCCAGGCCTCGCCGATCCGCCTGCGCTCCCGGAATCTATCCATCGCCCGCCATCGGGACTGCCCGCCGGCACGCGCGGCTGGTTGGGGTTGAAGTTCGCCTTCCGCAGCAGAAGTTCCAACCGAGTGCAAGCGAGTTCAAGCTGTAAGTAGGTAAGCTCCGACCGTATCTTGAGGAGCTTTTCCATCGGCAGTGGTGGCGCCGGTGTGTCGTAGAATACGAAATGGGCCACGAGTCCTCCTCGGCCAACGGAACGCCCGCGCGCGCCAAGGCGCGGGCGCATCCTGTCGGCTGGCCAGTGTTGAGATCAGTTTTCGGGGAATTTAGGCGATATGGTCGCGCGAGCGCCGCGCTTCAAGGCATTGGTAATGGCCGGTTATGAGGGTTAGTGGCCGAATTTGCCAAAAGCAGGTTTCTTTTTGCAGGCGAGGCAATTGCACTGCGCGCCTTGCGGAATGACATGCACCAAGCCGTGGATAACTCCCCCCTCCGCGTCAAATTTTGGCCCGAGGATGTCGATGTAGGTGGAATCACCCTTTTCGTAATAGCGGCGCAATGCATAAGCAACCATATCGGCGAACTGGATCATTCTCGTAGCGCGCGAATCCACAAACAGCGGCACGTCTGAGAGATTGCGGGTAAGACCCCAACGGTGCCCGTCGCGGCGAAAGTTGACGGCTAGAGTTTGTATGGAAGTCTCATACGACGATTCGTCGAGAACGATCAGTCCGCGTTGCGTGTCGCCAGCTTTGTGTAATCGCCCGAGCATCCGGTCAAAACGATTCGAAATTTGCTCAAATGCATATTCCATGGGATCGTTAGGCGATAAGACGGCTTTATGAATTGCAGCCCCAAACAGTCGGACATGTTTGGAGCTCCCTAAAAGTTGGAGCGCTTCTTTGTAAGCCTCTTTGCGCCGATCCTGCTTTACGCCACGCCACGCCACGCCAATGCTTGCGACCTGAGAAAATATCGCCGCCTCGGAATTCAATGCTGTCCGGGTCTTGAGGCCAAACATCCTTGGCGATCTTATCCAGTGCCCTTGACAGCCAATGCGGCATTCGCTCAAAAACGCTTAGACCAGCCAAAATAATGTGCTTATCCGCCGCGTTCTTCACGGAGCCGGAGTCATCAAGGTAGAGTAAATGCATTGGCTAGGAGGGAGTAAAGGCGGCCGGGTGAGGCACTTGGCCCCAACGACCTGCTACGGCAGGTCTCCCAACCGCTCGCCACCTATAACGCCTGAAAAGCCATAAGACAACATTGATGCAGGTCAAATTTCCGAAATGGTAAACAGCATGGCCCCCGCATTTCTCCACGGCACGAAGCATTTATAGCTTACTCCTCAATATGTTACGGGTTCACGTCTAGTTCGATCCTTAATTCGACCGGATCGCCGTCGCCGTCATAGATTTGCGACACGTTCATAGCGAATGTGCGGAACCAGCGAACGCGATTTGGTCCGGGCCAGTCATTACCGGCAGGCGGTATCTTCTTAAGCAGTGCGACCAACAGGGGATCGAGCCCGAAGTCCGGACCGTCTCCGTCGCCTCCACCCCTCTTTGTCTCTGGCTTTGGTTCCGGGGTTGGCCCAAAACCAGGCATCACGAGCCGATCCCTGCCCGCCTCATAGAACCCCGCCTGATCGGCAGACCGCTCTAGGACGCGACGGGCAGTCTCTTTCAGGGTTCCGGCAACCCCCAACGAAACAAGTTCTGTTTCCAAGGCCCCAGTCGGTGGGACAACGCCTCCTTTGAATTTGTCATACAGTGCTCGATATAGGGGCACAGCAAGGAACGCCTTGGCGCGACCCTCCCTTTCCCGCTTTGCATCGACTACCAGCCGCCCCAACTCGGTAAGTTGGATGGCGTCTAAATTCTCGGCATTCACCAGACCAAAGAGCCGGGCAGCGCTTAGGCGATTGCGAAAAGCGCTGCTCGTCGGGCTCTGGTTCATCCAAGGGGCGAGCTGATCCATCGTGCAGGTGCCGGTGCCTTGGTGATCATGAATTGCCTTTGCCACGCCGATGGCTTCGCTCAAGTCCATGTACGGAAAGGCAATCGAGGATCGCTGACGCTTTGCTGAACCGGTGGGTTCCCCGACGTTTAAGGTCTCCACCGTTGCTAAATTGTTCTCATCGCTCATAACTGCGCTCCTTCTTCGAATGTGGATAGTCGGAAGGATAAATATACCACTCATACGAACGCCGCAAGCAAGAATATGGGTATTATCCGCTTTAATGCTTGCGGCGCGCGAAAATATGGGTATTATCCAAATTACAAAGTGAGAGGCGATATATGAGCAAAAGAGTGGCAAGCCCCGGTGAGAGCGACCGGCACCGGGGCGAGGACAAATAGGAAGGGCCGCTACCCAGCTCCCGTGACAAGGAAAGGTAGCGGCCCCTAATCGGCTCTCTGATCACCGGTCGTCTAACGGTAGGACGCCCTCCCTTACAGTCGGGATATCCAGGTCCGAATCCTGGCCGGTGAACCAGAAATCGAGTGGGGCCAAAGCTGTTGAAGCAGCGATGGCCCCGGATCAAAACCCAGGGATTTGGCCCCTAAGCTATGACCGCAAACCTCAATATAGCGATTGTGGGCCGTCCCTTCAAATCAGGGACCGTGCGCCGTGAACATTCTTCCCCGTGAAAAACAGATACAGGCAATTGCCGCCCTCACTGAAGGCGTCAGCATCCGCGCCGCCGAACGTCTGACCGGCGTCAATCGCGGGACAATTATGGCCCTTGGCGTCCGCGTGGGTGAAGGCTGCAATAAGCTGCACCACGCCATGATGCGCGATCTACAGGTTAGCCGGATCGAGCTTGATGAAATCTGGTCCTACGTCGGGAAGAAACAGAAGAAGACCACGCCTGAAGACGGCGACATGGTGGGCGATCAGTATACGTTCATTGCCCTCGCCGGTTCGGCCAAGGCGATCATTACCTATCGCACGGGCAAGCGCACCCGTGCGAACACAGAGCTGTTCGCGAACGATCTTCGCCGTCGTGTGGTGGGTGCCCCGGAAATCTCTGCGGATGGCTTTCCTGCCTATCCGTGGGCCGTTTCTATGGCCTTTGGCGAGCAATGTCAGTTCGGCGTGATCGAAAAGCATTATGCGGTAAGCGGCACGCCGGAAGCCTCGCGCCGCTACAGCCCCGGCGTAGTAGTAGGCGTAAGCAAAAACGCCGTAGTAGGCCGCCCCTCGCGCATCAGCACGTCCTATGTGGAGCGTCAGAACCTAACTCTCCGGATGCAGCAACGCCGGTTCACACGCCTCACAAATGGCTTTAGCAAGAACTACCTTAACCATTGTGCGGCGGTCGCGCTTTATGCCGCTCATTACAATCTGTGCCGCGTGCATGAAGCCCTGCGCGTCACGCCTGGAATGCAGATCGGCGTGGCTGACCACATTTGGACAATTGGCGAATTGGTGAGCGCCGCGCTGGATGGGGTGACGCAAGAAAAGCAAGGCCGTAAAGTCGGGCGGTTCACGGTAATTGATGGCGACAAGAAGTGACGTGGTTAGAAAGCATAGATGGCGCAACGCCAGAACTGAGGGCAGCCTTAGAAGCAATCGGCAATGCGTTGAGAGGGCGCATGCCGACGCCTGAGTTGTTGCAAGAACTCGCGCCAGCGTATTCGCATGTAGTGGCGGGGCATCAGGTCAATTTGGAGCACATACCCAAGGGCGTCATGGACTCGCGACGCGCGTTCTACAAAGTTGCGATAAAGGGCGCTCGGATCGACGCTCATTGGAATCTTACGCCCGGCAACCTAGTCAGGCTTATTCAATCGGCATGTCCTAATTTCACTTGGCGGTTGTCCTAATTCGGACAGCACCAAGGCATTGTCCGAATTCACCCTGCGACATCACCAAGGCGCCAGTCCTATCCACGCGGAGAATTTTGGATTTCAGTTGCTCTCGCCTGGGGGTGGCGGACAGGGGGGGATTCGAACCCCCGGTACGGTTACCCGTACGCCGCATTTCGAGTGCGGTGCTTTCAACCGCTCAGCCACCTGTCCGGCGCTTCACCCCTTAATGAAGACTTTTTCCAAGCGCAAGGCGCGCAGGCTTAGCAGGTGAGCCGGCCGGTGTGTCCTCCCGCGGGAGCGCGCGCGCTCCTGCGGCCGCGTTCTCAAGCCTCTTGGCTTCCGTTTCCAGTTCCAGCGCACAGGATTCCACTTCCGCGGCAAGATCGCGGTTATAGAGCTGCACCGCGAGATCGCGGTAACGCTGAGCCCGCGCGTGCAAGGCTTTCGCCCGCTCGGCGGCCTCTTTTATGGTCCGCGCGGTGTCGAATGCTGTCGCTGCACGCGGGGCACTCTGCCGTTCAATCCTTCGATACTGCACAGGGGCCTCCTGAAACGAGTCGCCCCCCCTATCTCCACCTCCGAGTCTGGCCCCAGCCGGTAAAGATTCGGTAAACGCCGGCTGCCCCTCAACCGTCAGCGCTCCGCATAGATGATGATTTTCCCATACGCGCCAGCGGCTTGCGCCAGAGCTTGGGCCAGAAAAGAGGAGATAATTCGCATTTCATCGGCAAACCCGAACGGCGGGTTGATGACCAGAAGGCCCGTCGCGCTGAGCCGGCCGCCCCCGATTGATTCGGTCGACTCGGGGGCCGGCGCCCTACCCACGTCCAGCTCCACCTTGAGAAGAGCTTTGATCCCGGCATTCAGCAGCTCGCCCGCCGAAGCATCGACTTTCGCGCGCTCCTTGGCCGGGTACCAGAAAAGGAAAATGCCGCCAGGGAACCGGCGGTACGCGGCAATGAGCGCGCGCGCAGCCACGGCGAATTCGTCCGCTTCCTCGAAGGGGGGATCGAGCAGCACCACGCCCCGGCGCTCGCGCGGCGGGAGCAGCTTCGGGAGTTCAGCCGCATAATCGCCCAGAACGATGCTTGCCCGCTTTTCGCCTGCCAGCGCCGCCTTGAGCGCGGCGTTTTCGCCCCCATGCTTTTCGATGGCGACCAAACGGTCGGCTTGGCGCAGCAGACGCGCGGCAATCAGGGGCGAGCCCGGATAGCCCCCCTCCCCGAAGCTCCGCACGATCTCACGATAGGGTTCGAGCGCGCCCGGAACGGATTGAAGCTTCAAAAGCCGGCCGATGCCCGCCTCGGCCTCTCCCGTCTTCTTCGCCTCCACCCCCCCGATGTCATAGAGGCCGCGCCCGGCATGCGCGTCGATGACCGCGAACGGCGTCTCTTTCTTGCGCAGATGCAGCAGCACGGACACGAGCGCCGCATGCTTCAAACAATCGGCGAAGTTGCCCGCGTGATAGGCGTGGCGATAGTTCATGCGCGCTGGCCCGGACAATCACGGCCAGTCTATTCCTTCGCGCGCTCCAGATAAGCGCCGTCTTCGGTCTGCACCACCACGCGGGTGCCGGCATTGATGTGCGGGGGCACCATCGTGCGCACCCCATTCGATAGCATCGCGGGCTTGAACGAGGACGACGCCGTCTGTCCTTTCACCACGGGCTCGGTCTCCGTCACTTCCAGAACCACGCGCGGCGGCAACTCTATGGAGATGGGCACGCCCTGGTGCAGGCTGAGCGAGACTTCCATGTTCTCCTGAAGATAGGCGGCGGAATCGCCGATCAGATCGGCCGAAACATGGATCTGCTCGAAATTGTTCGGGTCCATGAACACGTAATGTTCGCCGTCCTGGTAGAGGTAGTTGTATTTCGCTTCGTCGATGAAGGCTTTCTCCACCGAATCCGTCGTGCGGTAGCGCTCGGCCGTCTTCACTCCATCCGAGATGCGGCGCATCTCCAGATGGGTGACGGGCGTGCCCTTGCCAGGATGGATGTTTTCGGCGCGAATCACGACATAGAGTTTGCCGTCCTTCTCCACGACGTTGCCTTTGCGAATGCTGCTCGCGATGACCGAAACCACGCTGTGCCTCTTGGTTGTGCCGAAAATGTGCGCCGGTCATAGCAGGTGCCTCCCAACGGGCCAAGACGAAACGCCAGCGGGGTGCTCGTGACACGAGCCTCGCCCTGGTGGGACCGAGGCGTCCACGCCGGCCGCCGTCCGCTGCTCCTGGCCCGGGGGCGGATCAGGGACGCGGCGCGGGGTTATTTCGCGCGCGAAGGGTTCGTCGAGGTCGAATGCGGGGCTTTGCAGGTATCGCCCGGGAACGAGGCGCACCTGCACGCCTTTGCCACGGAGCGGATCGGCACCGACGGCGCGCGAACGAAGCTTTACCTGCATACCTCGCCGGAATTCGCCTGCAAGAAGCTGCTGGCGGCGGGGGAACGGCGCATCTTCAATTTGGGCCCCGTCTATCGCAACCGCGAGCGGGGCGATTTGCACGCCTCCGAATTCACCATGCTGGAATGGTATCGCGCGGGCGAACCCTATGATTCGGTGATTGCCGATTGCCTCGGCCTGCTGAAGCTCGCCGCGGCCGAGACCGGCAACGCGATCTTCCGTTTCCGCGGCCGGACCTGCAATGTGTCGCGCCCGGCCGAACGCATTTCGGTTGCGGACGCCTTTCATCGCTTTGCGGGAATCGATCTTCTGGCCACCTTGGACACGGACGGGGTGCCGGATGCGGCGGCATTGGCGCGGGCGGCGATTGCTGCCGGAATCAAGATTGCGCCCGACGACACCTGGTCCGACATGTTCAGCCGGATCTTGACCGAGCGTGTCGAACCGGTACTGGGGATCGGGCAGCCCACGATCCTCGACCGCTACCCGCGCGCGGAGGCAGCCCTTGCGCGCGCAGCGCTGGACGATCCGCGGGTCGCCGAACGGTTCGAGCTGTACGTCTCAGGCGTCGAACTGGCCAACGGCTTCGGCGAACTGACCGACCCTGTGGAGCAGCGCCGCCGCTTCGAGGCCGAGATGGACGAGAAAGAGCGCATCCACGCCGAGCGCTATCCGATCGATGAGGATTTCCTCGCCGCCCTCGCGCACATGCCCGACGCGTCCGGTGTGGCACTGGGCTTCGACCGGCTGGTGATGCTAGCGACCGGCGCGCCGAACCTCGCCCACATCATCTGGACCCCATTGCCGGACTGAAGCCGCCAACCTGGAACTCTTTCCGCGCGCGGAATAGAATGGAGGTTCAAGGCACGAATAAAGCTGCCCCGCATCCAGAGGAGACCCTTATGGCCAAGGCCGTTATTCCGTGCGTCGCCGCCAAGCGCGCATCGCTGACCCTGCTTCTCTTGAGCGCCGCTTTCGTTCCGGCCCTTGCGGCGGACGAGGCGCAGAACATCCCCGATTTCATGCAGGGCGGCATGGGCTGGAATTCGGCCGGTGGTCTGGTTGCGGTGCCGGGAAGCCCGAGCCCCGTGGTCCAGGACCCCAAGATCAAATTTGTCGGGAACAACACCGGCTCCCAGCCGACATGGCGCGTGGGCGACATCAACAACCCCAATCTGACGCAGTTCGCGAAGGACGGCATCAAGAAAGCCAACGACATGGTGGCTGAGGGCTTCGCCATGTACAACCGCACCTCGCGGTGCTGGGAGCCCGGCATCCCTTCGCTGAACATCAGCCCCGGACGCACCTATTTCCTGCAGACGCCCAAGGAAGTCACCATCATCTGGCAGCGCGACCAGATCGCGCGCCATGTGTATTTGAACGTGCCGCACAGCGCCAATCCGAAACCCTCCTGGAACGGAGAATCGGTCGGCCATTACGAAGGCGACACGCTGGTTGTCGACACCATCGGGCAGACCACCAAGAGCTTCGTCGATCTGTACCGCACGCCGCACAGCGAGAAACTGCATGTCGTCGAGCGCTACCGCATGATCGACGGGGGCAAGAAGCTGCAGGTCGAAATGACCATCGACGACCCGGCGTCCTTCGTTCAGCCGTGGAAGGGCACCAAGGTCTGGGAGAAGGTCACGACCCAGCCGACCGCCACCGGAAACGTCACCGGCACCTTCGCCGAGGAAATCCGCTGCATGGACGGCGAAATGGTCAACCCGCTGAACCAGGTCTATGCGTCGAAACTCGAGCCGCTGCCGACGGACAAGGACGGCGCCGAGCAGCGCCATCTGGGCGGCGGCTGACCGCGAATTATCGAACGCCCGGAGGAACACCCCCAATCGACGGCAGATTGGGGCCGACACCGATTTGCGGCACGCCGGGTACGGGCGGCTCCGGCGGCAACGGCGGCAGCACGAAGTGGGCGACCCACATCACGGCCAGCAGCGCTACCAGCGCCAAACCCGCATAATCGAATTTGTCCAGGCGCCGCATTCCGGTCATCCGGCGTTAATGGGAAGGTTCATTGTGCGTACACATATTTGCCGTTCTTCCAGACATAGACGACGTAGCCAGGGCCCGTGACATCGCCTTTGGCGGTGAAGCCTATCTTTCCCTTCACGGTGTCGAAGCTGTTCGCGCGCAAGGCCGCGCTCACCTTCGCCATGTCGGTCGATCGGGCCTTGGTGACGGCTTGCGCCCAGGCCTGCATCGCCGCATAGGTGTAGAGCGTGTACGCCTCGGGCTCATAGTGCTGGCCGCGGAAATATTGCACCAGCGCGGCGTTGGCCGGATTGAGCCGCGGGTCGGGGCCAAATGTCAGCAGAGTCCCCTCGCCCGCCGGCCCCGTGATGGACCAGAATTCGTCCGTCACCATG
The DNA here is from genome assembly GCA_964494505.1 of uncultured Bordetella sp. Lineage (GTDB taxonomy): Bacteria > Pseudomonadota > Alphaproteobacteria > Micropepsales > Micropepsaceae > CAIYRG01. The sequence goes on from CAZBRO010000018.1 coordinate 43,527, forward strand.
GAGTCGCCGCCCATCACAACGGCCGCCAGGTTCTGGGCCCGCATCTGGCGCACGATCAGGCCCGCTTCCGGGTGATAGCCGCCGAAATACACAAGATCGGCGCGCGCCTGTTTCAGCTTGGTGACCAGCGCGGCGTAATCCTTTTCGCCGGCGACGATGGAATCGTCCATCACCTCCTTGATCCCGCGCCCGTTCAGGCTCTTGCGGAACTGATCCGCCACGCCTTTGCCGAAGGTCGATTTGTCGTCGACGATGGCGACGCGCTTGCCTTTGAAACGGTCGGCCACAAAGCCTGCCGCCACCACGCCTTGATCGTCGTTGCGGCCGCAGACGCGGAACACGTTGGTAAGCTTGCGGTCGGTCAATTCGGTTGCGGTCGAGGCTGGCGAAATCTGCACGATGCCGGATTCGGCATAGACGTCGGAGGCCGGAATCGAGGAGCTGGAGCAATAATGGCCGGCCACGAACACCACCCCGCGCGAGGCGAGATCGTTGGCCACGCTGACGGCCTGCTTGGGATCGCAGGCATCGTCGCCGACCACCAGCTTGAGCCGCTGCCCGAGCACGCCGCCTTTGGCGTTCAAATCGGCCACCGCCTTTTCCGCGCCGCGGCGGAACTGCTCGCCGAATGCGGCATTGCTGCCGGTCATCGGACCCGCGACGCCGATGGTGATGTCCGCGCGCGCAGGCGAACCCGCGAGCAACGCCAATGCCAGGACGAGAGCGGCTGTCTTCATGGCGTCAAATTAAGCCGCGCCGCGCCGCTTGCGCCAGCCGAAAAGCAGGAACCGCGTGTAGAGCCACGGATATTGCCGGACCATTTGCCTCGCCAGCGTGAAGCGATAGGTGAGCAACCCCGCCAGCAGGATGAAATAAGTGTCGATGACGAAGCCGGTGGGCGAGCCGATGTCGCCGCCGAACAGCACGGAGATCAGCACGCGGTCGGCCACACCGAGCATCAGGCCGTAAGGCACCGCATGCCGCGCCGGCTGCCAGGAGCGGGCAAGCGCCCGCCCCATCAGCATGGCGCAGCCGCAAAAACAGACGAGTGTCACCCCGATGAAGACCGGCAGCGTGGTCCCGAGAAGGGCCCTGAGCGCATCGAGTGCGTTCATGGCGCCGCCGCGACTCGAGGCGGCCCGGCCGCAAGCCCGCCTTCGAGATAGGCCGCCTGCACCGCCGGATCGGTGAGAAGCTCGAGCCCCGTTCCCTGGTGTGCGATGCTTCCATTCACCAGCACGTAAGCTCGGTCGGCAAGCTTCAGCGCCTGGAATGCGTTCTGTTCCACCAGCACGATGGTCACGCCGTGGTCGCGGTTGAGGCGTCCGACGATGTCGAACACCTGCTCGACCACTATCGGGGCAAGCCCCAGCGAAGGCTCGTCGAGCAGGAGCAACCGCGGCCGGCTCATCAGCGCGCGTGCCAGCGCCAGCATTTGCTGCTCGCCGCCCGACAGCGTGCCGCCCGAACGACCGAGCAGCGGCTTCAATTGCGGGAACAGGCCGAGCACGAATTCGAGATCGGCATCGAAGCGAGCGCCGTCCACGGTACTCGCGCCCATCTGGAGATTTTCCATGACGCTCATGCGCGGGAAGATGCGGCGGCCTTCCGGCACGTGCGCGAGCCCCCGGCGAACCAGCGCCCAGGTGGGAAGGTTGGTGATGGTTTCGCCGTTGAACGCGATCTCGCCGGCGCTCGCGCGAGGGTTGCCGCAGATCGTCATCAGGAGCGTCGTCTTGCCTGCGCCATTCGCTCCGATGATGGCGGCGATCTTGCCCTCTTCTACCTCCAGATCGATGCCATGCAGAACCTCGACGCGGCCGTAGCCCGAACGAAGATTGCGGAGCGTCAGCATGCGATGGCCACGGCCCGGATTGCGGTCGTGCCATTGGCCGCACCGAGATAGGCGCGGATCACATCGGGATTGTTCCGCACGTCCGCCGGCGCGCCGTCGGCGATGACGACGCCATGGTCGAGAACGATCACATGATCGGAAACGCGCATCACCACGCTCATGTCGTGCTCGACGAGCAGAATGGACGTGCCGTGCTCCCGCCTGATGTCGAGAAGCAGCGTGTTCAGGGAGTCGCTCTCGCGCGCATTCAATCCGGCCGCAGGCTCATCGAGGCAAAGGAGCCGGGGCCGCGCGCACATGGCGCGTGCGATTTCGAGCCGCCGCTGCATGCCATAGGGAAGACTGCCGGCGAGTTCGTCGGCGGCGAACATAAGCCCCGTCCTGTCGAGCCAATGGCGCGCGAGGTCGCGTGCGATACGTGTCGCCTTCCGATGCGCCGGCAAGCCCAAGATGCCGGACACCGCGCCCGATGCGCGCGCGGTCGCGGTATGCTGCGCCACGATCAGGTTTTCCAGCACGCTCATGCCGGCGAACAGGCGCGCATTCTGGAAGGTGCGGATCACGCGGGCCTCGCGGGCAATGCGGAAACCCTCCATGCGTTCGAGGAGGAACGGTTTGCCGTCTCCGGCATGGAGCTGCATGCGGCCCACCGGCGGCTTGTAAAATCCGGTCAGGCAGTTGAACAGGGTCGTCTTGCCCGCGCCGTTGGGACCGATCAGGGCCGCGATTTCATTCGTTTGTACACGGAATGATACATCGTTGACCGCGGCAATCCCGCCGAACCGCATGGTCAGGTGTTCGACCTCGAGAAGGGCCGCTGGACCTGCGCTCATGGGGCTTCGGCCATTGCCTGCGCTGGCGCAGGCGCGGGCGCGTTGCCGAGCCGCACCGTGGGCGCGCGGCGCTGGGCGAGCCCCTTGGGCCGCCACTGCATGACCAGAACCATCGCGGCGCCGAACGCGAGCATCCGGTATTCGGCAAGATCGCGGAACCATTCGGGAAGGCCCACCAGCAGGATGGCCGCCAGCGTCAGCCCGAGCTGGCTTCCCATCCCGCCCAGCACGACGATGGAAAGGATGATCGCGGATTCGATGAACGTGAAACTCTCCGGGCTGATGAAGCCCTGACGCGCTGCAAAGAAGGCGCCGGCGAAACCGGCAAACATCGCGCCCAACGCAAACGCGGAGAGCTTTATGATGGTGGGGTTGAGCCCGAGGCTTTGGCAGGCGATCTCGTCTTCGCGCAGCGCCTCCCAGGCACGGCCGAGCGGCAGCCGCCTCAGCCGCCACACCAGAGCCGCCCCGATCAGCGCCATCGCGAGGATCAAATAGTACAGAAAATAAATGCGGTGCAGCGGCGAGAACGCGATTCCGAAGTAATCCGCGAAGGTCTTGCCGCCCTCGGGCGCGGATGGCGCGAACGGCAGCCCGAAAAATGTCGGGCGCGGGATGCCGGCGATGCCGTTGGGGCCGCCCGTCACCGGCGTCCAATTCAGCAGGATGACATGCACGATTTCGCCGAAGCCGAGCGTCACGATGGCCAGATAATCGCCGCGCAGGCGCAGCACCGGAAAGCCGAGGGCCAATCCGAAACCGGCCGCCAAAGCGCCCGCAAGCGGCAGGCATTCCCAGAACGAGAGCCCGAAATTCTGCCACAGCAGCGCATAGGAATAAGCCCCCACCGCGTAGAACGCGACGTATCCGAGATCGAGCAGGCCGGCCAAACCGACGACGATGTTCAGCCCCGTGCCGAGCATCACATAAATGAGGATCAGGGTCGCGCGATCGACCGTGTTGCGGCCGGTAAACGGTAACCAGGGCAAAAGGACCGCAAATACAATGAGCGCAGCGTAAGTGGACGGTTCGCTGAAACGCGCGCGCGCGGCAATGTTCGCAAACCCTGGCGCGCGTGCGAACGCCAGTCCGGGCAACCGATGGAGCCCGTGGTGCATCAGACGCGCGATAAACACCGCGGCCGCCGCAAAGACGACCCAGGAAAACCGCGTTTCGAGCCGCAACCCTTGCGGGCTGTCGGCGAGGCGGAAGCCCAAAATCGGAAAGGCCAGCACCGCGGCGATGCCGCCCGCGCGGCCTGCGTCCCTCAATGCAGCGCAGTCGCGCAATTCATGAAAGGCGGCGAGAACGCGCAGGCGCCACATCGTCAGACCTTCTCGACCGCCGGGCGGCCCAAAAGGCCGGAGGGGCGGAAAATCAGCACCAGAACCAGAATGGCGAACACCGCCACGTCCTTGTAGGCGATGCTGAAATAGCCCGACCACAACGCCTCGGTGAGACCGATCAGGAAACCGCCCAGCATGGCGCCCGGAAGCGAACCGATGCCGCCAAGGACGGCTGCGGTGAATGCCTTAATGCCGGCGCTGAAGCCGATGTAGAAATCGATCACACCGTAATAGAGCGTCACGATCAGCCCTGCGACCGCGGCAAGCGCCGCTCCTATGACGAACGTCGCCGAGATGGTGCGGTCGACATCGACGCCCAAAAGGGCGGCCATGCCGATATCCTGTTCGGTCGCGCGCTGGGCCCGTCCGAACGGAGTCTTGCGGATGAGCCAGTCGAGGCCCCACATCGCGGAAATCGTCAGTATCAGGATGAAAATCTGCAGGAAGCTGATCGTCACCTGGCCGGAGCCGGCGGAAAAACTGATCCCGCCGGTGACGAGCGGCGGCAGCGGCTTCCCGCGCGCGCCTTGCGCGAGTTGCACGTAATTCTGCAGCACCACGGACATGCCGATGGCCGAGATCAACGGGGCCAGTCGCGGCGCGCCGCGCAAGGGGCGATAGGCGACGCGCTCGACCGTCCAGCCATAGACGGCGGTGAACCCGACCGCGAACACCAGCACCAGGAGAATGGCGAGCGGTATGGACGTCAGACCGAGCCCCGCGAGCGCCACGAACCCGATCAGCGAAACGAAAGCGCCGATCATGTAGATGTCGCCATGCGCGAAATTGATCATCCCGGCGACGCCGTAGACCATGCTGTAACCGATGGCGATCAGCCCGTAGATGGCGCCCAGGCAAACGCCGTTCACAAGCTGCTGGAGGAAATAGTCCATCCGCCCGTTCCCTGACCGCCCGCGCGCTCCGCGCCCATGCTGAAGCAAAATCCGGCGGCGCCCAAGCCTTCTCTGGATGAAATCGCGGAGGGAAGCCGTATTCGGGAACGCGCTAAATGCGTTCCAGCGCGAGGCTCACGCCCTGCCCTACGCCCACGCACAGCGTGACCAATGCGCGCTTGCCGCCTGTCTTTTCCATCTCGTGCACCGCTGTCAGGACCAGCCGCGCGCCGCTTGCGCCCAAGGGATGGCCGAGCGCAATCGCGCCGCCATTCGGGTTCACATGCGCCGCATCGTCGGAGAGCCCGAGCCCGCGCAGCACCGCCAGCGATTGGGCCGCAAAGGCCTCGTTCAGCTCTATGACGTCGAAATCGGAAATCTTGAGGTTCAGCCGCGCCATCAGTTTCTCGGTCGCCGGCACCGGGCCGATCCCCATGATGCGCGGCGCCACACCCGCCGTCGCCATCCCGAGCACGCGCGCCCGCGGACGCAGGTGCCGTCTGGTCAGTGCGCTCTCCGAGGCGAGGATCATCGCGGCTGCGCCATCGTTGATGCCCGACGCATTCCCCGCCGTCACGGTGCCGGGATCGCGGAACGGGGCTTTCAGCTTTGCCAGATCCTCGAGCGTGGTCGATAGCCTCGGATGTTCGTCGCGTTCGACAGTGGTGGGCTTGCCGCGCGCATCCCTGGCGTGGACGCGCACGATCTCTTCGGCAAAGAAACCGTTTTCGATGGCGCGGCCCGCGCGCTGCTGGCTGCGGAGCGCAAAGCGGTCCTGGTCCTCTCGCGAAATCCGGTGCTCTTGGGCCAGATTCTCTGCCGTGTCCGGCATGGAATCGACGCCGTACTGCGCCTTCATGATGGGATTGACGAAGCGCCAGCCGATGGTGGTGTCGAAAATTTCCGCCGAACGCTGGAACGCCGCTTCCGCTTTGGCCATGACGAGCGGCGCCCGCGTCATGGATTCGACGCCGCCGGCAATCGCGAAATCGATTTCCCCGGCGCGGATGGCGCGCGCGGCCGTGCCCACGGCATCGAGGCCCGAGGCGCACAACCGGTTGATCGTCGCGCCCGGCACGCTCTCCGGCAGCTCGGAGAGGAGTGCGGCCATGCGCGCAACGTTGCGGTTGTCCTCCCCCGCCTGATTGGCGCATCCGAGGATCACCTCGTCGAGCGCGCCCCAATCGGCGTCCGTGTTGCGCGCCATCAGCGCCATGATGGGGGTTGCCGCAAGATCGTCGGTGCGCACATGGGCAAGCGCTCCGCCGAACCGGCCGATGGGCGTGCGCACGGCGTCGCAAATATAGGCGTGGCGGAGTTCGGTCATGGGCTGGGCTCTTAGCATGGGCCGTCTGGCCGCGAAACGCGCGACTTTGCCGTTCGGCCCATGATAAACCCCGCCCATGATGTCGCTCACGCGCGAACGGCTGGAAGAGGCGGCACGGCAGGTGCACAGCGTCCTGCCGCCGACGCCGCAGATTTGCTGGCCGCTGTTGTCGGCGCAGGCGGGATGCGAGGTCTGGGTCAAGCACGAGAACCATTTGCCCACCGGCGCCTTCAAGGTGCGCGGCGGCGTGCTGTACATGCAGCGGCTGCGCCAAGAGAAGCCGGAAGTCACGGGCGTCATTTCGGCGACGCGGGGCAATCACGGCCAGAGCGTCGCGTTCGCGGCCGCGCGATGCGGTCTCGGCGCGCGCATCGTCGTCCCCTTCGGCAACAGCCTGGAGAAGAATGCCGCCATGCGCGCGCTCGGCGCCGAACTGATCGAGCATGGCAAGGACTTCCAGGAAGCGCTGGAACATGCGGCCGTGCTGGCCGGGGAATTGGGGCTGCATTTCGTGCCGTCGTTCGAGGAGACCCTGGTTTGCGGCGTCGCCAGCTACGCGCTGGAGCTGTTCGGGGCGGTGCCCGGCCTGGACACGGCCTATGTGCCGATCGGCCTTGGCTCGGGCATTTCCGGCGTCATCGCCGTGCGCGATGCGCTCGGGCTCCCCTGCGAAGTCGTCGGCGTGGTGTCGGCGGAGGCCCCGGCCTACGCCCTCTCCTTCGAGGCCGGGCGTCCCATCCAGGCCAGCGTCATGCCGGGGATTGCCGATGGCCTCTCCTGCCGCACGCCCGTTCCGGAGGCGGTCGAATTCATCCGCAAAGGGGCTGCCCGTATCGTCACGGTCAACGATGCCGAAATCCGGGCCGCGATGCGCCATCTCTTTTCCGGTACGCACAATGTGGCAGAAGGCGCAGGTGCTGCGGCCTTTGCCGCGCTGCTGCAGGAACCCCACCGCCTGCGCGGGCAGAAAGCGGCCGTGATTCTGACCGGCGGCAATGTCGACCGGACCGCGTTCGCGGGCGTGCTCGCGGAATCCTGATACCGGCGCGGGGTTGCGCGCAACCGCGGCGCCGCCCTAAAACACCCCCCATGCTGGACAAGAAACTGATCCCGGTGACCGTGCTGACGGGCTATCTCGGCGCGGGGAAGACGACGCTGCTCAACCGCATCCTTTCCGAGGACCACGGGCACAAATACGCCGTCATCGTCAACGAATTCGGCGAAATCGGCATCGACAACGAACTCATCCTGAACACCGACGAAGAGCTGTTCGAGATGAACAATGGCTGCATCTGCTGCACGGTGAGGGGCGATCTCATCCGCACAATGCATGGCCTCCTCGCCAAGGACGGCAATTTCGACGCCATCGTGGTGGAAACGACGGGCCTGGCCGATCCCGGCCCGGTGGCGCAGACGTTCTTCGTGGACGGGTATTTGCGCTCCAAGACGGCGCTCGATTCGGTGACCACCGTGGTCGATGCCAAGCACGTCGAGTTGCGGCTTGCCGATTCCCGCGAGGCGCTGGAGCAGATCGCGTTCGCCGACCAGATCGTCCTGAACAAAACCGACCTTGTGAGCGAGGACGAACTCCGCGCCATCGAGGCCCATTTGCGGCGGCTCAACCCGATGGCGCCGATCCACCGGGCGCAGCGCTCCAACGTGAAGCTGGACGACATCCTCGGCCGCGGCGGCTTCGATCTGAACCGCATCACCGAGCTGGAGCCCGATTTCCTCCGCCCCGGCCATGACGAGCCGGGCCACGTCCATGACGAGAATTGCGAACACGACCACGATCATCACGAACACGAGCATGCGGCCCACGATCACGAACACGACCACGGCATCCGCAGCATCTCGCTCAAATCCGACCGGCCGATGGACCGCCGCAAGATCGCGCGCTGGCTCACCGCCCTCACCAAGAACCAGGGCCCGGACATTTTGCGCGCCAAGGGCATCATCGACGTGAAGGACAATCCCAGGCGTCTGGTGTTCCAGGCGGTCCACATGATCCTGGAAGGCGATCTGCAGCGCGAATGGCGCGAAGGCGAACCGCGGTACAGCCGCATGGTGTTCATCGGGCGCAATCTGGATGAAGCCGCGCTGAAGGCGGGCTTCGACGCCTGTGCGGCGGACCCTCACCCTTCGACAAGCTCAGGGTGAGGACATTTAGGTATTCCTCATGCTGAGCCTGTCGAAGCATGAGCCCGTCGAAGCATGAGGACCAGGGGACACAAATGCCGTTATTCGTGATTTCCTATGTCGACAAGCCGGACAGCCTTCCCTTGCGCATGGCCAACCGCGAGGCGCATCTGGCTTACGCCCACGACGAGGCGCGGCCCGCGCAGGTGCGGCTCGGCGGGCCCTATCTGGATGAGAGCGGCAACATGTGCGGCTCGCTCCTGATCGTGGAGGCGCCCGACAAGGCCGCCGCACTCGCGTTCACGGAGAACGACCCCTATGTGAAATGCGGGCTGATGCAGAGCGTCGAGGTCCGCCCTTTCCGCGTGACCGTCAACCATATGGGCTAGCAGCAGTCCCACGCCGAACCGTCATGGCTCGCCAGCGAACCGATCAGCCAGCCGATGTCGTCATAGGTGACGTCGGCGACCGGCTTGTATAGCTTGAACTGGTGCCGCGAATCGTCCGGCGTCCAGAAGGCCACCACTGTCTCCAGCGGCGGGCAGCCGGGCAGCCGGCACGCCACTTCCGACACCAGAACCGCCGCGCCCGGCTCCAGCTTGAACCGCCGCCGCGTCCAGCCCTGGATCGCTTCCAGCGCCCCGAGAAAGGCCGGGTCCGGTTTGGGCTGACCGAGAAACATCGAAGCTCCGATTCTTTCCGTTGCCGGGTCCTGCGCCCGCCCGCTCCACCCATGAATTAGGCTGGCCCGAACAAGGGATTGGCAGGCCCTTTGCGTATCAAGTCGTATCACAGGGCGGACCCAAATCCGGCGCGATATGCTAAAGACGGGCGGCCAGGAAAGGACCGGACAGGGCGGCATGAACGGGGGCACCCAGCATGGATGAATCGGCGCGAACCGGGGCATCTCGGCCCGGTGGCGGGCGGCGCCTGATGTGGCGCGCGGCGCTCGCGCTCGCCGTGTTCGCCGCCGCCTATCTCGCCTATGCCGGATTCCAGGATTACCGCCTGGGACGCGAGCTGGTCATGACGAACCCCGACAGCATTCCTTCCCGGCCCGACTTGGTGGCCTACGCCAACCCCATCGGCAAAGCGGCCTTCCAGGCGAACTGCGTCTCCTGCCACGGCGCCGACCTGAGAGGCAGCCGCCAGACCGGCGTCCCCAATCTCACCGACAACATCTGGCTCTACGATTACGGGCGCGTGTCGGACATCGAACGCACTGTCATGTATGGCATCCGTTCGGGCCTCGGAAAATCGCACAACGTCACCGACATGCCGGCCATCGGGCTGCAAAAGGCATTGAGCCCCGATGAGATCAAGGACGTGATTGCCTTCGTTCTCTCGCTGCACAAGCAGAAGGAAGACCCGGCGGCCGTCGAGCGCGGCAGCAATCTCTTCCAGGATAAGGGTGTCTGCTACGACTGCCATTCGCGCGATGCCACCGGCATTCCCGATTATGGCGCGCCGAACCTCGTCGACGACGATTGGCTGTGGGGCGGCGACGAGGCGACGCTCTACAAGTCGATCTATAATGGCCGCCACGGACGCTGCCCGGCCTGGTCCGGCAAGCTGTCCTCCAAGACCATCCGCGCCGTCGCGGTCTACCTCCATTCCATGTCCAAGGAATCCCCGGAATCGCCGACAAACCGCACCGCAGATGCGGTCAGGAAAGACGCATCCCATGGTTGACTCCACGCTTGGGCCACTCGAATCCAAGACGGTCAAGGCCAAGGCCGATTTCTGGGCGCGCATGGCCGAGGTCCATCCCCGCCGCTCTCTGGTGCTGTTCGGCATCGGAACCGCGCTCGGCTTGGGGATTGCCGCCTACGGCCTCTTCACCGCGGCCGGCACGCGCATCGCTGGCGTACCGGCCGAAGACATCGCCCTGATCAACGGCCGGCACATCCTGCGCAGCGACTTCATCGCGCAGACGCAGATCGAAACCGCGATGCCCTACGAAATGACCACCAAGGAACAGCGCATGAAGGTGCTGGGCGAGATGATCGATGAGGAGCTGCTGGTGCAGCGCGGCCTCGAAACCGATCTTGCCGCCTCCGACCCCGACGTGCGCGCGGCCGAAGTCGCGGGCGTGCAGCTTCAGGTCGATGCCGACGTGCTGGCGCAGGCCCCCTCCGACGAGCAGCTCGAGGCCTATTTCAAGGCCCACATGGACAAATATTCCGGTGAAGGAATCATGGCGCTCCGCGACCTCGTGATCAAACCGGGCGACGAATTGACCGCCGATCAGGCGATGGCCAAGGCGAAACAGGCAGCCGAAGCCTTCCGCAAGGGCGATGGCAGCGACAATGTCGCGGCAACCTACAGCTTCAAGGATTCCGGCAAGATCGAGCGCGGCGATTTGTTCGATTTCGCGGTGAAGATCAAGCTCAGTGCCCCGCTTTATGCGGTGGCCTCGAAGCTCCAGGCCCGCCAGGCCTCCGAGCCGATCACGGAGGGGGGCGAAGTCCATCTTCTGCTCATGGAGAAGCGTCAGGCGCCGGCCGAGCGCAGCTTCAAGGAAGCCCGCGACGCCGTGATCCAGGACTTCAAGAAGGAGGAGCAGACCCGGGTCGAAAACGCCAATCTCACCTATCTGAAAAGCAAGGCCGACATCCAGCTCGCGCCGGAGTTCCGGCAATGAGGGCGTGGTCCCGCTTTCTTGTTGCGCTGTGCATCATCCTCGGCATCGCGCCGCAGGCCTTCGCCCACACCAAGAGCGAAACCCAATCGGTGTGGCGTATCGTGGGCTCGACGGTCCACATCGCCTACACGATTCCCGACATCGAACTGCCGCGGCTGGCCCATCCCGACCGCACGCCCGCAAGCGACGCCGACATCATCGATTATGTGCGCCGGAATGTTTCGGTGCTCGAAGACGGCCAGCCCTGCCAGCGCAGCGAGGACGTGCGGCCGGTGGGCGCGTCCTCCGGCTTCCGCCGCTTCGAACTCGCCTACACGTGCAAAGACCCGGAGAAGATGCAGATTCATTCCTCGGCGTTCTTTCCGGTGGTGCCGACGCACGTCACCTACGCGCAGGTCATCACCGACAAGGGCGAGCTGATTTCGCAGCTTTTGACCGCCAATCAGCAGACGCTGGCGCTGGCGTCGGCTTCGGGCCAGAGCCCGCTGCAGAATGCGAGCTTCCTGCAATACATCGCCATGGGGATCGATCACATCTTCACGGGCTACGATCACCAGGCGTTCCTGCTGGCGCTGGTGCTGCTGTCGAGCCGGTTGCGCGATCTCATCTTCGTGGTGACGGGCTTTACCATCGGCCACAGCATTTCGCTCAGTCTCGCGGTCACCGGCGTGATCCGGCCGCATGCGGAATATATCGATTCGCTGGTCGGGCTCACGATTGCGCTGATCGCAGCGGAGAACATCGCCGACAGCGCCCATCGACGAGGTACGGTTGCGCTCGCCTTCGGCGCCATCATGCTCGCCTTCGCGCTCGGCAGCTTCGCCGGGCTGCACGGGCTGCCGTTCTATCTGGTGATCGGAGCGGCGATCTTCGCCACCAATTACATGATGATGGCGGGCTTCATCAAAGATGCGGCGCGCTTGCGCCTGGTGGTGACGCTTATTTTCGGCACCATCCACGGGTTCAGCTTCGCCGCCAATTTGCTGGAGATGAGGCTGCCCGCGGGAAGGCTCGCGGAATTGCTGGTGGGCTTCAATGTCGGCGTCGAAATCGGCCAGCTCGCGGTGGTTGGCGTTCTTCTCACCGGCCTCGCGCTGTTGCGGCATTTCAAGCTGACGCTGCCCCGCCCCATCACGGTGGACGTGATGAGCGCGGTCCTGATCGCGCTCGGGCTCTATTGGTTCGTCAGCCGCGGCTACGCGGTGGTGGTGTAAGATACGTCTCCACGTAAGCCGCCAATCGGCTTCGGGGAGGGGACATTGCGAACCGTCCCCTCCCCGGAATTCATTCTCGCTGCGCTCGATAAATTTCGACCCTCTCTCAAGGGGCGGGTTGAGTTTTTACACGAACCCGATGAAGCGCCCGCAGATCACCACGCAGAGCCAGAACGCCATCGACAGGCTTCCCTGAAAGCGCGCCGCGGCCGGCGGGATGGGGTCCCTATCCCACACGCGCACGTTCCTGAACGTCACATATTGGAAGACCAGCATGTTGATGCCGGCAAGCAGCATCAGGATCATCTTCGCGTCGAAGAAGGCGATGCCGAAATAGGTCATCGGCTTCGACATCCACAGCATCGACCCGAAAATCGCGGCAATGACGAAGGCCGTCCAGGTCCAGGGCAGCATTTCGTCAGCCACCTCCGTCACCGGCCGGTTCCGCCAGATGAGTCCCATCAGCCGCATGTCGAGACGGACGATCGAGCCCAGCACGAACACGATGGCGATGACGTGAATGGTTTCGAAGGCGGGGAACATCCAGAACGAGCTGCGGATGTCATCCGAGAATTGCAGGTCGTTGATCCACTGAAAGGCGTTGACGATGAGATTCATGGGAAGCTCCCGCTAATCGGTGTTGATGCATATGTCTGAATGGGACCTGCGCCGCCGGCTCATTGCTGTCCCGCCTGGCGCAAATCGAGATAGGCGATCATGCGTCCGGCCGCGGCGATGCCGATCCAGAGCACCAGCGAAACGCTCGCCAGCACATTCGCCATGGCGCGGTGATCGGGCGAGTTCCAATAGTTCGGGTCCTTCTTGATCGTGCTCTCGTAATACATGGTGATCACCACCGTGATGAGCAGCATGACCATCTTGGTCCTGAAGCCGACATTCAGAAGCTCGCGCTGAGGCTCGGCGATCGTCTGCAGCGTGCCGGTGAGGAAGAGCGCGATCAGCGCGCCCCAGAACCAGGGCATCAGATGCCGCGTCAATTGGGCGAAGGTCTGCCGCGTGCCCGTGACGCCGAGGAGCCTCAGATTGAGCAACCCCACCGCCATCATGACGATGGCCACCGATATGATGTGGACGGATTGAGAGATCGGAATGATCAGCCACGTCCAGAAGTTCGTGGTGTCCGACAGAAACGCATTGAGGGACGTCTGAGACAGCCAGTCGGTAAATCCTTGAAACATCGCCAACCCCGCAAATTGAGTAGACCCAATCTTCCTTGCTCAGCCGGCCAGGGACCGTTTCCGCGATTTAAGCGGATGCGCGGACGCCTGAACATGCCCCTGCCGCTGCACGGGAGCAGTCTTCTTCGCCGGGCGGAATCGGCCTTGATCCAAATCAAGCGCGCGCAGACGCCGCAGCAAGAACAGACGTTCCGCGCGCGGAAGCTCGCCCCGGACAGTCAAAAAAAACGCCGCCTCCCGGACAGCCGGAAGGCGGCGTTATATGACTTCAAGGTGCCCATCTGGAGCCGGGATAAACCGGCTCCATGGCCTTACGCGTGGTACAGCTGTCCGAGATATGCCGTCAGGCGGCCCGCGATGAGAACGGCGCCCCACACCAGGGCAGTCGCCGCCACCACCCGCATCCCGCGCGAGGTCACGGCCCCGGCCGCGCTCCAGGACGGCGTGTCGCGGTTCAGCGTCTTCTGGAAATACCACGTCATGACCACACCGACCACGACGAGGGAAAATTTCCATTGGAACAAGCCGTCGGCCATGTATTTGGCCGGCTTCGATGCCCACAGCGTGAAGCCGCTATAGACCTGCATCGCGATGCCGGTCCAGATGATGGGAAGAAGTCTCGGCAGCGAGGTGTAGGGGATCGTGCGAAACAACCCCAGCACACGCATGCAGATGATGAAGGTAAGTCCGACGACAAGCGCGTTTCCGAACGCATGAATCGTCAGCGCGAAGGGCCAACCCCAGGATTCCCTGACCCACGTCGCGTAATCGGTACTTTGGATCCAGTCGAGCATTTCCGCCTCCCTTGCAGAAATTCCTTGGCTAAAGCCCGGATTTATCCACGGCCTTGTTCAAGAGATATAAGCCTGTGAACGAGATGCCGAGGACAACGATTGCGACGGCAATGACCAGCAAAAGTAAAGCCATGTTATCCCCCCTTACACGTAGGGCAGCAAGCGGCCGCCCATGATGACCCCGATCCAGGCAAACAGGACCAGAGCGGCGACCCACTTGGCGCTCGCCGGCGCATCCTCTCCCGCCTTAACCCGCCATAGCGAATCGGACAGGGAGAAATAGAGAACCGCGATCGCGCCGATTGGTAGCAGGATCATCTTCGGGATGAACGTGGTCTCGTTTACGTACCGGAACGTGTCGGCCATCAGCATGAGCATGCCGGTGAAGATATTCATCGTCACCCCGAACACGCCCAAGGGAAGTATTCGGTGCACAGCGGAGAACGGCACCGATTTCCAGAAGCCGAAGATCCGCAGGAACACCGCCGTCACCGTACCGAACACGAGCGAATAACCGAAGAAATGCACGGTCTGCCAGGGCACGAACCAGATCACGTTGTTGATCAGGCTTTCGATGGCGGGGCTGACATAGCCGGCCACGTCCGTCGGCGGAGCTTCGGTGCGGATTTCCGGATGATTGATCTGGCCGCCGCGATGGCCGGTTTCGGCCATGACGCCCAAGGTGACGATGGCAAGAACCAGCACCACATTGAGGGACGTCTTCGAGAAGCGCCCGAGATAACGATAGCGCCAGACCTCGATCCAGGCCGCGATGCCGGTTGCGCCGAGCCCGAACAGCGAAGCCAGCGCCATGTCGCGGTGGGCGTTGATCAGCGGATCCATTCCAGCCGGATATTTCGAGATGGACGGGATCGTCGAAAGCGCCCACATCGCAGCCGCACCCGTGACGTAGGTCGGGATGCCCAGAATGGCAGCGATGGTGAAAAGCACCAGGCTCGCGCGCTTCATGACGTCGTTGTTCATGAAAAGCGCGGTCAGGTAGAAGCCGAGCGAGATCGTGAATCCGACCGTCGGGAAGTGATTCAAGATCATGTGGACATGCGACCATGCCTGGGGCGTGTTCGTGTTGTCCGGAATGTCGCTGGCCGACGCCGCATTGGCGGCCTTGGCCACCACGGTCCGAAGCTCGGGATGGTTGATCTCCCAGCCCATCTCGCCCACGATGATCATCAGCAGCAGCGTCACCGCCGCGAGGCCGAGGACTAGGTTGAGCGACTGCTGGGTCAGCTTTCCCGTGGTGCGCGCCTGCATCAGCTGAAGCCCCGCGATGACGCCGGTCGCGATCAGTGCGAGAAGCGCTGCATAACTCCAGGTCAGATGCGTGGCCACGTTTTCGTGGGAAATACGCATGTCCTGCGCCAGGTCGGCCGCAGAACCGGTGCCGCTGAAATAGGTCGGAATGGCCAGCACGGCCAGAATGGCGAAAGCCGCGAAGCAGGTCTGCTTCAGGCCCTCATTACCGGTCTTCAAACCCGCAATGTACAAACCGAAAACCAACAGAAACCCGACGGACGGGAAGACACTTACAAGCATGTGCAAGTGCGACCAAGACTCCGGGATTAAATGCATGTAAGCCCCCCCAAAGTGTTTTGTGTGCTGTGCCGAGAATTCAAGCAATTGTCAATGTTTTTAATCTCTTCAGCCGGACCCGAACACCGAATTTCCGGCATGGCTTCCATATGCGTTCCGCATCGCTCGAACTTCGCGTCGGTGCATGTGGCAGAGGCTTCAAATATCCTGGAACCGGCACTTGCACGACGTGCTTCGCGGCTCGCGGAAAGCCATTGCGACGGGCGAACCGAGGCCTCGGATGCGATCATTTGCCGCCTACCTTTCACAGGCTTCCTCGCCCGGCGTCTGCAGCCACAGGACGCCCTTCGCGGGCTGACCGTTGACGATCAAGGGCTGGTCGTCGGCGAGCAGGCCGCCCGTCCCGCCATCCTTCCGGGGATGGATGCCGAGCGAGATCTTGTCGCCGGGCTTGAGCAGCCGGCTGGTCCAGCCGCCACGCGCCAGTACGGTAGGCGAGGCCCCTTCGATCTGCCAGCTCGCGAGCCCCGCTTTGGCATTGTCGGCCAGCACCTCGATGGTGACGTGCGGGCTCGTCCAGGAATATTCCTTGACCGTGCCCGAGAGCGTCACCGTCTTCTCGCGCTCGTACATGGCGAAGGAGTGGTGGGCAAAAGCAGGCGGGCAGCCGATGCAGGCTGCCGCCAGGATCAATGCAAGACTTGCCGCTTTCACGCGCTCGTCTCCATGCAAGTGGACGGAGAGGCCCAACTTACTTGCTATACGCGATCCGAGGCCCGGTCCCTCACGCCCGCCAAGCGCTTGAGGGCAACCCGCCTTTGGTGCGTATATAACAGGAAACCCCCTTGCTTTGGGAGCGAGACCGCATGACCGAACGGATTGACGCGCTGCTCAAGGGCCTGAAGACCGCCGCCCTCGACCGCGATCTTTCCCGCCTGGAATCCCACGTCTGGGCCCGGATCGACCGCAAGAAAAGTGCGGACATTTTCGCCGGCCGCGGTTTCCAGATCCAGCTCGCGGTCACCTGCGGGGCGCTTCTGATCGGGCTGGCAATCGCGGAGATTTCCGGAATGGAGCCCATGACCCGCCCGCTCAACAGCGAGATCGTGGTGCTGTCCGACGACGGCCAGCTCGCGCCGTCGGTCCGGCTCGAGGGCGGAATTTGAACCCCTTCTGGCGCAATCTTGCGATCACCATCGTGGTCGCGCTGCTGGCCGGCGGCATCGGCGGCTGGATGGGCGCCCAGAACGCCCTCGACACCGATTCGCAAAGTCTCCCCTTGCGCCAGACCGTGCATGAAATCGTCGCCCGCGATCTCAAGCTCACGGCGGACCAGAGCAAGGAAATCCAGGCCATCGAAGATAAATATTACGACCGCCGCACCGCGCTCCGGCTGGATGTCACGAATGCCAATCGCGAACTCGCCGACGCGCTGATGGCCGACATGGCGTTCGGCCGCGAAGCCCAGCAGGCGAGCAATCACGTCGAGCGGGGCTTGGGCGAACTGCAACGCGCCACCATCCTCTACGTCCTGGAAGTGCGCGACGTGCTGACGCCCCAACAGCAGATGGTCTACGACCGCAAGGTCCGGGAGACATTGACGACCGCGGCCTCGCCGAGATCGTGACGCAACACGGCGACCTTCCGGACGCGTCCTTGGCGGTCGCGGCACGCCAAGGCGACGAGAATGCTTTTGCGAATCTCATGCGGCGCCACAAAGGATGGCTCTATCAATTCATCCGCCGCTACGTCGCCGACCGCGACGATGCCTATGACGTTCTGCAGGAGAGCTTTGTGGCAGCGTGGGGCGCGCTGTCGCGCTTCGATCCGGAGCGGCCCTTCGAGGCGTGGCTCCGCCGCATCGCGCTCAACAAATGCCGCGACCGCGCCCGGCGCAACGCCGTGCGGCGAACCGCGCTGCGCGTCCTGGGGCTTGCTTACGACGTTGGCGAAGGAGCGGCCGAGCCGGCAGCGGACACCAGCGCTCAGGTGGATCAGGCGGCAGTGCGTCTCGAAACCGCGATTGCGCAATTGCCGCGCAACCTCAAGGAGGCCCTGGTGCTGACGGCGCTCGAAGGGCTCTCGCACAAGGAAGCCGGCGAACTTCTCGGGATCAACGCGAAAGCCGTGGAGACGCGCGTCTATCGGGCCAAACGCCAGCTTGCAATTCTGTTGGACCCGGAAGACCTCGCCGACATCGCGGCCGTCCCCCGCGTCTAAGGCCAGGGATCGTCGAGGCCTTCGGGCGGGTGAACGTCGAACGCGTTCAGCATCGCCGCCAGCGCGATGTAATAGCCGGCGGCATTCACCAATTCGACCGTCTGCGCTTCGCCCAGAATCGCAACGACATTCGCGTAAGCCTCCGCGCTCGCGCGCCGCGCGGTCACCAGCTCGTGGACGAATCGGTGGACCGCAGCCTCGTCGGCTTTCTCCGGCCTCGGGGGCGTGCCGCTTCTGAGTGCGGCAATGGTCTCCTCCGAAACGCCCGCTTCACGGGCAAGCCGCGCATGGGCGGCCCATTCGTGGCCCGATTGCCAATGGACCGCGATTGTCAGGATCGCAAGCTCGAACAGGCGGCGGTCGAGACTCGTACGGAAGCGCAACGCTTCGCCGATGGAAGACCAATGTGTGCCCAGCGCGGGCAGATGCAGAAAGGCGTTGAACGGACCCGTCAGGTGCCCTTGCTCATCCACCAGCGATTTCCGTTTCGCCGCGCGCGGCCCCTTCGCGATCGAATCATAGAGCTGCTGCTGTTCGGGCGTGAGGTGTGCCGGATCGACATAGGAGAGCCGAGACAATCGATATTCCTTTTTCTTTCGCGCGACCGGGAACGAAGGGCCTTCCTTTCGCCGAAATTGCGCTTTGCGTCAGCCCAGCGCTATTCCCGCGAGCCGTCCGATACCGAATGTGATGAGCGCCGCGGCATAACCGATGGAAAGCTGCCGCGAAGCGGAAAACAACAGGCCACGTCCCGTGAAAAGGGACGTGCCCGCGCCGACCGCGGCGAGCGCGAGGCCCGAGGACGCGAGGCTTGCAATGACGGCCGCCGAACCGGTGAGCAGGAAGAACGGCGCCACCGGAAAAATCGCTCCGGCCGAGAACAGAACGAACGAGGTTCCCGCCGCCGCCCATGCCGAACCCCCGAGCTTCTTCGGATCGATGCCGAGTTCTTCGCGCACCAGCGTTTCCAGCGCCACGCCCTCCTGGCTCAACAGGCGTTTGGCAAGCGCGCGCGCTTCGGCTTCGTCGAGCCCCTTGGCCTGGTAGATGAGGACGAGTTCCTCGGTCTCTTCTTCCGGCGATTGCGCCAGCTCGGCGGCCTCGGTGGCGATCTGCTTTTCGTAAAGCTCGCGCGAGCTCGCAACCGACAGCCACTCGCCCATCGCCATCGAGCAGGCCCCGGCGATGAGCCCGGCAACGCCCGCGAGCAGGATCGTGCGCTCCGCCGCGTCGGCGCCGGCAATGCCCATCACCAGGCTCAGATTGGAGACCAGCCCGTCATTGGCGCCGAGCACGGCCGCGCGCAGGGCGTTGCCGGCAGCACCCCGATGACGGCCTTCGAGGCGCGCCAGCGCCGGTCCGGCAAGGCCGGTGTGGGTCGATGACGCCGCCTGGATGATGCGGGCATGGGAGCGTTCGTCGGCCGGAAGTCCGCCCGCTACCGCATCGGGCTGGCTGTCGTAATCGCTGCTGCCGCGGGCTTCCGTCGCCGCCATGGTGGGCAGAATGAAGCTCGGTCCGAAGCGGCGCGCCAGCCACGACAGGCTGCGCGCACGGAAGCTCGGCGTCAGTTTGGTGCGCGTGCGCTGAACAAGATCCAGGCGCTTGTGCCAGAACTCGGCATGCGCGCTTTCGACAGCGGCCAAGCGGCGGTAGATCTTGGCGACATTGGGATCCCGTTCGGCATCGGCGAGCGCCATGTAGACCGCGGCGCCGTCCACTTCGCCCTGCAGATTGTCCCTCAGCCGCCGCTGTTCGCTCGCATCCGTCATGAGTGGGATGTTACGCGAGGCTGCTCCGGGCCGCCATGCGCCAGCTTCACTCCGCTTGCGCGGGAAGCTCAGGCGCGAGCGAACGCTCCATGCGGGCGCCGAACCGGCCCAGATAGCCGTAGATCACCGGCGTGATGTAGAGCGTCAGCGCCTGCGACAGGATGAGGCCGCCGACCACCGCCAATCCCAGCGGCTGGCGTCCCGCGCCGCCTTCGCCCAAGCCGAGCGCGATCGGCAGGCTTCCCATCAGCGCGGCCATGGTAGTCATCATGATGGGCCGGAAGCGGATCAAGGCTGCTTCCGCGATGGCCTTGTCCGGGCTTACGCCGTGCTCGCGTTCGCGCACCAGCGCGAAGTCGATCATCATGATGGCGTTCTTCTTCACGATGCCCACCAGCATGATCATGCCGACGAAGGCATAGAGGGTAAGCGGGATGCCGAAGAAATAGAGGGTCAGCAGCGCGCCTACCGCAGCCGAAGGAAGGCCCGAGAGAATCGTCAGCGGGTGGATAAAGCTCTCATACAGAATGCCCAGGATGATATAGACGACCAGAACCGCGCCCAGCAGCAGGAAGCCCATGCCCTGCATCGATTGCTGGAAAGCCTTCGCCGTTCCCTGGAAACTCCCCAGGATCGAAGCCGGCATTCCGAGTTGCTGCTTCACGTTCTCCAGCTGAATGACGGCGTCGCTGAGCGCGATGCCCGGCGGCAGGCTGAAGGACACGGTAACGGCCGGAAGCTGGCCGAAATGGTTCACGGCAAGCGGCGAGGCGCCGGTGCCGATATGGGTCACCGCCGACAGCGGCACCACGGAGCCCACATTCGAGGTCGATGCGGTCGCCGCGCGCGGCGTCGCGAGATACAGCCGGTCGAGAGCGGCGGCATCCTGCTGATATTGCGGCAGCAGTTCGAGCATGACCTTGAACTGATCGGCCGGGGTGTTGATGACCGAAATCTGCTGCCCGCCGAAGGACGCGCCAAGTGCGGTTTCGATCTGGTTCATGGAGATGCCGAGTGCCGCGGCGCGGTCGCGGTCGACCGCCACGTGAACCGAAGGCGTCGACAGATCGAGGTCGCTGGTCACGTCCAGGAAGCCCGGCGTCTTGGCCAATGCCTCCTTCAGCCGTGTCGACCAGGTGAACAGCTCGCCGGTATCGGCATCCTGCATCGTGTACTGATACTGCGCCTTGCTGACGAGCCCGCCGATGGTGATCGCGGGGCGGTTCTGGATGTAGACGTTCAACCCCGGTATCCGCGCCAATTTGCGGCGCATCTCGGCCATGACCTGCTCGATCGGCAGACGCTGCGAGCGCGGCTTCAGCACCATGACGAACGAACCCTGGTTCGACCCGCCGCGCGCACCGCCCGAGCCGACCGACGACATGGTCCCCTCGACATTGGGGTCGCTCTGGAGGATCTGCGAGGCTTCTTCCTGATGCCGTCTCATGTCCTCGAAGGAAATGCCGTTCGCGCCTTCCGTGAAGGCGTTGAGGCGGCCGGTATCCTCGCTGGGGAGGAAATCCTCCGGGATGATCTTGAACAGCACCACGGTGGCGGCAAGGCTTGCCGCGAACAGCACCAGAATGAAGTGGCGGTGGCGAAGGCTCCAGTTCAGGCTTCGCGAGTATCCGCGCTGGGCCGCATCGAAGCCCGCTTCGCTCACGCGGTAGAAGAGGCTCCGCCGCTGCGCATGCTGGTGACGCACGGGCTTTATCAGGCGGCTGCACAGCATGGGCGTCAGGCTGATCGAGACGAAGCCGGAAACCAGAATGGCGATCACGATGGTGACCGCGAATTCGTGCAGCAGCCGGCCGACGATGCCACCCATGAAGAGCACGGGAATGAAGACCGCGGCGAGCGACACGGTCATCGACAGAATGGTGAAGGCAATCTCGCGCGAACCGATAAGAGCGGCCTGATAGGGATGCTCCCCCGCCTCGACGTGCCGCATGATGTTTTCCAGCATCACGATGGCGTCATCGACCACGAAGCCGACGCAAAGGGTAAGCGCCATCAACGACAGATTGTCGAGGCTGTAGCCGAAGGCCGCCATGCCCCCGAAGGTCCCGACCACGGTCAGGGGAAGCGCGATCGAGGGGATGAAGGTCGCGGAAAATGTGCGCAGGAACAGAAATATCACGGCGACCACCAGGACGGCGGCGATGATCAGCGTCGTCTGCACATCGTGCACGGAGGCCCGAATGGACGTGCTGCGGTCGAGCGTGATCGCGACCGCGATCGAGGGCGGAAGCTGGGCCCGGATGGAATCGAGCCGGTCCTTGATGGCGTCCACGACCGCAATCGTATTGGCGCCGGGCTGGCGATTGATGCCGAGGGTCACGCTGGATTTGCCGTTGTACTGGCCCGACAGCCAGCGGTTCTCGACGCCGTCGACCACGGTGCCGACATCGGCGAATCGGACCGGCGCGCCGTTTCGATAGGCGATGATCTGTTTTAAGTAATCCGCCGCCTTCATAAGCTGACCTTCGGTCTCTATGACGGCGGAGCGCGCCGGCCCGTCCAGGGTGCCGGTCGCGAGATTGACGTTCGCGTTCTTGACTGCGGTGGCGACTTCGTCGATGCCGATGCCGCGGACCGCAAGCTCGTTGGGATCGACTTGAACGCGGATGGCGGGATGCGCCTGCCCGTAGATTTCGACATTGGCAACGCCGTCGATGGTCGAGATCGAGCGGACGATGATGGTCTCCGCATACTCATCGACGGTCGAAAGCGGGAGCGTGGGCGAGGATACCGTGAGCTGGAGGATGGAACTTTCCGCCGGGTTCACCTTGCGCATGGTGGGCGGCGTCGGCATCGTCGGCGGAAGCTGACGGCCTGCCGCGGCAAGCGCGGACTGCACGTCCTGGGCGGCGCCATCGATGTTGCGGTCGAGCCGGAATTGCAGCGTGATCTGGGTTGACCCGAGCACGCTCGTCGAACTCATCGAATCGAGGCCGGGGATGAGAGAGAACTGCGCCTCCAAGGGCGTTGCCACGCCCGACGACATGGTCCCGGGATCGGCGCCCGGCAGCGAACCGGTCACCACAATGGTCGGAAAATCGACATTGGGGAGCTCGTTCACCGGCAAGGAGAAATAGCCGAAAAGCCCAGTAACCATTATTGCCGCCATGACCAGCATCGTCATAACGGGGCGTTTGATGAAGACTTCAGAAACGTTCATATTTATCCACGCGCACTCGCGCCAGTATAGCGTGGCGGCATAATGCTCAAACGGAAGGCACAGTCGCGTGAATTGTTCTTCATACCGCGTATCAATCGGTTGCCTGGATATACTTTTGAGACAACTGCGACTGATAGGTTACATGCTGCAGGCTAACGGAACTTTGATAAAGATCAAAAGCGCTTATTAGATATGGAGCCACGGCCAAAAAAAGGCCGCGCTGAGGGCTAGTCCCACGAACTCCACCACGGTCAGAACGGCGCCGATCTTGATGAGGTCGGTGTGCTTGAAATAGCCGTAGGAATAGCCCACCACCAGCGGCGCGGACTGATAGGCGAACAGCTTCCCGCCCGCCGAGAACCCCCAGATCATGCCGATCCAGAGCGCATCCAGCCCATGGGTCTTGGCAAATTGCATCAGCACGGGAAGCGACGTCGCCAGCATGGAAATCTCGCTCGCAGTCGCAAAATGATAGATGAACCCGCCCCAATAGAGGGTGGGTACGGCAAGCACCGGGTTCGACAGATAGGGCGTCACGCCGCCGAAGAAGAAATCGGTGAGGAGCTTCAGCGCACCCGTCGCCTGCGCCACATTGCTCATGCTGAGTGCTGCGGCCACGAAGAACACCGGCATCAGATTGGTCTTCTGCATGTCCTCGACTTCGAGCACGTTCACGAAGGGGAGGAACGCGACCAGCGCCAGGGCCAGGGCAATCACGGACGGCGAGATATGGTGCAGGAAATCCGTCATCCAAAGGACGATGGCGAGGATGCTGAGCAGGGTCGATTTGATCGCGATCGGCGTCCATTCCTGGTTGCCCCGCAATTGCGTCTTCAACTCCTCCATGCTGCCGCTGACGCTTTCCTTCTCCGGCGGATAGGCCCAGAGCGCGAACCGCCAGGCGGTGAAGATGGTCAGCAGCGCGCAAGGGAAGAACGCGATGAACCACAGCGCATAGGAGACATGGATGTCGCCGAACCGCTCGATATTGCCGACCGCGGTGATGGCGCCCGCACCCGCAATCACCATCTTGTCGAAGATGGCGCAGGTATAGGTCAGCACCAGGAAGATGCCGCGCCCGATATTCGATCCCTTCCCGACGCCGAACACGTTGATCACGCTGACCGCAAACGAGGCCATGATGACGAGGCGCGCATTGCCCGACGGCACGATCAGGGTCAGCAGGAACGAGGTGACGATGAGCCCGAGCAGCAGGCGCGAATAGCTGGTGCCCACGCGTCCCACCACGAACGCGCCGATGCGCTGAGGCACGCCTGTCTTGTTGGCGGCCGTTCCCAGCATGATCGCGCCGAACAGGAACCACGGCGTGTCATTGGCAAAGCCGGAAAACGCGGTCTCGATCTTGGCGACGCCGGTGGCCCAGAACAGCAGGCAGCCGATCAGCCCGGCCGCGCCATATTCCATGATGTTCGTCATCCAGGCGAGAATCATGAAGCTCGAAATCGCCATCGCCCCTTGGGCTGCGGGCGCGACACTCATGGGCGTCAGCCAAACGCCAAGCGGCACCGCCACGCAGACGAACGCGAAAAAGGCCCGCAGCGACAGCGAGCGATCGTCGTGGTGCGCATGGGCGCGCGGTTGGGTGACGGTGATGTCGCTCGCGCTCATCGCATGACGCCCTTTGGTCCTGGCCCAAAGGCTACAGAGACACCGCCCGGCGCACAAACGCAAAAACCTGCCGCCCGCGCAGGCGCGCAGTTATGATGCCGGGCAATGCTTCCGCATTTCCTCCCCCGTTTACGGGGGACGGGGACCGCCGAAGGCGGTGGAGGGGGCGCCGGAGAACAAGGGGTAAGAGGATGACGGTCTTCGACATGGATTCGCACTTGCGCGAGGAATATGTGCTCGACGAAGTGTACCGGCTGGAAGGGCGCTTCGCCGATCAGTCTCCGGTGCGGCTGAACAGCGAGAAGAACGTCCGCGCCAAATTCCAGCACAATCTGCGCCCCTGGCCCGCCGACGTCGGCAAGCACTTCAATCATTCGATCGTCTATGACCCGTACGAGAATTGGGGCGGCGGCGAAATCGCGCGCCGGCAAGTGGGCGGCTGGGACATGAAGATACGGCTCGAAGCCAACGAGAAGGAGGGCATCGACCATCAGATGCTGTTCCCGACGCAGTTGAGCATCCCCACCTATATCGAGGGCGAATTGGGCGCGGCGCTGGCGCGGGCCTACAACAATTGGGTGAAGACGCTCGTCGCCGGAAACGAAGACCGGCTATGGCCGGTCGGCGTGCTGCCATGGGCGCACCCGGAAGCGCTGGTGGACGAGCTTCACCATTGCGTCGCGCTCGGCTTCAAGGCGGTGCATCTCACTCCCTATTCGCACAAGCACACCATCGACAATGCGGTGTTCGAGCCGTTCTATGCGGAAGCGGAAAAGTTGAACGTGCCCTTGATGCTGCATCCCGCGACCATGGGTGAGCTGATCAACCGCTACGACAATTTCTTCGCCATGCATGTGCTGGGCCGCCCCTTCAATTGCACGGCCGGATTGGTGGCGCTTGTCACCGGCGGGGTGTTCGAACGCTATCCGGATTTGCGCGTCGCGTTCTTCGAATGCAGCGCCGAATGGGTGCTCTATTGGATGCACCGGATGGACGACGATCATAAGCGGATGAAGAACGGATTCACGCCGAAGATTTCGCGTGCGCCTTCCGATTACGTGAAGAAGAATTGCTACGTGACGTGCGAAGCCGACGAGCGGCTGCTCGCGCTAGCGCTGGAGGAATTCAGCGAAGACCGTGTGCTATTGGCCTCGGATTATCCGCATTTCGATTCGGAATATCCCGGCACGGTGCACGAACTGACCGAACGCACCGACATTTCGGAAAAGCAAAAGCAGAAAATCCTTTCCGAGAACGCCCGCGAATTCTTGCGGATATAATCCCTGTCAATTGCCGATCTGAGCGGCCAGGAACTTGTCGACCGCATTCAACAAGGCGACGCGGCTTTCGGCGCGGGACAATTCCCCATCCTCATCCTTCAACAATATACGATCGACATGCTTATTGGCGCGCTGCAACGCATCTCTCATGTGCAAACTGTGACTATCCCAGAACACCTTATCGGTATCGATGAGAAGAACGGAACCTTGTATAAGGTCTGCCCGCTTGACTAGTGAGACATCATCCAATTCATTCGTGCGAAATTTCTCGTGGTTCCGGATGAGGGCTGAATTGAAATTGTTATAAGCCAAACCGGAGTAATTGTAGCGCGTGTCTTGCACGATCATGCCCAAATCCGTTACGGGCCTGAAAGCCACCGCACATGCATAGCGAGTCTTCTCTGACATTAGGGAGGAAAGTGCGGTGTATCCGTCGTCGCCGTTCCCGATAATACAGAGCCGATTCGGGTCAGCGATTTTTCTGACCACAAGCTCCTCAACCGCGCTTCCAATGTCTTCTTGCTTTGCGGCCCGCCACTCGCGAAGTTGTGCAATATTCGCCATATCGAACAGACCTCGCGTGGACCGCTTTCCGGCCTCTAATACAGCGTATCCTTGATGCGCGAGAAATTGGGCAAACCAATCAAAATTTATCAGCCCGTAGCCAAATGGGCCCGGCAATACCACAAGAGGAAGGTTGTTCGGCTGTCTTCCCGGCGGAAGCATGAGAACACCCGTCAACGAGTATCCATCACGTGTCCGGTAGTCGAACCTCTGCACCTCGGCTAACCGAATGCCGCGAAGTTGAGGGTAGGACTCGCCAATATTGTCGATCCTGCTCGTGGAAAGATTCACAAAATGAAGCGCAGGAGGACTCTGTGCACTGGTGGTAAGCACTATCGTCTTGTTTCCGTCCGCCGTCGTTGAAAGAAGATGCGCCGCCCTTCCGGGCAGTACGGATTCGATCTGCTTCTGAACGCGCTGCAAGTCCGGCGAAAAGTACGCAGATCGGATTTCACCGTCCCGATACAGGACTCCTATGGCTCGCAGTCGCCGGTCAAGAATCACTTGTTCGAAGTCGCTGTTTGCATTCTGATAGAGGGAGGCACCCAGCACTCCCGAAGCAAGGTCCAACGAGTGGAGACTCGATCTGCCGTTGCGGTCCTGGAGGGCCACGGCGAGCGAACGCCCGTCCTCATTCACCGCGACGATTGTCGCGGGAGCACCGGGCGTGTTCAAGGTCGCGATTTTCCGAAATTGCCCGGGAGAGGGGATCATAACGTCATCATGTTCCGGCCCAGGAGCGTCGACCCGGGCCAGAACATGCCCTGCCCCATCGCTGAACCATTTCGCTGTTTCCAGCTTACCTTCGTTCGCGATGGAACTGCTGCCGGTGGTAAGATCGACCTTGAGAAGCTTATATTGCACTCTTCTGTTGTCGTAGCGTTCGAGCGCGCTGACATAAATATGGGTGGGATCGGGTGAGAGGTCGACAATCTGGTCTGCGTTCCCCCCATCGAATCCCAAGTGGCCGTTGCGGTTGATAGGCAATGGTGGAGCTGTATTAGCGGTCGAGACGATAAATGTCTGATAGAATGTGCTGTCGGTGAGATCAGCGACATCTTTCGTCACGGTGCGAATTCTGACCAATAGGTAACCGTCACCGCTCCAGTGGAGGCTTACGATCTCACTTCGGCCAAACGCGATGCGTCGGATTTTTCCTGGTGAATCGACCTCCGAAATAGTAACATTGTAATCGCCTTCGATAGGCGTCGCGAAGGCCAGATATCTTCCGCTCGCGGACAAACTTGCCTCTCCGAACGTCGGCAGCGCGCCGAACAAGGCTGTCGCGTTGTCTTCCGCTGCGATGGATGAATCCATCGCTCCAATAGTGCTGAACACGCCGAACAAGCCGGCGGACAGCAAAGAACGGATTTTCATCTAATCGCCCCCGCGAATATGAACGGAACTATACGGTTAATTCGCGATTTGGTCACGAGGGTGTGTCGCCCGCGACAGCGATGCTATTTTTGCCAATTACGACGGATAGTTACAGGAACCGAAAGCGCAGTTACTCACCTTCGGACGGAGAGTGCCGGACTTTCGTCGGTGTACCGGCCCCTGAGTGAGGCGGCCCCTAGAGGACGGGCGGCGGGGAGCGGCGGTCCGCCGAGATGGGACTCATCAGGCCGACCGCGACACCGTCCGGGTCCTCCACGTCCGCATAGCGCGCGCCCCAGAACGCGTCATAGGGCGCCTGCAAACCCCTGTAGCCGGCGCCCATCAAATCACCATAGATTCATAGACAAAAAGAATTCGGGTCAGAATACATTTCATCGAGATTGCATTATTGGCTTTCCCCAGCGATGGGGCGAACCCGTTTAACGCGGCCCTAGGGGGAGCGTCGAGCGAGTGAGATCGCGAGAAGCGGGCGAGATCGTTCGGGGAGGGGACATTTCACGCACGCTAGGTCCCCTCCCCGAAGCCGCTCAGCGCAGGCGCACTTCGCGCCTTCGACCCTCCCTCTCTCCCCTCATCTCCCGCAACAGCGAATCACAACCCCAAAATTACGCAACGATCCCCTTGAGGGAGGGTCGAACGAGTGAGACCGCGAGCGGCGGGCGAGATCGTTCGGGGAGGGGACGTTTCACGCCCCCCAAGGTCCCTCCCCGAAGCCGTCTCGCGCTTCGCGCAGCGCCGCCTTCGACCCTCCCTCAAGGGTGGGTGTGCTTCATCCGGCCCGCGAATTTTTGCGGGTGTAATCCCCGTATTGTCATCCCGGCCAAGCAGCGAAGCGGCGCGCGGCCTGCACCCACGGCCGAACCTGGCCCGTTCTGCATCGTCATCGCGCAATCCCGTTGTCATCGCGGACGGCGCTAACGCGCCGTCCGCGATGACAACGGGAACGATCTTCCGAAATCAGGCCGAGCGTCTGCGCCGGCGAAAGAAGCCCGCGCCGAAAAGTCCAGCAAGCACGATGCTCCAACTCGCAGGCTCCGGAACGCTTGACGCCGGGCTCACCGTGACGGAATCGTTGCTGGTGTCGAGGGTGTAGAAATAAACATTCTGGCTCGTCTCGGTATATCCCAACTGCTGGAATGCGGGGCTGGTCGTGAAATCGAGAACATGGAGATAGAAGTCGTTCGGCACCGGATTGGTCAGGAGGATGGCGTGCGCCCCGTCGGCCAAGCCCCCGACCACAAGTTCGTCCGGAAGAAATCCAGCAGGAGGCGTCGAACCAACGGGATAGTAATCGAAGGCGAATGCGGAGTCGGAGGTGATGCCGTTCAACACCGGGTTCGAGATATCGGCGGTGTCGTCGGAATAGGTCAGCGTCGGGTCGAACTTGATGTCGAACGATCCGGTCACCGGACTTGCCGGTGTGCCTCCGGTCGTGAAAGTGGGGCTCACCCCGCCGCCGTAATCCACCCCGAGATTCGTGAAGACAGCCGAGAACGTCACGTGATCCGTAATCAGTGATGCTCCCGCCGGGCTCGACGCCAACAAAGCCAATCCTAACGCAGTCGTCACAAAGCCGGATTTTCTCACCGCAAGTCTCCCTTCCCCAACGCAAGGTCGCCCGCGGAATGGCTATTCGCGCGGAATCAGCCGGGCCAAAGCCCAACGCCCTATCGAGCAAAAATCGGGCCATATTTTCTTTTCCAGGAATTTCAATCCACTAGCGGCTACGCTCACGTCAGTTTTGTAAACTTTTCCGACATGTGAGTAGGAACAGCGCCTACAGAAGCGCCGCTTTGGTGAACGGCTTCGGTTGCGGCCTGCGAATTTTCGCAAACTGATCCACATCAAGGCGGTCGGGTCCCGCTACCCGTAAGCACACCCCTCGGGAGTACTCAGCGGGTGTTCCTATGACGGCAGAAAACGGTCCGTCCGATACAGAGAAAATTCCGGCGATGCTCGATGAAATGGCGCGAACCCTGAGGGAAGGGCCGCAGTCCAACGATACCTTTGTCCGAATGGCAACGGAGCTTGAACGGGCGGCAGCCCTCGTCAGACAGCCGCCAGGCACCAACAGCGAATTTGCCGATCGGCTGGAATTGCTGGCCAAGCAAATCCGGGAAGATATCCGCAAACAGGACGACGGAAGCGGCTCCTAACCGGGACGAACGGGAGGCCGCGAATCGGACGCGCGCTTCTGGCATTCGCCGACGCTCAACCCCACATTCCATGGGCGCTCTTTCTCAAGTCCGGTCTTCATCCCAATCATGCCCGGCCTCAGTTTGGCCGGGGAACGTATTCCTTTGCCCCGCGAAGGGACGCAAATGGCGCTCGCGTGCATCGAATTGCACCGAAATCGCACCGAAATATGCGCCAAATAAACTTACCTTATCCCCGCCGACGCCCGCAGGATTCCTCGAAAGCGGCCCTGTTTATGCCCACCCAAAGCGGGGGAGGGGGGGCCAGCGGGTTCAGAACCCGAGCAGCGGCCAGAAAACGAACGTGCAGAAAGCAAGCGCTACAAATTCCACCACCGTCAGAATCGCGCCCAGTTTCAGCATGTCGGTATGTTTGAAATATCCGTAGGCATAGCCCACGATCAGCGGCGCGGACTGATAGGCGAAGAGCTTCCCGCCCGCCGCGAAGGTCCACACCATGCCGAACCAGAGCGTGTCCATCCCGTGCGACTTCGCAAACTCCAGCAGGATGGGCAGCGAGGTCGAAAGCATCGGTATCTCGCTCGCCGTGAAGAAATGATAGACGAACGCCGTCCAATACAGCACGGGCACCGCGATCAGTTTGCTTGAAAGCAGCGGCACCATGCCGCCTAAGAGCGCATCGGTGATCAGTTTCAACCCGCCCGTCGCGCGCAAGACCTCGCTCATGCCGAGCGCGGCCGCGACGAAGAAATAAGGCAGCAGATTGGCTTTGCGGAAGTCTTCTGCGTTCAGCACGTCCACGAACGGCAGCAGCCCGATCAAACCGACGCCGAACGCCACCTTCGCCGCGGAAATCCCATGCCAGCGGTCGGTCAACCACAGCGCCAGCGCCAGCAGCACCAGCAGGCAGGCTTTGGTATGCATCGGCGACCAGGCCGAGACATTGCGGAAATGGGCCTGCACTTCGGATTTGCGCCCTTCAAGTGTTTCGATTTCGGGGGGAAACAGCCAAAGCGCGAGCCGCCAGCCGACAAAGATTGTCGCCAGCGAGCACGGAATGAACGCCAGGAACCAGTTGGCGTAGGAAACCGCGTGCGGCACGTATTTGTTGATGACGCCGACGGCGGTGATGGCGCCCGTTCCCGCAATAATCATCTTGTCGAAGATCGCGCAGGTATAGGTCATCAGCAGGAACATGCCGCGCCCGATGTTCGAACCCTTGTCCACGCCGAACAGATTGATCACGCCAATGCAGATCGGCGCCAGGATCGCCACGCGCGCCACGCCCGATGGCACGATGAACGTCAACAGGAAGGCGACGACGACAATTCCAAGCAACAGCCGGGAATAGGTGAAACCCACATAGTTGACCACAAAGCCCGCGATCCGCTGCGGCAGGCCGGTCTTGGTCGCCATCGCCGCAATGAACACGGCGCCCAGATAAAACCAGGACGCGTCGTTGACGAAGCCCGAGAAAATCACGTCCGGCTTGGCGATGCCGAAAATCCAGAACAGGAACAGCCCCACCAGCCCGGCGGAGGCGTATTCCATCACCTCCGTCATCCAGGCGATGATCATCATCGCGGAAATCGCGAGTGCGGCCTTGGTGTTGTTGGCGATCGCCCATGGCGAAAACCAGATCGCAGCCCCTGCGCCAAGGCAGAACAGGGCCTGCGCCAGACGCAGCGACACGCTGCGATCGGAGGTGGATGCGGACGAAGGGCTCCGCGGCTCCGCAACGGCATGATCAATGGCGGACACGCATCTCTCCCTTACAAATCCGTCGGCGGCTTCCAATCTTCATGGCCTTCCAGAAGCGTGGTCGGCGGATAGGCGACCATCTTCTGGTACAGCAGATGCATGAAGAGGAAGAGCGGTTTTGCCTTGAACACCAGCAGTACCGCTTCGTTTTCGGGGTCGTCGTTGAAGTGCTGATGGACGCAGCCGTTCTCGACGAGCATGACGTCGCCCGCCTTCCAGTCGATGCGGCGGCCGTCGTGGATGTCGTAGCCGCGGCCCTTCAGCACGTAGAAAACCGCGCTGTTCAGATGCCCGTGCTTCTGCCCATAGGCGCCCGGGCCATAGGCCTCGATGTGCGTCTCGATGGATTGGCCGACTGCGGTGGTGCCGGGCGTGATGCCGGTCTTCGAGTAATGCTGCGGCCCGCCCTTCCATGGTTTGTCGCGAAAGGAGAGTACGCGCGGCTGACTCAACAGGTCCTTGGTCAAATCGCTATAGGTGCCTTCGAGCGCGCGGACGAAGGTGCGCTTCTTCTGCCAGCGCTCCCACACCACCGGCTGTTCGCGGTTGTGGGAGGGACCTACAGGCGCCGGATCGGCGTCGCTGGGAAGATCTTTGGCGTGATACTCGGAAGAACTGGTCAAATGACACCTTTGCTTAGCGGCGGGGCAGCGCGTTCAGAAGATTGGAGGGAGAATATTGATCGGTGAGGATGCGCGCGTTCGGGTCCCAATCGACCTTGGTATCGAACAGCGGCAGAAGGAAATCGGACCCAGTGCCGCGGGGCGCGAGTTTCGGTTGCCATACTGCTGCGTTCTTCCGCACATTGGCGAGATCGTCCGCCGCGATGCCGTTGGTGCGCCCGACGATGATGCGGTTGGCGAGCTTCAGATTGAAGAACGGCCCGAATACGGTGCGATAGGTGACCGACTCGTAATCGTAAAGCGCGCTGTTGGAGAAGGTGTTCGCGACAATGACGCCGCCGGGCGCCATATCGCCCTTCACCTCTTGCAGGAACTCGCGCGTCAGCATGTGCTCGGGGATGTAGTCGGCGTCGAAGGCATCGAGCAGCACGAGGTCATAGTTCGGCTTCTGCGCCGCCACGCGCTTGATGAAGACGCGGCCGTCCGAGATGGTGACTTTCATCTTCAGGCCCGGCTTGAAGTCGAAATAAGTCCGCGCCACGGTATCGACCGCCTGGTCGATCTCGACCAGATCGATTTGGGCCCCCGGCAGCATCTCCTGGAGCGCCGTCGGAATCGTCCCGCCGCCCTCGCCGATGATGAGCACCTTCTTCGGGTCGGGATTGAGGTAGAGCCCGGCCAGCATCATCTGGGTGTAATCGAAGATGAGCTTGGTGGGGTCGTGCAGCAGCTTGCACGACTCCCGCCCATTGGGAACGGGATAGCGGAACAGCATGCAGCGTTCGTCGCCGTCCTGCGTGACGAAGATGTTGCGGTAAAGCGAGCGCTCCTGATGCAAGAGCTTTTGCTGCGCGTTCGCGGGCGCGACGCCAACCAGCGTCAGCAGCAACGCGAAGATGATGGCAAGGATGCGCATGTCCCTTTATTTTCTCCCGTAATTTGCGAGGGCCCCCGATGCGCCCAGTATAACCGAGATGCCGACGGCCACCATCAGGATGGTGTTTACCTCGAACAAAAGCACAAGATAAAAGGCCGTGAGCAGCGTACCCAGGCTGCTGCCCAGGGTGGAGATGAAATAGAGATAGCCGGCATCATGGCCGGAGGATTCCTTGTTCTTCACGATGATGCGAATGGCATAGGGCGAGACCATGCCAGCGAAAACGGTCGGCACCAGGAAGAGGCCGAGGCAGGTCACAAGCGAGCCGAAACGCGGATCGGTGATGGTGTTGAACATGAAATCCAGCAGCACCGTGCCGAACAGCACGGTCGGCAGGGTGGTCAGCGCCGAGGCGATCAGGATGCCGCAGAGACGCGGAACGCTAGGAGAATAGCGGGAATAAATGCCGCCAAGCAGGTAACCAATGGAGAGCCCCAGCATGAAAACGAAAATGACCGAGCCCCAGACATAGATGGAGCTACCGAAGGAAGGAGCGATCAGCCGGCCGGAGAGCAGCTCGACCAGCATGACGTAGAAGCCCGACCACCCTGCGATGGTATAGGACCAAAGCGCACTTTTCTTCGCCATCAGTTCCCTATTTTCCCCTCCCCCGTGCTTCGGCAGAGCCGGCATGAGGATTGTTTTATGAGGCCACGCTTTGAGCCGTCGAAGGCCGCGGCCATTAGCACACACTTTATCCCAATCCGCCCTCATCGGCTCTCAGCGGCGTCACCCGGACGCCCAGATAATCGCATTCCGGGCCGTAAAGCAGCGCTTTTACGTCGTCGGCGGTGAGCAATTTCACCAATTGGTCCACCTGGCCCGCCAGGGGCAGCGCAAGACCGGCCTGTTGGGCCAAGTCCATGGTCACGTCCATGTCCTTTTCCTGCCAGGTGAAGCGGGTGTTGTCCCAGCGCTTGAGCGTCAGATTGAAGGCGGGGCATTCGAGCAGCACTTCGCGCATTTTCTGCGCGTCCACCCCGAAGCGCTTGGCGAGCAGCAGCGTCTCGTAATTGGAGACGCAATGCACCCAATGCAACAGATTGTTGCAGGCCTTCGCCAACTGACCGGCGCCGACCGGCCCCACACGCAGTACGTTGCGGGAGTACGCCATCAGCGCGGGGCGAGCACGCTCGACGTCATCCTCTGCGCCGCCGCAGAGCGAGAGCAGCGTGCCCTCGCGCGCGCCCGATGCGCCGTAGACCACGGGCGCATCAATGAAGTGCTTGCCACGGGACCGGCAGAGCGCATCGAGTTCCTTCATCGTGTTGGGATGATTGGTGGCAACGACGGCGATCAGTGCTCCGGCGTCGGCGTGCTGAGAAAGCGTGGTCGTGACGGCGCGGGATTGTTCGTCGGTCGAAACGATGACGAGAAACACCTCAGCCGCGGCTGCCAGCGCTTCGAGGCTGCCCGCAACCGCGATCCCGCGCTCGGCCGCGGCTTTCAATCGGGTCGCGTCCACATCATAGGCCGTGACCTCGTGACCCTTCGCGGCGAGATGGCCTGCGATGGCCCCGCCCATTTCGCCCACGCCTGCAAGTCCGACTTTCATCTCTTAACCCGTATGCTGCGTGATGGTGTCGATGAGGGCGGGCTTGCCAGCCTTTACCTGCGCGATGGCGCGCTTCAGCGCCGGCGCGATGTCATTGGGATTCTCGATTGGTCCCTCGGAATACCAGCCCATGGAGCGGGCCAGCGTCGCGAAATCCGGCGCCGGGTCCATGATGTCCATCCCGATATAGGCGCGCTCCTCCGGCGTGCCGCGCTGGCGCGCCACCGTGATCTGGTGCTCCCAATCATTGTAATAGGCGCGGTTGTTGTGCATAACACAGAGCAGTGGGATTTTGTGCTTGGCTGCGAACCAAAGCGCGCCCGCGTCGAACATCAGATCGCCGTCCGTCTGGCAGTCGACCACCAGCCGGCCCTTGCCCCGGTGGGCAAGCGCCACGCCGATCGCCATGCCAATCTGCGTACCGGTGCCGAGTGCCTTGCCAGGCCAGCGATAATGGCGATCGAAATCCCACAGTTTCAGCGCCCAATCCTCGAACGCCTGCGTCGTGAGCACCCAATCTTCCGATTTGATCTGCGCCCAGACTTCGCTCGCGAGGCGCGCGAGCGATATCGGCGAAGAATCCCAGCCGTCACGCGCTTCGTCCCGCCATGTAGCGCGGGTCTTGTCGTGCATGGCCTTGATCGCGGCCGTGCGATCCGCGATGCGCTTGGCCGCTTTCGCATCCTTCGCCACGCGGTCGCGGCAAAGATCGGTCAACGCGGGAATCGCAAGCTCTGTGTCGGCCAGCACGCGGGCAGCGCATTCAGGGAACTTCTGATAGCCCATCGCCCATTTGGAGATTTCGATATCGGCAAATCCGATGTCGGCCCATTGGCAATGGTCGGGGTAATGCGCGCGCAAGGTGCGGTTGATGCGGTCATTGTAATGGGTCGGACGTTCCCAATCCCGGCAGTCCAGCGAGACAATCAGATCGGCCGTCTTGAACACGGCCTTGTTCATGCGGCAATCAAGCGGATGCTCCGTCGGAAAGTTCAGCCGGGATTGCACGTCGGAAACCGCCGCACCCGTGGTCTCCGCGAGCGACACCATATCGGTAAGCCCGCTCGCCACGCGTCCGACATATTGCGGCAGCAGTACGGGCCATTCCGCAGCGACCAGCCGGTCGGCAATGTCGGCCAGCGCCGTCATATCGGGTGCAATCTTGCTAGGGCGCTTCACTGACGCCGGGTCGGGCAGCTTCACCGTTTCGGTGAGCGGCGCTTCCTGCAGGCCTGCGTCGTAGCACAAATAAATCGGACCCTGCGGTTCGCTCATCATAATGGAATAGGCGCGAGCGAAACTGTCCGGTACGCCCTGGATGCCGCCGGGCTGGTAGTCCCACTTCACGTAATCGCGGACGGCATTGCCCTGCACGTTGGCGGTGTGGTCCCAATCGACGCGCGGGCGGCGCTTGCCTTCGTCCATGGGGCCGGTCGCGCCCACCACGAACACCGGCGCACGATCCGTATACGCATAATAGATTCCCATGGCGGCGTGCAGGAGCCCCACGACATTGTGCACGATCACGCACAGCGGCTCGCCGCACGCCTTTGCGTAGCCATGGGCGATCTGCACGGCCACCTTTTCGTGCGGACACAGCAGCATCGGCGGCTCGTTCTTGTTGTGATTGACAAGAGAATCGTGGAGGCCGCGATACGACGCGCCGGGGTTCAGCGTGATGTAAGGGAAACCGAACCCCTTGATGAGATCGGCAATGATGTCCGACTGCCAACCGCGAATCTGCGTGGCATTCGCGCTATTCTCCGCCATCAAATCGCTACCGGTCAGTGGGAATGACCATGGCCGTGATCGTGGAAATGATCGTGGCCGTGGTCATGGTCGTGCTCGGGCAGCGCAATCTCGCCTTCGGAATAGCCCAGCATCAGCGCTTCCATCACGCGGCGCAGCGGGTCCTCGTTCAGCGGCACATGGGCGGCGATGAAGCCCGCCAACCGCGCGAACACCAGGGGCTCCATGGCAAGGCGCTGATAGCCGCTCATCTCATCGGGCGCGCGATTGGGATCGGTGGCAGCCGCGAGCAGTTCGCGGAACAGCCGGTCGAGGTGCGCATGCACCGGATCCGCGTTCTTGCGCTCGCGCTTCAGCGAGGCAAGAAAGGAATGCGCATGCGCCACAAATCGGCTGTGAACCTCTTCGGCCTGGTCGCCTTCTTCTTCCAATTCACCGCACATGTTCGACTCCACTCTTAGATTTCGATTTCGTCAGCGGCGTTTCAGCCGAAAATCCATTGATAGACGAGGCCCTCGAACAGCGGGAGCCCAAGAAAGCGCTCGAATATGCCGAACAGGACCGCCCAGGCGAACACGGCTGCACCCAGCGCCGCATACCATTTCTCGCGGCCCTGGAAATAGAGGTAAGCCGCGACCAGCGCCGGGCCGGCGTAAAGGAAACCAAACAGCACCAGTCCGCCCACGAAGATGGCGAACCAGAGGAACATGCGCCCCTCGCGCCGGTGTTCCTCAACGGTCACGGTGGGCGGCGCTTTGGTGCGCAGCTCGCTCACGAACTGGATCGCCGAAAGGAGCAGGCCGGGAATGCCGATCACCAGCGGCAAGAAACGCGCATCCGGCGCATAGGTGAAAGAAAGCCCCACCAGGAGCGTGAACACGACCAGCATGATGCCGCTGACCAGTATGCGCCCTTCAAGCATGGCTGGGCATACTCGCTTTATTTGGACGGCGTTGGCGCCACATGTAGAACGCAACGCTGGCGATGATCATCGCGATCAAAACCAGAGAAATCGGCCGCAAGAAGAAGCCCGCGCCAAAAATGCCGATGGCCTTCTGCAGCGAGTCCTCGGCAATCTTGCCCAGGATCACGCCGATGATGAAGGGCGCGCGCGGCCAATCGTGGCGCTTGAACAAATAACCAAGGCTCCCCATCCCCAGAATCAGCACCAGGTTCTGCCAATTGCCGCCATAGAGATAACAACCGAGCAGCGCGAACACGAGCACGTAGGGAATGAGGAAGCTCGCTTTCATCGAGCTGAGTTTGCCGATCCAGGGACCGGCGGCGATCAGCATGATCACGCAGATGATATTGGCAATGACCAGCGCCCATATCAGCGACCACACGATGTCGATGTGCTCAGTCAGCATAGTGGGACCGGGCTGGATACCGAGCATCAGGAAGGCGCCCAGCATGATTGCCATGCCGGACGAACCGGGCACGCCGAAGAAGAGTGTCGGCAGAAGCGATCCGGCTTCCTTGGCACAGCTGCCGGTCTCGGCCCCGATCACGCCCACGACTTCTCCCTTGCCGAACCGTTCGGGATGCTTCGAGGACTGTACCGTGTGACCATAGGCCATCCACGCCGCGGCATCCCCGCCCAAACCCGGGATCACACCGATGGCGGCCACCAGCAGCGAACAACGAAACACCAGCCATTTGTGCTGGAACACGTCGCGGACGCCGTGGAAAATCTGGGCGTAGGTGACCTTCGGCGACACGGCGGTTTCCGCCGGCACAGTAGCGCCTTCCAGCCGCGCCGCGGTTTCGGCGGAAACGTCAAATGCCCGGCCCCGGACACCGAGCGAAATCATCTCGGGCACCGCGAACATCGAAAGCACGGCGACGATCACCGAAAGACCGTCCCAAAGCCAGATTTGACCAAAGGTGAATCGCGGTGCGCCGGTCGAAGGATCCAGACCGATGAAGGCGCACATAAGCCCGAAGAGGCCGACGATCATGCCCTTGATGAAGGCATCGCCCGACAACGTCGCGATGAAGGTGATACCGAGAATGGCGAGGAGAAAGAACTCAGCCGGGCTGAAGTTCAGGATGATCGGCTCCAGGATCGGCAGCGACAGCCCGAGAAACATCGCGCCCAAGAGCCCGCCTATGCTCGATGCCCCGAAGCTCGCCCCCAAGGCGCGTCCCGCTTCGCCCTTTTTCGTCATAGCGAAGCCATCGAGCGCGGTAGCGGCAGCAGGGCCGTCTCCCGGCACGCCGATCAGGATGCTGGGGATGGAACCACCGGTGTGGACCACCGCATGCATGGCGCAGAGAAACACCGCACCCGTCAATTGATCCATGTTGTAGACGAACGGGATGAGGAGAACGAGGCCGAGCTTGCCGCCGAGGCCCGGCGTCGAACCGAAGAACACGCCCATCGGCACGGCGATAATCATAAGGAAAAGAAGACGCGGGGTGGTCAGCAGGCCAAACAGTGTCGACACGGCGACATCAAGATGCATAGACGCGTCCTCTAGCAGGCGGGAACCGGCCCACCGCTATATCACATCACCCGCCGGCAGCCGATTTGAGGGCAGCGACCGTCTCGGGCGGCTGGTTGAGTGCGGCCTTGATCCGCAGCTCGACCTGAGCGCCCGAAGACGGGTCGATGTCGAGATCGAGTTTCTTCGCTTCGGCGAGAAGGTCCGGGTCCTTCATCGCAGCATCCAGCGCCTCGCGTTCGGCGGCAAGCACCGGGGCCGGGATTCCCGGAGGCCCGGCGGTGAGCCGGCCGATTTCGGAAAGCGCTTCAACCAAGGT
Organism: uncultured Bordetella sp.; assembly: GCA_964494505.1. Classification (GTDB taxonomy): domain Bacteria; phylum Pseudomonadota; class Alphaproteobacteria; order Micropepsales; family Micropepsaceae; genus CAIYRG01. The sequence continues at coordinate 82,913 of CAZBRO010000018.1, forward strand.
CAGAAGCCGCTTGCCGTGTTCGTCCTTCACATAATCGCGGGCGCGCGGCACGCCGGGGAGCGACTTGGCGTCGCCGGAAAGCGCCAACGCGAAGAACCCATGGCCCTGCTTCACGAACTGCTCCATGGATTCGGCCGTGCCAACTTCGGCCATGACCTCGTTCCGGAGCATGCTCATCTCGCCCTCGTTGCCGGTGAAACCCGGTATGATCTGGACGTTAAGATGCAACGCATCGGCGAGAATCTTCGAGTCGTTGTAGGCCGCCGAGCCGACCCCCGCGGCGGCAAATTTGATCGGGGCTTTCGCCTTGATGATGTCGTCGATGGTTTTGTAGGGCGAGGTCTTGGACACCATCAGCGCGCGCGTATCGTCGGCGGCCTTGCCGATCCAACTGAATTTGGAGAGGTCGAACAGCACGCCATCGCGCTTGATCAGCTGATCGTAGATCAGACCGGTGTTGAACATGCCGATGGTGAGGCCATCAGGCTTGGCGGCGTAGATCGTGTTGGCGCCGACGATGTGTCCCGCGCCCGGCACGTTGCGCACCACTACGCGCGAGCCCGGCAGATGCTTCTGAAGATAGCGGGCAATCAGGCGGCCATAGGTATCGTAGCCGCCGCCCGGGCCGGTCGAGACGATGTAGGTGATCGTCTTGCCGCGGAACTGGTTCAAATCCGCTGCCGAGGCCGACACGGACCACACAAGCCCTACACCCATCACGGTCGCAAACAGGTGTTTCAGCATCGCTTCCTCCCAACCTGATCGGATACTCGTTCCGGCATCCCGCGTCAGGCAGCTCAATACCCTTCGGCGTTCTCGATCTGCTCGTACCAGTCGAAGCCCATCGCTTTCACAATGCGGCTGTTGATGACCACAATGCGCGCCTCGTTGTTGGGATCGCTGTTGAAGTGCTGATGCGTACAATAGGGCGGGATGTAGACGAAATCGCCCATCTTCCACTCGAAGCGCTTGGGCTCTTCGTCCCAGGAAAATTCCATTTCGTGATTGCAGTCGAAGCGCACATCCCAGTGCAGATCGTAGCCATTTCCTTCGATGACGTAGAACACTTCCTCCGACAGATGACGGTGCTTGCCGGTGGCTTTTCCGGGCGGAATGAACTGCTGATACATGTCCAGACAGCATTCCTTGGTGTTCATGCGCTCGTTGATGATGTGCTTGATAAGGCCGTCGGGCGAGCGCTCGAGCGGCATCTGGCTGGCCTTCACGACATTCAGGCGTTCCTTGTACTGGTCACGGAACTCTTCGGAGGCCTTCAACGCCTGGCTGTAGAAGTCGACATATTCGACGGGCGCATGCGACTTGGCGATCTCAAGCGGATCGAGGGATTTGCTGATTTTGTTCATCGTTGGACTGACGCCTTTCAAAGATCCTGCGGGGGCAGGTAATCGCGCTGCGCCTGGGTCTGAGCCTCTTTCGGGGGCCAGGCCGCGATCTTCTGGAAGATGAGGTGCATGAAGAGGAAAAGCGGCTTCGCTTTGGCGACGAGCACGATGGCCTCTTCATTGGGGTCGTCGTTCAGGTGCTGGTGCACGCAGGCGTTCTCGACGATCAGCGCGTCGCCAGCTTCCCAATCGAGGCGCCTCCCGTCGTGGACGTCGTGGCCCACCCCTTTGAGCACATAGAATACGGCGCTGTTCATGTGGCCGTGGCGCTGGCCATAGCCGCCCGGCGCGAAGCAATCGATATGGCATTCGATGGACTGAGCGACCTTGGCGGAGCCCGGATTGATCACCTTCTTGCCGAAATTCTGCGGCCCGCCCTTCCATTTCAAATCCTGAGAGGAATAAACGCGGGGCTGGGTGAACAACTCGTGGACCAGCTCGCCATAGGTGCCCTCGAGCGCGCGAACGAAGGTGCGCTTCTTCTGCCAGCGCTCCCAAATGACGGTTTCTTCGGTGCCGCTGTTGTGGCCGGGACCGGCCGTCCCCTTTTCCTGGACCGCCGCTACTGGTTCGCCTTCAGCCAATGACAACCTCCTGATCTGATTTATGATTTCGCGAAAATATCGCCGGACGGCGGTGGCGCAACCGGCTTTCCGAAAAGCCGTCCCATAGGCTTCCCGTTTCTGTCAAGGGTAGGCTCCGCATCGTGTACCAAACGCGCAATGCGCGGGGTCAATCCTGAGTGATTCAGCTCTTAAGGAATTCGGCGAGGGCGTCCTGCGCCTCCTTGCCGCTACGGATCTCCGCGAGACGGCGTGCGGTCTCCCGGATCAGGTCCTCGTTCAGGGGCGCAATCCGAACATCTTCGATGAGGCTCTTTGCCGCCCGCTGAGCCTCACGTTTCCCGGCATGCAACTCGGCAGCGAGTTGGGCGGCCCTCGCGCCCAGATCGTCCAGATTGGCAACAGCATGAACCAGGCCCAGCCGTAACGCTTCGGTGGCATCGAAGCTCTCGGCCGACAGGAAATAGCGCCGGCAGGCGCGCGGGCCCATGGCCGCAATCACATAGGGCGAGATGACCGCGGGAATAATGCCGAGCCGCACTTCGGAAAACCGGAAACTGGCAAGCTCGGAGGCGAGCACGACGTCGCAGGCCGCGACGAAGCCGACGCCCAGTCCAATGGCCGCACCTGGAACCACGGCGAGCGTCGGCACCGGCATCGTGTTGAGCCGATGCAGCAGCTTGGCCAGCACAAGCGCGTCCTGGTAATTCTTCTCGAACGGCGCCGAGGCGGTGTCCCTCATCGCCTTCAGATCGAGTCCGGCGCAGAACGTGCGGCCATTGCCCAAGAGCACCAACACACGCAGCTTCGGATCGTTTGCCAGCCACTCGAAGGCTTCCAACAAGGATTGAGCGAGGGCGGGGTCGATCGCATTGGCGCGGCTGGGCCGATTGATGGTGACCTGCGCGATGCCGGCCGTGTCCATCGTGACGTCGAGCGGTTCTTTCATTGGTTGACGCCTTGGCTATGTCTCATGCTTCGAGAGGCTCAGCGAGGACTTCTGTTATTCTTCACCCTGAGCTTGTCGAAGGGTGAACTGCAAAGGAAGACAAAACTATAGCCCCAGAACCCGTTCCGCGTTGCCGTGGTAGAACTTTTCCAGGAAGGCATCGGAGAAGCCGAGCGCACCCCATTCCTGGAACAGCCGGTCATACGGGATGCTCGGGTAATCGCTCCCGAACATCATCTTGTCGGCGAGCCGTCCACGCATGTCTCGGATAATGGAGGGCGGCAGATATTTTGGGGCCCAGCCGGACATTTCCCAATAGACGTTGCCTTTGTGGAGGGCGACGGCTGTCGTCTCGTCGATCCAGGGGTAGCCGGGGTGGGCCATGATGATAGTGAGATTGGGGAAATCAGCCGCCAGCGCGTCAACCGATGATGGGTGCGCGTGGCGCGTCTTGGCGCCCATGCCGCCTGGCATCCCTGCCCCCATGCCGGTCATCCCGACATCGATCATCACAGGCGCGCCGAGTGCTGCGATCTCCTCGAACAACGGGTAGAATGCAGGGTCATCGACGGCGAAATGCTGCATGATGGGATGGAAGTGAAAGCCCAACATCTTCAGGTCTCCGATGGCGTGGCGGGCTTCTTCGATCGCGGACTCCCCCTTTGCCGGTTCGACCGCGGCCCACGCCTGCACGATGCATCTGTGCCGGCCGCGCACGGCCGCAACGTAATCGTTCGCACAGGGCGGCGTGCCAATCGTGGTCGAAAGATCGAGCGCGACCAGGCAGACATCGATGCCGGCCGCTTCGAATTCGGCGATGACGTCGCTCTCCAGCTTCGGCTTCCATTCGCGCTTCCAATATTTGGCAAGCGCGTCCACATAAGGACCCTGGCAATCGATCCATTCCTTGGTGCCCGGATAGGCGTGGAGATCGATCCTGCGCATGGTCACACGCGTGCCGGGCGGGTGCGCGCGACCGCGCTGAGCGCCGCTATCTCGGAAAGCTTCTTCTTCGACACCTTGCCGAAATTCGAGAGCGGCAATTCATCCATCAAAAGCAACCGCTCGGGCAGTTTGATCTTCGCCATCTCCTTGGTTTCGAGGAACTGAACGAGTTCATCGAACGAGAGGGTTCGCCCCGGATGGAGCACGAGACACGCGCACATGCGCTCGCCCAGTTCCGCGTCGGGCACCGGCACGCAGGCAGCGTTCTGAACGGCAGGGTGCGAGAGAATCAGATTCTCGATTTCCTCCGCACTGATTTTCTCCCCGCCGCGATTGATGAGATCCTTCTTGCGACCTTCCACCATGTAGTTGCCGCTCGGATGCTGCCGCATCAGATCGCCGGAACGGTAGAAACCGTCGGACGTAAAAGCGCGCTTATTGTGTTCGGCCGCACCGTAATAGCCACGCAGCGTGTAAGGCCCGCGGCAACAGAACTCGCCCACCTCTCCGGTGGGCACGACGTTGTCGTCCTCGTCCAGCAGCATGATCTCGTCGTCGGGGCAGATAGGCCGGCCCACGGTTTCGAGCCGCACATCCTCAGGGTCGTCGAGCCGCACGAACATCAGCACACCCTCGGCCATGCCGAAATTCTCCTGCACGGTCACCGAGGGGATCAGTTCGTGCGTCTTGATGCGGATTTCCGGCTGCAGCCGCTGCCCGCCGCTCTGGATAACACGCAAAGAAGATAGGTCGTAACGCCCGATGCTCGAATCGTTGATCCAGCGGATCAGAAGAGCCGGAACGACATGGATGTGCGTGACTTGGTGCTGCTCGACCAAACGGAAAATATTTTCGGGTGAAACATCCGTGGACAGCACCACCTTCGCGCCCTTAAACACGAAGCCCTGAAGGCCCGGGCACGCGAGCGGTAGATTGTGCGAGATCGGCAGCACATCGAGCAGGACGGAACTTTCCGTGATGCCGGTGGCCGACCCGGCCATCTTGGAATTGTAGACATAATCATTGTGCGTGCGCGGAATGAGCTTCGGTACGCCTGTCGTTCCGCCCGACAACAGGAACAGCGCCGGGTCAGTGGGCTCGATTGCAATGCGCGAAAGGTCGGCCGGATCGCGCGTGGATTTGCGCGCGATCAGTTCGTCAAGCGAGACGAAACCGTCCGGCGCTTCGCCGAGCACGATGCCGTTACTAAGCTGCGGCTGCTCTTTTCGAATACGGCGGACGAGGTCGCGGAAATCGAAATCGCGGTGCCTGTCCGGCATGACGCAGCCGACCGCGCCTGCGATCCGGACGAACTGGCTGATTTCGAGATAGCGGTGCGCCGGCAGCGCCATCACCGGAAGAACGCCGATCTTCTGGAGCGCGACATAGAGGTAGACGAACTGAAGCCGGTTCGGCAGCTGCACCACAAGCCGATCGAGCGGCTTAAGTCCCAGGTCCAGCAGGTTTAGCGCGAGATTGGTGGCGCGGGCATCGATATCCGCATAGGTCGCCCGGACATCGCCGTCTATCACCGCGATGCGGTTCCCATAGCGGCGGCAATGATCCTCCCACACCGCTGCAATGGTGCGGTCTTCCCAATAGCCCTTGGCGCGGTATCGGGCCGCGAATTCAGGCGGGAAAGGAACGAACCCCGGGAGCATTCAGGTTGTGCTGGCGAAACCGCCGTCGACGACGACGATCTCGCCATTGACGAAGCGGTTGGACACAATCAGCGACAGCATCGTCTCCGCCACGTCGTCCGCGGTGACACAGCGGCCTAATGGCGTTGCCTTGGCACGGCGTTCCATCAATCGCTCGTAATTGTCGCCCAGCATGCGCTCCATCCAGTCGCCTTCCATCCAGCCTGGCGCCACTGCATTGACGCGAATGTCGGGGGCGAGCGCGCCGGCAAACTGCTTGGTCAGCGACACGATCGCGGCCTTGCTCGCGGCATAGGGCAAGGGCTGCGGCCCGGGACGCAAGCCCACGATACTTGCGGTGTTGACGATGCAGGGTTCAACACCGCGCCTCAGCAGCGGCACCGCGGCGCGCGTGACCAGGAACAGCCCGCGCACGTTCACCGCAAACACCCGGTCCCAGTCGGCGACGCTCACGGCTTCCAGGTCCTTGGGCGGCGTCGAAATCGTCGTGCCGGCATTGTTGACGAGGGCATCCAGACCGCCAAACGCCGCCTCCACCTGCCCCATCATGGCGCGGACTTGTGTGTCGTCGGAGACGTCGGCGCGGAGGAGCAGCACCCGAGCCCCATCGCGGGCGGCCTCAGAGGCCACTTGGGCTGCCGCGTCCGCGCTGCTGTTGAAGTTCAGCGCCACGTCGAATCCGGCGCGAGCGAGATGCAGAACCGCCGCCCGGCCAATACCCGTCGCCCCGCCGGTCACCAGCGCCCGCTTGCGGCCCTGCGCCATAAGCCGTTCCCCGATAAAGCAAAGTCGCGCCTACTTAAGCGAATGACGGGGCGACTGCAAATCCGATAAGCTCGACGCGGCAAACCACAATTTTCGGGGCATTCCATGACCGGCCGCGCGGCAATTTCGGCTCTGGCTTTTGCGGCATTTCTCTTCGCTGGACCGGCTTTTGCAGCGGATGCCCGCGACATCCACGAGCGTATTCTCACGCTCGATACCCATCTGGACACCCCGATGCACTTTTCCCGGCCCGGCTGGGACATCATGGATGCCCATACGGTCGAGACCGATGAATCCCAGGTCGACTATCCCCGCATGGTCAAGGGAGGGCTCGACGGCGGCTTCTTCGCCATTTACACGCCCCAAGGTCCCCGTACGCCCGAAGGGCTCGCGGCGGCGCGCGACGCAGGGCTGAAGCGCGGGCTCGAAATCCGCGAGATGGTGGCGCGACACTCCGATCGTTTCGCGCTCGCCCTTCGAGCCGACGACGCCGCCCGTATCGCCGCGTCCGGCAAGCGCATCGTCTTCATGAGCATGGAAAACTGCTACCCGCTCGGAAGAGATCTGACGCTGCTCAAGACCTTCTACGAGATGGGGGTGCGCATGGCGGGGCCCGTCCATTTCACCAACAACGACCTCGGCGATTCGTCCACCGACCCGAAAGGACCCGAATGGCACGGGCTTTCTCCGCTGGGGAAGCAATTCGTCGCCGAAGCCAATCGCCTGGGGATCATCCTGGACGCCTCGCATGCCTCCGACGACGTATTCGATCAGATGCTGGCGCTATCGGCGACCCCGATCATTCTCTCCCATTCCAGCATGCGGGCGGTTTTCAACCACCCGCGCAACATCGACGATGCCCGGCTGATGAAACTCGCGGCCAAGGGCGGGGTCGTCCAGATCAATTCCTACAGCGATTATCTGATCGACACGCCCAACATCCCGGCGCGGGAAAACGCGATCCGGGCGCTCGCACCGAAATACGGCCCCTTCCGGACGCTCGCGGGCGACAAGCTGAAGGCCTATCTGGCGGAGCGCCACGCGATAGAGGCCCAATATCCCCTGCCCCACGCCACTATGGACGATCTGATGGCGCATATGCTGCACGCGATCAAGCTCGTGGGCACGGACCACGTTGGGATCGGTCTCGATCTCGACGGCGGCGGCGGGGTCACCGGCATGGAGGACGTGGCCGGCATTCCGGAAATCAGTAAGCGGCTCCTCGCGGCGGGCTACACGGAGGCCGACCTGGCCAAGATCTGGGGCGGCAACGTGCTCCGCGTGATGCGCGAGGTCGAAGCCAAGGCCAAAGAACTGTCCCGCAAATAGAGGCGGGTTCCGGCGCATTTATTTCGCCGCGTGAACCTATTGGGCTGCAGAACGTAACCAAGAGGAGCGCGAGCGGCGCTTCCATCGGGACACAGCAGCCATGAGCAAGATCGTCACGCCGGAGATCGAACCGTCATCGATCGAACTCGGCATCAATCCGGACAAGGTCTGCCACATCATCGCCAAGGCGCGTGTCTTCGATGCCAAAGAAGGCATGTCCGATCCCGATTCAGGCTCGAATGCGTCCGACGACGGTATGACTGACGTGCTCGAGAACCTCCCCGACGAACTCGATGCGACAAGGCTGGAGCTGGTGGAATTCATCCGCGCGCTCGATGAGGATGAGCAGATCAACCTCGTGGCCCTCGCCTGGGTTGGGCGCGGCACCTACGACATCGGTGAATGGCGGGAGGCGATGAATGAGGCGCGCACCCAACATAACGCCCGCACGGCCGAATATCTGATGACGCTCCCGATGCTGGGCGATTATCTGGAGGAGGGGCTGTCCGTCCTGGGCGAGAGCTGCGAAGAATTCGACAAGGGGCGGATGTAGGATTGATCAAGATCAATGTGCAGGCACAAGGCTTCTGTAGCGTGAAATTGGGCAGTTTTCCTCCTTCCCGTTCTGCCCTACCTTGTGAGCCCCGGCCCCCGCCGGGGCTCTTTTTTGACCGGACCGAAGGTTAGCGCTTGGGGCTTCTCCCAAAAACCGGTTAATCATATCGACGTGACGGCCGTTTACGTGACGCCGGGCGGCCCCCTATCGCATTCGGCCGCTATTCAATTGAGAGGGAATCCTCATGAGCGAAGCCACCAGTGACGACATTCAATCGCTTCGTGCCGAACTCGGCAATTTGCGGGACGATTTCGCCAAAATCGGCGATATTCTGAAGGAATCGGCGCGGACGCGGGGGGCGGAAGCCGCGGACCGGCTGCGCGCCAGCGCCGAGCGCGGCTGGAGCGAGGCCAAGAGCACCGCCCAAACCGTGCTCGAGGAGATGGAGGAGCGCCCGCTCGGCACCGCCCTGGCGGTGTTCGTGGCTGGCATGCTGTTTGGGCTCCTGCTTGGCGGCCGCAGGTAGCGGTCGTGGTCAGCCGCTTTCTGACGCGCCTGGCGATTTCGCTGGCGGTGATCCTGATCGTGCTGATCGCGGCGATCATCGCCGTGAGCTATTTCGCCTATGCGCTGTATCTGGCGCTGGCAATCGTTCTGGTTCCACCCGCGGCGGCCGTGATGACCGGCATCCTGGTGCTGGTGGCCGCTATGATCGTCGCGGCGGTAGTACGACAGGGTTCGCGCCCGCGCCGGAGGCCCGAATACGACGCTCACATGCAAACCTTTGAAAATGCCGCGGAGCTCGGATCGGAATTGGGCCGCAAGCTCAGGGGCGTGCTCGAAGGTCACGCCAGCGGCGGGCTGCTCGCCGCTCTTATCGCGGGTCTTGCCGTGGGTATCAGCCCCAAGCTGCGCGCGTTCCTCCAGGCGATCCTCAAGCCCTGACGTTCGCCTGAGACGCTTCCTCCTTTGACCAGTTCGCCCTGAGGATTTTCCCCTTCCTCAGCCTGAGCGTGTCAAAGCGTGAGCAGCACCCGGCGCGTCCATTGTCTCCGGCCGGACAACGCCGCTATTGTCCGCCGCACAAACCATTCAGTCTGAGGACGTTATGGGAAGCATCGATTCCGACGCGCACGTCATCGAGACGATGACGACGTTCGACTACATCGACCACGAATACCGCCATCTCCGCCCGCGCGTCGTACGCCAGGTCGAGGGCGAGCACGCCCGCAGCAACGAGGGCGGACTTCAGAAGGAGTTCTGGATCATTGATGGGCGGCTCCAGCCCAAGGAGCATAATGTCGGCTCCAACACCTCGGACGTGTCGCGCGAGATGCGCGACGTCCAGGCGCGGCTCGATCACATGGACGCACTCAATATCGACGTCCAGGTCCTCTACCCGACGGTTTTCCTGCGCGCCTGGACGCAAGACCCGACCGTCGAAGTGGCGCTCTGCCGCAGCTACAATCGCTGGCTCGCGGAAATCTGGAAGCAGGGAAAGGGCCGTCTGCGCTGGGTGGTGATGCCGCCCTTACGTTCCATGGATGAGACTCGCAAGGAGCTGAAGTTCGGTAAGGAGAACGGCGCCTGCGGGATTTTCGTGCGCGGCCTCGAAGCCGAGATGCGGCTTACCAATCCCTATTTCTTCAAGCTCTATGAAATGGCGCAGGAATTTGACCTGCCGATCTGTTTCCATTCCGGCAACAACAGCTTCGCCGTGCGCGACATCTACGCGACGGAAGGCGGGTTTGCGCGCTCAAAGCTCCCGGTTATCGGCGCCTTCCACAATCTGTTGATGGACGAGATTCCGAAGAAATATCCTCGTCTTCGCTGGGGCTTCATCGAGGTGAGCGCTCAGTGGATTCCGTATGCGTTCAACGATCTGCAGCTGCGTTTCCAACGCAAGGACCGGCGTTTCCCGGACGATGCGCTGAAGGAGAACCGCATCTATGTCGCCTGCCAGTGTACGGACGATCTCGATTACATCCTGAGGCAGGGAGGAGCGGACAATCTCGTCATCGGCACCGATTACGGCCATGCCGATACCTCCTCGCAGATCGAGGCGCTGCGGCTGCTGAAGGAAAATGGAAAGGTCGAAAAATCGGTGGTCGATCGCATCCTGGGCGCCAATGCTCGGGCGTTGTACGGGCTGAACTGAGGCAGTCATGATCGTCACCCGCGCCGAACTTGCGCCCTGCACGATGCGCAAAGAAGACCCGAAGTGGCGCTTTGCGCTCGGCGCCAATCCGGTAACCGAAGGCGTGATCGTGACCCTCATCGCCGACAACGGCGCCGAAGGTTATGGCTATGCTTCCGCCACGCCGCATATGGGTGCGACGCGCGAGAGTTTGATGGCGGCGCTGACACGCTTTCAGCCGCTGGTTAAAGGGCGCGACTCGTTCCTGGTGGAAGAAATCCTGCAAGCACTTGACCGGGACCTGGCTGGCCACAATCAGGCGAAAGCGGCTATCGATTGCGCACTGCACGATCTGAATGCGCGGCTGCTTGGGATTCCGTTGCACCAGCTGTTCGGCGGGCGCGTGCGGGATTGCGTGCCGATCCTGCGAATTTTAGCGATCAAGACGCCGGACGAAATGGCCGCGCAGGCTCAGAAGCTGGTGGACCGCGGCTACGCCTATCTCAAGATCAAAGTCCATGGAGACGTCAGGGAAGACATCGCCCGTGTCCGCGCCATCCGGCGTCAGGTCGGCGACGGCGTCCATCTGACGGTCGATGCGAACCAGTCCTATTCGGTGAAGGATGCGATTGCAGCACTCACGCGCATGGCGGAGTTCGACATCGATCTGGCCGAACAGCCGGTTAAGGCCGGCGATCTTGCGGGCCTGAAGCTGGTGACGGATTCCGTGCCGGTCACGGTCGAAGCCGATGAGAGTGCCGCGAGCCTCACCGATGTGATGCATCTCGTCTCGAACCGCATCGTGGATGCAGTGAGCCTGAAAATCCCCAAGCTCGGAGGCTTGCGCAACACGCTCGCGGCGGCCTGCATCTGCGAAGCGGGCCATGTGCGCTATCGCATGGGCGCAGCGGTCGGCTCGCGGCTATTGTCCGCCCAGGCGATGCATCTGGCGGCAGCGCTCCCCAACGTCGATTACGCCTGCGAACTCGGCGAATTCGACCGGCTGCTCGACGATCCGTTCGAAGGCATCGAGATCGAGAGCGGGCATCTCAGGCTTCCGGAAGGACCGGGTTGCGGCGTTCGTCCGCGCCCCCTTCCCCGCCAATTGAAAGCGGTGGACTCGTGAACACGCGGCGCGAAATCCTGTTGGGATTTACCGGCCTTGCGCTCGCGGCCCCTGCCTTCGCCGCGGAGCCGAACATCGCCACCTATCGCGGGCCCGATCGGCAACAGCGCATTCTCGACGGCGCCAGGCGCGAAGGCAAAGTCGGATTCTACTCCGGCATGATCGAGAACCAGGCGCTGCGCCCGATGGCCGATGCCTTCAAGAAAAAATACCCCTTCGTCGCGGTCGAATATTGGCGCGGCGATTCCCGCGCGCTGGTGCAGAAAGCATTGACCGAACGGCGCGCTGGCCGCGTGACCGGCGATATCCTCGAATCCACCGGTGGTGCGGAAGCGCTCATCCGCGCGGGCGCGGTCGAGCCGTTCTTTTCCCCGTCGACCGCCGGTTTTCCCCAAACCTATGTCGATCCCGCCGGCATGTGGGCAGCATCGAGGCTCGATTATTTCGGGATGGCCTACAACACACGCCAGGTGAGTGCAGCCGATGTGCCGAAAACCTACGAGGCGCTGCTCGATCCGAAATGGAAAGGCACAATCGCCTGGCGCGCGGATTCCGAAGTGGGAGCGGAGCTTTTCATCGCGGGCGTGATCCGCGAGATGGGGAAGGACAAGGGTGAGGCTTATTTGAAGCGGCTCGCCGCCCAGCGCATCGTGAATTACGCCGGGAGCGCTCGCGCGCTGGTGGATCGCGTCGGCGAGGGCGAATACAAGCTGGCGCTGGAAATCTATGCGCACCATCCGATCATCAGCAAAGCCAAAGGCGCGGCCCTGGAGACGCAGATGCTCGACCCCGTGCCGTCTGCGCTCAGCACCATTCAGCTTGCGAGGAATGCGCCGCATCCCAACGCCGCCATGCTGTTCATCGATTTCGCGCTGTCGAAGGAAGGGCAGGAAGTCTTGCGCGCGGCGCAATATCTCTCGCCCAATCCGCAGGTGGATACCGATCCCTCCTTGCGCAAGATCATCCCACGCTTGAATGGGATGAAAGAGACCGTGTTCACGCCCGAGCTGATGTTCCAAACCCGCGACGAAGCCAACGCGCTGTTCAACAAATATTTCCGCTGAGCGGCGCGGGGGGCGCGGGTGCTGCACGTCGAGAATCTCAAAAAACAATATGTGAGCTTCGAGGGCAAACCGGGCGGCGGCGTGCTGGGGGTCAGCTTCGACATTCGCGAAGGCGAATTGTTCACGCTCCTGGGCCCGTCCGGCTGCGGCAAGACCACGACGCTGCGCGCGGTTGCCGGACTCGAAACGCCGGATCAAGGCCGCATCCGCATCGCGGGCCGCGAGATGTTCAATTCGGACACGGGCACGAACATCGCGCTGTACGACCGCGACATCGGCATGGTGTTCCAATCCTATGCCATCTGGCCCCACATGAGCGTGTTCGAGAACGCGGCCTATCCTTTGCGCGTTTCGCGCGGGCGCCGCTATGCGCAAGCCGAAATCGAAGCCAAGACCATGCGCACCCTCGAGATGGTTGGCTTGGGCGCGTTCGCCAAACGCCCCGCGACGCAATTGTCGGGTGGCCAGCAGCAGCGGCTGGCGCTGGCGCGCGCGCTGACGCGCGAGCCGCGGCTGCTGTTGCTGGACGAGCCGCTGTCGAACCTGGATGCGCAATTGCGCGAGCAGATGCGGGTAGAGCTGAAGCGGCTCCAGCAGGAGACAGGCGTCACCGCCGTCTATGTCACGCACGACCAGGCCGAAGCGCTTGCCATATCCGACCGCATCGCAGTGATGAGCGAAGGCCGCATCGTGCAAGTGGGCGCGCCCAAGGAGATCTATGGAAGGCCCGCATCGGAATTCGTGGCCAATTTCATCGGACGGACGAATTTGCTGCGCGGCGTGCTGACGCGCGATGCGGCGGCGGAATCGATCGCGCCGGTGAAGACGGAGATGGGAGAGGTGCTGTGCTTTTTCCCGAATGCGCGTCCGTCCGGGGATGCCATCGCCCTGGTGGTGCGGCCGGAGCACATCGCCATTGGCCGCGATAACGGGGCCGGCGAGGCCACGGATGCAAACCGGCTCGTCGGTCAGGTGATGCGCGAAATCTATCTGGGCGAGATCGTGGAGTATCTGGTGCAGACCGGCGGCGCCGAGATTCTCGTGCGCACGCTTTTTGGCGGCGTGAGCAAAGGCGACGCCGTCGTGCTGAGCTTTTCCGCCGAGAACACCATTGCGTTGGCTCAGAGCTGATCAGACGAGGCCGCGTCCCTGAATCGCGCGCTTCCACAAATTCCAGGCGCGGTCCTGCTGACCGTCATTGGCCTTCGCCGATTCCACAGCCTCACCCGGCGTCAGATACGTCGGCGCGCCGAGCCGCAAGGCTTCCGACTGCTGGCGCGCATTCACCTCGGCGTACACGGCGCGATAGACCGCCTGGCGCAAATTGAACCCCACGACGGTCGAGCCATGGCCGCGCATCAGCACGATATTGTGGCCGCCCAACGAATGGGCGAGCGCGCGGCCAAGCTCCGGGGTGCGCACCAGCATGTCGCTGGTCGGCCCCGCCGTGTCGCGGATTTCGAACACCGGCGCGCCGTCGCCGATGAAGCCCGCCATATGGGACAGGGGCTTCAGCTTCGCGTCCGGCACGACGCTGAAAGGGATCACGGCAGCGGAATGGCTGTGCACGACGGCCACGACGTCGGGCCGCGCGGCGTAAATCTCGCCGTGGATGAAGCGTTCCAAATAGGGTGTCGGCGCATCGTCCGAAACGGGGCGCCCACCGAGATGGATCGCCATCAGATCATCGGCCGTCACCAATGCCGGCGCCATGCTGCGCGAGATGATGAATTGCGATGGGTCTTCCGGATGGCGCACGCTGGCATGGCCGAACCCGTCGACCACGCCCAAGTGAAACAGGATCCGATTGGCGTCGACCAAATCTTCGATCAGCGCCGGATTGGCATTGGCAACCGCGCGATCCATTACACCAGCCCCGCGCGCTGCAGAACCGCGTCCAATCGGGCGCGCAATTCCGGCGTCGTCGGCACCATCGGCAGGCGATGGTTTTCATTCGGCAGCAGCCCCATGCGCTTCATCATGTATTTCATCGGGATCGGATTGGTATCGAAGAACACGGACTGGTTCAGCTCCCATAGCTCGTAATGCAGCGCGCGGCCGCGCTTCAAGTCGCCGCCCGCCGTCGCGGCATAAAGCTCCTGTACCTTGCCGGGCATCAGATTGCCGACGGCGCTCATCAGACCGTGCGCGCCGAGGCACACCATCGGGAAAGACAAATCCTCAAGTCCGACATGGATGCGGAATTCATCCCCGAGCTTCAGGATGAGATCGCTGACCAGCTTGAGGTCGTCCACGGCATGCTTGATGCCGACGAGATTGGGAGCAGCCTCCGCGATACGCGCGACCGTCTCGGCGGTCACGTTCACCGCCGCGCGGCCGGGGATGTGATAGATCATCACCGGCAGGTCGGTGCGCTTGCAAAGGTCGAGGTAATAGGCTTCGAGCCCTCGTTGCGGCGGGCGGATGAAATAGGGCGTCACGATCAGGAGCGCATCGGCGCCGGCTTTTTCGGCGGCTTCGGTCATCACCACCGTGTCGGCGTGATTCTGCGTACCTGTCGCGGCCACAATTTGGATGCGCTTGTTGGCGGCGGCAATCGCGACCTTCACCAATTGCGTGCGTTCATCGGGCGTCAGCGTGGAAGGCTCTCCCGTCGTGCCCGTCACCACGATGCCGGGCGAGCCACCCTTCACGTGGAATTCCACCAGCTTCGCATAGGTGTCGTAATCGACACTGCCGTCGTCCTTGAACGGAGTCACGACGGGGGGAAATGAACCCTTCAGAGCCTTCTCATCGAGCCGGATCATGTCAGCCCGCCGCCCGGTTGGTGCCGACGCCCTCTTCGACGCCGAGCACGGCCATGGGCAATTTCAGGCTTTCCTGCCAGAGCAGGCTTTCCATCGCGATGTTCAGCGGCTGGTCCTGCACGGTCAGCTCATACACATAATCGTCGTGGGAAGCGTGATTGTGCACCGCCCAGCCGGGCGCCGAGAGCATCAGATCGCCCGCCTTCCACTGATAGACCTTGCCTTCCACGGTCGAACGGCCCGTGCCGTGGAAATAGTAATTGATCGCGGCCGAGGTATGCCGGTGCGGCCGGTCCACGATTTTCGGCGGGCGGATGGTCATGGTGGCAAAGAAGTTGGGCGTGGTGCCGTTGGTGCGGCCGGTCATCGGGTTAAAGAGCAGATACAGCCGCCGCCCGACATAGTCCTTGCCCAACGCCTCCAATCTGTCGAGATGGGATTTCACCTCGGCCCACGGCCAATGAAGCGCGGGCGATTCCACCGTCGGCGGATTGATCAGTATCTCATACGGCATCAGGTAGGCGCCTTCATCGTTCAGCTTGAACGTGCCGAACGGGCTCGCGCGCCGCTTCTTGTCCTCCTCCGACAATTCCTCGTGCTTCACCGCCTGAACCGGTGGCGGATTCTCCTCGACATAATGCACGTTCATCATGTCGAGCAGCGCCGCGTTGGAATAGGTCAGCCGCACGAACAATCCGTCACCCGTGTTCTGATGCCAGTAGGGCTGCATCGAGGGCGTGTTCCACACGTCATAGAGGTTCACGTCCCAGCGCTTGCCGCCGGCAAAGGACGCGCCCTGCCCCTGGATCACGAAATTCACCTGGGTCGAGTTCTGGCGGAACGGCACCGTGCGTTCGCCGGGCTTCAGCACGTCGAGCGCGACCTCGATGCCGGGCGCCAAGCCGTTGGATTTCTGGTTTCGCGGGTGCACGAACAGCGACCTGCGGCGGCCGTTGGGCGGCTGGGGCAAAGACGCCAGCCGCTCGATTTCGGTGTCGATTTCCTCCTTCGGGATCACAATAGGCTCCCAAAGATCGAGCGGTTTCGGCGTCGCTCCGGTGAAATCGCGGAAATAGTCGTTACGCATCGGCCACTCCTTCAGGCGGCAAAACCCAGTTCATACCGCAAGATAGCCCAAGCCCTCTTGCTTTGCCTGCGACATGGCGGGCGGGCGGGGCGGACATTCGAAACACCCCCCTCCCCCCTTTTGCAGGATTTTCCGGCATCGGATTCCAATGTTTCCAAAGACATACGCCAGCTTTGTGAAATTTTATAAGGTGCCAATAACGGTGCAATTACGGTGCAATTCGGTACCAGGGGCTGCGGCGGTTTCAGGTCGCTCATCCTGCATGATATGGGGTCGGGCGGCAGCGAACGCCATGCGGCGGACTCAAGAGACGGTCAGGCGCGGCTGGGCGGGCGTGGGATGCGGGAACGGCCGCCCGCCGCCTTTGGCGCGCACCCGCTTCAGGATTTCGATGCCAAGCGCCAAGTCGGACAAACCCATCCCCATGGCCTTGAACAGCGTGACGTCGGCGCCTTTGGGCCGCTCGGCCTTCGCCGCCACCAGTTCGGACAATGGCCGCACTTGCGACCAATCGCCTTCGCCGAACCGTTTCCGGAATTCCGCGCTCAAGCCTTTCACCGATTCCACCATGTCCACGGCGATTGCCCCGACCCGGTCGAACACGTCCTGGGTGAATTCCTCCCGCTCCGGCGTGATCGCGCCGACCGCGTTCAGATGCGTGCCGGGCGCGATCATGGCGGCGGTGAGAATGGGCGTGCGCGCCCGCGTCACCAGCGTGACGATGGGCGCATCCTTCACCGCTTCTTCCACGGAAGCCGCTTCAACCAACGCCGAGGCCGGGAACAGCTTCTCCAGCCGCGCAATAAAAGCACGCCGGTTTTCCGCCGTCGGGCTGAACACACGGATGCGCTTCAATGGACGCACCGCGGCGACGGCGACCACCTGCGTTATGGCCTGCTTGCCCGTGCCAACAATAGCGAGGTCGTCGGCGTCGGCGCGCGCCATGCGGGCCGTGGCGACGCCGGAGATACCGCCGGTGCGCATCTGCCCCAGCGCAAAGGCTTCGATGATGGCTTCGAGCTTGCCCGTGTCGCTGTTCCACAGCGTGACCAGCGGCGTGGCGCCGCCTGCGGTATGCGCCCAGGTCTTGGTGCCGACGACGTGAGCGCCTTCGACGACCGCGCCGATGGCGTGCAGCGTGTGATGGCCGCCCCAAATCTGATGGGTCTTCTCCATGTTCCGCGCGGTGCCAGCGGCTTCGAGGGCAAGTCCCGCTTCCAACGCCGGTATCGCCTCAGGCAGACTCAGCGCGTCGACGACGTCCCTTTCGGTGATCCACAGCGGCTCGGTCACCGCGATTCTCCCGCGAAAATGGAAGGCACGGGCGGCGCCAGATTCAGCGCATTCACCACATAGGCGTGCATGACATAGCGGCCGATCAGAAACAGCACGGCCATCGCCTGGGCATAACCTATCCGCTCTATCGCGGCCTCCAGCTCCGGTTCGACGTCATGGCCCCGCCGCGCCACCATTGCGAGTGCCAGCCGCTGAACGGCGCGCTCGTCCTCGCTCAGCGGACCGGGCGCATCGGGGTCGAGCCGGTTCACCGCGGCCACCCAATCCCGGCCGAAGCCGAGTTTTTCCGAGAGCCGTTCATGCTGATTGCGCTCATAGTCGTTGCCCATCAGGCCGGCGACGGTGAGGGAACCCACCTCCGTCAGCCGGTCGGGCAGCGCGTGCTTCAGGGCTTCGGTCATTTCCATGAAGGAGACCAGCACATCGGGATTGTGACCGGAGCATTTGAAGAACTCGCCCAGATAGCCGAGCCGCTTCACCCGCGCCGCGAGGCATTCCTGCACATTGGGTGCAAGTTCGGCCATTTCGAGACGGGGAATCCTGCTGCTCATATCAATAGCTCTTGGCGAATTGCTCTTTTGCTTGCACGGGCGCGGCGCTCGCGAAATCCACCGACGCGGTGGGCTTGCGCTTCAGCACGTCCAATGCCACGCAGGCGCCCGCCACCACAAGGTCGGGTGCGGCAATGAACACCAGCACTTCGCGCAAGGGGACCTTCGCGGCCATCAGATAGCCCACGATAACGGGCCCTAGGATTGCGGCAACCCTTCCCATGCCGGTCGCGTAGCCCACGCCATTGCCGCGAATGACGGTCGGATAGAAGCCGCCGACGATGCCGTTCAGCGATTGATGCGTGGCCGAGGCGGAGGCTTGGGCGACGATGGCGACCATCGCGATGACCGCCGGCGTAAGACCCGGAGTGCCGAGATAAACGATGGTGGCGACCGCAATCGTGCCCGAGACCGCGCCGGCCTTCGGGCCGAAGCGGTCGATCAGCCGCCCGAAAGCGAGAATGGCGATCATCGCGCCAACCGCGCCATAAGAGAACGTGAGCGCGGCATCCTTGGGCGGCAGGCCCGCCGACTCCAGGATCACCGCAAGCCAGGCCGACAGCGTCATGAAGGTCAGCGATTCGGCGAAGAAGGCGATCCACAACAGCGGCGTCGCGATGCGGCGGTAGGAATCGAACAGCAGCCTCAGCGAGAAATGCGTCTCGCGGGCGGGCCGCAGGATCACGATGCGGTCGTCGGGGCCAAGCGCAAGTTCGGGGGCCGCGCGGGCCGCGAGCCTGCGCAATTTCGGCGAATCCGGCTTGGCAATTGCGAGAAACGGGATCGACTCCGGCAATGCGAAAGCGAGAACAATGCTCAACACCAAGCCGATGGTGCCGGCCACCAGGAACACCACCGGCCATCCATAGGCCGGGATGAACCGGGCGGCGACCTGCGCGATGGATGCGTTGCCGAGCGAATAGCCGACAAACGCGATCATCACGAAGGTAACGCGAAGCCGCCTGGGTGCGGTCTCGGTCAGAAGCGCGATGGTGTTCGGCACCACGCCGCCGATGCCGATGCCGGCGAGGAATCGCCACACGGTCAGTTCATCGAGAGACCCTGCGAACATGGTGAAGATGGCCGGCACGCTGTAGGCGAGGACGCCGAACACCAGCCCCGGCTTGCGGCCGAACTTGTCGCCGATCCAGCCGAACAACACGGAGCCAACGAAGATGCCGGCATAGCCCCAGCCGAACACGAGCCCCATGGCGCTTCGCTCGGCATGGAACGCGCGCAGGATTGCCGGCGCCCCCACATTGATTGCGCTGTAATCCAAGCCATCCACGAACAGGACGAGAAACCCGAAGGCGAGCGTCAGCACCTGGAAGAATCCGACGCGGCGGTTCTCCAGCACGGGGCCTAAGTCGATCTCGCGGCGCTGCATCGTCTGCCCGGGCGCGTGTCGGGAGTATTGTGCCCCGGCTGAGGCCGCCGGGCCAGACCTCCTCAGACTTCTAAGTCACGCGGCAGGGTCGCGGCGGAGTTCGAGATCGAGCGTGGCCGTATCCAGCGCCTTTTCCCAGCGCGCAATCACGATGGTGGCCAGGGCATTGCCGAGCACGTTCACCGCGACAAAGGCCGACGACAGGAGCCGGTGAACCCCGAGCACCAGTCCCACCGCGGCAACCGGTATCGTCCCGGTGGCCGCGAGCGTGGACGCCAGCATCACGATGGCCGATCCCGCCACCCCCGCTCCGCCCTTCGACGTGATCAGCATGATCACAAGCAGGCCCAATTGCTGCCACAGCGTGAGGTCGATGCCGACCGCCTGGGCCAGGAACACGGACACGGTCGCGAAATAAAGACATGTGCCGTCATGGTTGAAAGCATAGCCGGTGGGCAGCACCAGGGCGACCACGGATTCGTCGCAGCCGAGCGCGCGGAGCTTCGCGTTCAGACGCGGAAACACGGTTTCGCCCGAACTGGTGCCGAGCACGATCAGGATTTCGGCCCCGATATAACGGATCAGACGGATGAGGTTCACACCCGCCAAATACGCTACCGGCCACAGCACGAGCGCCACGAACAGCGCGCAGCAGACATAAAACTCCGCGATCAGCTTGCCCAACGAAATGAGCGTGGAGGGCCCGAACTTTCCGACCGTGAACGCAATCGCGCCAAAGGCGCCGATGGGCGCCACATACATCACATAGCCGATCATCTTGAAGAGGATCTGCGCGGCCACCCCGATGCCATCGACCACGGGCTTTGCCTTGGCGCCAATGGCGGATAGCGCGAACGCGAAGAGGATCGAGAAAAAGAGAACCTGAAGCACTTCGCCGTCAACGAAAGCGCCGACCGCGCTCGACGGCACGATGTCGAGGAGGAATTCGCCGAACCCGACCGTCTTTGCCGACGCTTCGACGGACGCCACGCTTTTGTCCGCGAGCGTGGCCGGATCGACATGCATGCCGGCGCCCGGCTGCCACAGATTGACCAGCACCAGCGCGATGACCAGCGCGAGCGAGGTGACGATCTCGAAATAGACCAGCGCCTTGATCGCCACGCGCCCTACGCGTCTCGCCTCGCGCACGCTCGCGATGCCATGGACGACCGTGCAGAAGATGATGGGCCCCACCAGCATGCGCACGAGCTTGACGAACAGATCGCCGAGCGGCCTCAACGCATCCGCGCTGTCCGGCCACATGTAACCGACCCACACGCCAAGCGCCATGGCGGCGAGAATCTGAAGCGACAGATCGCGATAAAGCGGACGCCGGCGCTTCCCGGCGAAATCGGTGGTATCGACTGTCATAAGGTCCTATCCGATTTTCGTATATCGGCCGACATCGAGGGGCTTGGCAAGGAGCGGAGCGGCTGACGCCACCGCGTGGTGGAAATGTGGTGTCCGGTTGTGCGCATCCAGATGGTCTGCGCTCTCCCATTCCTCGTATAGGACAAACGTCTCCGGCTCCGCCAGATTCTCAAGGGCCTCATAAAGCAAACAGCCTGCTTCCTGCCGGGATTTGTCCGCCAATTCGAGCACGATCGCGCGAATTTCGGCGACCGAGTCTGTGCGGGTCACGATTTTCACCACCACGCGTACGGCTTCGCTCATCGCATCATTGTCCGTTGTCGAGAAATGAAATCATCGCCGCGTTGAAGCGGTCCTTGGCTTCCAGATGGACCAGGTGGCCCACGCCTTCGAACACCTCGGCGCGCGCGTTCTTCATGCGGCCGGCGAGCGCTTGAGCCAACTTCGCATTCTCGCCCATCTTGCCGCGCAGCGCCTCCGGCGCAAAGGGCCGGCCCGGCGCGTTGTGATCGTTCGCCCCCATGATGAAGAGCGTCGGCTGGGTCAGCAGCGGAATCTCGTACACCACCGGCTGGCTGTAGATCATCTGGTACGAATTGACGAAAGAGCGCAGCCAGCGCGGATAATCCGCCGCCTCCTTGATGCGCATGCGCGCGTCTACGAAAGGCGTGATGTCCGCGGGCGGGAGCGTGAGCGAATAATTCGTCACGAGCTGTTGGCGATAGCCGTCGGGCGAGAGCGCGTCCTCGATCGCAAGCAGCCGTTCGGTCTCGACGGGCGGGGCGAAATTCCGATAGTCCTCGAGCCCGATGGGGGCAGCGAGGACCAGCCGGTTCACCCGATCGGGATAGGCACGCGCAAAGCGCACCGCCAGCATGCCGCCCATGGAATGGGCGACGACATCGACGCGGGGCAGGTTCAGGTGATCGAGCAGGAGCCCGGTGTGCCGCGCCAGCATATCGAAACTGATCGCGAAGAGGGGCTTTGAGGATTTACCAAAGCCGATCTGGTCCGGCACGACGACGCGATAACCAGCAGCGCTCAGCGCCTTGATCGTCGGCTCCCAATAGGAAGACGGAAAATTGCGCCCATGCAGCAACAGCACCACGCGCCCGTTGCCTACGCCCGCAGGCTTCACGTCCATATAGGCGAGGCGCAGGGCTTCCCCTTCGGTCGGCACGGCGAGCATCGAAACCGGATAGGGGTACGGAAATCCCTCCAGCCCGATGCCATAGGGTTCCGCGGCCCGCGCAAATCCGCCTGCCAAGACGAACGCCAATACCAGAAGCACCGCAAACCTCTTCATGCGACCTCCTCCCAACATTCCCGTCCGGAAGAATGGCCCGCCTCCCGAACACATAGTGGGCCGTTCAGGACAAAACTGGGCATTGGATTATTGTGATTCCACTGGCCTGAGTGCGTGGCGTTATCGCTGCGCGCCCTTTGGGATGACACTCTTCTCGACATGGCAGATCGGCGTCAAGTTGATCGCGCTGAGCCGGGCGCCTCCGTTTCTGGGGGTATCCCCGCGCGCGCCGGATACACTTCGTTGTGGCCTCTGGAACGCCGAGGTAACATAGGGGGTCGAAAAGCCGGGACGTTTCACGATCCCGGCGGATTTTTCATGGGGAGCCCACGATGAATGACCTTAGCGACCTAACGCGCCGCCGCCTGTTGCAGACGGCTGCCGGTGGTTTGGCCTTGGCAGCGGGATCGCGCGGCGCGTTTGGTGCCGCTGCACCCGTCCTCCAGCGCCAAGAAGCGACGGCGCCGCCGCTTCCCGGCCCCTACCCCCGCATCGAACGTCTAGCCCCCGAACTCGACGATATCGTGACGGGCGAAGTCGAGATCGTCGCCAAAGACATTATGCCGTCCCTCGAAGGTCCGCTGTGGTCGAAGAAGGATGGCGGGTTGTTGATCTGCAATGGCCCGCGCCGTCTGCTCTATAAGCCCGGCCAAGGGGTCAGCGTCATCAAGGAGAACATTCAGGGCGGAGGTCTTACCCTTGATCCGCAAGGACGGATCGTGGCGACCGGCGGCACGAGGATCAGGCGGGAGGAAGCCGACGGCAGCGTCACGACCATTGTCGACAATTACAAAGGCATCCCGTTCAACGGGACGAACGATCTCTGCATCCACACCGACGGCTCGATCTACTTCACCGATCCGACCTTCATGCCGAAGCAATTGGGCTTTAACGGCGTCTTTCGTGTGACGCCCGATGGCAAACAACTCGACCTTCTGACCGACGATGCCGGTTCCTTCCCCAACGGCATCGCATTGTCGCCCGACGAGAAGACCCTTTATGTCTGTTCCGGCATCGAACTCGCCGTCTTTGCCTGGAACATCCTGCCGAACGGGCTGATCGACAAGGCTTCGAAGCGGGTTGCCGCCGACGTGCGCGGAAGCGGTGCACCGGGACGTCCCGACGGATTCAAAGTGGACTCGAAGGGCAACATCCACACCGGCGG
>CAZBRO010000019.1:0-104859 GCA_964494505.1 uncultured Bordetella sp.
TCCTGGATCAGGTCGAGGAATTGCAGGCCGCGATTGGTGTATTTCTTGGCGATGGAGATCACCAGCCGCAGGTTCGCCTCGATCATCTCCTTCTTGGCTTGCCGCGACTCGCGCTCGCCCTTCTGGACCGTCTGAACGATGCGCCGGAAATCCGAGATGGATTGGCGCGTCTCCTGCGCCAGCGTCTGGATCTGGTCGCGCAGCTCCTTGATCTTGTCGCGTTCCTCGTGCGCGAAATCCCTCCAGCCGGAGCCGGTCAGGCGCCCGACGCGGCGCACCCAATTGGGGTCGAGCTCGTTGCCGAAATATTGCTTGAGGAAGTCCGTGCGGTCGACGCCTTGCGCCTCGGCAAGCCGGAGCAAGCGGCCCTCCAGCGAGACCAGACGGCGGTTGATACCGTACATCTGATCGACAAGGGCCTCGATGCGGTTGTTGTTGAGGCGCAGCGATTTGACGAGATCGACGGTTTCGTTGCGCAGCTTCTGGAAGCGGCGCTCCTGCCCGGTCGAGAATTCCTCCGCGCCAAGGGCGGCTTCGACCTGGGCGTCCTGGAGTTTGCCGAGTTTCTTATACAGGGCTGCGATCTGGTCGAGCGTCGCCAGCACCTGGGGCTTCAGGGCCGCTTCCATGGCCGAGAGCGAAAGATTGCTCTCGTCGTCGAAATCCTCATCGCCCTGGCCGGGCTGGTCGCCGCCTTCGCCGCCGGTCCCGCCTTCGCCGCCTTCCTCGCCATCGGACGTCCTTGCCGGCGGGGCCTTTACGGCAGTTGCCGCGGGAGCGGGGGCCGGGGCTGCAGGCCGCGGCGGCATCGGGGATGGGGACGGCGGAACCGGGGGGGCCACGCCGGGGGGCGCACCCGCGGCACCGGGGACCGGGACGCCGGGAACCGCGCCCGGGGCCAATGCTTGCGCAATGCCCTGGCCGAGAGCGCCTTCCGCTCCCGGAACGCCGCCATACATGGCTTCGAGATCGATGATGTCGCGGAGAAGAGCCTTTCCCTCCATCAGTTCGTCGCGCCAGACGGTTAGCGCTTCGAACGTCAACGGCCCCTCGCACAACGCCCCGATCATCAGTTCGCGGCCGGCCTCGATGCGCTTGGCGATGGCGATTTCGCCCTCGCGGGAGAGGAGCTCCACCGAGCCCATCTCGCGCAGATACATCCGGACCGGATCGTCGGTGCGGTCATAGGTCTCCTCGGCCTTTTCCGGCACCTCGGCGACGGCGCGGCCGGCCTGGACAGCGGGAAGCTGACCTTCGCCCTCGGCCTCTTCCTGTTCTTCGCTTTCGATGACGTTGATGCCCATCTCGCTGAGCATCGCCATGGTGTCCTCGATCTGCTCGGAGGAGACCTTGTCGGAGGGAAGCACCCGGTTCAGCTCGTCATAGGTGACGTAGCCCCGCTGCTTGGCGCGCGTGACCATCTTGCGGACCGCCGCGTCCGACATGTCGAGCAGCGGCGCGTCGGGATCGCCCTTGTCGGGGGTGCCCGTTGCAGGCTGACCATCCGGCGTGGTGGCACCGTTCTTCTTGGCGACCGCTTTCGGGTCGAGCTTGAGCGCCGCCTTGGCCTTCAATTCGGCGGCCATCACGGCGGGCGATTTGGGCTCAGGCTTTGCGGTCTTGGTTTCGGCCGTTTTGGTTTCGGCGGGCTTTGTTTCCGCGGCTTTTGGAGCGGCGGCTTTTGTCTGCTCTTTCAACGGTTCCTTGCCGGCGGGTTTGGCGCCTGGTTTGACGGCGAATTTGGGTTCGAGGCTGGCCGATTTGGGCAGCGGCTTCTTCAAGTCCGGCTTCTTCGCCTCTACCTTGGACTTGGACGGCATCGGCTTGACCGCGGCGGCGCGCGCGGGCGCGGGCTTGGCTTTGGCGGCTGGCTTGGTCGGCTCGGGCCTCGTTTTGATGGGCTTCGATACCGCTTTCACTTTTGAAGGGGTTTTCTTGCTCACTTCAATTCCCGTTTTCCGCCGGTTTCGACGTGCGCTCTGATCTCTCCGTTCAGGCGCTGCAATTCATCCCAATCTACTTCCGCGCCGCCGTCCAGGTATCTTTGCAGTGCCTGGTCGCGGCGGGCCTTCAAATCGCTTGTCCCAGATGAATCGGGATCGGCCAACTGAGCGCGCGCCTTAAGCCAAAGCGCCTCCCGGGCCTCCTCATCCACATGACCCTTCAGGTCGGACACGAGGACGGAATGCGTCTGAAGCCGCTCAGCGAGCACACCCAACCCCTGGCGAACGAGGTGGTTCTCCACGGCCGCTTTGTCAAGCCTTTTACCCGAAGATGCGACGTTTAAGAGTTCGCGTCTGATCCTGTCAAGTTGCGGATCGTCGATGGCGAGCCACGCCAGCGCTTCGGAATAGCGCTCGATCAAATGCGGCGTCGAAATCAGGAGCCCGAGCAGATGCTGTTCTTTCCGGTGCTTGGCGCCGGAAAGGGCGTTGACCACGATGAGGCTTTGCTTGACGGCGGCCGAGACATTGTCCTGGGCGGCCGGAGGGAACGCATTCGTCCTGTCGCCGAAGCTCCCACGGCGCTTTGGCCCTCCCTCGCGGGAAGGGCGCGAGCGGGGGCCCGCCGCCTTGCGCTGCTTGAAGGTCTTGAAGATGCGGTCATTGAAATCGCGGCGGTAATAATCGGCGATCTTGGGGTCGTGGATCGTTTTGACCAGCCGGTCGAGGGCGGCTTCCAGTCCGGCGCGGCGTTCGGGCGTGGAAAAGTCGCGGCCCTCGATTTCGCCGGTCCACAGCGTATCGGCGAGGGTCCGGGCTTTCTCCAGCGCCACCTGCATCGGCTTCACGCCCTGTCCGCGGATCAGCGAATCCGGGTCCTCGCCCTTGGGCAGGAACACGAAGGAGAGCGACTGGCCGGGCACCAGATGGGGAAGGGCCAAAAGGCTCGCGCGCTTGGCGGCCCGCACGCCCGCTTCGTCGCCGTCGAAGCAGAGGACGGGTTCGGGCGCCACCCGCCATAGAAGCTGAAGCTGGTCCTCGGTCAGCGCCGTGCCGAGGGGGGCCACCGCTCCGGCGAAGCCCGCCTCCACCAGCGCGATCACGTCCATATAGCCTTCGGCGACGATGAGAGGGGCGCCCTTCAACGCCGCCTCGCGCGCAGGTTTGAAATTGTAAAGCAGATGGCCCTTCGAAAAGAGCGGCGTCTCGCCGGTGTTGATGTATTTGGGCTTGGCATCGGGCGCGAGGCCCCGCCCGCCAAAGGCGACGATGCGCCCCTTCACGTCGGCGATGGGGAACATCACGCGGTTATAGAAGAAATCGCGAGGGGGGCGGCCATCCTCGCCGGCACGCGCAAGCCCGGCCTCGATCATGTCGTCGAGCGCGATGTCCTTGGCGGCCAGATGATGGATCAGCGCGTTGGTCGTGTCGGCGGCGAAACCCAGGCGCCACCGCTTCCACGCCTCGGGCGAGAGGCCACGGCCCTTGAGATAGTCCCGCGCCGCTTCGCCTGCGCGCCCGCGGTGCAGTTGGTCCTCGAAGAATAGGGCGGCGGCTTCGATGATCTCGTAGAGCGATTTCTTGCGGGTCTCGCGGGCTTCGTCTTCGGCCGACCAGGCGGGAAGCTCCACGCCCGCCTCACCCGCGAGTTTCTCCACCGCTTCCCGGAACGAGAGCCCTTCGGTTTCGGTCAGCCATTTGAAGGCGTCCCCGCCCGCGCCGCAGCCGAAGCAATGATAATGGCGGCGCTCGTTCTCGACCTTGAAGGAGGGCGATTTCTCCTTGTGGAAGGGGCAGAGGCCCCACATGACGCGGCCCCTGCGGGCGAGCTTGACGCGCCGGCCCACCAGCTGGACGAGGTCCGTCCGCCTCAGGATTTCTTCGAGCAGCCCTTCGCCGTAGCGCATGATCGAATCCTACCCTCCCCTTGAGGGAGGGTCGATTCCGCGAAGCGGAATCGGGGAGGGGACATGCACGGGTACCCCCCTTCCGGCGCTTTGCGCCACCTTCCCCCACAAGGGGGGGAAGGAAAACAATGCGCGTTTGGGCGCGCTGGCGCACCACAATCCAAGCGTTGCCAACAGGTCTTTACGGCGTCGAAAGGTGCTTCACGAGGTACACGCCCATTTCCTCCGCCGTTTCGGCGCCGCTGTAGAGCGTCGTGTCCACGCCGCCGAGCGCAAATCCCCGTCTTTCATACCAAGCGATGCCGGGCACATTCAGGTTCGAGGTTTCCAGGAACACGCATAAGGCCTGCTGCCGTTCGGCGCGCTGAAACACAGTTTCGAGCAACCGCGCGCCCAGCCCTCGGCCCCGATAGAGCGGATCGACATAGAGGTGCCACAGCACGACCCGCCGGTTCCAGAACTGGTAGCCCGACGCTACGAAACCGATGATGCGCTCACCATCCGTCGCCACATGGGCCTCGTCCCATTGCCGCCAATCCCGGCCGAGATCGTAGACCACGAAGCGCTTCACCCGCGGCGGGATCGGCGTCTCGATCAGCCGGATGGCGCGCGGTCCCGTCTCGATCTTGAAGATCGCTTCGGTCGTGAATGCGGTGTCGATGGCGGCAATGCCCGGCTCGTCGCCGGGCAACCGCGCCGCGCGGATGCCAACGGCCATTACAGTGAAAAGGCCAAACGAGCGCCGCTCATTTCGGCAACGGTGCTTCGTGGAGCGCGGTCAAATCGTGGCCGCATTTCTGGCAAAAGCGCGGCCGGCTTATCAGGTCTCTGCTCGTCTGCATGCTTCCGCAAGTTTCGCAAAAGCGCGTGTTGCGCAAATTCAGGAACACGATCAGCACGACAAACGGATAGAAGAACCAGGGCAGACGACCCCGAAGCAGCAGACTGCTGAACAGAACGAACAGAATCGCGCTTCCAATCGTGAAGGGCGCCCACAGCTTCCGCTTCAGACCGACCGGCGCATGTCCGCGAAAAATCAACAAACCCAGCACGAACAATATCGCCCAGCTGATTGCGAAAATCGTCGAGACCATATTGCTGCCCATCGCCGGGTTTTCCTATTTGGGAGCGGAAAGCTGTTGTTTCACCATGCCGCTCGCCTTGCCGAAATCCATCTGGCCCGCGTGACGCTCCTTCAGCGCCGCCATCACCTTGCCCATGTCTTTGATGGAGGCCGCACCCGTGGCTGCGATCGCGTCCTTCACGGCGGCTTGCGATTCCTCCTCCGACATCTGGCGCGGCATGAATTCGCGGATGACGACAATTTCCTCGCGCTCGCCCGCGGCCAATTCCGGCCTTCCGCCCTGATCGTAGGCGAGAGCGGAATCCTCGCGCTGCTTGATCATGCGCGCGAGCACAGTCAGGATTTCCTCATCCGACAGGTTCTCGTTTTTCGAGGCGATGCCCTGCTTCTGCACCTCGGCCATCATCAAACGCACGGCGCCCAGCCGTTTCACCTCTTTCGCCTTCATCGCGGCCTTCATCGCTTCGGAGAAACGGTCGCGTAGACCCATGAGTCGCATCCTTTGCCGGTTCGGCCCGAGACTAGGGCAAAGAGCGAAATGCGGCAAACGCAATAAGGCACTGATTTTGCTGAATATTTGACATGAACGGCGACGCTTGACGGGTTCTTGGCGCCTCCCTATGGTGCCCCCGCATCCGACAGGTTTGGCCGATGACAGACGGCATCCGCGCTAGCGCTCCACCATCCGGAGCGGCGCTTTTTGCTGCGCCGAAAACGGGCGTGCTCGTACTCGCAGACGGCACGGTGTTCGAGGGCCATGCCTTCGGCGCAGCTACAGCCGCCGTGGGCGAGGTCTGCTTCAACACCGCGATGACAGGGTATCAGGAGATTCTGGCGGACCCGTCCTATGCCGGGCAGATCGTGGCCTTCACCTTCCCTCATATCGGGATCGTCGGCGCGAACGAGGAGGACATCGAATCCATCACGCCGTCCGTCCGCGGCGTCGTGGTGCGGGCGCATGCCGAGAACCCGTCGAATTACCGGGCCTCCGCCACGCTCGACCGCTGGCTGAAGCGGCACAACATTCCGGGAATTTCGGGTATCGATACGCGGAAATTGACCGCGCGCATCCGCGAAACCGGCATGCCGCATGGTGTTGTCGCCCATGACGCGGGAGGCCGCTTCGATGTGGCGGCGCTGAGGGCGCGGGCGCGCGCCTTTCCGGGGCTCGTCGGTCTCGACCTCGCCAAGGAGGTCACCTGCCGGCAGATGTTCACCTGGGACGAAACGCCGTGGCGCTGGAACGAGGGCTACGGGAAGCAGACGGCGCCGGCATGGCGCGCGGTGGTGGTCGATTACGGGGTGAAGCGGAACATCCTGAGGCTGCTGGCGGGATCGGGCGCGGAGATCGTGGTGTTGCCCGCCCAATCAAGCGCGGACGACGTGATGCGGCACCGGCCGCAGGGCGTGCTGCTCTCCAACGGGCCCGGCGATCCGGCGGCCACCGGCGAATACGCCATTCCGATGATCCGTGGACTGATCGATTCCGGTCTGCCGGTGTTCGGGATTTGCCTGGGCCATCAGATGCTGGGTCTGGCGCTCGGTGGGCGCACGCGCAAGATGGCGCAAGGCCACCACGGCGCCAACCATCCGGTGAAGGATCTGGAGACCGGCAAGGTCGAGATCGTGTCGATGAATCACGGCTTCACGGTGGACCGCGAGTCCTTGCCGCGCGGCGTGAAAGAAACCCATGTTTCACTGTTCGACGGGACGAATTGCGGCATCAGGGTGGAGGGAAGCCCGATCTTCTCGGTGCAGTACCATCCGGAAGCATCGCCTGGTCCGATGGATTCGCATTACCTCTTCGACCGGTTCGCCGACGCTGCGAAGAAGGGCGCGTGAATCCTCTCATGCTTCGACAGGCTGAGGAGATTTGTTAAATCTCCTCGGCAACAGAGCGCGAATCGCGTTCTTCGTCCCACAGCGACATTGAACTGTCATCGAACCTGCATAATTTGATTCATCACCTCTCTTGGCGGGCATTTCCATGACTTTAGGCGTTCTCGTCGGCCGCTTTGCTGCGTTCATGAACGACCAGCCGGCGCCTCCCGAAACGGCATACCCCGAGCGGCCCTTTCCGAGCGAACTCAAGCGCGTCCGCGAAGCGTCGGGTCACCATATCGTGCCCCTGATGCTGCTGTCGCGCTGCGACGGTCAGTCCGTGCCGGAGGAACAGGAAGTGATCCTGCTTCATTGCGCTGCGCGGGCGAAGCTGTCGGGCTTGGAGCTCTCCTCGGCCGAACAGGCGGCGCTAAGTGATTATTTGCGTGAATTCCGCCCCACCCATGCGCAGCTGCGCCCGGCGCTCAAGCGCCTCGAGCATGATTCCAAGCATGACATCGTCGCCCTGGTTGCGGCAGCCCAAGAGGTGGTCGATGCCGACGGCGTCCGCCGCCCCCGAGAGATACAATTCCTCGAACAGCTGATGCGCGATCTCGCCGAGCTGTAGCCGTCGCCCGGCGTGATATTCATTTGATACCAACCGATTGCGGGGACGCGGCGGGCGTTCCTGCATGGAGTCGCCGCCGGTTTCGCGGTAAGTATGATGTGGAATTGGATCACGACCAAAGCCTGGGAGGGCGCCATGGCGAACACGCGGGACTTGAGCGAACAATTGGGCGAACCGGTGGCCGGAAACGGGCTGCTCCATCGGCGCTTCTTCCTGCAATCGGGTGCGGCGATTGCAAGCGCCGCGGCTGCGACGGCAACCGCCGCGCGCGCCGAATCGATCAGCGCCATCTCGCCTCCGACCATGCTGAAGCCAGGTTCCGGTTTCACGGCCTATGGCGTGCCGTCTCATTGGCGCGACAACATCAAGCGCATCCTCGTCACCAACGCGCCGCCGGCCCGCGAAGTCACGGGCTCCTCGCGCACGCCGCTGCAAATGCTCGAAGGCATGATCACGCCTGCGGGACTGCATTATGTGCGCATCCACAATGGCGTGCCCGACATCGACCCCGACAAGCATGAGCTCGCCATCTACGGCATGGTGAAGCAGCCGCTGATCTTCAACGTCAATTCCCTGATGCGCTATCCGATGAATTCGGAGATTCGCTTCATGGAGTGCGCCGGCAATTCGGGCGCGTCGAACGCGCCGATGCCGCCGCAACAGACCGCGGGCGATATCCACGGCCTGCTGTCGTGCTCGGAATGGACGGGCGTGAAGCTCTCCACGCTGCTCGACGAAGCAGGGCTCGATCCGAAGGCGACCTGGATTCTCGCGGAAGGTGCGGACGGCGCGGGGATGAGCCGCAGCGTGCCGGTGTGGAAAGCCATGGATGACGCGATGATTGCGCTCTACCAGAACGGCGAGCCGATACGGCCCGAACAGGGCTTCCCGATGCGCCTCCTGCTGCCCGGCTTCGAAGGCAACACCAATGTGAAATGGATCCGGCGGCTGAAGGTGATGGACACGCCGATGTACACGCGCGACGAGACCTCGCGCTACACCGAGCTGATGCCCGACGGCAAGGCGCGCGAGTTCATGCTGCAGATGGAGCCGAAATCGGTGATCACGAAGCCGTCCTTCGGCATGAACATGCAGGGCCCCGGCTATTACGAAATCTCGGGCGTCGCGTGGTCGGGCTTGGGCCGCGTGAAGCAGGTCGATATTTCGGCCGACGGCGGCAAGAGCTGGACACAGGCGGCCCTTTCCGGACCCGTGCTGCCGAAAGCCGTGACCCGGTTCCGGCTCCCCTGGATGTGGAACGGCCAGCCGGTGACGCTGATGAGCCGCACCACCGACGAAAAGGGCACCGTGCAGAAGACCCATGCCGATTGGGTCGCTCAATATGCGCCACGGCAGAATTTCCATTTCAGCGCCATTCAGAGCTGGGCGGTGGATGCGTCGGGCAAGGTGAGCAACATCTATGTCTAAGCGCGTCTGGATTGCGGGCATTGTATCGGCGGCAATTGCGGGGGCGGCATTTGCGGCTGCGCCCGCCGGGGCGGCGGCGCCCCCGCCGCCCAAATTGGGGCGGCCAGCGACGGCCGAGGACATCGCCAAAATCGACATCAGCATCCCGCCGGACGGGAAAGGCCTTCCAGCCGGTTCCGGTTCGGTCGCCCAAGGTGCGGCCGTGTTCGCGCAGAAATGCTCCGTCTGCCACGGCGCCAATGCCGAGGGGACGCCGTCGGGCGACCGGCTGGTGGGCGGGGTGGGCTCGCTCGCAAGCCCCAACCCGCTGAAGACAGTGACCTCCTACTGGCCCTATGCGACCACGGTATTCGATTACATCCGCCGGGCCATGCCGATCACCAATCCCCAGTCGCTGCAGAACGACGAGGTGTACGCGGTCGTGGCTTTCATCCTCTCGCGCGACAATGTCGTGCCGATGGATGCGGTGCTGGACGCGCAGTCGCTGCCCAAGGTCCAGATGCCCAATAAAGCGGGCTTCGTGAACTGGGAGCCCCGCCTGATCAAGCCATAGTAGCAAGGGGGCCGCTGCTGGAACGGGCTGCCGCGTTGGGCTAAGCTCGCGGCACGCGCGAAGACATGCATCCGTGGAAACTCAACAGAGGGACGCGGGCTATGACGACCCTATCCAGATCCAAGTCTATGCTGCTTGTGCCGATGCTCGCGGGCCTCGGCTTCATCTCGCCATCGGCTTCGGCCGCAACGGCGGTTTCCCTCAAGAACACCGGCCCGGCCGCGGTGCAGGTCGGTTTCGACGGAGGCGCGCCGGTCACTATCGCGCCGGGCTCGACCCAGCGGCTCACGTTGAACGATGGTCCGCATACGGCGCAATGCCGCTACGAAGGCGGCTATGATGGCTGCAACCTGACCGACAGTTTCACCATCGCGGGCGCCAAGGAGATGAGGCTCAATCTGCTGCCGATCTTCACGCTGGAGCATGCGGTCGCGCTGGCGAAAGAGGGCAATCTGTCGCTCGAGACGCGGACCGACGGCTGGGCGACGAGCACGTTGCAGGTGACCGGATCGGCCGAGGATTGCGGCACCTATGAATCGGGCAAATTGGGTGCGGTGTCCAAGCGCGTGACCACACGGATGGCCATCCGCAACGCGACGGTGGCGACGGAGAATCTGTGCGGCAATGTCGGCGCGGTGATCGGCACGATGGTCGGCGGCACGCAGCTTTATTTCCATCCGCGCTTCGTCACCTTCAAGGACAAGAGCGGAAATCCGGTCCTGGTCCGCCAATAGGCCGCCTGATTTTGCCAGACGGCCAGTGCTATTCTGTCCTTGCGTTCGTCATCCGAGGACATCATGCGCCGGATCGTCTTGTGCGCCGCCCTTGCGGGGCTGGCCGTTCTGCCGGGTGGACCTGTGCTTGCGCAACCGGCGGCCACCGATCCCATCGCGACGCTGGTGGGGCGGCTCGATCTCGAAAAATACAAGGCAACGATCAAGGGCCTGACCCAATTCGGCGACCGCCGCCAGGGCACCGACCGCAATCGCGCTGCGGTCGATTGGATCGAGGCCCAGCTTCGGAGCTATGGCTGCGCGACCGAGCGGCTGCATTACACCTATACGCCGGCTCCTCCGCGCCCGCGCGCAGGCCGGCCAGCGACTCCGCCCTTGCGTTCCGTCGGCGGCGGACGCCCCCGCGGCGTGCGCATGCCGACGGGCGTGAACGACGACCCCAACCGGCAGCCCGACCCGCGCGTGCGCGCGCTCGACATGCAGCCATCCCAGCCGGGGCCGCGCGAGGAGGTCTACTGCACCAAGGTCGGCACGACGCATCCCGAGGAGATGTACATCGTCGGGGCGCATATGGACGGCATCGGTTGGGGCGAAGCCGCCAATGACGATGGTTCCGGGACCGCGCTGGTCATGGAAGTGGCGCGCGTCTTGAGCGGCCCCGGCGTCGTCACCGACCGCACCATCCGCTTCGCGCTATGGAACAACGAAGAGACCGGCCTGGACGGCGCGAGCGCCTATGTGGAACAGCGCCGGGCGCTGCAGGGAAAGGAAAATCCGGCGGGGTCGACGAAATATCCCGAGCCGAAATGGCTTGGCATGATCCAGCACGACATGATGCTGTTCGATCACGGCATGCCAAAGCCCGACGGCACGTTAGCCAAGGAACAGCGCCCCGAAGCCGACATCAACATCGAATTCCAGAGTGCGGCGAAAATGGGCGGCGGCGGCGAGGCGCTCGCCTGGGCGTTTGAGAGCGCGAACGAGCGCTATGCCAGCGATTATCCCGCTTCGGTGAGCGGGCACATGACCAACACCGATTCGGCGCCGTTCCAGGATGTGGTGCCGGCGATCAGCTTGCGCGAGAACGAGCGGGGTACGCAGATCGGCAGCGGCTGGGACCCGCAATGGCATCAGCCGACCGATCTTTACACGACCTACAACGACAAGGATTTCCGGCTGGGGCTGAACGCGGCTCAGACGACGCTGGCAGCGATTGCCCAGCTCGCCGGGGCGAAGCTGGCGCGGTAAGGCCGCCTTCCTCAATAAATTTCGAAACAGGCAGCCGGGTCCCGCTGAAACGCAAATATCGCTTCGGCATGTTGACGCAGCAGGGATTCCACCGTTGCGGTAGACTGGTTGCCGCATCGGAGCCAGATCACCTTGGGCGGTGCACCCCGGAGCGCCGCCATCTCGGCGAAATCCGCATCAAGCGTTACGAGAGTGAACGCGTTTGACGCAGCAAAATCCCAGATGGCGGCATCACTGGCTTTGTCGAGCCCAAGCAGCCGTACCTGACTCGACTCACGAAACAGGTCGTCCAGGTTTGCGCAAAGTTTGAAGCTGAGGTTCTGATCGAACAGAAGCTTCATTTCGCAGCGATGAGACGGCGCTCGCGCTCGGCCGCGTAGGCGAGGCATGCACGAATGTCGTTCTCCGACAGTTCCGGATAATCGGCGAGGATTTCCGCGTGCGACATGCCGCTGGCGAGCCAACCAAGAACGTCTGCCACGGCGATGCGGAGCCCCCGGATACAAGGCCGTCCGCCTCGCTTTCCAGGCTCAATGGTGATGTGCTCCCGATAATCCATGTGCACAGTGTAGCGTCATCGAGGGCTGCCGCCAAATTCTGCCGTCGTAAGGCTTATTCCGACTTGAAGCGGCGGAACTGCATGGCATCGAGCTTGGCCGCGAGCTTCTTCGCTTCAATGGCGGGCTCCATGAGCAGGGCAGGCTTCTTCAGGCCCTTGACCGCCCCCGCCATGACAATCGCATTCCGGTATTTTTTCCCCGGCCGGTCCAGGATGCGCACATCGGGTGAGGAGGCGTAGAGGGCTGCCGCGATGCGGCCTGCCGAATCGTCCGTATCGCTCGCGACATGGACATTCACGAAGATCGCACCCTTCGCGCGCAGTCGCTTGAACGCCTGCGCGAACACGTGCTCCGACAGCAGGTCCGAAGCGATGTGCCCGCCACGGAAGGCGTCGAACACGACGGCATCGAATTTCTTCCGCGTGGCGAAGAGATAATCCGCCCCGTCGGCGACCCGGCACGCGACCGTTTCCGGCAATCCGAAATAGCGGCGTGCCAGAAGGAAGGCTTGTGGGTTCACGTCCACCGCCACAACCTGGACGCCCGCGCGCGTCAGCATGGTGGCAAGCGAGCCGCCGGCGCAGCCGATCATCAGAACGGTCTCGGCCTGCTTCTGGCGCAAGAGTCCGAAGATCGCGTGGATGTAGTTCAGCAGGCTGACGCCGTTCCTGTCCGCGCGGCTCTGGTAGTAATCGCCCTGCGAATAGGCGATGGCGCCGGTCTTCATCTCCTCTTCGATATTGATCGGGGGACCGAAGCGGGATTTGCCGTGCGCGAGCGGCGGCACCTATTCCGGATCGCCGTTTTCGGGCGCGATCCAGCCTTTCAGATCGCCGGTCGGCGGCATGCCGATGACATTGTATCCCGCATCGACAAAGTGAATCTCGCCGGTCACACCCGCCGACAATTCCGAAAGCAGATAGAGCGCGGCTCCGCCGACATGTTCGAGTTCGATGTTCTTCTTGAGCGGGCTGTGGGCCTTGTTCCATTTGAACACCATGCGCGCATCGCCGACGGCTGAGCCCGCGAGCGTGCGCATGGGTCCTGCCGAAATCGCGTTCACGCGGATGCCGTCCTTGCCGAGATCGGCCGCGAGATAGCGCACGCTTGCCTCGAGGGCTGCTTTGGCCACCCCCATGACATTGTAGTTCGGCATCACGCGCGACGCCCCGCCATAGGTCAGGGTGACGAGTGCGCCGCCGGGCTTCATCATCCGCGCCGCGCGCCGCGCCACGTCGGTGAAGGAATAGCAGGATATGTTCAGCGTACTGAGGAAATTCTGCCGGCTGGTCTCGACATAGCGGCCCTTGAGCTCGTTCTTGTCGGAATAGGCGATGGCATGGACCACGAAGTCGAGCCCGCCCCAGGCCTCGGCGAGCAAGCCAAACCCCGCATCCAGGTCGGAATCGTTGCCGACGTCGCAGGGGATGACGATGCGCGAGCCGATACTTTCGGCAAGCGGGCGCACGCGTTTGCCTTGCGCGTCCCCCTGGAAGGTAAAGGCGAGTTCCGCCCCTTGCGCCGACAGCGCACGCGCGATGCCCCAGGCAATGGAATGGTCGTTGGCGACCCCCATGATGAGGCCGCGCCTGCCCTCCATCAGCGTTCCGGTTTTTGCGCCCTCGGCGATCGCGCGATTTCTGTCAAGCATCGTGGCGCCCGAAGACCAGCGAAGCGTTGGTGCCGCCGAAGCCGAAGCTGTTCGACATCACGGTTTCGAGCTTCGCATTGTCGATGCGCTTTCGCACAATGGGCGCGTCGGCCACTTCGGGATCGATCTCCTCGATGTTCGCCGATTCCGCGATGAAGCCGCTCTGCATCTGCAGCAGGGAGTAGATCGCCTCATGCACGCCGGCGGCGCCCAGCGAATGCCCGGTCAGCGATTTGGTCGAATTGACCGGCGGCATGTTCTTGCCGAACACTTCGCGCATGGCGCCGATTTCGGTGACGTCGCCTACCGGTGTCGAGGTGCCATGCGCGTTCACGTAATCGATGGGGGCCTTTATGTCCGCCATGGCCTGGCGCATGCAGCGTACCGCACCTTCTCCGGACGGGGCCACCATGTCGTAGCCGTCCGAGGTTGCGCCGTAACCCACCAGCTCGGCGTAGATTTTCGCGCCGCGCGCCTTGGCGCGCTCCAGTTCCTCCAGCACCACCACCCCCCCGCCGCCCGCGATGACGAACCC
Organism: uncultured Bordetella sp.; assembly: GCA_964494505.1. Taxonomy (GTDB): domain Bacteria; phylum Pseudomonadota; class Alphaproteobacteria; order Micropepsales; family Micropepsaceae; genus CAIYRG01. Next base: position 14,093 of record CAZBRO010000019.1, read on the forward strand.
GTCGCGGTTCTTGTCATAGGCGCGGCTCGCGCGCTCCGGTGTGTCGTTGTAGCGCGACGAAAGCGCCCCCATGGCGTCGAACAGAACGGACATGGACCAGTCCAATTCCTCTCCGCCGCCCGCGAACATCACGTCCTGCTTGCCCCATTGAATCAGCTCCGCGGCATTGCCGATGCAATGAGCGCTCGTGGCGCAGGCCGAACTGATGGAATAGGAAAGCCCCTTGATCTTGAACCAGGTGGCGAGCACCGCCGAACAGGTCGACGACATCGCCTTGGGCACCACGAAAGGCCCCACGCGCTTAGGCCCCTTCACGGGCTCGCTCCGGGCCGTGTCGGCGGCGGCGATCAGCGCCTTGGTCGAGGGTCCGCCCGAGCCCATGATCAATCCGGTGCGCGGGTTGACGATGTCCTTTTCCTCAAGCCCCGAATCGGCCAGCGCCTGCTGCATGGCCAGGAAATTGTAGGCGGCGCCATCGCCCATGAAGCGGCGGGCGCGGCGTTCGATGCCGGAGTCGAGATCAACCTTGAGGCTGCCCTCGACCTGGCTGCGGAATCCCATGCGCTGATAATCGGGCGCTTTCGTAATGCCGGAGCGGGCGTCGTGCAGCGACGCCGTCACTTCCTGCGTGTTGTTGCCGATCGGGCAGATGATGCCGAGACCGGTCACGGCGACGCGCCTCATGGCCGCTGTCCTTCCTGTCTCATCGTTTGCGCGCGGGCTGACCCTTCAGCCGGCCGGCTGGGCGCCCGGATCGACGAACAGGCCGACGCGCAAGTCCTTGGCTTCATAGATAGGCTTGCCATCGACTTTCATTACGCCATCGGCGATGCCGATCACCAGCCGGCGCATGACCACGCGCTTCAGGTCGATGGCGTAGCTCACCGCCTTCGCCGAGGGAAGCACCATGCCGGTGAACTTTACTTCACCAACCCCGAGCGCGCGGCCGCGTCCGATGCCGCCCAGCCAACCCAGGAAGAAGCCCAGCATCTGCCACATCGCATCGAGGCCGAGACAGCCCGGCATCACCGGATCGCCCTGGAAATGGCACTTGAAGAACCAGAGGTCCGGCTTGATGTCGAAATCGGCCTGCACCTCGCCTTTGCCGAACAGGCCGCCGACATCGCAGATGCGGGTGATGCGGTCGAACATCAGCATCGGCGGCAGGGGCAATTGGGCATTGCCCGGCCCGAACAGTTCGCCCCGCGCGCAGGCCAGAAGCGCCTGGAGATCGAACGAGGCTTTGCGTACTTGTTTATCCACGTCATAACCCGAGCCGTGGCTTTCGCCACGCCCGCCCTTGAAAAACCCCGCAGGTTTTCGTACTTAGAATTGTTCTAAGCACTCTCGCCGCCACCTGCTTATAAAGGTAGGATGGGACGGGAACACGTCCAGCGCAAGGTGCCGGTCTGAATTTTCGGTAATCATGGGATCGCGGTGCAACAGGAGAGACGCTTGGTCCAGAGGGCAAATCAATACACGGAGCGGTTGCGGAAAGCGGGGCTCAGGCCGACGCGGCAGCGGCTGGCTCTGGCGCAGCTGCTGTTCGCCCGCGGCGACCGCCATGTGACGGCCGAGCGGCTGCACGAGGAAGCGGCTGGAGCCGGAATCGAGGTTTCTCTCGCCACCGTCTACAACACCATGCACCAGTTCACCGAAGGCGGCCTGCTCCGCGAAGTGACGGTGGATGGAACCCGGACCTATTTCGACACCAATGTCGGAAATCATCATCATTTCTACTGCGAAGACGACGGTACGCTTTTGGACATCGACGGCGGCGCGATCGAAGTCGCGGGTGTGCCGGTGCCGCCCCAGGGGGCCCGGGTTGACCGGGTTGATGTGATCGTGCGGCTGAAGCGGCGTTGAAGCTGCCGCAAAATATTTTCTTTAGAACAATTCTAAAGTATTGACTTCCCGCGTGCCGATTGGCACCCTCCCGGCGCAATGCGAAGGGCACAATTCTTCGCCGAAAGTTTTCAACACAGGAGAACCACCATGGCTCTCAAGGGCAGCAAGACCGAGAACAATCTGAAGGACGCTTTCGCGGGCGAAAGCCAGGCCAACCGCCGTTACCTCTATTTCGCGCAGAAGGCCGATGTCGAAGGCTACAACGACGTGTCGACGGTATTCCGCTCGACCGCGGAAGGCGAGACCGGGCACGCCCATGGCCATCTCGAATTCCTGGAAGCGGTAGGCGATCCGGCCACCGGAAAGCCGATCGGTCCGACCGACAAGAACCTTCTCTCGGCGATCGCCGGCGAGACGCACGAATACACCGACATGTATCCCGGCATGGCGCGCACCGCCCGCGAAGAGGGCTTCGAGGAGATCGCCGACTGGTTCGAGACGCTTGCGAAAGCCGAAAAGAGCCACGCCGGCCGTTTCCAGAAGGCGCTCGACTCGCTGGGCAAGTAAGCCAGGCGAATAGGGAATAGCGAATAGGGAATGGCGAGTGGGGGATGGCGCATTCGCCACTCGCTATTCGCCATTCGCGAGGACCGATGAATGTCCCGTGAAGGCAGCCTGGAAGCCCCCACCCGCCACCCGATTCCGTGGCAGGACGAGGCGTTCTACGATGAGGCGAAGCTCGACGCCGAGATGCGGCGCGTCTTCGACATCTGTCACGGCTGCCGCCGTTGCTTCAATCTCTGCGATTCCTTCCCGCGCCTGTTCGACCTGATCGATTCCAATCCGACCGAAGACGTTGAGGGCGTGACGTCGGAAGATTTCTCGCGCGTCACCGAAGCCTGCACGCTGTGCGACATGTGCTTCATGACCAAATGTCCCTATGTGCCGCCCCATGCCTGGCAGGTGGATTTTCCCCATCTCCTGCTGCGCCATCGGATGGTAGAGGCGAAGCACAACAAGAAGAACTTCACGGCGCGCCAATTGGCGGAGATGGACCGGAACGGCGGCCTCGCCCGCGGAGTGGCGCCGCTTGCGAATTGGGCGTCGGACCAGGAGAACAAGCTCACCCGGCCCCTGATGGAGAAGACGCTCGGCATCGACAGGCACGCGGAACTCCCGAAATTCGTCAGCCACACCTTCATCGTCAAGGATCGGGCCGAACCGATTTCGCCCAATCCGGATGCGCCCGCCTTCGGCAAGCGCAAGGTGGCGCTGTTCGCCACCTGTTTCGTCAATTACAACAAGCCCGATACGGGCATGGCCGCACGCGCGGTGCTGAACCATATCGGCGTGGAGACGCGTGCGGCTTATCCCGGCTGCTGCGGCATGCCGTTCCTGGAGCAAGGGGAATTGGATCGCGTGGCGGCCCAGGCCGTGAAGGTGTCACGCGAGCTGTGCGCGCTGATCGATCAAGGCTACGACATCGTCACGCTGACGGCCTCTTGCGGACTGATGTTCAAATTCGAGTGGCCGCTGATCGTCCCCGGCAATGCGAACGTGAAGCGATTGTCCGAGGCCACCTTCGACATCGACGAATATGTGGTCGACGTTTCGAAGCGCCACGGTCTGCCGGCGGGACTGAAGCCGCTCAGCGAAGGGATCAGCGTGCACATGGCCTGCCATGCGCGGGCGCAGAACATGGGCGCCAAGGCGGCCGAATTGTTGCGGCTCATTCCCGATACGCCCATCGACGTCATCGAGCGTTGCGCGGGGCATGGCGGCACCTTCGGCGTTCTGAAGGAGACCCATCAGGTCGCCATGAAAGTCGGCCGGCCGGTGATGCGCACCTTGGTGAACCAGGCGCGCGGCCATGTGGTGTCGGATTGTCCGCTGGCCGGCAAACATATCATGCAGGGGGCTCGCGAAATTGCCGGGAAAGACGGCAAGCAACTGCCCGCGCGGGAGGCCGAACACCCCATCGAAGTGTTCGCCCACGCCTATGGGCTGATATGAGGATACCCATGCCCGCTTCCGAACACCGCATCACGTCCGCCGATATCGTGGCACCCGGCATCTACGCAGCAGAACGCGCCGAACGGCGCCGCGTGCTGATCCCCGTCAAACGCAATCGCCGCATCGAAGTCGGGCCTTACGCGACGTTCTATTTCGAGAATTTCGACACCATGCTGGCGCAGGTGCACGAGATGCTGCACATCGAAAAGGGCGGAGCGGAGCAGGTTCCGGGCGAACTCGAAGCCTATAATCCGCTGATCCCGCAAGGTGCGGAGCTGATCGCGACGCTGATGCTCGAGATCGACGAACCGGCGCGGCGAACGGCCATGCTGATGAAGCTCGCCGGCATCGAGGAGAGCGTTTACATGAATTTGGGCGCAAGCCGCATCGCCGCCACGCCCACCGAATACGAAGACCGCACCAGCGAGGACGGCAAGACCTCATCGGTGCATTGGGTGCGGTTTTCGTTCACGCCGGAGCAGATTGCCGCATTCCGCGATCCGGCCGAGCCGGTGGTGCTGGGAATCGCGCACCCGAATTATGGGCACATGGCCGTCGTGTCGCCCGCGGCGCGCGCCGAACTGGCCAAGGATTTCGACGGTTGAGATTGTCATCCCCGGCCGGGTGTCAACTCACTCCCGCCATTTGATGGAGCAGCCCATCGAGGGAATCTGCTCCTTCGGCCCGTGGCCGGTTTCGGCAATCTGCTTCATGGCGACATACAATTCGCGCCGCGCATTGGGCACCAGCGTCGTCTTGGATTCATCCAGCCGCCCGCGATATTGCAGCTCGTCGGCTGCGTTGAAGCCGAAGAAATCCGGCGTGCATACCGCGCCATATTCGCGCGCGACGTTCTGCGTCTCATCCATGACATAGGGGAACGTGAAATCATGCTCCTTCGCGAACGCCTTCATGGCGTCGAAGGAATCGCCCGGCGAAATCCTGGTATCGTTGGGCATGATCGCGATCGTACCGATCCCAAGCGTGGCGAGGGCCGCGGCTTCCGCAACCAGGCGGTCGATGACCGCACGCACATAGGGACAATGATTGCAGATGAAGACGACGAGCGTGCCCTTGGCCCCGCGGACATCGGAAAGACCATAGGTCTTGCCATCCACGCCCTTCAGCGCGAAAGGCCTCGCCTTCCAGCCGAATTCGCAAATCGGGTTCTGCACCAGCGCCATCCGAAACTCCATCCGTTCGCCATTCTGCGCCAGCCTGCCACTCAATGCGGCGGGGCTTCAACGGTTATTCCGGCTCATCGGAATCGAGCCAGGCAATCGCCTCGGTGTAGGTGTGAAATGTTCGATGGCGCGAATGGGAGAACAGGGCTTCGACGATTCTGATCAGGGGCGCGAAGAGATTGTTGCGCACGACATAGGCGACGCGCGCATCGCTGTCCCCCTGCTGGCGCGTCATGCGCCGGACGGTCTGGATCGCAGGCCAATCGACCGATCCGATGAACCCCGTGAGGTCGACCAGGGTTCGCATATTGCCATGCAGAACACCTTGGTCGAGCCCGGCGCGGACGACGTCTATGACGTCATCGCCGCGCGGTTCGCCTTCGACCAGAACATAAGCCCTGTCGCCCCGGACTTTCAGAACGATTTGGCTGGAGCCTTGCCCGCGCGCAATCGTCACCGTTCCGTCGTCGTTGTCGAAGGCGGAGAGGCAATCGTATCCATGGGCATTGCTGCCCGCTGGTCCCTCGCGCGACCGGTTTATCTTTGTTGGCTTTCAAAAATCTAGAAAAACGAATCACTGCTTCTATCGTAGGCGGGCTGCCCCCCAATCCACAACGGATCGGGCGTACCCGTGGGAACTTCCCGTCCCCGCTCGCGTTGCCCAACGCAAGGGGCGAATGCCGAGGAGAGCCTTATGGCGAAAGCATCGGGAAGCCAGAGAAAGACGGCAGGCCGGGTCATGCATGAATTCAAGCACGGCGAACTCAAGAGCGGCCGCGCCGGGAAAGCCGGCAAGGTGAAGAGCCGCAAGCAGGCCATCGCCATCGCGCTGCACGAATCCGGCGCGTCGAAATATGAGACCAAGTCCAAGAACAAGGCGAGCCTTGCAAGGTCCAAGCGCAAGGAAGCGAAGGGCGAGACCTATCAGCAGGAGCGCGAGGGCAAGTCCCATGTCGGCGCCAAGGGCAAGCGTGAAAGCTCCCCGCCGATGCGGCGCCAAAAACCGTCTCGCAGCCCGAAGGCCGCCTCCCGGTCGCGCGGGACGGCCAGTACGAAATCGAACACCACAACCCGCAGGACGGCGACGCACAAGCGCAAGGCCGCTACCGCATCGCGCAAACGCAAGGCATCTTGAAATCCAGCGGCCAAGACGGATCGGGAGCGGTGCCGCCTGCTCTTATGGTCCGTGCTTGATGTTGTTGGGGGCTGGAATGCAGAACGGCCCGAATTCGGATTCCTCGCAGCCATAAGACTGGCCGGTCAGCCGGTCGAGCTTCCAGACGATATGGCTGTCGGGCATGCTGAACATCATATAGCGCCCCCCCGCCAGCACGGCGGCCGCGCTCGCGATGGCTGTCGAAATCACCAGCCCGATGGCGATGATGATGGCGTGGCTTGTGCGCATGGGGATGGCCTCACACTTTGAACTTTCCGTCACAAATATCCCGGTAAAGGTCCGGCGTCAGCGGCACATAATGCGCCGTCGCAGCGTCGCGCACATAGAGGGGATCGGCGATCGCTGACGGGTCGAAGCCCTGTTTCTGCAGTTCGATCTTGCGCTGCTTGAACGTGCTGGTGACCTCGATCTCGCCCTGGAAGCGCAGGAAAACGGGCCGCGCGAAGAAGGGAAGGTTGGTTTCCAGATAGGCGCTCAGGCGCGTCAGATCGAAGGCCTTGTCGGTTACCAGCGCGGCCATGCCGGCCTTGCCTTCGCCCCCCGGCACCTCGACGCCGTAGACATTTGCCTCCTTGACGCCCGGAAACACCGACAGCGCTTCGGCGACTTCCGAGGTCGCCACATTCTCGCCCTTCCAGCGGAAGGTATCCCCGGTGCGGTCGACGAAATAGAAATAGCCGTGGCCGTCGCGCCGCATCAGATCGCCGGTGCGAAACCAGGCGTCGCCTTTGACGAACGCGTCGCGTAGGATTTTTTTCTCCGTCTCGGTCTTGTTGGTGTAGCCGTCGAAGCGCATGCGCGGGTCTTTGGGGTCGATCTGGCCCACGGCTTCGCCGATCTCGCCGTCCTGGGTTTCCATGCACCGCCCGTCGCCCCCGCGCAGGACCTCGCCCTTTTCCAGGTCATAGCGCACCAGCCTGATCTTCTGGATGTTGCGCCCGTACCACGGCACGCGCCCGATGGCGCCGACCTTGCCGTCGTAATTGATCATGCCGACATTGCCTTCGGTTGCGCCGTAGAACTCCATGATATGCGGAATCTTGAAGCGGGCCTGAAAGCGCGGCCAGATCTCCGGGCGCAAGCCGTTGCCGATGGCGATGCGCAGATTGTGCGCGCGCTCGTAGGGGTGCTCGGGCGTGTTCAGGAGATAGCGGCAAAGCTCGCCGATGTATTGGAACAGGGTCGGGCGGTAGCGGTGGCAATCGTCCCAGAACTCGGTGGCGGAAAATTTCTGGCGCACCAGCAGCGAGCCGCCGGAGAGGAAGGTCGGCCCCAATGCCGCAATACCGCCCGCGGAGTGATAGAGCGGCAGCACGTCGTACATGCGGTCGTCGCGTCCGGCGTTCACGGCGCCCTGGAAGGCGCTCATGATGTGGAGGAGCCGCATGTGGCTGATGTTCGCCGCTTTCGGCAAACCGGTGGTGCCCGAGGTGTAGATGTAAAGTGCCTTGTCGCGGCAGAAGATGTCGTCGCGGCTGCCGGCGTCAAGCGGCGCACCCGATTGCGCGGCAAGCGCAGCGTCGAGATCTTCGCATCCTTCGCATGCGCCTCCGGTTGCCCACAGGACCGGGTGCGCGTCGAGATTGGACAACGCGGTCGCATAGGTTTGGGTGAGCTCGCCACCGAGGATCAGATGCCTGGCGCCGGCAAGTTTCAGCGAATGGGCGAGCGGCTGGCCGTTCAGGTGCGTGTTGATGAGCGCGGCGATGACGCCGCTCTTGAGCAGGCCCAGCCACGCCATCACATATTCGGGCCGGTTCTCCATCAGCAGGGAGACCACATCGCCCTTCTTCAGCCCCAGCGTCTTGGCCCAGCGCGCGTAGCGGTTGGCGCCTTCCTCCAGCGCGCCCCAGGTTGCGGTGCGGTCTTCGTGCAGGATCGCAGGCGAATCGGGACGCTCGCGGGCCCAGCGCTCCGTCCAATCGGCAATCGTGATTTTCGCATCGGGGTGGACTCTGCGGGTGAGCAGCAGCGTGCGCGTCACCGCCCCGATATAGGCCGTCTCCCGGTTCACCGCGTCGGACAGGCCCATCGGCGAATCGCACCCCGCTGAGATAAAGGTTGGCGGAGCATAGGTTCGAGTGGTTAACGGTCAAGCACATGGACAGCAGTTTCGAGACTCTCGATTTGACCGGGCTCAAATGCCCGTTGCCGGCGCTCCTGGCGCGGCGCCATCTCGCACGGGCACCAGTGGGGACGAGGGTGCTGGTGCTGACCGACGATCCGATGGCGCCGATCGACATTCCGCATATGTGCCGGCAGGACGGTTTCGAGGTGATCGAAACGCTGCGCGATGGGGACCGCGCGCGGATATTGCTGCGCAAGCCCTGACAAGACACGAATGAACAGGGCCTATTAGGCTTCAGGCCCGCTCTCGGCGCGGGCGAGTGCCGCAATGGCGGTCGAAAGCCCGTCCACGGGAAGGTCCAGCACCACCCATTGGCGGCCGGCGGCCGGAAAGGTGAGTTTCAGGCTCTTGGCGGCGGCCAGATGCGCCCAATCGCCGGGCGTCAGATTCCCGGCGGCGACGCATTCGTTCGCCTGGCAATCGCGCACCGTGGTTTTCACGATAGAGCCGTCCTCGAATTTGAGGCTGATCGCGTCGCCCGGGCGCGCGGTGATGGGGAGCCGCAGCATGGCGGCCGGCATGTGCTTTGGCCCGACCAGGCTGAAATTGGCGGCGACAATTACTTGCGCCGGCGCCTCGCCGTTGCCGCCGCCCTGCGGCTGGGCCGGGGTTTCCTGATTGATGCGGCAGCTATTGCGCTGTGGGCCTTGACGGGGCGCGGCACCCGCCGCCCCGCTCGCCGCCGGGGCGGAGAGTGCATCCAGGCTTGGCGGTCCCGGCACGCAGATGAGCCGCCATTCGCCGAACTTCGCCATGCCGACAAAGCCGGGCGCGATCGGGGCCTCGGCACGGAACAGGGAGGCGAAATCGGAGAGTGGCGGGGCGCCAAGCACGACATAAGCGGCCGCTGCCGCCGCGACCACAGCCAATGCACCACCGAGAAGGAGAGCCGAGCGCCCCAATGTCCGTCCGATGCCTCTTTCGAAAGCGGGCGAACGTTAGAGAGACAGCCCTGAAGGATCAATCATGCGGGAGGAGACGAACCGCCGGAGGGATTCCCGGGTTGTAATCCACGGCCGGAAAATATATAAATGACCGGTCAGTTATTAATGAGGCGGACATGGCCAGAAGGAACCCTGCTTCGAAGCCTGGCCGGGAACCGCGCAAGGAGGCTTCGCCCGGTCTCCGCCGTTCGCGCAACTCCGAAACAGCCTCCGAGCAGGCGCGCTGGCGCCGCCGCAAGGAAGCCCGGCCGCAGGAGATTCTGGACGCGGCCCTCTCCGTGTTCGCCGAGAAGGGCTTCGCGGCAGCCAAGATGGACGCGATCGCCGTCCGCGCCCGGGTCTCGAAGGGTACGATCTATCTCTACTTCGCGAGCAAGGAGGCCGTGTTCCGGGCGCTGGTCCACGAGATGCTGGTCCCCCAGCTTGCCCGCTTCGCCGACCTGGCGCGCGAGCATCGAGGCGACATCGCGCCTCTTCTGGCGGCGATCCTGCGGGCGCTCGGGACATTCATCGTCACCAGCGACCGGGTGGTGCTTCCCAAGATGGTCATCGCGGAAGCGGGCAATTTCCCGGACCTGGCGCGTATCTACCGCGAAGAAGTGGCGGAGCGAGGCTTGGCCCTCTTCGGCGGTATCTTGAAGGAGGGGATGGCGCGTGGCGAGTTCCGCGAGGTTCCGGTGCCCCATGCGGTCAGGCTCTGCATCGCGCCGCTGCTGCTGGCGGCAATCTGGCGCACGACCTTCGCGCGGCCGGACGAGGAACCTTACGACTATGCCGGGCTGATGGAGACGCATATCGCGACGCTCCTGCACGGTCTCGCGCGGGAGGGGCGCGCGCCATGATGCGGCCATTGGCAAGTCTGCTGGCATTCCTTGTGCTCGCGTCCTGCGGGCAACAGCCCGACCAGCATTGGCTGGGTTACGTCGAAGGGGATCTGGCGCTGATCGGTCCCCCGCAGGCGGGCTGGATCACCAGCATATCGGTTGCGCGGGGAAGCCGGGTGAAGCTCGGGGAGCCGTTGTTCACGCTCGACGCCGAACACGAACTGGCCTCGCGCGACAACGCCAACGCCCAGATCGCAGCCGCCCGGGAACAAGGAAGCCAGGCGGCCGCACAGATCGCCCAGGCCCAGGCACAGGAAGCCCAGGTCGAAGCCGACATCTTGCGAAACCAGAAGGAGCTCCAGCGCCAGGAAGACCTGGTCCGCATCGGTGGCTCACCGCGGCGCGACCTCGAAGCCGCCCAAGCCGCCTATGACAGCACGCGGGCCCAGAGGACGCAGGCCATGGCCCAGCAGACCCAAGGCGCGGCAGCACAACGCCAGGCCGAAGCCCAGGCGCGCCAGGGCGAAGCCAATTTGAAGAGCGCGGAATACAGCCTGTCGCAGCGCACCGTGAATGCGCTCGTCTCCGGCCAGGTGCAGGACATCTATTTCTTCCAGGGCGAATACGCCACTGCCGGAACCCCGGTGGTGGCCCTGCTTCCGCCCGAGAACGTCTTCGTCCGCTTCTTCGTGCCCGAGCCGGAGATGGCCCAACTGCGGCTGGGCGCGCAGGTGCATATTTCCTGCGATGGCTGTGCCGCGGGCCTCACCGGAACGATCAGCTTCATCGCCTCGCAAACCGAATTCACCCCGCCCGTCATCTATAGCGTGGGCAATCGGGAGCGGCTGGTGTTCAAGGCCGAAGCCCGCGTTGCGGGCGGACTTCCCATCCACCCTGGTCTGCCCGTGGAAGTCTGGCCGATGGATGCGCCTCAGCCCGGCGCGGCGGCAGCCCCGGCAGCCCCGGCCGCGCCATGACGGCCCTCGCCATCGACGTGCACGGTCTGACCAAGCGCTTCGGGCGCAAGGTCGCCGTCGATCACATCGACATCGCCGTGCCGGAACGTCAGGTCTGGGGTTTCCTCGGGCCCAACGGCAGCGGCAAGACCACGACGATCCGGATGCTGTGCGGCCTGTTCAAGCCCGATGCCGGCCAAGGCACCTGCCTCGGCCATGACGTGCTGAAAGACCCCGGAGCGATCAAACGCGAGGTCGGCTACATGACCCAGCGCTTCAGCTTCTGGGAAGATCTGTCGATCCGCGAAAACCTGGAATTCGTGGCGCGGATCTATGCGATTGCGAAGCGGAAGGAAAAGATCGACGCGACATTGGAAAGTCTTGGCCTCGCGGCGCGTCAGAATCAACTCGCGGGTGAATTGTCGGGCGGATGGAAGCAGCGCCTCGCGCTCGCTGCCTGCACGCTGCATGCGCCCAAGCTGCTCCTCCTCGACGAGCCGACGGCCGGCGTCGATCCCGAGGCGCGGCGCGAATTCTGGGAACAAATCCACCATCTGAGCCAGGAAGGGCTCACCGTGCTCGTCAGCACCCATTACATGGACGAGGCCGAGCGCTGCGACCGTATCGTCTACATCAATGCGGGCCATATCATCGCGCGCGGCACGGTCGGCGAGGTGATTGAACAATCCGGCCTCATCACCTTTCTCGTCGAAGGCAGCGATGTCCGGCAGTTCCTGCCGGAGCTGCAAGGCAAGCCCGGCGTCGAGCATGTGGCCTTCTTCGGCGCGGCGCTGCATGTCAGCGGCCACGACCGCGCGTTGCTCGAACAGACGGTTGCGCCGTTGCGCAATAGAGCCGGGGTCGATGTGAACGAACAGACGCCAAGCCTCGAAGACGTCTTCATCCACCTCCAGGGCGGCAAGAAGGACGCGCAATGAGCAGGGGAATTTCGCTCGGGCGGCTCTTTGCGATCCTGATGAAGGAATTCATCCAGATGCGCCGGGATCGCGGCACCTTCGCGGTGATGATCGGCGTTCCGGTCCTGCAGCTCTTCCTGTTCGGCTTCGCCATCAACACCGATCCGAGATATCTGCCGACCGCCATCCATGTCGCCGACGACAGCCGCTATGCCCGCTCCATTGCGGCGGCTCTGAAGAATTCGGAATATTTCGACATCGTGGCGGTTGCGCGTTCGCAAGCCGAAGGCGACCGCATGCTCGACGAGGGCCAGGTTTCCTTCGTCGTGACGATTCCGGTGAATTTCGCGCGCGATCTGATCCGGGGAATCAGTCCGGAGCTCTTGATCCAGGCCGATGCGAGCGATCCCTCGGCGGCTGCCAATGCGCTCGCCGCGATATCGCAGCTCGCGACGTCCGCGCTGAAGGACGATCTCGTGGGTCCGCTCGCTATCCGCGCGTCCCCGCCGCCCTTCACCGCCATCGTCCAGCGCCGTTACAATCCCGAAGGGATCACCGCATACAACATCGTCCCGGGCCTCATCGCCGTGATTCTCACCATGACCATGGTGATGGTCACGGCGGTCGCCATAACGCGGGAACGCGAGCGCGGCACGCTGGAGAATCTGCTCGCAATGCCGGTGCATCGTTTCGAGGTGATGCTGGGAAAAATCATTCCCTACGTGATGGTCGGCTATATCCAGCTATCCCTCATTCTGCTGGGCGCCCGTTTCATCTTCCATGTCCCGATGCTGGGCTCGCTTTCCCTCCTCATCGCCACGGCCGGCCTTTTCATCGCCGCCAATCTCGCGCTCGGCTTCACCATTTCCACGATTGCCACCACCCAGCTTCAGGCGATGCAGACGGCGGTGTTCTTTCTGATGCCGTCGATTCTGCTGTCGGGATTCGCGTTTCCGTTCCGTGGGATGCCGGTTTGGGCGCAATGGGTCGGGCAGGCGATACCGGCGACGTATTTCCTGCGCATCGTGCGCGGCATCTTGCTCAAAGGAAACAACTGGCCCGAGATCTGGCCCAATATCTGGCCGCTTCTGATCTTCCTCGCCGTGGTGGGAACGGTTGCACTTGTTCGCTACCGCACCACGCTGGATTGAGCGTTATCGTAATATACCTGTAATAACAATAGCTTATGACTGCGTTAAGCTGCGGCTTGTTTGGGCTTGTGGCCCATCGGCGTGAAGCGTATTTTCCGCCGCCTTTCGGGGAGAGCAACCTTCCCGAAAGGCGGGACGTTGTAAGGACGATCCTGACCTTGGGCCCTTGGGCCGCAGCCGGTATCGAATGATCCGCGAGCAGTATCTCCCGTGAACCTGATGTCGAGGACCGAGGCCGCGCGCGGCCGTGGCGGGGCATCGCTCGTGAGCGGGGCCGCGTGGCGCAAACGCCAAGCCTGGCTCACGCTGGGCGCCCTCGGTGTCGTCTATGGCGACATCGGCACCAGTCCGCTCTACGCGGTGCGCCAATCGGTGCTGGCGACCGGCGGGCAGATGCCGATGCGGGGCGCCGTGCTGGGCGCGATTTCCCTGATCTTCTGGTCTTTGATCGTCGTGGTGACGATCAAATACGTCATGTTCGTGCTCAGGGCCGACAACAAGGGTGAAGGCGGTGTGCTTGCACTGGCGTCGCTGGCCCATCGGTCGCCCGGCCTGTCGCGCCGCATGAAATCCCTGATCGGGTTTGCCGCGGTTGCCGGGCTCGCCCTCTTCTTCGGCGACGGGATGCTGACTCCGGCGATTTCGGTACTCTCCGCCGTCGAGGGCCTGAAGCTGGAACAGCCGGCGTTTGGGCCGCTGGTGCTCCCGATCACGCTGGCGATCCTGTTGGGACTGTTTCTCATTCAGAACCGCGGCACCGGGCGCATTGGGCGGCTGTTCGGACCGATCGTGCTGCTCTGGCTCCTGGTGATCGGGCTATTCGGCTTGCGCTCGATTCTGATGACGCCGGAGATCCTGATCGCGCTCAATCCGTGGTACGGCATTTATCTCTTCGTCGCCGAACCGTGGACGGCGTTCGTGGCGCTCGGCTCGGTGGTCCTGACCGTCACCGGCGTGGAAGCGCTTTACGCGGATATGGGCCATTTCGGACGCACCGCGATTCGCCTCGGCTGGCTCGCGATATCGCTTCCCGCGCTGGTGCTGAACTATCTTGGCCAGGGCGCGATTTTGCTGCGCGATCCCCAGGCGCTTGCCAATCCGTTCTATGCGCTTGCCCCGCCGGGGTTTCATTATGCGCTGGTGGCGCTCGCGACCGTCGCCACCATCATCGCAAGTCAGGCGGTGATCTCGGGAGTGTTCTCGATCGTGCGCCAAGCGGTGCAACTCAGCCAATTGCCGCGCATGGAAATCCGCCACACATCGGCGACCGATTACGGCCAGATCTATGTTCCGCGCGCCAACACGCTGATGCTGTTCGGCGTCGCCGCGATCGTTCTGATTTACAAGAACTCGGATGCGCTGGCCGCCGCCTACGGCATGGCAGTTACCGGCATCATGGCGATCACCACGCTCCTCGCGCTGATCGTGGCCATCAATCAATGGCACTGGAAACCGTTCTGGCTGTTCGTGCTGTTCGGGCTCTTCCTGACGGTCGATCTTGCATTCCTCTCCGCCTCCTCGCTCAAGCTGGTCGAAGGCGCATGGCTTCCTATCGCGATTGCCGTCGCCGTCTTCATTTTGATGGAGACTTGGCGTGCGGGACGCCGCCTGCTGCTGGAGAAGGCCTATGGCGGGGGCATTTCCACCGACCGCTTCCTCGAACGCGCCGACAAGACTCCGATCCGGGTCGCCGGCACCGCGATTTTCATTACGCCCCGGCTGGACGAAGTGCCGGGCTCGCTGCTGCACAATCTCAAGCACAATCAGGTGCTGCATGAGCGCGTGATCTTCCTGCGGGTGAACACGCAGGATGTGCCCTTTGTGTCGCCGGAGAAGCGGCTGACCGTGAACAAGCTCGGCAAGGGCTTCTACACGGTGGAGGTGCATTTCGGTTTCTTCCAGAGTCCGGATGTGCCCGCAGCGTTGGAAGGCGCCCGCGCCTATGGGCTCGCGCTCGACCTCGACGCGACGACATTCTTCATCCGGCGCGAGACGCTGGTGCCGGCGCGAACCTCCGATCTGCCGCTATGGCAGCGAAAGCTGTTCATCAAGCTCTATGCGTCCGCGTTGGAGGCGGCCCAGTTCTATCGCCTGCCGCCTGGACGCGTGGTGGAATTGGGCTCGCAGACGGAAATTTGAAACGCGAATAGCAAGCAGCTTTGTTATTCGCTATTCGCTATTCGCCCTTACCTACTCCACCGCATACGCCAGCGTTTTGAGATACGCCGTTTCGGGCAACATCGGGTGCACCGGATGATCGGCGCTCGCCCCCGATTCCCGGATCAGCGCCGCGCTGCGGTGCGCGCGGGAGAGGCCGGCCGCGCATTCGACCGAGAAACGCTCGGCCGGCATATTGTGCGAACACGAGGCCAGCATCAGGAAACCACCCGGCGCCACGAGGCCGGCCGAAAGCCGTGCCAGCCGGCGATAGGCGCGGGCGGCTGCTTCCAGGTCTTTGCGCGATGGCGCAAAGGGCGGCGGATCGCACACCACGATGTCGAAGCGTTCCGGCGCGTTGGAAAGCCGCTCCAATTCCTCGAACACATCGCATTTCACGAAGCGGCATTTCTCGCCGGCGCCGTTCGCGGTCGCCGCTTCGCGCGCGAGCACCAGCGCCGGTTCGGATGAATCCAGCCCCGCCACTTCGCGGGCCCCCCGCACAGCCGCAAGCACGCCGAACCCGCCGCTGTAGCAATAGGCATCGAGCATCCGCGCGCCCTTTGCCAGCGACGCGATGAAGGCGCGGTTTAGCCGCTGGTCGTAATACCAGCCTGATTTCTGACCCGCGCTCGGATCGGCGAAATAAACAACGCCGTTCTCCTCGACGCGCATGCGTTCGGGCGACGCCCCTTTCGCCGTGCGCACATATGAGTCGAGCCCTTCGAGTGCACGCGCCGCTGAATCGTTGCGCAGGATCACATTTTCCGGTGCAATCACCGCATCGAGCGCTGACAGCAATTCGCCGGTGAGGCGTTCCATGCCGGCGGTCGTGATCTGCACCACGCAGGTCTCGCCGAAGCGGTCGATGACGAGACCCGGGAGGCCGTCGCCTTCCGCATGGACCAGCCGATAGAAGGGCGCCTCGAAGAAGCGTTCGCGCAGCGCGCGGGCCCGCCGCAATTTCGCGGCGAAGAAGTCCACGCCGATCTCCGCGTCGGGCGGCGCCAGCAGCCGCACCGCGATCAGGCTCTTGGGGTTGAAATACCCCGTGCCGAGCACCGTTCCGTCCTCGGCCGCGAGCCCCACCAGCGTGCCGGGCTGAAGCGCCTTGACGCGCTCGTCCATCGCGATCTCGTTGGAGAACACCCACGGCGCGCCGGCGCGGGCGCGGCGGCCTTCGCGGGTTTTCAAGCGAATCACTGGACGTTTTGTCAAAGGGGTGCCGTTTGCCTCAGGCGTTCGCGCCTTGATATAGAGGGACAGGGTCTGTGGGAAGCGAGGACGGGAATGGGGTCGCGCATCTTCGCTGCTTGCGTGCTGGGCGTCCTGTCATTTTCGGCCGCGAGTTCCACCGCTGCGGATGTCCAATCCGCTCCTGATTTTTCCGGCGTCTGGACGCGCACCTGGAAAGTTCCGGGCACCTTCGATCCGCCGCCCTCCGGCCAGGGGCCGGTGATGACCGATCCCGCCCATCCGCACAATTCGCGCACCGCCGACAGCGGCGCGATCAATTACGCGATTGCCGGCGATCCCTGGGTGGCCGATCTTTCCAACCCGATCCTGAAACCCGAAACCCGCGAGGCGCTGAAGAAGATCGCGGAACAGGAACTCAAGAGCAATCCGCATCTGGAGCTTTCCACCATGTGTTCGCCGCCGGGCGTGCCGGAAGTTCTGAATTTGCGCGACGACATGCAGATGCTGCAATCGGTGAACGAGGTGGTGATCCTCTATTCGCGCGATCATTGGGCGCGGCATGTTTATTTGAACCGTCCGCATACGTCCGATCCGGGCCACACCTGGTTCGGCGAATCCGTCGGCCGCTATGAGGGCGATACGCTTGTGGTCGATACCATCGGCGAGAACGACAAGACCCACGCCGACCGCTTCGGCACGCCCCATTCGGGCGCGATCCACGTGGTCGAGCGTTATTCGCTGACGCCGGACAGGAAGCGGCTGAACGTGCTCGTCACGGTGGAGGATCCCGGCGCTTTCACCAAGCCGTGGTCGGCGCGCGCCGATTACAAGCCCGACGATTGGTTCTTCGAGGAAAACGTCTGCGCCGAGAACAACCGCCCCACGGGTCCGGCGTTCGAAATTCCCATTCCCATCGCAGAGAAACCCGAATTCTGAGCATGAACACGCGTCCGCCGCTCCCGCCTTTCACCGCCGAAACCGCCGCCAAAAAAGCCCGCATGGCGGAAGATGCCTGGAACACGCGCGATCCCGCGCGTGTGGCCGGTGCGTATACGGAGGATAGCCGCTGGCGCAACCGCAGCGAATTTTTCGAAGGCCGCGCCGCAATCGTCGAATTCCTCAAACGCAAATGGGCGGAGGAACAAGACTACCGCCTGATCAAGGAAGTCTGGGCTTTTCACGGAAACCACATCGCGGTGCGCTTTCAGTATGAGTGGCATGATGATGCCGGAAACTGGTTCCGCTCTTACGGCAACGAGCAGTGGGAGTTTGACGAGGCGGGACTGATGCGCCGGCGCGAGGCCAGCATCAACGATGTGGCCATCGCGGAATCGGAGCGCAAATTCCACTGGCCGCCCGGCCCGCGCCCGGCGGACCACCCGGGGCTGACGGAATTGGGGATGTAGCGCCCGCAGCTCTTTCCTCCCCCTTTTACGGGGGATGTCGCCCGAAAGGGCCGGAGGGGGCATCACGACGGGCGGGCGCGCATCCATTGCGAGAGCAGCCATTTCTCGCCGCGAATTGTCGGCAAGCCCGCATGCCGCGTGCGTCCATCGACGCTGCCGTCCGGCTCCACGTTCCAGAAGAACAGCCCGCTCCCCTTCCGCCCTTTCCAGGCTTTGCCAAGCTCGGGAAAATCGGTCTGGCCGCCTTCGTAATCCTCGTTGAGGGCGATGAGAAACGTCAGCACGCGCTGGCCTCGCATGGCTACATCCTTGGCGTGGCCGGGTTTGGCGGTGTCGAGAAAATCGAAATGGGGCAGGAATTCCTCGCCCGGCCTGTAGTGCAGCACCGCCGTCGATTCCAATCCTTGCAGCGGCAGTTCGGCCGCCGCCGCCATGCGCGTGCGCAGCGCGATCAGCAAAAGATCGCTGTCGTCCCATTGGAAATAGCAGGCGCTGTTGGTGCGCACCTGTTCGACGCGCTGCTTGCCGGTGTCGTGGTCGTAGACTTCGGCCGGCGCGAGTTTCGGCTTGGCGCGTGCGATCAGCCAATCGCACAGCTCCGGCGAGGCGATGTTCTCCACCGTCGCGATTCGCGGCGCTGCGGAGACGATTAGCCGGCGCGGAGGCGTTACCCAGGCGCGCACATCGACGGCCCGGCGCAAATCGCCCCATGCTGCCTCGATGGGCTCGCCTGCGGCGATTCTCCCCGAAAGCGCCCAATCGCCGGAAAGTGCGGCGAGTTCGGCCTGCGCAAGCCGGTGTCCGAGCGCCGCCGCGCGCTCCAGATGGCCGAGCGCGGCGTTCCAGTCCGGCGGCGTGCCGGCGCCCTCGGCGGCATAGACCGCCTGGGTATGGGCCCTTGCGGCTGCATCGGCGCCTTCCGCCGCTTTTGGCACCTCGCCCGGTTTGGCCGTGTTCTCCTGCATGGGCCGAATATGCCCCATTCTTCAGGCGGATGACACGCGGGCTCGGGGGCCGAAGCCTCTTTCGGCCCGGCCTTTGCGCCATATCAAAATGGCTTACAGCGGTGTAAGATATGAAGAGTTCGGGGCAATTGCCCAAAAAGGAGTCCCGAGATGCGAAAAGCTCTCCTCTTGACGTCGATGGTGGTGCTCGGACTTGCGGCGGGCGGTATTGGGACGATTGGCCCGGCTTCGGCCCATCACTCCTTTGCGCTGTTCGACGAATCCAAGCTTGTGACGCTGGAAGGCACGGTCAAGAAGTTCGATTGGACCAACCCCCACAGCTGGATCACCTTCGAGGTGATCGGCTCGCGCAATGTTGCCGAGGAATGGCAGATCGAGCTGCCCTCGGCAGGGGCGCTCGCGCGCGAAGGGTGGAACAAGAACTACCTGAAAGTCGGCGAGAAGCTGGTCCTGCACGTCAATCCCCTCAAGGACGGGCGCAAGGGCGGCAGCCTCGCGAGCTTCAACGCCAACGGACACAACGACTAAGTTCCGAAGCGGTGTATCTTCCAACACGCTGCTGATAATCTCCCCGCCGGTTCAATAGATTGCGGGGAGAGGAAACGCATGCGTCCGAACTGGAAGATTTGCACGCTGGCCGCGGTATCGGTGCTGGCTTTGAGCGGTGTCGTGGGATTGGCAATCGGCGCGCCGGCCGCCGGCGACAAGCCGCCGACCTACAAATACGACCCAGCCTGGCCCAAGGAACTTCCCAACAAATGGACCATGGAGGGCATCACCGGGCTGTTCGTCGATAAGGACGACCATATCTGGGTGCTGAACCGGCCGCGCGATTTCGACGAGCGCGAAAACATGGCGGCAACCGATCCGCCGGCCGGGGAGTGCTGTGTGGCGCCGCCCGCGGTGATGGAATTCGACGTCAACGGGAATTTGCTGACCGCGTGGGGCGTGCCGGGTTCGATTCCGGGCTGGCCCAAATCCGAGCACACGATCTTCACCGACCGCGCCGGCAACGTCTATATCGGCGGCGCGCAGGCGGGCGACACGCTGCTGAAATTTTCCCATGACGGGAAGCTGCTTTCCGATTTCGGCCATCGCGGTCCGGCGGTCGCGGGAAACATGCAGAAGCAGGACAATCAGCAGACGGACCTTCTGCTCCGCGGCGTCGCGGCGGCGACGCTCGACGAGGACGCACACGAAATCTACATCGCCGACGGGTATCTCAATCGCCGCGTGCTGGTCTATGACTGGGATACGGGCAAGTTCAAGCGCGGCTGGGGCGCCTATGGCAAGCCGCTGTCGGAAATCAGCAACGATGCCCAGCCGCCGCACGATCCCAAGGGGCCGCCGGCCAAGGATTTCAAGTCGCCTGTGCATTGCGTGCGCATTTCCAAGGACGGCCTTGTCTATGTCTGCGACCGGGCCGGCGACCGCATCCAGGTCTTCACCAAGGAAGGCAAGTTCCTGAAGGAGTTCTTCATCGCCAACGACACGCTGCGCGGCGGTTCGGCGGGTTCGGTCGATTTCTCGCCCGATCCGGGGCAGAAATACATCTTCGTCGCCGATATCGTGAACAATGTGGTTTGGGAGCTGGAACGCGACACCGGCAAGGTGGTGGCCAAGATCGGCCATCATGGTCACCAGGGCGGGATGTTCCATTTCGTCCATGTCGCCTTCATGGATTCGAAGGGCAACCTCTATACGGGCGAAGTGGATTCCGGAAAGCGGGTCCAGAAATTCACGCCCGTTCCGTAAAGACACTCGGTTTGGCGGAAAAGCCGGGAGAGGGGGCGGCCCCGTTCCCGGCTTTTCTGTATCCGCACGCGCGCTGACCAGTAGCGGACTGCCGCAAAATGAGCGATTCTCCCGGCGGGGGAGTCAGACATGCCAAAACAACGATTCGACCCTTCCCTTGAGGGAGGGTCGAAATTTCGAGGGCGTAGCCCGAGGAATTTCGGGGAGGGGACTTGCTGCAACAGCTCCCCCCAACGAAGCCGGTTCGCCCTTTCCCTCAAGGAGAGGGTAGGAGGCGGTATCAAAGCGCTGGCGCTTTGTTCGTCCGCGCTGGCGCTCGTTTCGCCTGCGTTTGCCGAAGAGAGCACGGCCGTTCCCGAAACCGTCCTCATCACGGCGCGTCCGCCCGATCCGGTCGGGAATCAGGCGTTCTCGACGACGCTCCTCGACGAACAGCAATTGCAGATTTCGCCCGAGCTCGACTCGGCGCTGCGCCAGGTGCCGGGCCTTTCTCTGTTCCGGCGCAATTCGAGTCTGTCCGCCAATCCCTCGGTGCAGGGCGTCTCGTTGCGTTCGATCGCGGGATCGGCCGCGGGCCGCGCGCTGGTGACGCTCGACGGGGTGCCGCAGAACGATCCCTTCGGCGGCTGGGTCATCTGGAGCTCGCTTCCCCCGGAGGACATCGAGGGCGCGGAAGTGGTGCGCGGCGCGGGCGCGGGTCCCTATGGCGCGGGCGCGCTCACCGGCGTGATTGCGCTGTTCGCGCGCGAGGGCGGGGGCCTCGTCGGCGATGCGGAGGGCGGCGATCACGGCCAGGGACGCGCGGCGGCGGCGGGCGGGGTGCAGTTCGGTACGACCACGCTTGGCGCCAGCGCGATGTACCAGACCTCGGGCGGCTGGATACCGGTGAACGAGGCGCAGCGCGGCGCCGCCGATACGCCGGTCACCTTGAAGGCGAGCAGCATGTCGCTTCACGCCTCCGCGGAAATCGGCCCGGGCACCGTCATCGTCGGCCGGGTCGGCGATTACGATGAGAAGCGCAATTCCGGAGTCGCCGATACGAACTCCCATGCCGAAGGCACGACGGGCAGCGTGACGATCGCCCACCCCGAACGGCCCGGCGATCTGGGCTGGCGCGCGCAAGCCTGGTACCGCGACAGCAATCTTTCCAACACGTCCGACGCCATCGGAACGGGACGGGCGACCGCCACGCCTTCCAACAACCAGTATGCGACGCCCGCGACCGGCTGGGGCGGCAACGCGGCCGTGCGCGGCACCTTCGATATCGGCGATTGGGAAATCGGCGTGGACGGGCGCGCTGCCCAGGGCGAATCGCGGGAGCTTTTCACCTTCACCTCAGGCCAATTCCAGAACCGGCGCGTTTCCGGCGGCAAGACGGTCGTCGAGGGCGTCTATGCGGAAGGTGCGACCCGCTTCGACGGCTGGCTCGTGACCTTGGGCGCCCGTCTCGATCGTTGGGCAAATTCCGATGGACATATCATCCAGACGAGCGCGATCACGGGCGCCCTGACTTCGACCACCTATCCGGGATCTCGCAGCGGCACCATCGCCACCGCGCGGGCCGGCGTGCGGAAGGACATCACGGAAGATCTGTATGTGCGTGCGGCCGCCTATAACGGGTTCCGCCCGGCGAGCCTCAACGAGCTCTATCGCGGCTTTCGCCTGGGCAACAATTTCACGCTGGCAAATGCGGCGCTCGCACCGGAGCGGCTGTCGGGAGCGGAAATCGGTGTGGGCGACGACACCGGCGCGTTCACCTGGAATCTGACCGGCTTCTGGAACAAGCTCTCCGACGCCATCACCAATGTGACGATCAATCATGGTCCCGGCACGTTCCCGATTGCGGGATTTCTGCCGGCCGGCGGTCTTCTGATCGAGCGTGAGAATGTCGGTTACATCCAGGCTTATGGTGCGGAGGGCGATGCGCAATACCGGTTCAACGACATGTTTGCGGTTCGCGGGGCTTTCGCGATGACGGACGCGGAGGTGAATGGCGGCACGCAGGCGGCCCAGCTCACCGGCAAGCGGCCGTTGCAGACGCCGAAGCTGACGCTCACCGGGGGGATCGTCGCGACGCCCCATCCGCTCGTCACGCTGGAGGCGTATCTGGTCTATGAATCGCTGCGCTATTCCGACGATTTGAACACACTGCCGCTGAGCAGCGCCACGACGGTCGATACCAGGGTGACCTTCCACGCGCTGCCCGAGCTCGATGTCTATGCCGCCATCGACAATGTGTTCAACGCGGAGATCGGGTCGTCGAAGGGGGCGGACGGCGTCGTCACCATCGACGCGCCGCGCATGTTCCGGGCCGGGATCGCGTTCCGGTATTGAAAAGGGCGAATGGCGAGTGGCGAATAGAAATATTCGCTACTCGCTGTTCGCTTTTTTCAATACATCACCACGGAGCGGATGGATTTGCCTTCGTGCATCAGGTCGAAGGCGTCGTTGATCTTTTCGAGCGGCATCGTGTGGGTGATGAGATCGTCGATATTGATTCGCCCCTGCATATACCAATCGACGATTTTCGGTACATCCGTGCGGCCTCTCGCGCCGCCGAAAGCGGTGCCTTTCCAGACGCGTCCCGTCACCAGTTGGAACGGGCGGGTGGCGATTTCCTGGCCCGCGCCGGCGACGCCGATGATGACGGACATGCCCCAGCCCTTGTGACAGCATTCGAGCGCCTGACGCATGATCTTCACATTGCCGATGCATTCGAAACTGTAATCGGCGCCGCCATTCGTCAGTTCGACCAGATGCGCGACCAGATCGCCCGAAGTCTCGTGAGGGTTCACGAAATCGGTCATGCCGAGTTTTTCGGCCAAAGCGCGGCGCGCCGGATTGAGGTCGATGCCGACGATCTGCGAGGCACCCACCAGCCGCGCGCCTTGGATCACGTTGAGCCCGATGCCGCCGAGCCCGAACACCACGACGCGCGCGCCTGGTTCCACTTTTGCGGTGTTGATAACCGCGCCGATGCCGGTGGTCACGCCGCAGCCGATGTAGCAGACCTTGTCGAACGGCGCGTCGGAGCGGATTTTCGCGACCGCAATCTCCGGAAGCACGGTGAAATTCGAAAACGTCGAACAGCCCATGTAATGCAGGATCGGCTGGCCTTTGTAGGAGAATCGGCTGCTGCCGTCGGGCATCACGCCCGCCCCCTGGGTGGTGCGGATCGCCTGGCAGAGATTGGTCTTGGGGTTCAGGCAATATTCGCATTGCCGGCATTCGGGCGTGTACAGAGGAATCACGTGATCGCCGGGCTTGACCGACGTCACGCCACGGCCCACTTCGCGCACGATGCCCGCACCTTCATGGCCGAAGATGACGGGAAAGCGCCCTTCGGGGTCTTCGCCGGAGAGCGTGAACGCATCGGTGTGACAGATGCCGGTGGCTTTCAGCTCGACCAGCACTTCGCCGTCGCGCGGCCCATCCAACTGGACGTCCACGATTTCAAGCGGTTTCTTCGCCTCGAACGCCACGGCGGCTTTCACTTGCATATGCAATATTCTCCGTTGCTGTAATCGATCCTCCCTTGCGAAGCGGGGGAGGTGCCCTGCGCAGCAGGGCGGTAATCGATCCTCCCCTTGCGAAGCGGGGGAGGTGCCCTGCGCAGCAGGGCGGTAATCGATCCTCCCCTGCGAAGCGGGGGAGGTGCCCTGCGCAGCAGGGCGGAGGGGGTACAAGGCCAGCGCAATCACGCCCCCTCCACCGCCTTCAGCGGTCCCCCTCCGCCGCGAAGCGGGGGAGGATCAAACATTGATCGTCATTTTAGCACATTGCTCTTTTCGGCCTCGTCGATCATGCGGTCGGCATCGGCCTGAAGCAGGAAGCCCTGCGCCACGATCTTCTGCGCGGATTCCTTCACCTTCGCCACGTAACCGGCATGATCGTGATAGCGCTCTTCCAGCGAGAGCCGCGGATCGTCATTGGCCATGCGCTCGGCCCGGGTCTTGGCAAACGGGATGAAGCCGCCGGCATAATTGCAGAGCTGGCCCGCGTGGAAGCCTTCCGCCGTCACGTTCCAGCCGGTGTAGGTTCCAAGCGGTGCCTCGCGCAACACCACCGGCACGCCGCCCAATTCATTGCCGTCGGCATCGACCTTGGGCGCCTTCATCGGCATCACATGCTTGATCGCGGGCGGCCATTTGCCGATCACGCCCGAGCCGTCGGCGTAGTTGAAATCCGGACCGTAATCGTAATCGAGGTTCGTATTCATGAATCCGGTGGGTGCGGCCTTCGGAACGCCCGGCACATTGTCCGGGAATCCCATCGCCTTTTTCGTGGGCTCGACCAGCGTGCCCGCGGCGATGGTGGGATAGACGCTGGCGGGCGGCGGCGTGCCCTTCATGACCCAGTCGCGGAAATGGACGCGGAGAGCGTTCACCGTCTCGCGCTGCGGCATCGGATTGGTGGCGAAGCTTCCCTTGCCGTAGCCATTGCTGGGGCAGGCGGGAGGTGCTGCCGGAGTCGTCGTAAATCCGCCCACGCCGCCGCCATGCTGCGTGCTGCCGATGTAATAGCGGCGCACATTGTCGGGCAGCGGCACGTCTTTGTCGGCCGCCGGTCCGACATAGGACGGCGACAGCTTCAGGCCCCACATTTCGGCCGCGCCATTGTGCTCGATGATCTTCGGGCAGGTGTTGGTGGCGGTGCAGCGGTCGAGAACGCCGGCCGCGGGCAATCCGCGGATGGTATCGGGCGAGGGGGCCCAGGTCTGCGTCCCTTCGCTGCTCGGCTGATAGAGCATCGACACGCCGTCGGGCATCGCGAAGCGGAAATTCAGCGCGATGCGCTTGCCCGCGATGATCGGCCAGGCGCCATCGAACACCTGGCGGTTCTGTTCATCCTGGTTGAAGCCCAGATGGATGAAGCCGCGGATGTAATTGCCGGACTGCGATACGCCGCGCGTAATCGTCCAGGTGATGTTGTCGGCCAAGGGATTGGCCGTCCCCATGTCGTCGGCCTTGGCGTGCTTGAAGAAGGAATCGACATCGCGGAACGCGGCCATGCCTGCGCCCAGCACCAGCGGGTCCTTCGCGGTGTACACGATCTGATAGAGCAGCTTCGGATCGAAGCCGCCTTTGATACAAATCTGCGAGGGATCGGGTGTGCCCGGGAAGGGGTGGTCGGCGTCGCATTTGGCGAACGCCCAATCGGAAGCTGCGACCTCTTTCTCGCCCTCGACCTTGCCGTCCATGGTCTCATGCGTGTGCGTGACCATCTTCGCCTTGGAGGTATCGAGCGAGAACGGCTTGTAGGGGACCACATTGGTGTGGATGAACATTGCCTGCGAGGAAGGCCCGCTCGCATTCATGATGCGCGCCATGACGGGGCCGGTGATCGGCGATCCGTCCGGATTGTGCGCCACGGGTACTACGACATAGTCGTTGTTTTCCTTGGGCGCGGTGGCGCCGGTGGCATCGCCCTGCCAGCCCGAAGAGAGACCCACATCGCCGAAATTGCGTTCGGCCGGAACGATGGTCAGCCGCCCGCCGCGATTGGGTACGTCGTGCCACATCAGATGGCTCGCTTTTGCCATATCGATAGGCTTCACGATCTGGAAGGTCGCCATGTATTCGACCATGCCCTTCGCATTCTTCGGCGCGAGCGCAATGTCCTGGATGATGGCGTTGTGCGGGTCCTTGGGGTCGAGCTCGCCATAGGCCTTGCCGACAAGGGTTTCGTACTGGCCGGCATTGCCGAAGCTCTGGCCGTTGAAGGCGGGCGAGGTTTTCTTTTCGATGACGATCTTCGTCACCCGGGCATTGGCGTCCGGTGCGGCGACGGTAGCGACGATGATCCCTGCGGCTGTGGCAAGAAGCGCGCTGCGAATGGATTTCATGATGACCTCCCGATGGTCCCTGTCCCGTCAATGAGATTACCCGAAAGCGATGAAAGCCGGAAACGCGCTACCGCGCGCCGAAGACGCCCAGATCGACCGATTTGCCCATCTGGAAATACCCGATGGGAGCGGGATGCACCCCGTCGCCGCAGCCATAGGCCTGCTGGATCACATCGGGATGCTCGGGATCGCGCACCACGCGATCGAAATCGAGCACCGCGTCGAAGCCCGCGTCTTTGCGTATCCACGCATTGACCTCGTTCTTCACCTTGGTCTTGCGCTCGTCGAACAGAGCGAGATTGCCGGCAATCGGGTACGCGTTCGCCCTCGGAAGGATGGTCACGCCGACGATCTTGAGGCCCTTCGCATGCACGCGGGCGATGATGTCCTTCATGCCCGAAATCAGCTGCTCTGTGGTCGCGCCCCTCGCAATGTCGTTGGTGCCTTCGAAGAACACGACATGGGAAACGCCCGCATGCGAAAGCACGTCGCGCTCCAGCCGGTCCACGCCGGTGGGCGAACCGACCGGCGGGTTGTAGCCCGGCGCGTCGATCACCGTGTTGCCGCCGATGCCTTCGTTGACGACCGCAAGCCGGATCGGATTCTGCAGCGCCAGACGCTGCGAGACGATGTCCTCCCAGCGGTCATGCGCGTCCAGCGTGGTGCAGGTGCCGTCGGTGATGGAATCCCCGAACGCGACGATGGTGGTCGCTCCGCCCATGGGCCGTACATCGATGCTCTTCAGCCAGAACATCGCCGTCGTCTTGCCGGTGAAGCCCTTGCCGTCGGCGGAGTCCGTCTGATCGCCTGCGCCATTATCCGTGAAATAAGAGGTCACCTGCGCGTTGCCGTGCTGGCTCGGCTGCACATCCGCTCCCGTGACGAACAGGCTCACGCCGATATCCTGCTGCGCGTCCACATGCATCGCGACCGCATCGCTTTCGACCGAGCCGCCGGCAGGGATCGTCACGCTTCCCTTGCCGCCGAAGGTCACCGGCTTCACCAGCCCCACCGCCAGCGCCGGCCCCCGCACGCGCGGGCCCAACGTCGCACGGGCAAAGGTGACGGGCGTCTTACCGAAGGTGTTGTCCAGCCGGATGCGGACCGCGTCCCCCGGCAGCGTCACGCGTGCGATCATGCGCACGCTCGCGTTGGTGATCTTGGTCTGCGCGGCGAGGCCCTGCTGCGAGGTGCCCCAGGCGGTCACCCAATTCGCGTTCTGTGCCGATGCCGGCGCGGCCAGCAGAATGGCTGCCAACCCGAGCAGGCTGGAAATTCTCATCTTCGCGCGCATGCCGGTCCCTCCCTCATGTCGCGGGGGCTAAAAACTAGCGCATCGGTTGCACCCAATCCAGGAGACCCGGGCTCCTTGATTCCCCGCAGGCCGCGGCGCGGTTGGCGTCGTGGCTTGGGATGAGGCCCCATTTCGTTCAGAATTGCGCATTCGCGTATAGGTCCCGGGAAATTCGTCGCTAGATGGCCGAACCAGACGATAGTTTCGATTACGTCATTGTGGGTGCGGGGAGTGCCGGATGCGTGCTGGCGAACCGGCTGTCCGCGGACGGGCGGACGCGCGTCGCGCTCATCGAAGCCGGCGGCCGGGATAATTGGATATGGTTCCATATTCCGGTCGGTTATCTGTTTGCCATCGGCAATCCGCGTTCCGATTGGATGTTCCGCACCGAGCCCGATTCGGGGCTGAACGGGCGCAGCCTGGCTTATCCCCGCGGCAAGGTGATCGGCGGCAGTTCGTCCATCAACGCGATGATCTATATGAGGGGGCAGTCGGCCGATTACGACCATTGGCGCCAGATGGGCCTGGAGGGGTGGGGCTGGCGCGACGTGCTGCCCTATTTCCGGAAACACGAGGATCATTTCGGTGGCGGAGACGAATTCCATGGCGCCGGCGGCGAATGGCGCGTGGACACCCCGCGCGTGCGCTGGGACCTGCTCGGAGCCTTCGCGCGGGCCGCGCGCGATTCCGGTATTCCGTCCACGGATGATTTCAACCGCGGCGACAACGAAGGCTGCGGCACTTTCCAGGTCAACCAGAAAGGCGGGCGGCGGCTGAGCACGGCGCGCGGGTTCCTGAAACCGGCGCTGAGGCGGCCCAATCTGACGCTCATCACGGAGGCGCTGGCGGACCGGGTCGTGTTCGAGGGCAAACGCGCGGCCGGCGTCGTCATCCGGCAGAACGGAATCGAACGCACGATTTCCGCGCGGCGCGAGGTGATTCTTTCTGCGGGCGCGGTCGCGACCCCGCCTTTGCTCGAACGCTCGGGTATCGGCGACGGCGAGCGGCTGCGAACGCTTGGCGTGCCCGTCGTTCATCACGCGCCCGGCGTGGGAGAGAATCTGCAGGATCATCTGCAGCTCCGGCTGATCTTCAAGGTCACGGGCGTGCGCACCATGAACGCCGATTACCGCTCCCGCATTCGCCGCGCCGGCATGGTGCTGAATTACGCGTTGCGGCGGCGCGGTCCGCTGACCATGGCGCCCTCGCAATTGGGCGCCTTCACGCGCTCGTCGCCGGATTACGAGACGCCCAATCTGCAATTCCACATCCAGCCCTTGTCGCTCGACAAATTCGGCGATCCCCTGCACGAATTTCCGGCCTTCACTGCGAGCGTCGCCAATCTGCGCCCCACCAGCAGAGGGTCGATCCATGCGCGGAGCCGCGATGCCGACGATCCGCCTATTATCGTGACGAATTATCTCTCCACCCCGGAAGACAGGCGGGTCGCGGTTGACGCGATCCGGCTGACGCGCCGGATAGTCGCCTCACCTGCACTCGCGGCCTATCGCCCGGTGGAATTCCGCCCCGGCGCACACCTGCAATCGGATGCGGATTTGCTGCGGGCGGCGGGCGATATCGGCACCACGATCTTCCACCCCGCCGGCACGGCGAAGATGGGTGCGGAGAGCGATCCCAACGCGGTGGTGGATGCGAGCTTGCGCGCTCGCGGCGTTGAAGGTTTGCGGATCGTCGATGCCTCGGTGATGCCGAACATCACATCGGGCAACACGGCGGCTCCCACGATGATGATCGCCGAAAAAGCGGCCGAGATGATTTTGAAGGGGCTGTGATTCCCCTCCCCCTGCCCCCTCCCGCAAGGGGAGGGGGAGCACGCGGGGAAGCAGCAGCTCTTTTACTTCGGAAATACCTGAGCCATCCGTACGAGCTTCGGCTCGTTGCCCGGTGCGGTATCGGCCTTCGCCGCGATCAGCGACATCGCCGTGATGCCGTAATAGCCGGCAAGCCCGATGATGTCGGTGACGCCCTTTTCCCCGAACTGCTTCACCGCGGCATTGAAGGTCGCGTCGCTGACATTCTTGTCGCGATAGGTCTCGACCAGATAGTCGTAGATGATCGCTTCGTCGGGCTTCAGCTTGGTCGGGCGCTTGCCGGCCGCGATGTCCGCGCCTACGGAAGGGTCGAGCCCGCCTTTCACCGCAATCGGATAATGCGCGTGCCAGATATAATCGCTGGTCCAATTGCGGGCGGCGATCAGGATGGCAAGCTCGGAGAGCCGTCCATCCATCCCCGTGCCCCAGCGCAGATAATCCGACATCTTGATCGCATAGCTCGCGAATTCCGGGCTGCGCGCATAGACCTTGAACGGCGCGTTGGTGATGTTGCCGGCCCGCGGGCTGTTCTTCAGATCGTCGGCGAACTGCTTGGTCTTGGCGTCCATTTTATCGGGCGGAATGGGAGGAAAGCGCACGCTTTGGGCGGCGGCAGGCAACGCCAACGCGACGACGAGCGAAGCAAGAACCGCAAGTTTCTTCATTGTTCCCTCCCGAGGAATCGGCCCGCCAAGCGCGCGGGTTCCGTTTCTTTCACTTTCGCACAAAGCGGCCGCCCGGTCACGGCTTCTCCGGAAACTTCAATCGCGTCCGCGTCTTAGGCGCGCCGATTGCGGGCGGCCGTCCTCCCGCATAGATTCGCGCCAACGGACCAGGAGGCCGAAAGCGCCATGGCGAACGTGACCTTGCGCGTGAACGGGCGCGCACAAACCATAGACGCGGACGACATGAACATGCCGCTGCTCTATGCGCTGCGCGATGATTTGGAGCTGCATGGGCCGAAGTTCGGCTGCGGCCTCGGACAATGCGGCGCCTGCACGGTGATGGTGGATGGAAACGCGGTGCGTTCGTGCCGGATGACGATTCAGCAGGCGCAAGGGCGCGCCATCACCACGCTCGAAGGCTTGGGTTCGCCGGAGCAGATGCACCCGATTCAGGCGGCCTTCGTCGCGGAGCAGGCGGCGCAATGCGGCTATTGCACCAACGGCATGATCGTGTCGGCGGCAGCACTTTTGCAGAAAACGCCGAAGCCCACGGAGGCGCAGGTGCGCACGGCGCTTGCGGGCAATCTCTGCCGCTGCGGCACCCATGTGCGGATATTGCGCGCGGTGATGCGCTCGGCGAATGGAGGGCGCACCAATGGGTGAGATGGACATCGCACGGCGCCAATTCCTGAAAGGGACTGGCGCGCTGGTCGTGGCCTTCACGATGGCCGACGCGTTTCCTGCGCTTGCGCAAAATGCCGGTGTGGGAAAAAGTCTCGCGGCCGATCAGGTGGATTCCTATCTCATCATCGGACCCGGAAAAACCGTGACGCTCTATGCCGGTAAGGTCGATATCGGCACCGGCGCGCGCGCGGCATACCGCCAGATCGTGGCCGAAGAACTCGATTTGGATATAAACGACATCGCCATGTTCGAAGGCGATACCGCGCTCTGCCCGGATCAGGGCGGTACGGGCGGCTCGACGGGCATCGTCAATGGCGGGATGCAGATTCGCCAGGCCGCGGCCACCGCGCGTCAGGCGCTGCTCGCGAAAGCCGCCTTCGTTTGGTCCGAACCGGCCGCCGGCCTCTCGGTCAGCAACGGCGTCGTGCAATCCCCGGACGGCCGGAAGATCGCCTATGAAGAGCTTCTTGCCGGGAATCATTTTGAGGTGAAGCTCGATCCCAAGGCGCCGTTGAAAGACCCCGGCCAATACAAATATGTCGGCCAGCCCGTTCAGCGGCCCGACCTCCCGGCGAAGATGACGGGCAAGCACACCTATGTGCAGGATTTCCGCCTGCCCGGAATGCTGCATGCGCGCGTGGTGCGGCCCTATCAAGTCGGCGCAACGCTGGCCGATTTGGACGAAAGCTCCATCGCGAACATTCCCGGTGCGCACGTCGTGCGGATCAAGGATTTCCTCGCAGTGGTTGCGGAGCGCGAATGGAACGCCGTGCGCGCCGCCAAGGCGTTGCGCGCGCGCTGGAGCGGCGGCGGCGGCTTGCCGGGTTCGGAGCGCGTTCACGCGGCCATCCGCACCAGTGAAATCGCCAAGGACGAGGAGCTGATCAAGCAGGGCGACTCGGCGGGAACGCTGCGCGGTGCAGCCCGCAAATTCGCCGCGAGTTATGAGTGGCCCGCGCAATCGCATGCCTCCATGGGTCCGTCCTGCGCGGTCGCCGATTTCAGGCCGGACGGTCTGACCGTGTGGTCGTCATCGCAAGGCACGCACGGCTTGCGGCGCAATCTCGCGCGCGATCTGGGCGTGCCGGTCGAGCAGGTGCGCGTCACCTATATGGACGGCGCGGGCTCCTACGGCTCGAACGGCAGCGACGATGCGGCGGCCGATGCGGCGCTGATCTCGCGCAGCCTCGGCAAGCCGGTGCGCGTGCAATGGATGCGCGAGGACGAACACGGATTCGATCCGAAGGGCCCGCCGCAATTGCTCGATTTGCGCGCGGCACTGGATGCGAACGGCAACATCGCGGCGTGGGAAACCGAAGCCTGGCTGCCGGAGAACACGCCCAATCTGCGCGCGCGTCCGATGCTGGCCTTTCTCGCCGCGGGAATTCCGCAGCCGGTCGGCCAGTCGGTGGCGCAAGTGCAGGGCAATGCGTATCCGTCATACGAACTTCCCAACATGACGGCGACGGTGCATTGGACGAAGACGACGGCGCTCCGCCCGTCCAATTTGCGCGCGCCGGGAAAACCCGGGAACACCTTCGCCGTCGAATGCTTCATCGACGAATTGGCGGCCGCCGCCGCGCGCGATCCGCTGGAATTCCGCCTTGCCCATCTGAAGGACCCGTTCGGCGTTCGTCTGTTGAAGAACGTGGCGGATCGCATGGGCTGGAAGGCGCGTTCCGGCCCGAACCGCGCCGGTGGCGCGATGCTCACGGGGCGGGCCATCACCTATGTCTGGTACAAGCACATGGACAACCGAATGGCGCTGGGGCTGGACCTTTCGGTCGAGCGCGCCACCGGAAAGGTGCGCGTGACGCGCGTTGTCGCCGCCGTGGAATGCGGGTTGATGATCAATCCCGACGCGGTGAAGAACCAGGTCGAAGGCAACATCATGCAGGCCGTGAGCCGCACGCTGTATGAAGAAGTGGTGTTCGACCAATCGGGCGTGACAAGCGTGAATTGGGCGAGCTATCCCATCCTCACCTTCCCCGATGCGCCGCAGATCGACGTGGAGCTGATCGGCTCGACCCGCGACAAGCCCTTGGGAGCGGGCGAAGCGGCATCGGCCCCGGTACCGGCGGCCATCGGGAATGCGGTGTTCGACGCGACGGGGGTGCGCTTGCGCAAGGTGCCGCTGACGGCCGCGCGCGTCCGCGGCGCGCTGGTCCGCCAGGGCCAGGCGTAAAACCACTCACCATGACCGGGCTCGACCCGGCCATGGTGAACAAAAGGCTGCGTCTTTATCCCACCGGCTTGAATTTGTGCACGCGCTTGCCGCGGTTCTCGTCCACGTAGACGTTGCCTTTCGAATCCACCGCGATGCCGTGGGCCTGGTTGAATTCGCCCGGGAAGCTGCCGGCGCGGCCGAAGCTGCCGACCTTCTTGCCGCTCTCGCGCTCGACAATGTCGACGGTCGCGTTGTTCTGATTGATGATGAACATGAAACGCTGCTGCGGATCGGGCGAAAAATCGACCGCCACCACCGCGCCGCCGCTCTGCTTGACCTTGCCGTCCTTGGGCGGGGTCGCCGGCGTCCAGGGAAGCGCGATGCTGCGCTTCAAATTGCCCATCTTGTCGTAGACGCGCATCTCCGAGCCTTGCCGGTTGCACACATACACCATCCCGTCGCGGCCCAGCGCGAGGCAGTGCACCGTCTCCATGTCTTCCATCTTCCACTGCCGCAGGAACTTGCCGTCCTTGTCCAGCACCGCGACGCGGCGATTGGAGCCCGAGCCCTCGCCGTCCGAGACATAGATGTCGCCATTGCCGCGATCGACGGAAATGCTCGAGGGCATGTTGAACACGGCGGCGGGCGAATTCAGCGGCTTGCCCTTGGGTGTGCCGTCCGAGGAATCGAGCTTCCCCTTCGTCCCGATCTGCAGCAGCAGCTTCTTTCCGTCATGGGTGTATTTCTGGATCATTCCGGAGGGCGCGCTCGCGATCCAGACATTGCCGTCCTTGTCGAAATGACAGGAATGCAGGCGCGGATCGAGCAGCTTCGGATCGCCCCAGGAATTGACCACATTGCCTTCGGGATCGAACTCGATGATCGAGGGCGCGAGCGTGCCCGCATTCAGGTCGCCTTCCAGCACGTCCTGCCGGTTCAGGATCAGCACGTGATCCTGGGCATCGACGCACAAACCGCCGAGGCCGCCCAGCACCCAATTGTTCGGGAGCGGCTTGGGCCAATTGACGTCCGCCTGATATTTCGGCGCCGTCTGGGCCTCGGCCGCAAGCGAGGGCATGCCCGCCAGCACCAGCGCGCACAATCCGGTTTTCAACGCTGTCTTGAATTCGCGCATCTCTTTCACTCCACGGCGACGGGGATGATGCCGATCGCCTTTTTGAGGTTGTCAAAGGGCTTCGCACCCGAGCCATGCGCGGGCGCAATCGTCTTCACGTTGAGATTGAGCTGGGTGATGTTGCGATAGAGGTCGATGCCATATTCGGGCGTGCGGCCGAAATCCCGCGGATCGGCGCCGGCCGGCGGATTGTAGCCGTCGCCCCAGAAGATCAGTCCTTCCTTGGGCATGAACACAAGCAGATTGGCGCCGTTATGTCCGCCGATCAGATGATAGATCTCGATGGTCTTGGCGCCGTCGGTCATCACCTTCTTTTCGGTCACGGTCTCGAAGGTGGGCTCCTTGGGCGATTTCGACAGCAGGTCGGGCGCAAGGGTGCGCGGCCGGGCCCAGGCCTGCAGAAAAAAAGCGCGGTTCGTTTCGTGCGTCACCACCGTTGCCCCTTGCGCGACATAGGTGCGAAGCCCGCCGGCATGGTCGTAATGGGCGTGCGTATTGATGACGTATTTGATCGGCTTGTTGGGGATCTGCTTGGCGATCGCCTCGTTCACCGCGAGCGAGCGGGCTTCGCGGCCGATCCCTTCGACGACGACGACGTAATCCTTGAACTCGACGGCCCAGCTCCGGGCCCCGTCGGAATTCACGTACCACACGCCGTCGGCGAGCTTGTCCATAGTCACCGTGGGCGGCCCCGGCGGCGGCGCATTCGCGACATTGACGGGCGCCGGCATCGCGGGCGCCCCATTGGGTCTCACATCGTGGATGATGACGTCCAGTGTGGGATGGCCATCCTCCGTCTGCACGATATGGGTCGGGAATTTGACCCCGCCGAAATCGGCATAATCGGAATAGACGATCTCCACCGGATAATCGCCGATCACTTCGTTGGTGTTGAGGAAGCTCACCTTCTCGACGAGGTTCTGATCATCGAGGGTGGCTTTCACATCCCGGCCTCCGATCTTGACGGAGATGATCTTGCCGTCGAGCGTGCCGCCATTGGCAAGCGCGGCTTTGACGATGCCGTGCGGGCTCACCCACAATTGGCGCGTGCGGTCGTTCACCGCTTCGGGTGCGGGAGCCGTGTCGTTGCCGTTCTGGTTCCAGGCAGATTTGCCGCTGACGAACTGCACGGTGCGCTGTTCGCCCGCCACCGGCTGGGCGGCGCCCCCATGGGGCGGAGTCTCGGCTTGCGCGCGCACCGCATCGATGCGCATGGCGGGCGCCTGATAATCGATGGCGACGTCGTAGGAAACCTGATGGAAGCGCGGCCAGGGATCGCCGGGCAGATAGGCCTGCCCGAAACCGAAATTCGAGCCGCTGCCCGAATATTCGATGGAGGTCAGCTTGGTTGCCCCCATGGCATCGGAGACCGCCGCAAGGCCGGTCTTCTGGGGCTGTGTGCAGCCATGGAGCACGGCCGACAATGCGAGAATGGCCGCCCAGTGCATTCGCATCGTCTACTCCTTGGATGAATTTAGGCCTTGCGGGCCTTTACCGGGACCGGAGTCCCGGCGATTTTCAGGTTCACCATGTTGAGCGAGGAGCGCGTGGTGAAATAGAGCGTTTTCCAGTCGTCCCCGCCGAACGCCATGTTGGTGGTGGCAGGCGCGCCGTGGACGATGCGGCCGAGCTTCTTGCCTGTCTTGTCCATGATGAAGAGGCCGCCCGCGCCGCCGGTATAGACGTTGCCGGCCGAGTCCACCTTCATCCCGTCGGGGACACCGGGCTCCGGACCGTTCAAATCCACGAAAACGCGGTCGGTCTGCATGGCGAGCGTGCCGTTCGCCTGCATCTGGAAGCTGCGCACATGCCGCCGCCGCGAATCGTTGATGTAGAGCACGCTTTCGTCCGGCGAAAAGGCGATGCCGTTCGGTGTGAGGAAATCGTCGGCCAGAAGCGTGATGGACCCGAGATCGGCGCTCACCCGGTACACGCCGGCCTTGGTCACGTCCCACTGCTCCGGCGCCGACGGCCCGCCCGGATCGGTGAAATAGATCGAGCCGTCGGACTTCACGACGACATCGTTGGGGCGCAACAGGCGCTTGCCCTGGAAATTGTTGGCGACCACCGTGATGCTGCCGTCGGGATCGGTGCGGGTGACGCGCCTTGTCGCGTGCTCGCAGGCGATCAGGCGCCCCTGCAGATCGCGGGTCAGGCCGTTGGCCTCGTTGGTCTTGTCCTTGAACAACGTCACGCCCTGGCCGGGTGTGTATTTCATCCGGCGGCTGGTCTGGATGTCGCTGAAGAGGAGATAATGGCCTTCCGCCCACCACATCGGTCCTTCGGTGGGCCCGATATCGCCGCCGAAGCCGGTGGCAAGTTCGCGGATGGGCTCCGATGTCGAGACGATGGCGTCGAGTTCGGGCGCCATGCGGTCGATGCGCTTGGCCCCCTGGGCAAAGGCGCGGTTCGCTGCAGCGAGCGCAATCCCGCCGGCGGCTCCCGCGATGATTTCGCGGCGCGTCATTCCATAGCGCATGGCGACCCCTCCCGAAATCACCCCGCCTTCACCGGCCGGCTTTGGCGGACAGCCCACCGGCCTCAGCGATCCGGCAGCGCGAAGACATAGAGCGCGTTGCCGTTCGCCGGATGCTTCACGTCGGGCTCGATCGTGCGCGGCACCTGACGCGGGGACCCGCCGCCGAGTCCGACGGGGACGGCAATGTATTGCTTGCCGCCGACGGCGAACGCGATGGGGAAGCCCTGGACCGAGGTCCCAAGCCGCGCCTTCCACAGTTCCTTGCCCGTCGCCGTATCGAAGGCGTGGAAGGTGCGGTCGAGGTCGCCGACAAAGGTCACGCCGCCATCGGTTGTCAGCACGCCGGTCAGCCACTCTGGGCGCTGATCGAAGTTCCATTTCTGCTGCATGGTGCGCACGTCGAAGGCGGCGAGATGGCCGACATTGCCGTTGCTGCCCGGCATCTCGAAGAAGCGGCGGTCGGCTTCCGTGCCGCCGCCGCCATCGCCTTTGTTCACCACCCGCCCGTTCATTTCCATGCAGGCCTGGGTCAGCGGAATGACCAGCGTCTGGGTTTGCGGGTCATAACTCATCGCCTGCCAGTCCTTGCCGCCCGCGGTGCCGGGGCAGGCGGGAACCCAATAGCCGGTCTTCTGTTCCAGGATGTCCGGCCGATAGGCGATCTCGCCCTTGCTCTTGTCCTTCCAGACAAAGACGTTCTGATAGACGGTCTCCTTGGCGTCGATGAACTGGCCATTCTGACGATCGAGTTTCCACAAGATGCCGGGCTTGCCGATGTTGAACGAGACCTTGCGGCCGTCCACATCGACCAGCACGCGCTCATAGACCTCATCCAGATCGAGCGATTCACCGGGAATGAATTGGTGGTACCAGGCGAGTTGCCCGGTTTCGGGCCGAAGCGCCAGGGTCGAGGTGGAATAAAGGGCGGCGTCCCCGCCGGTCGTGCCGCGGCTCGCCTGCATCCAGGGCTTCGCATTGGCGACGCCCCAATAGGTCAGATTGAGATCGGGATCGTAGGTGCCCGTGATCCAGGTGTCGCCGCCGGCCCTGAGCATGTTGGGGAGCTTGCCCCAGGTGTCGCCGCCGGGCGTTCCCTCGCGGGCCTCGGTGTTGAAGCGCCAAAGGATCTTGCCGGTCTGTGTGTCGAGGCCGCTGATGTAGCAGCCCTGATCGGCCTCGGCTGCTTTGTAGCGCTCGCATCCTCCCAAGCCCTGGACGAGCTTGCCGTTGATGATGAGCGGGCCGGAAGAATTGCCGAAGCCCTTCGCGTTGTTGGCGAGCGGCGTGTCCCACACCGTGCGGCCGGTTTTCGCGTCCAGCGCCATCAGGTGCGCGTCGTTGGACGCGACATAGATCTTGTCCTGGTAGATCGCGATGTTGCGCATCGCGCCGGTGCCGCCGGCCCTGCCGCCGGACGGGCGGATGCGGTTCTCCCACAGGAGCTCGCCGGTCTTTGCGTCGAGCGCCTGAACGATGTTGTCGACATTGATGAGATACATGATCCCGTTGTGGACCAGGGGCGTCGGTTCATTGGCGCCGACCAGGTCGTTCATCGCCCACACCCAGGCGAGCTGAAGCTGACCCACATTCTGCTTGTTGATCTGGTTGAGCGCGCTATGGCTCCAGCCTTTGTAATTGCCCCGCACCATCAGCCAGTCGTTCGGGCTCGGGTTCTTCAGCATCTCGTCGGTAACGGGCACGAAATTCTGGATGTTGCCTTCCAGCGTCAGTCGCGCGGGGATGCGCGGCGGGCCGGCAGGCGCGGCCGCGGCCACCTGTGTCCCGGCGGTTGCCGGAGGGGCGGTGCCGGTCGCGACCTGCCCGATCGGAACCGACGTCGCAACCGTGAGCGGGCGCGGCCCCGCCGCCGCGCCGTTCTGGCGGAGAATGAAGGCGACGAGCGATTCCACCGCCTGCTCGGAGAGCGAGCGCGGATTGTCGGCGGGCATCGAGGTTGCGATCTTGTTGTAGAGTTCGCTCGTGCTCCGGCCGCGCCAGGCGCTCATGAAGTTTGCGCCGGCCAGTTGCGGGGCTTCGAAGCTGCCCTGCAGATCGGGCTGGTGGCATTTCGCGCAGACCGTCTGGAACGTGGTGGCCCCGATGGTCGCCTGCTCGGCGGTATAGACGCCGTTGCCCGCCGGTTGGGGCTGCGCCGTGGCGATGGCGATTCCGAACGCGGCCGCAGCCGTGGCCGACACCAAGAGTACCGCTTTCAATCCGCGCATCATGTGCTCCCTCAATTGGCGTGCATGAGCCAGCCCCGGAGATTCCCGTCGGGGGCGCGCTCGGAATTCAGCTGAACGTATAATTGGCCGTTCTTCAGGTCTTCGACCATCTGCGGCGATAGATCGACCGTGCCGCTGATCGTGGGGCTCGTCGTTTTGGTGATGTTGAGGTCGAGGATGGCGGGCCCGGGAATTCCCGGTACGCCGCGATGGATGTGAGCGACCGTTGCGGGCGACCGCAAGCCTTCGGCAGTGCCGCTGACGGTGAGCTTGTTGCCGGCGAGCGTCGCGGTCACCGAACCTTGCCCCGCGACATTGGCCTGCATGGCCACATCGATAGGCACGACCGACAGCCGCGTCTTGTAGGTATCGCCGTTCTGCGCCGCAATCGCAGGCGCCCCGATCAGAATTACGGCAAGCATCAGCGCCGCCGTCCGTCCATGCCGTTTCGTCATGGTTGCTTTCATCTTTGAATGCTGGCCTTCAGCCCCCGATTGGCTTCCGGTGGGGCGGAATCTATACAAGAGCGCCCGTCAGTTCCAGCGGTGCGGGCTAGCCTTTGGCATCGAAAAACCGAGCCAGAGTCGCGGTTTCCGCATTCGCATCTGCAACATCGGCGGCGATGCGGCGATAGAATTCGGCAGCGGACTGAAAAAGCTCATGCCCCGCGGGATCGGCGGTCACGAAACCGGCGATCTCTTCCATTTCGGCAACCCAGCGATGGGCCTTGGAGAACATGGAGGGGACCTGCCTCTCGAACCAGGCGAGCAGATGCGGCTGGCTTTCGGCAAGTTCCGCGTGGAGCGATGTGGCCTCGCCCGCGCGCGTGGCGGCAAGGATCATGACGCTCGCAAGTGCGGTCAGTCCCTTCGTGATCCCGGCATAGGACATCTTCAGCGCCGAGGCGGCGCCCACGGGGCCATCGAGCACTTTGCAGTTAAGCCCGAAGGCATCGAGTGCGGCGACCGCGTTTGCCTGCAACCCCGAAAGATACAGGCTCGGCCCGTCATAGCCCGGCTTCGGCGGACCGCCGATGATACCGCCATCCACAAACGGACAGGCTGTCGTTTGTATGATCGCGGCGATGCGCTCCACGGTTTGCGGATTGACCGCGTTGCAATCGACATAGATCGGCTTCTTTCGCCCGGCTTCGAGCATGGGCGCGAGACGCAGCGCCAGGGTTTCCGCTTCGCCGGGCGGTACGACGGAAAGGATGATGTCCGCCGCGGCGAATTGGGACAGCGCCACCGGCTGCATCCGTGCGGCTTTGGCGCGCGCGGAACTTTCCGCACTGCGGCCCTCCAGATTGGTGAGCACGGTAAGGCCGTTATCGGTCAGGCGCTTTGCTACCGCGCTTCCCATCTGGCCCTGTGCGATGATGCCAACGACCGGTTTGCTGTTGGGCGTCAATTGATCGCTCATGAGTGATAGCCTATATACGAAGGGCACCCGCCCCAGAGGGCGAACTCCAGGGCGGGGCCGGGCTCAGAACCGGATCAGAAGGGTCAACCTTCTTTTTCCGATGCTGATCCGGAGGGAGAAGATCATCATCTCAGCTTCCCTCCGTGTGGCAGGGGCGGCCGATTCCGCCCCTCTCACCACCCATCCACATTAGTTGAAGACTGAAACGCCGTCAGTCGCCCGGCGCTTGCGCGCGGTCGTTCATGCCGTAATCGCGCAGCACCGACACGACGCGTAAGCGGTAATCGGCGAAGATGGAGGAGCGTCCGCGCGCTTGCGCCTCGCGATGCTCGGCGTGCATGCGCCAGCGCCGCACGGATTCCTCATCGCGCCAGAACGAAAGCGACAGCAGCTTCTCCGCGTCCGACAGGCTCTGAAAGCGCTCGATGGAAAGGAAGCCGTCCATCTTCTCGAGTTCGGGCTTCAGCCGCGCTGCAATGTCGAGATAGTCCTGTTTCAACCCAGGCTTGGTCCTGACTTCGAAGATGACCGCAATCATCGCTTTCCAAGCTCTTGGTCGAGGTTGCCGACGATGAAACCGTAAGAGCCGCAGCCGAAAACGAGCGCCACGCCTGCCGCAACTGTGAGCGGCAGGGTGAAATCTCCCGCTGCGGAAATCAACAGCCCCGTCACCAGCGGTGCGAACGAGCCGCCGACATTGCCGCCGAAATTCTGCAGCGACACCAGCGAGGACACGATGTGCGGCGGCGCCACGTCGATGGGCATCGAATTCACCGCGGCCGTCGAGAAGCTGAAGCTTGCCACCGACAGGGTCAGGAACCCGATGGCGATGACATTATCGGACGCATAGGCGCCAAGGATGGTGAACAATGTCGCGCCGAACAAACCGCCGACCGCGAAGCCCTTGCGCACCAGTGTGACACGCAACCCCCGTGCAATCAGCCGGTCGCCGATCCAGCCGCCCAGCAGAACGCACAAAGTGCCGATGAGAAAAGGCAGCATCCCGACGAAACCGGTGTTCAGGGTCGACATGCCCCGCTGCAATACGAGATAGCCGGGAAGCCACGTCGCGAACACGTAATAGATATACAGATAGCCCGCCTGTCCGAGCATCACGCCCCAGGTGGTTTTGTATTTCAGCAACTCCGCCCATGTGATCTGCGCTTGCGTTTCGCCGGGCGGGGCGGAATCGGGCGGGCCGCCGCGATAGACCGCGATCCACCACAAGACCCAAATGAGCCCCAGCGCCCCCGTGACGTAGAACACCCACTCCCAGCCGTAATGGACCAGCAGCACGGAGGCGAGCGGAATGCCGAGCGTGAGGCCGACCTTGTTGCCGGCGAAGAACGTGCCCACTGCGAAAGCGCGATGTTTCTTGTCGAAGGTCTCGCGGATCACGCGCGAGCCTGAAGGGATCATCAACGACTCGCCCGCCCCCAGCAGCGCGAGAAACGCAGCCAGAGGCGCAAACATCTTGGTCAGGCTGCACAGCGCGGTCGCAAACGACCACATGCCCACGCCGAGCGGGTAGGAGCGCCGCGGGCGGATGATATCGGTCAGCGGCCCTGCCGCCAGCAGCGAGAACGTGAACGCCCAATTGAAGATGGAGAGCAGCACGCCAACTTGCGCCGGCGTGTAGTGGTATTCTTTGATGAGCTGCGGCCCCACAACCGCGAAATTGACCCGGTCGATATAGGCGATGGCCTGCGAGCCAGCGAGCAGCAGCAGGATGTTCACGCGATAGGCGGCGGAAACCCGGTTCAATCGTGTCGCCCAATAGCAAAATGGCAGACGGAAACCCCGTCTGCCACTTTACAGGTCTTGGCCGGATTGTCGCCGCTTCAGCTGACGACGATCTTCTCGTGCTCGCTCTGGCCTTCGGTCAATCCGCGCGCCTTCATCCAATCATAGGCGCGGCCGAACAGTTCGGCGGCATAGTAATCGACGTGCTTGTAGCGCACGAACGCCTTCAACAGCTCGTTCGCCTTCAGCGCGCCCTTGGCGGATGCCGCGACATGATGGGCGTATTTGTAGAAGTCCTGGTTGATCAGATCGACCGCTTCGTTCTCGGCGTCGTAATAGGCCTTGCGCTGTTCGGGCGTCAGGTTCGGCGCCACCACTTCGCCGCCGCGATAAAAGGCCGCCGCAACAATGTGCGCGCCTTCCTTGAGCGCCAGACTGATGAACGGCTCCATCACCGTGACCGCGCGATAGGTGCCGTTCTTCAGGCCCTCCCAGCGGGTATAGGGCAAGCCGCCATTGACGATCTTGACATGCTCGGCGCCGACCGCGCTCTCCAGCATCTGGATCGTGGTGTAGTGCGAGCCCGTCAG
Organism: uncultured Bordetella sp.; assembly: GCA_964494505.1. GTDB lineage: Bacteria > Pseudomonadota > Alphaproteobacteria > Micropepsales > Micropepsaceae > CAIYRG01. The sequence continues at coordinate 56,796 of CAZBRO010000019.1, forward strand.
CTCCTGCACGACCACCGGCACATCGGCCATGTCGCGGGGCACCTGCAGGGCTTCCTCGAAGGTGACGATGGCCTGCGCCGCAACCGCCGAGCGAAGACCCGCGATATTGCCACCGCGGTTTCCCCGCTCCAACCGGTCGATGCTGGCCCACTCGCAGACATTGTAGCTGTCGGCGGAGCCGCAATCGAACAGGTTCTCCTTCAGCCGCGCCATGATCGGGCGGTCGGCGGTGTCCTTTTCGCGGGCTTCATAGGGGGCGGACATCTGAACATTGAGGCCATGCTTCTTGAACAGGCCTTCCTCGATGCCAACCAGAACGGGCAGATCGAAAACGGGGTTGTTCGGTGCGATCTTCACCAGCGGCATTGCGTCTGCCATGTGATCCATCCTCTGATGCGGGTTAGAGCTTAATCCCAAATTCCAGTGTTTTTTATGTAATTCTTGGCGGTGCCGCTGTCAAACTGACCGGTTATCGCACCCCCAAGAGATTGGTAAACCGGCAGGAATTTCAATGGCCCCCTGGGATGCCCGATTTGAAGCTCAAGCTGGCGTGCAACGATTATGACCGGGTCCGGGCCCTGATTGAGGGGTGGGTGAGGCCGGAAGGGATCGATTTCGACATCACCCTTTTGAAGCCGCGCGAGCTGTTTCCGCGGATGCTGGACCGCCAGGAGTTCGACGTTTCCGAGCTGTCGCTCGGCTCCTATGCGTCCCTCGTCGCGAGGGGCGAAAGTCCGTTCGTCGCCGTTCCCGTGACGCTGTCGAAAATCTTCCGCCACGATGCGATCTACGTCCGCACCGGCGCTGGCATCGCGCGTCCGGAAGATTTGAAAGGCAAGCGCGTCGGCACCACGCAATATGGCGCGACCGCCATCGTCACCATCAAGGGCATGCTCGCCGACGAATATGGCGTGCAGCCGTCCGACCTGCGCTGGTTCGTCGGCGGGCTGAACGCGCCGACGGAGAAGCCGCTGATCCCGTTGAATCTGCCGGCAGGCGTCGATCTGACCTTTCTCGGGGCCGGGCGGACGCTGGAAGCGATGCTGGCGGCGGACGAATTGGACGCGCTGTTCTCGATCTATATTCCGAAGCTGTTCCTGCAGGGCTCACCAAAAATCGCGCGCCTGTTTCCGGATTACCGCAGCGTCGAGGAAGAGTATTACCGTCGCACGCGCATCTTCCCGATCATGCACGTCGTCGCGATCAAAAGGGACCTCTATCGGGACAATCCTTGGATCGCGCGAAGCCTCTATCGCGCCTTCTGCGCAGCGCGCGATGCGGCAATCGAACCGCTGCACGACACGGACGCTCTGATGGTGTCGCTGCCATTCCTCGTCCATCATTTAGAGGAGGCGCGCGCCCTGTTCGGACGCGATGTCTGGACCTATGGCGTGGAAGAAAACCGCCCGGCGCTGGAGGCGCTCTGCCGCTGGGTGCACGAACAAGGCTTGGCCCCGCGCCGCGTCACGCCGGAGGAACTGTTTGTGGATGTGGATTAGTCATGAAACTTCGCGAATTGGAGCGGTTGTTGATCGAGGAAATTTCCCCGGTCACGCCTCATCAAATTTTGTCATTCCCGGCCGAGCGGCGTAGCCGCGAGGGGAAGGGAAACCAATTGTCGCCGAACGGAATAGTTCCGGACGAAATGGGTCCCCTTCCCTCGCATCGCTGTCGCGATGCTCGCCGGGGATGACAAAGGGAGTTTACTGACTCATCCCCTTGTAGAGCAGCCGCTGCATGCCCGCCGTGGTCTGGGCGATGTAGATGTTGCCCTTCGAATCCGTCTGGATGTGATGGCCGGCGCCGAGAATCCCCTGCGGTTGAATCTGGCCCACATAGGTTAGCGTCTTGGGATCGACCACTGCGATCCCCTTGCCATAGCCGACATAGAGGAATTGCTGGTCCGGCGAGAAGGCGAGATCGAGCGCGAAGGTCTGGTCGCCCTTGGTCAGCTGCTTGATGAACTTGCCGCTGGAATCGAACATCTGCACACGGCGGTTTTCGCGGTCGGCGACATAGACCATGCCGTCCTTGGCGACGCGGATCGCGTGCACAATCGAGAATTGCGGGCGGCCCGGTTCGGTGAAATCCTCGTGGCGCACGACTTCGCAGGAATCGGAATCTTCCGGCTTGTTGCCGAAGGCGCCCCACATCCGCTTGAACTTGCCGGTGTCGGCATCCACCACTATCACGCGGTGATTGCCATAACCGTCCGCCACGAACAGTTCATTGGTCTGAGCCACGAATTGCGCATCGGCGGGGCGGTGGAAATTGGCGGTGTCGGCATTGCCCTTGCTTTGATTGCTCTTGCCGATCTGCATGACGAACCTGCCGTCCTGCGTGAATTTCAGGAGTTGATCGTCCGCCACGGGCCGCAAGCCGGGAAGCCCGTTGGTGGGACAGGAATTGCCGCCGAGCCACACGAAGCCTTTGGAATCGATCAGAATGCCGTGCTCGCGTTCGGGCCATTGATAGCCGTTGCCGTCACCGCCCCAGCCGCGGACATAGCTGCCGTCGGGCGCGAAGATGGTGATCGGCGGTGCGGCGTGCGCCTTGTCGTCGCCTTTGAGCGTGCGCGGGCGCGACAGCACCCAGGCTTCGTCCTTGGCGTCCACGGCGATGCTGGAGATGTCGCCGAATTTCATGCCGGCCGGTTTCTTGGGCCAATCCTTGTCGACCTCGAACATCGGCATCTTGGCGGCGTGAGCCGGGACGCTCCACGCGCCCTGGGCGCCTGCGAGAATCATCGACGCAGCAAAGATCGAACGCGCAAAACCGTGGCGAGTCATGGCTCCCTCCCGAGCATGGCTTTTCTGCCGTTTAGAATGCTCCGTTCCCGCGCTTTCGGCAATTGGGGGCGCGGCTTCTAAGCCGTCTCGGCTGCTTCGGCTTTGGCCGCCTTTTCCCATTCGCGCATGGGGGAAAGTGCGAGGATGCGCTGGGCATAGGCCTGCGCCACAGGCGGCAAATGGATGCCGTAGGTCTCGAAGCGCGTCACCACGGGCGCGTAGAACGCATCCGCGTTGGAGAAATTCCCGAACAGGAACCCGCCGTCGGCGCCATGGCGGGCAAGCGCCGATTCCCAGATCGCGACGATTCGCGCGATCTGGGCCTGCACCGCATCGTCCAATGCGGGAGTGGGATGGCGCGCGGCGATCTCCATCGACAGCACATTGCGGACATCGGGAAAGCCCGCGTGCATTTCCGCGCAGACGCTGCGCGCTTCGGCGCGGGCGGACGCATCGCGCGGCCACAGGAGCGCATCGGGATGGCGCTCGGCCAGCGTCTCGCAGATGGCCAGGCTGTCCCAGACCGTTTGCGCCTGCCCATCTTCCTCGATTCTCAGCGCCGGCACCTTGCCCGATGGCGAGTTCGGCAGGATCTGGCCCTTGGTTTCCGGGCGGCGCAGCCGGATCAGCACCTCCTCGAACGGTAGCTTCGCCATTTTCATCGCGAGCCAGGGCCGCAAGCTCCAGGACGAGGTGTTCTTGCTGCCGATGGTGAGCCTATAGCGCGCGCTCATGGTCAGGCTTCCTTCACACCCTTCGATGGGCCCAGGGTGAGGTGATGGGTGCGGTCCTCATCCTGAACTTGCCGAAGGACGAGGGGCTGATTGCGGAGCCCTCTTAGCATTCCTATAAGGGCGGCTCCAAAACCGCCATGAGGTTCCATGCTTAGCGTTTTCGCAACCACAGCCGAAGCGGTGGCCGCCAAGCCGATCACGCTCCATGCGGTGCTGCCGAAGGAACTGGAACGCTTCCTCTCCGAACGCACGGCCACCGAGGCCCGCTGGCTGCGGGCAACCGGCTTCGGCGCGAAGGACGGCGAACTGGCCCTGGTTCCGGGGCCGGACGGCGCGCTCGGCTCGGCGGTGCTGGGCTTGGGCGCGGGCCGCGACCCCCATGCGCTGGCCCTCTTTTCCGAGCGCCTGCCGCCGGGGCTGTATCGGCTGGGTCAGGTGCCGTCTTCCTATGCCGGGGCGCGCGCGGCCTATGCCTGGGCGATCGGCGGCTACAAATTCGACCGCTATCGCCGGAAGAAGGCGGGGAAGGAGCACCCTCGCCTGGTGCTCCCCGAGGGCGTGGACGGCGAAGCCGCCTCGCGCATCGCCGAAGGGGTGTTCCTGGCGCGTGATCTCATCAACACGCCCTCCAACGACATGGGGCCCGACGAGCTGGAACAGGCGGCCCGCACGCTCGCCGACCGCTTCGGCGCGCGTATCAAGGTCACGACAGGCGATGCGCTGCTCGCCGCCAATTATCCGATGATCCACACGGTGGGCCGGGCCAGCGACCGCAAGCCCCGGCTGATCGACATCGTGTGGGGAGACAATTCCCATCCCAAGGTGACTTTGGTCGGCAAGGGTGTGTGCTTCGATACCGGCGGGCTCGATCTGAAGAACGCGTCGGGCATGGCCACCATGAAAAAGGACATGGGCGGAGCGGCCTGCGTGCTCGGCCTGGCACAGATGATCATGGACGCGAAGCTGCCCGTTCGCCTGCGCGTGATGGTGCCCGCGGTCGAGAACAGCGTCTCGGGTTCGGCCTATCGCCCGGGCGATGTGATCCCGAGCCGCAAGGGCCTCTTCGTGGAAATCGGCAACACCGACGCCGAAGGCCGTCTTGTGCTCGCCGATGCGCTCGCGGACGCGGATACGGAAAAGCCCGATCTGATGTTCTGTCTCGCGACCTTGACGGGGGCTGCGCGTTCGGCGACCGGGATGGAGCTGCCGCCCTTCTTCACCGATGACGAAGCGCTGGCGGCCGACCTTTCCCGCCACGGCACCGAGGAGCACGATCCCGTGTGGCGGCTGCCTTTGTGGCGGTCCTATGAACCTACCGTGGACAGCCATATCGCCGACATCAACAACGCGCCGGATTATCCGCTGGCCGGGGCGATCACGGCCGCTCTCTTCCTCGGGCGCTTCGTGGAAAAGACCCAAACCTGGGCCCATTTCGACATCCCCGCCTGGATCGACCGCCCCAAGCCCGGCCGCCGCAAAGGCGCGGAAGCCAACGCCATCCGCGCCATGTTCGCGGTCACGGCCGCGCGCTATTCGAGGTAGCCCGGTGGACATCGACAAGCGCGTCACGCCCGCCCGGCTCGACATCGCGGCCGCCCACCTCAAAGGCAAGGTCAATTCGAAGGCCTATGTCGAAGGGCGGACCGTTCAGGTGGCGCGCGGGGTGATCGGCCTGCACGGCGCGCCCACCGATACATCGGCGCTCCGCTCGCAGCTTCTCTTCGGCGAACGCTTCACCGTCTACGACGAGAAATACGGCTGGGTGTGGGGCCAGTCGGCGCTCGACGATTATGTTGGCTATGCGCGGGCCGATTGCTTTGGCCCGGAAGCAGCCCCGACCCATCGCGTGGTTTCGCTCGCCACCCCGTCGCTCGCCGCCCCCGACGTGAAAAAGGGCGCGCGCGACCTGCTGCCGATGAATGCGAAAGTCGCGGTCGCCGCCGACGAGGGGCGGTTCCTGCGGCTGGTCAACGGCGCTTACGTCTTCGCCGGCCATCTGGCGCCGCTCGATGGGCCCGCGCCCGACTGGGTGAGCATGGCGAAGGCGTTCGTCGGCGTGCCCTATCTCTGGGGCGGCAAGACGGCGGCCGGGATCGATTGCTCGGGTCTGGTGCAGACGGCGCTGGAGGCGGGCGGCATCAAGGCTCCGCGCGACACCGACATGATCGAGAACGCGCTCGGGACGGCGATCCCGGCCGACGCCCCGCTCCGGCGGGGCGACCTGGTCTTCTGGAAGGGCCATGTCGGGGCGATGCTGGACGGGGAACGCCTCATCCATGCCAACGGCCATTTCATGCAGGTGACGGTCGAGCCGCTGGCCGATGTCCGCGAGCGCACGCTTGCGAACGAGACCCTGCCGATCCGGACGATCAAGCGCCTGTGAAACCTGTCATCCCGGCCAGCGTACCCCGGCGTTCAGCCGGTGAAGCGCGAGACGTGGGCGCTATTGCAGCGGGGCGGGCGTGTCGGCCTGCATGCGCAGGAAGGCGATCACGTTCAGCCGGTCCTGGCCGCGCGGGAGCCCGGCGAAACCCATCTTGGTTCCCGGAACGAAAGCCGCCGGCTGGCGCAGGAAATTGAACAGGTCGGCATAGCTCCAGTTTCCGCCCTTGCCCTTCATCGCGGCGGAATAATCGAAGCCCGGATGGCTCGCTTTGGGGCGGTCCACCACGCCGTAGAGATTGGGCCCGATCTTGTTGGGTCCGCCCTTGGACCAGTCGTGGCAGGCCGCGCAGCGGTCGGCGATTCCCGCCCCGGCCATGGCATCTGCCATGGGAATGGCGGTGGCGAAATCGGGGGCGGGTTCGGCCGCTGCCGCGGCGGCGGGAGCCGGGGCCGATTCGGCCTTGGCAACGCCTGGAACCACATAGGCGGTCTTGGCCGGCGGGGGCGCGTTATAGATGAACTGGCTGGCGATATGCACGGCCACCACGAACAACACCGCGCCGAGCACGCTGCCCAAAATCCTGTAGTCCATCCGCTTGGCTCCGAGAAAGGCCGGTGATAGGCCGTTTCTACAATGCACCGGTTTAGAAAACGTCCACGGCGCGTGGCCGGACATTACCCATCGTCCTCGAAGCGTCATTGCGGCGAAGCGTCGCATAAAGCAGGAAACCCAAGATGAATCCCATCGTTCTCATTCCCGCCCGCATGGCGTCCACGCGTTTGCCGGGCAAGCCGCTCGCCGATATTGGCGGGCAATCGATGATCGAGCGCGTCTGGCGGCAGGCGGAAAAAGCCGGCATTGGCCCAGTGGTGGTGGCGGCGGCCGACGAAACCATCGTCTCGGCAGTGGAACGGGCCGGCGGCACGGCGGTGCTGACCGATCCCGATCTGCCCTCGGGGTCGGATCGCGTGCACGAGGCGCTCGCTCAGATCGATCCTGAGCGGCGCTACGATGCGGTGATCAACCTGCAAGGCGATCTGCCCGCGCTCGATCCCGAAACTGTGCGCATGGTCGCTGCCACGCTCAAGGACAGCGGCGCCGACATCGCTACGCTTGCGGCGGCAATCGTCGAGACGGCCGATAACGACAATCCCCATGTGGTGAAGGCCGTGGTGGCGTGGGAGGAAGGCGGCGAACGGGGACGCGCGCTTTATTTCACGCGTGTGCGCGCGCCTTGGGGCGAGGGGCCGCTGTTCCACCATGTCGGCATCTACGCCTTTACGCGGCACGCGCTCGCGCGCTTCGTCGCGTTGCCGCCATCGCCGCTGGAGCGGCGCGAAAGACTGGAGCAATTGCGCGCGCTGGAAGCCGGCATGCGCATCGATGTGGCGCGGATTGACGCGGTACCGCTCTCCGTCGACACTCCGGAAGATTTGGAGCGCGCGCGAAAAATCATTTCATGATCGGATTTACATGAGCGAGATTTCCTTGATCGCAAAGGCCCGCCGCGTCGTCTTCCAGGGCGAGCCGGGCTCCTTTTCCCATGCCGCGGCGCGCGAGGCGCTGCCCCATTGCGAGGCGGTGGCGGCGGCGACCTTCGAGGACGCGTTCGCCGCCATCCGCGAGGGCAGCGTCGATTTGGGACTCATCCCGATCGAGAATTCGCTGCATGGGCGGATCGCCGACATTCATCATCTTCTTCCCGATTCGCCGGTCTATATTCTGGGCGAGCATTTCCACCGCGTGCGGCTTCAGTTGATGGCGGTTCCGGGCGCGACGCTTTCGACCATCGCTACGGTGGTCAGCCAGGAGCCTGCACTTGGCCAATGCCGCAACGTCGTGCGCGAATTGGGCCTGAAAAGGCAGCTCTGGGCCGACACCGCGGGTGCGGCGCGTCATGTGGCGGAGACCAAGGACAAGTCGCTTGCCGCGGTCGCCTCGAAATTGGCGGCCGAAATCCATCATCTGACGGTTCTCAAAGCCGACATCGAGGATGCGAGCCACAATGTCACGCGCTTCCTCATCATGTCGTCCGAGCCGGAAGATGCGGAGCCTGGCAAGGGCCTCGTGGTCACCAGCTTCATTTTCCGTGTACGGAACGTTCCGGCGTCGCTCTACAAGGCGCTTGGCGGTTTTGCCACCAATGGCGTGAACGTGACCAAGCTCGAATCCTATCAGCTTGAAGGCTCGTTCAGCGCGACCCAGTTCTACGCCGACATCGAGGGCCATCCCGAAGAACGCAATGTCCAGCTCGCCCTCGAAGAGCTTCGTTTCTTCACCTCGTCGCTGCGCATTCTGGGCGCCTATGCCGCGCACCCCTTCCGCAAGACGCTGAAGAATTGATTCATGTCACCACCCTCCCCTTGAGGGTAACGTTACACTTCCCATACCCGGACACAAGGGGTAGTGTATGGAATGATGGCGCGCAATGAGCGCCATCATTCCATTTGCGGAGTGGTTGGGGCTCGCTCGCTCCCTCCGCAACCATCCGAGGGCCGTCGCTGTGCTTGAGGCATATTTCGACGAAAGCGGTACCAGCGGAAAAGAACCCCTAACCGTTGTGAGTGGCTTCATCGCCACAGATATGACGTGGCTGGATTTCGATGCTCTGTGGCGTAGTGCGCTGAAGAATGATCTCAAGGAACTGGGACTGGACTGGTTCCATATGGTGGAGTGCGAGAATGGCACCGAGCGGTTTTCCAAGTGGCTGTTGGAGCCAGAGGTCCGCCGTCGCGCTGCTACGACAATGGCAAATGTTATCGTGAAATCTGGGCTGACCGGCTTCTGGTCAAGCGTCGATGTGGAGGACTGGCGAGGACCGCTCGCCGATCAAACTATTAAGAACCGGTACCAGAGGCCGTATCACTTCTGTTTTGAGGACTGCATTCGTCAGGCGGAGAAGTGGGTATCGGAATTCGCCCCTGGGGAAATGGTGGATTTAATTTTTGCAGAGCAGCAAGAATACAAGAAGAGGGCGCAAATCATCTACAATGCATATATGGCCGGCAAGGCGAAAAGTCCGCTTAAATCTCTTCGTTTCGCACCAATGCAAACATGCGCGCCCCTCCAGGCAGCCGACATGGCGGTGTACTCCACCAACAAATCAATGATGGGTGATCTGTACGGAAAAGACACGAGACACCGAATTTATCGGTCCGCGCTCGACGTTCTTTTCTGGAACGAAGGCTCATTCACCGGCGGACACCATGACGCTCTAAGCTTTCTTTCTGGGAGCGATTGATTTGAGCGCTCGTTCAAAATCCTTCGGGTCATCGCTTGCCTCAACGGCTTTAGCTGTTTCGAGAAAGCGTTGGTATTCCTCCGGGTCGGAGGTCTTTTTGGGCCTTGGCGATGGCTTGCGCGGCATGGAGGCACCCTATGATTTTTGACTTTCTGGAAGAAATTTTTTCGCAGCCGACAACAGGCGAAGCACTTCTTGCCCATATTCTGCGGAGGCTGCATCGGATAGAGCGGCATCTAAACCTGGAATCACCATGCTCTGAAGTTCGGCCTTATGTTTTTCAATCATCTGGTCGAGCGCATCAGAATGCCTCACCCGATCTGCTAGAAGTGTGCAAACCAGATATTCAATGGCTTGCAGCCGAGCCTCAAGCTCAATCTGATCCTGAGAAAGCGCCATAATGCGTCGTCCCTATCCAAACTTTTCAAGCCAATATGCCGCCAATTCTTCGATGGTTTGGAACCTGGGCCGCTTCTTCGGCTTAGCGACTAACTGTTTCATAGGTGAGGCGCTTCCCCTTGAAGCCCTGCAACGCGATGTTGAAGCGGCTTATGTCGTTGGTCCCAAGCTTCTCACGGTTGGAATACCGGAAGTCGAACTCGGCAAGGTAGCGGTGCAGGTGGGCCTCGCTCACATGATGGAACACGCCGAAAATTCCGCGCTTGAGGATCGAAAAATACCCTTCGACGGTGTTGCTGTGGGCATCGCCGCGCACATATTCATCCGCGCCATGATCGACCATTTCATGCCGCGCGAACTCGCGTCCAATGTGAAGGTATCCGCCAGCCGTGTCCGTCATGAGCGCGGACTTGAAGTCGGCATGAGCCTTGAGGATCGGGCGCAGAGTGTATCCGCTCACGTTCGGAATGTGATGCGATCGGACGCGACCGTTACGTTCCACAAGCGAATGAACGATAAGCTTGCCCGCGCCTCCGATCTTCTTTGGGTCGCGCTTGCTAACATGCTTATTGCGCTCTTTGCCGCCGATGTAGGTGGTGTCGGCTTCAAGATATTTACCTTCGCCGCCCAACGGGCTAAGCGCGCCGTCCGCCATCGCTTCGCGGATGCGATGGGTAAGGAACCAAGCGGTCTTCATGCTGCATTGAAGCATCCGCTGGATTTGACGGGTCGAAATGCCCTTCTTGCTGGCGCACATCAGATGGATGACTTGCAGCCAGAGATGCAGGGCCAAATGGCTGGACTCGAAAATGCTGCCCATGCGCACGGTAAAGGGCTTCTTGCAGGCATAGCACTTGCGAAGGCCTGGGCGGGTGGTCTTCCCCTGAAGCCTGCCAACGTGTTCCTCGGTCGCTCCACAGAAGGGGCATATCGGGCCGTTCGGCCAAAGCCGCGCTTCGACGTAAGCGAAGGCGGCTTCTTCGTCTTGGAAATGCTTTTCGGAAAGAACGGACTTAGCCATGGGGAAATCTCCTATGGCTGAAACACTAAATCAGGTGGCTAGGTATGTCAAGTGTAACGTTGCCCCCTTGAGGGAGGGTCGAAATTATCGTTGAGCGAAGCGAAAGAGAATTTCGGGGAGGGGACATGCTTCAAGAAACTCCCCTCCCCGAAGCTGCTTCGCGCTGACGCGCTACGCCGCTTCGACCCTCCCTCAAGGGGCGGGTGGGCGTGTTGCGATCAAAGCCGCGTAGCGCTGGCGGTCGGCGGACGAAAAGCAGCAGAAGACGACACGGGTCTGAATCGCGCACGCATTCAGATGCGTGACGACCGCGTTGAAGGCGAGCCTCGCCGCGATCTCCGAAGGCCATCCGTAAATGCCCGTGCCGATGGCCGGAAAAGCGATGGTGCGAATCTGATGCGTGTCGGCGAGCCGAAGCGCGCTCTCGTAACAGCTTGCGAGCACGGGCTTCTGATCCTCGCGTCCCTCCCAGACGGGCGCGACCGTGTGGATCACCCGCGACGCCGCCAAGCGGTAGCCCCGCGTGATGACGGCCTCGCCCGCATTGCAATGGCCGATTGCGTAGAGCGCTTCGTCGATTTCGCGGCCCGCCTTGCGCCGGATGGCGCCATCGACGCCGGCTCCCGGCATCAGCGCGGAATTGGCGGCATTGACGATGGCATCGAGCCCAAGCGTGGTGATGTCGGCTTCAATCGCCTCGATGCGGCCGGCGAGCGTCATGTCCCGCCTTCGGCCCAGGCGCGGATCAGATGGAACGCAATCGCGTCCCGCCGCGGAATCCCGATCTCGCTGCTTTCCCCGCTGATGAGGCGCCTGATCGTCGCCCGGTCGAACCAGCGCGCGGCGAGAATCTCCTCCCCGTCCACATGGATGTCCGCATTTTCGGCTTGCGCGAAGCATCCGATCATCAGGTTGGAGGGGAACGGCCAAGGCTGGCTCGCGAAATAGCTGACCTCTCCCACCCGCACGCCCACCTCTTCCAGGACCTCGCGGCGGACCGCTTCCTCGATGCTCTCGCCCGGTTCGACGAACCCTGCGAGTGTCGAATAATGCCCGCCGGCAAAGCGCTTGTTGCGTCCGAGCAGGCACAGATCCCCCGCCACGACCAGCATGATGACTGCCGGGTCGGTGCGCGGGAAATGCTCCGCCTTGCAGACCGGGCATATGCGCCGGTAGCCGCCATCGGCGATTGTCGTCGGCGTGCCGCATTGCGCGCAGAAGCCGTGCCGGTTGTGCCAGTCGATCAGCGCCTTGGCCTGGCCCAGAATGGCGATGTCGCGGGGTTCGAGCAGGGACGCCGCCGAGCGGGCATCGCGAAAATGGCCATGGCTCGCGAGCGAGGCCCCGAGCGGATCGCTCAAATGCGAGATGTCGCGCGCGAAATAGGGGGTTTCGCCATCGAGCCCGAGGAACACCTCGACCGCATCGGGGGCGCCCAGCCCGGACGCAAGCCCGCTTTCGAGGAAGCCGAGTTTGCCCTCTCCGCTTGCGCCCTCCGCCCCCAGCAGCAGGGGCTGAAGCTTCCACAGCGGAAGCACGAGCGCCCTGCCATTATTACGCTGGGACGCGATCCAGGCGGCGTCCCCACGCTTCGCGTTGGCCCGATCCAAGGGATTGCCGGAAAACGCGATCATGGTTGCGCCAGTGTCCCCTGAGCCTGTCCCCGCCGATCCTTCCGGGAAGGCCTTGCTGTAGCCGAAATTCCAGGTCGTGGCAGGAATTTCTGCCAAGGTTAGCACGGCCTTTACCACCCTGTGCGAAGCCTAAGCCATGCTTCACGCTATCGGTAGCATCGCCGGCTGGCAGGGTATCCGGCTTGCCGCCTTCGGGGCGGTTCTGGTTGTGGCCGCAGGCGCCATTGGGCACGTTATCCGCCGTCTGGCCGGGCGTGGAGCGGCAGAGAGCGACCGCCTGCGCGCCCATATCCACGAGTTGGAGCGGACCAAGACCGAGCTTGAGAAGACCTCGGCCAACCTGACTGCCGCCTTGATTTCGGCCGACGCCGCCAACCGCTCGAAAATGGAATTCCTCGCGGCCATGAGCCACGAGCTGCGTACGCCCCTGAACGCGGTGATCGGCTTTTCCGAGATGATGACGAACGAGGTGTTCGGGCCGGTCGGCCACCGGCGCTACCACGACTATGCCCAGAGCATCCGCGACAGCGGCACCCATCTTCTGGGCCTCATCACCGATGTGCTCGATATCTCGCGACTCGATGCCGGCATGCTTCCCCTATCGAAGGAAGAGGTGAAGATCGGCGATCTGATCGCCGAAGCGGTGCGCATGATCACGCTGCAGGCCGAAGCCGCCGGCATTTCGCTGATCGAGGATGTCGAGCCCTGGCTGCCGCTTCTTTCCATCGACCGCCGCCGGATGCGGCAGGTGTTGACCAATCTCCTCACCAATGCGGTGAAGTTCACTCCCGCCGAAGGCACCGTGCGTATCGCCGGCTACCGCCACGGCGACAATGTCGCCATCGAAGTGTCCGACACCGGCATCGGGATGGCGGCTCATGAAATTCCCAAAGCGCTCGAGCACTTCGGGCAGGTCGACAGCAGCCTCTCGCGCAAATATGAGGGCGTGGGCCTGGGCTTGCCTTTGGCCAAGCGGCTCACGGAGCTGCATGGCGGCCAATTGGACGTCGAAAGCGCGCCCGGCGCCGGCACCAAGGTGACGGTGCTGCTGCGCGCGGAGCCGGTCTGGCTGGAGCTTGAACCGGCCTGACGCGAGTCCCCTTGCTTCGTGCGATCCCACGCCTGATATAGTGGCCCGGGAGGTTGGCGGCGGACGAAACACTCGCCAACCCGGTCAGGTCCGGAAGGAAGCAGCCGTAACGAGCGCCGTTTCGGGTCGTTCGCCAGCCTCCTTTGGATTTTCCGAAAGCGCGCAGAATCGATGGACGAGACCCAGGAACCGCATTTGGGCCTTGAACCGGGTTTGCCGGGCATGGGCACGGCCCCCGCCGTCCGGGCCGAGCCCTACCGGGTGCTTGCCCGCAAATACCGCCCGTCCGATTTCACCGGCCTGATCGGGCAGGAAGCCCTGGTGCGAACCTTGCGCAACGCGTTTGCGTCGGGGCGGATCGCGCATGCCTTCATGCTGACGGGCGTGCGCGGGGTAGGGAAGACCACCACCGCCCGCATTATCGCGCGTGCGCTCAACTGCGTCGGCCCGGACGGCAAGCGCAGCACGCCCACCATCGACCCGTGCGGCGTCTGCGAGCCCTGCCGCGCCATCGCCGAATCGCGCTTCGTCGATGTGCAGGAGATGGACGCTGCCTCCCGCACCGGCATCGACGACATCCGCGAGATCATCGAAGGCACGCGCTATGCCCCGGCCGCGGCCCGCTACAAGGTCTACATCATCGACGAAGTGCACATGCTCTCGAAGCAGGCCTTCAATGGCCTCCTCAAGACGCTGGAGGAGCCGCCGCCGCATGTGAAGTTCGTCTTCGCCACCACCGAAATCCGCAAAGTCCCGGTGACCGTGCTGTCGCGCTGTCAGCGTTTCGATCTGAGGCGCATCGAGACGGACGTGCTGGCCGCCCATCTGGCCGGCATCGCGACCAAGGAGAATATCGCGGTCGAGCCCGCAGCCCTGTCGCTGATCGCGCGCGCAGCGGAAGGCTCGGTGCGCGATGCGCTCTCTCTGCTCGATCAGGCGATCGCGCATCAGGCGGGCGATGGCACGGGTGCGATCGGGGGCGAATCGGTGCGCGCGATGCTGGGCCTGGCCGACCGCGGCCGCGTGCTCGACCTGTTCGAGAAACTGATGGGCGGCGAGATTCCGCTGGCGCTCGCCGAGTTTAAATCGCTCTACGATGCCGGGGCCGATCCGCTTGTCGTAATGCAGGATCTGCTGGAGACGACCCATTTCCTGACCCGCGTGAAGGTGGCGCCGGGCGCCGAAGGGTTCTTCGACGGCGGCTCGGCGGAGGCCGCGCGTGCGGTCGCCATGGCGGCCAAGCTCAACGTGCCTGCGCTGACGCGGGCCTGGCAGATGCTGCTCAAGGGTCTGATCGAAGTGCGCGACGCCGCCAATCCCTATCCGGCGGCCGAAATGGCGCTGGTGCGGCTTGGCTATGCCGCTGACCTGCCGCCGACCGAGCGGCTGCTGCGCTCTCTGCGCGACGCGGAAGGCGCGGCCCCTTCGCCGCAAACCCCGGCGGCGTCGCGCGGAGCCGGCGGCGCGCTCCCTCGGGCGCAAACCGCAGCGCTCGCGGCCGACGAACCGGTGCCGCGGCGCGAGCCGGTGGCAGACCCCTCGCCCTCGCCGGCTTTGGCTGCGCCCTCGATCGACCTGCACACCCTGGAAGAGGTTGCAGCCCTTGCGAAAGCGCGCGGGGCCCGCCTGCTTGCGACGCAATTGGAGGCCAATGTGCATCTGGTCTCGCTCGAACGCGGGCGCATTCAGTTTCGTCCCAACGCGCAGGCGCCCAAGACGCTCGCCACCGATCTGGCGCAGCGCCTGCGCGATTGGACGGGCGAGCGCTGGATCGTGACCCTGGCGAGCGAAGGTGGCGCGCCGACCCTTAACGAACAGCGCATCGCCGCCGAACGCGCCAGGAAAGACGCGGTGTCGCAGGAGCCGTTCGTGCGCGCTGTGCTTGACGCGTTTCCTGGGGCCGAGATCGTCGCGGTCAAGGATCGCGAAGTTCCCGAGCCCATTCCCATGCCATCCGACGAGGAGCCGAACTGATGGATTCCAACCTCCTCAAGCAAATGCAGGAGATGCAGCGCCGCGCCGAAGAGCTGCAAAAGGGGCTTGCCTCGATGGAGGTGGAGGGCGTTTCCGGCGGCGGGCTGGTGCGCGCGATCGTGAATGGATTGGGCGAGCTGAAGAAGCTCTCCATCGATCCCTCGATCCTGAGGTCCGACGAGGCGCACATTGTCGAGGACCTTGTGATCGCCGCGCTCGCCGACGGCAAGGTGAAGCTCGAAGCGCGCCGTTTCCAGGATTCCCAATTCGTGCAGGATTTGTTGAAGAGCTTCAGCGGCGGCGCCTCCGATGAGTGAATGGATTTTCCTCCCCCGTTTGCGGGGGAGGTGCTCCCGAAGGGGGCGGAGGGGGCATCCCATTGCTTCGCGTGACGGAGTGTCCCTCTGATGGCCGGATCGCCGGCAGGACTTGAGATCGAGCGCCTGATTCAGTTGCTTGCGAAACTGCCGGGGCTCGGCCCGCGCTCGGCGCGGCGCGCGGCGCTGGCGTTGCTGAAGAAGCGCGAAACCCTGCTGGAGCCCTTGGCGGACGCGATGGCGAAGGCGGCAGCGGCGCTGAAACAATGCGGCAATTGCGGCAATCTCGACACCACCGATCCGTGCGCGCTCTGCCGCGCAGCCGAGCGCGAGACGGGCGTGATCTGCGTGGTCGAGGACGTGGCCGATCTGTGGGCGCTGGAACGGGCGGGGGTTTTCCGCGGGCGCTATCACGTGCTGGGGGGCGCGCTCTCCGCGCTCGACGGCGTCACGCCGGAGCGGCTGAATGTGTCGCGACTGCTGGAGCGCGTGAAGGCGGGCGGCACGAGCGAAATTATTCTCGCCATGAACGCGACCGTCGAGGGTCAGACGACGGCGCATTATTTGTTGGACGCGCTGGAGCCCTTGGGCGTGAAGATCACGCGGCTTGCGCATGGCGTGCCGGTCGGGGGTGAATTGGATTATCTCGACGAGGGGACGCTCTCGGCGGCCTTCAAGGCGCGGCGCGCGTTCCAGTAAAACCGGCGCTGACCGCGGGTCAGTCCGTTATGCTGCCTCAGTCACCAGAACCGGGCGGTTGTTCAGGATCAAGTCCAGTTGTTTCAGCTGCGCTTCGAGTTCATCGACATAGGCCGCGGCAATGGAAGCCGCCTCCCTGTCGGTCGTGACCTCGGCGATCTGCTGATAGAGCGTCTTCCGAGACTGAAGTTTTTGTACGACGCGCTGCATCTCGCTCTGTTAACCAATTGATTCGATTTAATTAGCATAGAGAACGGCGCCCCCATTGCAAATAGGGAGTTCCCCTGAAGGGAGTTACCCAGGCAGGCACACGGATTTCCCCAAATACAAACAACCCCGGAGCCGTTGCGGCTCCGGGGTTGCGAAATGTCGAAGAGGCTTGCTCTCAGCGCGATTTGCGGCGGCGGCGCAAGAGACCCAAAAGGCCAACGCCCAGAAGCGAGAGCGACGAGGGCTCCGGCACGGAGAGGGGGGAACTGCAACCGGCGCCGACTCCGCCGATACAGATATTGGCCAAGACGCCGCTGACGGTGCCGGCGTGCACGTCGTAAAGCAGATTCTCCGACCAGCCCAGCGGGTCGAGGCCTTCCCAACCGGTGTAGTGGCTGCTGACGTCATATTCGCCGAAGTCCGCCGATACGGATGAGCCGTTATCGGGGCCGACACCGCTCAATGTTCCCGTGATCGCCACTTCGAAATTGCCGGTCGGCGCGCAGTAATTGGTCCACTCGGGATGCTGGCCCGGGGCGTTCAGGGTGCAGTCCGCCGCGAACGAACCCGGATTCTGGGTGCCCGGCGTCGAACCGGGAAACGGATTGTTGCCGTTATTTGAACTGTATTCGTCGTCGTAATCATAGGTGAACAATGTGCCGCCGCTGCCCCAGGAAACTTGAACGATGCTGTTGGCGCCGATCGTGCCCAGATTGATCGTCTGACTTGCCCCGTTGTTCAGCGTGTTCCAGCCGCTGTTGACGATGGGGGAAACCGTCAACAGCATCTGCGTGCCCGTGATCGCATAAGCGCTCGGGTTGACGAAGAAGAGACTCGGTGTGTCGTACTGACTCGAGCTGCCGACAAAATTCGTGATATTCGGATCGCTCGTGACGGCCGATGGAAGATCGTTGATGCCGTTCTCCGCGTCGTAAATCCCATAGATGTGCGCGATCACCGGTGTTGCATAGGCCGGCGCTGACGTGACTCCTGCTAGCATCGCCGCGGCGATGAGAGTAACTCGCAAGTCTTTACGCATGACCCTCTCCCCATGTTTGACAAGCTGAAAAGCATGAGAAAGCAAGCGTCGTGCCAATATTGTAATTGTTGTTTTTATGACGGTTTCAGCGTTTGGCTTGGGCCGACTGTAAAGATTTACGACTCGCTATGATGGACGTGAGTTAATTGAAGCAGAATGGAACTTTTGAAAGTCGCGAGCTTTCGCAAAAAACCCGGAGCTTATGAACTCCGGGTTTTTGCAAGGACGAGTGGACGCAGGACTCAGTGGTGCTCTTCCCACCACCGCTCACGGCGCCAACCCTGGTCGCGGTCTTTGCGGTCGCGGTCGTGGCGCACATCGTAATAATGATCGGCCATGTGGTCGCGGAACCAGCGCGCTTCGTCTTTGTTGCGCCAAGCGTGCCAGTGATGGTCGCGATCCCAATAGCCGTCGCTGTAGCCGAAGGCGGCGTTGCCAAGTGCGATGCTGAAATCGACCGCGGCCGACACCGGCGCCGTCGATGCAATCAATGGCGCTCCGGCCAGGGCCAAGGCCAAGGCCAAGGCTGCCCCTGTGATGAGATGCTTCATGGTGGATCTCCCGAAGGTTTCTGAGATTTATACGCGATAGGCGCATCGGCGGTTCCTCTGGGCGCGATTCCGCGCGGGCCCGCCGGGGTTTGATCCAGATCAAACCCGCATCCCCCGCAATGGTTAGGCTTTCGCCAGGTGAAACGCCCAACTTGAGGACTTGCCATGAGTGACACGGTTCGGAATGACAGCAATCAGGCTGCTCCCGAAAAGAAGAGCGGCGCCAACATGCTTCAGATTCTTCTGATCGGCGCGGCGGTGCTCGCCGTTGCCGGGCTCATTGCGTATCAGATGTTTGGTTGCGCGAGCTGCTACGGCTGAGCTGCACCGCTGCGGAACCCGAAGCGTTGGCTTTGCTGCGTCGCCGGCCTAATCACGCCTCGCGCGCGGCCAGTATGGGCGGGGCTTCGGGTGCCGCCAATTCCACGCGTTCGATGCGTTCGGCACGGGCCGCCACGCGGCCGGTCGAAGTCAGGATGTTCTTGATGTCGCCGTCCGCCTGACCGAGATGGCTCTGCAATTTTCCGACACGTTCCGACAACAGCCGCACATCGTTCAGCAAAAGCCCGACCTCTTTCTGAATCAGGCTCGCCTGCTCGCGCATGCGCGCATCCTTCATCACGGTCTGCATCGTGTTGATGGCGAGCAGCAGGATGTTCGGCGAGACCACGATCACCTGGGCCCGCTGGGCTTTCTGGATCACGTCTGAAAATCCATCGTGCAATTCGGCGTACAGCGATTCGGAGGGCACGAACATGATGGCGGGCGCCTGGGTCTCGCCGGCGATGATGTACTTTTCGGCGATGTCCCGCACATGCTTGCCGACATCGGCCCGCACGCGCGCTTCGGCCGCGCGCTTTTCCAGATCGCTCGCGGCATTCTTCAGCACGGCGAAGGATTCCAGCGGAAATTTGGAATCGATGACGATGGCGCTTTTGGAACCGGGCAGCCGGATCAGGCAATCCGGGCGGCTCTTGTTCGAAAGCGTGGCCTGGAATTCATAGAGTGCTGAGGGAAGCGCATCGCGGATGATGGCCTCCATCTGCCCCTGACCCCAGGCGCCGCGCGCCTGCTTGTTGGCGAGGATCTGCTGCAGGGAGACCACCTGGCCGGAGAGATCGGTCAGGTTCTTCTGCGCCTCGTCGATCACGGTCAGCCGCGTCTGCAGGCCGCCCAGCGTCTCGGCCGTCTTGGCCGCGCTCTCCTTCAGGTTTTCGCCGAGCCGTTTGTCGAGGGCTTCCAGCCGTTCGGCGACCGCGCGCTGCAGATCGCTCTGGCTTCTTGCCTGGCTGTCGATGGCCTGCGAAAAGCGCCCCGCGATTTCGTTCTGCGCCACCGCCAGCTCGCGGAGTTTCGCCTCCAGCAGCATGGCCTCGCCGCCAGACTGCGCCGCACGCTGCCGCTCGGCGGCCTTGAACGCCGAGCCCACGCGGATGAGCGAATAGGCAATCGCCGCGAGCCCGATGAGAACCGCCACGATGGCTACGGCCGAAATCCACTCACCCATGACGCCACCTTCTTTGTTGGGGCGCTATTCTAAGGTGATTCGGGGCCGCTTGACCCTCTTCAGCCCTTCTCTTATGTCCCCGCCATGGCAGAGCTTGAACTTGTCAAAGCGCCCGATCCGCGGCTCAAGCTGATCTCCGAACCTGTGCCGGAGGTCGACAGGAAGCTGCGCCGATTCATGGACGACATGATCGCGTGCATGTACACGTCGAACGGCATCGGGCTGGCTGCGATCCAGGTGGGCGTGCCCAAGCGCGTCGCCGTCATCGACCTCGATCCGGGCGGCCCCAAGAGCAAGCCCATCTACATCATCAACCCGCGCATCCTGGAGGTTTCCGACGAACTCTCCACCTTTCATGAGGGCTGCCTGTCCGTCCCCGAAGTGTGGGACGATGTGAACCGTCCGGCGAAGATCACGGTCGAATACACCGACGAGAACGGCAAATATCAGAAGGTGAAGGCGGATGGGATCTTCGCCACCGTGTTGCAGCACGAGATCGACCATATCAACGGGCTGTTGTTCATCGACCACCTCTCCAAGCTGAAGCGCTCCATCGCGCTGCGCAAATCAGCCAAGCTGAAGCGCAAAGGCGATTGATCGGGACCCGGTGCAATCCGGCGCACGGGCCCCATTTCTTTCAGGCGCCGCCTCTTTCGGGCGAAGGCGAACGCAAGGGAAAGCGCGGCAAAGAATGGACGGAATTGCACCTTTATCGCCCCTTATTACACCCTTATGGGGCCGGAACGGGACTGCCTTTCCCCGCCAAAGGCCGCGGAAACCCTGGATTTCGGCCGCATCTGTCGCCGTTTCAGGGGGGAGGGGGGAGATGGCAGCCGCCCGGCCTCCTTTTGACCCAACCCAATTTCTGGTGACCCATCCATGAGCTTGCGCCTTGCCTTCATGGGAACGCCGGATTTCGCGGTGCCGGCGCTCGCCGAGCTGATCGGCGCGGGGCACGATATCGCCTGTGTCTACTCGCAGCCGCCGCGTCCGAAGGGGCGGGGGCTCGCGGCCGAAAAATCGCCCGTCCACAAATTCGCCGACAGCGCCGGCATCCCGGTGCGCACGCCGGTATCGTTGCGCGGGGCCGACGAACAGACGGCATTTGCGGCACTCGGCCTCGATGCGGCGGTGGTCGTGGCCTATGGCCTTCTGCTGCCCAAGCCGATCCTGGAGGCGCCGCGGCTCGGCTGCTTCAATCTGCACGGCTCGCTGCTGCCGCGCTGGCGGGGTGCGGCGCCCATTCAGCGCGCCATCATGGCCGGCGATGCCGAAACCGGAATCATGGTGATGCGCATGGAGGAAGGGCTCGACACCGGCGCGGTGCTGATGGCCGAGCGGACCGCAATCGGCCGCAAGACCTACGGCGAATTGCACGACGAGCTGGCGCGGCTGGGAGCCGACATAATGGTCCGGGCGCTGGCCGCTCTCGAACGGGGCAGCGTCGACGCACAGCCCCAAGCGAAAGAGGGTGTGACCTACGCGAAGAAGATCGAGAAATCCGAAACCCGCATCGACTGGACGAAATCGGCGCGCGAATTGGATTGCCAGATTCGCGGTCTCTCGCCCGCGCCCGGCGCGTGGTTCGAAGCCAAGGGCGAGCGCATCAGGATTCTGCTCGCCGGTCCCGGACCGGGGAAGGGCGAGCCGGGCGATGTGCTGTTCGATTTCGCCATCGCCTGCGGCGAGGGTGCGCTCCGGCCGCTCATGGTGCAGCGCGCAGGCCGCGCGCCCACCGATTGGCTCTCCTTTTTGCGCGGCTTCGCGCTCAAGCCCGGCGAGCGTGTCGGCTGATGCCGCGCTACCGCGTGACGCTCGAATATGATGGCGGGCCGTTTGCCGGCTGGCAGCGGCAGGAGAACGGACCTTCGGTCCAGGGTGCGCTGGAAGAGGCGATCTTCAAACTCTCGGCCGAGCGCGTCACCGCGACAGGGGCAGGGCGCACCGATGCCGGCGTCCATGCGCGCGGGCAGGTGGCGCATTTCGATCTGGTGAAGGAATTTCCGGCCGGCACCGTGCGGGACGCGCTGAACGCCCATCTGCGCCCCGCACCCGTTGCGGTGCTGTCGGCCGCGCACGCCACGCCGGATTTTCACGCGCGCTTTTCGGCGATCCGCAGGCATTACGAATACCGGATCCTATGCCGCCGCGCGCCGCCCGCGCTGGATCGGGGCCACCTCTGGCATGTTTCGCGCGCGCTCGACCTGGAGGCGATGAAAGCCGGCGCGCACGCGTTGATCGGCCAGCACGATTTCACCACCTTCCGGTCATCGGAATGCCAGGCGAAATCGCCGGTGAAGACGCTCGACCGCTTCGATGTGTCGGCGCAGGGCGAGGAAATCGTCTTTTACACACATGCACGCTCCTTCCTGCATCATCAGGTGCGCTCCATGGTGGGCACGCTGAAGCTGGTTGGCGAGGGGAAATGGCGGCCGTCCGATGTGGCGCGTGCGCTCGAGGCGCGCGACCGCACGCGCTGCGGCACCGTCGCCCCGCCGGACGGACTTACGCTGCTGCGCGTGGATTATTGAAGCTGCTGCAAATCGACCTGTTCGACGGCTTCAGCCGGGATCGTCCGTCCCAGGAAGATTTCGCCGACGCGGGCGAAACGCTCCGGCGCATCCGTCGCAAGGAAGCGCGGCTCCGCGGGCGCGCTCGGGCCATGTGCGAGGTTCCGCTTCGCGAGCAATCGCTCGACCGCCGCCGCCGTGGTCTCCGCGCTGTCGACCAGGGCGATGCCGGGTCCCGCAACCTTCGCGATGGTGTGCTTCAGCGCCGGGAAATGGGTGCAGCCGAGCACCAGGCAATCGGGCCGCTCCAGCGCGCGCGCCAGCAGCGGATCGAGATAGCGTTTGGCCACCAGCTCGGCGATCGGCCCGCTCGTCAATCCTTCCTCGGCCAGCGCCACGAACAGCGGGCAGGGCTGCTGCGTTACGGCCGCATCGGCTTTTCGCGCGTGGATGGCGCGTTCATAGGCGCCGCCTTTGACCGTCCCCTCCGTCGCGATCACCGCGATGCGGCCCGAGGGTGCCGCCGCAATTGCTGCTTCCGCGCCCGGTTCGATCACGCCGATCACTGGGGTGGGCGCCAATGCCTCCGTCAAGACCGGCAACGCGGTTGCCGATGCCGTGTTGCACGCGACCACCAGCAGCTTGATGTCGTGGGCCACCAGCGCGCGGGCGCATTGCACCGCATAGCGCTTGACGGTCTCCGCGCTTTTGCTGCCATAGGGGAGCCGCGCGGTGTCGCCGAGATAGGCAAAACTCTCGTTCGGAAGGCGCGCCATCAGCGCACGCATGACGGTGAGCCCGCCCATGCCGGAATCGAACACGCCGATGGGGCGGTCCCTTGAATCGCTCATTGCGCGAAATACAGATCGAGCACCGCTTCATAAATGCGCGTGAGCGCCTCTATATCCGCGACCGCCGCGCATTCGTCGGTCTTGTGCATGGTGCGGCCGGGGACGCCGAGTTCGGCCACCGGGCAATGATCTTTGATGAAGCGCGCGTCCGATGTGCCGCCCGTGGTCGAAAGTTCCGGCGGCGCACCGGTCACCGATGCAATCGCCTTGCTGAGAAGCTCGATATAGGGCCCGGGTTTGGTGACGAAGGAGACGCCGCTGACGCTGTTGGAAATCTCGATCTCGCCGCGATGGGCGGCCTTCACCGCGGCCGCGATTTCGCCGATCTGCCGCAACAGCGAATCCGGCGTATGCAGATCATTGAAGCGGATGTTGAATCCGGCGCGCACCTCGGCGGGCGTCACGTTGACCGTGGGATTGCCGACATCGACCGTGGTGAAAGCAAGAGTCGAGGGCTCGAAATGTTCGCTGCCTTCGTCCAGCCGCCACGCCGACACGCGGCCGATGAAATCGGCCATGATCGGAATGGGATTGAGCGAAAGCTTCGGGTACGCGGCATGTCCTTGCGTGCCCTTCACGGTGACGCGGAAATTCATGCTGCCGCGGCGGCCGATCTTGATCATGTCGCCGGTCTTGGCCGCCGAGGTCGGCTCGCCCACCAGGCAATGGTCGAGCGTCTCACCCCGCGCCTTCAGCCAGCCCAGCACCTTGACCGTGCCGTTGATCGCCACGCCCTCTTCGTCCCCGGTGATGAGCAGACTGATGGAGCCTTTGAGCGCGCCGCGCTTCACGACGTGGCGTTCAACCGCGGCCGCGAACGCAGCAACGGCGCTTTTCATGTCGGCGGCCCCACGGCCCCACAGCATGCCGTCCTTCACTTCGGCGGCGAAAGGATCGTGCCGCCACGCACGCGCATCGCCCACCGGCACGACGTCGGTGTGGCCCGCAAAGCAGAAATGAGGCCGGCCGGTACCGAGGCGCGCATAGAGATTTTCTACCGCGGCGGTGTCCGGCGCCTCGAAGCGCAGGCGCTGACACACGAAGCCGAGCGGCTTCAGCGCGTCTTCGAGAACACCCAACGCGCCCGCATCGTCCGGCGTCACCGACGGACAACGGATCAGGGCTTGGGCGAGAGAGAGGGCGTCGATCACGGAATCCGTTTCGCAGCAGACGTGGGCGGATTTGGGGCGGGTCTAATCCCGGAGCAATTCGTTGATGGAGGTCTTGGACCGCGTCCGCTCGTCCACCTGCTTGACGATCACGGCGCAGTAGAGCGAAGGGCCACCGCCCGCCGCCGGCAGACTTCCCGGCACGACCACCGAATAGGGCGGGACCTTGCCGTAATGCACTTCTCCATCGCTCCGACTCACGATCTTGGTGGACGCGCCCAGAAACACGCCCATCGCCAGCACCGATCCCTCGCCCACGATCACGCCTTCGGCCACTTCGGAACGGGCGCCCACGAAGCAATTGTCCTCGATGATCACCGGCCCCGCCTGCAGCGGTTCGAGCACGCCGCCGATCCCCGCTCCGCCCGAGATGTGGCAGTTCTTCCCGATCTGGGCACACGACCCGACCGTCGCCCAGGTGTCGATCATGGTCGCTTCGCCGACATGGGCCCCGACATTGACGAAGGACGGCATCAGAATGACCCCTTTGGCGATATGGGCCGAGCGCCGCACAATGGCGCCGGGCACCGCGCGGAATCCGGCGGCGCGAAAGCGGTCCTCGCCCCAGCCTTTGAATTTGGAATCGACCTTGTCCCACCAATTGGCGCCGCCGGGCGCGCCCTCGATCGTGCTCATGTCATTGAGGCGAAAGGACAGCAGCACCGCCTTCTTCAGCCATTGATGGACGCTCCACGCGCCGTCCTTCTTCTCCGCCACGCGCAGCCGTCCGGAATCGAGCCCTTCCAGCGCCGCCTCCACCGCATCCCGCGTCCCGCCCGCCGTGGAAGGGGAAAGCGTTTCCCGCGCCTCCCAGGCTTGATCGATGGCCTGCTGCAAATCGTTGTCGGTCATGGTGTGCGGGTCCTTAACGGGGGCAGGAAAAGCGGGCGCGAACATGGTCGAAGCGTCCCATTCTGGCAAGCGCGAAGGATCACGCTCCCGCACCGGGTTAAAGGCCTCTTAAGCCGGTTCATGCGATTTTTTCGGGTGACGCGGAAACGGCCAAAGGGGGATTGGCTTCAGTGATGGGATTCTTCAAACGGCTGCTGAGACGCGAGGCCCTGCCGGAGCAGCTTTCCTATGAGGATGCTCGCTCGGTGCTCGAATCCAACAAACGGGAGCTCGAGCGCGAGCTTGCCGGGCGGGCCGATGCCGAGCCGGAAATGCTCTATTACCTGGCCGAGCGGGGGGCTTCCGATGCTCGCCGCAAAGTCGCGGCCAACCCTGCTACACCTGCCGCGGCCAACCGCATCCTGGCGGACGACCAGGACCCCGAAGTTCGCGCCGAACTCGCGCAGAAAATCGGCCGGCTGCTGCCCGATCTTCTGGCCTCCGAGCGCGAGCGCGTCTGCGAGCTGACGCTCGAAGCCCTCCGCCGGCTCGCCTCCGACCAGCTTCCCCGCGTGCGCGCGATCATCGCCTCCGAGGTCAAATCTCTGCCTTGCGTGCCCAAGGATGTCGTGCTGTCGCTCGCGCGCGATGTCGAGGAAACGGTCAGCGTTCCGATCCTGGAATATTCGCCTCTGCTCTCCGACAGCGATCTTCTGGAGATCATCGCGAGCGCCCGCGCGCAGAGCGCGCTTTCGGCCATCGCCCGCCGCAAAGGCATCAGCGAGAAAATCACCGAAGTGATCGTCGCTTCGCTCGACGTGAGGGCGGTGGCGGCACTGCTTGCCAATCCCAATGCGGCCATCCGCGAAAATGCCATGGACCGCATCATCGAGCACGCCAAACAGATCGAGGCCTGGCATGGCCCGCTCGTGGCGCGGAACGACCTGTCGGTGCGGGCGCTGAAACGCGTGGCCGGGTTCGTCGGCGTCTCGCTGCTGCGGCAGCTTTCGGAGCGTCACGGCCTGGACGAGGACACGCTGCAGCACTTCAAGCGCTCGCTGCGCCTCAAGCTCGACCGCGACTCCGAGGCTTCCGAAACCAAAGAGGACAAGGCCCACGCCGAGGTGGCGGCCGCGCGCGATGCGGGCACGCTGGACGAGCGCTATGTCGAAGAAGCGGTGGAGACGGGGCGGCGGGAAATCCTGATCGAGGCGCTGGCGATCCTGACCAAGGCGCCGCGCAGCGCGGTGGAGAAGGTATTCTCATCGCGCAGCGCCAAAGCCATCACGTCGCTCGTCTGGAAGGCGGGGCTGGCCATGCGCGTCGCGTTCAAGATCCAAACGCTGATCCTGAAGCTTCATGCCGATGAATTGCTGCCCGCCCGCGCCGGCGTTGCGTTTCCTCTGTCGGAAGACGAGATGCGCTGGCATTTGTCCTATTTCGAGCTGAAGCCCTGATCCCCTCCCTTGTCATTCCGCCTCAAGCCGAGCCACTCTGGCGGGGAAGCGGACGAGGGCGGGTTGATGCAGGTGGATGTCGACAGGCTGATCGACGAGCGGCCGATCTCCGCGCTGCAGATTCGGGTGTTCGTGCTTTGCGCCCTCGTTGCGGTGCTGGATGCGGCCGATAGCGTCGCGATTGGCTTCGCCGGTCCCTTGCTCGCGCAACAGCTCAAGGTCTCTCCGGCGGCGTTCTCTCCGATTTATTCGGCGGGGCTTTTCGGCGCTACCATCGGGGCGATTGCCGCCGGTCCGATTTCCGACCGGTTCGGACGAAAGCCCACGCTCGTTTTCACTACGCTGCTGTTCGGCGTCGTCACATGCCTGACGCCCTTTGCGGAGTCGTTCTCGATCCTCTTCCTCTACCGTTTCGTAGCGGGTCTGGGCTTGGGCGGCGCTACGCCCTGCTTCATCACCATGGCAGCCGAATATGCGCCGGTGAAGAACCGCGCGATGCTGGTAAGCTTGCTTTGGGCCGGTTATCCGCTCGGCAATTCCGTCGGCGGCTTCGTGGCGGCCTATTT
This sequence comes from uncultured Bordetella sp., assembly GCA_964494505.1. GTDB lineage: Bacteria > Pseudomonadota > Alphaproteobacteria > Micropepsales > Micropepsaceae > CAIYRG01. The sequence continues at coordinate 83,771 of CAZBRO010000019.1, forward strand.
GATTCCGAACATCGCAGCGGTGTTCTATGCCGGCGGCGTGCCGACGCTCATCATCGGCGTGCTGCTTTTCCTCTTCATGCCGGAGTCGCTGCGCTTCCTTGCGGCCAATGGCGGCGGTCCAAAGGCGGAACGCGTCGTACGCAAGCTCGATCCGTCCTTGCCGCAAGGCGCGATTTCGCTCATTGCGCGGGCGAAGGCGCCGCGGACAAGGGTACCGCTCGCCGATCTGTTCAGCGACGGGCGCGCGGCCGGATCGGTGCTGTTGGGGTTCGCTCTTTTCTTCGGCTTCTGGACGACGACTGTGATTGTCCTGCAAACCCCGACCTTGTTGCGGCTTGGCGCTGGCATTCCCATCGAAGTTTCCGCGACGCTTGTCGCGAGCTACAGCCTGGTGGCGACGCTGGGCATGGCCATTGCGGGGGCGCTCGTTCAACGCATCGGCATCGTTCGCGGACTGGTCATTCCTTTCCTGGGTGGAGCGGTCCTGATCGCCGGATTGGGCGCCGTGGTCGCGTCTTCGCTCCCAACCGCCCGCGCCATGATGTTCCTTCTCGGTCTTACCGTGTCGCTGGGTTCATCGGGCGTGATTGCATTGGCCGCAATCTTCTACCCGACTGCCATGCGGTCTGCCGGAACCGGCTGGGTCTTGGCCATGGGACGGTTCGGGCAGGTTTGCGCTCCCCTGGTGATCGGGCTTTTGCTCGCGTTCGCCTGGCACCCCTTGCGCGTGTTGGAGCTCATGGCAGCGGCGCCGCTTCTGGCTGGGCTTTGCCTGCTGATGGCTCCCGGCTACATGCCGGGGCGGGTGGCCGCAATCGCCGGTGCGCCAATCGAGGCCAAGAAACCCGCCTGACCAAGTGGCCATGGACAGCAGGGCCAGTGTAATATCCGCGCGCCCAACATTTCCCTTTAAGACCGAGTTCCACCCATGGCGACAACCAAAACCTTACGCGTGAACGGCAAGACGGTGAGCGCCACCGTCGACGATCCGGCAACGCCGCTGCTCTATGTGCTGCGCAACGATGCGGGACTGAAAGGACCCCGCTTCGGCTGCGGGCTCGGCCAATGCGGTTCCTGCACGGTTCATCTCAATGGCGAGGCCGTGCGCTCCTGCATGCGGCCGCTGTCCTCGCTTTCGCCCCGCGACGAGATCGTGACGCTTGAGGGGCTCGGCACGGCTGCGAAACCGCACAGGCTGCAGACCGCCTTCATCGAGGAGCAGGCGGTGCAATGCGGCTACTGCATCAATGGAATGATCATGCAGGCGGCTGCATTTCTGAAGAAGAATCCCAAGCCGACCGTGCCCGAGATCAAGGCGGCGCTGCAGAACAATCTCTGCCGCTGCGGCACGCATATGCGGATCGTGCGCGCGGTCAAGCGCGCCTCGGAAGCGTGAGGAGAGAGCGATGAACACGCTTCTTCAAAAGGCTTTCCCTCGCCGCGATTTCCTGAAAAGCACAGGCGCCCTTATCGTCGGTTTCACGCTTGCCAATAGCATAGGCGTCGGCAGCGCGGCGGCGATGGAGATCGGCCCCTATGGACCGCCCGAAAACGACGTCGATTCCTGGCTTGAGATTTCCGAAGATGGCCGCGCGACGTTGTTCAGCGGCTGCTGCGAACTGGGTACCGGGAGCTCGACCGGGTTGATGCAGGTGATGGCCGAAGAACTGGACCTGCCGTTCGACCGCGTGCGGCTGGTGCTTCCCGATACCAACCGCACACCGGACCAGTTTGTTTCCTCCGGCAGCCGCACGATTTCCGCGCATTCGCGTCCCATCCGGCAGGCGGCGGCCGAAGCCCGCGCTGCGTTGCTGGAGATGGCCGCAAAACGCTTAGGCGTTCCCGAGGATCAATTGGTCACGGCGGACGGCGTGGTCAGCGTGATGGGCGCTTCGGCGAAGAAGGTGACCTATGCCGAGCTGATCGGCGGCAAGCAGTTCAATGTGAGGATCACCGGCAAGGTGAAGCCGAAGGAACCCAAGGATTACAAGATCGTCGGCACCTCGGTGCCGCGCTGGGACATTCCGGAAAAGGTCTTCGCGACATTCACCTATATGCAGGATGTGAAGGTCGAGGGCATGCTTCACGGCCGCGTGGTGCGCCCGCCCGCGCATGGCGCTTCCGTCGTTTCGATCGACGAGAGTTCGGTTGCCCATGTGCCGGGCCTCGTGAAGGTCGTACGCGTCAAGGACCTCGTCGGCGTGGTGTGCCGGCGCGAGGAGCAGGCGATTGCCGCCGCGCAAGCGTTGAAAGTCACCTGGTCGGATTGGGCGGGCCTTCCCGACATGAAGGACCTGCACTCCACGTTGCGCAATCTGCCGGAATTCTCGCAAGGCTATCCGAAGGAATCGCCCGGCGGCCTGCTTGCCAAGAGCGGCGATATGGAGGCGGGCCTCGGCAAAGCCGCGAAGGTGGTCAAGGCGACCTATATGTCGCCCTTCAATCATCACGGTTCCATCGGGCCGTCCTGTGCGGTGGCCGATGTGCGCGGCGACGGCGTGACGCTGTGGTGCGGCACGCAGACGCCTTATGGCACGCGTGAGGCGGTTGCGAAATTTTTGGGCCTTCCCAACGAGCGCGTGCGCCTGATCTACAACGAAGCGTCGGGCTGTTACGGCCAAAACGGCGCGGACGATGTCATTGTCGATGCGGTGGTGCTGTCTCGCGCTGCCGGCAAGCCGGTGCGCGTGCAATGGTCGCGCGCCGACGAGAATGGCTGGGAGGCCTACAAGGCCGCCCGCATCAGCGAATGCACCGGCGGCCTCGACGCCAACGGCAAGATCGTCGCCTGGGACGCGCGCACCTTCGGTCTTTCGGGCTATTCGCGGCCCGAATATCACGAGCCCAAGCATGGCGGCGAGCCCGGAAGCCTGGTCGTGGCGCAATTGGCCGGTTGGGAAAAGCCGGGGCTGGAAGAAGGGTTCTCGGGAGCGGCGGGCAATTTCGAGCCGGTTTATGAGGACCTGCCGAACAAGCGCGTGGTGTTCACCTATCTGGGGCCAACCTCGCATCGCCAGGGGCCGCTGCGAATCCGCGTCGGCTCCATGCGCGGTGTCGGATCACCGGACAACATCTTTGTCGCGGAATGCTTCATGGACGAATTGGCGGCCGCGGCAGGAGAGGATGCCATCCAATTCCGGCTGAAGCACACCCCTCGCGCCCGCGGCGTGGCGGTGCTGAAAGCTGCCGCCGAAAAGGCGAAATGGGAGGCGCGGCCATCCCATTCGAAGCCGTCGTCCGGCGACATCGCATTGGGCCGCGGCGTCGCGATGCTGGGATCCAACACGGACACCAATGTTGCGGGCATTTTCGAGGTGGAAGTGAACCGGAAGACCGGCGTGGTCCACGTTCGGCGCGTGACCATCGCGCAGGATTGCGGCCTCGTCGTCAATCCGGGCGCGGTGCGCAATCAGATCGAGGGCGGTGTGATCCAGAGCATCAGCCGCGCGCTGAAGGAGGAGGTCACCTTCGACCGTTCGCGCGTGACGAGTCTGGATTGGGCGTCATACCCCATCGTCACTTTCAACGAGATTCCGGACGAGATCGACATCGTGCTCCTCGACCGGCCCGATCTGCCGCCGATGCGGGTGGGGGAACCGGCAAGCGAATCGGTGTGGCCCGGTGTGGCGAACGCGGTATTCGATGCCATCGGCGTGCGCTTGCGGCAATTGCCGTTGACGCCGGCGCGCGTGCTCGCGGGGTTGGCGGGGAACGCGTGAGCTATTTCGCGCAGCCGGGGATGGGCGTGTCGTAGGTATAGGTCTCGCCGGCAAAAGGCACACTCATCTTGCCCGGCGCGCAGTCGTGAATCGTGCTGCCGTCGAACACGAACCAGCGAACCCCCTGACCCAGCGGACCCAGGCTCTGACGCGCCAGCATTTGCAGGGTCGAGGTCGCTTGCGCCACCTCGGCGGGCGTTGCGTTCGCGGGCAGGGGGCTGAGCGAGCGCCCGGTCGCATCCGTGACGCGCAGATCCGCAATCGTGTCGAACGACATGCTGCCGCCCGCGCCCGCGTGTCCATGCGCGATGCCGACCATCACATAGCGCTGAAGGACGTCGCGGATGACCTGCGAATTGGGGTCGTTCTGGAAGGTTTCAGGGACAACCCACCACAAGAACACGACCTCGCCATTGGGTTTGGCGTGAACGATCTGGGTGTAATCGAGCGAGGCGGCATGTGCGTCGGGATTCCATTGCCGCGCTTGAGCCGGGACCGTCGCCGAAGCCGCCCCGGCAAGTCCGAGGCACACAAGAAAGCATCTCAGGATCTTACGGCCGGTCATCTGTACCTCGCTGAGGGGCGCATGCGCCAAGCTTAGGCCCGGTTTTCCAGAAACGCCAAGGGGGCGGCTTGAGGGAGATCAATGCCGCAATGGCGCAATGGGCGTTAGATATAATTCAAATTCAGCTGGAGACGCCGCAATGGATATGACGCTCAAATCCAAAATCATCGATGTCTTGGCGAAAACGAAGGACCTCACGATCGCCACCATGCGCGAGGACGGTTATCCGCAGGCGACCGTTGTGAGCTATGTCAGCGACGGGTTGACGATCTATTTCAGCTGCGGGGAGCAATCGCAGAAGGCAAGAAATCTCGCGCGCAGCAACAAGGTCTCGATCACAGTCACGCGCGATTACAAGAGCTGGGACGAGATTCTGGGCGTGTCCATGGCGGCAACTGCCGACCCCGTCACCGGCCCGGACGAGATTGCGCACGTGGGCAAGCTGATGATCGCCAAGTTTCCAGAGGCCGCGAAATACATCTCTGCCGGCATCGGCGGAATGGTGCTGTATCGCGTCACTCCAAAAATCATCTCCCTGCTGGATTACAACAAGGAGTTTGGCCACACCGATCTGGTGGCGATGGAGCAGGGCGGTTAGCGTCCCTGCCAGTCCGGTTTGCGCTTTTCCACGAATGCGCTCACGCCTTCGTGGAAGTCGGCGCTGCCATAGACTGCGCGAATGAGATCGTCTCCCTCAGGCATGGTCTTCGCGACGATGCGTCGGATGGATTCCTTCGCCGCGCGCATGGTGAGCGGCGCATGGCTGATCAGCTTCGTGCACATCTCCCCGGCCTTCGCGTCGAGTTCGCCGGCATCGGCAAGCATATCGACGAAGCCGCACGCCTTTGCCTCCTCGGCGGAAATCATCTCCGCCAGCATGAGCATCCGCTTGACCCGCCCGACGCCGAACTGAGCCATCAGCCGCGCGACGTTGCCGGGCGAGAGGCAATTGCCGAGCGTGCGCGCAATCGGCACGCCGAAGCGTGCATTGGGCGCGACGATGCGGAAATCGCAGGCGGACGCAATAGCGAGGCCGCCGCCGACGCAGAAACCCTCCACCACCGCGATCAGAGGTTTGGGCACGGTTTCGATCTGGGAAATCGCAGCTTCGATGCGCCGTTCATAGGCGATGCCGTCCTCGCCGCCGGTGAATGCCATGAATTGCTGAATGTCGGTGCCCGCCACGAAATGGCCGCCGGCCCCGCGCAACACTGCGACACGCACGTCCGCGTCTGCGGCAATCGATTCGCACGCCGCTGACAATTGCGCATACATGGCCCAGGTCATCGCATTGCGCGCGTCGGAGCGATCGAACAGCACCGAAGCGACGCCGTCTTTCTTGGTGTAGACCACGCGGCCCTCGCTCATGGAAGCGCTCCTTCGGCGCGCAGGCGCTCGCGCATGGCCTCATCCAATTTCAGCTCCTTCAGGATGGCATCGTTGTGCTCGCCGAGCAGCGGCGGCGGCAGACGCACACTCTGCTTGGTCTCGGACAGCTTCACCGGGAAGCCGATGGATTTCACGCGGCCTTCGATGGGGTGCTCGAATTCCATCACGGCTTCGCGCGCGATCGCGTGCTCGCTCGAAAGCGCCTGCGCATAATTCAGGATGGGGCCCGCGGGGATACCCGCCGCGAGCAGGATGTCGATCCAATCCGCCGCGCTGCGCGCGGCGAAGGATTTCTCCAATTCCTCGATCAGTACAAGCCGGTTCAAGAGGCGGTCGGCAATCGCCGCAAAGCGCGCGTCGGAACCGAGGTCCGGCCGCTCCAGTACCTCGCACAGGATTTGCCAGAGCTTGTTGCTGTTTGCGCCCATCACGAAGTAGGCGTCCTTCGCCTTCACCGCCTGATAGGGCGCGCTGAATCGATTGGCCGTCCCGAGCGGGGTCGGCACGCGACCCGTGCCCCAATATTCGGAAATGTCCCAGATGCTGAAGGCAATCGCGGCTTCAAACAGCGACGCGTCGACATATTGTCCGTGTCCGGTCTTTTCCCGCCCGATATAGGCGGCGAGAATTCCGTACAGCGCGAACAGCGCGCAACCAATATCCGACACGGGCACGCCCGATTTCGTCGGCGGTCCGTCCGGCTGCCCGGTGATGCTCATCACACCGGCCATGGCTTGCGCGATCAGATCAAATCCCGGGCGCTGCGACCATGGCCCGGTCTGGCCGAAGCCGGAAATGCTGGCATAGATCAACTTGGGATTGATCTTGGAAAGCGTGGCGTAATCGATGCCGAGCCGCTTGGTCACGCCGGGGCGGTAATTCTCGATCAGGATGTCGGCGGTTTCGACGAGTTTATAGAACACTTCGCGCGCCGCCTGCCCCTTCAGATTGAGCGCGAAGCTCCGCTTGTTCCGATTCAGATTGAAGAAGCCGAGGCTGTCATTGCCTTTGAGCTTGAACCCCATCGCACGGCGCGTCTGGTCGCCGCCGTCGGGCGGCTCGATCTTGATCACATCCGCGCCCATGTCGCCCAGCAGCATGGAGCAGAACGGCCCCGCCATCACCTGGCTGACGTCGAGAACGCGCACGCCCTGAAGCGGCAAGGGCGGAGATAAATTCGGCGGTTCGGTCATGGAAACCTCAAGCTCGCGGGGACGCCTGCAAAATTGCATCCGGGGCAAGCCGAGGAAAGCGCCTTTTTGCCGCCTTTGTCGGGCTCGGCACTAAACCCGCACCGAATTCGCCGTCAGGCATGAAGTGGCAAGGCAGTGCACGGGGTGCTGCCTTGCCACTTCATTGAGGTTCAGCCGCGCCTCGGCATTCCCATTTGAGGGTCGTGCTCCTCCATGCGCCCGCCGCCGGCGTGAGGTGCTACGTGATGGAAGCCAGCCCCGGCTTCATGCCGGAAATGACCGCCCTCATCGCGATGGAACGGGCGGCCCGAATTTTCGGAATAGAAGAAGGCTCCATCAGGCCCCCAATAGCCGTCATAGAACGGGCCGTAATAATCGTCGTAGTAGATGTCCGGCCCGCCATACGCGACTGCGCCGCCGCCATAGCCATAGCGATCCGAGGCGCATCCTGAAAGCAGCAGGATTGCTGCTGCGGCAGAGATGAGAATTGTTCGATTCATGGTTGTTGTCCTTGTACGCACCCATTATGGGAAACGCGCAAGTCGTGCGCCCGATGCGCGGGGATCGCCTTAACCCCACCCCCCCAAAGTGCGAATTGATTTGGCTCAAGGCGCTCGGGCCCCAGGCTTTGTAGATATTACAAAGAAACGCTAGGGATTTTCGCGATGCGCCATGAAAGAAGAATACTGCCAAGTTTAGCGGTCGTTCTCGCCGGAATCGCGGCTTCCGCAGCATACGCGGCCCCTGAGCGGACGGACGAAGCCACCATCCGGGCCGGCCGCAACATTGCCGTCACGGCCTGCATTTCCTGCCACGTGGTGTCGCCCAATCAGGCCGTTTCGCCGGTTCTTGGCCACGCTATTCCGAGCTTCGAAGAGATCGCGAACCGGCCGGACACCACCGCGGAGTCATTACGTGAAGCCATGAAGGTCGCGCGCTGGCACACGCCTGAGCTGGCGGCCACGCTGCTGCCCATGAGCCGCATCTCCGATGTCGAGCGCGCACAAGTCGTCGCGTTCATCTTGAGCCTGCGCGAGCATCGCGACTGATCACCCGAGCGCGTCCACTCCCGCCTTTGCCACAGCGCCGTCCTGTACCGAGGTACCGCCGGAAACGCCGATTGCGCCGATGATCTTGCCGTCCTGCAGGATCGGAACGCCGCCTTCGGCTCCACTGATACCGAAAGTGAGCACGCGCAGACCGATGCCGCCGCCGCCGATCGCATCTTCGAACACCCGGGTCGGGCGGCGGAATTCCACCGCCGTGCGCGCTTTATCTTCCGCAATGCGGATCGAGCCAAGTTGCGCGTTTTCGAGCCTGTGCAGCATCACGAGGTTGCCCCCGGAATCCACAATAGCGATGGCCATGCCGAGATTGTTCTTCGCCGCTTCAGCTTCGGCTGCGGCCATGGCGCGCTTGGCTTCAGCGAGTGAGATCGGTGTGCCGTAAGGCGTGGCGGGTGGTGCAGCTTGCTGGCTCATGCCTCTTTCCCTGATATCCCGTCATTCCGATGCCGTGCGAGAAGCCGTTTTGCAAGGACCGTCTTGCTCAGCACGTCCGCCATCGCTGCCCGTTCCCCGGCGGTCAGCGGCACATAGGGCGGATAGGGTTCGCCTACCGGTATCCCGATCAAATTCATTGCCGCTTTCATGGCGGGCGCGAGCCCGCGATGCATCCATTTGGATGGAAAGAGCGCGAATTGAAGCTGCAATTCAGCCGCTCGTGCATGATCCTTCGCTATAAACGCATCGATGATCGCGCGCGCGATTTCGCAGGCAGGCGGCGGCATGGTCGCGCCCGACCCGCCAAGCTCGAGCGTCGCCAGCAGCATCTGCATGGTCGTGAAATAGCGCGCGTGGCCGGCGTGTTCGATCTCCACGATCAGCCGCGAAACCCGTGCCAGATCGCGCGAACTTTCCTTAATGAAAGTCACTCGCGGGAGCTGCGCCAGCGCGATGGTGTCGGGAATCGAAACCTCAGCGCCCGGTCCCGGATTGAGGTACAGCGTGATGGGAAGGTCCGTTTCGCGCGAGACCGCCTCGAAATAGGCAAGGAGGTCGGTCCCCGTCGGTGGGCCCGCGAATGGCCGCAAGGGCGCCAGCAACTGCACGGCGGCGGCCCCGAGCCTTTCCGCGTAATGCGCAAGCTCTATCGCGGTCCTGAACGATGGGTGCGAAATCCCCACCATCACGGGCACGCGCTTATCGGCATAATCGATGGTGCTTCTGATCAGAGCCTTGCGTTCTTCGAAGCCGAGATAGGTGTATTCCTGCGTCTCGACGCCGGTCGCCACCACCATGGTCGCACGGCAGTCGTCGATCACGTAATCGATCTCGTGCCGGAGCTTTTCCTTGTCAACCTTCAGATCGGCGGTAAACGGGGTCAACGGGGCTACGATCAGTTCGGGTGCTTTCACGTTTCCTGCCTCGGCGCTGACTGTTCGCCTGGGACGGGTAGTTCGATTACGATCCCGCGTCCCAGGCGTTTGCATTCCGCATAGACGAATTGCGCGCTCGCGAGATCGTTCCGGACGCTTTTGCTATTGGCCTTTGCCATGGCCGATCGGGATTTTGCCCCTCCGTCCGGCCGGGAGGCAATCGCATCGCGGGTATACAGATTGTCGGGGGCGCGCCAGAGTTTACCGGAAGCTCTAGCTTAGCAGGTTCTATATGTCGGGCGAGGGGGTGCGGCAATGACGTTCAATTGGGCCACGAACCTAAGCGTGAACGCGGCGTCAGCAGCCAGAATACAAATCGTTAAGCAATCAGCCCGCTGAAGCAGTTTCGTAAAATTAAGCTGTTATTGAAACCATTGTAACAAGGTACGATTGAAATAGCCTATGCTGGCCTGTAGAAATTCCGCTGTTGCAATTTGCGGTGTGTACGTATTGGGGAAGTTGCATCCCGGCGTTTGCCTTGACGCCAGAAAAGTCACACGAATTGCGGATTATTTGGATATGACACTGAGCCGATAGGCGGTGTCGGCTGATGTGCGGGCTGGGCGCGAAGTGGGACGATGACCCTGAATACGATCGAAAAAATTCCGTCTTCTTCGGCGCGCGAACTGCCGCTGGTGGTCGACCTCGACGGAACCCTGCTCCGCTCGGACATGCTGGTCGAAAGCGCATTCGCGCGGCTGGCGGCGAGCCCATCCTCAATTCTCGCAATGCTGAAGGCGCTTCTTGGCGGGCGCGCGGCCCTTAAGCATCACTTGGCGTCGGATTTCGATTTCGACCCCGCCATCCTTCCCTACGATGACGTGGTATTGGCCGAGATTCGCGCGGCGGCCGATGAGGGCCGCCCCGTCTATCTCGCGTCCGCAAGCAATGAGCGCATTGTCTCGACGATCGCCACGCATCTTGGCTTGACGGGCTGGTTCGCCTCGGATGCCGCAAACAATCTCTCCGGCGAGGCCAAAGCGCAAAAGCTTGCCGAAGTCTTCGGGCAGGGCGGCTTTGTCTATGTCGGCAATGGGCGCGCGGATCTTCCCGTATGGGCGCGTGCCGGCCAGATATTCTGCGTTCGTGTGCCGGCAGGTGTCGCACGCGAGGTTGCGACCATCGATCCGGGCGCGACATTCCTGCCTTCGGAGAATCCGACGCTAAAAACCTGGATGAAGCTTTTCCGGGTGCATCAATACACCAAGAACGCCCTTCTGTTCGTCGCCGCCCTGACCGCCCATGCTTTCAGCCTTTTCGCGCTGACGCACGCGTTCGCGGGCGCCCTGGCGTTTTCGCTGTGCGCATCGAGCGTGTACATCCTCAACGATCTTGCGGACCTCGCCGCCGACCGTGCCCATCCGACCAAGCGCTTTCGCCCGCTTGCGGCCGGAACAATTCCCATCATCCAGGGTGTCCTCGCCGTTCCGCTGCCTCTGATTGCGGCCTTTGCGATCGCATTTGCCATATCCACGCCTTTCGCCGGGGTGCTTCTCGGCTATTTCGTGCTGACCACGGCCTACAGCTTCTATCTGAAGCGCAAAGTGCTGATCGATGTCATCGTTCTGTCGGCGCTGTATACGGTCAGGGTCGTCGCGGGCGCGGTGGCGATCGGGGTCGGCGTCACGGAATGGCTGCTGGCGTTTTCGACTTTCATTTTCACTGCGCTCGCGCTGGTCAAACGCATCATCGAACTCGCAGGCAGGCCCGGCGCCAAGAAATCCTCCCTCGCCAATCGCGGTTATCGCGCGGAAGACATGCCCGTCATCTGCGGACTTGCGGCGGCCGCGGGATTCAACGCCGTGACGGTGTTCGCGCTCTATGTCTCCTCGGAAACCACAATGCGCCTCTACGGACACCCGCAGGTTCTGTGGCTGATTTGTCCGCTGCTGATGTATTGGATCGGCCGCATGTTGATTGGAGCGAATCGGGGCAAGATCGACGACGATCCCATCGTATTTGCGCTACGAGACAGAGTCAGCCTCGTGACCATAGCCCTCATGGGCCTGCTTGTCGTTGCGGCCACCTGGTAATCAATCGAGTCCTCATGCGCGCGCTTTTATCGAAGTCGGTTCTTGCCTCCCGTTATGCGCTCTTCGCAGCGCTATCGATGCTCGCCAATATCGGGATGCAGGCTGCCGTCGTCCACAGTACACCGGAATCCCCCTTGATGGTCTCGATGCTCGCGGGAACGGGCGCGGGTTTCGCCGTCAAATACGTGCTGGACAAGTACTGGATATTTTTCGACGGCTGGAGCGGTTACGCGCAGGAAGCCCGGAAGGTTACGCTCTATGGCATATTCGGCATACTCATGACGGTCTTCTTCTGGGGCACGGAAGTGACGTTCCTGTTTCTGTGGAAGACCAGCCTCGCGAAATATACCGGCGCCGTGCTCGGGCTGACCGCGGGATATACGATGAAATATATGCTCGATCGCCGATTCGTTTTTGGACCTGGGAACGCCTGATGCTGCTTTCGGGGTGGGGCCGTTACCCCGTTTGTGAAAGCGAGCTGAAAGAGCCGGGGTCGCTTGTCGAGCTGCAGCGCCAGCAGGCAGAACGTGCCGGTTTTGTGGCCAGAGGCAACGGGCGGGCCTATGGCGACGCTGCTATCGGGTCGGTTTATACGACCGGCATGAAGCGGCTCGACCGGATGCGTGCCTTTGAGCCCGAAACAGGCCGGTTGACAGTCGAAGCAGGCGTTCTGCTGTCCGATATCATCGCGTGCTTCCTTCCTCGCGGTTTCTTTCCGCCGGTCGTGCCCGGCACGAAATTCGTTACGGTCGGCGGCATGATCGCGGCCGATGTGCACGGCAAGAATCATCACCGCGCCGGTGGATTCGGCGAGCATGTGGAGCGCCTTTCGGTTCTGCTCCCATCGGGCGAAGCGCTGACCTGCTCGCGAGACGAAAACGCGGACTTCTTCTTCGCGACGGTCGGGGGAATGGGCCTGACAGGCACGATATTGGAAGCGACGTTTCGCTTGACGCATGTGCAATCCAGCTGGATACGGCAAGAGGTCGTCGTCGCGCCCAATCTGGACGCCGCGATGGCCGCCCTTTCCGCGGGCGACAAGGCGACCTATTCGGTGGCTTGGATCGATTGCCTCGCGCGCGGCGCGTCGCTGGGACGATCGCTGGTCTATTTGGGCGAGCACGCGACCTCTGAAGAGGCCACGCTGAAAAAACCGGATCAGCCGCTTTTTGCGATGTCCCGGCGCAGCAGGCTTTCGGTCCCGATGGATTTTCCGAATTGGGCGTTGAACCCCTGGTCCATGGGCGCGTTCAATGCGACCTATTTCCGCCGCGGCGTCGCCAAGGCCGGAACGCCGTTTCTATCCCATTGGGACGGATATTTTTTCCCTCTGGACGCCATTGGAGACTGGAACCGCATCTACGGCAGGCGAGGCTTTCTTCAGCATCAATGTGTGATTCCGCTGGAGTCCTCGCGCGAGGTCCTGGGCGAAATACTCGAGCGCGTATCCGCGCGCGGGACGGCGTCCTTCCTTGCGGTGCTGAAAAAGCTAGGTCCCGCCAAGGGCCAGATGTCCTTTCCGATGCCCGGCTTTACACTCACGCTGGATTTCGCCGTGACGGACAGCATTTTTCCGTTCCTCGACGAGATCGATGCAATTGTGACGCGCAGCCATGGCCGGATCTATCTCGCCAAGGATGCACGCCAATCGCGCGCCACCTTTGAAGCCGGCTATCCGGGGCTCGGGAATTTCCGGGCTTTCCGCCGCACAATCGATCCCCATGAGCAGATCAAATCACAATTGTCGCAGAGGTTGGGAATATGATGGCTACCGATCGCAAGACTTTGCTCGTTATCGGAGGCACCTCCGACATCGGACGGGCGACGGCTCTGCGCTATGCGGAGAACGGGTGGCGTATTCAGCTCGCCGGGCGCGACCCCATGGCGCTTGAGCGTGATGCGGCCGACATTCGCACGCGAACCGGCGCCGAGGTCTCGGTGCATAGGATCGATATCCTGGAGACCCCATCCTTTGCCGCATTTGTCGACTCGCTTGGGCACCTGCCGGACACGGTTGCTTGCGTGGCGGGCCTCTTGGGCGAGCAGCCGGTTGGCGAACGGGATCTAAACCAGGCGGCCCTGGTCATGCGGACCAATTATGAAGGCCCCGCTTTGTTTCTCGGATATCTCGCACATTTGTTTCTGGAGCGCGGGCACGGCACGATCATCGGCGTGAGCTCCGTTGCGGGTGAGCGCGGACGCGCCTCGAATTATATTTACGGTTCGGCAAAGGCCGGCTTGACCGCGTTCCTGTCGGGTTTGCGGCAGAGGCTGAGCAAGACGCCGGTTCGAGTCGTGACGGTGAAGCCCGGTTTCGTCCGCACGCGCATGACGAGCGGGATGAAGCTACCGGGTCCCCTGACGGCGGAACCGGTGGAGGTCGCCGCTGCGATCTATCGTGCCGACATGAAAGGGAACGACATCGTCTATGTACGGCCGGTCTGGCGGCTGATCATGGCGATCATTCGGTCGATCCCGGAACCCGTATTCAAGAAGACGCGCATATAGCGGAAGGCAATGTCTGCTTGCGCGAGAACCCGAGTTGGCCTGCATCTGACGCGTATGGTTTGCGAGGGCTGGAACGTAAACCAAGCTTCACGCTAAAATTGAATACGGCCGAACCGGCGTATAGAACGCTCTGGCGGCAACTTGCGGTTCCACGTTGACGGGGCGACGGGTGAAAAGTCCGGTTCCAAGCAATTCTGCCGCAAACTGGCGCGGCGCGGCCGCCTTCCTGCTCCTGATAGGAATGAGCGCAGCCCTTTTTTTCAGCGCACCGCTGCACGGCCAGTTCTATTACTCGGATGCACCGCGGCACGCGTTGAACGGCATCTTCCTGCACGACCTTCTTGTTGCCATGCCGATCACCCATCTCAAACAGTGGGCTATCGACTACTATCTCCAGTATCCGGCGCTGACGATCATGTTCTATCCGCCGGGCTTGGCGACCGCCGAGATGGTGGGCTACTTCCTCTTTGGGGAGTCCCATGCGACGGCCGTCGCCGTGGTCTGCGCTTTCGATGCGGCCCTCATTGTCGGCGCGTTCAAGCTGGCCTCGCGGTGGCTGCCGTTCTGGCAAGCCTGGGCCGTGGGCGCGATCGTCGCCGGCTTGCCGGAGGTCGCTTTATGGGCCCGCCAGCCCATGACCGACGTTCCCGCGTTTGCGTTTCTGATGTGGAGCGCCGTTTTGCTGTTGCGCTACATCGAGACGAAGCGCCCCCTTCATCTGTATCTCGCGGCGGTGCTCTTCCTGCTGGGTCTCTATACCAAGCAAAGCATCGTCTTTCTTCTGCCGGTCTATCTTGCGCTGCTTTGGACCAGCGAAGGCTCGGCAGTCCTGCGGAATCGGCACGTCTGGATTGTTTCCGTCCTGTTCGGCGTGCTGCTCGTACCGCTGATTGTCATGACGGTGGAATTCGGACAGGGCAATGTGCAGTCGGTGGTTTCAGTCGCCGATTCGCAGGCATCGCGATCATCCCTCGCGGCGTGGATTTATTATTCGAGGCTGCTTCCCCAGCAGGCAGGGTGGCTTGTGCTCGTTCTCGCCGGCATAGCGGCGGTCGGGGCTCTTCTCGTCCGCCGCTGGCGTTTGCCGAAACTCGCAGCGGTTCTGTTCTATGGCTGGATCGTGGCGGGTTATATCTTCTTCTCCGCGATTGATCTGAAGGCCCAACGGCTCGATCTGTTCATCTTGCTCCCCTTTGCCTTCTTCGCCGCGCTCGGGATCAATCGAATGCTGCCGCCGCGGTGGGCCACGGCGGGCGCCATTGCCGTCGCGCTGGCGACGTTCGGCTACACGCTTGTGTATGCGCCCGTTCCTTTGGTGACCGGGTATCAGCAGGCCGCGGAATGGATCGCCAAGAATACACCGGGCGATTCGATCGTTGCGTTCTCCGGTCAGCGGGACGGCGCGTTCATATACGACCTTCGCCTGCTCGATCGCGGAAGGCAGCGCCGTGTCGTTCGGGTCGACAAATTGCTGCTTTCCATTTCCATTCGCCGGGAATTGGGCGTCGTCGAAAAGGAAAGCGATCCCGCCGCAATCGCCAAGATGTTCAATGATTACGGTATATCCTACATCGTTGCGGAGCGCGATTTCTTCACCGATCTCAAACCCATGGCTGCGTTCCAGAAGGTGATGGAAACGCCCGGCTTCGTGGAGGTCGCGCGCCTTAAGGTCGACGCGACGTTTCCCCACACCGATAAAGAGCTGAGAATCTACCGGAACGCCTCGCCACTGCCTGAGGAAAGAAAGCGGCTGAAGCTCGATATGCCGATCATCGGACGGGATTTCCAGGAATAGGCAGTCCCACGGCGCCGCCGGGGCCGTCCGGCGGGAACGGCCCGTCAGCTCGGCGAAGTCTTCAACTTCAAGTCAGCTTCCATCTCGTCGGGCAAGATTCCTTGCGAGTAGTAGGCCACGAATTTTCCCGCAGGGTCCATCAGATAGATGTCACCCGTATGATCGATGGAGTAATCCGCTCCGTCCTGCGTGCGCCCGTCTATATGCGCGCGATAATAGACGCGGTAGGCCTTGGCAGCTTCGGCAATCTCTTCGTCGGTACCCGTCAAGCCAACGAAATTGAGGCGGGTGGAAGGCGGTCTCGCGTCGAACGACGAAAGATAAGACTTGAGTTTCTCCGGTGTGTCCCGTTTTGGATCGACAGTAACGAAAATCGGCTGGATGCGATTGGCGCGCGGCCCGAGCTTGTCGAGTGCCTCCGCTTCCACCGCAAGAGTCGTCGGGCAGACATCCGGGCAGTAAGTATAGCCAAAGAATATCAGCATATATTTTCCGCGGAAATCCATGTCCGTGCGACGCATGCCATATTGATCGGTGAGCGAAAATGAACCGCCGAACTCGCTCGGCGGTAGTTCCGGCGTCTGCGTTTCGTCGAACTCGCTTGGCAAGGTGTCCCGCGTCTCCGCCTCACCTTGCGAGCGCGAATCGCCCGGGCGCCAAAGTGCGCTCGCGGCCACGACAATGAGAAGAACGGCAATTGCCAGAACGGTCAGGGGAAGGCGTTTCATTGGTGCCGCATCCTAGCGACCGGAAACGTCCCGGTCGCGCTTTCGCCAAAAGCAGTCATCGGCAGCGCGCAACCTCCGGCACACCCACGAGACGGAGCATCGGAACGAACGGCTTAAGGGCATCGTCCTGTCAAGACCGATGCCCTTGGGCCGCTCGCGCTCAGTACCAGCTGGGCTTCGTGGGGTCGGGCGGATAAACAGGCTTTGCCGGAACGAAGCCATTCTTGTTCGGCATTTCCACCTTCGGCAGAGTCTTCTCGTCCATCACGTCGTTTTCGTTGATGATGCCGTTCCGGTAGTACAGGAACGCGACGAGCGCGTAGACTTCGTTCGGCTTGAGCGATCCCGGATTGCTGGCCGGCATCGCGCGGTTGATATAGTCCCACGCGATCGTCGGATACGGGAAGTAGCTCGGGCCGTCCTTTTCCACACCATAAAAAGGACCACGGAACGGTTTGCCGGGACTGCCCGCCACCAGATGATGAGTTATCCCGTTTTCGCCGTTCTTGCCGTGGCAAATTTCGCAACGCTGCGCGAAAATCACGGCCCCTTCTTTCGAGGTTCCATGCCCGACGGGCAGTTCCTTTCCCTGCGGGCCAATCATGCGGTCGAAGTTCTGGATTTCCGCCTGGCTCAAGGGCGTGCCCACATTGGGGAATTTGCGCTCCGCCGCCAGCGCCGCCACGGGCACCGCCAGGATCAGCAGCGGCAGAAGGAATTTAGATGAACATGGCATCCGAAATGCTCCCGTCTTTAGCTACCTTCCACGGCTGAATCGCATTCATGTGAATGGCGCGTGGGCGCTCGGGTTTTTTCCAATCGTCGAGCGCGAAGCCCCAGTTCTTGCTCAACTCCGCCATTGACGGCTGAACGTCACCGGTCTCATCGGTCGTGCGAGACATGAGCATGGCCTCTTGTCCGTTCCACTCCCAGTCAAGATTGAACCTGGTATGTGCCTTCGAATGCACGGGCCCGTCGATCCTTGCTTCCTTCCAGGTCTTGCCGCCGTCGGTGGAGACGTCGACCTTGCTGACCTTCCCCGCACCGGACCAAGCCAAGCCGGTGATCTGGACATAGCCCTTGCGCATTTCCATTCCGGCTGACGGGCGCGTGATGACGGATTTCGGCCCCCACTGGAAATGGTACCAGCGCGCTTTGCCGCCCAGATCGGGTCTCACCACCGAATGGTTCATGCTTTCGTTCCAGGTGTTGTAGGGTTCGTCCACCACCTTGATATGCTTCAAATACTTTACGTTGTGGGGCCCTTCCCAGCCGGGGACCAGCATCCGAATCGGGTAACCCTGCTCAACGCGCAACGGCGCGCCATTCTGACCATAGGCCACGAAGCAGTCGTCCATGGCCTTTCCCAGCGGAAGGGTGTGGCTGAACTTGCCCTGGTCCCCGCCTTCCAAAACCAGCCAGCTCGCGTCCTTCTTGACGCCCGCCTCGTTCAACAGCACGGAAAGCGGCACGCCGCTCCATTCGCTGCAACTGGCCATCCCGTGGATGTACTGAACCGGCAACCCCATGTTCGGATTTTTATCGTTTTGAGTGTTATGGATCTGCGGAGAGCTGTTGCCATGACACTCCACGAAATGAATCCGGGATACGGAAGGCATCCGCTTCAGATCGTCCATGGAGAAACTCAACGGCCGGTCCACCATGCCGTGGATGGTGAGGCGATGTTCGTCCCAATCGATTTCGGGAAACTCGGAGGAGTGCTGTTGCACGAAGTGGACCGGGGCCGGCGTGATGATTCCCATATAATCTTGAAGCGGGGTGTAGTGGGTCAGGTGATCAAGGCTGTATCTGGCCCCACGGCGCGGGGGCTCGCTGTGGACGTGTTCGGGTTGAGCCGAGGCCGGCTGCCCTTTTGCGGCCAATCCTGCGCCCGCGGCCACACCGGCAAGCGCGGCAGTTTGTGTCAGGAATCGCCTTCGGTTAGATCCTTTGGAATCCATGATGACCTCCTGTGAGCCCGAATTTTGATTTGAGCTTGTCTTGACCGAATGTCCCTGGGGACGGACTTTATTGCCTTTGGCGTATCGGCACAACCACTCCGTGCCGTTCAGAGGCTGGATAGATAACGCGCCATTGCTTCCCGATCGGCAGGCGAAATCGCTTTCATGATTTGCACCATGTCGCCGTTGTTGGTCCGCTCACCTTCGGCAAATTTGCGCATCGCCTCGACCAGATAGTCGTAGCCTTGGCCGGCCAGCCGCGGCGTTGTCATGCCCTCAGCCTGCACGGCGCCAAGATAGTTTTGCGCATGACAGCTCTGGCATACGGCCACTCCGCGGGGCGGCGGCAGGGCGGCGGCGCCGGCCGCCCGCGCCGGCCACTTCATTTTCGCGACACGCGCTGCTGCCGGCCCCAGTTCTTCCGCCGTGAGCGTATTTGCCATCCACGCCATGATCTCGAATTTGCGATCTCCATCCCGGAAGTCACGCAGTTGCTTTGCGAGATAATTTTCCTGTTGGCCCGAGATGATCGGAATGGCGGCACTTTTGGATCGGCCGGCCTCGTGGCATGAATCGCAAACCAGCAGCTTGGCGCCGAATTCTCTTTGCGTGCCCGGATCCGGGACAGCCTCACCGGCGTTTGCCGGCACGGCCAGCGCAGCCAGAACGGCCAGAGCGCCGAAAACCATCTGTGTACGCATGAATTCTGTCCCTCCCTCAGGATGTCATCGGCGAACTATAGTTCACGAAACGGGGCGGCGCTTTATCTTTACCGCAGCCCCCCGCTCTTCCACGCGATGCATGACAGGCAACGCCATCCGGATCTCAGTCGGTCGAGCCTCCCGCGCAATAGGTGCAGCCCGCTTCCTGCGCCCGATTCACGCCCCATGTTCCCGAAGGCAGAATGGTGACGGTCGGGAGGATCAGGTTGGCCGAGAATTCCTTGAACGCTTCGTCTGCGGTCACGCCCGCGTTCGGTGCCAGCCGGCCGCTCTGGCCCCGGAGCGCCATACCGCACGCGCCCATCACTGTACCTCTGGCGGCCAGACGATCGAGAGTAGCTTGCGGGTTTCCCACGCCGGGCTTCGGCTCGAACCACGGGTTCTTGACGGCGGGCGCCTTTGTTTCCGGGTCCATGATCTTGAAGGTTTCGCCGACCTTGTATTTCGCCCAGATCATGCTGTTCAGGGCATAGGGCAAGCCCTGGTGGCGGAAGATCATGACGGCCGTCGCGGAGGCGTTCGGCGTGAGGAAGTTGTTTACGAACCCGAGCGGAAATCCGGCGTTGATCGTGTAAACGTCAAAAAGCTGCTTATGGCGGCCCTTGAGCATTCCCGGCCAATCCGGTCCGTCTGCTGAAGCCGTTTGGGCGCGCGCCGTTGTTGCAAGGCCGAACAGGCCGAGCGCCGACATGGCGGCAATACCGAAAAAGCTGCGGCGGGGTGTGCCGCCGGCCGTCGGCTGATCGAGATCGCGCATCTATTCCTCCATCGCGTGCCATATGCACGCCTTTGCGGTGGTGCGATGCCGGCGCGTCCATTCGGCGGAAAATTTTGCCCGTGCCCCGGCCCACAATTATGCCACCACCATAACATTGTCGCCGGGAAGACCATAAGAGCCTTTCCACCCGGCTTGCGCCTGTTCAAGATCAGCTTCGGCCCTACATCCGCGCCCTCGCCGGAACGCCCATATCTCCCATGATGGGCGTCCGTCGTTCGGGGGCGGGCGCAATTCACGCGCCAAAATTCCGAAGTTCAGTGTAAGGTGACGCTCTCGTGGTGAGGGGAGAATTGACGATGAAACACAATCCCGACCGGCGCATCGCGCTTATGGGACTTGGCATAGCTGCCGGCGCCGCCGCTCTTGGCAGCAATAGCGCCAACGCAGCCAAAGCTTCGGCCGCATGGATGCCGGAAGGTGCCGCAACGTTGAAGGCGCTCCACGACAAACTTAACGCAGCTCCGCGCCGTCGCGATTTCAAGACCGTGCCGATGACCCTCGAGAACGAGGATTATTGGGATCATGAGGCGCTTACGGAACTCATCGCCTATCGCGGTGGTCCGAAGCAGATCTGGGACAATAAGGACCTCGCCGGTCCCTGGCTGAACTTGATGCGCAATAATCTCAACGTGCAAATTTACTCTTTTAAGCGTCCTGACTTTGTCATCGTCTCGGCCACCCACGCCTTGGCGCATTTGGCGATGTACGACCAGGCGATGTGGGACAAATACCAACTGACGAAGCTCGCCGGTCCCGCATTCGCCGGCAACACGTTCGTCCTGGAGCAGAAGGCCGCATCCGCCGATCCCAAGAACTACCAGGACCCGCAAGGCGCCTTTTCGCCGAGCAACAATTCCATTCCCGCATTGCAGCGCCGCGGGGCGGTGTTCCTTGCCTGCCACAACTCGATCTGGGAGCAATCCGACGCGTTGATCCGGAATGGCTCGAATCCCGACAAGCTCTCGCACGAGGCACTCGCCGCCGAACTCACCAACCATCTCATTCCCGATGCGGTGCTCACGCCTGGCGCTGTGGCGACGCTTCTGCATTTCCAGGAGGCCGGATACCAATACGCGACCTAGCCTGCGGCGCGAGGCAACCAGCGCGGGGGGCGAAAAACAAGGGCCGCCCTGTTTGGGGCGACCCTAATGTATAACATACTGAAATATCTAAATATTTTGGTTGCGGGGATAGGATTTGAACCTATGACCTTCAGGTTATGAGCCTGACGAGCTACCGGGCTGCTCCACCCCGCGTCATG
>CAZBRO010000020.1:0-100294 GCA_964494505.1 uncultured Bordetella sp.
CCAAGGATCGGTGGCAGCGTGTATTTGGCGGGCAGGTTCTTGGCCAGGCGCTGGTTGCGGCGGGCCGCACCGTGGAAGGCCGCATCTGCCATTCGCTGCATGCCTATTTCCTGCGCCCCGGCGATCCTAAGACGCCCATCCTCTACGAAGTGGACCGTAGCCGCGACGGGCATTCCTTTAGCGCGCGCCGCGTGGTGGCCATCCAGCATGGGCAGCCCATTTTCACCATGTCGGCATCCTTCGAAAGGATTGAGCCTGGTCTGGAGCATCAGACCCAAATGCCCGACGTGCCCCTCCCCGAATCCCTGAAGACAGAACAGGAATGGCGAAGCGAGATCGCAGTGGACCTGCCGGAGAGCGCTCGCAACTGGTTCCTCCGTGCCCGCCCGATCGAATTCAGGCCGGTCGAGCCGCCAAACCGCTTTGCCAAAGGCATATACCCGCCGCGTCAGATTGTCTGGTTTCGCGCCATTGGCGGTCTGCCTGATGCGCCGGCTCTGCAGCAATGTGTGCTCGCCTACGCCTCCGATATGACGCTGCTCGACACATCGCTGCTGCCGCATGGGTACACTTTGTTCGGCGGCGAACTGCAATTGGCGAGTCTCGACCACGCGATGTGGTTCCACCGGCCTTTTAGGGCTGACGACTGGCTGCTTTATGTGCAGGACAGCCCCTCGGCCTCGGGGTCGCGCAGCTTCAATCGCGGCGAAATATTCCGTCGGGACGGCGTTCTCGTTGCCTCCGTGGCGCAAGAAGGTCTCGTTCGGCTGCGCAAAGCCAAAGCCTGAGCGCGTGCATTATTCGGCGGCCCGGATACTGCGCCGCTCTGGATCGCTGACCTCGCCCGCGACTGCACTCAAGCGGTTCATCGCGGTGAACAGGGCTGCGTTCAAGGGAACGAGCTGTTCTTCGGTGATCCAGCGCCGGTTGCGAACGAATCTTTCGAGCCCATCGATTCCACGCGCAAGAGTCTCCAGCATCGGTACAGCGTCGGCGTTCTCTGGCTCTCTCCTGGCGCGGCGCAATGGCTCCGCAATGTCTCTGTCTGCCGCTGGGGGGGCTGCTGCGGACTTCTCTACCAGCCTGAGCGCACTTTTTTGCGCGATCCGTGCCGCCTCCAGGGCATTGCGGCCGGCATCGACGGCATTGAGCGAGGCTTTCTCGATTCGCGCCCGCGACCTTTCGTTTGCAGCGACGGCTTTGGAAATGTCCGTTTCCAGCCGCGCCGCTCCCTTGGCAAGCCTTTCCATCACCGTCAGCTGCAACTCCGGAACCCCGGATGAGGGTCGCTTAAATCTGTGTAACCGCAGCCGCTCTGCCGCACGAGCAACCGCGCCGATCTCATCTGGATGTTCGCTGCCCCAAATCTCTGCTTCCGCCCCTGCCGCAGCCGCCGCGATACTGCGGCGAAGACGCCGGAGCGGTGAGATCATTTGCTCCCGTAACACCCATGCGAGCCCCAGCAGCAGGCCCGACAGCGTGGCCAGCGCGCCGATTGATACGATCTCGGCCCACCGGAGCGCGCTCGAGAGGCCGTCGATACGATCGAAGGTGACGGAATCGCCTGCCGCGGCGATTGCACCTCTAAGCGTTGCATAATCGGCATCGAGTTGCTCCGCGGACGCAAGGCTCGGGTTTCTTTCCGAGTCGCTGCCAGCCATTGCCGCCCGCCGGAAGGGTGCCTCCAACCGGCTCAGCGAAGCCGCATAATCTCGGTCCGCGCCGGTGACGGCCGCACGCGAAAAGGCCGCGAGACTCGCTTCGGCTTCGTCAGCGAATTGGCGCAATTGAGCCGCCTCGCTGCGATCGCCTGTGAGCAGGAAGTCCGCGTAAGCTCTCAGGAACCCGCGGTAACCGAGGCTCTCGTCCAGGCGCTCCAGCGCCGCCCCGCGCAACCGTGGGGCCGAGTTCGGATCGGCGAGGCTGTGGGTGAGGCCGTTGTTGAAGCCAAGGGCAAAAGCTGCCGCCGCCGCAGTGAGGGTGAGCGAAATCAAGGCAGCGACCATCATGCTCTTGAGATGTGCGCTGAGCGCGACCGTGTTTGCCATTCCCATGCTCTTTGCGCGCCAGTCCTCTGAAAGTGATTCGCGCGTATGAGAGGATACAGGAAAACCGGCGGGGGCGCGGGTCTCAGCAGCCGTTCGCGCTGCGGGCGATCTGGTTGGTGCGCCGTGGGTGCAGATAGAATTGATCGCTGAAGGCTCGGGTCCCGTGGATCAGATAGCCCACGGGTGAGCTGTAATTGTAGGTCACCTCGGCGAAAATCACGCTGCTGCCGCTCCCGCTGATCACGAGCCCCGACGGAATGCCGACGACCGAGTTCACCGTCCGCGCCGTGGTATTGCGGGCATCGCTCCAGGCCACTTTCACCGTGCCGTTCCCGCCATCGATCAGGCTGGAGATTTTGATCTGCATGTTGTTGGTGGGGAACGGGAACATGATCGCGTTCAACGCCGAAAAGATGTCGTTCATCTCGGCATCGCAGAGCGATGTGTCCTGAGCGGCGAGATCGGCGGCCGTACTGGCTACCGCGGTGACCTTCGTACTTGCCGTATAGGCGTCGGAATATTCCGTCACCCCGAAATAGCCCGCAATCAGAGCCGGCGCAACCATCGCGAATTCGTAGGCGGCAAAGCCATCGCGGGCAACGGCGAAACGCTTGAGGAAGGCCGCCCCGCGGCGGCAGATGGCATCAATAGGGTTCATTCTTGAACGCAAAGCTTGCGGAAAGCAGGCGCAGATTGCTGCCATGCCCCATGTTTTCGAAGAACGCCGCGAACAGCGGCGTGAAGAGGTCCCATTTGTAGAAGACCCGGAGCAGGACGATGGCGTTCTGGCCGTTGACCTGGCTGGACCCGCCCGGCTGGTAAGCGCCGAGATTGGGGTTCAGGTTTCCCTGCGCATCGAGCGCCGCGGGATATCCCGCTCCCCCGAAGCTCGAAAAGGAGCGCACGTCGATCAGGAGCTTCCCCGGATCGCATGACAAGAGATAACTGACCTGATTGCAGACCTGGGTACGGAACTGGTCCTGGGTCATGTTCAGATTCTGCGCCTGACCGGTGCGTATCAGCCTTCCTGCCACCCGCACGCCGTTTTCCAGCGCCATGCTTCCGAAAAAGATCATGCCGGTTTCGAGGATCGCGAAGGCGAGGAGAAAGAATGCGGGCGCGATCAGTGCGAACTCCACGCCCGCGCTGCCCGAATTCGAGTGTCTGAACTTCGACAAAACCCGCCGCATTAACCGCCTCACCTGCCCGGTTCTGCAATCTCTTCCGGGGTGTCCGGAAGTTCTACGCGCGTAGGCACGAAGGACAAAGACGATGCCCCATCTATCGTGAATGAAGCGCTACGGTTTTGCATGCGGTTTCATTAAGTATGGGGTCTTTTAACATCGTTCATTTCTCGCTAACCGTTTTCTAATCACGAACGCGCTCCGCGCGGGTGTTTTCCGCGCCGCCGCCTATGATTGCGCTGATACATTCAGTGCGGAGGATGCGATGCGCGGAATAGTGGATCTCGGCCGGAGCGCTGCTGGTTGGACCAAGACTTTCATCGCGGCCAAGCGGGGCAGCGCCGCGATGATTTTCGCGCTCACGTCGGTGGCGTTGATCTCGGCCGGGGGCGCGGGCATCGACATGGCGCGCGCGATCATGGTCAAGGCGCGGCTGAGCAACGCGCTCGATGCGGCTGCCCTTGCGGTGGGCACCACGAGCGGTCTTTCCAATAACCAGCTCCAGACCATGGCACAGCAATATTTCGACGCCAATTATCCGTCGACCGATTTGGGATCGCACAATCCCGTTGTTGTCTCGGTCAGCGGCCAGCAGGTATCGCTGAGCGTTACCGGGTCGGTGCCGACCACGCTGCTCGAGGTTGTCGGCATCGACCAACTCAGCCTTTCCGTCACCAACGAGGTGGTTCGCGCGGTGACCAAGCTTCGGGTGGCGCTCGTGCTCGACAATACGGGATCGATGTCGCAGACCGACAACACCGGCACGAGCAAGATTTCGGCGCTGAAGACGGCAACCCACCAATTGCTGACGCAGTTGCAGAATGCCGCGGTCAACCCCGGCGATGTGCAGGTATCGATCGTCCCGTTTGCGCTCGACGTCAACGACGCGACCGCCGATCCGACGTCGGACTGGATTGACTGGACCGATTTCGATGCGGCGCCGCCCAATGCAGGAGCCATCGGTTCGTCCGTTGGCCCAGGATCGAATTGTCCATTCTCGACTGGCACCAAAGGCTATGGCTGCCTGAATCTTTCGAGCAGCAAGATTCCCAGCAGCGGGACCAACAAAGGGCGCATCTACCCGGGAACGGACAATGGCAGTTTCAACAGCGGGCGGGGTGGCCATCATTACAATGGCTATTACGACAGCGTGAAGAATCTGCCCGCGGGTTGCACCAACAACTGCACGGGTTACAGCCACACCTGGCATCCGACCGGCCACGCCGCCTGGACCGGCTGCTTCATGGATCGCACGCAAAGCTACGACGCCAACAACACGCTGCCCAACACGGGCACCCCCGCCACTCTGTTCCCGGCCGAGATCAACGATTATTGCCCCCCGGTGGCGTTGACCGGACTCACCTTCGACTGGACGTCTCTCAGCAACAAGGTCGACCAGATGACGCCGAACGGTTCGACCAACCAGACCATCGGGCTCGCCTGGGGCTGGCAAGCCTTGAGCCAGGGCAATCCGTTGAACGCGCCGGCACAGGACCCGACCATCCAGAACGTGATCGTGCTCCTGAGTGATGGCTTGAACACGCAGGACCGCTGGTATGGCGACGGTTCGAACCAGAGCACCAATGTGGACAACCGCATGGCGGCCGCCTGCGCCAATGCGAAAGCCGCGAACATCCGGATCTACACGGTGCTGGTGATGTCCGGCAATTCGACCGTCCTGCAGAATTGCGCCAGCGACCCGCAGAAATATTTCTCTCTCAACACGGCAGGCGCTGTCGTCACCGCCTTCAACAGCATTGGCACGGAACTGGCCAATCTGCACCTCGCGCGCTGAAGCGTCCCCCCAAGATCGGCTTTGTTTGCGCAACCCCTCCCGTTCGCGGGAGGGGTCTTTCTTCATCCCCCCCCTCCCCCCTGAAACCGGGCCAGGCCGCGCGAAACCGCCAGGCTTTCCCTGCAGAATCGCCCGAAGAGGGCGGGTCCGTTCGGGCGGAATAAGGGTGCGATAAAATGAAATAACGTACCATAAAACAGGCGAAGGCGTCTCGCTTCCTCCGAGGGTCCACGCTCCTTATGTGGGGTGGCGGGCGAGGAGAAACGAGGCGTGCGGCCGAGGCACAGGCGGGCGGGCCGCGCGTGAAGCGAACTACGGGCCGGAGCCGGCCGCCTTCATGCTCAGGGCTTCGCGCTTGTCGATCTGGCCGGTGACCGCCTCGAAGGGCGCGTTGTCGTCGCCCGGCGTGGGGGCCGCCTCGCACCGCGTGGAGGTGCAGTTGAGCGTGGATTTGGCTATGCCGCGCTGCACCGTGACCGTGCTTCCGGGCCGGTCGAGAACGGTGATCTGCTCATTCAGGGATTCATGTCCCGTCCCGTCGAGCGCGATCACGTTGGTGGTGCCGAAATTCTTCCCCAGAACGAAGACGTGCGTGGGATCGATCACCGTCACATCGGCGATCACGGGGTTGCCGACGAACACGGTCTTGACCGGCGCGTTGAAGGTCAGCACGCGCACCTGGTCGAGCGGAATCTCCAGATCGGCGGCGTGGACGCTTGCGGCGCTCAGGAGCCCGGAGAACCCGGCAACGGCGCCGAGCAGAAAATGGGCAAAAGCAGAACGGCGAGCAATCATCGAAACGCGCTCCGGGTCGATCTTCACGCCAAGCAGACTAGCCCCGGTCGCGTAAAGGAAGGATGAAGTCCGCCCGGAAACCGTATGCGGAGCAATCTCTTAAATTGCGCATAAAACCGGCGCCTTTAGAAATCGCCGACGCGTTTTCACAAGCCGTTAAGGGGCGGTTGCGCACAATCGGTGCGAATTGGCGATGCGTGCAAATTCGTCAAGCGTGAAGCGGCCCGGGAACCGCGAGAGAAGGAGAATGAATCGTGCAGAACTTTCTCATTCGCTTTGTACGCGACGGCTCCGGCGCAACTGCGATCGAATACACGATCATGGCGTGCGGCATCGCGCTTGCCATCGTCAGCGCCATCAACCTGCTGGGCGCCGCGGTCAACGCCAAATATCAGTTCATCAGCCAGCACGTACAATAGCCGGCACACGCTCCGGCGAATTGGCGGGAATTGGCTAATCAAACGTAACCCGATTTTCTGCAATGCCGGTGCAACACCCCCTTTTCGTATCATTCCGGAGCAAGGTTTGTATTTTCACGTACTGGCCTCTTTATGTCCTGTTAAGGCCGCGCGTCTAATATTGGATCGTTCACTGCAGAAGACCTCTCATGGGGCATCGGGTGAACATCAGGGTGTAACTTGCAAGTGGAGGCTTCCATGCAGAATTTCTTTTCTCGTTTTATCGCCAATGAATCCGGCGCCACGGCCATCGAGTACGGCCTGATCGCGGCGGGCATCGCAGTCGTGATCATCTCGGCCGTCACCGCTCTCGGCGGCGCGCTGAACACCAAGCTGACCGCCGCCGCGAACGGCATCGCCGGCAACTAATCCCGCGCGAAGGAAAGGGCGGCCGTCTTTGCGGGCGGCCGCCTTTTTTTGCGCTTCTTGCTGTAAGAATCCGATGACTCTCCCCATCTTCGTCATCACCATGCTGCCGGCGCTGTTGGTCGCCGCGGCGTTTTTCGACCTCACAAGCTACACGATTCCGAATTTTCTTCCGGGGGGAATGTTCCTGCTGTTCTGCATCTTCATGCTCGCGATGGCGCTGGGCGGACACCCGCTGAGCTGGAGCGAGACCTGGCCGCATCTGCTCGCAGGCGGCGTCGGATTGGCGCTCGGCATGGCGATGTTCGCAGTCAATTGGGTCGGCGGCGGCGATGCCAAGCTGTTCGCCATGGCGTGTCTCTGGCTTGGCTGGAACGCGCTCTATCAATACGCCTTGACGGCGTCTCTTCTCGGCGGCGTTCTCACGGTCGCCCTTCTGATGTTCCGGCGCGTGCCGCTGCCCGCCTCGCTTGCGGCGCAGCCCTGGCTCCTGCGTCTTGCCGATTGCGAATCGGGCGTGCCTTACGGCATCGCGCTTTCGATCGCCGCGCTTGTGGTTCTTCCGGATACGGAAGTTTTCCGGCTGGCCGCGACTCACTGACGGCCGCGCAGAATCTTGCCGATTGCACGGCATCTTCTTGATTGGATTAATCGGATTCTAAATCGTTTGGTGTCTTCTGACGCCTGTCAGGGAGACTTGTCATGAACGTCATGCGGATCGCGATTTTGGGGTTTGCGTTCATCGCTGCGACCGCTGCGGTGCTGATTGCGCGGGGCATGATCGGCGGCGGAACGGCAACCTCTCAAGCCGCTCCCCCGCCGGTGTCGACGCTTCAGGTTCTGGTGGCGGCGCGCGACGTCGCGCCCGGCCACTCGCTGGATGCCGATTTGGTGCGCTGGGAAGTCTGGCCGAAATCCGCCGTGGCGCCCGGCTTCATCACGCAGGACAAGCAGCCCGACATCGCCAAGGCCGTCGCCGGAATTGTGGTGCGCGCGCCGCTGGTCTCGGGCCAGCCCATCACGGAAGCGAGCATCGTGCGGGCCGGCGCCACGGGCTTTCTTGCCGCTACCATCAAGCCGGGCCTGCGCGCCATCGGCGTGCCGGTGAATGCCGAAACCAGCGCGGGCGGCTTCGTCCTGCCGAACGACCGCGTCGATATCGTCCTGACGCGCGACATGTCGGGCGGCAGCGGCGCCAAGAATTTCCAGAGCGAAACCATTCTGCGCGACGTGCGCGTGCTCGCGGTCGATCAAACCGCGCAGCAGCCGAAGGATCAGCAGAGCGTGGTCGGCAAGACCGCCACCCTCGAACTGATGCCCGACCAGGCCGAGCTTCTCGCGCGCTCGCAGCAGACCGGAATCGTATCGCTGGTATTGCGGGCGCTGGGCGATTCCTCGGGCGAGCCGGTGACGGTTGTCGAAACGCCCAAGAAGGCCGCACCCGTCATCTTCGCCGCGCCCGGCGTCGAGAGAAATACCGTCGTCGTGTTCCGCTATGGCATCCGCCGCGGCGCGGAACCCGGCGCGGGCGCCTCGTCGAATGGGTCATCGTCCGTTTCCGGACCGCAGACACCGAACGGCGCGGGCGCAATCGATGGAATCACCAACCCGGTCAGCGTCAGCGTCGTGCCGTCGCCGATGGCCGCGATGATACCGCAATGAGGCCGGCCATGAAAACCCTGCGCGCTTCCTTCCGCCGCACCGCCACCAGCGTTCTCCTGCTCGGAGCGATTGCCATTGCCGGACCGGTGATGGCGGACACCCCAACTCCGGCCGCAACGGAATCCCGCATCATCCATGTCGCCGCCTCGCTCAATGGTGAGCCGCAGCACGTCTCGCTCGCGCTGAACAAGGCCGCCGTCCTTGAGCTCGACACCGATGTCCGCGACGTGTTCGTCGCCAATCCGCAAATCGCGGATGCGGTGGTGCGCACGCCCCGGCGCATCTTCATCATGTCGCTGAAGATCGGCCAGACCAACGCCATCTTCCTCGACGCCCAGGGCCGCCATATCGCCAGCCTCGAAATTGCCGTCGGTTCGGACGTCACCAATCTGAACGACCAGATCGCCCACGAACTGCCCGACGCGAAAGTCAGCGCGCAGGCGCTCAACGACAATGTCGTGCTCTCGGGCACCGTGAACAATGTGCAGGAGGCAAGCCGGGCCCAGCTTCTGGCCGAGCGCTTCGCCGGATCGCCCGACAAGGTGGTGAACAATCTCTCCATCGAGCAGCGCCAGCAAGTGCTGATCCAGGTGCGGGTCTCCGAGATGAGCCGCAATATCTCCAAGCAACTCGGCATCAACACCGCAACCGTCGTTAATGCGGCGGGCATTCCCATCGTGGCTTCGAGCGACAACCAGTTCAGCCTGGTCGGCCGCGCGCTGTCCGATCTTTCCGGCGCGCAAATAGGGCAGGCATGTCAGGTCACGCAATTTCAGAGTCCGGTTATCACCGGTCTCAGCCCTTCGCCGCCCGTGACACTGATCCCCGGCGAAGGCCTTAACCCGCTTGGCGTCATACCGGGCGCCGCCAATATCGGGGGGACGTCGCTCGGGTTTTCCGCGACAAATCTCTGCCAGCCCAAGCCCAACAATGTGCAGAGCACGCTGAAGGCGCTGGAGCGGGTGGGGCTTGTGCATACGCTGGCCGAACCCAATCTCACCGCGATTTCCGGGGAGTCCGCAAAGTTCCTGGCGGGCGGCGAATTCCCGGTGCCGGTCTCGCGCGACCGCGATGGCAACATCACGGTCGAATTCAAGCAGTTCGGCGTCGGGCTTTCCTTCACGCCGGTCGTGCTGAGCAAGGGCCGCATCTCGCTGCAGATCTCCACCGAAGTCAGCGAGTTGACGAATGCCGGCTCCTTCACGCTCGGCAGCAGCACCACGACGGATGCCAACGGCAACACGGTTTCGCAGCAGGGCCTGACCTTGCCGGCGCTCTCGGTGCGCCGCGCGCAGACCACGGTCGAACTGCCTTCGGGCGGGAGCCTCGCCATCGGCGGACTGATCCAGCAGCAGACCAAGCAGAACCTCGACGCGCTTCCGGGCGTCAAGGACCTGCCCATTCTCGGCGCGCTGTTCCGCAGCCGCGATTTCCAGAACAATGAAAGCGAACTCGTCGTGACCGTCAGCGCCTATCTGGTCAACCCGGTCTCGCCGACCCAGATCGCCAATCCCGACGACGGATATGTCGTCCCGACCGATCTCGAAACCATGCTGCTCGGGCGCCTCAACGCGGTCTACGGCAAGGACGCGAAGGTGCCGCCCGAGATTCCCAAAAACGCCGTCGGCTACATCGTGCAATGAGGAAAGCGACCCCCATGATGCGTTCCGCTGAGATCGTCCGTGCGTGCGCTGCTTTGGCTGCTCTTCTGCTCGGGGCTTGCGCCTATCCCGTCAATGGCCCCGAAGAGGCGCCGACAATTGCCGACCGTTTCCCGATCACGGTCGAGCCGCATATGGAAGCCTTGCGCGTGCCCTTTAATCCGCGCGGTGGTCTGGACGCGGCCTCGAGCGGCGAACTCGACCGCTTTGCGCGCGACTATGTGGAGAACGGCAGCGGCGCGATTTCGGTGTCCGCCCCGCGGCGTCTGGGGGAAGCCGCGCCCAATGTCGTCGTGGGCCGCCTGGTCTCGCTCGGCGTTCCACGCAACCGCATCATGCTGGGCAGCGACGACGCCAATGTCGCCGATGAAGTGAAGGTGACCTACATCCGCTATCAGGCCCACTCGGAGCCCTGCGGTGATTGGTCGGTCAATCTCGGCTACACCTCGGAGAACAAGCCTTCGCCCAATCTCGGCTGCGCCACGCATCACAATCTCGCGGTGATGGTTGCCGATCCGCGCGATCTGGTGACGCCCAAGCCGCTTGAACCCGACGATGCCCAGCGCCGCCTGACGGTGCTCGACAAATACCGCAAGGGCGAGACGACCGTCGCCGAGAAGACGCAGGAACAATCGGGTGCCGTCAGCAACGTCGCCGGCGGTGGCGGCGGTGGTGGAAAGTGATGAGGGATCGGTAATGGCGAAGGACCCAAGCAACCAGGAAGCCCCCTCAGCGGGCGAGAGCTTTGGCGCCGCCCCGCATGAGCGCCCGGTGCCGCGCATCTCCATCGAGGCGTTCTGCGAGTTCCCCGACACCACGGCTGCGCTGCAGCGCGCAGGTCTGGACCGCCGGCTCTCGAAGGCCCATCTCGGCATTCATCCTGGCGGCATCGCGGAAGCGGTGACGTTCTTCAAGACCAACCAGACCCCGAACCTGCTGATCGTCGAGACGCGCGGACAGGGCAGTGCGGTCCTGCAGGAGCTGGAAACCCTCGCCAATGTCTGCGACGAGAGCACCAAGGTGATCGTCGTCGGCCGCGCCAACGATGTGCAGCTTTATCGCGAACTGGTGCGCCGCGGCGTGTCGGAATATCTGGTGGGCCCGCTCACCCCGCTGCAGCTCATCGAGACGATTTCGAGCCTCTATGTGAATCCGAGCGCGCCGCCGATCGGGCGCGTCGTGGTGTTCGCGGGCGCGCGCGGGGGCGCCGGCGCTTCGACGGTTGCGCACAATGTCGCCTGGTACATCGCGGAAGGGCTGAAGATCAACACGGCGATCGTCGATCTCGATCTGCCGTTCGGCACGGCCGGCCTCAACTTCAACGAAGACCCCGGGCAGGGCGTCGCCGATGCGTTGGTGGCGCCGGAACGTCTGGACGACGTGCTGCTCGACCGGCTGCTGATCAAATGCGGTGAGCACCTTTCGCTCTTTGCTGCGCCTGCTCTGCTCGACCGCGACTATGAGGTCGACGGCGCTGCCTATGAGAGCGTGATCGACCAGGTGAGAAGTTCGGTTCCTTGCGTGGTGGTGGACATGCCCCATGCCTGGACCTCGTGGTCGCGCCAGACCCTCTGTGCCGCCGATGAGATCGTGATCGTGGCGACGCCCGATCTGGCCTCCTTGCGCAACACTAAGAACATGCTGGACGTTATCAAGGCCAAGCGCGTGAACGATGCCGCGCCCAAGCTCGTCATCAACCAGACGGGCGTTCCCAAGCGCCCGGAAATCCCGGTGAAGGAATTCGCCGCCGCCGTCGGCCAGGAGCCCGTGCTCGTTCTTCCCTTCGAGCCGCAGCTTTTCGGCACGGCCTCGAACAACGGACAGATGCTGGCCGAGATTCAGCCCAATACGCGCGCGGCCGAAGGCATGCGGCTGCTCGCCGAATTGGTCACGGGGCGCGTGGTCAGCCAGGCCCCCAAGAAGGGAGGGCTTTCCTTCCTGCCCTTCCTGACGCGCAAAGCGGGATAATTCATGTTCGGCAAGCGTGGCGCTACCGAGGAATTGGCGCGGCCCGTACAAAGGCCGCAGGCGAATGCCGCCCCTGCTGCACCTGCAGCGGTGTCGAAGCCCGCGCCGGCGGCCAAGCTTGCAGCGGCCGTGTCATCGGCGTCCCCTGCCGCAGCGGCGCAGCGCTCCCAGTCAGCACCTCAGCCCTCGGCACCGGCCGCGATTGCCGTCGATAACCGCTCCGACGAATATTACAACGTCAAGACGACCATCTTCAGCGCCTTGATCGACACCATCGATCTCGCGCAATTGGCCCAGCTCGACGTGGACTCCGCGCGCGAGGAAATCCGCGACATCGTCAACGAGATCATCACCATCAAGAACGTGGTGATGTCGATTGCCGAGCAGGAACAGCTTCTCACCGACATCTGCAACGACGTGCTGGGTTACGGGCCGCTGGAACCGCTGCTTGCGCGCGACGACATCGCCGACATCATGGTCAATGGCGCCTCCCGCGTCTTCATCGAAGTGGCGGGCAAGGTCCAGCTCACCAATATCCGCTTCCGCGACAATGCGCAGCTGATGAACATCTGCCAGCGCATCGTCAGCCAGGTCGGCCGCCGGGTCGATGAAAGCTCGCCCATCTGCGACGCGCGCCTGCCCGATGGATCGCGCGTCAACGTGATTGCGCCGCCGCTGGCGCTTGACGGGCCGACGCTCACCATCCGCAAATTCCGCAAAGACAAACTGAAGCTCGAAGATCTCGTCCGCTACGGATCGATTTCGCCGGAAGGCGCGCGTGTGCTGGCCGTGATCGGACGTTCGCGCTGCAACATCATCGTGTCCGGCGGTACGGGTTCTGGGAAAACCACGCTCCTGAACGTGCTGACCGCCTATATCGATCTGGATGAGCGCGTCATCACCTGCGAGGACGCGGCCGAGCTGCAATTGCAGCAACCCCATGTCGTGCGCCTGGAGACCCGGCCGCCGAACCTCGAAGGCCAGGGCCAGATCACCATGCGCGATCTCGTCCGCAACTGCCTGCGTATGCGCCCGGAGCGGATCATCGTGGGCGAAGTGCGCGGACCCGAAGCGTTCGATCTTTTGCAGGCGATGAACACCGGCCATGACGGCTCCATGGGCACGGTTCACGCCAATTCCCCGCGCGAGGCGCTCTCGCGTATCGAATCGCTCATCACCATGGGCGGCTACAATCTCCCCTCCAAGACCATCCGCGAGATGATCGTGGGCTCCATCGACATCATCGTGCAGGCCGAGCGCCTGCGCGACGGCTCGCGCCGCATCACCAACATCACCGAAGTGGTGGGCAGCGAGGGCGACGTGATCATCACGCAAGACCTGCTGACCTATCAGATCGAGGGCGAAGACGAATCCGGCCGCATCAAGGGCCGTCATGCCGGCACCGGCATCGCGCGGCCGGCCTTCTGGGACCGCGCGCGCTATTTCGGGCTTGAGCGCGAGCTCGCCGAAGCGCTCGACGCGGCCCAATAGAGGGACTGCGGGCCATGAACCTCGCAATGTTTGCGATCGTAGGCGTCCTGTTCATGCTCGCGCTCGGCGGGGCGGTGTTCGCCTTTGCCGGCGCAGGCGCGGAGAAGACCAAGAAGCGGGTTGCCGCGGTGGCGCGGCCCACGGCATCGGCGCGTGCCATCAAGGGCGCCACCGACACCAACCAGCAGCGCCGCAAGAACGTGCAGGCGATGCTGAAGGAGCTGGAAAAGCAGCACGCCCAGCAGAAGAAGCGCCCGACCCTGCGGCGCCGCATCGAGCAGGCCGGCCTTTCGATCGAACCGAAGACCTATTGGATACTATCCGGCGTTGCCGGACTCATCGGGGCGATGGGGGCATTCGTCGCGGTGAACGCGCTTTACGCGGTCCCGCTGGCCGCGTTTGCCTTTGCCTTCGGCCTGCCGCGCTGGATGCTCTCTTTCCTCAAGGGGCGCCGCGAGAAGGCGTTCACGCGCGAATTCGCGCCGGCCATCGAAACCATCGTGCGCAGTGTCAAATCGGGCCTTCCCGTCAACGAAGCCTTGAAGCTCGTCGCCACCGAAATCCCCGAGCCCGTCAGGGGCGAGTTCCGCCAGCTTGTCGAGGGCCTGAAGGTCGGCGTCACGATGGACGAGGGCCTGAAGCGCATGTTCGAGCGCATGCCGACGGCCGAAGTGAATTTCTTCGGGATCGTGATGTCGATCCAGCAGAAGTCCGGCGGCAATCTTTCCGAGGCGCTGACAAATCTTGCCGCCGTGCTGCGCGACCGCAAAAGGCTCAAGGGCCGCATCCGCGCGATGTCATCGGAAGCCAAGGCCGGCGCCATGATCATCGGCTCGCTGCCGCCGGGTGTGGCCGGGCTGATCTATGTCTCGACGCCCAATTACATCAAGCCGCTGTTCACCAACGAACTCGGCAACCTGATGCTGATCGGCTGCGGCATCTGGATGAGTCTCGGCATCGCCGTGATGAAGAAAATGGTCAGCTTCAAATATTGAGCGCGCCAATGTATTTGCACTATCTGCTCCTCGTTCTCGACCGCCAGTTCCTGATCATCGCGCTTTCGGGGATCGCGACCTTCGCCACGATCCTGACGCTCGGCCTTCCTTACATGAAGGGCGATCCGCTCGCGGGCCGTATGAAGGCGGTGGCCGAACGGCGCGAGGAATTGCGGCAGAAGCAGCGCGAAGCACTGGCCCAGGCCGGGCGCCGCGGTCAGCTCCGCTCCACGCCGGTCGGCTTCATGAAGCGCACGCTCGACAATCTGAAGATCGAGAAGCTCCTGGAATCGCCCGGCATGAAGGAAAAGCTCGCGCGCGCGGGCTATCGCGGGCAGGGGCCTCTCGTCACCTTCATGTTCTTCCGCTTCCTGATGCCGCCGGTCGTGTTCCTGGGCGCGCTGGTTTATTTCTTCGGCGTCTCGCACCTGCAATGGTCGGTCAACATGAAGTTGCTGGCCTCGCTCGGCGCGGCCCTCTTCGGTTACTACTCGCCGGACATTTTCGTCAGCAACCGCATCCAGGCGCGGCGCGATTCCATCATGCGCGCGTTTCCCGACGCGCTCGATCTGATGCTGATCTGCGTCGAGTCGGGCATGTCGGTCGAGGCAGCTTTCAATCGCGTGGCGCAGGAAATCGGCACCCAATCGGTCGAACTGGCCGAAGAGCTGGGCCTGACGACGGCGGAGCTGTCCTATCTGCCGGATCGCCGCCAGGCGTTTCAGAACCTCGCCGACCGCTGCGGCCATTCCGGCGTGAAGGCGGTCGCGGCCGCTCTCATTCAGTCGGAGAAATACGGGACCCCCGTCGGACAGGCACTCCGCGTCACCGCGCAGGAAAACCGCGAAATGCGCATGTCGGAAGCCGAGCGCAAGGCGGCAGCCCTGCCGTCCAAGCTCACCGTGCCGATGATCGTGTTCTTCCTGCCCTGCCTGTTCGTGGTGATCCTGGGGCCTGCGGCGCTCAAGATCATGGGCGTGGTGAAATAGCGCGGAACAGTTTCGCTATTCTCTATTCACCGTTCGCCAGCGTCCGCCTGAGGTTCAAGGGAGCGGTTTGCTCGACCGCCGGCTGTGCAACGGCGGGCTTTGCGGCCCCGCCTTTGGGCGCGACAGGTCCGGCCATCGGGTCCTTGGGCACGGCCTGAATGCGGACACTCGGGTCGGCGCGCAACTGCTCGATCACAGGTGCGGTGGCGTCGCTCCGAAGGAGAACGCGGGGCGCGGCGGCGGCGGCAGCGGCGGCCGACGGGAGCGGCTTCGGTTCGACGCTCGGCGCGGAGACTTCGGGAGCGGGCAAAACGGTCCGCGTGACGGGGGAAGTGACCGCAACGCCCGCGGGTGGCACCGCTTGGGGCTCCGGAATGGGAGTGACGGCGAGCGGAGGGGGCACGACGGGCGCTGGTTTCTCGGGCGCGGCCTCGGCGGTCGCCATGGGGACGCTCGGCGGCTGAGGCGTGGAACTCTTGAGACTCCGAACCAAAGCAAGATTGCTGGCAATGCGGGGGAACTCCGCGCCGCTACGGGCCGCTTCGAGCAGCATCTTCTCCGCGCCGTCGAGATCGCCTGACTGCATATGGGAGAGGGCGTCGTTGGACAGCACCGTCGGTTCGCCGGGCTTCAGCGCAAGCGCGCGCCCATAGGCCGCCTGGGCCGCCTGATAGTCGCCCTTCTGGTCATAGGCCACGCCCTGCGCCGAATAGAGCGACCAGTCGGGGGGCCGCAGCGAAATCGCCCGCTCCAGGAAGGCGAGCGCGTCGTCGCTGCGGCCTTCGGCGATCAGCGTCTTGGCGTATTCGCCGAGCACGCGGGCATCGTCGGGGGCAACTAGCACAAGCTGCGACAGGGTTTTGGCCGCAGCGGTGAAATCGCCGTTGCGGCGCTGGGCCTGGGCCTGGCGTACCGCACCTTCGAGATCGGTGGGTATGGTCAGGGCCGCCATTGGGGTCGGCGCCTTGTCCTTGGCGTCCTTTCCCGGCCGATCTGGAAACAGGGTCGCGTCCTTGACGGGAACGCCCGATGCACACGCGGCAAGGGCCAGCGACAGTCCGGCCAATGCTCCCACCTTCAGGCGCGAAAATTTCATCAGCCGATTTCCATCCAAGCCAAACGCCACACGCGCGCGGGGTAAGAGAGAAACGGTTCCGTGCGGGGAAATTCCCCGAGGGTCTTCGCGCGCACCCGAGAATGCGCAAATACGGTCAACAAACGATTAAGCATGAGCGGAGCCGTGGTGACATTTTTCTTCATGTTTGAGACGTAAAGTCCAATTCCAGCCGCAATGGCGGCGTTCTATGCTGCGCCATGCAAGCAACAAGACGACGCGCTTCTTGGAATCGGACGGCAGGGACGGTCTTCGTCTTTGCCCTGATGACGATGCTTGCGGGAAGAGCGCTGGCGCAGGCCGCCGATACGCCGGCGCGGATTTCCTTCCAGATCGCAACGGGCTCCACCACCGGGGCCTATTTTCCGATTGGTGCGCTTCTCGCCCAGGTTCTGAGCCATCCACCCGGCGTCGGCCGCTGTGAAGCGGCCAATGCCTGCGGACCCTCCGGATTGATCGTGTCCACGCGGGCCTCGCAAGGATCGGTCGCCAATGTGCTCTCCGTGAATGGCGGCATGGTGACGTCAGGGCTCGCGCAAACCGATGTGGTTTCGCTTGCGGTGGTGGGACAGGGGCCTTTCCGTAAAGCCGGCCCCGCCAAGGAATTGCGCGTCATCGCCAATCTCTATGGCGAGGATCTGCACCTCATCGCGGCCAAGAAGGCGAAAATCAAAAGCGTGGCCGACCTGCGCGGCAAGCGCGTGTCCATCGGCAGCGAGAACTCCGGCACCATCGTGACCACGCGCGCGGTGTTGACCGCCTTCAGGCTGACGGAAAAATCATTCTCCCCGAATTACGATTCCGCCGAGAGGGCAATCGATCTGCTGCAGTCGGGCAAGATCGATGCGATGTTCTTCGTCGGCGGCGTGCCGGTCGGTCTGGTGCAGCAGGCGCTGGATGACGGCGGTGCGGAACTTGTGCCAATCGATGGGGACGGGCTGAAGCGGTTGCTGGCGCGCGAGCCGTCTCTTTCGGCGCACGCGATCCCCAAGGGCACCTATGCCAATGCGCCCGAGGTCCAGACCGTGAGCGTGGATGCGCTATGGATCACCGATTCCGCCGAACCTGATCCCGTGGTCTACGGGATGCTGAAGGCTCTCTATAATCCGGCCAATCGCGCAAGCCTCCAGGCCGGACGCCAGGGCACGCATTTCCTCGAACTCGCGTCAGGGGCAAAGGACGGAAGCGCGCCGCTCCATCCGGGCGCGGTCAAGTTCTTCACCGAAACGGGCGTGCTGAAAGCCGTGCAGCAGAAGGCGGCCCTTCAGGTCCCGTCACAGCCGAAGCGGTCGTAGAGTTTGTTCTCGCCTACCGGGCCTTGCCGATGTTGATCTCGGTGTTGAAGCAGGTCGGTTCGCGATAGCCCTTCGACACCGTGACCAGGTTCGGATCTTCGTCCTTCAGCGCCTGGAACACCGGCTCGGTCGAGCGCCAGAGCCCGTCCTTGCCCACCGCTTCTCCGGCATCGTGGTGTGCCGGCATGATCACATCGGGCCGGTAGGTGCGCAAATATTCCTGCGCCTGCGGCACCGTCATCAGGGGCAGGAAGTCCGCGCGGAACGCTGTGATGGCGAGATCGACGCGTCCGACCCTCTGCATCGCCGCTTTTTCGTAATCGGTCACCACGCCGGCGCTGTCGCGGTACATGATGCGAAAGCCGTCATCGAGCGTGATGAGGTACGCGATGGTGCCTTCGGTGATTACGCGCGGGCCGCCGGTGCCGCGGGCGCGGATGGCGGCATCTTCGGCTTTCTGCTCCGGCGTCAGTTCGGGAAGAAGCGAATTCAGCGCCGCGTTCATGACCTGCGATACGTGCTGATTGGGCTCGCCGTGCCGGCCGAGGATCGGCTCCACCGTGAAGCCGGGGAATGTCAGCACCTCGCCGCCCTTTCCGGTGACGGTCTTGATCTGCTTGGCGGGCAGGGGCTGGGTCATCAGCTTTTCGGTGGTGACGGGGGCGCCGACCACCATCGCGCCCGTCTGCGTTCCGATGGAGGCGGCGTCCGACATGTGATCCACATGGCCGTGACCGAGAAGGATCACGTCGGCCTTTTTGATATCGGCCGCCTTCACGCCCAGCGGCGGAAAGAAGCTGCCGCGGTCGTAATAGGCATCGAGCAGAATGATGTGGCCGTCATAGACCAGTTCGTAATTGGAAAAGCCGGTCCAGCGCACCGCGAGCGTGTGGCGGTTGCGCGGGTATGTACCTCCGGTCGAAACCAGCTTTGTGGCCACGCAGGCCGGATCGCGGGTTTCGGTCGCGCCCACACGGTCGAGGGCGGGGTTCAGGTCAGCCCTCGGATCGGAAAACGGGATCGCCGCGGCGCCGGCGGAAAAGGCGGCCACAAGCGGCGCAGAGAGCAACAGCGAAGACAGGCGTTTCATGGTCTTCTCCCAAAAGCCGCAAGAGCACGGCTCTATTTCTTGACGTGGCGTTCGAGCATCTGGCGGCGGACGACTGCGCCATAGACATTGCCTTGCGCGTCCACGCCGATGCCCTCAGCGCCGGAATGCTCGGGCCTGGTCGATTCCATATCCTCGATGAAGGCGGTGACGGTACCGTCCCTGGCGCTGCCGATGCGGATGCCCTTCTTGATCCCCATCAGTTCATGCGCGCCGGTGTCGGGGCCCGATTCCGAATCCGTCACATAAATAGTGTCGTCCTTGGTGATGGAAATCCCGCTCGGCCGGCCGAACTGATGCCACACATCGAGCAGCTTGCCGTCCTGGTCGAAGATCTGGATGCGGTTGTTCTCGCGGTCGCCGGCGAACAGCCGTCCGCGCGAGTCGAACGCAATGGTATGAACCTCGCTGAACTCGCCGGGGCCGGAGCCCTTGCGGCCCCATTCCTTGATGAATTTGCCGGTGCGATCGAATTTGACGATGCGGTTGTTCTTGCCGTTGCGATGGGAGTCCGAGACGAAGATGTCGCCGTTGGGGGCAATCGCAACGTCGGTCGGTTGATCGAACAGATCGGGGCCGCCGCCCGAGACACCAGCCTTGCCCAGCGTCATCAGCAGGTGACCGTCGGGGCCGAATTCGATGACCTGATGGCCTTTGCCGTTCGCCCCTCCCGCGTCGGTGACCCAGAGATTGCCGGCCGCATCCACCGTGGCGCCGTGCGGGAATACGAACATTCCGGCCCCGAATGACGCGAGAAGCTTTCCGGCTGCGTTGTATTTCAGGACCGGGGCCTCGGCGCGCCCGGCGCAGGAATTGTTGAAACAGCGATGGACGACATAGATCGAGCCGTCCGGCGCCGGTTCGACCGCGGTGACGGCCGCCCATTTCACGCCGGCTGGAAGCTCGCCCCAGTCGCGCGTGGTGCGATAGGGTTGCGGCAGATCGTTGCGCGGATTGCCGCCATCGGCCGCAAGCGCATGACCGCCGAGCATCCCAACAACCGCAAAAAGCAGACCCGCGCGCGTCATCGGCGGTCCTCCCGGGTGCCATTTTTCCAAGAATGCGCCGTTCGGGTCTGCGCCGCAATCGCGCGGCAGCCCAGCCCATGCCGTTCCGTGCGCTCGCGGAAAATGCTATCTAGCCGTGCAAAAGGGGCTGCTGGAGGAGCGGGAGCGACATGCCCAAATTCGCATCGATTGCCGTTGCGGCCGGATTGCTGTGCTCGGGCGCCTTTCTGTGGGCGGCGTCCGCCGACGACAAGCAGGCTCCGATCCCGAATTTCAACCCGGACGGCGAAACCGCCTGGGCGGCGGACCGCCCGGCGAGCGATGATTTTCTCCCGCATGACAAATCGGCGGGTCCCGGACCCGTCGAGTCCGATCCTGCCCATCCCTATACGCCGAACGGGCAGGGTCAGCCGACCTATCGCGTTGCGGACCTTACCAACCCGATCCTGAAGCCCTGGGTCGTCGCGCAGATGAAGAAGACCAATGACGACGTGCTGGCCGGCAAGGTGCCCTTCATCGCGCGCGAACGCTGCTATCCCGGCGGGGTGCCCAATTTCGACATCTACAATCGCGGCCAGCCCGTCCACATCATCCAGACCAAGAACGAAGTCTGGATGATCAACGAACTCTATGCCTCGACGCGGCGCATCTATTTGAACGTGCCGCATTCGAAGAACCCGAAACCCTCCTGGTACGGAGAATCGGTCGGCCATTACGAAGGCGACACGCTGGTGGTCGATACGATCGGGCAGAACGACAAGACCTTCGTCGACAATTACCGCACCCCCCACACGACGCAGATGCATGTGGTCGAGCGCTTCCGCATGATCAATGGCGGGAAGTCGCTGGAGGTGAATATTTCGGTCGATGACCCGGGCGCGTTCAATATGCCCTGGACGGCGCGCTCGACCTGGCAGCGCGTGCATCCGGGCATGCTGATCGAAGACCTCTGCGAACCGAACAACTCTTTCTATTTCGGCTACGAGGTGGCGCCCTTACCGCACGACGACAATCCGGCGTTTTGAGCCCGCGTATCACGCCGCACGCCGCGCGGAATGGGGGCGGTGCTTGCGCGGCGCGACGGTAAGCCTCACCTCCATATCCTTGTCAAGCTTTCCGAGGATGCCGATCAGCCGGTCAAGGGTGAAGCGGCGCAGGCCGGCGCCGCGAATACGGGAAAATTCCGAATGGGCCACGCCTGTCAGTTTTTCAGCATCGCGCGTTGAAAGTCCGCGTTCATCGAGGATATGGACGATCTTCGCGGCAATGAGCGCACGCGCCTGTTCAAGATCGGCGTTAGGTCGACCGAAGTCTCGATAGACATTGCCGCTGCCGCGCACCAATTCGATGCTGTCTTTGCTCATTGAAGAGCCTCCTTTAGCCGTTTGAGCCTCTCACGGATCAGATCGATCTCCGCCAGCGGAGTCTTGATTCCCGATTTCGATTTCTTCTGAAACGCATGAAGCACCCAAATATCGACTCCGATCTTGAGCGCATAAATGGCGCGAAAGGCATCGCCGCGATGCCTCAGGGCAATTTCAAATACGCCCCCATCAATGCCCTTTAGCGGCTTTGCCTTGTCGGATTTTCCGCCTTCGGCGGCAATCGTGAATGCGTCGAGCATATCGCTCTGGACGTCCTCGGGAAATTCCTCGAAGTCCTTACGCGCCGCTTGATCCAAGAAATGGCTCTGCTGTTTCGCATTCGGCGCATGGTGACAAATTTGCCACCAGTTTGCAAGCCACTTTCCGCTAGAAGTCCGGCCTTTCGGCCGTTGGAACCGGTTCTGCGGCACGCTCGAAGAAGCCGCCATTGTTTTCGGCGCAGACATTTTCCTGCATCGGGCCCTGCTCGACGCGCCTGTAGCGCTGAACGCCGCGCCAGGCGGTCGTGAAGGCGCCCGGATCCTCCACTGTCGCGATGGCTTCGATGGCCTTGCCGCCGTCGAGCAGGCGATAGCGCTCGACCACGTGAATCTGCGTCGTGTGGGGCGTGCGGAACTGATCGACAAAGGTCCGCGCGTTCTGCCCGATCGTATCGACCACCAGCGTATCGCCGTTCTCGTAGTGGCCGATGGATTCGCCGAACCAGGAGGGTTTCGGGTTCGCCGAATGCCTGTCCGTCATATAGATGTGCCGGACCATGTGGTCTTCCTGCCAGATGAGCGTCACCACTTTTGGAGTCTGCAGGAAATAGACAGGCGTCACCGGATAGAGCAGCCATCCGGGCACGCCGATCGGCCAGCATCTTTCCTTGGGCGTGTACACGCCTTCGCCCGCCAGCACGCGCTCGTTCACCTTCCTCAATTCCTCCTTCACCCAGGGCTGAAGGATGGGATTGGAAAGATCGGCGACATGGAAGGTCGGCTGAATGCCCTTTCGCGCGGCGTATGTGTTGTCGATGTAGGGATGGGCGGGATCGGACATCACGGGTCCGGGGCCGTCCGGAGGGGGGAGGAAATCATCGCCGATGGGTTCGTCGCTGTTGGGAACGCCCGCAACCCAGCCGACGGTGGCATCCATGCCGAAATTCGGCACCGTTTCGGCGGCACCCACCGCCCAGTTGGGCGCGCAAGCCGCCGATGCCAGCAGCACCCCGGCAAGGATGCGGTTCAGGGAAATTGTCATCGCGGTATTCCTTCAGATTTTACGTGCCGGGACCGGGAGCCCCGCAGTCTTCAACTGTACCGAGCCCAGCGTCGAATGCGTGGTGAAATAAAGCGTCTTCCAATCGTCTCCGCCGAACGCAATGTTGGTTGTCTGCGGTTGTCCGTGCACGATGCGTCCGAGCTTCTTGCCGCTGGAATCAACAATGTAGATGCCGCCCGCGCCTCCGGTATAGAGGTTGCCCGCCATATCCACCTTGAAACCGTCGGGTCCGCCGGGTTCTGGCCCCTTCAGGTCGACGAACACGCGCTGCGTCTGGTTCGCGAGCAACCCGTTCGGCATCACGTCGAAGGCAACGATCTGCGTGCGCCGCGAATCCCCGATATAGAGAATCTTCTCATCCGGCGAGAAAGCGAGCCCGTTCGGAAGGAACAGGTCGCGCGTGAGGAGATTGATCGTACCGAGGTCGGGCGACACGCGATAGACGCCGTTGTAATCGAGGTCCCAGGGTTGCGGCAGATCGGGGATATTCCAGGGATCGGTGAAATAGACCGAGCCGTCGGACTTCACCACCACGTCGTTGGGTTTGTTGATGCGCTTGCCCTGATAGGTATTGGCGATCACAGTGAAGCTTCCATCCGGCTCCTCGCGCGTGACGCGCCGCGCGACGCCTTCGCAAGCCACGAGCCGCCCCTGGATGTCGCGGGTGTGGCCATTGGCGCCATTGGTCTTCTCGCGATAGATGCTGGTGCCTTTGCCGGGTGTGTATTTGATGACCTGGTTGTCGCCGATGGAGCTGAAAAGCAGGAACCCGCCTTCCTTCCACCACACCGGGCCTTCGGTGTTGCCGCCGCCGCCGAAGCCGGTCGCGAGCGTGCGGATTGGTTCCGACGT
Organism: uncultured Bordetella sp.; assembly: GCA_964494505.1. Classification (GTDB taxonomy): domain Bacteria; phylum Pseudomonadota; class Alphaproteobacteria; order Micropepsales; family Micropepsaceae; genus CAIYRG01. Next base: position 23,437 of record CAZBRO010000020.1, read on the forward strand.
GGAGATGATCTTGTCCAGCGCGGGATCGAATTGCTCGATGCGCGGTTTCAGCTCGGCGGAATGGGCAGCCCCAAATCCGCCTGCGAATGCCACGCTGCCCCCGGCCGCGAGTTCCAGCATCTGCCGGCGTGATAGCCGTCCCGTTCCGCCCATGGGCGCCCCTCCTTCGACCTTCCCGAATGCCAAACATGCGTCCTTTTGCGTGCCCGGTAAATCGTGCTCGCGCCGTGTCCATTGCCCTGGGGCGTCCTCCGGAGGGACGGGATTTGTTACCCCCGGATTGCGGGAACTGTAGCTTCACCTTTGCCTATCCCATTGGCATTATTCAATAAAAGTTGAGTTCCTGAACGGAACGTTCAGCTACGGTTCATCTTCACAATTGCATGATCGCGTGCATGACGTGTTGACCGTCACCGCAGCGCCACGAACGAGCGCGCTAACAACAAAAGCAGACAGTTCGGAACCTAAGGCTCGGCGTGCCCCGATAGAGGCGCGCCTGAAGGGGAGCGTGCGCGCATGCAGGCTGTTGGAACCGCGTCTCTGGGGGTGGCCCTCCTCTCCTTCGTCGGCAACGCCTGGGCCGAAGACATTTGCGCCCGCGCCCAGGACCTGACCGCGCTTCAGACGGCGGCCGTTCAGCAGGAGCTTATGGTAGCCGCCTATGCCTGCAACGATTCCGGCCTTTACAACACCTTCGTCGTCACATTCCAAAGGGACCTTCAGGCATCGGACACCGCACTCCAGGCCTATTTTCTGCGTCTCAATCCCGCGAGCGGTACGGCCGACTACCATAGTTATAAGACGAGGCTTGCGAACACCTACGCCCTGCGCACCGCCAGCAACACCGGCGAGTATTGCCGGCGCGCGCTGACAGTCTTCCGATCCGCCCTGAACGAGAACAAACAGAGCCTCGCCGCGTTCGTCCTGGCACAGCCCATGGCGGTCGGCTCAAGCTATCGCACCTGCGGGGAAAGCGTGCCGGGTGGCGCGATGGTGGCAAAGATCAATGCGCCGGCTCTCGCGGCGCCGCCGATGGCGCAAGGCACCAGAGCAATCACGGCGCGTGAAGATGATCGTACTCTTGTAACTCCGGCCCCGGACGGAACGGCGCTGCCTGCGCCCGTGAACAACAGCTACGCGAGCAACAATCCGGGCCGGCCGGCAGCCGATCCCTATCGCGCCGCTCCGTCTGGCGGCAGTGCCGGCTATCCTTACGACTCGCGCGATCCGTATGCGCGGCCCCCGTCCGGCAGCTACGGCACTTCCACTTATTATGGCGAGCGCGATCCCTATTACCGCGATCCCTATGACCGCTACTGGTATGGCGCTGTGCCGCCAGGATACTACGTGAGGAGACGTTAAGATGCGTTGGGCAGCACAAGCTGCATGGGCCGGGTTCTTCGCCACCTGTGTTTCGACGAGCGGCATCTGCGCGGCTGCTCAGGACGCCAATATGGCCGGGAGCAGCCCTGCGGCCGCCGAACCGACCATCGACGGCATGGTCGGCAAGACCTTGATGGCGATCGACGGATCGCTGATTTCGCTGACCGCGTCCGAAGGCGGTCTTTCGCGCGAGATCGTGACGCCCAATGGAGCGGTCCAGACGACAGCGTTTCGCTTCATCAATGACCGGCTCGGGACCGTGATGGACCCGCGCGACGCGGGGAAGATCACCGGCGTCTTTCGCATCGGCACGGCTGACATCGAGATTCAATATGGGGACGGTTCGTCCGAAACGCTGCTCGCCAATCGGGCGGGCGGTCTTTCGCTCGAGACGAGTTCGAAAGCGGCCGGCCCCTATTGCACGGCCTGGTATCCCGAAGGCCATGTCTTCACGGTCGAAGACCGCAAAGCCGCGCTGGCCCAGTACGCGAGCCGCCTCGGACTTGCCGATGGCGCCAGTCCGGCGGGTGGCTGCGGCGCCGCGGGAACGGTGCATGCGGCCGATGCGGTCAGAACCGGCGTAGCGGTCAAACCGGAAGCCGTCAAAGCGGGCGTGAAAATCGCCAGTGCTGCGAGCCTTGGCAAAGCCGCCTTGCCCAAGACCACCGCAGAAGCCGCTGCCGACGCGGCCAAGACCATCGAGGTGCGCAATTCCGAGGTGCGTCCGATCGATCCGCCGGCTGCGGGCGATAGCCAGACCAACACGAAGATCGCGAGCCTCGAACTTACCCAGGGCACCGTTGCACCGGGCCAGAGGGGCGCATCGAGCTGCCTGTCGGTCGAGAGCGACGGCAGCCATTGGGGCTTCCGCAATCACTGCGCCTATACCGTGCAGTTCGCCTATTGCCTCAGGAGCGGCGCCGCGCTTGCCTCGTGCAGCGACGGCGCGGTCGCGGGCAGCGTCGCCGGCAACGGCTTCGGGGCGCTCGTCGCCGACGAATCGCTGAAGGAGACCGATGCCGCGCACGATTTCCGCTGGGTGGCCTGCCAGGGCGGAGCCGGGGAAGTGATTCCCCATCTCGACGCGGTCGACCCGCCATCGGGGCGCTGCGTGCGCTGAGCGTTTCCGTCGTGAGGCCAGCGATGCCCGGTGACAGCCCGGTTATTTTGGGAATACAAATGCGCCCTGCCGGCGGCGGCTGAATCGGCGTCGCCGTCGGGCAATGGCGGCGAAATTCGACCGGAGCCAATGGAGCACCAGGACCTACTCGTCGGCTTCATCCGCATGCATATCCTCCATCATGCGGCGGACGGCGATCTTTATGGCCAGTGGATGATCGAGGAGCTCTCTCATCACGGCTATAAGATCAGCGCCGGCACCCTGTACCCGATGCTTCATGGGATGGAGCGCAAAGGCTATCTTAAATCCGTCAAGAAGCGCGACGGCAGAACCTACCGCCGATTTTACCGGGCGACGCCTCTCGGGCGCAAAGCCCTGGCCGTTGTCCGCCTGCGCCTGAACGAGCTCTTCGACGAGGTCGCCAAGCGGCAGCGCAAGCGCGCCAAATCCGCCGCCACGCAATCCTGACGCCTCCGTCCTCAGGCATTACGGCCCGGAAAGGATTTTCGCCGACATGGACCGGGGCGGCCGGGCATCATAATCTGCCACCATGATATTGAATTTCGATAGCGTCATTCGATGCCAAGTATTATCTCTTGGCCGGATCGGCCGGAGACAGATATGAATTTGGTGAAATTCGCTCTCCAACGCCCCTTTTCCGTGGTTGTGGTAATTGTCGGGGTGGCGATCGGCGCATTCATCGCGCTCGGTCAGATGGCGCGCGATGTCTTTCCGACGCTGGGCGTTCCCACCATCTATGTGGCCCAGCCCTTTGGCGGCATGGACCCCGCGCAGATGGAAGGGTTCCTCACCTATTATTACGAATATCATTTTCTCTACATAACCGGCATCGAACACGTCGAATCGAAATCCATCCAGGGCGCGGCGCTCATCAAGCTGCAATTCTATCCCGGGACGGACATGTCCCAGGCCATGTCCGAAACGGTATCCTATGTGAACCGGGCGCGCGCCTTCATGCCGCCCGGCGCCGTGCCGCCCTTCGTCATGCGCTTCGACGCCGGAAGCGTGCCGGTGGGTTATCTCGCCTTTGCCAGCACGACCCGGACGGTCGGCCAGATTCAGGACCTCGCGCTGAATACGATAAGGCCGCTCTTCGCGACGCTTCAGGGCGTATCGGCGCCGCCGCCCTTCGGCAGCGGACCGCGCAGCATCGTGGTCAGCGTCGATCCGGAACGCCTCCAAGCCTACGATCTTTCGACCCAGGATGTGGTTGCCGCCATCACCAATGCCGAGACCATCAGCCCCTCGGGGAATATCGACATCGACGGTTTGTATCCCATGGTCCCGGTCAACTCGATCGTTCGGGACGTCAAGGACCTGGAGGGTGTTGCGATCCGGACCGGGACATTGCCCGGCGTCTTCGTGCGCGATGTCGCGCGCGTCACCGACGCGTCCGATATTCCGACCAGCATCGCCCTGGTGAACGGGAAGCGCACGGTTTACATCCCGGTGACCAAGCGTTCCGACGCGTCGACCCTCTCCGTCGTCAATTTGGTCAAAGCCAATATGGCGAAGTTTCAGGCCGCACTGCCTGACGATGTTTCGATCAGCTATGTGTTCGACCAGTCGCCATTCGTAACGGGCGCAATTGCGGGGCTGACGACGGAAGGCCTGCTGGGCGCGCTGCTCGCGGGCATCATGGTGCTCTTGTTTCTGCGCGATTGGCGCAGCGCGCTCATCGTGGTGCTCAACATTCCGATTTCGCTGCTGGCCGCGGTGCTCGCGCTATGGCTGGTGGGTCAGACGATCAACCTCATGACGCTGGGCGGCCTCGCATTGGCGGTGGGTATCCTGGTGGACATGTCCACGGTCGCCATCGAGAACATTCATACCCATGTGGCGCGCGGAGAACGCATAGAGCGGGCGGTGTCGGATTCGGGACGCGAGGTGGCATTGCCGCTGCTGATTGCGATGCTGTGCGTCGTGGCAGTCTTTCTGCCGTCTTTCGGCATGGAGGGCGCGGCACGGGCGCTGTTTCTTCCGCTGTCTCTGGCCGTCGGGTTTTCCATGGCGGCGTCCTACCTTCTGGCCAGCACCATGGTGCCGATTCTTGCGGTGTGGACCCATCGCAAGGGGGCTCCGCGCGCTTCCTCCGCAGCACAGGCGGTTCCGGGGGTCTTCGCCCGCCTGCAGACGGGATATGCCGGCAGCCTGAAGCCGATCCTCGCCTGGCGCTGGCTGATCGTCTTTGCCTACCTCGCCGGTACGGCGGCGGCGATTGCCGTGGTGTTTCCGCGGCTCGGCACCGACATCTTCCCCAGGGCCGAAGCCCCGCAGCTTCAGCTCAGAATCCGCGCGCCCGCCGGTACACAGCTGGAGAGGACGGAAGCCTATACGCAAAAAATCCTGGCCCTGGTCAAAGAGGAAGCCGGCGCCGCCAACGTCGATCTCTCCCTCTCTCTCATCGGCGTTCACGGTTCGGCCTATCCGATCAATTTCATCTATCTCTGGAATAGCGGTCCGCAGGAAAGCGTTCTTCAGGTCGAACTCAAGGATGACGCGCATATCGACATCGACGCTCTCAGGGAGCGTCTGCGCCGGCGCATCGCCAAGGACATGGCGGACGTCCAGGTTTCTTTCGAGCCGGCCGATATCGTAAGCCAGGTGATGAGCTTCGGCGCACCTACGCCTATCGAAGTGGCCATCAGCGGACCGAGCCTCGATAATGATCGCCTGTTCGGAGAGAAGGTCCGGCAAAAGCTCAGCCTTCTTCCTTCGCTCCGCGACGTTCAATTCGGTCAGCCGCAGGACTATCCGTCGGTCAACGTCGCCCTCGACCGCGAGCGCGCGGGCGTGCTGGGCATCACCACCAACGACCTGACGCGATCCTTGTCGCCCGCGACATCGTCGAGCCGCTTCACCCAGCCGCTCTATTGGGCGGCGCCGAACACCGGCATCGCCTATCAGGTCCAGGTCGAGGTGCCGCAGACGCAGATGACGTCGCTGGAAGACGTGAAAGGCATTCCGATCACCGGCGACAAGGGCAAGTCCACGCTGCTGCGCAACGTCGCGACCGTTCAGGCCGGCACCATGGTCGCAGAATATGACCGCTACAACATGGACCGGATGGTCACGGTCACCGCCAACATCGAAAACACCGATCTGGGAACCGCCGCCGCCCAAGTGGCAAACGCGCTCAAGGAATTGGGCACCCCTCCCGCCAAGGTGGGCGTCGCGATTCGCGGTCAGGTGCAGCCGCTGACGAACCTGTTGAGCGCGTTACGCACCGGGCTTCTGTTCGCGGTCCTCGTGATCTTCCTGCTGCTGGTCGCGAATTTCCAATCGATCCAGCTCGCGCTGATTACGATTTCCACCGCGCCTGCGGCGGTCGCCGGCGCTTCGCTCGCATTGTGGCTATGGGGGAGCACCCTCAACCTGCAATCCTTTATGGGGGCGATCATGGCGGTGGGTGTCGCGGTGGCGAATGCGATTCTGCTGGTGACGTTTGCCGAACGCAGCCGCATTGCCGGTAAATCGTCCCGCGATGCGGCGCTCGACGGGGCCGTGAGCCGGCTTCGCCCGATCCTGATGACCAGTCTGGCGATGATCGCGGGCATGTTGCCGATGGCGATCGGCGTAGGCCAAGGCGGCGGCGAGACCGCTCCGCTCGGGCGCGCAGTCATCGGGGGATTGGCTGCTGCAACACTGGCGACACTTCTCGTGCTGCCCGGGGTTTTCGCGCTGGTGCGAGCAAAGGCAAGCCGGCGTTCGCCCTCGCTCGATCCCGACGATCCGGGACGGGAATTGGCTGGAGCGGAGCACGCATGAGCACGGCTGGAGAAAATTGATGCGAAGACCGTTTTCGTCGTCGACCATGGGACTGGCGGCGCTTGGCGTCGTGATCGGCATCGGAGCGGGCGGCTATCTCCTGCTGGTGCCGGGCTCTGAAAGGGCCGTTGCCGCCGCTGCCAATCCGCAAGCAGCCCCGGTGCCGAATGTCGAAACCATCCGGCCCATCCGCGCCGATATGGCCCGCAGCTTCAACACCAACGGAACGCTCGAGGCTTTCGAGACGGCGGACCTCTACCCGAAGGTTTCGGGCTATCTCGCCGAGGTGCGCGTCGATATCGGCGACCGGGTGAAGGCCGGTCAGGTTCTGGCCGTGATCAGCCTGCCGGAAACGGAAAAGGAACTCGCCGAGGCCGAAGCGACGGTCGCTTCGAAGCGTGCGAATCTGGCGCTTCTGCAGATCACCCTCCAGCGCCAGGAAGGCTTGCTGAAGATACAGGGCACCGCACAGCAGACCTATGACGAAGCCAAGGGGAATGCAGCCGTTGCCGCGGCCGATGTCGACCTCGCCATCGCGACGGCCGCGAAAATCCGGACCATGCTCGACTACACCCGCATCGTGGCGCCCTTTGACGGGGTAGTGGCGCAGCGGCTGGTCAATCGGGGCGATTTCCTTCAAGCGGCAAGCTCAGGGCGCACCACGCCGCTCTTTACGGTTCAGCGCGTCGACGTCATTCGCGTCTTTTGCAATGTGCCGGAGAGCGATGTCACCCGCTTGCGCGTGGGCCTCAGAGCGAACGTCAAACCCTACGGCATGGAGGGCAAGCCCATCGAGGGAAAGGTGGCGCGCTTCGAGGGCCGCCTGGACCCGCAGACGCGCAACATGCGCACGGAAATCGACGTGCCCAATCCGGGCGGACGGCTATATCCGGGAATGTATGCCCAGGTCTCGCTCGAAACCGAACTGCACCCGAACGTGCTGACATTGCCGGTTTCCTCGGTCGGAACCGATCCCGGCGGCCGGTTTGTCTACGCCGTCCAGCAGGGCCGGATTGCACGCCAGCCCGTCCAGGCGGGAATGACGGAAGGCGGCATGGTCGAGATACTCGGCGGCCTTGCCGACAGAACCGAAGTGGCGATGGCCGTGCAAGGCGCCCCTCCTCCGGGGACGGCGGTCAAGGCAGTCCCTCACGCATAATCTCCGATCACCGGAGCACGCCCGCGCCTGCCAACATCTTTACTGTGCAGCCGAGCGCGAGCAATCTGTCGCTCGCGCAGCACTCTGGCGCTTCGGGCCGCACGCGCCGGCCCCAACAGGATCAGGGAGGGCCCCAATAATGGACAGACGTACCGTACTGACAACCGGCGTTGCAGCCACCGCGATGGCTGCGGCGCCAAGTGTGTTCGCTCAGCAGGCAGGAGCGGCAGGAGCGGCGCGCTTCTACGAAAGAGGTCCCGTTCGCATCGCCTATCAGGAAGCGGGCTCCGGCTTCCCGTTGCTGCTCATCGCCGGCGGCGGATTGGAATCGACGATGGCGGGCTTGCCCACCAGCCCCTTCAATCCGATCGAGGAGTTCAAGGGAGAGTATCGCTGTATTTTCGCGGACCTGCGCAACGCCAATCGCGGCCAGTCGAGCGGCCCGCTCGAAATCGACCGGCCGTGGGATTCCTACACCGATGACCATCTCGGCCTGATGGATCATTTGGGGATCGACAAATTCATGGTGCTGGGCTTTTGCATCGGCGGCCCCTTCATCTGGAACTTGTTGAAGCGCGCACCCAATCGTGTCGTCGCGGCCGTGCCGGCGCAGCCGGTCGGCTTCCGTCCGGAGATGCCCACACTCTTATACGATGGCGGCATGACGGCGTGGGGGCCCACATTGGTCAAGCGCTGGCCCGAAATCACGATGGACACGGTTCAGAAATTCCTGACCAAGATGTTCATTACCGACGGCGATTTCGTCTTTACCGTGTCGCGCGATTTCGTGAAGAATTGCCAGACGCCCGTGCTGATCATGCCGGACGATATCCCGGCACATCCTTATGCCGTGGCCTGGGAAACCGCGATGCTCGCGCCGAAGGCCGAAGTGAGCATGTATCCCTGGAAGGAGCCCAAGGATCGCATTCCGCTTGCGGTGCGTCAGGTGCGGTCCTTCCTGAAAGCGCATCGGCCTGTTTCCGTTTAGGCGGCAAAATCCATCGACGGGGCGGCGCTTCTGTTCCGCCGCCTTGTCGTTCCCGGAGGAATTCATGAACAAGTTGATCGTCCCGGCAATCCTGCTCGCAACAACCATGGCGGCGGCAAGCGCGTGGCCGCAGGCGGCCGCGCCTCAGATGCAGAACAAGCGCTATTTCACGATGCCGCTGGAGAAGGACCCGACGCGTGAGGTGGGTCTTCAATCCGTCACCATGCCGCCCGGCGCCGGCAACGAATTCCACCGCCACCCTGGCGACCAATGGACCGCGGTTCAGGAAGGCGAAGTCACGTTCACCGTCAAAGGCAAGCCGCCGCAAGTGCTCAAGGCCGGCGACTATAATTACGTTCCGCGCGGCACGGTCCATCGCCAGCAGAATCTCTCCGGCAAGCCCGCGCGCTACATCGAGATGAGGATTTTCGACAAGGGCAAGCCGGCATCGGAAGCGGTGGGCGAATAACGGGAGGCCACGCTTTTACGATTTCACGATGCTCAGCTCGACGGGGTTGCTGACCACCTTTTGCGCCTCGGTTTCGCCGTAGCGATAGCTGATCTGGATTCGATAGCGGCCGGGCTTCAGCGGCGGCGAGTAATCCGACAATTTAAGTTCGCTGATCCAGTGTTCTCCGGCTTCTACCGTTACTTCACGGCCGATCGCCATGGGACCTGCGCCCAGGGCGCCGGGATGAAGCCGGATATAATCGATGCCGGAAAGATTCGCCTTCACGCCGGTCGTCAGGTCCGTCAGCTGGATTTGCGTCCGGTCGCGGTTGAGTTCGATGCTCTCCATCGTGAATCGTCTCACGATGGTGACTTCGATCGCGATGACGATCTTCTGATTCTGCGGGATTTGCGGCTGGGCGATCCGGCTGCTTATGGACAATGGGGCGGATGGCGAACCGCCCTTGGGTTCGTCGCCGGCCGCGGGCGCCGCCACCAGTGTGCCAAGCGCGATGCCGCGCAGCAATCTCAGCGCAGGATGTCCCATCTTCTCCCACATTGCCGGTGTTCCGTTCTTCATATGTGGGACCGCTCCACCGGATCGCCAACAAGACCCGCGGCGAACCCGGAATTTCCCCGATGGGCCATGAGAAACAGGCCGTCCGGTGTAGCAACGAGTCGCGAAGCTCCGATCCACGCCTGATCTGCAGGATAGCGGAAACTTCGTCCCTGATGGAGCACGCTCAAGGCGCGCCCGTCGGAAAACAGGAGTGCGAGGTCCGGCCGGTCCGCCGTCACGACCGCATCGACAAGCTGGTTCATTGCGAGGTTCAGGGGCTGAAGGCGCCATGTGGAGACCGGCGCGGCCGGTTGCTGCGGGGCCGCCGCGTTGAAGGAACTCACGGTCGCCGAATCGTCCCGCGCCCCAATCGCGTACAGCACGCCCTCGCCCCTCCATTGGTCCAGAAGCAGCCTGGAAATCGGGGCAAGCGCGGTCAGCTTCACCGGCTCCTGCCCTGAATTCAGATCGGTGACGACAATCTCTTCGCTGCCGTCCGCCGCGGCGAACAATCGGGCTTCGATGGGGTCCTCGGATCGCCAAAGGACAAATGCCTGTGCCGGCGGCGCGCCGGGAAGGGGAAACCGGCGCGTTTGCGAATGGCCGGCGTCATCGACCTCGAGCAGGACCGCCGCGGCGCCGCCTGCGTCCTGGCCGGTATATACGGCGAAGAAGCCCCCCGTCTGACGTTGCAGCGCCGGTTCTGCCAGCCGGAGCGCCGCCCCCTCGGCGAGCCCGAGCGGCGCGGAGGCCGGTTCGCCGAGTCTCCCGGCCGAGGCAATCTGCACCCATGCGGCATTCCCCCCATCGGTCCACACCGCATATTGCTCGAACCGCATCCCGAAGATCGTGTTCAGATGCGCGAGCTTCGGCGCCTTTTCGGGCATCATCCGAAGATCGAGATCGACGGCCCACCGCATGACGCTCGGATCGTGTTCGCTCGCGCCCTGATAAAACCAACGGTTCGCGTCTCCCGAACACCACAGGCTTCCCAGTCTGTAGCGCGGGCGCGCTCCCCCGAACCAATGCGAGGAGATTGCGGTCAGCCGGGTCGGCACGACGTCGATGTCGACCGGGTTTGTCATCACGGTTTGCGACGGGTCATCGCCGAACCGGTAGGACAGCGCGATGCGGTAGCGCCCGGCCGGGAGGGCTCGCGAATAATCGAACATCTTGACCTTCGCGGTCCATTGACTGCCGGCGGGCGCCTGGAACGAAGTCCCGATCGCCTGAAACAATGCGGGATGATGCAACGCGCGGTGATTCACGCCGCTCAGCTCCGCGCTGACCTGATCCGACAGCCGCGTGACCCGGATCTTGGTCCGCGTCTCGTTGAGTTCGACGGTTTCCATCTGGAGATCGGCGAATATCTGATGATCGAGGTCGAGCACGATTCCTTCGCCGGCCACGGTGACCGGCTTTCGTGCGCGCAACTCAAGAGCCAGAGGAGCAGCCATGGCGCGCGGCTTAAGCGTATTTCAGGGGCAGCGCAGTCACATCCCAACCTCTCATCCGCAATATGCATTTGCCGCAGAAATGATACGTCCATTGTGCCGGGGTATCGGGCGGCTTGGTATAGCTCATGATGCAGCGATCCTGGTCGGCATCGTGATGCGTGTCGTGCGCGCTGGTGCCGAACGGCGACGCCTCGGTTAAGTCGACGAATTTGTGATGCTGAAGGTAACGGGCATGGCCGCATTCATGCGCGAGATAGCAGTTCACGTCGAACGGATTATCCACGCTCATCGTCACCGCGCCGTCGATCAGGTCGAAGCCGCGGTAGGGGTCGATGTAATTCCGCGCGGCCGGATTTGCCGTCGCCTGAAAATCGCCTACACCACCGGCCAATGCCGGGTTCCAGTCCTTGCCTGAAATCGGCGGATGCGTGCGGAAATCCAGAATGACATAGCCTTCGGGGCTGACTTTACGCGCTTCGAGGTAAACCAGCTCGAGAATCACATTGAGTGCGGCGACGGCCCATTGCGCCATCAGTGTTCCCATGTCCGATGCATATTCAAACGCAGTTTCGATCGAAGTTTGGTCCCGCGGTGGAAACACCCCGCCATAGATGCAGTCCGCCCGGTAGGTCAGGCTGGCCGCGTTGGTCACTCCAACCGGGCGCTGGGCTGCCGGCAATGCGAGAATGGCCGTGGAATAGGCGGCGGAGGTGACCACGGTGCTATAGGAAGGAAAGCTCCCCGCCAGGGAATCCCGCAGCGGTTTGCCGTCGTTCTCGAATTCGATGAAGGCCTGCTTGTACCGTCCTACGATCGTCGCCCAATCGGGGCTGCCGCTGCTTCGTCTCGGCGCGACCATCTGGCAATAGGCGCTGATCCGCGTCCGCCGCCACACTGTCCACGTGCCGGTTTCCTTGACCAGGTTTTTCAGGAACGAGGCATGGTCCTTTTCCAGTGTGTCCTTGTTGGGCAGCCCTTTGAAGGTAATTCGCGCGCTGACTTTGGCGGTGTCCCCGCCCACAATGCTCATCCGAAAATAAATTCCGGCGCGGCCGCGGCGCTTGGGGTGATTTGTCGGGTGGTCCCAGGCGGCGACCACGGCGCGATGGAACGTCTTGCCGCCACGGTCTTCGGTGTCGTAGCGCGCGATGGAATAGGGATCGAGCACCGACTCGGCCGAATTCGGGAACCAGGCCTGTATGTACGTGGCGTCGGCGGTGTTCCGCATTCCGCCCAGGGAGTCGAGGGCGTTGTCGCCGTTCTGGTCGATGCGGGCGGCGCCGGCGATGGTGCCCGAGGTTCCGATTTCGCGGGCGTGCTTTACGAATGTCTTCGCGGTGGCATTGGCCGGATCGGGAATGACGCTGCTGTCTTCGGGTGTATCGGCCACTTCCCAGGCGATGGGGGCAGGCCCCACCGCTGCGGGCGCCGAGACGCCGTTCCCGGCTTTGTTCACGATCTTCACTTCGACTTCGAGCGGAATAAAGGCCCGGTCCATCTTGTCTTCGGCGAAGGGGCGGCGATTGTAGGGCGGTCCCATCTCGGGGCAACTGCCGGCCGCGAAGCTCGCGCCGCGATCGTTGAAGTAATTGTCGTAGACGTAGAACTTTGCGTCCTGGGTCAGCGGGGTCTTGCCCTTTTCAAAGATTTCCCGCGCCTTCGCCACCTTGATCGCCGCCTTGGTGGGCGTGTCGATGATGCCGTTCTCGATGAGCCGGGTCTGCGTTCCAACCTGGTAATTGGCGCGCTGAAACCGGCGCAGGGCTCTGGGCATCACCGTGCCGAACACGCCGTTCACCGCGCCGGCGTCGTAGTTCAGCGCGTTGAGCCGCTCCTGCATGAATTTGATTTGGTCCGCGCTTTCGTCCGGCGTGGTTTCGTCGGCCGTATGCTTGCCGAAGCTCAGCTCGATGGAGTGATACAGCACCTTGAAGGGCTTCTCGTCCTTGAGCACGTCGAAATGGTCCGCATCATCGTGCGAAAGGCGCACGCGGAACGGACCCATCAATGGGTTGATAAAGCCGTCCTTGTTGGCGCCGACTTCGATCTTTCCCGTGAACGAGATCAGATTGTTGTCGCCATCATTGGATTCGCCCTCGCCGAGATCGCGCTGAACCAGGGTCTTTCCGGGATAATTGTCGCCCTCGATGGTCAGCACGACCTTGCGTTTGGCGAGCCCGCGAATGGAGTACCGGATATCGAGATTCTCCACCGACGGCGCAAAATGGTCGTCGATCTTGACGATCTGCAGCCGGAATTCTTCGAGCCGCACCGGCACCGTCCTGACTTCGCCAATCGACAAAATCGCGTTGCTTTCGACCGGCTGAAATTTCACAGGGTCCGGAGCGGTCGGGGAGTGCGAAAAAAAGGGTTTCGTGGTGGGCTTTCCCTTTTGTCCGGCCAGAATTGGAATCGAGATGCCGGTGGCTTGCGGGCCGAAGCGGGCGATGCCATTCGGTTCGGTGTCTTTCGTGATCGACCCCAGGATTTCGACCGGTATCTTGCCGAGCACCTTTCCGCCCTTGTCGCGCACGTCGACGTTCAGAAAGCCGACCGGAAGCGTCATCTGGAAGGTGAAGTCGCTCTCCTCCGGTCCCGGCGCCACGATGGCGGTGTCAGTGGCGATTCCGGGCTTGAACGGCTGACCCGGTTTGGGTGCGCGTCCCATGCCGCCGGCTGCTACCGAAACGGTGTAAGTCCCCGGCGTGAGTTTATCGAACAGCGCCGAGCCGCCTTTGTCGGTCGCTTTCTGCAACGTCACCAGTTCGCCGCGCTGGAGCGTGATGCTCGCCTGGGGAATGGGCTCTCCATCGGGACGCAGGACGAGCACAAGCAGCGAGCCCGGTTCAAACGGGCTTACGCTGGCGGGAGCTTGCTGGACGGTGTCGGTCATGTGCCCGGTGTTCTTGGCGTGCCCACTCGACCCTCACTGGGGTTGGGGCTGCGGCGGCGGGGAAATCTTGTCGCCCTGATTCTTGTGCCCGCCAGGGGTGACGGGTGGCTGCTGTCTCGGGGCCGGATCGCAGTCATCGTTTACGGTTCGGAGCGCCTCCCGCGTTGCCTCGTCCAGGATGCCGTTCGGTATGATCGCTGGGAACCGCGCCTGGTGATCCTGCTGGAACGCCAGGATGTCGTCCTTCGGCGTGGGCCGGCCTTCGTAGCCGAGATTGTGAAGCCGCCGGAACGATGCGGAGTCGTCATCGCTGTCGATTTGCACATGCACGTCCAACTCGAACTCCGTCGGGTCGCCCGGCGCGGCGCGCCATGTGACGTGCACATTGGCGGGCACTTTGAGGTCGCGGGCGGTCAGGAAACCATCGTCATCGGCGCGGCCCGTCACCGTCCGCTTGCCGTCGGAAAGGGTGAATGGCGCACCGGGGAGCGGGTTTGCCAGCTTGTCGAACAGACGTATGCGATAAATCTCGAGCACCTGCTCGCAGGGCGATCTTCCCGCCATGCGATCGTAGAAACGGCAGCCGAAGGTCTCATCGGTCGGGAGCCTGTGGCGTTTACGGTCGGCACCGGGCGTCAGCCGGTCCTTTGCGTTCAGGAAAAAGCGCTTGCGGCAGCCGGCCGATCCTTCGCTCGCGCGCGGACACGGCCAGTCGCCGACCGCCAGTTTGATCTCCGGCCGAAACAGGAACACCACGACCCGGCGATTGACCAGGTACAACGCATCGCGTTCCGCTTTGGTCAGCGTTTTGAGGTCCTGGGCCGAGAGGAGAAGCAACGGGTTGAACTCGCCGCAACCTTGAAAATCGGCTTTGCCGCCGCTGTCCGCGCCCCGCCCAAGGAAGTCGCCGGGCGCAAGCGCCTCCGGACAGAGCGCGTTCATGTGCGCGGCAAATATTTGGGTACGGGTCGCGTTCTTGGATAGACCAAGGGTCTCGGCCATGCTGCCAAGCGCGAGTTTCTTCGACCAGTCGTCGCCCCCGAATGGAGTGGCGTAGAGCTCGTTCCAGATGCCGGTATTGTGGGTCAGGAGGCCGAATACCGCCTTTGCGCGCCGGCCGGCGAGGGCCTTGTTGTAATCGTCGTCGCCCGACGGGTCGGCGTGGCCGAAGATGCTGACGAGCGGGAGATCGCCTTTCGCATTGGGTTTGCTGCGCCGGAGCCCGGGCAGCCGCGACAGGATCGCGCCGGCCGCCGCAAGCACGATCGATGAGTCGAACTCGAACAGCACGTCTCCGAGATTGAGACACGCCATCGGAAGCAGATCGAGAGCGATGGCGTTGTTCTTGTCGCTCTTTGTGGGGGAGGCGAAAAACGTCTGCGTCGCGGGGGCGTCATGTTCGCCGATGACGCCGCCATCATCGTCCTGGATCAGAGTGCCGGTCGAGAGGAGCGGGTCGCCCATGGATCAACTGCCATGCATCTCTTTGAGCTTGGCGAGTGTTGCGGCGTCGGGCTTGCCTGTCACTTTCAGCCCGTTGTCGCATTGAAATTCTTCCAGAGCCCACGAGATCAATTTCTGCGCGGCGTCGCCGTCGTCGGTCACGCTGCCCCTGTAGTAGCCAAGGTTGATCAGCCGGGCGAGCCAGCCGCTCTGCTTTTCCACCGGATCGAGTTCACCAATGCTCAAGGCGATTTCGATGCCGAAATCGGCGACCTTCAGCCGCCCGGTTCGCGCCGAGCGGGGCACCTCGTGCTCGATGGCGCCGGCTCCGCTCGAGACGAGGTCGAATGTCGCGTCTTCCACCTCGAGCACGGCCGGGACGTTGGCAAGCGGCCGGTTGTCGAAATCCAGCAGCCGGAGCTGCAGCTTCAAGGTGTCGATCTTGACGACGAAGACGTGGTGCTGGGTGGTCGGAACGGAGACCGTCTTTGGGGTTTTCTCCGGAACGAAGATCACATCGCCGGGAAAGAGCACATAGGGATTGTCCCGCTGCTTTCGAAGTTCGGCGTTCTCGGGAGCGTTCCAAACGGTCAAGGCGTCGCGAAATCCCGCCTCTTCCGCGATGAGAGCGAGATGCTCCCCCTGCTCAACGGTGTGATTACCCATTGCCCCCTCGGCCGCGATGCTGCGCCGGCCGGGCCAGCATCGCACACGCGCTCGATCCTCGCGCAACCGGGCCGATTGTCAACGGCGCCACAGAACGAACGTTCATGCAGCGGCCCATTCGCGGCCGTCGATCTCGGGAAAGGTGAGCTTGCACTCGCCGGGGTCGATGCCGTCCAGGCGCGCCTGACCGCGCGCATCCAGCCGGCCTCGCACCGTCCGCCCGCCAGCGAGAACGAGTTCGTAGGGTTCGTTCGGAACCGGGGTCCCCAGTGAGTCGACGAGTTCGATCTCGATCCACGTTTTGTCCGGCCGCGCGGCGTTTTCCGATTGGGAGGCCCGCGCTATGGCGGCAGAAACGTCGGCGAGATAGGACTGTTTCTTGGCCTGGGTGTTGTCCTTTGGCGCCGTGGCTTGGTAGCGCTGCTGGTAGAGGATTTTGAGACCGCCGCTCAGGAGTTGTGCTTCGGCCCATTCCAGCAGGTCGTTTTCCGCCTGGCCGATCTGTGCGGCCAGCCTCTTGAGCCACGCCAGGCCAGCCTGCGGTTTCGCAATCTGACGCACAATCGCTTCTGCCAGCGGCGGATCGCGGACCGGCAAGCGGCGCCAGCCCAGCTCGGGTTCGTCGCCTCGCTCAACCCGTATCTGCTGGTCGTTCAAAATCGACAGGTGCCCGGTCGAATCCGCAATAATCAGCGGAATTTCCAGCCATTCCAGGCGGGTCTTTTCTCCGAACAGGCGCGTCTCATAGGGCTGTGTGCGGTTGGCTTCGTGGGACCGGGTCTTTACGGTCACGACCAGCGATCGCTTCAGAAGCGCCTCCGCCACGCGCCGGCAAAGGTCGCGATCCGTCAAATGCGAGACATCCTTGAATCCCTGGCGGGCCAGAAGCGCGCGGAGAGCCGCCACGCCTGCTGTGCTTCTGGCGAAATGCCAGGCGAGCCTTTCGGATTCGGCATACTCGCCCGGCGGCAGGACGTGCGCGTTGGCGGCGTCTTCCGCGGGCACCAGCTGCAATTCCCACGCCGCATCGTCAAGGAACGAGAGGTTCGACATCAAAATTGTTCATGGCCACGGAGGCTCATCCGCGCACATCGTTGGAAAATTCCCCGGCGTCGCCCTTCAAGTGGCCGGCGCCCCCCGAAATGAAGGATAAACGCTACCCCAAGCCTCAAGGCTTGGGAATGCGTGCCGCGGCCGCATCGGGGCGAAGCAGGGCATTGCCCGGCCCATTCGGGAGCGAATACAATCTCGGCAAGGCTCGCGGGGTGATGAGCAGGATGGCCTCCGCCCTCGGGGAAGAGAGCGTGAGTATGCGAAGTGGACTGAAATATCGATATGGCCTGCTGGCGGCGGTGCTGCTGGGCGCGCAACTCGCAGGCGTCTCGGCCGCGGAAGCGCCACGGCTCGCCGATGCCGCCGCCAAACAGGACAAGGCCGCCTTGCGCGCGCTCATCCGCGACAAAGCCGACGTCAATGCGCCACAGGCGGACGGCGCCACGGCGCTGCATTGGGCGGTCCATTGGGACGATCAGGAAAGCGTGGATCTTCTGATCCGCGCCGGCGCCAATGTGAACGCCAGGAACGAATACAGCGCGACACCGCTTTCGCTTGCCTGCACCAACGGGAATGCTGCCATCGTCGAGAAACTGCTCGCAGCCGGGGCGAATCCGAACGCGGCCGCGGCTTCCGGCGAAACGCCGCTGATGCGGTGCGCGCGAACGGGAGATGTGGCCGCGGTAAAATCGCTGCTCGCCCGCAAAGCGGACGTGAACGCCAGGGACAATGAGCAGGGCCAGACCGCGCTGATGTGGGCGGTGGCCGAGAAGCATCCGGCCGTCGCGCAGATATTGGTCCAGGCCGGAGCGGATATTGGCGCCCGGTCGAAAGGCGGATTCACGCCGCTGCTGTTCGCGTCGCGCGTGGGCGATGTGGAATCGGCAAAGATCTTTCTCGCGGGCGGCGCGAACGTGAATGAGGCTGGTCCGAAAGGAATGACGCCTTTGCTCCTCGCGAGCGCGAGCGGCCAGGAGGCCCTCGGTATTTTCCTGCTGGACAAGGGTGCGGACCCGAACGCCCGCGACAGCGCTGGAGTCACCTCCCTGCATTATGCCCTGATGAAAGGCATCACGGCGCTGAACGAAATCCGCTTCGCCAATTATGTGGAGTATCTGTTCCGCCCGAACATGGAGGATTTGGTCAAAGCGCTGCTCGCGCACAGGGCCAATCCGAACCTGAGAATCGAGAAGAGGATTGCGCTCGGCGGGGGCCATAGCGACGAAGTCCTCGGCGCCACACCTTTCCTGTTGGCCGCGGCAACGCCCGATCCGGTGGCGATGCGCATGCTCGCAAGCGCCGGCGCCGATCCCAAACTGAAAACCAAGGACGGTTCGACAGCCCTGATGCTGGCGGCCGGACTGACCCGCGGCCAGGATTTCACCGAAGAGGACAAGCGCGTTTCGCTCGATGCGGTGAAGATTGCCGTCGAATTGGGCGCGGACATCGACGCCGCGAACGAGGATGGGCTGACCGCTATGCACGGAGCGGCTTCGAACGGCGCGGATGGCGTGGTGCAGTTCCTCGCCCAGAAAGGCGCCAAGCTCGATGTGCGCGACAAATACCAGCAGACGCCTTTGAGCATCGCCACGGGCGTGCGCCTGCCCTGGATTCCAAACGGCGATGAACTTGGCGAAATCATCCAGCCGAGCACGCGCGACCTGTTGTTGAAGCTCGGAGCCACCCACCTCGATACGCCGGGCTACTTCCATCCGCCGGCCGAGGATTCGGAGGCCTACCGCATCAATCGCGGCGTGCGCGGCCTCGAGACGCCGGGCAAATAATACGGCTTTACAGCAGATTGCGTGCAGACGAGATCCGCTATTGCTTTGGGGGGGCAGGCGGGGGCGGCGGGGTATTATTGAAACTGCCGATATTTGCTTCAGCTTCCAATTCGTCCTGCGCCATCGCTAAAAACTGAAGCGCCTTGAGGTTCGGGAGGTTTTGCGGTTGGCGAACGTTCTGTAGGTGGGCAATTGCAACGCCGAGGGCTTGTTGCGCCGCCGTCACCTCGGGGTCGCGATCACCGTAAAATATCTGGGCGGAAGCAACGCCCATCGCTGCCAACACCAACGCCAATCCGATCAGGGCTCGGATCATGATTTGCGCTCCTGTTTGGAGGGCTTCATCTCAACAATCTTTTTCAGCTTCGCGTCGAACGCCGCCATATCATGGGCTGTCTTCGGCACGCTCATGCTTCAACATCAGCATGAGGTTTCTTGTGTAACGTTACGCCACGCGCATATCCAGCCGGCCCGTGCTGTCGCCGAGCTTGTCCTGCTTCACTCCCAGCATGTCGAGCATGCTGAGCAAGAGGTTCGGCATCGGCGTCTGTTGCGGATAGCGGATGTGACGCCCGCCTTTCAGTTGCCCCGACGCGCCACCCACCAGCACAACGGGGAGATTGTCGTGCAGATGCGTGTTGCCGTCGGACAGGCCGCCGCCATACAGCAGCACCATGTGGTCGAGGAGCGAGCCGTCCCCATCCGGAGTGGAGCGCAGCTTCTCGAGATAATAGGCGAGGTGCTTGGCGTGATAGGTCTGGATCTGAATGACCTTCGCGATCTTCTCCGCATTGTACTGGTGATGCGTCAGCGCGTGGTATCCTTCCGGGATGCCGATCTCGGCATAGGTGCGGCCGCCGAATTCGCGTCCCATCATGAAGGTGATGACGCGCGTCAAATCCGTCTGCAGCGCGAGCACCTGCAGATCGAACATCATCTTGGCATGTTCGGTGAACGTCTCCGGAACGCCGGCGGGGCGCGCCACCTTTGGCAGCTTGCGCCCCGATTGCGTTTCGACCGTCTGGATGCGGTGTTCGACATCGCGAACGGCGTCGAGATATTCGGTGAGCTTCAGCCGATCGGGCGCGCCGAGGTCGGCCTTGAGACGGGATGCCTTCTTGGTGACGGAATCCAGAATGCTGCGGTCCTGCCTGATGCGGCTGAGGCGCACGGCCGGATCGGTGCTTTCGGAATCGCCAAAGAGCCGCTCGAAGACGACGCGCGGACGGTCTTCCATGGGCATGGGCGTGGTTGGCGTGCGCCAGCAGATGGAGTTCATGTAGGCGCAGGAATAACCGGCCTCGCACTGACCGAGCAGTTCGGGCGAATCCACGCACAGTTCAAGCGAAGTGAGCTGATTCTGCGCGCCGATCTGTTTGGCCGCGATTTGATCCATCGAAACGCCCGCCGCCGTATCGGCGCCTTCGGTTTTCTTCGGATGCACGCCTGAGAGATAGCTCGCGCCGGCGCGGGCATGGTCGCCGGTGTTTTCGCCTGCCCGCGCGCGTCCGCCGCTGTTGTGGGAGAGGCCCGAGAGGATCAGCATCCGGTCGCGGAACGGCGTCAGCGGTTCGAGAATGGGCTTCATCTTGAAGCCCGTGCCCGCCGTGTCCGGCGTCCATTGGTCCATCATGATCCCGTTGGGGAGATAGACGATGGAGAGGCGCGTGGGCGCCTTCGCCGCGGTCTGCGCGCGGGCGAGCGCAGGCACCATGGCGTCCAGAACGGGCAGCGCCAAAGTCGTGCCGAGCCCGCGCAAAACCGTACGGCGATGGAGCGCCTTTTGGCTGATGACCATCATGGCTCCCGAGATCTCCTCATCTGGAATGGGGTGCTCTTCGCGATCGCGATCACGAGGGCAGACCATTTGTAATTGCCGGCCGCGCTGTCCCGCACGATCTTGCGAATGACCGGGCGGTCATATTCTTCGACGCCGCGGCCCAAAGCATAGGTAAGAAGTTTTTCCGTGACGGTGCCCGCGAATTGATCGGGGCGGGACATCAAATAATCGCGCAAGTCGGCCGGCCCGTTGAGCTCGAAACCGTCCGGCGTGACACCGGAGGCATCGATCTTGCTGCCGGCGTCCTTGTCGCGCCATTTGCCCGTCGCATCGAAGTTTTCGAGCGCAAAGCCCAAGGGGTCCATCACCTTGTGGCAACTGGCGCAGGCGGGATTGGCCCGATGGGCTTCCATCTGCTGGCGCATCGTGAGGAGCTTGCCGTCGTTGCCGGTCTTCAGCGCAAGCGACGGCACGTTCGCCGGCGGCGGCGGCGGCGGCGTGCCGAGGATGTTTTCAAGCAGCCATTTGCCGCGAATCGTGGGCGCCGTCCGGGTGGCATAGGACGTCACTGTCAGGATGCTGCCCTGGCCGAGAAGGCCTTTCCGGTTTTCGTCGGTGAGCACGACGCGGCGGAAATGGCTGCCATAGACATTGGGTATCCCGTAATGCCGCGCCAGCCGCTCGTTCAGGAAAGTGTAGTCCGCATTGATCAGGTCGAGCACGCTTTTGTCTTCCTTGAGCATGCTCTGAAGGAAAAGTTCGGTCTCGTTCTGGAAGGCATCCCTGAGATTGGCATCGAAGTCGGGGAAGACGTCCGGATTGGGCCAGATCTTCTGCACATTGCGCAAATACAACCACTGTCCGGCGAAATTGCTCACCAGGGCTTCCGCGCGCGGGTCGGCCATCATGCGCCGCACCTGTTGTTCGAGCGTGGCCGGATCGCTGAGCTTGCCGTGCTCCGCCAGATCAAGAAGCTGGTCGTCGGGGATGCTGCTCCAGAGGAAGAACGACAATCGCGAGGCGAGTTCCAGATCGCTGATGCGATATACCGTACCGGGAGCGGCTTGCGGCGGATCGCGCTCGATCCGGAACAGGAATTCCGGGTCCACCAGAATCCGCTGCAGGGCGGTTTCAATTCCGTCCTCGAAACTCCCGGCGCTGCGCCCCGAGTTATAGAAACCCATCAACTCCTGCAGGTCGGCGTCGGCGACCGGGTGGCGAAAGGCGCGATGCGCGAGATTGGAGAGAATGCGCTTGGCACAGGCTTCTTCCTCGCTCGCGGACGCCGGCTTGCAGAGGAATATCTTGGCGCGGCTCGGAGTGTCGCCCGCGCTCTTCGCATCGTAGGGGCCGCCGATGGCGATGCTGGCAACGGCCGGCTCCATATCGGTACGGCCATAACTGAGCGCGTAGGAATAATCGGTGACGGGCGGCTCGAAGATGCCTTCGGGTTCCGCCGCGTGGCTCGGGAACGTCACTTGAACTAGATGTTTGCCCGCTTTGGCCGGAAAGCGCAGTTCAAGATTCTGATCCACGTTGATCAGATAGCGTTCGTATTCGCCTTGCCCGAAGGAACTGGGCTGTGCCGGGCGTTTGCCCTTGTAATCGCCGCCTACGGTAAATTGCTTGATCTTCTGTCCGTCCAGGCGAACGTCGATCTGGCGCGCATGCTCCGTACCGAGCGTATAGGTGTAGCCGTTCTTCTGCAGCTTGATGCGCAGCACATATTCGGCATCGAGCGGAAAATCGTGGCGTATGGCCAAGCCGCCGCGCGAACCCAAAGGAAGGTCTTCGCTCATCCGGTCCTCCTGGATGAGGAAGCGCGGGAGCTCGTAATTCGTGAAGGCGGGGCTCGCGGCGCGATCGCCGATGGCGCTGCGGCCGATCTTGCGCGCAGCGGACAGATAGCTCTCCATCAGTACCGGCGAAACCGAAAGCACATCGCCATTGTTGTCGAAGCCGTAGCCGGCGTCATCGGCCGGCAACAACTCCGCAACGTCGGCCTCGACCGCAAGCAGATCGCGAATGGCGTTGGCGTATTCCGTCCGGTTGAGGCGATGGAGCGTGGGACGTCCGGGATTGGGTCTGATCTGGCCCAGACGATCGCGTTCGTTTTCGATCGATGCGACCAGCGCGTTATAGGTGGCGGCACTCGGCCGCGGCATGCCGGCAGGTGGCATTTCGCGGTTGCGCAGCTTGCGCAGAATCTTCTCCCAGGTCTCGCCGTTGACGTCGAGATGGGCGAGGTCGAGGGCCTCGATATCCAGTTTTGCCCGGGCCTTGGGACCGAAATGGCAGGTATCGCAATAGACCTTGGTGGTTTGCCAAAACGTCTGCCGATCGAATGCCGGGCGATCTGAGGCTGCGGCGGCAGGGGCCGGCTTTTCCGCCGGCACGGTTGCACCGGACAGGAATACTGTGCCCGCCAGCACCGCTCCGATTGCGCCCAGCGTTCGGGTACGAATCACGTGTCGCTCCCTTCCAGGTGCAAACGATTTCCACAAGATTAGACTGGCGTAACCCCTCTTACAACCGCGCTCGGCGGCTTCGATTCGCCGAGCCGCCACCGCACTCGCGCCGGTTGCGACATTCGCGTAAAATCCCTAACGATCTGGCAGGCTCGGGGACGGGCAAGACTCATGAGCGGAATGACCAATATGCGATGGAATCTCCTTTTATTCGTCGCAGCGGCCGCAATGCCCGCCGCGCTGCCCGCTGCGGGGCAAACGTCTAAGGCGGCCGGCCCGGCGCAAAGCGAAACGCAGAGTGCCGCTTCGGTCCCGGACTTTTCAGGCGTATGGAATCATCCAGCCTTTCCCTGGTTCGAACCGCCCGTTTCGGGCCCCGGCCCGATAACCAATTTGTCGCGTTGGGCCGAGCAGATTCCTGCCGGCGCGACCGGTTCGGCGGCATTGCCTCCCACCACCGTCGGCATCAGCGACTACGATCAGCTCGTCGGAGATTACAAGAGCCCGATTCTGCAGCCCTGGGCGGCAGCGGTGGTCAAGCGGTTCGGCGAAATGTCGATTGCCGGGATCACCTATCCGAACCCGTCGAACCAGTGTTGGCCCTTTCCGATGCCGTTCATCTACAAGAATTTCATGGTTCAGATGCTGCAGCAGCCGGACAAGATCACGATGTTGTACAGCGGCGATCATGAAGTGCGCCGGGTGCGCCTGAACCAGCCCCATCCCTCGAAGCTGAAACCGTCCTGGTATGGAGATTCGGTCGGCCATTACGAGGGGGACACCCTCGTGATCGATACCGTCGGCGTCAGGACCGACCGCCCGTATGCGATGCTCGACCTGTTCGGTACGCCCTATACCGGCAAATTGCACATCGTCGAGCGCTATCGGCTTCGCGATTACGATGACGTCAAGGATGCGCTCGAGAGGAACAAGAAAGAGAATTGGCTGTTCAACGGCGATGTCTGGACCCAGCAGCAGCGCGGCAAGTTCCTGCAGCTGCAGGTGACGATCGAGGATGAAGGCGTTTTTACCACGCCCTGGACCGCGACCCTGACTTACGCGCCGACGCAAGACCAGATTCCGGAAGGCGTCTGTTCGGAAAATCCGCACGAGTATTATAGCAACAAGGACTCGGACGTGCCGAAAGCCCGGAAGCCGGACTTCTGAAGGCGATAAGCCGGACGGGTGCGGCGGGCAAGCCTAATTTGAGACGACGTCAAACGACGCCGTCGCCGAGTGGCCGCTTACGGCGTCGGTTCCTCGGACTGTCCACCGCCCGCGCTGCATGTCTTCCGGGATGGTGAGCGTCCGTGAACCCAAGCGCTCCGCCGTCAAGATATTTTCGGAATAGGATTTGAGCAGCTTTCCATCCGGCGAAAGAAGCGCGAGATGCACGACGTGCGTCCCTCCGTCGAGTTTCCCGTTGAAAGCGAAGCGGACGTCCATGGATTGGCCGGCGCGAACGCTTGCCGCGGTCGAAATGCCAAGCGAGGGAAGAGGCTCGTTCGCGACCGCCAGCAGGGTAGGGTCGTATGGATCCAGTCGCACGGTAACTCTGTCCACGCTTCCGAACTGCTTTCCGGTCCTGATGTCATAGACGAACGATTTGCGCGGCAAGCCCAGCGCAATCGCCTTGGGCCGCGCCAATTCGGGCGCTGCGCCCTCCGGCCATTGCTGTTGCAGTCCGATGATCGTTGTGGCGCCATTCTGAAATATTTGTGTGTCGATGTTCTCCGGTTTCGCGCCTGCCGGCTCCGTCAGCGTGAAACGCGCTTGAACGCCGGCGGCGAGCAGCAGCGTCCGCAAATCGCGTTCCGCACGTCCATCCATTCCGCTTGAGGGATCGTCGTAGGCGGTGTGGAGCAGGAGATGGCCGGACTTGCCCCTGCCGACGCGAAACGGCGCTGCGATTTCGCCCAGCGCCGGGAAAACGTCCGCCAGCAGCGGCTTTGCCGCCTTCTTGCTGTGCTGATCGAAGAGCCCGGGCTCGCGGTCTGCGATCACGGTGCCGCCGCGTTCTGCGAAATTCCGAATCTCGGCGGCTTCCTTTGGCGACAACGCGATGGCATCGGGGAGAATCAAAGCGCGGAAGCGGCCGCGTTCCAGCGCTCCGGATTCAATCATGCCGGAGGAAAGAATTTGATGGGGAACGCCCAAATGCGCGAGGAGCTTGTTGAAAATATCGGTTCCGTTCTCTGCAGCGTATGAATTGGTGCCGTTGCTCGCCCAGGCATTGCCTTTCGGTTGCCAATCCAACATCCATTGGGTGCGCATGCTGGCAGGCGAGTACAACACCGCGACATCTGCCGGCGCCTGCCGGCTGTTGATCAGCAGGGCGCCGAGGCCATTGCGGACCTCGGTAAAATAAGGCTCTGCATTACGTCCGCGAGAGTCGAGCGAACCATCGTCCTGGTAAAATCGGTGAGCGCGGTCTTCCCAAAGCAAGACGCCTCGGCCCCCGTGCAGCAACACATGCCACAACCAGCTGAATTCATGAGGCCGCCCACCCATCGAGGTCGTCATGACGGCCAGTCCGGGATTCAAGGAGTGAACAATGTCGATACTGCCGCCAAAGTCATAGGGTTCGATCACGTCCACTGCATTTGCGAGAAGCGCGTAATCATAGCCGCCCCAGCCGGGCGTCTGTGTGCCGGTAATCGCGGCCAGAGCCGAGGGATCGGCGGCGTGGACCGCGTCCGTCCCCGCTCTCACGGCGCGCGCAAACGCGATGTTCATCCAGTTCTTGAAATCCGCCCAGGATGCAAAATTGCCGTCCGCGCGGCGCATCGCCTGATCGGTTGTCTCGGGAACTACCGCATCCCAGTCCGCGAAACTGGTGCCCCATTCGGCATTCAAAGCAGCCAGATCGCCATATTCGTCGCGAAGCCAATTCCTCATTCCTTCCAAGGATGGTTTGGAGAAATCGAAATCCCAATACGTACTGATCTCGGCAATTCCCGCCTCGTCGGCCAGGTTGTAAAATAGGGGATGGTAGGGCTCGTACGCCTTCACCTGATTGAAGAGCCGCTTGCGGATCACATCCAGCCAATCCTCGTCCGAAAGGCTGGGGTTGCGCATGAAGGCCGCCGGATCGCCGGGGTTCCTTTGGTAAATCTCGCGGGCTTCGCGGAACGCGAGGCTCGACCCCTGAAAATGGTAGCGCGCATAGAAATCGGTGGCGATATTGTCGACATACCAGGGCATGTTGCTTGCAAGGAGGTCACGCGCCTCGGCGCCTACCAAACCGGCAATATCGGAAGGGTCGGCTGACGGCGGCAAATCGATTCTGCTGGCTATAACCTTTCCGGCCGTTACGCCCAACTCTTTCAGCCATGCGTTCTGCTGAGGCGAATGAGCCTGCCACATCATGACTTGATAGTCCGGCCATGAAGGGGCTGGGGCCGGTGGCCCGGAGGTCGCCGCTATCGCACTCCCCCGGACGAGAGCGAGAATCAGCGCCAGCGGAACGAAATGTCTCGATACCATTCCAAGTGCCATATGCTCTTCGGCCTTGAGCCTTGCCAGGCTGCTGCCGCCAATCAAGCCATTTGCATCATAGCGCAGATGCGCGCGGTGTGGAGAGATTGGGCAGGTTTCGCCGTACTCGCGCAAAAGGCGAATTCGCCACCGGGCGCCGGCTGGGCTAGATTTCTTTTCGATAGGAATGATCTCTGAAGACTGATTCGCTTTGCGCCAGGGGGCTTTGAAATCATGCGGTCTGTTCTCAGTCCTGCCGAAACCTTAGGCCTATCCGGCGCCACCTTGGAAGGACGCGTCAGGCGGGCGGTGCACCACGTCTCCGATGCGACCTTTGCGCGGCTTGCCGATCGCTTGCGCGCGGACGCGTTGTCCAACCAGATGATCTACGAACATGACGGGGTCGAGGAGGCGATACGCATCATGCTGCGTCCGCTCCTGGTGATGCCGGAGCAGCTCTCCTATGTCCACCATGTCTGTCTTCAGCTCATCGAAGCGCTGAAGCGCTTTCCGGGGCTGTATCTGCAGGACGAGCGGATAAGGCGCATTCTTGCAATCACGCCCGATGAAGAGCGTTGGTTTCGCGACACCTGGACGCCGGCGCATGAGCGGTTCAATTCGATTTACGGCCGCCTTGACGCGGTGTGCGATTTCACCAGCGCCGGCTGGCAGGATTCGCTTCATTTCATGGAACCGAACCTCACCGGCGTCGGCGGGATTCATTTTTCGCCTGTTGCAGAGGAACTGGTCTTTCGGGACGTCATACCGACCTTGTTCGAACACAATCCCGAACTGACCGTCCACTTGCCGCGCGATCAGCGCGATCTGTTCGTGCAGGTTTTGATCGACCATGCGCGCGCCATCGGCCGCGATACCTGCCAACTCTGCTTCGTCGAAGCGAAATATGTGCATGACGGGCCAAACGAGCAATCGGTGCTCAGCCGATATCTTTCGCGCAAACACGGCCTCACCATCGCGCACGCCGATCCGCGCGAACTGCGCGTGGTGGGCGAAGAGGTCTATTACGAAGACGTCCGAATCGATGTTGCCTATCGCGATTACGGCGTGCTTGAACTCATCGAGACCGAGAGGGAATGGGGCAAACCGCTCGACGCGATGCGGCTTTTATTCCGGCAGAATCGGGTTGTCTCCTCGATCGTCGGCGAATTCGATCACAAGAGCGCTTTCGAAATCCTCACCGATCCGGTGCTGGCAAACCAATATATCGGCGCCGACGACCTTCGCCTGTTCCGCCGCCATGTGTTGTGGACGCGGCTGGCCGGCGACCGCAAGACGACGCTGCCGGGAGGCCATGAAGGCGATCTTCTGGGATTTGCGCGCCGCAATCGCGAGCTTCTGGTGCTGAAGCCGAACCGCTCCTATGGCGGCGCCGGTGTGGTGCTGGGCGCGGCAACGGGCCAGGCCGAATGGGAGCGGCTGCTGGACGAGGCCGCGGCGCTGTACGAGGATCCCGAGCGCTCGTCGGTGCTGCAGCTGGCCGCGCGTCTTCCGGTCCACGAATTTCCCATCGTGGGCGCCGACGGCCGCGTTTTCGGCGAACCCTTCTATGCCGTGATGGGTTTCGCTGCGACGGAAAACGGGCTTGGCACCTTGTGCCGGGTTTCCCAGAAGCAAGTTGTGAACGTTGCGCAGCGCGGCGGCCTCGCGGCGCTGCTTGAGGCGAACGCGCCGCCCGAACTCACCATACCGACACGCCCGATTAACCGCGCGGCAGCGGCGCAGGCGGAACTTCGCAATCAGATCCGCGAGCTGCGCCATCTCGATCATGCAATTGCGCTTCTGGGCTGGGACGAGGAGACCATGCTGCCCGCCATGGGGCGCGACGAGCGCGGCGAGCAATTGGCGACGCTGGAAGGGCTTCGCCACGCGCTGATCGTTTCCAACAGCGTTGGCGACCTCGTGGAACAGGTGGCGGCTCAAGCGGAGAGTAGCCATGAGTGGGCGCACGAACTTCCCTTGCTGCGCCGCCTGCGGCGCCAGGCAATGGCGCTTCCGCAGGATTTTGTACGCCATTTCGCGAACACCCGGTCGCAGTCCTTGGGCGCATGGGAAGAGGCGCGGGCGCGAGACGATTTCAGCATTTTCGCCCGTCCCTTCGATCAATTGCTCGGACTGCTGCGGGACAAGGCGGCCGCACTGGCCTCGGGCGGCGATCCCTACGACGCGCTGCTCGACGAAAGCGAGCCGGCCATGAAACGCGCCCGTCTCGATCCGGTGCTCGACGAGGTGCGCAAGCGCCTGGTGCCGCTGGTGCAGGAAGCATCGGCCGCGACCGCGTCCCATGCCGGCCTCCTTGCGGGGCGGAGATTTGCAGAGCCAGGGCAATGGGCACTCTCCCGTCAATTGCTCGCCGCCATCGGATTTGAGTTCGAGCGCGGCCGTCTGGACCGCTCGACGCATCCCTTCACGCTCTATGCCGGCGTCAACGATGTGCGGCTCACCATCCGCGTCGACGAAAACGACCTGCCGTCTGCCGTCCTTGCCGTCCTGCATGAAGGCGGCCATGGCCTCTACGATCAGGGCTTCGATCCGGCCGACAATGAATCGCTCCTCAGCGAAGCGCCCAGCATGGGCTTGCATGAATCTCAGTCGCGGCTATGGGAGAACCATGTCGGGCTTAGTCACGCCTTTTGGCGGTTCGCGTTTCCGCGCTTGCGCGATCTGTTTCCCGAGGCTGTCCAGGGGCTCTCCGATGAAACGCTTTACCGTGCGGTCAATGCCGTCAGACCCGGCGCGAACCGCGTCGGCGCAGACGAGATGTCATATCATTTGCACATCGTCCTCCGTTACGAACTGGAAGTGGCGCTGTTGTCGGGTTCGCTTGCGGTCCGGGACCTGCCCGCTGCGTGGAACGAACGCAGCGCCGCATTGATCGGAGCGGCGCCGTCGTCCGATCGCGACGGGGTGCTGCAGGACGTGCATTGGTCGCTCGGAAGTTTCGGCTATTTCCCCTCCTATACGATCGGGAGCCTTTATGCCGCGCAATTGGCCGAGACCTATGCGCGGGAGCATCCGCTCCAGGACGAAATCGAACGGGGCGAATTTCACGGCTTGCTCGGGTGGCTCCGCACCCATGTGCATCGGATCGGCCACCGGTTCGAGGCCGAAGAAATCGTCACGACAGCAACGGGGACCGGCCTCGATAGCGGCGCCTTTTTCCGCCATCTGGAACGCAAAATCGCAGAATGCAGATAGCGGACCGGCTTTGATGGTTCAGCTTCGCACGCCTGCAAATGCCAATGACAAAGGCGG
The DNA here is from genome assembly GCA_964494505.1 of uncultured Bordetella sp. Lineage (GTDB taxonomy): Bacteria > Pseudomonadota > Alphaproteobacteria > Micropepsales > Micropepsaceae > CAIYRG01. Next base: position 53,179 of record CAZBRO010000020.1, read on the forward strand.
CCCGGCCCGCGTCATCGGGCTGGTGATGGCGTTGTTCTTCGCCTTCGGATTTTGCACGGTTCTGGTCGATACCATCATCCCGAAACTCAAAGCGACATTTGCGCTTTCCTATGCCGAAGTGATGCTCACGCAGTTCTGCTTTTTCGGCGCCTATTTCCTCGTTTCCCTTCCGGCCTCGTGGCTGCATAGCCGCATAGGCTACCTGCAGGGCGTTGCCGTCGGTCTGTTGCTGATGGCGCTTGGCTGCCTGTTGTTCACGCCTGCGGCCAATGCAGGCGTTTATCCGGGATTCTTGCTGGCCCTGTTCATCCTGGCGTCCGGCGTTACAATTGTGCAGGTCGCCGCCAATCCACTCGCGGCACGCGCGGGTGACCCACAGCACGCGCCAAGCCGTTTGACCCTGGCCCAGGCTTTCAATTCTCTGGCGACCACCATCGCGCCGATTGTTGGGGCCTCGTTCATTCTGGCCCACGGTCTTGCGGTTCCCGACGCAAGCAGATTGTCGGCGGAGGCGCTGTCAGCGGCAAGGCGCGAGCAGGCACATGTCTTTCAAATGCCGTTCCTGATCATCGCCGCACTCCTCATCGTCATGGCGATCGTGTGCTGGAGCGTCCGGCATTGGGTGCAGGATTCGGCCCCATCCCCGACGAAAAAGGGTCATACCGCGTTGTTGAGCAATCGGCGTCTCATGTTCGGGGCCGTGTCGATCTTCTTATATGTCGGTGCAGAAGTGTCGATAGGCAGCAGCATGGCCAACTACCTCATGCTGGACAGCACATTGTCAGCGCCGGCACAAACCGCCGGCACGCTGGTGTCGATCTATTGGGGATTGGCGATGGTCGGCCGGTTTCTCGGCGCCGGGATCATGCGCAAGGCAAACCCCGCTCTGGTTCTTGCTCTGTGCGCGTGCGGGGCTTTCGCCATGACGACGACATCGAGCCTTTCTGCCGGCATGGTGGCGGCCGTGACGATCTTAATTGTCGGTCTGTTCAATTCGATCATGTTTCCCACGATCTTTGCTCTGGCGGTCGGGGGTATGGGCGATCGAACACCGCAGGCGTCTGGCATCATCTGTTTGGCTATCGTGGGCGGCGCGGTTGTGCCTCTCACCACCGGCGTGGTTGCCGATCATGTCGGGTTGAACCACGCCTTGCTCGTTCCGGCGGTGTGTTACATCTGGATCGCTTTTTATGGAATCTTCACGGCGAGACATAAAATTCTGCATGATGTGCAGCCGTCAGCGCAGGCGCCAGCCCTATCCGGCTGAACCGAGCCTTGGGCGATTCACCAGTCGATGTCGCCCGAACGGCCCGGATTGGGCGCCTCCGCGCGCGAAGCCCGGGTGTCGGACATTTCGGGTAGAAGCCCCGCGCTGATGACGCTGAGAAGGTCACGAAATTGACGGAGCTGCAGCGGCTTGGGCATTTGAGCGGGAACCTTCAAGCCGTTCGACGTTGCAAGCGCCGTCGCCCGCATTCGATAGGCCTCGGATTGCCCGCTGACCAGGATCACGAGGCCCGAAAAATGAACTCTCCTTACCCGCCAGACGATTTCCAGTCCGTCGACGTTGGGCATGGTCAGATCGAGGGTGATGACGTGCGGCTTGAAATGGAGAATCGCTTTTTCGAGGGCTTCCGCCTCGGAAACGGAGAAGGCTTCATATCCACATTTCAGCGCATTGCGCACAATCAGTTCGCAACAATCTGTGTCGTCGTCCACGGCCAAAAGCCGGTAAAGGCCTGTACGGTTCGCGTCCATCGAGCTCGCTGCGGGGTATGGGTGTGCGCAGGTTTAGCAGCCTTGCGTTAACCGCCTGTTGCTTTGCCATCGCCAGCAATGGCGAATCCGAGGAACCTGGCCATGCGGGCGAATTTGCCCGTCCCGCGTTCAAATGGTTCTAATCTCCGCCTATTTCCCAGGGATTGTGCTCATGTTTCCCTGGGGCGGAGGGCATCGGCCAGCAGCGCAAACGCCGCCGAAGGCTGGCCACGGCTTGGATAACAGAAGTGTCATGGGAGAGTGCAATGGAAATCAAACGCAATGGCTCACAGCCTTCCGTCAGAGGCCCGGCTGAGAATTTCACCGGCACGGTGCGGATCGATCCCCTTTTCCAAGCCCCGGAACCAGGGCGGTTCGCGGGCGCCAGCGTCAGCTTCGAGCCCGGCGCACGGAGTGCCTGGCACACGCATCCGCTTGGTCAGACATTGATCGTTACGTCAGGGCTCGGCTGGACCCAGTGTTGGGGTGAACCCAAGGAGGAAATTCGGCCTGGCGATGTCGTCACATGTCCGCCCGGCAAGAAGCACTGGCACGGTGCGACACCCACGACTGCGATGACTCACATCGCGATCCAAGAGTCGCTGAACGGCAAGAATGTCGAATGGCTGGAGAGGGTCACCGACGAGCAATACCGAAGCTGACGACGGCTTCGGACGCCATCACTCCGGAGCGAAGGCCAGGAGAACATTGCCCGGGATGATGGCGCCGTGATGAGAATAGCCAGAGTGCACAAAGAGCATTCCGCCCGCAACAGTAGCGCCGGCATTGCTCATCGATCCGCCATTGGCTTTCACCCCGTCCACGGTTGAATAATCTTGTACCGAATCGAAGTGCCAGAGGATTTTTCCGTCGTTCGCCGAATAGGCATACAACTGGCCGTCCATGGTTCCGGAGAACACCGCTCCGGGAATTGCCGTAACAGCCGCCGCATGGCTTGGTTTGCAGGATTTGCGCTCGCCGCAGGGCGGGTTCGGAGTGCTCCAGATCGGATTGCCGCCGCTCAGTTCGATCGCGGCCATGCCGCCGGAGGCATCGGGAGACTTCGCGTCGAAGAAACCGTTGGGCACATAGACCCTCTCATTATCCACCGCGAGGCCCCACAGCACGCCCCCTCCGCTGCTTCCCATGCCGACCTGCTGCTGCCAGATCGTTCTTCCTTGCCGATCGGGATCGAGGGCCCAAACCATTCCGGATTTGTTTCCCGCAATCAGCATTTGCCGTCCGCTCGCCGACGCGGCGAGGACCGGAGAGACCGAGAAGTCCACGTCTGGGGAATCCGCATCGGGGCAGGACGCCGCCTCGCGATCCGGACGCCGGCAGGTGCCGTTCCAAATGTCATTCTCGGTTTGCTGACGGTGCCATCTGATCTTTCCGGAATTCATATCCAGCGCGAGGATCGAATCGGAAAGACTGGTGGCGGGGGGTGAGTAGTTATTGCCCGTTCCGAAATATAAGACGTTCCGTTTTGCGTCGATGGTCGGCGTATTCCATACCGGCGCGCCCGATGGCCCCATGATCAGCGTCCCGGCACTATTCTTGTGGCCGGGCACCGGAGCCTCATCGATCATATAGGTCTTCCAAATCCGTTTGCCGGTCGCGGCATCGAGGGCGAGAACACTGCCGCGAAAAATGCAGCAGGGATATTTCGGATCCGCCACTTTCGCTTCCTCGCGCGAGGAAACCGGCACGTAGAGGCGCCCGGCATACAAGGCCGATGCCGCGGTGATGGCGGCCTGCGGATGGTCGTCCACCTTGACCTTCCACAACGCCTTTCCGCTTGCCGCGTCCACGGCATACATGTTGGCCGCCTGATCGCCGAAACAGGCGGTCAGGCCGCCGCCACTCCGCTCCCCCAGCGTGATGGCGCTTCGTATGCCGGCCTCCACCTCGATGTGCCAGTAAACGCAGCCGCTCTTCGCATCGAGCGCGAAAAGATCTCCCTCGGCATCCCCCACATAGATGCGCCCGCCGGCGACAACAGGCTGTGTGCCCCCCGAACTCGCGCCGGGAAGACCGAACGCCCATTTCAGTCTCAGGCGGGGAACGTCGCGCGCGGTCATTCCCGCGGCGTCCTCCGATTGGAATCGTGCGTTCGCGAGCCCCGCACCCCAGCCATTCCAGCTTGGCCCGGCAAGCGACGGGCGAAACGGCCCGCCAGCGTTGCTGCAGAACGCCGACGTCGGGATGATCGCGGGCTCGCTCCCGAACGGCTTGCCCGAAAGGTACTCGGCAAGTATGTGCCGCTGCGCCCGGCTGCGCTCGGCGGCCTGTGTTTTCATCGCGCCTTTTTCGAGCGCTTGAAGAATCTGCTCCGGGCTCATCCGGCTCAACACGTCGCGGCCCGGCGCCTGCGAATTGCCCCCCGCCTCATGGCAGATCGCGCAATAGGTTTTGAAAAGGGCGCCGCCGTCCTGTGCGTGTACAGGCGTCGACAGCAAGCCTGCCGACATGCACACCGTGCCTATCCATGACCGGAGTCTCATATTTCGTGTTCTCCACGCTCCGAGGGCCTTGCCTCAGTGCTTTGCCAGTTCGTCGTGCGCCACTTGCTCGAGCTTCCGGATCACGGCGGGGTCAAGAGAAAGCGCGCCGATCGAGCTTTCGCGATCGCCAACGCTCAGAGGGTCACGGCCCGTAACACGGCCGAACACAAGGAGCGCCTCAAGATAATATCCGTATGTGCTGGCGTGATAATCGTCCACGGCCCAAAGGTCGATTCTGCCGGGCGATATGCCGTCATACGGATTCGCATCCGCAAGACCGCTGTCTATCGCCCGGTTCCAGGCAAGCCCAACCGGGACAACTCCGGCAATGCCAGGGGCCTTCTGTGCCGCCAGCCGATACCCCGCATCGATGTCCTTGCCCATCTGCTCGATAGGCTTTCCGTGCCAGGGCGATCTTTCCGGATAGGTCATGTCCGGGCGGCTCCAGGTCGCGGAGAGATAGATCTTCACGGCCGGATTTCGCCGATGCAGCATGTCCGAAAACACACCCGTATATTTCACCAGAAGGCTGGGATCGCCGGCATGATTCTGGTCGAGTGTGCTGAAGCTCTGCAACACCACCTCATCCCACCCGCGGTCCAACAGGGCGCGCTTCTCCGCATAATGATAATCGAGCCCAACTCCGGGCACGGTTTCGAGGCTGACCTCGTAATCCAGACCGGCTTGTGCGGCGAACGCCTTGAACAGGGCCGGCACACCGCCCACACCGGTCTTGTTGAGATCGGTAACTGTATTCGGCTTGTAATCCCTGACCGGGGAGAGCTCGCCATAGGTGAAACTGTTGCCGACGAAGAGAATCGTCTTCGCCGCGGTGGGTTCGGACGCTGCGAGCATCGCGAAAACGCCAAGGATCATGAATGGCTTCATCGCACTCCCCCTATCATCATGGCTGCCGAAGTTAAGCCGTAGATCGCCCTCTTAGAAGGGGCTGCCAACACGCGACCAAAAATGAGGGACCGGCGCGGAACGTGGTTGCCGGCGTTTCCGCGCTTATCTGACCAATGCGGCCACCGCCGATTCGAAAGCCGCTTCAACATTCTGGACGTTCGTGGTCAGTCCGACATCGCCGCCCGAGCCGAAATGCTCGGCGACTTTGGATTGAGCAACGATTCTACCGTTTGGATCGAGGAAAAGAATGTCGGCATCAATTCGAATGACCCCGACGCTTCGGCGCTCGAATTTGAGGGGGTCTCCTCCGCCTTGGTAATCCGTGAACACCAGCTTCATGGTGAGGGCAGGGGCGTTTGGCATTCCAGCGGGTGCGAACACATTTGGCGCTTCCGCCCGCACCTCATCCGTCAATTTCTGAACGATGCGGTCGAGCGTTTCCTTGTTCATCTCCACGTTGCGCGCCGTTTCCGCGGTCACGCCCGAAAGGCGCAACGACTTCTTTTGATCCGGCGTAAAGGCGCGCCCGGAACCCGAGCCCGCGTCCGTTCCGGCGCATGAACCGAGCGAAATGGCGGCTGCAAGAACCGCGGGGACGATAAGCGATCTCATGCGCCATTTTGCACCGAACGAACATCCGATGGAATGAACTTCAGGTAAGCTGTTCGCCACGGTGCTCAATTGGCCAATGCGCGGGCCGCCTTCGCAACCACGTCCTTCGGCGTCGCGTAGAGCGAGGCGACGACCGCATCCACTTCCGCGCCGCTCACCGGATCGACCTCGAGCTGTAACTTCTCGGCACCAGCGAGAAATGCGGGGTCCTTCATCGTCTCGTCGAAGGCCCTCCGCAATATTGCCTTGCGGTCGGCCGGAATGCCCGGCGGCGCCGCAAAGGGCCGCGCCGTGACTTGCGTTGCCACTACAAAGTCGAGAATCTGGCGCTGCTCGGCTGTCTTGGCGAATTCGCTGGCGAGAGGCACATCGGGCAAATCAGGGCGTCTCTTGGCTCCTGTCTGGATGAGAATGTTGACTTTCCGATCCCGCAGCCAGCTGGCGTAATGACTCTTGACGGTGCTCCACGAGAAGCCGCACAGCCCATCCACCTCGCCGCGCTGCATGGCGAGCGTGATGTCGCTGGTGCCGGGAAAGCCGCTGGCCAACCTGATCTTGGCCCCGAAAATGTTTTTGTAGAGTTTGGTGAAATTGTCGGGGTCGGCGCCTGCCGCCGAACCGCCGGCGGTGAATTGCTTGGTCATCACATCTTGCCAGGTCTTGATCGGGGATTTGTACCAGCTGATGCAGATGCTGACTTCCTTGGTCACGCTGCCGATCCAGTTGAGTTTGGCGGCGTCAAAATTGGCTTGACCGAACAGAGGCGCGACAATCTGCTCGCGGCCGAAGGTGCCGATGACCGTGCCGTCCTTGGGGGCAACCGAATAAAGATAATTCACCGCCTTGAGCGAGCCGGCGCCAGGCATGTTCTGCGTCACGATGGCGGGATTGCCGGGGATGTGCTTGCCGAGATGCTGCGCCAGAAGCCGGGCATAGAGATCGTAACCTCCACCCGGCGTAAAGCCGACGATGACGAAAATCGTACGGCCCTTGTAGAAATCTCCGCTCACGGACGCATGGGCAGGCGCCAGCATGGCGCTCGCGGCAAAGAGGGAAGCCAAAACGCCCTTCATCCGATATTCCCCGAACAGCCGGCGGAGGACCCAGCCTCACACCACGAGCGCCCTTTTGATAGGCCCATCAGTTTAAGCTCGATGTTGGCGACAATGCTAACCCTTAGTCTCTCTGCTCGCAGATGAACGAAGACCGGCCGGCCGGAATAAGCGGGGTGAATTGCGAGTTTGGGTTTGGGTTTCGGGGCTGATTTGCTATCGTTCCGGCATGGATACGAACCGCCGCGCATTCTTTCAGTTCCTCGCCGCGAGTGCTGTGCTTACGCCCTCCGTCCGCGCGTTGGCACAACAACTCGCAGTTTCGAACCAACCTTCGGCCATTACGAGCGCGAAAGACGCGCTGCAGGTGATGGACTTCGAGGAGGCCGCGCGGCGCGCCCTTCCTCCTGCGCATTGGGGCTACATGGCCAGCGGCTCCGACGACGACATGACGCTGAAAGCCAATGTCGAAGCGTTCAAGCACATCGGGCTGAAACCGCGCCGCCTCGTCGATGTGTCGAAGCCCGACCTCAGCACCGAAATCTTCGGGACGCGGTGGGAGACGCCGCTTTTCATCTGCCCGGTTGGCGGGCAGCGGGCCTTTCATGCAGAGGGCGAGATGGCCACCGCGCGTGCCGCAAAGGCCAGACATCACACGATGATCCTCTCCAATGTCACGACCTACGCGGTCGAAGATATTGCCAAGGCGCTCGGCACGCCGCCATGGCAACAGCTTTACATGCCCGTGAAGTGGGAAGACACCGAGCGGTTGGTGAAACGCATCGAAAATGCCGGCAGCCCGGTGCTTGTCTGGACTGTCGATCTGCTTGCCGGACGAAACACCCCGACGATGACGCGCTTCGCCCGGCAGGACACGCGCAACTGCGTTTCCTGTCACACCGGCGGGCCCGGCGTCCCGATCTTTCGTCCGATGTTTGACGGCCTGGAGGGACGCTACAACCCGCCGGACGCGACCTGGGCGACCTTCGATCGTCTGAAGAAATTGACGAAGATGAAGGTCATGCTCAAAGGCATCGACAACGCGGAAGATGCTGAGCTCGCCGTTCAGCACGGCGTCGACGGTCTCGTCGTGTCGAACCATGGCGGACGCGCGGCGGAGACGTTGCGGGCGACGATCGATTGCCTGCCGGAAGTTGCCGCGGCGGTGAAAGGGCGCGTGCCCGTGTTCCTGGACGGCGGCGTCCGTCATGGCGCCGACATCTACAAGGCTCTTGCGTCCGGCGCGAGCGGGGTCGGTATGGGCCGCCCTTATATCTGGGGGCTGTCGGCATTCGGTCAGGATGGCGTCGAGCGCGTTCTCGAAATCCTGCGCGCCGAACTGAGGCTGACCATGCAGCAAATGGGCACGCCTGCGATAAAGGACATCAATTCCTCGCGGCTGGTGCGCATGTAGATCGGTGCGCTGACCGCCGCGCTGATTGACACGCCATAGCCCGATCAGAAGCTGATTCCTTCCCGATACCGCGGGTTGGCGACAAATGAGCAGCCGCAGCGGCGCTCAAGGATTTCCAACTGTCTTGGGTCCAAAGCTGCCAGCCACTCGCGAATGCGCCAGAAATCCACACGTTTGGCGTTCGGCGGCGGAGCCTCTCCGGCGGCCTCATAGGTATGGGCCCAAAGACAATGATAATTCACGGTCTTCCTCTTCACGATTTGAGAGTTCAGGTTTTTCCCCTTGAGAGCCGCATAGAATACCCGGTCGCAAATCGGCGCGACCTGGGCGGGCATCAGCGAAAAATGATGCATGACGTGGTAACTGCCGGGCAGGAGGAAAAAGCAATTCGTATCGACGTGGAGTTCGACAGGGTGGTCGGCCGTGTCGATGGGTGAGCCATCCGGCCTGCACAAATTGCGTTGTGCAATGACATAGTCGCAGTGCTCGATCGTCAGGGACGCTTCGACGCATGCCGAGATGTGATCTTTTTCCAGCCAATTGTCGGCATCGAGAAGCCCTATGCCTTCGTATCCTCCCGACATGGCCAACAGCGCGCCGACGCCGCGGGGTGTGTTGCCGTAATCCCCATAATTGCGATCGAGCCTTAAGTGGCGCACGGCCTCGTTGTCGATCCAATCCTGAGGCTGGCCGAAAGAATTCTTTCTCTCGTCATTGCATAATCGCGCCGGAAGGCCGCCCGGTCCATCCGCGATAGCCGCGGGAAAACGCGCTCGCACCCAAGCCAGCCCGTATCACCGGTCCGGCTCTCGGACATTGAGTCGGTTCGCTCGAGAACGCGCAAGCAATGGCCGCGCGCGAAAACCCTTGGATGACGCAGCTCTGCGTGCGGACGACGATCCGCCAAGCGTGCTCAGAGCGGACCGAAGCAGCTTTAGACTCTATTATGCCGAGGTGCACTGTTCGAACGTAATCGTTGTTCGGTCCCGCTTTAACCCATGCTTGCCGGGCATTTGCTCGCGGCGCATGTCAGCGGCGTGTGCGCCTGCATCGGGCAGGTCTGCACCTTCTGCAGGACTTCCATCGCGGAGATGCAATCGAGTTTGTGCACGATGTTCTGCCGTTGGCGTTCGATGGCCTTGACGCTTTTCGATAAGTTCCGGGCGATCGCCTTGCTGGAAAGGCCAAGTTTCATCTGACCCAGCACAGCCCTTTCCGTTTCCGTCAACTGGGCGATCTTCCTCTGCACCGTTTCGCAACTCCGGCGCTTGAGGACCCATTGCTGGTCTTCGAAGCAGAACCGCTCCAATCTGTTGAGAAAGGAATTGTCATCGAGGGGCTTTTCAAACACGGTTGCCGCACCCATTTCCATGGCGGCGACGACCGTCTGAACGTCTGCGTAAGCGCTGATCAGGATGACCGGCACCGAACTTTTCTTACGCAGCAGCCTCAGCACTTCCAAACCGGAAAGCGACGGCAAGCGATAGTCGAGGACTACGCAGCCCGGACGTTCGAGGTTCCCTCTGCCGAGAAGAGTTTCCGGATTATTCCATCCTTCGGTTTGCAAGCCGACGGATCGGATCAGGCCGCACAACGAATCTCGAAACCGGTCGTCGTCATCGACAACGTAAACATGAGCACTCATGATTGGCCACTTGCTTTCCCCTGCTCTTACATCGCTATGCTGTCGGCAGAATTATCTCCATGCATGTCCCACGCCGCCGCGAGCGGCAGGAGACGTGTCCGCGGTGCCAACGAACGATATCGCCCGCGATGGCAAGCCCGAGCCCGCTTCCGTCCGCACGAGTCGTGACAAAGGGTTCGAATATTCGGTCCCGAATGTCTTCGGACAGTCCGCAACCATTGTCGAAAACCTGAACCGCCGTCGTTACCGGGGTCGTCGCGGCAATACGGATCGTCAGCTTTCGGGCGGCTATTGCCGGGTCGTCGAGGGCTGCAACACTATTGATCAAGAAATTGTAGAGCGCTGTTTCCAGCAATGCCTGGACGCCGCTCACCAGGGTCTGGTTCGTGCGAATCGCGAGACGAACCACAATCTGTTTGGCATCGGCCAACGCCCGAAGCCGATCGATTGCATCCCGGCAAACTTCGACCAAGCAAACAATGGACTTCTTCGTCGGCCTGCGTTCGGTCAGCAATCGTAGATGTTTGATCGTTGTGGTCGCGCGTAGCGCTTCCGCCTTGATGCTCTTCAGGTAGTCATCGATATCCTGCGGCCTGACCACCGGCTTGGCGAGATTCCGGGAAAGCGTATTGACGAGGTTGATGATAGTCCCGAGCGGATGATTGAGTTCGTGCGCTACATAGGCCGTCATGACGCGCACGGTCGTTTCGCGTTCCCATTGGCGCCCCAGGTCGCTTCCCACGGTTTCCAGCATTGGTGCCTTTCATAAGGGCGCCCATGCGAGCAGCCTATTCGATCTCCCCTGCCTAGGGATCGACGCCCTTACCGAAGGTAAGCCCTACAGCAACTGGGCAAACATAAATTGACAATTGCCATCAAATCAGACGAGCGACCGTCGATTCGTGCTCATGATGGGAGATCTTGCGTACGCAATATGCGGGTTCGAGTGATTGCGAATGAAAGTCGGAGGGCCTTTTTGATATTCCCGCGGCTAATGTCGCGCCACAGCTCCCGATATGTGCGCTTCAAAGGAGCGTTGCACTTTGCCGAAAACACAATGAGCCGATTGCATGACGCCTGCGCGTTCGATCGCACGCGAAATAAGTCACAATAGAAGAGTTGCAACAGAGGCGGGGAGGGGATTCCCGACGGTGCGCGCATTTCCTCCAAAGCCGGGAATCTCACCCGCACAAATGGGAGTCACCGAAGTGGTGCCGCGCGGCGAAATTTGAAACTCTGCCTTCACTCACGGACGAGGTCCTTCGTCCGAGATTTTCCCGAACGGAGAGCTCACATGGCAATTGAAAAAATGAACGCGTCGAGCAGCCTTGCCGAGGTTATCGACCGCATCCTCGACAAAGGCATCGTGATCGATGCGTGGGCGCGTGTGTCGCTGGTCGGCATCGAGTTGCTGTCCATCGAAGCCCGCATCGTAGTGGCCGGAGTGGACACCTATTTGAAGTATGCGGAAGCCGTCGGTCTCACCGCGGGGGCTCAAGCCGCCTAACGGTGCGGTGCACAGGGGCAGACCCGTCCCCCGGGTTACCCCCTGGGCACCGAATTCGATGCATGCCGCGTACCGGCGACACCAACGAGGAGCTAGCAGAATGTCTTTGACAAGCGAGATGGCCCGCATAACGGGTGAATTCGAGGCGGCTCAGGGTGCGCGTCTGGCCACGGTCGCTAAAATCGGACCGAGCATGCGGCGTGGGAACCACGCGAACAAGACTTCCCTCAGACGCACGATGGCCACCCATCGCGCCGCCACCAAGAGCAGCCTGCGCGACATTTTCGGCATTGCGGCCTTCACGCGCGGCGCCGCGGTAGAGCTGGTTGAAAGTTTCAGAAACGAGCGCGAGAAGTCTGCGAACGACTTGCGGGATCAGCTGGGCGCCTTTGCGGCCGATCTCAAGGAGACTGTTAGCGAGGCGCTCGCCGATCTGACCGCGACGCGGCTGAAGAAGGCGAGACGGGATGAGAGCACCCGCCGTGCTCAGTTCAAGGACTTGCGCCGTCGCGTTGATGCTCTCTTGGCGAGCGCCGGCGAACTGATCGCTAACTTCAATCAGGATCGCGAGCGCGCTGGTAAACTTTGGGAGCAGCATTTGCGCAACGCCTCGCGCCTGCGCCGCACGGCATCGCGAAAGGCCGTACCGGACGCGCCCGCGCCACGCAAGAAAGCCGCACGGAAGACAGAAAAAAAGCGCAAACGCGCACGGGCGTGACCATGGATCGTGCCCGGGCCCGAGCTGAGGAAAACCTCAGTGCCGGGTGCGGCGGCGGCTTCGAATTACGGACGTGTGTTCTGCTAGAAAATATGGATCGCAATCTGCTGCGCGAATTTGTGGCCGAGGAATTTTCTTGGCAGGGCGAGAGGCGAAACCGAATGAGCGATCGAGGAATGTGATGCATTTTGGCAAACGGAATATTCGTTCGGCGGGGCGCAGCAGCGGCAGCGTCGAAGTCACGTTGCCGGTCGAACTCGCGGTCCTGGAGGGCATCGCTTGCCGTCTGGACCTACACGACGGGCTCGCTCCGGAGATCGTCCTGCAGCCTGATTTAAGGATCATTATGCCGGTCTTCGAGAAATTGTGGGGCTTGCTGAGTCTGGGTCTGGAGGAAGTCGGCGAGATTGGAGACTTCTCGGAAGCCGACTACGGCTTCGGTCTCTTTCGGGCTTCCAAATTGGGCGCGATGCCTTCGCTTGCTTATGCGGATGCGCTTCTGATTCATCGCAACCTCGGTGGCGGTGCTGAAATGGCACCGCGTGTGCTTGAGGCTCTTGCGCGCGTCGTCGAAAGCATGGCGGCGGTTGCCGGGACCCGGGTTGGCCTCTCGAACGAACTCGCCGTCTTGTTTGGCAACCAAGTGGCCTATCTGGTGAGCGGCGAAACGATCGGCGTGCGCGATGCTTTTGCCCGAGGCCTTGTATCGCGATCTGCAGGCGTGCCGCGAGACGCCGGCTGCTGCCGGAGCGCGCCGTTGAGCGCAGACAGTTGGCGACACGCGCGGAGCTGCCTGATGCATGCGTTTGATCAATTCAGGTCGTGGGACAACCGCCCTAACGCTTATGCCAAGGAGCGCGAGCTTTGGTATCGGGCGTGCCATTTCGAAGGGCGTCTCGCCGCCACAAACGCCTGATTGAGATCTAAGGCGCCGCGGCGCAAACCGGAGATTTGAGAAAGATGTCGAACTCTAACCATTCGGAACGGTCTGGCGTGGTAACGACACTGGTGCCTCGGGCCCGCGCCGATTTCGTGCGGACGCAAAGCGTCGATGCAACGTCAAAGCGGGCGCTCGCCTATCTCAAGGCGGGCTTTTCGATCCATTTTCGCGGACCGGCTGGTACGGGAAAGACGACCATGGCCCTGCATGTGGCCGCTCTCCTCGGCCGGCCGATGGTGATGATCACCGGCGATGAGGAGATGGCGACATCGACTCTCGTGGGCACGCAGCAGGGCTACCATGTTCGCCGGGTCGTCGACCGCTTCATCCATACTGTAACCAAGACGGAAGAAACGGGGGACAAGCGTTGGGCCGATCACCGCCTGACGACGGCCTGCCGCGAAGGGTACACCGTTATCTATGACGAGTTCACGCGCTCGCGGCCCGAAGCAAACAACGTGCTTCTCAGCGTCCTGGAAGAAGGGCTGCTGGTGCTGCCGGCGCAGAACCAAGGCGAAGCCTACATCAAGGTTCATCCGGATTTTCGTGTGATCTTCACGAGCAATCCGCAGGAATATGCGGGCGTTCACGATGCGCAGGATGCGCTGGGCGACCGCATCGTGACGATCGATGTGGGTCATGCCGATCGCGATCTGGAAATCGCCGTTGCAGCGGCCCGCTCTGGATTGTCCCCGGCAAAGGTCGCACCCATCGTCGATATGGTGCGCGAGTTCCGCGAAACGGGCGAATACGATCAAACGCCCACGCTTAGATCCAGCATTATGATCTGCCGGATGATGGCGCAAGAAAGACTGAGACCCACGGTCGACGATCGCCAATTCGTGCAGTATTGCATCGACATCCTCGGCTCGAAGTCGGCGCGCACCGAGAAGGCAGACGGCGCGCGCCCGCAGCAACACAAAATGTTGCTCAGCCTGATCGAGCACCATTGTCCGAGTCGCGCCGTCTTGGCGACAGGCGCTTAAAACCTGGGCCCGTAGCGTGCGGCCGAAAGGCCGCGCAAGGAGAGTAGCATGACGACAGAAAAGAAATCGCCATCGAGTGGTCTGCGCAGCATCGCCACCTTGCAGACGATTGCCCGGAGCGCCAAGCCACAGGAGCGCCATCAGTTGGCCAACCGCTACGCACGCTTGGAAAACGAGCGTGCACGATTGGAGCGCGAAGTAGGCATCTGGGAAGGGCGCCGTCAAACTTCGGCGGACAAGATGGCGAAGGTGCGGGAGGAGATCGATACGCTGCGGCCATTATTGGACGAGAAAGCGGGCAAGAAATCCGTCCGCCAAAATCGCAGCGACCCACGCCGGAAGGCAATTCTTCCCGATGTCCACGTATCGCCGAACCGGACAATGCAACTCGACTACTAGACGCAGAATGCGGAGCTAATGTTTCGCCCTCGATAGTGACAGGAGACAGACAATGACAAAGAAAGCCAGAGCCGGCGGCAGCCGGGGCGAACCCGAGATCGAAATTGGCGGGCTTTTCCGCAATCTGGGCGAAGCGGTCGACCTGCTCGGAAAACTCGTCGAGATCGGAGGCACCAGCGCTCAACAGGGTGAGTTTCGCGTCAAGGGTCTGGGAGATAAGGCCCGCGGCGTCTACGGATTCAGCGTCCGAACGGGCCTTGGCGGCGCGAGCGGTGCGCGCGTAGAGCCTTTCGGCAATGTTCATCGAAGCCGGGAGGGCTTTGTCGTCGACGAGAGCCGCGAACCGATCGTCGATGTGTTCGACGAACGCGACGAGGTCGTGGTCACCGCCGAACTTCCCGGCGCGAAGGACGCGGAGATCGTGGTGGAACTCAAGGACGGCATCCTGAACGTCGAAACCAAGGGCGAACGCCGCTACGCCAAAGAGATCGAGCTTCCCGCTGCGGTCGATCCGGCGAGTCTGCAGAAGAAATACAATAATGGCGTGCTTGAGATACGCATGCGGAAAAAGGCAAAGCCGTGAACGCGTCGCTGGCAAGTTCGGCAGGCCGAGCGGTGAACAGACCAGCCGAGGACAGGAAGATCAAAGAGAAGGATCTGAAGGAGGGCCAATACCTTTATGCGATCATCGTGTGCTCCGAACCGCGGGAGTTCAAGACCCGCGGCGTCGGCGAGCGCGGCGACGCCGTTCATACGATCAATTATCGCCGTCTCGCCGCAGTCGTGAGCGATTCACCAGGCCGCGAATACGACAACAGCCGTCGCAACATGATGGCGCACACCGTGGTCCTTGAGGAGGTGATGACGGAGTTCGATCTTCTTCCGGTTCGGTTCGGAACGGTCGCGGCCGGAACGCACGCGATAGAAAACCGGCTGCTCGCGCCGCGCTACGAGGAGTTCACCACGCTGCTCGAAGAGATGCACGGCCGGATCGAAGTTGGCCTGAAGGCCTTCTGGCACGAAGGGGCTGCGTTTGAAGAGGTCGTGAAGGAAAACGAGAAAATCCGAAAATTGCGGACTGCACTTCAGGGGCGATCTCTGGAGGAGACCTATTACGAGCGTATTCAACTCGGCGAAGCCGTGGAAAAAGCAATGAACCAGATCCGCGCCCGCGACGAGGAAACAATTCTCTCGCGGCTGAATCCCTTTGCCCGCAAGACCCGGACCAACAAGATCATCAGCGACCGAATGGTGTTGAACGCGGCCTTTCTGGTCAATCGCGAAAACGGTCCGGCGATGGACGAAGCGGTGAAGCGGCTGGATGGAGAATTCAACCAGCGCCTGATGTTCAAATATGTGGGCCCGGTGCCCCCGTATAATTTCGTCAATATCGTCGTCAATTGGGGGGATGACGAGTCGTGAGCATTCTCGGCCGCATACTCATGTCGCCTGTGATGGGGCCTATCGGCGGTCTCGTTTGGATCGCGCGCACGATCGAACAACAGGCACATGACGAGCAATGGGATGAGAGCAAGGTTGCCGGCGCGCTCACGGAACTCGAGATCGACCTCGATCTCGGCAAAATCGGCGTCGAAGAATACGAGGAAAGCGAAACCATGTTGTTGCAGCAGTTGAAGGAAATTAGAGAGGCAAAAAATGACTACAAAACTGAATCACAAAGTTGACGGTCACGTCCCGAGTGACTTCGTCCCCTTGCCGCCCCTGAGGAATGAACGACCCGTCGCACGAAGTCGTGCACCGCAGATATTCTTGACATCGGTGGCTGTCATCGCCGCGGCGCGCGACGAGCTGGCTGCGCTGACCGGCTATACGGCCGATAGCGTTTCGGGATTCGAGAAGACGATCGAGGGTTGGCAGCTCACCGTCACCGCCGTCGAGCTGCGCCGCATTCCGCCGTCGATGGACATCATCGCCACCTATGAGGTCACCCTCAACGAAGTCGGCAACATCGTTAGTTACCACAGAAGCAACCGATATCTCCGCAATCAGGCAGGAGTGAATTAATCGATGACGTCTCGGTGCTCCTTTGCGCGGATCGCATGTTTGAGCAGCTTACGGCGGTTGCGCCGGATGAGAATTGGCGCCTGCCACGACTTTTCGAATTTGCGCCACAAGATGGCGGCGGTGATTGAGAAAGCGACGGCATTGGGCCGTTAGCCGTGCAACGCCTTGCGGAGCTGAACGATGACCATTGCAAATGGACGTATGGCACATTCGGTCCAAGGCGCATCGCTCGCCGATATCCTTGACCGGATCTTGGATAAGGGCGTGGTCATCGCCGGCGATATCACGATTTCGCTCGTCGGTGTCGAGCTTCTCAACATCCGGCTTCGCCTCCTGATCGCGTCGGTGGATAAGGCAATCGAGATGGGCATCAACTGGTGGGAGACCGATCCGTACCTTTGCTCTCAGGCGAAAGTCTCGGCCGAGCAAAATAGTCTCCTGCAGCAACGGTTGGACCGTATCGAGACGCTGCTTGGAAAATCTCCGGCGGCGGTGCATCAGCAATGAACATGCAAGCCCTCGGGATTCGACGCGAAACGCCTCTCTACGTCTACGCGATCTTGCCGGCACGTTCGAACGGCAATGACAATTTCTGTCCGGAGACGGTTGGCGACGGGCTCGGTGCCATCGCGTCAGGGCCCTTTGCAGCAGTGGTAGGCGATGGTCCGGGTACGGAAAGTCTGATTCAAGGCCGGGAGGAATTGGCGCGACTGCTTCTGGAACACCAGAGGACCCTCGAACAGATCATGCGGTCGGTCCCGCTGCTGCCCGTGAAGTTCGGGACATTTGCTCCCGACGAGAGAAGCGTCCGCGCCATTCTGGATCGGGGAGCCGCGGTCTTCGAGACAGCCTTCGGCCGGCTGGAGGGCTGTGTGCAGGTGGAAGTCTTCGTCAAATGGGATGTTCAGACCGTCTTCGCAGAGATCGCGAAAGAAGAAGCCATAGCGGCGCTTAAGGAAAAATTGGGCCTCGGCGTCTGTGCAACCGGGCAGGCTTCGCGCGCCAATCTAGGCAGGCTGGTCATGGAGTCGCTGGAGCGGCGGCGCTCGGTCCTCGCAGCATCCCTCTCCGCGTCGCTGCAAGCGGTAGCGGTCGATGCGATCGCGTATCAGGTCACCGCGGATCAGGCCGTCTTGCATCTGGTCCTGCTCATGAAGTCCGGCCAGATGGAAGCGCTCGACACTTGTCTGGAAGCGCTCGATGAAGCGCATGGGGGCCGGCTGACATTTCGCTGCGTCGGACCGCTCGCGCCCTACAATTTTGGAACGGTCGAAATCGAGTTTGTCGACGCGCCGGTGTTGAGGCAGGCTTTGCGCCTGCTCGAAATTGGCTCGACTGCGAATGCCGCGGAGGTGCGGGCCGCCTACCACCATCGCGCCAAGAGCGTCCACCCGGACACAGCGAATGCGAGCGTCAAGGGCTGCGCGGATATGGTAGCCCTGAAGGAAGCCTACCGCATTGCCTCGCTCCATGCTGAAAACCGCAGGCAGGCCGACACGGAAGCGGTCCTGTCCGAAAGCGATCCAAATTTTTCAGATCGCTCAGTCTTTGTCTCGGTGCGGCGCCAGGATCAGGTGTTCGATGCTGCGGTTTGAACAAGATGAAAACCGCTCTGCGTACGCCGACGTTCGGCGCGTCTATGTTTACGGGATTGTCAGGGCGGAGGACGGCGAGGAGATCAGCCTGCCGCCTCTTGACGGGCTCTCCGGTTTTCCTGTTCGAACCATCCCCGGCAACGGCATGGCTGCCCTCGTCACGAGCCTGGAAACATCAGCAGCGGGTGTCCCGTTCGAGGAAGAACTTAAGGACCCTGGACGGGCCAAGAGCTTGATCTTGGATCATCACAGCGTTCTTCAGCGCCTGATAGGCGAACGAACCGTGTTGCCCATGAGGTTCGGCGCGCTGTTCGCGGGCGACGAAAAAGTGTCGAACGCATTGGACGAACATCGCCATGTTCTGCTCGAAGCGCTTGAGCGGGTGGAAGGGGCGCGGGAGTGGGGGGTGAAGATCTATTGCGACCTCTCGGTCTTGCGCAGCCATCTCGGCGAAGGGTCTCCGGCTATTCTTGCGGCTCAGGGCGAACTCGCCGCCGCCAAAGAGGGCCGGGCGTTTTTCCTGCACCGGCGCATCGCGCGGCTGTCAGAGGAGGAAGCCGACCAAGCCATCGCGCAATGCGTCGAAGCAAGCCGTCAGCGGTTGCGCGCTGAGGCCCGCGCAGAGACAGCCATGAAGCTTCAGTCGGCAGATGTTCATGGTCGGAGCGACGAGATGGTCTGGAACGGCACGCTGCTTGTGGCCAAACCCGCCGAGAAACGTTTCTTTGCCTCGGTCGTGGAATTGACCCACATCCATGGACCGCGCGGTTTTCGTTACGAGCCCAACGGGCCGTGGCCTCCGTTCAGCTTCGCCGCCTGCCGGCTGGGAGAAGGCGAAGATGACTCTGCGAACTGAGCATGACGAGTTGGCGCTTGCTGATCTTCTCGATCGCGCGCTGAACAAAGGCATTGTGCTGTGGGGAGAAGCGACGATTTCGCTTGCCGGCGTCGAACTCGTCTATGTCGGCCTGAAAGTGCTGGTGGCTTCCTATGCGACGGCCGAGAGATTCCGATGCGCGGCCAAAAGCGGCGCCTGGCTGATCAAGAGCGAGGGAGTGTGACGATGCTTTATATATACGGCATCGTGGACTCGCATGACTTCGAAACCATTCCCGGCGAGGGACACGAAGAGCGCGATGTCGTAGCCGTACCGTTTGGCCCGCTCGCGGCCGCGGTCAGTACCTTGCCGGCACTTGGCATTCAGGCGACGGCACAAAGCGTCTGGCGCCACCAACTGGTACTTGGGCGCCTGATGCGGGATCACGCTGTGTTGCCATTGCGCTTCGGCACAACGTGCCGCGACGCCGATGGGCTGCGCGAGAGTCTACTCGATTCGGTCGATGGGTTTGTAAGCGACCTTACGCGTGTTGGCGGCAAGGTCGAGCTTGCTCTCAGGATTGTGGACGACAGTGCCAGCGACGCCATCTCAACCATAAAGCGGCAAATTGGAGAAACCGTTCCGAATATGCCTGTTGTGTCAAACGATGGTGCGCCAACCGGCCGCGGCGCGGCACATCTGCGTGCCAGACGCCTGGCCCTCTGTGGCGAGATGGCTCGGGAGGACCGCGCAAATCGGATGGCGTGGCTGCTTCGAGAGTATTTCAATGACGTCTTGAGCGATGTTGCTTGCGTGGCGCCGGCCGATATATCGGCTGCATTTTTGGTCTCATGCCTGGTGGAGTTCGACCGGGTCACGGCGTTTGGCGAGGCGCTTGATCGCTTTCGGCAGGACCATCCGCACTTCGCTGTTACCTGCACCGGGCCATGGGCACCTTATTCCTTCGTGGCCGCGATGCCGAATTCCATGAGGGCCGCATGACCGTGCAAGAGCGCATCGAATTCCCGGCCGCGTCGAGCATCTGCGTCGACCCCGACAAGACCGGCGACGATCTGGTCAGACTGGTTCTCGTCCTGGTCGAGACGGTCCGCCAGCTCGTCGAACGCCAGGCGATCCGCCGGGTCGACAGCGGTACGCTGACCGAAGAGGAAGTCGAGCGCCTTGGGCTTGCGCTGCTTCGGCTTGAAGAACGCATGACGGACCTCAAGCAACATTTTGGTCTGATCGACGACGATCTCGCCCTGAGGCTGGGTCCATTTCATGAATTGGCCGAAGAGGCGCGTCATGGATAAGAAAACGCCTGCAACACATGAACGCGAAGCCGGGGCGCGAGATATCGTCAGGAAAGTCGCCGAGGCGCTGCCCAAGGATGTCGGGCGGGGCCTTGCCCGCCTCGACCCCGCCGACATGGTCATCATGGGGATCAAGCCCGGCGATGTTGTCCGGCTTATCGGAGAGCGGGAAACCGTCGCCAAGGCGATGCCCGCATTTCCCGACGATCGCGGCAAGGGGATCGTGCAGGTCGACGGGCTGACGCGCGACAACGCGAAGGTCAGCTTGGGCGGGAAACTTCAGCTGCATGCGACGCCGTATGCTCCGGCTGCGAGGGTCACGCTCGCGCCGGTGGACGTATCTCATGCAAGAGGACGCGAGGCCTATGTGGCCAAGCTCCTTGAAGGGCTCGCCATCACGGAAGGGGACCGGGTCCGCGCAACGCTGATGGGGACCCGCACCCGCGATTTCAACGTTCTCAAGACGGTGCCAAAGGGACCGGTGTTGATTCATCCGGCGACGTCCATCGAAGTCAGCCCGCAACAGGCGGGTGCTCCCCAGCAGCAGCGTATCGCCTATGAAGACATCGGAGGCTTACACCGCGAGCTTGCATCCATCCGCGAGATGATCGAGCTGCCGTTGCGGCATCCGGAGATTTTCGAGCAGCTCGGCATCGATCCTCCGAAGGGCGTGCTGCTCCATGGTCCGCCGGGCTGCGGCAAGACGCTGATCGCGCGCGCCGTGGCCAACGAGACCGATGCCAAATTCTTCGGGCTCAGCGGCCCGGAGATCATGCATAAATTTTACGGCGAGAGCGAAGCCCATCTGCGCAAGGTGTTCGAGCAGGCGGCGCCCGGCCCCAGCATCATCTTCCTCGATGAGATCGATGCGATCGCGCCCAAGCGCAACGCCCTGGGCAGCGAGCAACAAGTGGAACGCAGGATCGTCTCCCAGCTGCTGACGCTGATGGATGGGCTTGAGGGTAGGGGCCAGGTGATTGTCATCGGGGCCACCAATCTTCCCGATTCCATCGATCCGGCTCTGCGCCGGCCCGGCCGCTTCGACCGCGAAATTGCCATCGGAGTCCCGGACAAGCCGGGCCGTCTGCATATTCTGCAAGTGCACACACGCGGCATGCCCTTGGCGCAGGATGTGAGTCTCGATCGGCTGGCACAGGTCACGCACGGGTTTGTCGGCGCCGACTTGCAGTCGCTCTGCCGCGAGGCCGCGATGGCGCGACTGCGCAAGATCTTTCCCGGCTTCGATCTCGACCTCGACCATGTTCCCGTCGAGGACCTCGAGAAGCTGACGGTGGGCATGGGGGATTTCGAAGAGGCTCTGGGGTTGATCGAGCCCTCGGCCATCCGCGAAATGTTCACCGAGGTGGCTGATGTCAAATGGTCCGATGTTGGAGGCCTCGACGAAGCCAAGCGTATTCTCAAGGAATCGATCGAGTGGCCGGCGCAATATCCTGATCTGTTCAAGAAGGCCGGGGTCGTTCCACCCAAGGGCATCCTGCTTTACGGGCCGCCGGGCGTGGGCAAGACGCTCCTTGCCAAAGCCGTGGCGACGGAAAGCGGAGCCAATTTCATCTCGGTGAAAGGTCCTGCCCTGATGAGCCGCTGGGTGGGCGAGACTGAGCGGGCCGTGCGCGAGCTGTTCCACAAGGCCAAACTCGCCTCGCCCTGTATTGTGTTTCTCGATGAGATCGACAGCATTGCGCCGCGCCGCGGCGGCAGCGAGGCGTCCTCGGTCACGGACCGCACCATCGCCCAGCTCCTGACGGAGATGGACGGCGTCCAAGAGCTGAAAGGCGTCGTCATACTGGCGGCCACGAACCGCAAGGATCTCGTGGACCCCGCGTTGCTCCGGGCGGGACGCTTCGATTTCCTGGTCGAGCTGCCGCTACCGGAGCAGGCCGCGCGGCTGGCGATTTTCAAGGTTCACACGCGTGGCCGGCCGCTTGCCGGCGATGTGCATCTCGCGGAATTGGCCGGCCCGGCAAGCGAAGGGCAGAGCGGAGCCGATATCGAGCTTGCCTGCCGCAATGCGAGCCTTGCCGCGATCCGCGAATTCCTGGCGGCTCGCAAAAACCAAGCTGAAACCGGGGACCATCTTGTCATCCGCATGGAGCATTTTCGCGATGCCGTTTGCGGAAGCAGTGCCGCTCGTTAAGAAACACAACGGGCGAATAGGAGCCGGCGGTTGAGACTGCTCATTCATGTTCCGATAGTCCACAGCCAGATCGATCTTGGGCCGATCCAGGAAAGCGTGCGTCGAGCCTATATCGAGAAGGGGGGCGAAGAGGCGTGGAAGGCAAGCCGGGAGGCCGTCGCCCAATTCTGGAACGCCATCGAATTGAGCATGGACGCGCTCAACCTCGATTACCGGAAAGTGCGGTTGTACCAGGACGGCTTGCCTGTTTGCGGGCAGGAAGAACGGATCGTCCGCGACCTCGCGGAACAAGGCGGAACGAACTACCGAATCCTGCTGAAGCTTTCCGAACGTGGCGCGGCGATCGAGGGGACGGAGAACCCGGACCTGCTGCGCAAAGAGTATGAGCTGATCATGTCAGGCTCGGCCTTGGGCGGGGCCGGCGGCGCCACGGTGCCGGCAGCGAGCGAAAGCGCTGCTGTCTTGCGTGACCTGCTGCACGGCAGGGACCGCTTCATAGCGCAGCGGATAGATGCGACCTTGCGGCCGGACGAGACCGGCATACTGTTCCTCGGCGCGCTGCATCGCGCCGCTGAGATGCTTCCGGGCACGATACGAGTGATGTCCTTGAGCGAATTCCTACGCGCCAATAGTGTGAAGGAAGGTGAATGACCAAGGCCCGGTATCAAAACGGCCCGAACCAGGCCATGGCGCAAAGCGTGTCCAAACTTGGATTGACGGGAGCCTTTGCAGCAGCTGACTTTCTCAATTGGATTTTGTTTCTTTCGCAACTTTCCCGTTGAGAATGACTTGCGCTGGCTCGAATGTTGCCGTTAGCGGCAACAACTCAGCAAGCGACGTGGCGAATGCTTCCGAATCGCCGGTCCTGTAATTTCCGCTAATCCGCAGCTGGGTGATGTCGGGCGAGACGATGATCGGCCGGCGCGAATATCGATTCATCTCGGCGACGGCCTCGGCTAAAGTCTCATTGTTGAACACGATCCGACCGTCCTGCCAGGCTGTTGCCACCGAAAGATCAATCATATCGTGCAGTAATACCCGTTGCCCGGAGAAAACAATGTGTTCTCCCGGTGAATGCAGCTCCAGTCCGCGTTCAGCGGACGTCGCGGCAAATGGAGTTATCTGGACATTCCCCGTGATCAGCACCACTCCGACCGAGGTTGCGGAGGATGAGACATCGAAAGAGGTTCCCAACGCGATCACATTTACGTCGCCCGAGTGCACAATAAAGGGACGGAGCGGATCGTGTGCGACCTCGAAATTGGCGCGGCCTTTCAGCTGATGCACTCTGCGTTTGCCGTCTCGAAAATCTGTTGCGATGCCGGAATCCGTATCAAGAATGGCGAGCGATCCATCAGAAAGTTCCACCCGGCGTTGTTCGCCGACCGGAGTGGTATATGTCTCGAACGCCTGAGTCTCGGACCGAGGCGTGTTGCGGCCGAATTCCCAAACGCTCGCTACCGCACCGGCCATGCCTGCCGCAAATACTACCGCCCGCCTGGATATGATCGGTCCGGGCTTTGGATGCCGCAGGGGGCCAAAGCCATCGTCCAGTTTGCCCACGCCACCGACGGCTTCCCAAACGGACGTCACCGAAGCAAAAGCTTGTTGGTGGCGCGCATCTTCGGCAAACCAAAGCTGGAAATCGGCGATATCACTGTCACGGGCGCCGTCAGAACGGATCCGGGCGAGCCAAGCCGCAGCTTCAGCGCGAATCTCCATTTCTCGCCGGCGGCCAGCCAAAACCATATCACCATCCCTCCACCCATTCGGTGAGAAAGTGTGCGCTCTTCGCCACATGCTTCTCGACCGCACTGACCGTAATACCCAGTTGGTGGGCGATCTCCCGATACTTCATGCCATCCAGCCGATGCATGAGAAATATTTGCCGCGTTCGCGGGCTTAATTGAGCTAGGCCCTCCCGTACCCTCTTAAGACGTTCTTGGGCAAGCAAAGCCTCACTCTGAAGCGGTTCTTTGTCAGAAATATTTGATATATCGACCACTTCGGGGGAGCATTCGTTGCGGACTTTCCGCGACCGGTGTTCATCCAAAGCGAGATTTACGGCGGTTCGCACCAGGAACGCCGAAGGTTGCCTGACCTCATGTCGACAGCGGTACTCTTCCAGGCGGACAAAAGCGGCGTGAAGATAGTCCTCCGCCTGTGCCTGGTTACGCGTGGCCCGCACGACGCGCTTAAGAACGGCCTGCCACCATCCGGCATCGCATGGAATATCACTCATAAAGGCCCCCCAACCCCACAATCCACAGGCCTTCCCAAGCACGTTCCATACCGGCCGGCGGAGCCGCCCCTGGCAGCTATATTTGCGCCAAGGGCTGCTACGGCTTTCGCCGGTTCAGTTTCCAGGCGCTTCCGTTGGTTGCCTGAGGGACGTCGGCATCCATTTTGGTTGACAGGAACAAAAATGCTGCGGTTTGCCTATCAAGTAGGCACCAAAGGGAGGTAAGCCCGCCCTTGCCTATCGGTTAAGCTCGCTCGGACGCAGGCTGAGCGTAGGGGCGACCAAAGCGCGGCGACAACACGCATAAATCCTTGCCGGGGGCCGCGTCACCCACTGAGGATAAGTGGATTTCGCACGTCTTGTATTCGGCGCCCGCTCGGTGCGGATGAAGGTGGAGGGATAGATGAAGTTCGTTTCGCTGCGTTCAAAAGCGTTTGCCAGAGTGGCTTCGGCGGCGATTGCCGCGGCTCTTATCCCCAATGCGCCGGTGGCGCAGCCCCAAGTCCCGAAGGGCAACACGGCGCCGTTTCAGGTCGTGGAGACGTCGGTCGACGAGATCCTTGCCGCCTATAAATCGGGCCGTCTGACCGCGCATCAATTGACTCAGGCTTATTTGGATCGGATCAACGCCTACAACAAGCAAGGGCCGAACATCAACGCGATCATCACGCTCAATCCCCATGCGTTGGAAGACGCCGACAAATTGGATGCCGCGTATCGGACATCGGGTTTTGTCGGCCCGCTGCACGGCATTCCGGTTCTGGTCAAGGACGAGATCGACGTGGCCGGCTTTCCGACGACGTTGGGCTCGGTAGCCTTCAAGGATTACCGGCCGACCAAGGACTCGTTCGTGGTCGAGAAATTGCGCAAGGCCGGCGCGATCATCATGGGTAAGACCACGCTGGGCGAGTTCGCGCTGGGCGACACATACGGCTCGATGTTCGGGGTCACGCGCAATCCCTATGATCCGGAACGCAATGTCGGCGGTTCGTCCGGCGGTTCCGCCGCATCGGTCAACGCAAACTTCTCCACAATTGCGTTGGCTGAAGAAACCGGGTCGTCCGTCCGCCGGCCCGCCGGGTTGAACGGGCTCGTCGGCATGCGGCCTACTCCGGGCCTCGTGAGCCGCAGCGGCATGTGGGACGGTTATCCCACTGAGGCCGCGCAAATGAGTCCGATCGCCCGCAACGTAACCGATCTCGCGCATCTCCTGGACGTTATGGTGGGTTATGACCCCGAGGATCCGCTGACCGCCGCCGGTGTTGGAAAGTACAGCGGAAGCTATATGCGGTTTCTCGACAAGAACGGATTGAAGGGTGCACGCATCGGCATCATTCGCGAAGCCCTCGCCACGAGTTCCGAACCTCAATCGGAAGATTTCAAGAAGGTCGACGCCGTTTTCGAGAAGGACATTGCCGAATTAAAGGCAGCCGGCGCAATCATCGTCGACAATATCGAGATACCGGGGGGGTGGAAGGCGTCGCTGGCGAAACTCGGCGGCGGCAACGGCGATCCGGGCCCGAACGACGAGGCGATGCGGCGCTATCTGGCGCGCAATCCGAACAGTCCGTTCAAGACCCGCGCGGACCTCGCCAAGGCGGTAGCGGCCAATCCGCCATATCCCAATCCGCCGGCCCCGGAGCGCAGAAATGGCACGGTGGTTTGGAAGCCTCTCCCGCCGCCCGATTACGCCCGATATGGCCAGTACATAAAGACCAGGGATCAGTTGATGATCGCAATTCTGAAGGTGATGGCCGACAACGGGCTCGATGCCATCGTCCACAAAACCGTCGAGCATCAGGCAACCCTGATCAAGGACGGAATCAATCCGCCTTACGTAGATGGCAAGGGCATGCCCTCGGTGAATACGCCCTTGCGTTATTTGGCGGCGATGACCGTGCCTTCAGGATTTACCACCGACAATCTGCCCGTCGGCATCACCTTCTTGGGCCGGCCCTATAGCGAGCCCACGCTGCTCAAATTGGGTTATGCCTATGAGCAGGCCACGCATCACCGGCAGCCACCCAAAACGACGCCGCCTTTGACGGCCTCAGCCGCGCATCCGTAGCTTGGTGCCGATGAATGTGGAGGGATGGATGAGGTCTGTTTTGTCGCGCTTCAAATTGTCGGTTGGAGCTTCGGCAGCCATAGCCGCCCTTCTCGCACTGACTTCGCTGGCAGCGCAGCCGCAAACGCAACCGGCCGGAGCACCGGCAAAGGCGGCCGCAAAGCCTCCACTGGTGATCGCAAAACAGAGCTTTTTCTTTATCGGCGGGCATTACGACGACGCGCATCGCGATCATCACATGATCGGACAGATGTTTGTCGAGTATCAAATCCCGCAAGAACTCAAACATCCCTTCCCGATCGTGATGGTCCATGGCGGTACCGCGACGGGACTGGAGTTCACCGGCACGCCCGACGGTCGCGAGGGCTGGGCGCAGTTCTTCCTGCGCCGTGGTTATGCGGTCTACGTGGTCGACCAGGTGGGGCGCGGGCGGTCGACTTATGAACCGGAAGTCTACGGAAAGATGTCCTCTCAGACCCGGGAATATATCATGCAGCGCTTTTCCACGGTCGAGAAATTCAATATGTGGCCCCAGGCGCGTCTGCACACCCAATGGCCCGGGAAAGCGGAGCCGGGAGATCCCGCATTCGACAATTATGCTTCTTCAAATGTCCCTTCGATGGGGGATGGCGCCGCTGCGCAGGCGATGACGGTACATGCACTCATTGCCTTGCTCGATAAGCTCGGCCCCTCGATCCTTTTCGTACATTCTCAATCGGGGCAATATGGGTGGCCGCTGGCACAGGCAAGGCCTGCGCTGGTAAAGGCCATTGTCGGGGCGGAGGCGTCGGGTCCTCCGGTGCACGATCTCGTTGTGCGCGGCGGCGAAGCGCGCAAAGGCGTGACCTTCGAGGCGTCCGCCAACCAGGATGATGCAAACGACCAGTTTCGCGATTCCCCCACGCTCAAAAGATACGGGCTCACCGATTATCCGCTGACCTATGCCCCGGCCGTGACGGCCCAGTCGCCCCTTGCCTTCGTACGGCAGGACAAGGCCGACGGACCCGACCTGGCGAAGTGCTGGCGGCAGAAAGAGCCCGCGCGCAAACTGGTCGCGGTCGGCGATCGTCCGATCATCTATATCGCCGCGGAGGCGTCGTTTTACGCACCGTACAGCCACTGCACCGTCGCTTATCTCGAACAGGCGGGCGCCCATGTGACGTTCCTCAAACTGGCCGACGTTGGAATCCATGGCAACGGTCATATGATGATGCTGGAGAAGAACAGCGATCAAATTGCCCAGCTCATTTCGGATTGGCTGGACAAGAATATGGCCAAAGCCGAATCGGTCCAGCGTGCGGTTCATTAGTTGGTACGAAGGACTGCGTCCCTGGAGAGGATAAGCGGGATGCGAAGCCGCTTTCCTCATGCCTATGGATTAAGCAGCACTTGGCGCATTATTAAGCGTCGCTGACGTTCGGCGCCCCTACCGGACTGCTGCCACGGTTGTTGTGCCGTGCATGTCCAGCCGCAGCTGGTACGTATTGATGCGCAAACTCTCTCAGTACAGCTGAGGAAAAGCACATCTGCCCCGTCTACAAGAGTGGGTGACATATCGGGGTGGGCAGATGTTTGTTGTGCGTCGATCATTTCGCAAAAGCTTGGCTTGCAGTGCTGCGTTCTCGGCCCTGCTGACGACCGCCGGCGCTCGCGCCGAGGATAAGGTTGCAGCCATTTATATTCCCGCAGGCGTCACTGCGCAGGCTTTACAAGAACTCGCCCGTCAGACGCAGGACAACCTTCTTTTCGCGCCAGAAATCATCCGCGGCCTGAAATCCCGCGAATTGAAGGGCCAATACACCACCGAACAGGCAGTGCGCGAACTTTTGACGGGGACATCCCTGGAAGTTGTGCGCGACCCGGTCGGAGCGCTCGTCATTCGGCAGAGGCTGGCCCAAAACACCGCTCCCGCGGTCCGAACGAGCGCGCTCACGCCCGCCGCTGCGCCCAGCCAGGCGACCGCCGTTGCTGCCTTGGCGCAAAATGCCGTTGTGGCGGCCAACGAGCCGGTTCCGGAACAAGTTCTTGTCACGGGTTCTCTGATCCATGGCGCTGTTGCCGTCGGCGCTCCGGTGACAAGTCTAGGCATGGCGGACTTCGTTCAGACCGGTTCACTCACCGTGGCCGATGTGCTGCGTAACGTACCGTCTGTCTTCGTAATGGCCTCCGCCAGCGTGACCAATGGCGGCGGCACCGCAAGAAATATTGCGGTCGATATACACGGACTATCCGAACCATCCAACTCCACGAACACGGGTGCCGCCAGAACGTTGATGCTCATCGACGGGTTGCGCTTTCCGGTGGGGGGAGGGTGTTCCTACGATCCATCGATCATTCCAGCACTTGCTCTGGAGCGCATAGACGTACTGGCAGGCGGCGCCTCCGCCACTTACGGGTCGGACGCCATAGCCGGGGTGGTCAACGTCGTGCTGAAAAGGGGTTTCGACGGTGCCGAAACCCAATTCCAAATTGGCGCGGCACAGGGCGGAGACGTCCACACACAGGCCACTCAATTGTACGGAAGGACCTGGGACGGCGGCGACATTACGGTGAGCTATGAATGGTATAAGGTGACGCCGATCCCCGCCAGCAAACGCTCAGGTTACACCGTCGATTACACGCCCTGGGGTCTCAACAACAATACGCCATTGGCATCGTCTGTTCCGAGCACCGTCTCCATCGGTGCGCCGTCCTCCACCACGGGCACAGGCTGCACGAACTGCTACTCCGTTCCAGCAGGCCAGAACGGAGTAGGTCTGACCTGGGCGACGCTTCTCTCCCATCAAGGCGTGGCAAATGAG
This sequence comes from uncultured Bordetella sp., assembly GCA_964494505.1. Classification (GTDB taxonomy): domain Bacteria; phylum Pseudomonadota; class Alphaproteobacteria; order Micropepsales; family Micropepsaceae; genus CAIYRG01. The sequence continues at coordinate 82,639 of CAZBRO010000020.1, forward strand.
CTAAATCCGTATCGGAATGCGGATGGCACGCCGGCTCTGCAGCGCAATGCCGCCACCATGACCTTCGATCAGAAGCTGTTCGATGGGGTCACCTTTTTCGCAGAGGGCTTTTATTCCAACCGCCGGGCAGAAATCGTCTATCCGCCCTTTATCACCTCCGCGGCGAAGAACGAATTCACCATAGCCGTGCCCACGAGCAACCCGTATTACCCCATTGGGGCGCCGGCCGGTTTGCGCGTCAGTTACAATATCTCTTATGAACTGCCGCCGACCACCGACAGTTACGAACTTTCCGAGCGCTTTGCGGGTGGCTTCGACCTCGACTTGCCCTTCGACTGGAAGGGGAGGCTGAGCTATTCGAACAACGAGGAGAAAAATTTCGCCAGTGCGTTCAACGCGGTAAACACGAACAATCTCTCTGCCGCGCTGGGCAGCACCGTGCCTGCCATCGCAGCGTCAGGCACCACCCCCGGCGTAGCGTCCTGGGTAAAACCCACAAACATTCCGTATATGAACCTATTTTGCGATCCCTTGGCGTTTACCTGCAACAGCCCGGCAACGCTGAATTACCTCTCAGGCTATAACAACACTATCTCGACCTTTCTTATCGACGAATATGCGGCGACTTTTGACGGGCCGCTTTTTTCAATTCCAGGTGGAGACGTTCGCGCAGCCGTCGGTAGCGAATATGATGTCTACAATTTCAATTCTGTTAATACCGCAAACTATAACTCCTCAGCGATCGCAAACCCGACCATCACCCCTGTCTCCCAGGGACGAAAGGTTTGGGCCGTTTTCGGACAGATGGATGTTCCACTGGTTGGTTCGGCAAACGCGATCCCGTTCTTCGAGAAAGTCGATCTCGAGGTATCCGCTCGCTACGACCATTACAGCGATTTCGGAGGAACCACCAACCCCAAGGTTGCCCTCAACTGGAGTCCGTTTGACGACGTAATCGTGCGGGGCTCATGGGGCAGGTCATTCCGGGCTCCGTCCTTTTCGCAGGAAGGCACTACCGCAACCGTCCAGGCATTGAATACCGCCGCGGGGGCCAGCTCCAACAGCACGCCTGCCTGCCCCACAGTGGGCGGAACGCCGGTGCCAGGTTCGATCGCCGCGGTGCTGAATCCACACTGTACCGCCGCGCTCCAATATCCCGGAGGCATCGCTATCGGTGGCGGCTCAGGCGGCGCCGCCTTCCTGCGCGGAGGGAACGGAATCCTATCGCCGGAGACGGCGAAAAATTACAGCATCGGGTTCGAGTATACGCCCACCAACGTCCTCAGCGGGCTTGATCTTCAGGCGACGTATTTCAATGTCAACATAAATAACGTCATACAGCCGTTCCAGCTCACGCTCGGCGCCGGTCTGAATGATCCGGCGACGGCGTTCACGGTAATTTTGCCTTCGAATCCGAACTTCGCGAGTTACGTCGATCAGCTGGTTCATTCACCCACCTCGCAGGTCAGTCCCTCTCAGGCACCGAATATCGCCTTCATCAACGATTCCTCTAACCGAAATGCCGGGAGTCTGTTGGTCGACGGCATCGATTTCGTCGCATCCTATGACTGGGACATGGAGCGATTTGGCGCTTGGAACGCAGGAGTAACCGGCACGTATTTCCTGCATAACCGCACGGCTTACGCGCCCGGTGCGACGCCTATCGAACTCTATAATAGCGTCGGCGGCAACGCCCAGAATATCCGCTTCCGGTATCGTGGACGTCTGGGTTGGGAAGAAGATGGGTGGAGCTTGACCGCATTCGTCAATTATCAATCCCACTATTTCAGTAACCAAGCTCTGCCGCCGGCGCAATATCTGGCGGCATTTCCCACTTATTCCGACTTGGAGCCGTCGGTTTATACATTCGATGCGTCGCTCGGCTATAATTTTGGTGTTGGACCCGCGAACGATTACCTGAAGAATGTCAGTGTACAGTTTGTGGTCACGGATGTGACCAACCGGCTGCCGCCCTTTATGTACCGGGTGGCGACAACCGGCGGGAATCCAGCCGCATTCGATATCAGCGACAGTCCCGTGGGGCGTGTGTTTACGCTGGTTATCTCCAAGTCGTGGTGAACTTTCCCGGAGATGGAGCCTGGAAGACTGGAAATTTGAGAGCCTTCCCTCGCTGTTGACGTGAGGGCGTTTCTCGGATCGCCGAAGGCTAGAGATTCCCGGCTCCGTCATGATGGCGGGCTGACTGCGCCATTGCGATTTGGCAGCATGACCGGCGCCCTTGTTGCCGATTGCGCCATGCCGTCGTTCCTTATAGCAGCCTTTAGGCCAAGCCCCGCCTTTTCGGCGTGCTTTGTCGAAGCTCAGGAACCAATTCGCGTTCGGACACTCGGCTCTGAACCCGCAGTCCGCGCTGCTAGCTCCACGAACGAGATGACTACACCATCTACCACCCCGTCCGAATGCCGGTACGGGTTAAGCCGAATCAAAAAATCCGCCCCGAATTCGTCTTTTGCAACACGCTCCAACCGTTCCCCAGTGTCGACGACGCGCCTTACGTCCGTAGCCAAATCGGGGAGCGGGAAGCGGCTGGTAATATGGCTTAAAGGCCGCCCACGATCACCCGGCAAAATGTTGAAGAAGCGGGAAAGGCCAGGCGTAAAGATACGGATGATCAGATCCTTGTCGAGAAACACTGTCGCAATCTGCGTGCTCTCGAAAAGGTTCTGCAGATCGCTGTTCGCCCGGTCCAGCGACTCCACTTTCGCGGTCAGTTCCGAATTAACGGTGTGCAACTCTTCATTAAGAGAAGACATCTCCTCCCTCGATGCTTCCAACTCTTCGTTGGTCGACTGCATTTCCTCATTCATCGAAACCAATTCTTCATTCGACGACTTCAACTCTTCAAGCGCAGTCTCGTATTCCTCGATTTGAGATTGGAGCCGATCCCGCGTCTCACGTAGCTCCCTTTCGAGCCGGTCGGTGCTTTCCGAGGTGCCACTTGAAGACGCCTCAGCTTCGCCGGCGGTAATGGCCTGACCCTCATCGAGGAAAGCTATGAGTAGAAGGCGTTTATCGTGATTACCATTGAACACAGGCTCGACGGATATTGTAACCGGTTGCACCCGTCCATCGTCGGTCTCGACGTGCACGTGCTCACGAACGCTCTTTTGGCTGGACTGGATACATTCCCGTACCGCGGTTCTTAAATCGAGGCGCAATCCTCTCCGGGTAACGGCCAGCAATTGCCGCGTTGGCGACCCCAACGGCGCTTCCAAATACTTTCCCGTTTTCGCGGAGTAGTAGACGATTTCCCCATCCTGATTGACCACCACGTGCGGAGGCGCGAGCCGTTCCAAAACCTGAGTCTCGACCTCTTGCCGCAGGGCCGCGCCAGATTTCGCTGCGGACCGAGGGGCCCACTCATCAGGCCATTGTGCCTTCGGTGTGCTAAACAGTAGGGGCGGGTGAGATGCGGGCGCGTCTTCGCGGCTCTTGAAAATGCGGTATTTCTTATCTAACGCCAGGAACAGCTCGGGGCATTGCGTGGCGTTCTCGGCTGTCCCAAGGAACAAATAGCCCCCTGGCCGAAGAGAATAATGAAAGATCGGGATGACTTGCTGCTGCACATCTGGGCCGAAATATATCAGGAGGTTTCGGCACGATATCAGGTCCATTCGGGAGAATGGAGGATCGCGAATGAGATTATGCGTCGAAAAAATGCAAAGCTCCCGCACTTCGTTACTGACGACATAAGTTCCGCCATCGGGAATGAAAAAACGTCGCCTATCGCCTGTTACGGCTTGCAGCAATTCTTCCGGATACCGCGCTGCGCGTGCGACAGACAGTGCCTTTTCGTCAATGTCAGTTGCAAAAATCTGCACTCGCGGCACCGCCGTCAACGTGGCCATATGCTCGCGCATTAGTATTCCGATGGAATAGACTTCTTCGCCCGTTGCGCATCCGGGAACCCACACCCGAACCGTGTCATGTGCTCCGCGCTCCTCGAAAAGCTTTGGGATGACGAGTTCTTTGAGCTTTTCAAACGCCTCCCCGTCGCGGAAGAAATCGGTCACACTTATCAAAAGATCCCGGAAGAGTGCCTGAACCTCTTTTGGGTCGCGGCGCAGCCATTCAATATACGCTTCGACGTTGTCAAGTTGACCAATATGCATCCGGCGCTGAATGCGGCGGAGAAAAGTCTTGGTCTTGTATCCGGAGAAATCATGTCCGGTTTGATTGCGCAACAGGGTGTAAAGTTCCTCGCGCGCTTTCTCGGAAGAATGTTCGCCATCCGGTGCTTCCGACATACTCGTGTCGGACGCCAGAAATCCTTGCGAAAATTCCACGATCTTCGCTCCCATCTGTTCTACCGGTAAAGCAAGATCGACGACGCCGGCCGCAATGGCCGTCGCCGGCATATCGGGATAGGCCGGACCGTGGCCATCGCGCACCTGTGCAAGCGTGAGCCCGCCTGCTTCTTTCACGGCTTTCGTGCCAAGTGTTCCGTCCCCGTCGGCCCCGGACAATATGACGGATACCGCGCACTCCCCCCGGTCCTTGGCAAGCGCGCTAAGGAAAATGTCCACGGGCTTGATTTCCTGTAAGCGTCTAGACGGGCGTTGCTTTATTCTCAGCGTGCCATCCTCGATTCCCAGCAGCACATCGGGCGGCATTACGTACACGTGGTTTGGAGTCAGCCGGATGCCCTCTGCCGCAACAGACACCGGCAACGAAGTGAAGCGGGACAGGATTTCGTGCAGAAAGCTTTCATGCGTCGGATTTAAATGTGTAATCACTACGAAGGCCGCCCCGGGATCGGCAGGCAAGCCGCCGAAGAAGCCCTGAAGGGCCTCAATTCCTCCTGCAGAAGCGCCGATCCCCACAATCGGAAATTTCTGGTCAGTGCGCACCCAAAACCCCTCAACCGGTCAATCAAGACGTCACGAGGATATGTGCGGCTCTCGTATGCATCTCGATCGTGAAACTCTCGTCACCGCATGCAAAGTGGAAGCCAGCCATCATGAACAATCTTCACCTCAGTATGTGCGTGTCAGAGGTCGTTGGAAAGCGCGACCTTTGTAGCGTGAGGCCTCGATACTCGCGGCCGGACGGGCTGAACCCAGCGCTCGGAGACATACATTGGGTGAACCAATGCCGCGCAGTGTTTATGGATTCTCCGGCGAGGCTCGCGTGACCAAGCGTACTTCTCCGCAGAAGTCGCACCGTCCAGAGTATCTGCTGTACCCTGTTTCGGTGCCGATGCGTCGCGTCGCAACTGCGACGTTCGCCCGCGGCGCAGCGATCAGCAGCATGAGGCAATCGTCACAACAGCATTGGCCGGCCAGGACGCCGAGCCGGTCGCGCGTACAGCGGTAAATATTGATCTGGCTTGCCTGTTTCGCTTGCCTGAACAATGCAAGACCATAGGCGGCGCCTGCCATGACCTCGTACGAGAGTGCCAGCTGAAGAAAAGCCTCCTGCACCGGCGGGCTTGCCGCCGCTGCGCGCTCGCGGGCGCGCTCCGCCAGGCGCAAATAGCGATCGCGCTTTTGCTCGGGCAGGGGACGGTCGTAGGTCAACTCCGTGCTCTCGGGTGGGGCGCCGCGAACGCCGAACTGTCGCTTCAGTTTCGCGGTTCAAAGCTACCTTATAGCAGCGCATTACAATTGTGGAGAACTTCTAATCTTCCCAAGGCGCGTCATCGAACGGCGTTGCCGATCAGGTCCGCGGGGGCAGCAACCCCTCGTCTGGCGAATTCTCAAATGGGACAATCAGGACCAGCTTCCATGAGTGCTGCGCCGCCAGATGCAACGTGTACGAACTGCCAAAGACCGCGCGGGATACTATTCAGGAAGGCACTCGCTTCGGGCCTTGGGGTCCCTTGGTCATTGGATTATTGTGGGATGAAAGAGGGTGGTTGCGAGATGAACGAACAGCAAATCAGAGCACAGGATTACCGGCTGCGCGCGGAAGAATTGCGTGCGCTCGCTGAAATGGATGGCCGCGTTCAAACCACCGCCACCCTTATGGATATTGCAAATGATTATGAGCGCATGGCCGAAATCATGGACGACATTGACCGTACGAACCGTTCATTAGGCAAAGTCTAGAAATAGAACGGAGACACCGCCGAAGGTTCGGACGGATAGACGTCCAAGGATGTGATGCCGTGTGCAAAATATTCAACCCGGCGCGCTCACGCGGACGACAGAACATCCTCGATGCGGATCGGGATGCGCCGGACGCGAACGCCGGTGGCATGGAATACGGCGTTGGCTACCGCGGCGTTCATCCCGACATTGCCGAGTTCGCCGATGCCCTTAATGCCCAGCGGGTTGACGATATCATCGCTCTCCGGAACGGTGATCACCCTCACTTCGCCGATGTCCGAGTTCACCGGAATCAGATAGTCCGCCAGATTGTCGTTGTAGTAGCGCGCCGTGCGTGGATCGATCTCTGTCGCCTCGTGCAGCGCCGCCGAGATACCCCAGATCATGCCGCCCATGAGCTGACTCTCCGCCGTCTTGGGATTGATGATGCGGCCGGCCGCGAAGGCGCCGACGGCCCGCGGCACGCGAATCTCTCCGGTGCCAGCGTGGACACGCACTTCCACGAACTGTGCCCCGAAGGCAAAGCGCACGTTCTGCTTGCCCGTCGCGCCGCCGACGAAGCTGGGCTTGCCCTGGTAAAGCTTGGCGATGCCGTCCGAAGGTGCGCCTTGCGGCGTGTTCTCGGCATAGGCTTCGATGGCGCCGTTCGCGCCCTGTGCCTGCTTGGCCCGGATCTCGTCGCACGCTTTGGCGACGGCATTGCCGACGCTCGCCGTCGAGTTCGATCCACCCGACACTGGGGCGGGCGGCAAGGCGGAATCGCCGAGTTCGACGGCAACCCTCTGAGAATCGACGCCCAGCCTATCGGCAACGATCACGGCGCAGAGGGTGTAGATGCCTTGCCCGATCTCATGCGTCGCGGTCTGGACCTTGGCGCTCCCGTCGGGAAACAGTGTGACGCGCGCGGTCGCCGGCGCGATGTTCGAGGGATAGAGCGTCGTCGCGGTGCCCCAACCCACCAGCCAATCGCCGTCGCGCATAGCGCGCGGCTTGGGATCGCGCTCGGCCCAGCCGAATGCGGGCGCCGCGGCATCGAAACACGCCATCAGCGAACGGCTTGAATAGGGCAGGCCCCCGATCGGTTCGATCTGCGTGTCGTTGATGCGGCGGAGTTCGATGGGATCCATTCCGAGCGCATAGGAAAGTTCGTCCATCGCGCATTCCAGCGCGAAGATGTAGGGCGTCTCCGGCGGCGAGCGCATGAAGCCGGGCGTATTGCGGTCGGCGTGCACGAGCGAGACTTTCGAGGCAACGTTCGGGCAGGCGTAAAGGCGCGTGGATGCATCCGTGCCGGCAACCATGTAGTTGTCCGGACGGCTGGTAACCTCGAAGCCTTCGTGGCGCAGCGACTGGAGCCTGCCGTCGCGGGATGCACCGAGCCGAACATGGTGACGCGTCTCTGCCCGATAGGTTGCGATGGTGAAGCCCTGGTCGCGGGTCGTTGCGAGCTTGACCGGCCGGCCGATTTTCTTCGACGCCAGGGCGACGAGCGCTGTGCGCTGGGTGAGCGAGCCGCGGCTCCCGAATGCGCCGCCGACGAAGGGCGAGACGACATGGATGGAATCGGGCGAAATGCCGAGCTGGAGTGCCAAGCCATTCTTGAAGCCGTACATGTTCTGGCTCGATTCCCAGACCGTGAGCTCGCCGTTGCGCCAGTCCGCCGCGGTGGCGAACAGCTCGATCGGATTGTGGTGTTCAGCCGAGGTTTCGTATTGCCGGTCGAGCTTGACGGGCGCAGCGGCAAACGCCCTTTCTTCGTCGCCGACGGACGGGTCCTCGTGGTTCTTTGAGGCTTCGGCTGCCGCGACCGTCTGGACACCCGGACTGTCGAAGGTGGCCGAGGGTTGTTTTGCGGCGTACCGGACATCCAGGCGGTGGGCGCCCTCGCGCGCCGCTTCGAGCGTCTCGCCCAGTACCAGCGCCACGATCTGGCCGTCGTGGAAGATTTCGGCCGCGTTCATCGGCGCGATGGAGGTGCCCATATATCCACCGCCGTCGAGGATCTTCCCCGGCACGACCTTGCCGATGTTCTCGAAGGTGAGGACGTCGATCACGCCGGACACGTCGCGCGTGGCGCGCTCATCGATTGCGGCGATGGTGCCGCGCGCCACGGCGCTGGTAACGAGCCACGCATAAGCCGCATGCGACGGCGCGATATCGGAGCCGTAATGGGCGGCGCCGGTGACTTTGGCCGGTCCGTCGAGCCGCGCTTGCGCTGTTCCGATCCCGGGCATCTCAAACCTCCATCGCGGCGGCCTGCAGCAGCGCGCGGACGAGCGTGCGGCGGCCGAGTTCGGGCTTGAAGTCATTCTGGCCACGGGTCACCGCCGTGGCGAATGCAGCTTCGGCGGCGCGGCGGGCGGCGGCTTCATCCAGCGGATGCCCGCGCAGCTCGGCTTCGGCTTCGCGGGCACGCCACGGTTTCGTGGCGACGCCGCCCAACGCAATGCGTGCCTCACGCACATCGCGACCTTCGAGATCGAGCGCAACCGCGGCGCTCGCCAAGGCGAACTCGTAGGACTCGCGGTCCCGCACCTTCAGATACAGCGAACGTTTGGTCCAGGCGCCCGCTGGCACGATGAAGCCGGCGATGAAGTCGCCGGGCGCCAGCACCGTTTCGCGTTGCGGATCGCGCTCCGGGGTGACGTGCAGATCGGCGAAGGCGAGTTTGCGCGCGCTGGACATCCCGACGATCGCGACGCCGGCATCCAAGGCGATCAGGGCCTGTGCGAAGTCGCCGGGATAGGTCGCAATGCAGGCATCGCTTGTGCCCAGCACCGCGTGCCGCCGATTGACTCCGCCGAGCGCGTCGCAGCCCGAACCGGGGACGCGCTTGTTGCAATGGCTGTGGCTGGTGTCACGGAAATAATTGCAACGCGTCCGTTGAAGCACGTTGCCGCCGAGGGTGGCCATGTTGCGCAGCTGCGCGCTGGCCGCAAGCTGCAGCGATTGTGCGATGACGGGATATGTTTTGCGGATCGCGGGATGTTCGGCGGCTTCCGCCATGCGCACCAGCGCGCCCAGATGCAAGCCGTCCGCATCCGCCTCAATCGACCCGAAGTCCCCGCGCAGGCCATTGATGTCCACCACCTGTTCGGGGCGCATCACATCGAGCTTCATCAAGTCAATCAGGGTGGTGCCGCCGGCCAGGAATTGCGCCGGAGCTATTGTAAGGACATTGCCGGAGGACGCGGCGGCGCGGATCGCGGTGGGAGCGTCGGCGGGGCGGCTGTAAGCGAAAGCGCGCATGTCAGCCCCGTTCCATCTGGGTTTTGGCTTGATTTATCGCACGCACAATGTGCGGATAGGCGGCGCAACGGCAGAGATTGCCGCTCATGAATTCGCGGATTTCCGCGTCGCTGCTGGCGTGACCTTCCTGGACGCAGGCGACTGCCGACATGATCTGCCCCGGCGTGCAATAGCCGCATTGAAATGCATCCTGGTCGATGAAGGCTTGCTGCATCGGATGCAGGCTGCCGTGGGATGCGGCCAGGCCTTCGATGGTCGTGACCGGCTCGCGCACACCAATCGCGAGCGTGAGGCAGGACAGCACGCGCCGGCCGCCGACAAGTACGGTGCACGCCCCGCATTGCCCGTGATCGCAACCTTTCTTGGAGCCGGTCAGGCCCATGGTTTCGCGAAGCGCATCCAGCAGCGTCGTCCGGGGATCGATGCGCAGTACGTGCTCCCGCCCGTTTACATCGAGCGTGACTGCAGAGCTATCGCCTTGGCGTGCGGGCGCTGGCTTGGCCGCGGCGCGGACAACAACCGCCGATGCGGCCGAAGAGGCCAGCACGCAACGCCTTGTGACGCCGCCCCCGGACACCGAACGCTGGGAAGGAAAGGACATGGACTCATCCGCTGTGGGCCACGATAGCAAAACTCCGTTTCGCCATTTTTGCTCCCGTGGGCCAAAGCAATCGCGATCGCCAACTATCCGCCAGTGACTTGTTCAAGAGCCTGTCAGGCTAAGATACCGCCACAGGGACGAGCCACTTGATCATGGCAACCTTGATGGCGTCGTTGACGGCGAGGCACGATACCGCCGCATAGCCCAGCATCGTGAGAATTTGCCACCATGGCAGGGGGATGAGGTCCGGCAGACCCACAAATGTCAGAACGGTGCCTGCGAGGGCATCCAGCGTAAGAGCCGCAATGAGGGCTTTGCCCGGCATGGTCGCCCAGAACCATCGCCGTTCTCGCGCGGAAATAATGGAGAACACGCCGAAATAGAGCAACGTCAGGAAGCTGAAGGTATAAAGGGCATCGGCGCTCGTCGCCAGTCCGAAGCGCAACCAGGCGAAGTACAGGAATAGAAGAGCCTCTGCCAGCATCGCGACGCCCAGCGCGACCGACACCGCAATGAAACCTCCGATATTCCAGGTCTCCGGGTTCTTCGATGCCCGGACGGCATCTGTGGAGAGCGCGATCTTGGCGAAATCCGTCATGAAGACGAGCAACAGCATTGCGAAAGCGGAAACGACGAACCTGCCGGTGAAAACAAAGGCCGTCGCCACGAAGGCCGCCTTCAGGATCGTGCGGCTGATCTTGTTGATGATCCACGTCAGAATGCGCTGGTAAGTGGTTCGGCCCTGTTCGACCAAGGCGATGATGTTCGCGAGTCCCGGTTCCGTCAGCACGACGCTCGCGGCTCCCTTGGCAACGTCGGTCGCGGTGCTGACGGCGATGCCCACTTCGGCCTCGCGCAACGCCGGGGCATCGTTGACGCCATCGCCCGTCATGCCGGTCACGTGGCCTGCGGCCTGCAGATGCTTCACCACGATATACTTATCTTCCGGGTAGACTTCTGCGAAACCGTCGGCCCCCGCCAGCAGATCGTCTGTTTCGTTGCCGGGCTTGGTGCCTGCGGCCTTCAAATCGGCCACGCGCCGGATGTTCGGCAATCCAACTTCGCGCGCAATTTCGCTGGCCACCGCCAGCCCATCGCCCGTGAGCATCTTCACTCCGACGCCATGATCGCGAAGTGCGGCAATAAGTTGCTTCGCGTCTGGCCGAATCGGATCTTCCAGCGTCACCAATCCGACCAGGGCAGGAACGCCCGTCTCTGACCCGCGCGCCACCGCCAAGGTCCGATATCCCTTCCGTGCCGATTCTCGCCCCTGAGCGTCTAAAGAGTCGATCTCCGCAGGCTTCAATCCGCACGCCTCAGCGATGGTTCGCACAGCCCCCTTCATCGCGCGAAACCGCTGGCCGTTCTGTTCGAACACCGCTTCGGTCCGCCGATTCTTCGCGTCGAACGGCGCGAACGAGATCGGCGAGACGGCAGCCGATCCATCAAAAACGTGCCGGTCTTTCGCGGCCGCGAGAAATGCCAAGTCGATCGGATCCTGGTTGGCCGCTTGCGATGCAAGGGCCCCGGCAAAAAGCACATCGGATTCCGTCGCGCGCTCCAGCGGAATGACGCCGGTCACGGCAAGCTGGTTCATCGTGATCGTGCCCGTTTTGTCCACGCAGAGCACGTCCATCGTCGCGGCGTCCTCAGTGGCGCTGAGGCGCGTGACCAGAACGCCGCGTTTGGCCAGTTCCTTCGATCCCACGGCCATGCTGACCGTGAACATCACCGGTAGCGCAACCGGCACTGCACTCATTAACAAGACGAGCATCAGGGGGGCCATCTCGACAAGTGGCGCATGCCTGATGACCGACATCGCCACCACCACAGCCAAAAGCACCGCGACGATTACGAACAGCCAGCGGACCACCTTGGCCACCACCACTTCAATGTGCAGTTTCGGTCGCGCCTGCTGCACAAGTTCGGTGGTTCGGCCAAAATAAGTCTTCGCTCCCGTTAGCATGACCACACCGTTGCCCTCGCCCCGGCGAACGATCGCCCCCGATGAGAGAACATCGCCGGGCGCCTTTTCCACATCGCTCGACTCGCCGGTAAGGGCCGACTGGTCGACATCCAATGCGCCGGTGAGGAGTTTCACGTCGGCGGGGATGATATCGCCGAGGCGCAGGCGCACGATGTCTCCCGGCACAAGCTCACGGGCGGGAATGCCCTGCCAATTCGAATCGCGACGCACGCGCGCAGTGACCTGCAAGCGCCGCCGCAAGGTCTGAACGACGCCGGCGGCGCGGCGTTCTTGTGAGAAACTCAAGCCGGCATTGATGACCAAAAGCGCGCTCACCACCGCGAGGTCAGAATATTTCTCCAGGATTACCGACAGGATCATGATCAGTTCGAGCATCCACGCCGACAGGCCCCAGAATTTCGCCAGAAATGCGAGGACCGGGTGCCCCTTTTGCTCGGTCACTTCATTGTAGCCGTGCTCCTGCCGGCGCGTGCCCGCTTCCGCTTGCGTGAGCCCCGCCACGGGGTCCACGTGCAACGCCGCCAGTGTGTCGGGAATGGAAGCAGATGCGATATCAGGCGCTTTGACGGCCTTTGTGGTCATTGCGCGGGGGATCGTGCCTTCGGAATCGCCTTGTACCGCAGACATTGTGACGATCCTTCGCAGTGTTCGCCGGATCTGTGCAGGGTACGGCTTCCCGTCGATCAAGAGAACGCGCGATTGGCTGCTTGGTACAGTCGAGGGCGAAAATCACCCGCAATCGCGGCCTTGTACTGAGTATGGCGGCAACACCAGGACGGGCGCCCTGGAAACGCGACCGCCACGACATCACCCCGCTACGGCCTGATCCCGCACGCCGCGGCTAATTTCTCTTTTCGCCTCGGCTGACACGGCCCAATGCCGCGGCGGTTCGCTTCACGATGTCGGGAGGTGTCCGATAAACCGAAGCGATGATGTTCGCGAGCTCCTCACCCGAAATGGCATCCACGTTCAGGTCCTGCCGTCTTGCGTCTTTGAGAAACTCGGGATCCTTCAAGGTGTCCTCGAACGCTTTGCGCAGCATCGCGACGCGCGCCGCCGGCACGCCTGGAGGAGCCACGAATGGCCGTCCCAGCGACACACGGGCAAAGAATAGTTGCAGCGCTTGGCGATCCGGTTCCGAGCGAGCAAGATCGGTACCGACAGGGACGTTCTTGAGCCGGCGATCCGGCGTCAACCCCGCCTGAAACAGTATGTTGATCTTGCCCTCCCGAGCGAGGGTTTCGCGCATCAGGGAATCGTAGGCAACGCAGATGCCTTCGACTTCCTTGCGCTCCATTGCAAGCGAGATTTCCTTGGTCCCCTGATAGCCTTTGACGGTCTTGAACTTCATTCCGAGAAGTTCGGAGAGGAATTCAGGGTAGGTCGCGGTGTCGGCACCAGAGCCGGTGGCGCCTACCAGCAATTCCTTCGTGAAGAGATCGTGCAGCGTCTGAACACGAGCGTCCTTGCGGGCTACGCAGACAGTGGTGTCCTTATCGGGGCTGCCGATCCAGTTCATCTGGGCAGGATCGAATTGAGTGCCCTCGCCCCCGAGCAACGGTTCGAGCGGAATTCCACGATTGACGAGACCGATTGTGGTGCCGTCTCTTGGCGAGACGTTGTAAAGCTGATTCATCAGCTTAAGGCCGCCAGCGCCGGGAGAATTCTGCGGCACGACCCTTGGGTGGCCGGGCAAGTGATTACCCAAGTGCGCGGCGATGGTGCGGGCCCACACGTCATTGGCCCCGCCCGGTCCGAAACCGATCAGGATATAGACCGTCTTTCCCGCGAAGAATTCGGCCGGAAGGCGCGCGGCGCTGAGCGCAGGTGCCGCAACCCACAGGATTGTGAGCGCTAAGACAAAGGCGCGCATGCCTTCTCCCGTCCAAACGGGCCGGATTTCAGTCCCGAATGTCCTGCAGGAACCACTCGGTCGGAATCGTCCGTCCCATATTGCGCTTCTTCGCGAGTTCGTAAACCCAGCCGCCTACCGCGGAAAACTGCAGCCCTTGGTTGCCGACATTCCTGTAGAAGGTGATCTGGTCGCGTGACGTGCGCCCCGGACATTTGCCCGTCACCAGATCGGCAAATTCCGGCTTGTCGCCGCCGCGCCCCCGATCGGTGAATTCCGGACTATCGCCGCCGAAGCCGGGCTCCGGGTTCTTTTCGGGAATCCGCTTCATCTCCTCCGGTGAGCCGCCGATATAGGCCGCCGGGGACAGACCGCGCTCGGCCTGAAACCGCTCGGTCTGACGCATCTGGAGGCCCGCAGCGCCCTGACGTACGACGACGTCGAATTTCCCGGCAACCGCGTCGGGCATTTCTCGCCGTCCGAGATTCGTGACGTGCATGCCCTTCTCGACCCACTCCGCATCGTATACCGGCTTCATTGAGTCGGTGCAGGAGGACAGGATGTCGACGCCCCGAACAGCCTCGCGCGCGCTGTCCACCGCGCGGACTTCGATGCCGAGCTTCTTCGACATCTCAGCGGCATACTCCTCGCGGCGGCTCGCGCTGGGGCTATAGACCTTGCAGAGGCGAATATCGCGAACGCAGCCGAAAGCCTCAAGGAAGGTGCGCGCCATGCCTCCCGAACCCAGCATACCTACAACATGGGAATCCTCGCGGCTTAGCCATTTGACGCCGATCCCGGCGCCGCCGCCCACCCGCATATGCTGCAACACGCCATCGTTGATGAATGCAAGCGGTTCGCCGTTGCGGGTCGAAAGGAGGTAGATGATGCCGCAATAGGTCCCGGGCTGCATGCAGTATTTTTCTTCGGTCCAGTTGCCGTTGGCGTCTCTTGGCCATTCGATGACGTCCGACTTCATGCGGATGGCCATATAGCCATCATTGGCCCCCTCCATGGTGCTCCACCGATAGTAGCCGTCGGGAGCATCACAGGGCATGTAGACATCGATGCGCGGGCGATGAATCGCGCCCCCAAAGGGCAGCTTCTTGAACGCCTCTTCCTGGACGCGGATGCAGTCGGCCATGCTCAGAAGTTCAGTGACATCGCTGTTGCTTATGATGAGCATGCGTGGTGCTTCCTTTCAGCGGTCGCTTCCTGAAAAATGCCGATACGCGAAGGCGCGCCTTCCGATCCAGTTCGAGACGGCGCCCATGACGGGCCGCGCGCAAAATGACATCACATGCAAGCCCTTAGGAAGCCCGCATCCTGACCTAAAGTCCACATAGGCTAGCGTAAATTACCCTTCCGGTTGCCGTCAAACTGCCTGGGCCGCCCCCCTTCGTGCAGTCTGGAAAACGCGCGTCTCTGGGTTACAATGGGCTGCGGAAATTGCGTGAGATCACAGCCCACTCGCCCCGCGCGTCCAGACGAAGGATCGTCCTGGGGGGAGAGGTTTAAGTTTGGCCCCTTCTTGATTTGGGAGTACCGATGCTTCACGTCGCTGCAAATGCAAGAACGAAATATCTGACGGGTGGAATCGTGACGGCGGCGATCCTCTGTTCCACTACGGCGGGCGCCCAGAGCGCGCCGGCGCTTCCCGATTTCTCCGGCCCATGGGCTCGCAGTTCCATGGATCCGGAGTTGCTTCCCTCCGGACCGATACCGCTGGTGAATTTGCGGCGGCAACCGGATGACCCTCATCCGAACGGGGGTGGAGACCCGCTTCCTTTGGTTGGGGATTACAAAAACCCGATTCTAAAGCCGCTTGCCGCAGAAGCCGTTAAGAAGGCCGGCGAACTCTCGGAGAGCGGCAAGATCAATCCCGATCCGTCAAATCAATGCGCGCCCTATTCGCCGCCCTATATTTTCACGATTCAACTGGGCGTGCAGATGCTGCAGGGGAAGGATAGAATTGTGATGTTGTATCCGCAGGACGATCAAGTCCGTTATGTGCGGATGAACGCCTCGCACCCCAAGAAAGTGGTTCCGTCCGCGATGGGCGATTCCGTGGGCCATTATGAAGGCGACACGCTGGTTATAGATACAATTGGCGTCAAAATCGGACCGGTCACCATGGCCGACCGTTATGGCACGCCGCAGAGCGAGGCATTGCACCTTATCGAGCGCTATCGTCTGATCGACATTCCAACCGCCAAAGAGGCGATGATCCGTCATGAGAGGCGAGCCGGACGCAACGCCGGTGCTCCGGGAACCGGGCCATATGATCCCAATGCCAGCGAAGCGCTGCAGCTCACCTATACGGTCGAAGACCCGAACATCTTCACCACCCCTTGGTCGGCCCAGATCACCTATCGGCGCACCGTGGTCCCCTGGTCGGAACAAGTCTGCGCGGAGAACGTCGTCGAATATTGGCCGGGTATGAATGTCGGGGTTCCTAAGGCAATCAAGCCGGATTTCTGAACACAAAGATAAAGGCCCTGCGCCACTCGATGGCGCCGAGACCACCGATCGCGGCGATGATGGACTGACCCATTCAGAGGGACGGCGCCAAACGCCTGCGATGCGGCCGTTTGCTCCTCTGTGCGCTCTGGGCCGATGGTTGAGGCAATCGGGCACGCTGACGGGAAAGCTCGCCAACGGAACTTGATTCGTGCCGCTGCCCGAATCTCATAAATAAACCAATCTGTGTTCTGAATGGACTTCCAAACCTCCGGATGCGTTCCATGCCTCCAGCGTTGCGATGCCCATATTGACTAAATCTTCATACGTTCCGGAGCGACGTTTACGCGTCTGGTTGGCCGCGTGCGGCACCGCGTTGCTTGGACTTACATGCCGGTCAGCGGTTGCCATGGACGCGATCGATCTGACGCTGCCGCCAGTGAGCGCCGTTGGCAGTCAGCAATTGTCGCCAGCAGAGACGGCCTCAACGGCTACAACAGCCGCCTCCTTTCTTCCTGAAGAGTCGGAAGCAGTCGAGCGCGCCCGCGCGACCCAACCCAATTGGAGCAGTCCGCTGATCACCACGACCGGTTTGCTCGAGAATCGCCTGCGCTTCGACGTTATCCAGCAGCACGCGGGCAACGGTACGAGCACAACCGTGCTCGACGGCGGAAGAGGGTTGGATTTGATCGTCGGGGATAACAGCGAAATTCAGATCGCGGCTCCGCCCTTTGCTGACCGCACAAGCCGGTCAAGGAGTGGTGATGTGTCCGGTTTCGGCGATTGGCCGTTCTTGCGTCTGGAGCAGCGCTTCGCGAGCAGTCCTGAGAGCGCGGGGAATTACGTTCTCACGGGCTGGCTGCAAATCCAGGCTCCTACGGGAATCAAAGCGCTCACCAGTAACGCGTGGAGTTTCACTCCGACGTTTGCGTTCGGCAAAGGCTGGGGCAATTTCGACGTCCAGGGTACAATTGCCACTGTGCTCCCGGTCTCTCGCGGGGATACGCTTGGCCATCCGGTACAGACGAACCTTGCTTTGCAGTACCATACCCAGCTCTTTTGGCCGGAGCTTGAGGCAAGCTGGACCTATTATCCCGACGGAGCTCGCGGCGGACTGAACCAGATTTTCTTAACCGCGGGGCTCGTGATTGGCCGTTTTGTGCTGGCTGACGATCTACGCTTCACCTTCGGGGCGGGATACGAGGTTGCCATCGCACCGAGTTATCGCGCCAAACCACTGGCACCGGCCTATGAAAACGCGTGGCTGTTCACCTCGCGTCTCAACTTCGATTGAGTGCTATGAGTGGAGCTACCGAACAATTCGCGAGGGACAAAAGAAAGAAGCGGGATTCCGATCCGGATATCCCGCTTCTCCATATCGTCTGCCGACAGGGTTTTAGGGATTGACGCCTTGGATTTGTTTCCAGCTTGCTTCG
>CAZBRO010000021.1:0-95122 GCA_964494505.1 uncultured Bordetella sp.
AACCGCTGACCTCCTCATTGCGAACGAGGCGCTCTCCCAACTGAGCTACAGCCCCAACAGGGTCCCCGCGCGGGTCCTCGCGCGAAGGGCGGTATCTAGGGATTGGCCTCGGCTCCTGTCAATGGCGGGATGGGGGAGCTGCGCGCCCCGCTTCCCTGCCGCGCCCGCGACCGCTAAAAGCAGCGGAACATCTGAAGAGGACGGGGGATGATCACCGCAGCGCGCCTTTTGTTGCTTAGCATTCTGGACCTGTATTTTTACGTCATCATTGCCGCGGTGATTGCCAGTTGGCTGGTCGGGTTCGGCATCGTCAACAGCTACAATCCGATCGCCCGCACCATCCTGCGCGCCCTGCACGCGCTGACCGAGCCGGTGTTCGCGCCGGTGCGCCGCATCTTGCCCGCGCTCGGGGGGCTCGATCTTTCGCCCCTGATCGTGCTTCTGCTGATAAGCTTCCTCAGGAATTGGCTGGCGATCGGCAGCTTCTTTTGAAAGGTGAAATTCGCGCAAACCCGGAAGTCGTCCGCTTTCATGTACGCCTGACGCCCAAAGGGGGGCGGGACGCCATCGACGGCTGGATGGAGCAAAACGGGAAGCGTTGGCTGAAGGCACGCGTCTCCGCCCCGCCGGAGGATGGCAAGGCCAATGAAGCGCTGGTCCGGCTGATCGCCAAGACCCTTGGCGTCGCCAAATCGAAGGTCCGAATCGTGTCGGGAGAAACGTCGCGGATGAAGCTCTTGGAGGCCGAGGCCGATCCCCGAGGTTTTGAGGTGCTGAAAGCGCAGATATGACCGCCCGTATCATCGACGGCAGGGCGGCAGCCGCCCGCCTCCGCGCCACGGTGGCCGAGGAAGCCGCTCGTCTCAAGGCGCGCCACGCCATCACGCCCACGCTCGCCATGGTGCTGGTGGGGAACGATCCCGCGAGCGCCATTTATGTCGGGGCGAAGAACAACGCGGCTCATGAAGCAGGCTTCCGCGCACTCGACATGCGCCATCCCGACAGTCTTTCGGAAAGCGCGCTGCTCGATCAGGTGGGGGCGCTCAACGCCGATCCCGCCGTACACGGAATATTGGTACAGATGCCGCTGCCGCCGGGAATCGATCCTGCCCGCATCATCGCCGCGATTGCTCCGGCGAAGGATGTGGATGGCCTGACGCCGATGAATATCGGGCGGCTGGCAATCGGGGAATATGATTACAGGCGGGGGCTCGTCGCGTGCACGCCCTTGGGCGCACTGATGCTGATCAAGGGCGCGATTGACTCGCTCGAGGGCAAGGAGGCCCTCGTGCTCGGCCGGTCCAATCAGGTGGGCAAGCCGATGGCGCAGCTTCTCCTGCAGGAGAATTGCACGGTGACCGTGGCCCATTCCCGGACGCGGGATATCCCCGTCCTCTGCGGCCGGGCGGATATCGTGGTCGCCTCCGTCGGCCGGCCGGAAATGGTCAAGGGCGATTGGCTGAAACCGGGCGCTACCGTGATCGATGTCGGGGTGAACCGGATTACGCTCGAGAGCGGCAAGACCAAAGTCGTCGGCGACGTCGCCTATGCCGAGGCGCGGCAGGTTGCAGGCGCGATCACGCCTGTGCCGGGCGGGGTGGGCCCGATGACGATTGCCTGCCTGATGCGCAACACGCTGATTGCCGCCGCCATGCAGGCGGGGCTGCCCCAGCCCGAGATATGACCGCTCAGTGAATCCGTTTCAGCAGGTCGGCGGCCATCATGTCGGGTGCGGTGTCGAGCGAATAATTCGAGATGAATTTGCCGCGTCCATCCATCAGATACACCACGCCGGAATGATCGACCGTGTATTCGCCGCCGTTCTCGCCCGCATGCTCCTTGTAATAGACGCGATATTCCTTGGCGACGGAGGCGATCTCTTCGGGTTTGCCCGTCAGGCCGACGAAGCGCGGACCGAACGAGGAGAGATACGCCTTGATCTTGTCCGGCGTGTCGCGCTTGGGATCGACCGTGATGAAGAGCGGCACAACCTCGTCCGCGCGCGAGCCCATCTTGTCGAGCGCCGCCGCCATCACCGCAAGCGTGGTCGGGCAGACATCCGGGCAATAGGTGTAACCGAAGAACACGAGCGTGTATTTGCCCTGGAAATCCTTCTCGGTACGGACGGTTCCATTCTGATCGGTCAGCGAGAAAGGCCCGCCCAGGCTGACCGTCTCGCCGGTCGATACGCTCTCGACGCCGCGATGCGCCGTGAGGTCGCCCAGGCGCCAGAGCGTCCCCCCCGCCACGAATGCGGCAAGCAGGAGATAGGGGATGAGAGCGATGGGGCGGTTCATGAGCGCCTTATCCGTCATTCGCCCAATTGCAGCAACATGCCGCGTTCGCGCGCGCCGGCATGAAAGATCAAAAATGCGATAGCGCCTCCAGCCAGCCAGACGACGTTCAGACCTGCTGCCATCAACAGATAATCCGTCCGCACCACATGATCGATGAGCACTGCGCGCATGCCGTTGAAGATGTAAGAGGCCGGCAAAAGCGCGCTCAGCACCTGAACCCAGGGGGGCAGGATGGTTGTCGGGTAATACACCCCGCACAAGGGTGCGAGCGCGAAAATGAAGGCCCAGGCGAAACCCTCCGCGCCCAGGCCGTAGCGCAGTACGAGTCCTGCGACAAAAAGGCCGATGCTCCAGCCGAACGCGATCAGGCTGAAGAAGAAGGCTGCGAGCGCCAGTCCCAGCGAATAGAGCGAAAAACCGAAGAACCAGATCGCAAGAATCGTCGCCGGGAAGACGCCCACCACAGTCCGCAAAAGGCTGACCGTCATCAGCGCCGCCATGTATTCGCCGATCCGCAAGGGTGTCGCCTGCAGGTGCCCGAGATTGCGCGAATAGACTTCTTCGAAGAACGAGAGCGCAAGACCGATCTGGCCGCGGAACATCACGTCCCACAGCATCACCGCACCAAGCAGAATGCCTCCGGCTTGCGCGAAGAAGGTCGAGCGGGTCCCGAGAAAGGTCTGGATGAAGCCCCACAGGATCATCTGCACGACCGGCCAGTAGCAAAGGTCGAGGAAGCGCGGCCATGAGCCGGAGATCAGATACCAGTGGCGCAGGATCACCGCGCCAATGCGCCGTCCGGCGCCGCCGCTTATACCGGTCATGGTGCCGCTCCCTCGCGGGCGCCATGGCGCGCGACTTCCAGAAACACGTCTTCCAGCGTGGCGCGGCCGTATCTGGCGATAAGCTCCTTGGGGGCGCCCGAATCCACGATGCGGCCGCCTTTCATCATCAGCACCTGATCGCACAGCCGCTCGACCTCCAGCATGTTGTGCGAGGCGATGAAGAACGTGGCGTTCGCTTCCCGGGCGTAGCGCGCGAGGAACGCGCGCACCCAATCTGCGGTGTCTGGATCGAGTGAAGCGGTGGGCTCGTCCAGCAGCACGAGCTCAGGCCGATTGATGAGGGCCTTGGCGAGGCCCGCGCGGGTACGCTGCCCGGCCGACAGTTCGCCGAGTGGCCGGTCGAGCTGCGAGAAGAGGTCGAGCTCCTGCGCGAGCCAGGCAATCCGATCCTTCACCGAGACAACGCCGTAGAGCCAGGCATAGACGGTCAGGTTCTGGCGTACAGTGAGGCGGCGCGGGAGATCGGCATAGGGGCTCTGGAAATTCATCCGTGCAAGGAGGAATTTTGCACGGCTTGCGAAATCCTCGCCCAAAATCCTGATGTGTCCCGCGGTCGGGCGAACGAGTCCGAGCAGGATAGCGATGGTGGTGGTCTTGCCCGCACCGTTTCCACCAAGCAGGGCCGTGAACGAGCCCCGCTTGACCGTGAAGCTGACGCCATCGACGGCGGTCACGGCGCCATAACGCTTGACCAAACCCTCGACTTCGATCGCAGAGCTCGTGGCGCCGGCAGACGATGCAGCGCGGGAATCCGCAACAGATGAAAGGATGGCGTCCATGAAACCCGGCCCGCGATGACGAGGAACTGTAACGCGGCGTGGCCGTACACGGCCAGCGTCCAATCGCCTCCCAAGCCTGGCAGCGAGGTTCATAAAACGGAACGAATTCTCTCCTTCCGGGTTTTCGGAGCAAGAACGGAGGACAATCATGCATCGCAAGATCATATTGGGGACCGTAGCGTTTGCCACCCTTACGCTTATTGCGGCGTGCAATCGCGAAACGGCATCCAACAATCAGCCGGCGGACAACAGCGTCCCGGCGCAGACTGCGTCAGCACCCGCCGGCAATACCGACGGCACGAACCAGAATACGCAGACTGCTCAGAACAACGTTCAGCCGGGGACGCGGAACGACACTGTCAGCGCGGCCAAGGATGCCGTGTCGGGCGCCATCGGTACAATCTCCGCCGAGCTGACGACGACAGCGAAGGGGTTCGTGGATGCCGCCGCTGTCGGCGACATGTACGAGGTCCAGGCGGGACAGCTTGCGCTCATGCGCTCGCATATGCCGGAACTCAAGAAGTTTGCGCAGATGATGGTCGACGATCACACCAAGACGTCGAGCGAGCTCAAATCGGTCCTGATGAAGTCGGCGCCCGACGTGAGTCCGCCGACTGACCTCGACGCCCGCCGGGAGGGCATGCTGAACGATCTCAAGGGTGCAAAGGACGAAGACTTCGACGGCCGCTACATCGCGCAGCAAATCGGTGCCCACAATGAAGCGGTGATCCTGATGCGCGGCTATGCCAAGGACGGCGACAATGCCGCCATCAAGTCCTTCGCGACGGCGACGCTACCCAAGGTCCAGAGGCATCTGGATATGATCAACGACATCGATCGCCAATACCGCGCCAGCAACGCCCAGGCGCGCAACGCGAGCAGCGGGAGCAACACGACGACCCGCTGAGGCCCTACAGGCAGCGCTCAACGCCGTGCCCTCCCAGGTGATAAGCGCTGCCTGAAGAAGCGCCCCCAGACTTAGGTCTGGGGGCGCTTTCGTTATATGGCCCACCAGGCTATTCCTGCGCAAACATCGGAAGCTGCTATAAAGACGCATGGTTGCAACCGGCGACACACAAGCCACTCAACCGGCCGATGGTTTCTTGCGGGTCAAGGTGCCGCGCAGTGTGCGCGGCCGTGTGCGGTTGGGAACTCTGAACAATCTGCGCTGGCTCGCCGTGGTGGGCCAGGCCGTGGCCCTCCTGGTCGTCCGCCTGGTGTTCAATTTCGACTTTCCGCTGCTGCTCGCCGCCTCGCCGGTTGCGGCAAGCGCCGTGATCAACATCATTCTCGCCATCGCCTATCCCGGCGCGAAACGGTTGAGCGCTCGGGAGGCGACCACCTTTCTCGCCTACGACATCGTGCAATTGGCGGCCCTTCTGTTCTTCACCGGTGGGATCGAGAATCCCTTTGCGCTGTTGTTTCTGGCGCCGGTCGTGATTTCGGCCGCGACGCTCGATGTCCTGAGCACGCTCTTCCTCGGTGGGCTGTCTTTCGCAGCAATCTCCTTTCTGTGGCAGGCCCACCTGCCGCTACCTTGGTCGCCGGTGAACGGCTTCCGGCTTCCTCCCCTTTACCAGTTTGGTATCTGGGTCTCCTTGTTGCTGGGCATCGGTTTCACTTCCATCTATGCGTGGCGAATCGCGAGCGAAGCGACCCGCATGTCGACGGCCTTGTCGGCGACCCAGCTCGCGCTTGCGCGCGAGCACCGGCTTGCGTCCTTAGGAGCGCTTGCTGCGGCTGCGGCCCACGAACTGGGGACCCCGCTTGGGACAATTGCTGTCGTCGCCCATGAGCTCGAGCGAGATCTCGCGAACAGCCCCCATGCCGGGGATTTTCATCTTCTCCGGGGCGAGGCGGAACGTTGCCGGGCGATTCTTGCGCGTCTGGCGCAGCCCGAGGAATCCGTCCTGGGACAGACTGAGCGGCTGCCATTGGGGGCGCTTCTCGACGATATCGCGACACCCTATCGTGGCGTAGACGTAGCGATCACGCTGGACATCCAGCCCGGGGTACCCCCCAAGATCTGGCGCATGCCCGAGCTGCTGCATGGACTCGGCAATCTGATCGAGAATGCTGCCGATTTCGCCACCCATGAGGTGCGTTTGAGGGCGCGATGGAACGACGCCACCCTTACGGTCGACGTGATCGATGACGGGCCGGGCTTTGCCGCGGAAATCTTCGAGCAGATCGGCGAGCCCTACGTGACCTCCCGCCCGGCCCGCGGGAAGGAAGCCGTTCGGGACCTGAATCCCTCTGATGGCAAGCAGGAAGGCATGGGTCTTGGCTTCTTTATCGCCAAGACCCTGATAGAGCAGACGGGGGGAAGCGTCTCGGCCCGGAACCGGGCCGGCGGCGGGGCCGTCGTGACGCTGACATGGCCGCGCGGCGCGGTGGACGGAGAGGCGCCGCCGCGGCAGGGGTTCCGCGTCTGACCGCCCTTGCGCTGAAACAATGGTCAAATCGCCGCTGAGGCTATATGTAGCCTTTCCCCTCAGACGACGAAGAACCCGATGAGCATGACCGAAGCCGCCCTTCCGGAAGACAAAAGTCTTCTCATTCTGGATGACGACCGCCCCTTCCGGGAGCGTCTTGCGCGGGCGATGCAGGCTCGCGGCTTCGACGTGAGGATCGCTGAAACCGTGCGCGAAGGCATTGCCACGGTCAAGGAACAAGCGCCCGCCTTTGCCGTGGTCGATCTGAAGCTCGAGGACGGCAACGGGCTTGATGTGGTCGAGGCTCTCCATGAGGCACGGCCCACCGCGCGCGTCGTTGTGCTGACCGGTTTCGGGAATATCGCGACGGCGGTAGCGGCGGTGAAGTTCGGCGCCATCGATTATCTCTCGAAGCCCGCGGATGCCGACGACATCCTGGGCGCCCTGCTGGCAGCGCCTGGCGCAAAGCCGAGCCCGCCCGAAAATCCGATGTCGGCCGACCGCGTTCGCTGGGAGCATATCCAGCGGGTGTATGAACTGTGCGGCCACAATGTTTCGGAGACGGCGCGCCGGCTCAATATGCACCGCCGCACGCTGCAGCGGATTTTGGCGAAGCGTTCGCCGCGATAATCAGGCCGCGATTTCGTCGGGAATATCGGCCGCCGCCGCGCGACTCCGGCGTGCGGCGTAGCCGAAATAGACGGCGGCTCCCACCGCCAGATAAAGTGCAAAACGAACGAGCGTCGCGAACGGCATGAATGCGATCAGCGCGCCGCAGGAGAGCATGCCGAGTACGGGCAAGATTAGCCCGCCCGGCGCCCTGAATGGGCGGTGCATGTCTGGCTTAGTCGCCCGCAGCACGACCACGCCCAGGCACACCAGCGTGAATTCGGTCAGTCGGCTCAGACTCGCGAGCTGAGCCAGTTCACCCAGCGGAAGAAGACCCGCCATCGCCGCCATAAGAATTCCGCACATGATCGTGCTGTTCGCCGGAATTTGAGTCTTGGCGTCGACACGGCAGAAAATCGGCGGCAAAAGTCCGTCGCGGGCCATTGCGAACAGGATGCGTGTGCCGGCGTAATAGGTGACGAGCATAGTCGAGGTGAGGCCGACGATGACGCCGACCGCGACCAGGGCCGAACCCCAGCTCACACCGTTCTGCAGCAATCCGTAGGCGATGGGGGACGAGACGTTCAGCGATCGGTAGGGCGCTATCGCCGTCAAGAGCCCCGAAACAATTATGTAAAGCAACGCGCAGGTGATGACGGCTGCGAGCGTCCCGAGTGGAACATCGCGCTGCGGATTTTGTGCTTCCTCGGCCGCGACCGAGACGTTCTGGAAGCCGATATAAGCAAAGAAAACGACGGCCGCGCCCGCGAGAACCCCGGCCGTCTTTCCATCAGACATGTGATTGAACCAGCCAAACGGCAGGAACGGGTGCCACAGGCCGGGTTTGATATAAGACAACGCGACTCCGATGAAGAGCGCGATGGCAAGCAGCTTGACGGCGACCACAGCACTATTCAGCTTCGCGCTCTGCTTGACGCCCGCGACCAGCACCGCCATCAGCCCCAGCACCACCAGTGCGGCGGGGAGATTGACGACGCCGCCTGACAAGGGGCCCTTGGTCAACGCGTCCGGCAGATTTACGCCCAGGGCGGCCAGCGCGTTGCCAAAATAGCCCGACCAGCCATTGGCGACTGCGGCCACAGAAAATGCTGCCGCCGAGGCGGTGATCCAACCGACGATCCAGGCCGGCAATTCGCCGAATGCGGCGTAGGAATATCCGTACCCGCTGCCGCAGCCCCCGATAGAAGCGGCGAGCTCGGCATAGGACAGGGCGACAAAGACGCAAGCGACGCCCGCCACCACGAACGACAGAATGACCGCTGGGCCGGCTTGCGTAGCCGCCACCACGCCCGTGAGCACGAAAATACCTGCGCCGATCATATTGCCGATCCCCAAAAACGTGAGATCGGAGGCGGTGAGGCATTTCCTTAGGCTCTCGGTCGCACCGGCCATCGGCAATTTCCTGCGGAAAAGGTCCATAGCCGAACTGTAATACGCGGGAGCTTAGGAGCGAATGCCGAAAAGTGAAGGACGAATGGAATGCCGAGTGATGGTGGACGCGAGACAGCCGCGCGCATATGGGGTGCAGCCTGCTGAATCGCCAGGAGAGCGGGAGCACTCAGGAAAGGGGATCGGTTTGGGAGGCCTATAAAAATCCGGCCCTCCCATTGAGAGAGGGCCGGAAAAAGGGCCTAATTCTGCAACAGCGGAATGGTTTTTGGATCCGGCGGCTTCGGGAACGTGCTGATGTAGGAATAGATGTCGGCGGCCTGTTGATCTGTCAGCACCTTGTTGGTGAAGGGCGGCATCACGTTCCGTGGCGTGCGCACTTGCAGGATGAAGGCTTCCCACGCCGGCGGGTTGATGAGCTTGGGTCCGGCGCTTCCGCCCTGTCCCGCATAACCGTGACATTCGAAACAGCCGACCGTCTCGAACAAATGCTTGCCGCTGGCGGTGTCGCCTTTGGGCGCGCCCTGCGCGAATGCGGCCGTTGCGGAAAAGACGCCCGCAACGGCGATGACGGCGGCAGATGCAAAAGATTTGTACACTGACATTCTCCTCAGCGCGGCTGCGACACGACGTCGACCAGCGCGGGCTCGCCCTTCTTCACCACCGCGATGGCGCGCTGGATCGCCGGGCCGACATCGGCGGGATTGATGATCGGGCCCTCGCTATAGACGCCCATCGACTTCGCGAGCGTCGAGAAATCGATGTTCGGATGGTCGATGGTGGTACCGATATGGGCGCGGTCGATGCCGCGCTGATTGCGCTGAGCCATGCGCTGGACATGCATATATTCCTGATGCCAGGCGCGGTTGTTGTGGAGGACATAGAGGATCGGAATCTGGTGATGCGCAGCCGTCCACAGCACGCCCGGCGACATCATGAAATCGCCATCGCCATTGAGTGAGACGGTAATGCGGCCAGTGCCCTTATTGGCGAGGGCTGCACCCAGGGCGGCCGGCGCGTTGTAGCCGACGCCGCCGCCGACCGAACCACCGATGGAATTGTAGTGCTTCTGCATGTCCCACAGCCGATAGGGCCAGTTGGACAGGAAGGTCACTTCCGAAGCCATGGTCCAATCTTCGTGCTGGATGTGGTTCCAGACCTCGGCCGAGAGGCGCGCGGTCGAGATTGGGCTCGCATCCCAGCCGAGAGCGGCATCGGCATGCGCGGCAACCAGGAATTTCGCCCCGGCTTCTTTCAACTTGGCGCCGCGATCGCCGGCAACCGCCTTACGCGCGGGCGTCATTTCCTTTTCGATCGCCTGGATCAACCACGGCAGCGAGCTTTCCGCATCGCCCGCGATGCCGATATCGGCCGCCTGATAGCGCTCATATTCGGCCGTGTTCGCCTTGATGTTGGTGTCGGTGGTGCCGAGCACGATGACCTTTGCGCCGGCGCGCATCTTCGGTTGCGCCGGACGGCCGATCAGGTCGTCGACATTGTTGAGCGTGCCGTAGAGGTCCATCGGCTCGAGCGCGAGGATCACGTCGGCCTGACGGATCATGGCCGCACCCCGGATCGAATGATTCAGCGGATGGCGGTTCGGCATGTTCATGCGGTTGCGCTCGTCCACCACGGGCGCGTTCAGCGTCTCCGCCAGGCGCACAAGATTCTTCGGGCCTGCTTCGCTGCGCGTGTAGCGGCCCGCGACGATGACCGGATTTTCCGCGGCCACCAGCAGTTTGGCGGCTTCGGCAAGGGCGTTGGGGTCACCCACCGGCTGGGAACGTTGACGCAGCTTGGGGATGAACAGCTTACGCTCCGGTTCGATCTCTTCTTCTTGCTGATCGGCGTCGATCACCACCAGCACCGGCCCAAACGGGGCCGTGGTGGCGAGGTCGTAGGCGCGCACCATGCCTTCGGCGAAATCCTGAAGGTTGGCAGCCTGGTCGTCCCATTTGGTGTAGTCGCGCACCATGATGGCCTGGTCATGCGCGCTGTGCGCCCATTCCACGCCGGGGCGGCGCTGCGTGCCCTGCCCAACATTGCCGGCCATCACGAGCGCTGGCGCTTGATCGCAGAAGCAATTGTAGATCGCCATCGAGGAATGCTGCAGGCCGACCACGCCATGGACCATGGTGGCCATCGGCTTCCCCGCGATCTTGGAGTAGCCATGGGCCATCGCAACGGAGGCTTCTTCATGAATCGTGGTGATGAACTCGGGCTTCGAGTTCA
The DNA here is from genome assembly GCA_964494505.1 of uncultured Bordetella sp. GTDB lineage: Bacteria > Pseudomonadota > Alphaproteobacteria > Micropepsales > Micropepsaceae > CAIYRG01. The sequence goes on from CAZBRO010000021.1 coordinate 10,608, forward strand.
TGCCGTAATTGATGATCGATTCCTGCAAGCCGCGAAAGGTCGAGCCCGGTGTGGAGGCGACATAGTCGACGTTCAGCGATCTGAGGCAGTCCACCATGAAATCGCCGCCGACTTTGTTGCTGGTGACGATTTTCTGGACTTCCTGAGGGGGCTTGGTGTCGCCCGCGGTCTGGGGCTTGGCGGGAACGGCGGCTTTGGCCGGCGTTTCGGCGGCAAGCGCCTTGCTGGCAGTGGCGAGTCCGATTACCGGCCCTGCGGCCACGGCTCCAGCGAGAAATTGGCGGCGTTTGATATCTGGCGTCCTCTTCGACACGGTTCCCGTCCCCTTGAATTTAAGTGAGTGCCTTACGGCCGGAATAAGCCGAGAATATGAGGTCTTTACCACCCGCAAAAGTCAACGACAAGGTTGGGCTGTAAAATGCGGATCGTGCGCCGCGGGGTCTGAACCGTTTGAGATTGGTCATCGAATCGGGGGTGCGTAAAGGGCGCCGCCCTTGGTCCAAAGCCGGCTCAACCCGCGCGGCATCTTGGCGCGCGAATTATCGCCGAAATTGCGGTCGTAAATGTCCCCGTAATTGCCGACGGCCTGGACGATGGCCGTCGTCCAGCCGGGGCTGAACGCGGCCGCGGTCTTGGGCGCTGGCGCCAAAAAGGCTTTCACATCCGGGTCGTCGCTCCCCCGCATGCGTTCGAGATTCCCGGCATTTATTCCCAGCTCCTCGGCATCGATCAGCGCGAAAATCGCCCAGCGCACGGCATCGAAAAATTCGTCATCGCCCTTGCGCAGCAGCGGCACCAGCGGCTCCTTGGTGATCTGCTGCGGCAGGATCGCGATATCCTCCGGGTGCGGAGCTTTACCAATGACGGCTTCGGCGAGTTCGGTCGAATCCGCCGATATGGCGTCGCATTCGCCTGCAAAGAATGCGTCCTCCGCATCCGCCCGGTGCTGCGTGACCTTCAGCTTCAGCACCCAATTACGGGCGCGAAAATAACGCTGCAGCGCGGTCACAAATTCGGCATAGGTGTCGGAGGAGGCGCAGATGGTGTGCCCCACCAAACCCGCCGGCTCGGTGATATTCAGCTTTTTCGGCACCAGGAAGCCTTGTCCGTCATAGATCAGGATCGGGCCGAAGCGGAGTCTCCCCGATATCTCGCGCCCCGACGTCCAGGTGAGGCCGCGCAGGACCAGGTCGATATCGCGGTCGGCCGCGAAATTGACCAGTGTGTCGATAGGCTTGAAGCGGAGCTTTGCTGCGTCACCGAAGATCGCCGCGGCGATCGCCTTGCAGGTGTCGATATCGAAACCGCGCCATTGGCCCTTTGCGTCGCGCTGGGAAAATCCCGGCACGTCGGCGCCCACGCCGCAGGTGAGAAAGCCGCGCACCTTGATCGCATCGAGCCGCTCGCCGGCCTGGCTTTCGCCGGAGAAAAGCAGCAGCGATAACACCGCTGCAATTCGTCCCAGTCCGTTCATTACCGTCCGCAAAGCCGTTTTCCGCTAGTGTCGTGGTTTCGAAGTTCGCTCCATTGTCGCTATCGGGCTCGGGCGAACTTCGAAAGCTGAAACAACACTAGAATCAATAAATAGCTAGTGTCCTCTCGATTCCGAAATTCGCGTGAGGCTGATATCGAGATGTGACGAATTTCGGAATCGGGACACTAGCGCATTTGGAGAGCGAGTCCGGCCGATGATAAAGAGAGCGCATCATGGATCAAAGAGGCGCGCCTTTCGTCTGGCACCGCCGGCACCTGCTGCAGGCCGCGGGGGCGCTGGCGCTTTCGCCCCGGTTCGCGCGCGCGGCCGCCGCCGCGAAGCGCGCGGAATCAGTGCTCGTAGTGGGCGCCGGGCTTGCCGGGCTTGCCGCCGCCTACCGGCTCCGTGACGCAGGATACCGCGTGACATTGATCGAGGCGCGCGGTGATCCGGGTGGCCGGGTGCGCACGCTCAGAAATTATTTCGACGACGGAATCTATGGCGAGTTGGGAGCGGCCCGGATCGCAGAGACACATGAATATGTGCTGCATTGGCTGAACGAGCTGGACCTCGGGCTCATCCCCTTCGCGCCGCAGGGAGCATCCATCCAGGCCATCGGAGGCAGGCGCGCTCGCACCGACGACGAGGCCCAGCGTGCCCTTATGGCGCCGGGGCTGAAGCGCGACGAGCGAGGGCTTTCGGCCGCCGCGTTGACGGTTAAATACCTTGCCGGCGTCCCGGAGGAACTCGGAAGTCCTGATCTCGATGTTTCCGATCCGCGCTGGCGGCCCTTCGATTCGGTGAGCTGGCCGCAATGGCTCGCTTCCCGCGGCGCGAGTCCAGCTGCCATCCAGATCATGAGCCTGGGAGGTGATTCGAGCGGCTTTTCCGCGCTGTTCCTGCTGCAGCAGATCATGCTGCACAAGGATTCCCGGCAATATTTCAAGATCGACGGCGGCATGGATCGCCTGCCGCGCGCGATGGCCGCCCGTCTCAAAGATGTGATCCGATTTAATTGCATACTGACTCGGCTGGAACCGGGGCCGTCCGGCGTGCGCGCCACCTTCAAGACCGCCGATAAGAGCGAGACCATGACCGTGGACCGGGCGGTCCTTGCCCTTCCCTTTTCGATGCTCCGCCAGGTCACCATCGATCCGCCTTTCTCCTCCCCAAAAACGGGTGCCATCCGCACGCTGACCTATTTCCAGGCGACGCGGTTCCTGCTGCAGACAAGAAGCCGCTTCTGGGAGCGGCAGCGGCTGACCGGGGGGGCCCGGACGGATGCGCCCGCCGACATCTGGGACATGAGCTACGGCCAGAAGGGCGCCCGTGGGCTGATCTCATTAACCACGGGAAACAGTACGATCCAGCAAAGGCTTAGGCCCCTACCCGAAACCGCCCGGACGCGGTTCGGCATCAGTCTCGCGAGCGAAGCCTTCCCCGAAATCGAACAGGAGCTTCAGAAATCCTTCGTCCAAAGCTGGGCCGAAGACCCGTTCGCGCGAGGCGCCTTTACCGTGTTCCATCCCGGTGAAATGGCGCGCTTTGTTCCCGTCATCGGACGCGCCGAGGGCTGGGTCCATTTCGCTGGCGAGCACACCGCGCCTTGGAACGGCTGGATGGAGGGGGCGCTCCAGTCAGGCGAGCGCGCGGCCCAAGAGATTTTGCAAACGTGAATTCTGCAACAATAAGCTGCGAACGGAGCGCTGTTCCCTTTCTGCGCCGTTGGTAAGTTGAGCAATCCTCTTATATACTGTCGTGGACTGGTCCGAATATGAGAGACGCGGAAGGACCACGCGCAAGCTGACGGAAGAGGCGGATATGAAGAGAACATCGTTGATCGGCATGGGCGGCATCGCCGTATTGGGATTTGCCGCAAGCGCTCTTACATCGTTGCCGGCCCTGGCTAATGGCGGCGATTTCTTCAACGAATTGTCGGAAAGCTGGGGCGCTAACAGCGACACCGGCACGCCGTTCTTCGGCTGGGTGCGCGACGTCAAGGGCAAGCCCATTCCGCGCGCCATCGTGACGGCAACCGTCGTCGGCGGTGTGGACGGACAGGCCGTGACCATCATCTCGGACAATCTCGGCCACTACAAAATTCCGGGCCTCGGGAAGGATGTGAACGCCAAGACCGTTCTGATCGAATGCGCCAAGGCCGGCTATCGCACGATCGCGCAGGACCGCCGCGTTCTCCGCACGATGCCGAAAGCGCCCATCGAAGTCGACTGCAAGCTGCAGTCCGCAGCCCCGGTCAGCTGAACTATTTGAAAGCTTCCGAAGAGGCGCGTGAGGAGAGAGAACCTCCTTGCGCGCCTTTCTCTTTTCTCGAAATTCGATTGCAAACGCAGAAGAGCTTCGGGCATCATTGCGAGAGGATTATTCGCGCCATGGAACAGATGATACGCCTGAACCTGGGGGAGAACGGGTTACTGAGCGTCTTATAATCAATCGGGGGAGGACGAATGGACACCGCACTATTGATCATTCACAGCGTGTGCGCGCTATTCCTCATTGGCGCGATCACGCATCAGGCGTTGGGCGTATTCTGGCCCCGTCAGCCGGGACAAACCGATTTCGTCGCCAAGGCACGCGGCATCAACCCTGCCGGCTATGTCACCGCGATCATGGTGCTCTATGTGGTGACCTTCTTGCTCGGCGCATACATCTATCCGGTCTACCGGGTTTATGTGCGCCCGCCTCTGCAGGACCTCATGCTGACCTATGCCATCGGCCTGTTCGAGATCAAAGAGAACTTCGCCGCCATCGGCCTGGCCATGCTTCCGGCCTATTGGTACTTCTGGAAAAAGGCGCCGGAATACACCACGACCCGCAAGGCGATGGTCGCCATCTACTTCCTCACCATCTGGTATAATTTCATCGCAGGTCACTTGCTCAACAATGTGAGAGGATTTGCCTGATGAACAGAATCGCTTCGCGGGCCTTCCCAGGCTTTGCCATCGGCTTCACGCTGTATTATGCGCCCGCCTATTCCTTCACCGGGGCAACCTCGAGCTTCACCTGGCCGCTGTTCACGTATTTTCCGGCTATCGGACAATGGAACTGGGGATTAGTTCCCGGTAACGACAATATCGGCCCGCCGATGTGGTGGTATGGCTGGATCTTGTCGGCCGTGGTGGTTGGGCTGATCTTCGCCGTGATCGCGATGCTGCTGCCGGAAAAGGCAGTCCAGAAAACCTTGGCGACGCTCGTTTGGGTCGTTCCGATCCTTGCCTTCATCTTCCTGTTGAATTGGGAACTGCCCTGGTTCGTCCCCGACTGGAAGCCGATCTGGTTTAGCTGAGATTCGCCCTATATAATGCTTGGTGCACGCGTCGTCGGAGACGAGCGATGAGAGCGAGTCTTTTGGTTTATGCCTCGATTGCCGCAGGGTTGGCGGCAAGCACGCCCGTAATGGCCAATGGAGGCGACTTCTTCGAGGAACTGACCGCCACCTGGAACCAGAATCATACCGACGATGGCGTTCCCTATTTCGGCTTCGTGCGCGATTCAAAGGGCAAGACCATCGCCAACGCGACCATCATGGCGACGACTCCCACCGGGTCGAGCTTCGTGGTTCAGGCCGACAACATGGGTCATTACCGCATTCCGGGCTTCTCCAAGAGGGTGGACGCGAAGAAGGTGGTGGTGACTTGCAGCAAGGCTGGATACCGGCTGGTTGCGCGCGACCGCAGGCTGTTGCGCAGCGCACCCAACGCGCCCATCGAGACCAATTGCGTGCTCGCCCCCGACGTCAACAAGCCGGCGGCATAACAACCGCGAATAGCGAGTAGCGAATAGAAAAATGGCGAATAGGGTTTCCCCTATTCGCCATTCGCGATTTGGCTATTGGCCAGATCAATCCGTCGGTTCGACGTGCATCACGACGGCCTGATGGTTCGCGCCGATCCAGAGGCCCGGCTTCTGGCCGTAATCGTCCACCGCGATGCGGCGTCCATTGGTCTCCACGGGCATCAGATATTGCAGCGTCTGGCCCGTCTTGCTGTCGATGCGCGTGACCAGATCGTTCATCATGTTATCGGTCCAGATCCAGCCCGCCTTGTCGATTTGCGCGTCATAGGGCGAACCGTATTTCCCGGGCACGTTCCATTCCATGAACTCGCCGTTCTTGGTGTCGAACATGGCCACCTTGTCGGCGCGCCATTCGGCGAACCAGAGGCGATCCTGATTGTCCATGCGGCCGCGGCGCGGGCGGGAATAATCGGTCGGTGTCTTGTAGGAAGTCACCTTTCCGGTCTTGGCATCGATCTTCCAGACATATTGGCTGGGGAAGTCCATCAGATACGCGTTGTTGTGCGAATCCGTGTAGACGCCATAGGCCGAATGGGCCTCGCCTTGCGGCCGATCCGCGAAGGGATGCATCCAGGGCTCGAACTTGCCCGTCTTCACGTCGAAGCGGCCGACGATGGGTTCTTCGGCTGCATTGATCCAGGCCTTGCCGTCCACTTTCCAATGGATCGGCGACACCATCGCGGTCTGGGTCTTCAGGTTCTGCATGTCCTTGGGGATTGTGTAGAAGGTGAACTTTTCGGTCTTGCGGTCGAACATGGCAGCACCGGTCTGGTCCATCATGCCGAGCCAGAGATTGCCGTCAGTGTCGAATTCGACGTCGAGATTGCCCGATGAGAAGCCCGGCCGCGTCGGCTGATAGGTGTATTCCTTGACCTCGCCGGTCTTGGGATCGAGCCGCTGCAGCGAGTTCTCGCCGAAATCGCTCACCCACACGAAGCCGTCCGGCCCCTTGACCGAATCGTGCGGCTGCATGGATTTGCGCGGCAGGTCATAGGACGTGATGATGACGTGCGTGTCCCTGCCGTGGGGACGGGCAGCCCCCTGCAACTGATATTTGTAGTCCGGCCCGGCCGAGAGATTGACCGACGAAATATAGTTCGCGAGCCGGTCGATGCCCCCGAACGTGCGCGCCTGATCGCGCGCTTCAGCCCGCTTCTGTGGCATGATCGGAAAGGCTTGGCTCGCCATCGCGGCCATGCGCGGAAACACGTCGCCTTTCAATTGATCGGCCGTATAGGCGGAGGTCAGCGGACGCGACAGCGTGTGACAAGTGGCGCAGGCCACGAGATCGCGCTTCTCCTGCTCCGTGCCCGGGGCACTGTTCAGCCAGTCCGCGTTGGTGAGCTGCGGCGCGAGATTGGGCGTCGCGTTCAACGTCACGTCGGCCGTGGTGCCGTTTGCGCTGACGTCGACGGCGCGGGGTCCGTTCAGGATGTAGCCCACTGCCCGGACTTTGATGTTGTAGTGGCCGGGCGTCAGCCGGTCGGACGGAAAGGCATAATGGCCCTTCTCGTCGCTAATCACGGTGATGGCCATGTTGGAACCGTCCTTCTTGGCGGTCACCAGCACGCCTTCCATGTTGCCTTCCTTTTGGGAGGTCACTTGGCCCTGGAGGGCAGCCGTCGCGGCGAAGGCATGGGGTGCGGCAAGGAATGCGGCTGCGCCAAGAAGTAGCGATACTTTGAATTTATGCATCTGGTTCCTCCTGATGGTCCGAGACAGACGGCCAAAAGCTTCCGCAAAGGCGGATAGATTTTCCCGGCGGAATAGTTCGCCAAACAGCCCTTTTAGTCAACGGCAGCGGGTGACTACCGCACCTTGCCCTTCAAATCCGCGTAGACTTCCTCGACATATGAATCCGGGCGAATCGGGCCGTTGGCCCATTTGGCGTCGAAATCGGCGGTCGGCTTCGCCGCGAGGCACTCTTCCAGGGATTTCCCCTGCCGGATGAGTGCCGTCATGCGGTCGCGCAAGGCGACCATCACGGCGAGATAGTTTTCCAAATCCTTCTTGGTCCCCACGCGCCCGCGGCCTGGCACCACTTTGACCTGATCGTCCAATGTCGGCAGCAGCTTGCGGTAAGCCGCGATCATTCCGTCGAGACTTCCGCCGCGCGGGTCGATGCGGGTGTAGTCGCCATTGTTGAATTCGTCGGCCGCGAACAACACGTCAGCCTTGCGGAACTTGACGATGACATCGCCATCCGTGTGGCCGTTCGGGATGTGGATCACATCGATGTCGTCACCGTTGAAATGCAGCGTAATCGAATCGGCGAATGTCACTTGTGGCCAGAATGCGGGCGCGAACGCCTTCTGCATGCCGCCGCCAACGGGATTGACCTGCTCTGTCATCAGCCGCGTGCGCGTGTTCTGATGGGCGATTGCGATCGCGCCCGCCTTGGAAAACTCCGCGTTCCCGCCCACGTGATCGAAATGCCAATGGGTGTTGATCACCAGCCGGATCGGCATAGGGGAAATCTTTGCGATCTCCGCCTTTAGCCGCGGCACGCCGCCCTCTTCCTGGTCGTCGACCAGGAGTATGCCGTCCGCTCCCGCCGAGACGCCGACATTAAGCCCCATCGTCCCCCAATTGACGCTGTAAAGGCTGCTCCCGAGAGGCTCGGTCCCCCCCGGTCCTTCGCCGGGCACGGCGCGCTGGGCGGCGGACGCACCGGTGGCCAGCACCAATACGACGATGGGAAAGGCAATTCGCTTCATGGCATCTCTGGGTCGGGCGGCGGCTGAGATTAGCCACGGCTTGGGCCGTGCTCCAGTCCGTTCACCGCCCGCCCAATTTGGGACGGGTCAAAGGGCAATCGCCCCAAACCATAGGAGTTGGTGCTAGACTTCTGCTGGGCCGGGCTCAGCCGCCGGCAATGGCGGCTATTGGGAACCGGGCGCGCGGATTACAATTCTTGGTAAGCGATGTGTCAAACTTCTATCTGACGCAGATCAAGGCGGGCGATTCGCACCCGCCTATGTTGCGCTGCCCAACAGGAAGGCAAGCATGACCGCTCCATTAAGCTTCCGGGCACGTTACATCACCCGTTCCATTCTCTCCTGGTACAAGACGAAACTCCCGCCCATCTCGCCGACCGAGCGCGACGCCATCGCCGCGGGCACAGTGTGGTGGGACGCCGATCTGTTTTCCGGCAAGCCGGATTGGGCGAAGCTGCGGGACTTTCCCAAGCCCGCGCTTACCGCCGAAGAACAACTCTTCCTCGACGGGCCGGTCGAAAGGCTCTGCGCCATGCTCGACGATTGGGAGATCAGGCGAAGCGGCGATCTCGCCGATCACGTCTGGGCCTTCATCCGCGACAATGGCTTCATGGGGATGATCATCCCGAAGGAGCGGGGCGGCCTCGGATTCTCGGCGCTGATGCATTCGGCCGTGGTGATGAAAGTGGCAAGCCGCAGCCCGGCCGCCGCCGTCACCGTGATGGTGCCCAATTCGCTCGGGCCGGCCGAGTTGCTCATGCGCTACGGCACCGACGCACAGCGCGATTATTATTTGCCGCGTTTGGCGCAAGGCGCCGAGATCCCTTGTTTCGCGCTGACGGCGCCGGAGGCGGGATCGGATGCGGCCTCCATCCCGGACCGTGCGGAGATCTGTTACGGCGATCATAAGGGCCAGCGCGTGCTGGGCATGCGCGTTACCTGGAGCAAGCGTTACATCACCCTCGCCCCCGTCGCGACGATCCTCGGTCTCGCGTTTCGCCTTTACGATCCCAACCATCTGATCGGGGAGAAGGACGACATCGGCATCACGCTTGCGCTGATCCCGACGACCACGCCGGGCGTCGAGATCGGACGCCGCCATTTCCCCGCCGATCAGTCGTTCCAGAACGGTCCGACCCAAGGCAAGGACGTCTTCATCCCGATGGACTACATCATCGGCGGACAAGCCCGAATCGGCCAGGGCTGGCGCATGCTGATGGACTGCCTGGCTGCGGGCCGCGCGATTTCGTTGCCTGCGCTCGGCACGGGTGCCGCCATGTTTTCGGCCCGGCTTGCCGGTGCTTATGCGCGCATACGCCGCCAATTCGGTCTTCCCATCGGCCGTTTCGAAGGTGTCGAGGCGCCGCTCGCGCGCATCGCGGGTTACGCCTATGTGCTGGACGCGGCCCGGCGTCTGACGGCCGCATCCCTCGACCACGGCGAACAGCCTTCGGTGCTGTCCGCGATCCTGAAATATCACGCGACCGAGCGAATGCGCACCGCGCTCAACGATGCCATGGATATCCATGGCGGGCGCGCCATCATGGACGGCCCGCGCAATTATCTCTTCGGCACCTATATGAGCGTGCCCGTCGCGATCACGGTCGAGGGTGCGAACATTCTCACGCGCAATCTGATGATCTTCGGCCAGGGCGCCATACGCTGCCATCCGCATCTGCTGAAAGAAATGGAAGCGGCCAATCTTGCCGACAAGGACGAATCCCTCGCCGCCTTCGACCGGGCGCTGTGGGCGCATGTCGGAAGTGCTACCTCGAACGTGGCCCGCGCATTGCTGCACAATCTCACGTCAGGGGCGTTCGCAAAAACTCCCGACGTGCCCGGCATCGCGCGGATGTATCGCGGGTTGCATGTGGCAGCCGTCACCTTTGCCGCGGTCGCCGATCTCGTCATGGGTACGCTCGGCGGGGCCATGAAGCGGCGCGAAAGCCTGTCGGCGCGATTGGGCGATATTTTGAGCGAACTCTATCTGATGAGCTGCGTGCTCAAGCGCTACGAAGACGAAGGCGCGCAAACCGCGGACCTGCCGCTTGTCGAATGGAATTATTTGAGCGCGCTCTACACCATTCAGATGCGGCTTGACGAAGTGCTCGCCAATCTTCCCAATCGCCCGGTTGCCTGGTTCCTGCGGCTGGTCGCGTTTCCCCTGGGCCGCCACCGCCGCCCGCCGTCAGACCGGCTGACGCATGCCTGCGCCGCTCTGATCCTGTCGCAGACCGCAACGCGCGAACGCCTGACCGATGGAATCTATGTCGGGCGCGGGGCCAACGACGCGACCGGCCGCATGGAGGCCGCTTTCACCGCGGCCATCGGGCGCGATGCGATCGAGGACAAGATCCGCGCCGCTGGGCTTGCCGGACGCAAGGCTCTTGCCGATGTGCCGGCGCTTGTGCGCGACAAGATCATTACACAAGCCGAAGCCGATGCGCTCGAACGCGCCAACGCGCTCGTGCGCGATGCCATCGACGTAGACGATTTCGTGCCGTCGGAACTGACAGGGCGCGCCTCCTCGGCCATCCGCGCCGCCGAAGCGGCGGAGTGACAACGGATGTCACCGCTAAGCCTAAGGGAACAATTCCTTTTCTCGGCAGTTCTCAGTAACAACGAGAAACGGGAGTATTCCCATGCTTGGTACAGTCCTGCTCATTGTGTTGATTTTGCTTCTGGTCGGCGCGCTTCCCACATGGGGCTACAGCAGCGGCTGGGGTTATGGCCCGAGCGGGGTGCTCGGTACGGTGCTGGTCGTGCTACTCATCCTGGTGCTCATCGGACGGGTCTAGCGAAAACGGAATTGCGATGGCCGGCCTAGAAACATACCGCGCCAAACGCAATTTCAACGTCACCGCGGAACCGCGCGGGCAGGTGGTGCGTGGAAAGACGAAAGCCCTTGGCTTCGTCATCCAGCGCCACGCGGCCACGCGGCTGCATTACGATTTCCGGCTCGAGCTCGATGGCGTCTACAAATCATGGGCGGTGACCAAGGTCCCCTCCTACGATCCTGCCACCAAGCGGCTGGCGGTCGAAGTCGAAGATCATCCGCTCGACTACGGCACCTTCGAAGGCACCATTCCCAAAGGCCAATATGGCGGCGGCACGGTGCAGCTTTGGGACCGCGGCACTTGGACGCCTCAAAGCGAGGATCCCGAAGGCGATCTCGAAAAGGGCCATCTTAAATTCGAGCTCGACGGCGAACGTCTCACCGGAGGATGGGCGCTCATCCGCATGCGCGACGATCCGAAACGGCCGGGGCGCTCGGCGCGGCACAATTGGCTGCTGGTCAAGGAAAACGACGATGCCGCCAGGCGCGGCGATCCCGACGCGCTGCTCGCGGCCGATACGTCGGTCACCACTGGGCGTACGCTCGATGAAATTGCCGCAAGTAAAAAATCCCGCGTCTGGCACTCCAACCGGAAGGATGGCCCAGCGCCTGACGGCAACGGTGCGGACGACAAGCCCGCGAGCGTACGCGTAAAAAAAAAGCTTCCCCTGCGCTCCCGCGTGAAGACATAAAGCACGTCACCATGCCCGAATTCGTGGCGCCCCAGCTTTGCCGGCTGGTGGATGCCCCGCCCACCGGCGCGACCTGGGTGCACGAAGTCAAATTCGACGGCTATCGCATGCAGCTTCGGGCCGAAAAGAAGCGTGGGGTCTTGCGCACCCGCAAGGCGCTCGACTGGTCCGGCCGCTTCCCCGAAATCGCCAAGGAGGCTCGCGCGCTGCCGGACTGCATGATCGACGGCGAGGTCTGTGCGCTCGAAGATGGGCTCCCGAGCTTTGCCGGGCTGCAGCAGGCGCTGTCGGACGGCCGCACCGGCGACCTGATTTTCTTCGCCTTCGATCTGTTGTTCCTGGACGGCGCCGATCTGCGCCACGAAGCCTTGTCGGTGCGCAAGGAGCAGCTCGCGAAGCTGATCCAACGGACAAAAGGCGTCCCGCATTTCCGCTATGTCGAGCATTTCGCGACATCGGGGAAGGACTTCCTCGAATCGGCCTGCCGCGCCAAGCTGGAAGGCATCATCTCCAAGCGCATGGATGCCCCTTACCGCTCGGGCCGCGGCGATCTCTGGACCAAGGAGAAATGCCGCGGCGGCCAGGAAGTGGTGATCGGCGGCTGGTGGGGCGGCCCCTCGAAACTTCGTTCAATTCTGATCGGCGCGTACAAAGGGGATGATTTCCACTATCTCGGCCGCATCGGCACCGGTTTCAACGCAGATAATTCGGGGCCTGTGCTGCGCACGCTGAACCGGCTGAAGCGGCCGAAATCTCCCTTCACCGCTGGCCTGAAGCCGCCGCGGGCAAAGGAGATCACCTGGGTCGAGCCGAGGCTCGTGGCGGAAGTGGAATATGCCACCGTGACGCGAGACGGGTTGCTCAGGCAGGCGAGTTTCAAGGCACTGAGGGAGGACAAGCCCGCGCGCTCCGTGGTGGTGGAAGAGCCGGTGCCCGTGCAGGACGTCGAGGAGGCTTCGGACATGGAAACAAAGGCTGCGCCCGCAAAGAACAGTGTCACCCAAAACGCCCGTGCCAAACCGCACACCGCGTCCGATGCGCGCACCGCGTCGGGCGGCAATGTGGTTGCGGGGGTCACCATCAGCAATCCCGACAAGGTGCTGTGGCCGAAAACCGCGAGGACCCTGGCGGTCACCAAGCTCGATCTCGCGCACTATTATGAAATGGCAGCGCCCCTGATGCTGCCGCACATCGCCAACCGCCCCATTTCGCTGGTGCGCGCGCCTGACGGGATCGCCGGCCGGGAGCGCTTCTTCCAGCGCCATGTGCTGGCCGGCGTGGCGGCGGTCACGCCCATCAAAGTGCCCGGTGAAAAGCAGCCTTACCACGCGCTCGATTCCGTTGAGGGTCTGGTAGCGCTGGCTCAAGCCGCGGTGCTTGAAATCCATCCCTGGGGCTGCAAGCCGGGCGAACCGGAAACGCCAGAGCGGTTGATCTTCGATCTCGATCCTGCTCCCGATGTCGGATTCGATACCGTTATGGATGCCGCGAAGGACATACGCGGGCTGCTGCAGACGCTCGGGTTCGCGCCTTTCGTCAAGACGACGGGGGGCAAGGGCCTTCATGTCGTCGTTGCGATCGAAGGAACTAGAAGCAAACCGCCAACATGGGACGAGGCGAAAGCCTTCGCCCTCGATGTTGCCGAGCGTGCCGAGAAGCTTGCGCCTCAGCGCTACGTCACCAACATGTCGAAGAAGCGGCGCGACGGAAAAATCTTCGTCGATTATCTGCGCAACGCGCAGTCGGCGACCGCGGTCGGACCCTGGTCGCCGCGAGCGCGCGAAGGCGCAACGATCGCGGTGCCGCTTTCCTGGGCGGCTCTGAAGAAGGGGCTCGACCCGTCGGCGTTCACCATTGCGAGTGCGGCCCCTCTCTTGAAGCGGGCCGATCCTTGGAAGGATTTGGCGAAGTCGGCCGTGTCATTGGAAACGGCGAAGAAGAAATTGGCGAAAATGTGATCCTCATTTTCGACGGGCTCAGGATGAGGAATTAGCGTAAATCGCTAAGCTGAATAAATCCTCATGCGGTTACCGCGCGCGTTTCTTGGGCGTCTTGGTTCCGGCAGGTGCGCTCTTGGAATGGCTCTTCGGCGCAGGCGCGGCCTTGGCGCCGAGGCTCTTCTTCAGTGCGGTCATCAGATCGATGACGTTGCTCGGCTCGGCGGGAGGCGCGATCGTTGTCGGCTTCTCTCCCTGCTCTTTCCGGCGGATCAGATCGCGCAGCGCCTCTTCGTAGCGGTCGCGGAATTCGTCGGGATTGAACGGCCCTTCGAGCTGCGAAATGATCTTCTCCGCGATCTCCACCATTTGCGGTTCGGGCTTGACCACGGGCACTTCTTCCAGCGCTTTGGCCATGTTCACGACTTCGTCGCGCATCCGAAGCGTGGATGCGACGAGGCCGTGGTCGCGCGGCTCAAGCGCAATCAGCCTTTCGCGGGTGTGCATGACGACGCGGCCGAGAGCGATGGTGTTCGTTCGCGCCATGGCTTCGCGGATCACCGCATAGGCGCTTGCCGCGATATCGTCCGTAGGCAGAAGAACATACGGCACGTCCCAGAACAGCCGGTCGATGGAATCGGCATCCACAAAGCGCTCGATGTCGAGCGTATGCGTGGTTTCGAGCTTCACCGCGTCGAGTTCCTCGTCGCCGATGATGACGTAGCGGTTCTTCTCGATCTCGTAGCCGCGCACCAGTTCGGAACGGTTGACCGGGCCGGTTTCGGGATCGGTGGGCACCATGCGGATACGATTGTTGGTCGCCGGGTTCAGGAGATTGAACGAGATGTCGTTGGCCCGCGACGTTGCCTTGTAGAGCGCGACCGGACAACTCACCAGCGAAAGGCGCAAATGGCCCTGCCACACCGGCCGCGCCGACAGCCCCGGGATTTTTGGCCGCGGCTCGGCCTTCGGGGCTTCTGTCTTGGGTTCGCTCGTCTTGCGCTTTCTTGCGCCCGCCATGTCACGCCTCTCTCAAACAGCCCAGGTCCCGTCGATTCGGAACGCCGCGTTGATGCGTGCGTTCCCTTGGCCGGTAGCCCCAAAGGCTGTTCCCCAATGAAGAAGGCCAAATTCGTGCAGGACGCGAAAATCGATCCGTCCCGATATTACCGTAATCCGTCCGATGTGATTAGGGATAGACGCCTTACGAACCAGGACCGGCTGGAAATTCTCGAAGCCTGGGAGCGCGATGCGCGCGGGCGCCAGGAACACGACAGTCCGGCCGACGCCGAGGGCGAGTTGCAGCACGTCCGCCGGGTGCGCGAAGAACTGGAACGCACGAGCGAGACGGCCGGGGACGCTGGACCCGCTGGGGACGAGGAAATCTGATCGAGCCTGACGCAAGCAGGGGGGCGGAATTGGCGCAACCGCCCCCGTAACAAGGACGTTTCCTTTGTTGAGATCAAGACAATGGAGGAGGCAATGCCTCAGGCCAATCATTGGGATCGTCGAATCGAAGCCGGACAGCGGGACGTTGCTACGCATGCACCATTGCTGACGCCGGAAGAAGCCCGTCAAGGCGTGGTGTCCGGCCGAATCCGTCGGATCCTCGTCATCAGCCTGACGCTGACCATCGTGGCCTTTGCCGTGATTTATGCGGTGTATTCTTGAGGCCGGATCATTGCCGGTAGGCTAAGTTCCCGGTTCATCTTGATGAGAAGCGTGGACAGGCGCGCCGCCGCCTTATGTCTTTGCGGTCTGCTCACTTTCGAACACCGATGGAGGGAAACGAGCGGACCGCCGAAGCCGACTGTCGAGGGGGGCAATTTGACGTAGCCTGGGATCGGGGCCCGCTCGCTCAACATAATGCACGACTCTTCTTCCGGTTCCGGAGAAGTGGCGACTTCTTCATTCGGGTGCTTTTTCTCCACAGGGTACCGGCCGGCGTCTAGCCGATACCGTGCCGGGAACTTCGAAAGCCAGTGCTTGATCGCAGACGAACGGCCCACCGGCCGTATACGAAGCAGATTGCGGTGGCGCCGAATCACCATCGTTGATCCCGAATGCAAGGCTTAAGAGCAATATCGCAGCGACAATGCCCTGTGCGGAATAAGCCATTCTACACCTGTGCAGTCGAGCTATACCGGCGGTTCATCGCGGATAAGGCCCAAGAGACCGCTGCCCGCGAGAAGCATAAGAAAGACGATCAAGAGAAGTCTGACGAGTTCCGCTGCGAGGCCCCCCAAGCCGAAAAACCCGAGATAGGCGGCCACCATCGCAAGCACGAAAAATGTTACCGACCAGCCGAACATAAGAGCCCACACAGCCCCGCTGGCGAAACGTTCCAACGCTACTAAAGTTCCGCGAGCGCTTCTTTCTTTCGACGGCCGATTAGGGCTGCTGTTTGCGATTCAAGATGGTTTCGGAAGCCCCGAGGATGCCCGCGAAGAGAATCGCGAGGAGTGGCTTGTCCTCAGCCACTTTTGCCAGCAGCTTGAGCGTCTGGTCCTCAGTCTTTGCTGGCAGAATCCGCGCCTCGGCGACATAGGATTGGGGGTAAGGCCGGCGCAGGGCCCTGAGTTCCATGATAGCGGCCCAGCCGACGGGGCCAATGACCAGAATCGCGGCGGCGAAAGCCGCAGCCCAGGGTTCGCCAGCCCGGGGCACAAACGCGAGGTAGAGCGCGTAACCCGCGAAACCCGTCCCCACCCAGATCAGCGCCGATACAACGATCATCAGCACCGCGACTGCGATTGCGTGCGCGCCCAAACGCTGCCCCAGTCTCTGCATCATAAAGGGAGTAGCCTTAGCGTAGTAGGAACGCTCCAATGATGGCGCCGGCGCTCATCGAAAGCATACAGGCCGCCAGCGGCTGGGTGCGAACCGCTTGGCGCACGCCGCCGATATTTTCGCTGCTCCACTCACTGACGCGCGCCGCTGCCCCGCTCGCCGTATCGATCGCGCCGTTCACGGCCCCCGTGACCTGTCCGCTCGCCGCTTCGCCTACGTCGCTCATCAGGCCCCGCACGTCCTTCTGCAGAAGGTCGAGGTCTTCCTTGAGAGAACTCAGGCGCGCCTGCACGTCGGCGCCACTGTGTCCATTCTTGCGTGTGTTTGCGCTCATCCTGGCTGGCATCGTTCTCTCCGCATCGGGTATCGACGCGGAGGGAACGTGCCATCTTACACAGCGGTTCCGTTCAGGCTGTCAGAGCGCCTGAAGTGGCTTCGCGCCGAAGCGAATGGAAAAACAGCGCCTGGCCGATGGTGGCCTGCACCGTTTCGGGTAGGAACGGTTTGGTGATGAGATAAGTGGGCTCGGGCCGTTCGCCGGTAAGCAGCCGTTCCGGGTAGGCCGTGACGAAGATGACCGGAATATCGAAGACTCTCAGGATCTCCGTGACGGCGTCGATTCCCGATCCGCCTTCGCCGAGGTTGATGTCGGCGAGAATGAGGCCGGGATGCTGCACCCTCGCCCGGGATACCGCTTCGTCCTTGGACGCGGCCGTGCCGACCACCTTATGGCCAAGCTCGGAGACGAGATTTTCAAGATCGAGCGCGATGATGGATTCATCCTCGATGATCAACACCCGCGAGGCCAGCTGGCGCTCGATGGCGTGCTGGGCTTGCACGATCGAGTGCTCGACTTCCTCAGGCGATTCGCCAAGAATTTTTCCTGCCTCGCTCAGGGAAAAGCCCTCCACGGCCGTCAAAAGCAGGGCCGCCCGGTCGGAGGAGGAGAGCGAACGTAGCCTCTCCTCCGGCGTGAGTTGGCGAACGTCTACCGAGACGTCGTGGTCGAGTTGGCCCACGCTCGTGGACCAGATCGCATGGAACAGCCGATAAAGGGCAACCCGTGGAGGCAACTCGCTGGAAAGTTCCGATTTTCCGGCAAGAAGTGCCGTCAACGCGGCCCGCACATAGGCGTCGCCGCTTTGCTGCGAACCTGTCAGCGCGCGGGCATAGCGCCGCAAATATGGAAGATGAGGAGCCAGAGACTCTGTGATGGTCATGGATCAGTTCCCTCGGAGGCTCAAACCAAACGGGCAACTGGGAAGAATGTTCCCTTGTGGATGGAACCAGATCCAAGCTTGCCCGTTTCTGCAGCTCAGGGAAAGCCTTCGCTGGGAGGGGGTCCCTTAACTAAAATGTCGAAGGGTGTAGCCATGGACGGACGATATTGGGACGGGCCGGCTGCACGACGTGAGGGCGGGAATTTGCACGTGAAAAAAGAAGAACCGGACCGAGAGATGATGATCGCCGCGCGCGCCAGGCAGCGGGCGATTGGGCGCGAGTTGCGCCGCATGTATGACGAGATCGTTCAGGAACCCATTCCTGAAGAGTTTGTCGATCTTTTGAAGAAGATCGATGAGACCCGGGGGAAGGATGGTTCGTCGTGAAATCGCACAATTTTGATGAACCCTCGATGAGCGCGAGCGGGGAAGCCGTTCCGGTCTCGGATCCAGATATCGTGTTTCGGCGGGATCTTCTGGATCTCATCCCCTTCCTGCGGGCCTTTTCGCGTTCGCTTTGCGGCGATCGGGAACTCGCGGACGATCTGGCGCAGGAGGCGCTGGCGAAAGCCTGGCAGTCGCGCGAAACCTTCCGGGCGGGTTCCAATCTAAAGGCTTGGTTGTTCACGATTTTGCGCAATCAATTTTATTCGGACCGCAGGCGGGCCTGGCGTCAGGCGCCATGGGACGAGACGGCGGCCGAACGGGTTCCGAACGCGAGGGGAGAACAGACCTGGGCTGTTCAGCTCTCCGATACGGCGCGCGCGCTTCGGGGTTTGCCCGCGGAGCAGCGCGAAGCATTGATCCTGGTCGGCGCCGGTGGTTTCTCTTATGAAGACGCGGCGAAGATCAGCAATTGCGCTGTCGGCACGGTGAAGAGCCGCGTCGCGCGTGCGCGTAAGGCGTTATCCGCCGCATTGGAAGGAAATGGTCCGCTGCCGAGCGAGCCGCGCCCGGCAGGGGGAGACGCCACCAATGAGATTATGGCGCAACTTGACCGATTGGCTCCATTCGAAACGTCCGAAGGCGTTCCGGGAACAACCGGAGAAACAGACCCTACCTGAAGTCGGCGGCAGGCCGCTTAGACTTCGTCTTCTATTTTGGATCATTATCTGGCTGTTGCCGGCCGCGCTGGTGAGCGTGGTTCAGGGTTTTGATCGCGTGCAGCGCGATATCGACGATGTACGCGAGCGCTTGATTCAGACGGCGCGCGCAACCGCCTCCAATGAAGAAAATGTGATGATCTCGGGCGGCCAGGTGCTCAGCGCGCTCGCCAATCAGCCGGAGGTGCGCGACGCCAGTCCTGATTGCGGCATGTCCCTGAAGAACGCGCTGAAAGGGGTTCATTATCTGACGAACATCGCCCGGCTCGATGCGAGCGGTAATGTGCTTTGCGCCGCCTATATGCCCCCGCCGGACCAGGCGAATGTGGCAGGCCGCCCCTGGTGGGCCGACGCCAATAGACGGATCGGCTATTTCGTGACGCCTCAGGTTTACAGCACGGTGGCCAAGCGCAACGTTCTTGGCGGCGTGCTGCCGCTGCGCAGCCCGAGCGGACAATTCGACGGCGTCCTCGCGCTGGCTTTGGATGTGTCGTGGCTCGACGTGCTGCTGCACACCAATCCGGTTCCCGCAGGCTCGGTAGTTGCCGTCTTCGATCCGGCGGGAAACATGATCGCCTCGAACGATACTGCAGTGGCGCAGCAGATCTTCACCAAACGAACGGCGGCGCCGAAGGGTGATGAATTGCAGGCGGCAAGCGCAGACGACCAATCCTGGAGCTACGCTCTGGTTCCCCTCCTGACGACGGCGACATCGCTCGGCTTCGCGATGCGCAACCGCGATCTTTTCGCCAGCACTTATCTACATGTCGGGACCGACCTTCTTCTTCCGGTGCTGATGTTGGGGCTTGCCTCCGCCGCGATCTGGATTGCAACCGACCGTCAGATCACGCGCTGGATCGTTTATCTGCGCCGCATCGCCACCGCTTATGGCCGTGGTCATTACGCGATCCGGCCTGTCGCGCTGGAAGAAGCGCCGAACGAATTCCGTCTGCTGGGCGAGACCTTTTCGTCAATGGCTGCGGCCGTACAGGACCGCGACCGGCGGCTTCGCGAGGCGCTGGCGCAGAAGACGCTACTGATCAAGGAGACCCATCACCGGGTGAAGAACAACCTGCAGATTGTCATGAGCCTGCTCTCGCTGCAGGCCGGGCAATTGCGCGATCCCAAGGCCCAGGCAGCACTCCGCCAGGCGCAGGTGCGCGTCAACGCGCTCGCGCTGGTACATCGCATCCTGCACGATGTCGAGGATCTGGGAGCGGTCGATCTGAAGCGTCTGATCGAGGACCTCGCCCACCAGATCCATGAAGGCTTCGGCGCGGAGCGGCGCGATCTGAAGCTCGAACTCGATATCGCCGCCCGCCATGTGCCGAGCGACCTTGCAGTGCCCTTGACGCTCTTCACCGTCGAAGCGATGACGAACGCCTTCAAGCACGCTTATCCCGTGGGCGCGCGCGGCGGCCTTATCCGCGTGAGTCTCATTCCGATCGACGCCGGGAATTTGCGCCTGGCGATCGAAGACGACGGCATAGGACCTTCGGGACAATGCGATCCGGGCGGCGGGGGCATCGGCTCCCGTCTGATCAATGCCTTCGCCCAACAGCTCGGGGGCACAGCCAGCGTGAGCGCGCGTGACACCGGCGGGACGGTGGTCGAACTTGTCTTCCCCGATCCCCTCTGCGAACCCCAGCCTGCCGAAGAGATAACCGTTTGAACTTCGTTCAGCGAAAGCTCGAAAGGCCGCTGAACAGATTGACCGCAAGCGCGAGCACGAACGTATTGTAAAAGAACGACAGCACCGCATGCAGCGTGACGAGCGCGCGAAATTTCCGTGTACCCGTCACGACGTCGGAAACCTGATAGGTCATCCCGATGCAGAATGCGAAATAGACAAATTCCGGATAACCCGGCTCCGCGCTCGTCTCGGGAAAGATCAGCCCTGGCCTTGGCGGCTCGCCACCTGCATGATCCACGTAATAGCGATGCGCGTAGTGGGTCGCGAACTCCATGTGCATGCAGAGCCAGGACAGCACCAGAGTCCCAATCGGAAGAACGGCGAGAACCATGGTATCGCCCGTGGCCGTGCGTGCATTTCTCATCTCGGCCAGGATCCCGAACAGGCTTGCCGCGACCAATGCGAGCATAAGGCCAAGAATGACCGGCGCCGTTTCGTCCTGCTCGGCTGCCTTGACGCGCAAATCGGGAACGGAGGTCGTGGCCATCATCCAGCACATCCCGAGCAGGAGGATGATGACGCAAATGTCCCAGCCGATGAGGCAGCGTGTAGCGACATCGGTGCCGGTAAGGGCGAGGGCTGCAGTGCCGCCCGCCGCAATGGCAAACAGCACGCGCAGATGCCCATGCCTGCGCATTCGCCTGCCTAGTCTGATTCGGTCCGCTGTCATGCCGGCATTGTGTCATCCGCGGAAAAAAGAGAGGAGCGGTTTTCGGCCGCTCCTCCTCAGTAACGCCGACCACTTCTGAGGCGGCCTGGCATACAAGCAATCCTAAACCGCCGGCGGACGTCCCCGCGCCATCGCGACGACGACGCTCACCAGGAACAGCGCCAGGAAAACCACGAAAAGAATCTGCGCGATGCTCGATGCCGTCGCAGCGATGCCGCCGAAACCGAAAACCGCCGCTATGATCGCAATAACGAGGAACGTAAGTGCCCATCCAAGCATGATCGCACCTGTTGTCAGTGTTTCGCTTCGCCGCTGTTGCGGGCCTCGTTAACGGCAACGTGGGACGGGCCGCTAAAGTTCCAGCGCGGTTCCGAGGGCGGGTGCGAGAACTGAGGCGACAAAGGGCTGAGCTTGGCATTATCGTTTGCGACCTGAGGCCCAGGCCCGGCGCTGAAACTGCGTATCGCGCGAGGCAGGGCGCGCAGTTCGAGCGGCGCCTCGATCCGCACGGGATCGCCGTCGAGCAGAACCCAAGTTGCGGCATTTCCTTCGATCGTCAGTTTTTCGCATGCGAAACGGGCCCGCCGCCCCCCACGCCAGTCGCCGCCGAAGGCGCTGCGCGCCACCGCGCGGACGAGTCCAAGCGGGCCGTAGTGAAAGGACGTACATTCAAATCCCGTGCGGCTGCCGTGCCGATCAGGTGGTGTCGTGACACCGCTCTGGCTCGTGCCGACGACAAGCGCCGATGCGCGTTGAGTATCGCTGCCATCGCGGCGAAAACGGATTGCGGGA
The DNA here is from genome assembly GCA_964494505.1 of uncultured Bordetella sp. GTDB lineage: Bacteria > Pseudomonadota > Alphaproteobacteria > Micropepsales > Micropepsaceae > CAIYRG01. Next base: position 32,345 of record CAZBRO010000021.1, read on the forward strand.
CACAGCAGCAATCGCGAAAGCTGCGCTGCTCGGGCGCATGCCTGCCAGGCTTCCCCGAAGGTCGACGCATCGCTCAAGGCCTCGCGCAATTGGGACAGGTGGGGCGGAAGGCCGATACAGGCTTCGCCGAAGAATATCTGGCTTCCAAGGCTGCCGACCGAGAGGATGACGGGCCTGAGTTCGCCCTGCTTCAGCGTGCCGATCGCCTGTTCGAGCGACAAACGTCCCCATAAGGATTTTGCCCAGTCCGGAATCATCGCTCCGGGCAGGAAGAGAATTGGCAGGCCGCGCTTCAGCACCATCTGGCCCGCGCGCCGCGCGGATTGCGCGCTGGCTGAAATGGCGAGGATGTCGGGTTTCTCCGCCACCGCCGCCGCACACGCGAAATCGAACAGCCGTGGCGCAGCCAGGCGGATAGAGTCCAGCCTCGTGCCCAGCCGGTCCAGCAGAAGGGACTGCAAAGCCAGGGCTTGCTTGAGGGTTTCGGGCCCATGCCCGACATTTATGACGACGGCCAGCTTCATTTTTTCTGTACCCGCACCCAGCCCGTGCAGGTGGCTCTGTAAACGGTTGTAAAATAGTAACGTGCCGCAAAGTCGCCAAGTTCCTGCCGCACGCGCCGTTGGGGCTGTCGAAGTTCAGAGCCCGGCGAAAAGCCACTCGAGTGCGAAGGCGCACTCGATCAGACCCAGCACGGCACAGGGCAGGATCCACCAGCCAGCGGGCCAACGAGGCTCGGCGTCGGCCTCGGCGTTCTCCCGCCAAGTTAAAACATCGAGTGCGCCAAACTCCTCCACCGGTTCGGGTCTCGTCAAGCGATAGCTCTTGTGACCGGCATCGGGACGCATGGACGCTCTCCTCGTTAATACTTTACACGGACGGTGACTCCGACCGTGCGGGGATCGCCGACAAGCCCGACGACTTCGCCGGAATTGCCGGTTTGAGGCTGGAGGTATTGAAAGTAGTGCTGGTCGAAGAGATTCTTTGCCCAGACGGACACTTCCCATCCGCTGTCGAATATGTAGCCGGCGCGCAGATTGACCAGGCCGTAGCTGCCGATCTTGAGATATTTGGAATCGGACGCGTCGGAATAGAACGAAGAGCGATAGCTCGCATCCACGCCCACATAGCCCATGCCATCGTCGATGGGCAGGCGATATTCTCCGCCTCCCGAAACCGACCACCGGGAGGCGCCCGGCAAGGGCCGGCCGCTCAAATTGCACGAAGTCGTAGAGGCGCCGATGAGTTCGAGCGGGCACGGCCCGTTGGCAAAGGAGACATATTTCGCATCGGTCCAGGCGGCCGACAGATAACCGGAAAGATTTTCAGCCACCACAAAGTTGGAATCGAGTTCGAATCCGCGCGATTGCACTTTGGGGATATTGGCGAGATAGCCGCGCAGCGCGCCGGGCCCCGAATCCACAACATTGACCTGATAATTCTTGTCTTCGGTGTCGAAGGCCGCGAGGTTGAGGGTCAGCCGCCGCGCGAAGAATTCGTTCTTCACGCCGACTTCAAAGGTCGTCACATTCTCGGGCTTGATGATCGCGGTGGAGACCACCGGGTTGTTGTTGGCGTCGAGCGGAATGCCGGCAAGATTGATCCCGCCCGATTTGAATCCTTGCGAATAGGTCGCATAGACCATCGAGTCGGGGGCGATGTCATAGGAGAGGTTGACCTGTCCCGAGACGCTGCCATCGGTGAAATGGGCGGCATAGGATTGCGGCCGGACGACCGACAGCAGCTTGGCAACATCTCCGGCGTTGTTCGCATCGGTCCTCGGGTTGCCGCCGGATACGGTCTGGCTGTAGCTGCCCGATTTGTCTTCATTGGTGTAGCGAAGGCCCGGCGTGAAGTGCAGATCGCTCGTGATGTTCCAGGTGGCCTGCGCGAAGGCGGCATAGCTCTTGGTGTCGGAATGCGCGATCGCGTTCGAGGTATAGCCGTTCAGCAGATTGGCCGGCAGCGTCAGCGGCGTCAGCAGCCACCTGGTGGCGTCCGCGCCATATTGCGCGATCGGCGTCGCATCGATCTTCTGGCGGAAGTAATAGACGCCGGCTACGTAATCGACCGTTTGCTTGCCGTTGGAGGCAACCCTGAATTCCTGGCTGTACTGGTTCTGATTGTCGGGGTTCGCCGATATGGTTTGAATGGAAAGTTTCGTGAAGTCCCGGTCGCTCGCAGGATCCCAGTTCCAGGTGCGCCAGGCGCTGACGGAGGTTAGCGTCGCGGGCCCGAAATCCCAGTCGGCAATCGCAGAAACGCCGCCAAACACCTGGTTGGCCTGGGCCGGAGAGTTGGTGTCGATCAGCCGGGCGAACGGATCGGTGCTTGGCGGGGCGTATCCCGCGGCGGCGGCAAGCGCGGGAAATTGCTGCGCGGCGGGTTTCAGGGTCGTCCCTACAGTGACGTAACCGAGCGCGCAGCAGATGCCCTTTTGAGTGTTGTAATCGCCGGTGATCCGCAGGCTGAACTCGTCGTCCGGACGATAGAGAAGCTGGCCGCGCGTGGAAAAATTGTTCTGATTGTTGACGTCCTTGCCGGTGGTGACGTTATGCACCATGCCGTCGCGTAACGTGCCCTCGACCGAGAGCCGGGCCGCGAGCACATTCCCCGCGATGGGACCCGAGATCGATGCCTTGCCCTGCAGAAAGCCGTAATTTCCGGCCGAGACCTCGGCCTCTACCCGGCGCTCGAAGGTTGGAATCTGAATTCCGATATTGATCGCGCCTGCGGTCGTGTTCTTGCCGAACAGTGTGCCTTGGGGACCGCGCAGCACTTCGACCTGATCCACGTCGACGAAATCGAAGGTCGCGGCGGCGGGCCGGCTCTGATAAACCTGATCGATGTAAAGACCGACGCCGGATTCCAGCCCGTCATTGGTCAGGCCGAAGCTGGTGCCGAGCCCCCGGATCGTTATCGCGGTGTTGCGGGGGTTCGACGAGAAGAACTGCACGCTTGGCACAAGCGAGGTGAGTTGACCGACATCGTAGGTCCCGGTTGCCTCGATCTGCTGCACATTGATGACGGAGAGCGCGACCGGAACTTCCTGCGCGTCTTCCTCGCGACGGCGCGCGGTAACGGTGACTTGCTCGACGGCCACGATGCCGATGGGAGAGACCGCGCTTTCAAGGGGGGACGCGACGACCGCATCGGCTGCGAGTTGGATCGAAGGCGAGGCAGCCGCCGGCGGAGCATCCTGTTCGGATGCGGATGAGGAGGAGATGAGAACCGCGTAAGCGGCCGATGTAAGAAGTGCTGTCTTGAAGGCAAAACCTGAACGCATCCCCGAACCCCTGTTTGTGACTCACGCGCCTCGGACCCACCTCCGTTGCGCGAGGGAATTAATCCCCCGTATCTCTACTAAGTCAATAGACATTACGCGGTAACTGGGGTTCTGTTCCGGGTCTGGTTAATTTCAGATCGAGCTCCCATAGCCGCGCGCATCGCGCGGCCAACCCTGGTAAAAGGCCCAAAGGGTGCTTTCGCCGTAAGTGCGGCGAGGGGAGGGAGAAGCGATGAAAACCAAAGCCATTCTGACGGTTGCCTCCATTGTTTCGCTTTTGAACGCGGGCGCGCCGGCGACTGCTGCCGACCTCAAAGTGTTCGTCGGCGGCGCCATGACGGAAACCGTGGAAAAGATCGGGGCCCAGTTCGCCAAGGCGAGCGGCAACAAGATGGATTACGTCTCCGACACCACGGGCGCGCTACAGAAACGGCTTCAAGCCGGCGAAAAGGCCGATGTCGTGGTGGTCACCGCGGCAGGGCTCGATGCCATGCAGAAGGAGAACCGCATCGCGGCCGGTTCGCGCACGCAGTTGGTTCGAGCGCTGATCGGCGTAGCGATGCGTCCGAACGGAACGGCGCCCGATCTTGCCTCGCCAGATGCCTTCAAGGCGTCCCTCTTGAAGGCCAAGACGGTCTCTTTTGTGAACCCGATGGCTGGCGGCACCTCAGGCACCTATTTCGAAGGCCTGATGAAAAAGATGGGCATCTACGACCAGATGAAGCCCAAGGTGGTGTATCGCAATCAGGGTTCGGAAGTGGCCGACGCGGTCGCCAAGGGAGACGCTGAAATCGGCATCAGCTTTATCGCGGAATTGGCCCCGAACAAGGGCGTGAGGATTGCCGGTCCATTGCCCGATGCAATCCAGAGCCCGACCGATTACGTCGCGGCTGTCACCACTGTGAGCGGCAGCCCTGACGCCGCGCGCGGCTTTATCGCCGCGATGACCAGCCCGTCGGGCGGCGCGATCTTCAAGGCGGCGGGCCTGTCGGTTTTGCCCGCGCATTGAGGGCGGCCATGAAGCTCTCGCTGTTCGCGCTGCTGTTTTTGGTTCCGCTTTGGGGCCGTGAGGCCGATGCGGCCGAGCTCACCGTGTTTGCCACAGGCTCGATGGCCGACCCACTCAAGGAATTGGCCGCCGATTTTACCCACGCCACAGGTAACACCATCCAATTCTCGCTCGGGACCACAGGCTCGGTACTGAACAAGCTCAAATCCGGCGAGAAGGGCGACGTCATCGTCATCGCCGACGAGGCGGCGAACGCGCTGGAGAAGGACGGAAAGATCGCACCCGGCACACGCAAGGACGTGGCGCGCGCGCTCTTCGGTGTGGTGGTGAAAAGAAGTGCGACGATGCCGGACGTCTCCTCGCCGGAGGCGCTGAAAAAGGCTGTGCTGGCAGCGCGGAGGATTTCCTATCCCGATCCGGTCACGGTCGCCGCTTCCGGCGGTTACATCGACTCAGTGTTCCAGAAAATGGGAATTGCGCATGAGGCCAGAAAGAAGGCCGCGCTGAAGCCCATGGGATATCTGGTCGGCGAAGCAGTGGAGAAAGGTGAAGCGGAACTTGGACTTTCCTTCATGAGCGAATTTGCCGCCAACCCAAATCTGAAAACCGTGCCCTTCCCGGATGCCTTGCAGAACCCGCAGCTTTACGCGGCGGGCCTTTATGCGGGTACGCCCAATGCGGAAGCCGCCCGCGCCTTTATCGCGTTCGTGACGCGCCCGGAGGCGCAAGCCAGGCTCAAAGCGGCGGGGCTCGATCCCGCCGCTCGCTGAAGAGGAGTTTCGCATGCTCAAGCAATCGCTCATCGTCGCCGCCTTGGTATTTGCCGCAAGCGAAGCCGACGCGGCGCAAATGAAGCTGCTGGTCGGCGGCTCCATGCAGGTGCCTTTCAAAGAGGTCGGGGCATCCTTTGCGAAGAAGACGGGGAATAAGCTCGATTTCGTGGTCGACACCACGGGCGCGCTGCAGAAGCGGCTCAGGTCGGGCGAGAAGGCGGACATCATCCTCATTTCCGCGCCGGGAATGGACGCGCTCGAAAAAGAGCATCTGATCGTGCCTGGCACGCGCGTCGATCTCGCGAGCGCCGCGATGGGCATTTCGGTGAAGGCCGGAGCATCCTCGCCCGATCTTTCTTCGCCCGATGCCTTCAAGGCAACGATGCTGTCGGCGCATTCGGTGGCATTGGTCGACCCCAAGGCCGGCGGTACGTCGGGCATCTATCTCGACGGGCTGTTCCAGCAAATGGGTATCGCCGAGGCGGTGAAGAAGAAAACCGTCTACGGGATGCAGGGCTCCGAGGTCGCCAAGGCCGTCGCCGACGGAAAGGTCGAGATCGGACTCACCTTCATCAGCGAGATGATGCCCAATAAGGGGGTGAAGATCGCAGGGCCGCTGCCCGCGGGAGTTCAGAACGCGACGAACTATACGGTTGCTATCCCTGTGGGGAGCCCCAATCCCGATGCCGCGCGCGCCTTTATCGAAGCCATGAAAAGCGTGGAAGGCCATGCTGCGATCGCCAAAGCCGGACTCGAACCGCTGGTGAAATAATCACTCGGCTGGAATGGCCGTACGGCGGGATTTCCTTGGCGCGGGCAGGATTTCATCGAGGCTGTCGCGCAACGTGTGCGATTCGAGAATGCCGGCCGTGGAATCCCGAACCGCGAGCAGCACCTTTCTGAGCGAGCATGTCGCCTCATCCACGCAATCGTCGCAGCGGCGATAGGCGGTGACGCTGACGCAGGGGCTGAGCGCCAAAGGCCCGTCTATGGCGCGGATCACCTCGGCGAAGGAGATGCTTTCGGGCGCCCGGCCGAGCGTATAGCCGCCGAATTTCCCGCGAACGCTATGGAGAATGCCTCGCTTTTTCAGTTCAAGCAGAATTTGCTCCAGGAATTTGCGCGGCACGCGGGCTTGCTCCGCAATCTCGGCGATCATCACCGGCTGGCCGGCGGGCCGCCTGGCCAGGAGAAACAGCGCGCGGAGCGCATAACGGGCCTTTTGGGATAGCATATGCGGTAAATTCCACAGAGTTAGTCGAGTATAATTGGCTTTCATCTGCCGTTCAAGTGAATTGCTATAAATGCATATTCCGGCAACACCGTACTGAGCGAATTCGCAGCATTTTGGTACAAATAGCTCCGTTTCCTCCCAAACCGGCGACATTGCTCAGACATGCCATCGTTGTAAATTGATTTGAGAACGGCAGGATTGTCTCCATGAATGTGCAGAGCCCTATCCGGGACATTGAAGCTTCGCCGCCTCGTCCGAGAAAGCGCAAAGGAGGTGGCGTTGGCCGCGCGCTGTTTATGGTTTTGTTGCTGTGCGTGGCTGGCGGCGGCGCCTATTGGTACTATATCCGTGCCGCCGAAAATGCGCCCCAGCCGGTGATCGCAACCGCAACTCGCGGCGATATTGAGGATGTGGTGACCGCGGTCGGCAATCTGACGCCGGTCACCAGCGTCGATGTGGGCGCCCAGGTCACCGGCCAGCTCAAGAGGCTCTACGTCCTGATCGGCGACGATGTGGTGAAGGACAAGCTCCTCGCCGAAATCGATTCCTCGGTGGCCGCGGCAAAGGTCGATGCCGACACCGCGCAATTGCAGAATTTCCAGGCCCAGCTTGCCGAGAAGCAATCCCAGCTCGCACTCGCTGTCGTCCAGGCGGATCGCCAAGGCCGGCTGATGAACGATAACGCGACCACGCAGGATGCCCTGGACACTGCACAGGCCGCCGCCAAAGTCGCCGACGCGCAGGTCAAATCGGTTCAGGCCCAGATCAATCAAGCGCAATCGACCCTGAAGGCCGACCAGGCAACGCTCGGCTACGCCAAGATCTATGCTCCCATGACTGGGACGGTGTCCGCCATTCCTGCCAAGGAAGGGCAGACCCTGAACGCCAACCAGACGGCGCCGCTGATCCTCACGATCGCCGATCTTTCGACCATGACGGTTTCGACGCAGGTGTCCGAGGCCGATGTGGGAAAGCTGCGCATCGGCATGGACGCCTATTTTACCACGCTTGGAAACCAGAACCGGCGCTTTCGCGGCACGCTGCGCCAGGTTCTCCCCACGCCCACCGTCGTCAACAATGTCGTCCTCTACACGGCGCTGTTTGATGTCGCCAATCCCAACAGGCAGCTGATGACGCAGATGACCGCGCAAGTCTTCTTCGTGCGTGCAGCCGCTCATGACGCCGTGACGGTGCCGGTCGCAGCCTTGCGTTTCACCGGCGGCGGAACCGGAGCACGCGGTGGCGGAGGCGCGAGGGGACAAGGCGCAGCGGGACAAGGCGCAGGCAATCAGGCTGCCCGGGCCGGGCGCAACGGTGGCGATGCCGGCCGCAATGGCGGCGTGGCGGGGCGGGGCGGGCGCGGGGCGGCGGATACCGACACGAACGCTGGCTTGGCTCCCAGGGCCGCGACGGTCACCGTCGTCAAAGATGACGGCACGCAGGAAACCCGGAATGTCATGGTCGGCGTCTCCGACCGCGTGACCGCGCAAATCCTTTCTGGACTCAACGAAGGCGAGAGAGTCGTGGCCGGAGTGCAGACCGCAAACGCCCGTCCAGCGCGGCCGCCGGGGGGGGCACCGCGGCCTGCCGCTCTGGGCGCGCCGCCGCAGGGCCTTGGAGGTTTCCGGTGAACGAGATCGCACTCCGCACGGTCCAGTTCGCCGCCACCACCACGCCGCTGATCGAGCTCAAGAATATCTGCAAGACCTTTATCACCGGCGGCGATATCCGCGTGGATGCGTTGAAAAGCGTCTCCCTTACGATCTATCCCGGCGAGTTCGTCGCCATCATGGGGCAATCCGGTTCTGGCAAATCGACGCTCATGAATGTCCTGGGCTGTCTCGACCGGCCGACCAGCGGCGCCTATCATTTCGCCGGCTACGACGTGGCGGAGCTTGATTCGGATTCGCTCGCTTGGCTGCGCCGTGAAGCCTTTGGCTTTGTCTTCCAGAGCTACAATCTGCTGCCCGGCTCGACAGCCGAGGAGAATGTCGAGATCCCAGCAGTCTATGCGGGCCTCAGTCAGTCGCAGCGGCGTGCCCGATCGGACCAACTCTTGAGTAAACTCGGACTTGCCGAGCGGCTGACCCACCGCCCCAGCCAGCTCTCCGGCGGCCAGCAGCAGCGGGTATCGATCGCACGCGCTCTGATGAATGGCGGTCAGGTGATCCTTGCCGACGAACCCACAGGCGCGCTCGACAGCAAGAGCGGCACGGAAGTCATGGCGCTGCTGAAGGATCTGGCCTCCCAGGGCCATACAGTGATCCTCATTACTCATGACGCGAATGTTGCCGCACACGCCAATCGTGTGATCGAACTGAAGGACGGCGAGATTATTCGGGACAGCGGCGATGGAAAACCGCCGACCGTCACCCCGCGCGCGACGCCGTTCGATATGTCGCACCTCGGCCAGCGGCTGTCGCGCTTGGCGGTGTTCCAGGGTTTCCAGGAATCGCTTCGCATGGCGATGCGTGCTTTGCGCTCCAACATATTCCGAACCGTGCTGACGCTTCTGGGCATCGTGATCGGCGTTGGCTCGGTCGTTGCCATGCTCGCAATCGGCGAAGGCGCCAAGCAGCAGGTGATTGCCCAGATCGGCAGAATGGGGACGAATCTTCTGACCGTACGGCCGCAATTACGCAATGCTCGGGGTTTCAACGGCCCCATCGCGACATTGACGCCCGACGACGGGGTCGCCATTGGGACGATTCCCGATGTGACCGCCGAGATGCCCGACATCCAGGGCAACCAGACGGTGCGCTACGGGGATATCGACTATCAGACGACCGTTACGGCTACCACCAACCTGCTGCCTACCGTGAGGAGCTGGCCGGTAGCGCGCGGGGTCTTCTACACCGACGAGGATCAGGCGAACTACTCGACCGTCGCGGTACTGGGCCAAACCGCGGCAGAAGCCTTGTTTCCCGACGGTATGGACCCGATCGGGCAATATGTCCTGATCAAGAACGTTCCCTTCCAGGTCATTGGCATAATGAGCGCGAAGGGTTCCACGACGGGGGGGCAGGACACCGACGATGTCATCTTCGTGCCTCTCACGACAGGCATGATGCGTGTGTTCGGCCAGCGTTTCGTGCGTACCATCACAGTTGAGGTGAACGATCTCACCAAGATGGGCGCCGTTCAGGACGCCATGACGACGATGCTGAAGGGGCGTCACCTCGGCGCTCAGGATTTCCAAGTCCGCAACATGGCGGACATCCTGGAAACTGCGACCGCGGCCCAGAACACAATGACGATCCTGTTGGGGTCGGTGGCCGCCATCTCGCTCTTGGTCGGCGGCATCGGCATCATGAACATCATGCTGGTCTCGGTCACCGAACGCACGCGCGAGATCGGAATCCGCATGGCCACCGGCGCGCGGCAGCGAGACATCCTGCAGCAATTTCTCTCCGAGGCGGTGGTGGTGTCCGGCATCGGCGGCATTGTCGGCGTCGCCGGTGGCATCATCACGGGGCTCATCATTCAGGCGGCGGGAACGCCCGTGGCGTTCACAGCGCCACCGATGATCCTCGCCTTCTGCTGCGCGGCAGCAACCGGTCTGATCTTCGGCTATGCGCCCGCGCGCAAGGCCGCGAAGCTCGATCCCGTTGTCGCGCTCGCAAACGAATAAGGCGCGAGGTGCGCCTGAAGGCAAATCATCCATGACCCCAACACATCTTCTACTGGCCGGTGCGTGCGCGGCGCTGCTTTCGGGCTGTGCCGGCACGCTCCCCAAGCCCGCCGCGCTGACGGCCAAAGATGTGCCCGCGGCATTCGAGCAGCCGATGGCGGCAGCACCGGTCTGGCCGCAACCCGATTGGTGGAAGAATTTCGGAAGCAGCGAACTCGATGCCTTTATCGCCGATACGCAGTCCGGAAATCTTGATCTTGCCGCGGCCGAAACCCGCGTGCTTCAAGCCGACGCGCGCGTTCGCGAGACGGGAGCAGCGCTTCTACCCACCGTCGGGCTGAGCGCGGACGCGAGCCAACAGACTCATACCGGCGGCTTCGGCGTCGGTCTCGGCGCGAGCTACGAGCTCGATTTCTGGGGCCGCAATCACGACCTGCTCACCGCATCGCAAGCCGCCAGCAAGGCCACGCGCGCCGACCGCGAGACGGTGGCGCTGACCGCGACCGCCGGTACCGCGACGACCTATTTCCAGCTTCTCTCGCTGCGCGAGCGTCTTAGCATCGCGCGGCAGAATCTGGAGACGGCCCAGGAGGTCCTCACTGTCACCGATGCGCGCGTCCGCGACGGCATAGCGACGCTTTTGGAACTGGCGCAACAGCGGGCGCAAATTGCCGGTCTGCAAGCCGTCATTCCCCAGCTCCAGCAGCAGGAATTGCAAACGCGCGCCGCCCTCGCGCTGCTTCTCGGCCGCCCGCCGGAAGGGTTCACGGTTTCCGCCACTGATATCGAGGATATCTCGCTTCCCGATGTGGCGCCCGGATTGCCGGCCGAACTGCTGGTGCGCCGCCCGGACGTCGTCTCCGCCGAAGCCAATCTCGACTCGGCGCATGCCGATGTCGAAGCCGCGCGCGCGGCCTTCTTCCCGTCCATTGTGCTGACCGGGTCGGGCGGGCTGGCAAGCGCGGCTCTGACCGGCCTCGTGGCAAACCCCGTGACCAGCTATGCGCTGGGGGCGTCGCTGGCGCAGACCGTGTTCGACGCCGGACGGCTGACGGCTCAATCCGATGAGGCCAAAGGGCGGGAACAGGAGCTGATCGAAGTCTATCGCAAGGCCGCCATCGTCGCCTTTTCGGATGTGGAGATCGCGCTCGGCGGTATCGCCTATTACCGTGAACAAGAGGGCTATCAGGCCGAACAATTGGCCCAATCTCAGACCGCCTTCGACATCGCGCAAGTGCGCTACCGCGAAGGAGTCGCCGATTATCTGACCGTTCTCGATGCCCAGCGCACGCTCTACTCGGCGCGCGACCAATTGGGGCAGATCAAGCTCCAGAGATTGGAATCGGTGGTCGCGCTTTACAAAGCCCTGGGCGGGGGATGGACCAATCCATCCCCCTCAAGTCTCGCAAGAGAATAAATCAGCGCCCGGGAGTGGGGGCGGCCGGTTTCGCCGGGGCGGCGCCGCGTCCGGCAGCCGGGCGACCGGCGGCGGGGGCAGCCGCGGCAGGTGCTGCAGCCGGCGGCGCGGCCGCGGGTGCAGGACCGGATACGAGCGGATTGGTTGCACTCGCCGGAAGCGCAACCGCACGCTCCTTCGCCAGTGTCTTCATCCGGTCCATGGCCTCGGGAAAGCCTGTCAGCGACACCGGCAGAGGAATCTCCTTCCCCTGCGGGCCATAGCTCGTCACCTTGATCTGCGTGGATTTCCCTGAGTTCTGCAGCGAGGTGACCGCGGCATTGTCGATCAGCAACTCGACGTAGCAGCCATCCCGCTCGCAGCGATTGAACTTGGCGCCATTCAGCGAAGCGCCGAGCGCCAAACCTTTGGCGAGCGCAACGCCCGTCGGCACCACGATCTGCATCGCATAGGCGTCGCGGCTGGGGACATAAGCGATCGAGAAACTCGAAATGCGCTGCTTGCTCTGATTGTTGATGGTCGTCTGCATCACTTCGCAGGGTGCCGGGCTCTTTACCGTGGTCTGCACGCAGCGCACGACCCAATCCCCGACGTTCTGGTTGATCGAGAATGTCTGGGCCGCGGCGGCGGCGGCATCGGGCGGCGCTGCGGCCGGTGCGGCGGGCTGCGCTTGCGCGATTACCGCACCCGAAAGGGCGATGCTACTCGTGAAAGCGAAGATTGCGAGATTGCGGAACATATAGGCCATCCTTGTCTGCGCTCAGGAGCGGGTCAGGAAACTGAACATGCCAGTGCGGCGCGATTTCGCCCGCTGCAGCTCACCATAACCGTCGGCAAAGCCCTTGAGCGAAAACGGAATAGCAACCGGCTGCGCATTGTTCGGCACGGCCACTTGGATGCGCCCGGCCATGTTGGCATTCAGCGATTTCAGCGTATCGGAATCCATCGTCACCAGGGCGATGCAGCCCTGGTTGGTGCACGTCTCATAGGGACGCACCCGCACCGGATCGTTGCCGATCGAAAATCCCATACCGGGATCGAGCAGCACGCCATGGGGGACCGTCAGCGAAAGCTGGCTTCCGGGCGTGGGGTCGATGACGGACAAAGTGAGAAGCACGCCCCCCGTGTCGCGAAGCACATCGGAAGTTAGCGCGCAATTGGGCGTCGCCGGGCTCAGCGGAGGACAGACGACGCGCCAATCCTGGAAGGTCGTAACGCGCACCTCGTTGGGCGATGCGCCACCGAGAAAACCCTGGCCGACTAGGGCGATCACTCCACCAAGGACCAGCAGCAGCACGCCGATGCCTGCGCGCATCGCGATCTTGCTCCAATTGCCGCCGCCGATATCGCGTGAACCCACTCTAAGGCGTTGATTGCTTGCTTCCGTCATTGAAACTCCACCCGATCCAGATTCGTGTTCCCTCGCGACCGGCGGGGCCCAAGTCTTCGGTCCCGGTGGCGAGCTGCTCGGCTCGCAGGGCTTGATCACAGGCCCCCGCCTGCCCGGTTGGCCGAAGCCCGCGCCAAGCGCGGGTACCCGGTCCGGGAATCGGGCAACCGTTAACGCGCCCCCGCGATCAAGGCAAGCGCCTTACTGTCTCGACCCGCGAAAGCCTGCCGCCGCGCCCTGACATTCGCGTGTTACCAGAGGTGAACGCGGGCCTCCGGGGCGAGATAAAGCTTGTCGCCCGGCTTCACGTTAAAAGCCTGATACCAAGCGTCCACATTGCGCACCGGCCCGTCTATGCGGAATTCCGGCGGGCTGTGAGGGTCTGTAAGCAGCCGCTGGCGCGAGGTCTCTTCATGGGCTTTGTAGCGCCAGACCTGCCCGAAGCCTAGGAACAGCCGCTGGTCGCCGGTGAATCCGTCGAGCACGGGTGCCTCCTTGCCCTTCAGGGAGAGGTGATAGGCAGCCTGGGAAACCGTGAGCCCGGCCAAGTCCGCGATGTTCTCGCCCAGCGTGAGCTGGCCGTTGACGAACATGCCCTGGACGGGGCTGTAGCCATTATATTGCTTGGCGAGATTGGCAGTCCGCGCTTCGAAATTCTTGCGGTCCTCCGGCGTCCACCAGTTCTGCAAGACGCCCTTGGCGTCGTATTTGCTGCCCTGGTCGTCGAAGCCGTGGCTGATCTCGTGCCCGATCACGGCGCCGATGCCGCCATAATTGACCGCGTCGTCCGCATTCGCATCGAAGAAGGGCGGCTGCAGGATTGCCGCCGGGAAGACGATCTCGTTGAGCCCCTCATTGTAATAAGCATTCACGGTTTGCGGTGACATGCCCCATTCGCCGCGGTCGACTGGCTGATCCAGCCTGACCAGCCGGCGATTCCACTCGAACGCAGTTGCGCGTGCGGCATTGCCGAGAAGATCGTTGGGATCGGTGACGAGCTTGGAATAATCGCGCCATTTGTCCGGATAGCCGATCTTCACCATGAAGGTGCTGACCTTCTCCAGGGCCTTTTGGCGCGTGGCGGGCGACATCCAGTCCGCCGTCTGGATGCGCTGGCGATAGACGCTCAAAAGGTTGGCTACGAGCGCCTGTGCCTTCTGCTTGGCTTCGGGCGAGAAATATTTCTCGACGTAGATCTTGCCGACGCCCTCACCGATCTCGCCGTCAACAAAGCGCGCCGCCCGCTTGTCGCGCGCCAATTGCTGCCCCTGCCCGCCCAACACCTTGCCAAAGAGATCGAACCGCGCGTCGTCGAAGCGCTTGGGAAGATAATTGGCGTGATTGGAGAGATAGTGGAACGTGAGATAGTCGCGCCACACCGAAACCGGTGTCTTGGCGAACAGAGCAGCAAGCTGCGGGAACGCCGTATTCTCTTCCACGACGACCTTGCGCATTCCCTGGTCCACGCCGGGAATGCCGCGCTCCTTAAGGTAGACCGCCCAGGGGAATTGCGGAGCGAATTTCTCCAGCTCCGCCACGCTCATCGGATTGTAGACCTTCTCGGCATTGCGCCGGTCGGCCCGCGTCCAATGGAGCTTGGCGATCTCGGTTTCGAGATTGAAGATGGCTTCCGCCTTTTTGTTGGCGTCCGCGATTTCGCCAAGCTTCAGGATTTCGGCAACGTAGCTCTTATAGGCGGTGCGCGCGGCGACAATGCCCTTTTCGTCCAGCAAATAGTAATCGCGGTCGGGAAGCCCGAGGCCCGCCTGGCCGAGGAAGACCGTGTACGAATCGGGCTTCTTGTCGTCGATGCCGACCTGGCTGCGGAACAGGCTCTGTGCGCCGAGCCCAACGGCTCCCATTGCGCGTGCGACGTCATCGAGCGAATTGACCGCAGCGATGGTTTGCAAATCCTTTGCGGCGGGCTTCAACCCGAGCTGTTCGACGCGCTGGGTGTCGACATAGCTGTGATACAGGTCGTAGACGCGCTTTTCGTCCGGCGTCAGCCGGTCTTTCCGGGTCTCGAGATCGGCAAGGATCGCGCGCACGCGATCTTCGCTCTGGATGTCGAGGTCGAGAAACGAACCCGTGCTGGTGCGATCGGACGGGATGACGGCCTTGTCGAACCAGGCGCCGTTCACGAAGCGGAAGAAATCGTCTCCGGGCTTTACCGACCGGTCCATGCCGGCAAGGTCTACGCCCCAATTGCCAAAGGTTGGCTTCCTGCCTTGCGCGTCGGTCTGGGCGGGCCGATTCGTCTGCGCCAGCGATTGAACGGCGACAATGCCCATGACGGATGCGGTGAGCGCGATGCCCAGCACGCCAAGCCCCGTCTTCTTCATGGATGATCCTTTCCTTGCAACATTCTGACCTATGCTTGACGGCGTTATGGCCGTCGCTTCTTCCGATACGACAGATTCCAATCCGGCACTGTCCAATCAAGAGTGCGTCAGTTTGCCATCCTACCGGCAATCTACTGTATTCCCGTTCTCGCGGCGAGACGGCCGCCACTCAGTCCCTTGGGAACGGACCCAGCGGGAACGGCTTCTCGTCGGCGGCTCCGGTGATGAAGCCAAGCAACTGATGCAGGTAATGCGTCGCGCGCATGCTCATCTGCTGCAGCTCTTCATTGGGACGGCCCGTGATCGCGATGGTGATGTAGTGCAACGGCGCGAGCAGCGCGACCGTCACCCAGAATACCGCCCAGGCGACAAAGGCAAAGCCGATTGCATAAAGAAGCCGCGTCCAGGGAAAAGGCGGTCGCGGATAATAGGGGGGAGGGGGAGGCGGAGGAGGTGGCGGTGGCGGCGGCGCGCCGAGCCCATCACCGGGCGAGGCTGGGCCGCCTGGGTTCGAAGCACCGGCGGGCCCGGTTTCTTTGGGGCTGGCCTCTCCCGGTTCGCCAGGCTCCGAAATGGGGTCGCTCATTTGAGAATCTCCTTCATACCGTGCCGATGCGCGGCCGCTCTTCAGCGGCGCTTGGAAACATCGCGATCATCGTCAGTCCGGCAAAATAGCCGCCCAGATGGGCGACCCAGGCGATCAGCGTGAGCTGGTCCGTGACACCGATTCGCAGCACTCCGGTCACAACATTGGCGATCAGCCAGACCAAGGAGAAGAGCAGCAGCGGCTTGGATAAGATCGGTGCGAGTCCGCTCGGGCGCCCCATGATGTGGCCGTAGAGGATGCGCATACCGGCACCCATGAGGCCGGACACGCCGCCGCTCGCGCCAACCACCGCCATCATGGAACCCCAATAGACGCCGAGATGGAACAATGCGGCAAAGATCCCGCAGATGAGGAAGAACAGGAAGAATCGCCTGGCGCCAAGGCGTCGCGCCACGGCGGGTCCGAACACCAGGAGCCACAGGCAGTTCAGCCCGACATGCGTGAAATCGCCATGCAGGAACATATAGCTGATGAACGGAACCAGAAGCCCCGGAATGTCCGAAATCGCAAAGCCATGGACGAATGCTTCCGCGTAACGGACCGGGATGAACGCATAATTCTCGACGATGTCGTCCGGCAGGGAGCCCGGCAGCGCCACGCGGATCGCATGCGTTGCGAGCAAAACGCCGATCAGTCCGAGCACCGCGGGCGGTGCATTCAGCAAGGGTTGGCGCGATGGCCGGTTGTCCTGGAAAAAGGCCATCACGCCCTCAAAGAGTTTCTCTAGCCCGCACGTCTGCAACAAAAACAGGCACGGGAGCGCATTGTAACGCGCGAGGTTTGGCGGCGCGAGCGTCGCTTTGCGCGAATTACGCCTTCCACCGGCTTGAGCTTTGCACGCAACCGTTGCGCGGTCTAAGGATGCAGCCTGCGGAAAATCTGTGAGCGCGCAATTTCATCGCAAAGACTACGTATTGGTTTTGACCTGTTTCTCGTTCTAGGTTTATCGTAAACGGGAGTGAGGGGAGTGGGCCGATGTCCATCATGCAATGGTGGCATAAACGGCGTGAGCGGCGGGAGCGCAAGGCGCATCCCGAACCCACCATGGGTCGTGTGCTGGATGAAGCCGGCATCACGGCGCGTGTCGACATGGTGCGGCTCGAAGCGTTGGCCGAAGCCGCTTATGACGCGATGTATGAGGCCCGCCTGCACGGTGCGCGCAATCGCTACGAGGAAGCGCGCTATTATTTCGACCGCGCCATCGAAGCCGCTCAGCGGGCGCGGCTTTACGAAGAGGGCGCGCGCTTGAAGCGCCGCCGCGATCATGTCGGCCGGGTGTACAACAGCCAATTCCGCTATTCCGGGGGCGGCTGATATCCGGCCTGGACTGTTCTTCGGGCAAGAATTGAGACGCGCCGATCAATCGCTCCGCTTGCGCGCCTTTTAGGCACGAACGCCCTTATGTGCCATTTCAAGACATCCGAACCTGCGCCGCTTCCGGGAGCGCCATGATCCCGATCTCGGACGACAACCCCACAAAACTGACCCCGTTCGTCACCTGGGCGCTGATCGGGCTGTGTATTGCGGTGTTCGTCTGGCAGCTCTCCTTCAGCGAGCGCGCGGAAGAAGGGCTGATCGCTGCGCTGGGCTTCGTGCCGACGAATCTGTTCGACCGCAAAGTGACGGCCGAGATGTACGGCATTCCGTGGCCCTGGCTCACCGTCATCACCTCGATGTTCCTGCATGGAGGCTTCCTGCATCTTGGCGGCAACATGCTTTACCTCTGGATCTTCGGGAACAATGTCGAAGACGCCATGGGCCATGTGCGTTTTCTCGGCTTCTATCTCGTCTGCGGCATCGCGGCCGCGCTCTCCGAAGGGCTGGTCGATCCCCATTCGGCGCTGCCGATGCTGGGCGCCTCGGGCGCGATTTCGGGCGTGCTCGCGAGCTACGTCCTGATCTATCCCCGCGCGCGCGTGACGGTGATCATTCCGCTCGGCATCCTGCTTTATCCGACCAAGATATCGGCCTTCTACGTGATCGGTTTCTGGTTCCTGCTTCAGATCGTGAATGTGCTGGCCGCGACGCCCGGCGCGCCGGGCACAGCGTGGTGGGCTCATGTCGGGGGCTTCGCGGTGGGCATAGCGCTGACGCCGCTGCTTTCGAATTTTCCGCTGTTCGGGCGTTACGGGCGCGGTCCGTGGGGCTGAGGCCGCTTTATTCCACCTGTGAATCTTAACCCAACCGCACTTGGCACGGCTTTCGCTCTTTGCTCTCTGCAAGCTGTGCGGCGCTTCCCGTTTTGGGTCAGGTGCAAGGCGGCGAGCGCCAGCAGAGGTACGTCATGAAGCATCGCAACAGCCATTTCGCCGTGGGATATTGGAGCCGCCTCCGGCATGGGCGGATCACGCCGGACCAGGCCGATATCGACCCCAAGGCTCTGAAGCGGCTACTTCCCTTCGTATTCCTGCTCGATGCGCGGGGCGGAAAATTCACCTATCGCCTGGCCGGGACGACGCTCTGTCAGCGCTATGGCGGCGAACTCAGGGGCCGCGACTTCCTTGAGCAGTGGGACGCACCGAGCCGTGTCAAGATCGTCCAGATGCTGCGCCAATCCTTGCAGGCGCGCACGCCCGTCTGCCTCAACTCGGTGGGTTCGACCGAGGATTGCCGAATGGTCGAGATCGAAACCGTGCTTATGCCGATCACGTTCGGCGCGGACCATCCCGAGCGTTTCCTGGGCGTCGCGCAGGTTCTGACAGACACGCTGCCCCTAGCCGGCCGTGCAATCGTGTTCGAGCGGCTGGTGACCTCCAAGCTGGTGCACGAGGACGAGCCGGGAAAAGATGCTCCGCCGCCTCCGCATGGCGGGCTCAAGTCTCATCCCCACGCGCCGCATTTGCGGCTGGTGGTCTCGCGCGGCGGTCCAGAGGCCGACTCCGATCCGCTGCGTCTCGAAGCGGACCCGTTCGGCACGCTGCTGGGACTGGCCTCGAACACTTTCCGCCATCCCGAGACGTTCTGATTTCAGATTTCCGAGGTCGATGCCGGATATCCGCTACGGGACGCCGTCCTGCTTGCCGCTGACGGTGGAACTGGGATCGCGGTTGATGCGTGACTGCATCTCCTGGTCCTTCTGGACCTGTCTGAGATAATCCAGCTCGTAGCGCTCGATGGAGCTGCGGTAATCCTCGAACGCCTTGACATCTTCCGGGCGCCGCGCGGTGCAGCGCTCGGCGGGATAGCGCTGGGTCTGCTGGCACCAGAGGTCGAAATCCATGGTGCGGACGCCATAGGTCCCCGTACCCGTGGTCAGGTCCCGATTGGGGGAGGTGATCAGCGGCTGCGCCCCGGCGCTGCCGCAGGAGAGCGCCAGCGCGAACACGCCGTAAACCAACCTCGATCCGTGAATTGCCATGGAAGTGCCTCCCATCGACAACCATACGCTCGTTCAAAGGTTCCAGGAAGCGGGCGCGTTACGAATGAAAAGGGGGCCGTAAACGCTTTTTTGAAGAGTGTGGCGATAGGTTTAGCCGATTCCATTGGGACGGACCTTCGCGCATGAATGCCTCCGACGACAGCCGGACCAAAGATGCCGGGCAGAAGGTCATCGCGCGTGCGCTGAAAGAGCGCCGCCGATTCCGCCGCGTACACGTCTCGATCACCGGCCGCCTCTACATTCCGGCGACCCAGGAAGAAGCCATCTGCACGGTCGAGGACATTTCGCCGGGCGATGCCAGCATCGTCTGCGAGCTTCGCGACGAGCCGCGTGGCCGCGCGGTGATCTATCTCGATACGCTGGGCCGGTTCGAAGGCCCGATCGTGCGGACGCGCAATGGCGGCTTTGTCATGACGTTCTCCTGTTCGCTGCAGAAGCGCGAGAAGCTCGCCGATCAATTGACGCTGGAAATGAACCGGCATCTGCTCAGCGAAGCCGATCTCAGGCGCTATGACCGCGTCGAGGCCGTGAGCGGCAGCTTCACCCATTTCACGCGTTCGACCGGCGAGCAGCTCCGTTGCGAAGTGCTCGATCTGTCGCTGACGGGCGTTTCCGTGCGAACGGAACTGAAGCCGCCGATCGGCGAGCACATCCTCATCGGTCATCGGGCGGGGCGCGTTGCGCGCCACCATGGCGAAGGCATCGGAATCGAATTTCTCGGCGTCAGCATTGCGGCGGGAAACAGCCCGGAAAGCCCGCCCGCCCCGGCCGCGATGCGCAATCTCGTGACGCCTACGCCGCGCATACCATCGGCATTGGCGCAATCCGCAAGGCGCTAGCACCGTTTCCTTCCGTCAAAGCCGCACGGGAATTCCCGCCGCCGCGAGGCGAGCCTTGGCGTCGCGGATCGTGGATTCGCCGAAATGGAAGATCGAGGCCGCAAGCACCGCGTTGGCGTGTCCTTCGGTGACGCCCGCCACCATGTCGTCGAGCGATCCCACGCCGCCCGATGCGATCACCGGCACGGAAACCGCGTCCGCCACCGCGCGCGTGAGCTCCAGATCGTAGCCGCTCTTGGTCCCGTCGCGATCCATCGAGGTAAGCAGAATCTCGCCCGCGCCGTATTCGGTCAGCTTCACGGCGTGCTCCACCGCATCGATACCGGTCGCGTTGCGCCCGCCATGGGTGAAGATTTCGAACCGGCGGCCGACGCGTTTCGCATCGATCGCCGCCACGATGCATTGGCTGCCGAATTTTTCGGCGCCCTCGCGGATGAAATCCGGCCGGCGCACGGCTTCGGTGTTGATCGAGACCTTGTCGGCGCCCGCCAGAAGCAGCGCGCGGATGTCCTCAATGGTGCGCACCCCGCCGCCGACGGTCAGCGGCATGAAACAGGCCGATGCCGTGCGGCGCACGACATCGAGCAGGATGGGCCGCTTTTCGTGGCTTGCGGTGATGTCGAGGAAGGTGAGCTCGTCGGCGCCGGCTTCGTCATAGAGAATCGCCTGCTCGACGGGATCGCCGGCATCGCGGAGGGAGACGAAGTTCACGCCCTTGACGACTCGGCCGTCCTTGACGTCGAGACAGGGGATGATGCGAATTTTCAGCATAGGCCGGGTTCCCCCCCACCCGGCGCCCCCGGAACAGGTCCGAGGCCGCCGACCTCCCCGCGTTGGGGGAGGTTAAAAATTGAGCCCAGATTTCCCCCAGGGGCGGGAGGCGGAAGGGCCGGGAAGAGATGGCATCCCCCCCCTCCCCCTCTTTGGGTGGCCGCCGGAGCGAATTTTCCTGCAGAAAGCCTGGGTTTTCTGCGGGATCGCGCCCTTTTATTCGGTGCGGATTCCGGGGCAATAAAGGTGCATTCCAGTACGGACTCCCCCATCGGACGGCCTATCTCTTCGTTCGGCGGCTGGGCTTCATGCCGGTCATCATCCCATCCATGTGCCGCGTCTCCTCGCGCCCGATCCATCCGATTCGATATGGGGTCGTACCCAGGAACGCCATCAGGAAGCGAGCGAAAATTTGCAACTATCTTTGGGCGGCCGGGATTGAAATGGCAGCGTGACGCTCCCCCCGGGGCGCAATCGCTTTCCCCGCGTCAGCGGCGGCCGGTGTTGGCAAGCGCCGCCACGGAAAGAAGCGCGCGCGCGGTGGCGGCTTCCGCCGGAACCGCCGTGGTCTTGGCCAAAGCTTCGGCCTCGTAGAGCAGCGTGAGCGCCTCTTCCAGCCGCACCGCCGTCCAGCGCATGACCTGGGCGCGGAAGGAATTGGCCCGCGCGAAATGCAGCGGCGGCCTCAGTTTCTTCATCGCCAATCCCGGATCGGTCCCGCCATCGGCTTCGGCGCGCACCAGCAGCAGCCTCTGGAAATGCGTCATCGCCTGGCGCAGCACGCCGACCGGCGAGGTGCCCGCCGCCCACAGCCGCATCAGCGACGTGTCGAGGCGGCCGTAATCGCCCTCGCCTGCGGCATCGAAGGTCTCGTCCATGCGGAGTTCCGATTCATCGCCCATCACCGCTTCGACATGGGCTCCGGTGACGGTCTTATCGCCCATGGCATAGAGCGCGAGCTTTTCCAGTTCCGAGCGGGTGACGCCGCGGTCCGAACCCAGATGCGACACCGCAAAGTTCAGCGCGTCCGGATCGATGGACAGCCCGTGGGCCTTCAGCGCGCTCCGCACGACGTCTTCCAGGTCGCGCTCATTGTCGGGATAGCAGGCGATGCAAGCCGCATTGTCGGCTTCCTCGAAAACCCGGCGAAGCGCAGCCGATTTCTGAAGCTCGCCCGCTTCCACCACGACCAGCGCATCCCCTTTGGGATCGGCGAGGAAGCGTTCGAAAGATTTCGCCAGCGCGTTGCCGGCGCCCCGGACACGCACGACGCGCCGCCCCCCCACCATGGAGAGCGCCTGCGCCTCGTCCGAGAGCCGCGCGGGGTCCGATTCGAGGGCGTCTCCGTCAAGCTCCGAGACGCGGAAGGGATCGTTCGGATCGGGCACGACGGATTTGGCGAGCATGCTCGCGCGCTCGCGCACCATGCCCTGATCGGGCCCGTAGACGAGCGCAGCGATAAGACTCGCAGGCGGCTTCGCCACATAGCGGTCGGCGAGATGGGATTTCACGTCCATCGCTGGTGTCCCGATTCCGAAATTCGCCACCTCTCGATATCAGCCTTACGCGAATTTCGGAATCGAAAGGACACCAGCAATTTCTTGATTCTAGTGTCGTTTCGGTTTTCGAAGTTCGGTCGGAGGCCGATATCGACAATCAAACGAACTTCGAAACCGCGACACGGGGGCGGTCCGCTCAGCGCATCGCGACGTTGCGCAGATACACCGCGACCTGGGTGCGGATGCGTTCGGCGATGTCGTTGGCGGCGCGGTTCTTGGCATCGCGCTCGGCGGTGACGGTCGCGAAAAGGAATGGCGCAGCGGCGACGTTGTAGGCGGAAAAGGCGGTGACATCGCCGGTCTTGACCGCGGTCGTGCCTTCGTGCGGGATCAGCTCGTAATGGGCCGTCAGCGTATAATTGTAACGCGTGATCGCGGTGTTGGTCTGCAGCAGCACCGCCTCTTCGGTTTCGTTGAGCGTCAGCTTCAGCCGATAGGATGAGCCCCCTGCATCGCCCGAGCCGTTGAAGAGATCGAGCAATTGGTTGCGCAGGTCGTAGCCGACGCGTTCGGGTATGGGCTCGACATAGACACTGGCGAGTGTGGTGGCGGCTCCGGCGCCAAGGCCCTCGTTGCCATAGAGCGGATGAAACCCGCACGCCGAGAGCGCGAGAGCGCATGCGCAGGCGGCGAGAGAGCGGGTCCTCCCCCGTTTACGGGGGAGGTGCTCGCGCAGCGAGCGGAGGGGGCAGAACCGGAGCGACCGCCTGTCCATCACGCCACCACGTTGACGATGCGGCCGGGAACGACGATCACGCGCTTGGGGGCTTTGCCTTCCAGCGCGCGCTGCACCGAATCGAGCGCCAGCGCGGATGATTTCACCGCGTCTTCTTCCGCCTCGCGCGCAATTTCGATCTCGCCGCGGCGCTTGCCGTTGACCTGCACAGCGATGGTGATGGTATCGCTCTTCACCAGTTTCGCATCCGCCAGCGGCCAGCGGGCATTGGCCGCCAACAGGGAATGCCCGAGCGCCTCCCAGCAGGTTTCCGCCAGATGCGGCATCATCGGGCCGATGAGCAGCACGAGTGTCTCCAGCGCCTCGCGCTTCACCGCGCCGTTGACGGCACCGGCCGCATTCAGCGCATTCGAAAGCGTGTAGATCTGCGCAACCGCCCGGTTGAAGCGGAGCGCGTTCAGATCCTCCGTCACCGCCGCAATCGCGCGGTGCGTGGCGCGGCGCAATTCGAGGTCGGCGCCCGTGCAATCCGCGGCCGGCTTTGTGCCCGGCGGAGGCAGTTCGCCCGCTTCGGAGATGAGCCGATGGATGCGCTGCACGAAACGCCAGCAGCCCTCCGCGCCTTCCTGCGTCCATTCGATGTCGCGTTCGGGCGGCGTGTCGGAGAGCATGAACCAGCGGATCGTGTCGGCCCCGAATGTGTCGATGATCGTTTCCGGCGCGATCACGTTCTTCTTGGATTTCGACATCTTTTCCGATGGCCCGATCACCACCGGAACATTGGTGTTGCGCACATACACGCCGCCGTCGCGTTTCTCGATCTCTTCGGGCAGCACCCAATCGCCGTCCGGCGTGCGATAGGTCTCGTGGCAGACCATTCCCTGCGTGAAGAGACCGGCGAAGGGCTCGTCCACCGTCACATGACCGCATTTCTTCATCGCGCGCGTGAAGAAGCGCGAATAGAGCAGATGCAGGATCGCGTGCTCGACGCCGCCGATATATTGATCGACCGGCATCCAATATTGCGCGGCCCGCTTGTTTACCGGGTCTTCGGCGTGCGCATCGGTGAAGCGCACGAAATACCAGGACGAATCGACGAAGGTGTCGAAGGTGTCGGTCTCCCGCGTCGCCGCCATGCCGCAGATGGGGCAGGGGACGTGCTTCCATGTCGGATGGAGCGCCAGCGGATTGCCCGGCAAATTGAACCGCACGTCGTCGGGCAGTTCTACGGGCAGGTCTTCATCCGGCACCGGCACCATGCCGCACATCTCGCAATGGATGATCGGAATCGGGCAGCCCCAATAACGCTGCCGCGACACCAGCCAATCGCGCAGGCGGTAATGCACGGTGCGCTTGCCTTGGCCGGCGGCTTCGAGGCGCGCGGCGACTTCGGATTTCGCGGTGTCCACGTCCATGCCGTCGAGGAAGCGCGAATTGGCGAGCCGCCCCGGCCCGGTATAGGCCTCCTCACCAATCGCGAAGGCTTTCGGGTCGGCGGCTTCGGGAATCACCACCGGCAGAACCGGCAGGCGATATTTGCGCGCGAATTCCAGGTCGCGCTGATCGTGCGCCGGGCAGCCGAAGATCGCGCCCGTGCCGTAGGCCATCAGCACGAAATTGGCGACATAGACGGGCAATTCCCAATTCGGGTCGAAGGGATGGGCCGCGCGCAGTCCGGTGTCGTAGCCCTGCTTTTCCTGGGTTTCGATGGCTTCTTCCGCCGTGCCGCCCTTGTGGCATTCGGCGACGAAGAGGCTGAGCTTTTCGTCCGTGGCCGCCAATTGCTCCGTCAACGGATGATCGGGCGAAAGCGCGATGAAGCTCGCGCCGAACAGCGTGTCGGGCCGGGTGGAGAAAACATCGATCGCTCCCCCTCCCTCGCGCTGGCGCGCGACACCTCCCCCGCTTTGCCGGGGAGGATTTTTAAGCTCGAACGAAAAGTGCAGGCCCTCCGAGCGTCCGATCCAGTTCCGCTGCATGATGCGGACCTTTTCCGGCCAGCGCTCCAGCGTATCCAGCCCGGCCAGCAATTCGTCGGCGAATTGGGTGATTTTAAAGAACCATTGCGACAGCTTGCGCCGCTCGACAATTGCGCCTGACCGCCAGCCGCGGCCTTCGATCACCTGCTCGTTGGCGAGCACGGTCTGGTCGACGGGGTCCCAGTTCACGTCGGCCTCGGCGCGATAGACTAGCCCGGCGCGGTAGAAATCGATGAACAGCTTCTGCTGGCGCGCGTAATATTCGGGATCGCAGGTGGCGAATTCGCGGCTCCAGTCGATGGCGAGTCCCATCTGCTTCAACTGCTCGCGCATGGCCGCGATATTGGCGTAGGTCCATTCGCGCGGGTGAACGCCCTTCTCGCGGGCGGCGTTTTCGGCGGGCAGCCCGAACGCATCCCAGCCCATCGGATGCAGCACGTTGAAGCCTTGCGAGCGCTTGAAGCGGGCGATGACGTCGCCCATGGTGTAATTGCGCACGTGCCCCATATGGATGCGCCCCGATGGATAGGGGAACATCTCGAGCACGTAGCATTTGGGCAGTGCGGATTGGTTCACGGCCGCGAAAGTGCCGCGCCTCGTCCACACATCCTGCCAGCGCGATTCGGATTCTTTTGCGTTGTAGCGCGCCACTGAAAGCCCCTTGTGATCGGCGTAACCTAACCGTCCCCGCCTTGCTTCGCCAAGGCAGGTTCAGTTTGGTTCAACCGGCCGAGGCAAAATTCCGTTACGGCTGGCTCGCAAGCCTGAGCTCGCGGGCCCGCGCGAGGATCGCGTTTTCGAGCTTGATTCCGGTGTCGTTGTTGACCGCGGCGTCCGTCCAGCCATTGGCGGCCCGAATCTGGCGGAAGACGCTGACCTTGACCGCATCCGCCCGAAGCCGCTTGTCGAGGATATAGACCGTGACCTTCATGTGCTCGTCGGGCTTTTCGGGCGCGGCATACCAGTCGCTGATGACGACCCCGCCTACCGGATCGGCCGAGGCCAGCGGCATGAAGTTCAGCGTGTCGAGCGTCGCGCGCCAGAGATAGGAGTTGACCCCGAGCTGCGGCATGTCGGCCGCCTGCTGATCGTCGCTGGAACCGCCACCGAACGGCCAGAACCAGGAACCGCTGCTGCTGGAGTTGCTCGTGCTGGTGCTCGTGGTTGGCGCCATCGTCTGCTCCGTATTGTCGGAACTGCACGCGGCTAACAAACACGCAATCGCGGCCAGGGTGATAATCCTCATCGAGTCGTCCTTATGCACGCCGGTAACCGCCGGCTGATGTCCCCGCACCGGCCAGCCCCGGGTGGCTCAAGCCCCTAAGCCCCATTGGAAGCGGCTTATAATCAGGAGGGCAGGCGCACGCAACAAGCGAGGAACCGCTGCCGGCGGCCGCACCGTCTCGCACGCCTTTTATTTCCCGGCTGCCTTCTCGGCCGCTGTCGGACAGTCGCCCGCGGAGCGGACGAAAGGCCACAGCAAACCCTTCTCGCAGGACGCCGCCGAAGCTTGCGGTGCTTGCGTGTTGGTCTGGGCTGGCGCTTGCGGGACTTGTGCGGTTTGTGCCGCCGCGCGCGAATCCGCCGGTGTCGCGTTCACTTTCACGACCGGCGAAGCGGCCGGCGCGCCGCCATAGACACCGGTTTCGCCAGCTTTCTTTTCCGCGTTGGTCAGGCACTCGCCATCGGAGCGGACAAACGGCCACAGCCAGCTTCTCTCGCAAGATGTGCTCTGAGCCGGAGCCTGAGCCTGCATTGGTTGTGCGACTGGCCGCGGCTGGGGCTGGGGCGCAGCTGCCGGGGCCGCGCTTACCTGGGGAGCAGCCGGCGCGGGCCGAATCTCACTCGTCGTTCCCGTCTTTTTGTCCGCTGCAGTCGGGCAGTCGCCGGCTTCCCGCACGAACGGCCACAGCCAGCTTTTCTCGCAGGATGAATTCTGCGCCGGAGCCTGAGCCTGCACCTGTACTGGTTGTGCGGCTGGCTGCGGCTGTGGCGCGCTCGCCGGGGCCGCGCTCACCTGGGGAGCCGCCGGAGCGGGCCTAAGCTCGCTCATCGCGCCCGTCTTCTTTTCCGCTGCGGTCGGGCAATCGCCCGATTCCCGCACGAAGGGCCACAGCCAGCTTCTTTCGCAAGATGCCGCAGGCGCCGGGGCAGGAGGCGGCGGGGCAGGAGGCGGCGGGGCAGGAGGTTGTGGGTTTGCCACGGCCGCCGCTGCGGGCTGCGCCGGCATGGCGCTGACCGGAGCCGCCGCCGGAGCAAGGCTCGCCGTCGTCGCGCCCGCCTTTTTTTCGTTCCCGGTCGGGCAGTCGCCGGCTTCCCGCACGAATGGCCACAGCCAGCTTCGTTCGCAGGACGCCACCGGAGCCGGGGCCTGAGGACCCATCGCCGACTGCGCCGGGGTCAGACTGACTTGTGTAACCGGCGGAGTAGCGGCCGCTCCGCCATAAACACCGGTCTTGCCTTCCTTCTTCTCATCGGCCGTCAGGCAATCGCCAGGCTCCCGGTTGAACGGCCACAGGATGCCTTTGTGGCAATTCGCGTCGGCATCCCGGAATGTCGAGGGCCCGCCGCCGAAGATGGAGGTGGGAATCAGCGCGCCGCCATCATTGGTGACGGCAGGCGTTCCTGTCGCGGCCGGGGCTGTTGCCGTTGCGCTTGCGCTTGGCGTTGTGACCGATGCCGGAATATCGGCGGCCTTGATGGCGCTGACATCGATATTGGTATTGATCGGACCGGTGTAGACGCCGCTCTTCCCGGCGGCAATTTCCGCATCCGTCAAACAATCGCCATTCACCCGCACATAGGGCCAGAGCAGGCCTTTGGTGCAATCGGCCGCGAAGGCCGATCCTCCGCTTGCCAGGAGAGCTAAACTCGCAACCAACAGGGCTCTACGCATCGGAGATTCTCCACCGGGTTCTCGCACGCGCTTTCGCGCGGGCTTGACCCGCCCCTTTATACTGCGCGCCAACGATTTCGCAACGGAGCGCGCTTGCCCGCGCCGCGAACCAAGCGTTAGTGATGAAACCAGCGATTCGCGAGTGCAACTCGAATGAGGCGATTCCCTAGAGTTTCCGCGCTGCTGTTCGCGGCTTGCGTTGCAGCCTTTCCCGCGCGCGCGGCTGAAGATTCCGGAGGGCTCGCCGACGCGCTGGCGCTTTCGCCCCCGGAGTTCGACATTGGCGACATCGAGGTGCGGCTCGGCGGATTTCTTGGCGGCGCGCTGTTCGATGCGCACCAATCCGGCGGACCGGCTTTGCCGGGCAACTACGATGATGCGCGTTCGAGCGGCGAGGCCCGCGGCAATATCCGGGCGCAGCGCATTTTCGACAACGGGCTGATCCTCGGCGCGGGCGGACAATTCCTGCTCTATCACGACACGCTGTCGGGCGATCAATACGGCAATGATTTTGTCGAGAAGGCTTTCATTTTCGCGCAAACGGGATTTGGCCGCGTCGAGTTGGGCGAACAGGATGGCGCGGCCTACACGCTGGGCCTCACCGGCCCGATCACCAACGATGCGGTCACGCTCGAAAACCATACGATCTCGCTGTTCCACGATCCGGTTGCGCAGGTGAATTTCGGACGGAGCTTCCAGCCGGTCGCCGCGGTCCAGTCGGCGTCCAATTTCGCCAAGATCGGCTACATATCCCCGCGGCTGCTGGGCATCCAGATCGGCGCGTCCTTCACGCCGGAAGCCGTGCGCGCGCCGCTTCCCTTCATGGGAAATCCCAGCGATGCGGCGAACCAGCAGCAGGACATCTGGGAGGCCGCCATCAACTACACAGGCTATGTTTCCGATCTCGCGCTCGGGCTGTCGGCGGGCTATGCGCATGGCACGCTGAAGAACGGCGTGGCCGGTTTCGACGGGGTGTACGATTGGGCCTTGGGCGCGGAGCTCGCCTATATGGTGTCCGATGTACGGCTGTCCGTGGGCGGCGCCTATCGCGACACCAATGCCGACCGGTTCCAGATCGATCAGGTGCTCACCAACAGCCACACCCGCGCAACGCATCTTTCGGCGACGGCGGAATGGCGGTCCTGGATCGCCGGCGCGGAATATTCGCTCGCCCAGGAGACCGGCCCGGCCGATTTCGACATTTACGGCTATCAGCTATCGGGCGGATACAAGGTCAACGACAATCTTCAGCTGACCCTTGGCTGGCAATGGTACGACTACCGGCGCAATCTCGGCGCCTTCTACAATGGCTCGCCGCGCCTCGACATGAACGCCGGATTCCTGGCGCTCACCTATGAGCTTTGAATCGGAATCAGGGCTTCGATCGCGGCGATGCCGGTGAAGCCGAAGAGGCGCGCCACATTCGCGGCATTGACGCCCCCGAGCGCGTAAACCGGCACGGGTGAGTCAACGGCGATGAAGCGGGCGCGGGCAGCACCCAAGCCTGCACGTTCGGCATGGCTCGACGTCGGGAACACGGGCGCCAGCAGGACCGCGTCCGCGCCGGCGCGCGCCGCTTGCGCAACCCCGCGCATCGAATGAGCGGCGGCGGTGATCAGCCAGCTTGGATGCAGCGCGCGGATATGAGCGGCCTCACGAAGACGCGCTTCGGCCAGATGCAGCCCGCCCGCACCGATGCGCGCGGCGAGTTCGGCGTCTCCTGCGATCAGCAGGCAAAGCCCACGGGCGCGCGCGATTGCAGCGAGCGTTTCGGCAAGTTTCACCCGTTCGTCGGTGCTTCTGTGGCGCAGGATGATGGCGGCGCCCTTCGGCAGAGCACGCACGGCCGCTGCCGGATCGGGGAGCCGTTCTTCGTCGGTCATCAGGATCAGAGGCGGCAAATGCGGGAAACGCGCGTTGAGGGCAGAGGCCGCCCTTGCTAGTTTCGCGCGCGCTAACGCCGATGCCATTCGTGACCTCCGAACATCCACCCATATCTTCCGATACAGAAGCGAATCTCAAGGCCGTTCTCGCCCGCATCGAGGCGGCGCGAAAGGCGGCCATCGCGCCTGCGGATGCGGTGCATCTCGTTGCCGTCAGCAAGGGGCATGAAGAAGACCGCGTTCTGCCGGTGCTGGAAGCCGGTCAGCGTCTGTTCGGCGAAAACCGCGTGCAGGAGGCGAGGCGGAAATGGCCCGCTTTGCGCGCGCGCTTTCCCGATGTGAAGCTGCATCTGATCGGGCCGCTGCAGACCAACAAGGTGAGGGACGCGCTCGAAAGTTTCGATTGCATCCAGTCGCTGGACCGGCCGCGGCTCGCCGATGCGCTGAAGGCGGAGTTCGACAAGAGCGGGAAATCCGTGCCGCTGTTCGTGGAAGTGAACACCGGCGAAGAAGCGCAAAAGGCCGGAATTCCTCCCAAGGAGACGCTTGGCTTCGTGCGGCATTGCCGCGACGGGCTTGGGCTGCCGGTGATCGGGCTGATGTGCATTCCACCGCAGGGCGAGGAGCCGGCGCTGCATTTCGCGCTGCTGCAGAAGCTCGGCCGGGAATGCGGGCTCGCCGCGCTCAGCATGGGCATGAGCGATGATTTCGAAACCGCCATCGGCTTCGGCGCGACTCATGTGCGCGTCGGCACGGCGATTTTCGGGGAACGCGGCGCCTCGCCAAGCTCCGCCCATGTCGACGGATGAGGCTGGGCTTTAGGACAATCGGCTAATCGATCGTGCGTGCGCGCGGCGCATAGCGGTGCAGCATGGCGCCGTTCTCCGACAGCCACGCCTGACTCCCGTCGATGTCCGGCACCAGCAATTCGACCAGCCGCCAGAACCGCGGCCGGTGATTGAGCTCGCGCAAATGCGCGACCTCATGGGCCACCACGTAATCGAGCACGCGCGGCGGCGCGAGCACCAGCCGCCACGAGAACGAAAGGCTCCTCGCCGACGAGCACGAACCCCAGCGGCTGGACGTATCGCGGATGGTGATGCGCTTCGGGCGCACGCCCAGCACCGCAGCATATTCCTCCACTCGCTCTTCGATCCTGCGGCGTGCTTCGCGCTTCAGCCAATCCAGCAGCCGGCGCGGCGCATGCTCGGGCCGCCCCGATACGCGGATGGTCGGGCGAACATTGTCGCGGTCGATCCAAACCGGCGCGCCTTTGCCGTCGCCTAGACGAATACCATATTCGATTCCCCGGAACAGAACCGTCGAGCCGATATCGAGTTGAACCGGCGCGGGCACGTGGGCAAGGCGGCCCGCGATCCAATCTTTCTCTTTCCGCGCGAAATCGAGCGCACGATCGAACGAGCGCGACGAGGGCGCGACCACACACACTTCACCGGTCGCGGGATCGACTTTCACGATGAAGCGGCGTGCGCGCGGATTGGTACGAAGAATCACTTCGACGGACTTGCCGTCGATCTTCAGCAATTCGCGCTTGACGCGTTTGGCCGGTTTATTCGCGCTATCGCGGAATCGTTTCAGAATGCCCATCATCGAAAGTCCCCGACGCGACGCGAGACATGCTCGCGTTCACGCGTGTCGCCCATGTATGAACTGCGATTCGAACCGCCGGAGAACCGGCGCCAATCGTCTCGCCGGACGCCATTAAAGGGGTGCCCTCCGGCGCGCACAAGGGCAAAATTCGGGTTGCGGCGAAGTTTCTTAGGCGATTGAAAAAACAGCGGAATTCCTCAGCTTTTCGAAATTTTGGAAACGTCGTTCTTAATTTCGAACGATGTTCGATAAAAACCCGAAATTGCGCCCGTTTCAGGCCCCTGGCATAGAGGCGCGAGAAAGATCAGAATGATCCTATGAGCATCAGCACCAGCAAGGGCCAGGCTTTGGCTGGCATTTCCGATGCGGCCCCCGCGCTCTTCGCGGGAAGCGTCAGTGCGGCCCTGCTTTTGGGTGCTTTCGGCTCCCAATATTTGGGCGGATTGGCCCCTTGCGAGATGTGCATCTGGCAGCGCTGGCCGCACGGCGCGGCGGTCCTTTTCGGCCTGATCGGCGGGTGGCTTGTCGCCCGGCGCGTATTGCCTGCCGAATTGGCGCGCGCGCTTGCCATCCTCGCCATTCTCGGGCTCGTCATTTCCGGGGCGATCGGGGTTTTTCACGCCGGCGTGGAATGGAAACTGTGGCCCGGACCGTCGGAATGCACAGGCATCGGTTATGTCCCCGGACGCGACGATTTCAAGCCGCTACAGATCGTGCGCTGCGACGAAGCGCAATGGCGCCTGCTTGGGATTTCGCTCGCCGGATACAACGCGGTGTTCTCGCTGGGGGCCGCGGCACTCGCCTATCTCATGCTCAAGCGGGCGCGGGCCTAGGGAGACCTCATGACGGCCGCGCGCGGAAATCGCCCAGCCCTTCCCGGGACGCAAAAACCCGAATCCGGCGACATCGAAGCGATGATCCGGGTGGATCATGCCGGTGAATTCGGGGCCCTGCGCATCTATCAGGGCCAGCTCGCGGTGCTGTCGCGGCTTTCCCGCGCCGATGACGATGTCGAAGCCATCCGCGCCATGCGGGCGCAGGAGCAAACCCATTTCGATGTCTTCGACCGCATGATCAAGGACAAGGGGTTGCGCCCGACCGCGCTGGAGCCGGTCTGGCATGCGGCGGGATTTGCGCTGGGTGCGGCAACGGCCCTCCTCGGCCAAAAGGCGGCCATGGCTTGCACGGTGGCGGTCGAAGACGTGATCGACGAGCACTACTCCAGGCAGATGGAGCGCCTTGGCACGCAGGAGCCGGCGTTGAAGGACGCGATCGCCGAATTCCGCGCCGACGAAAGCGCCCATCGCACCGAAGCACTCGAACGCGGCGCAACGGAAGCGCCCGCTTATGGGTTGTTGTCGGCGGCGATCCGATTCTCCTGCCGCGTCGCCATCGCTTTGTCGGAGCGGCTATGAACGCGCACCTTCAGGCGCCGATCCGGCGCGCCACGCCCGCCGATGTGCCCCGCATCGCGCGGCTGTTCGCGGCCGCCTTCGCGCGCGATCCGGTATTCGATTGGCTCGCGCGTGCCGGGCGCGGACGGCAGCCCGCGCTGCAGCGCTTCTTTGGCTGGATCGTGGAGACCCGCACGCTACCCCATGGCGAAACCTGGATCACGGCCGATGGTCACGGCGCGGCGGCCTGGATTCCGCCTTATGCTCAGGGGCCGGCGGGGTGGGTCGATGAGATCCGCATGCTGCCGGCAATTTTGCGGCTCACGGGGCTCAAGAGGCTGCCGCGGGGGGCGGCCATGGCAGCGGCCATGGAGCAGGCTCATCCGGACGCACCCTATTTCTATCTCGCTTTCATCGGGGTCAGCCCGCGCATGCAGGGCATGGGCCTGGGCTCGGCGCTGCTCAGCCAGACGCTCGGCCGCACCGATGCAGCGGGACGCAGCGCCTATCTCGAAAATTCCAATCCGCGGAATCTGAAACTCTATGCGCGCGCGGGCTTCACGGTGATGCGCGAGATAAGGGCACGCGCCGATGCGCCGCCGGTCTATGCGATGAAAAGGCCGGCCAAAGCCCGTCAAGGCTCCAGCACGATGTCCCAGTAGAGATAGTCCGCCCAGGACTGGTGCAGATAATTGGGCGGGAACATGCGGCCGTTGTTCTGCAACTCGGCGACGGTCGGCTTGTGCGGGGCGATGCGGGGATGCATGCCGGCCCGATGCGGCAGCTGCCCACCCTTCATCAGATTGCAGCCGGCACAGGCCGCCACCACGTTGTCCCAGGTGGTGCGTCCGCCGCGCGAACGCGGAATGACGTGGTCAAAGGTCAGGTCGTCCTTGCAGCCGCAATATTGGCACTGGAAACGGTCGCGCAGGAAAACATTGAACCGCGTGAAGGCCGGGTTGCGCGTCGGCTTCACATAGGTCTTGAGCGAAACCACCGAAGGCAGCCGCATCTGGAAATTGGCCGAGCGCACGGTGCGTTCATATTCGGCCACGATGTTCACGCGGTCCAGGAACACCGCTTTGATGGTGTCCTGCCAGGACCAGAGCGATAGCGGAAAATAGCTCAGCGGGCGGTAATCCGCGTTGAGCACGAGGGCCGGGCAGTTGTCGGGGACCCGCTCGGCGGCTAGCACGACACGATATCCGTACTGAAGGTCTTGCTCCTTTGTTAGGCGCTGAAACCTCAAACCCGACGGAACATAGCCATAATGGCGCGGTCCCGCCAACCCCTGGGTCAGCATAAGTGATTCGCGATGACACCGGCATGACGGTGATGGGGCTTACGCCTTTGCCAAAGCCACCATCACGCCCTGGTGCTCATCCATGATCTCCCGCCCGGCTTCGATTTGAACGGCCAGGCCTGAATCCTTTCCCTCGCCCACGAGGCGATATTCCAGAATGTCGCCCGGCTGGCATCGAAGGACAGCGCAGATCTTCTCCAGCGTCTCAAAACGGATGCCCTTCACCTTGCCCGATTTCAGAAGGGAAAGATTCGCTTCGGTGATTCCGACATATTCGGCCAATTGCTTCGAGCGCATTTTGCGCTTGGCCAGCATCACGTCGAGATTGACCACGATCGCCATCACACGATGCTCGCGTTCTCTTCGGCGACACGCTTCGCCTCGGCCATGATCCGCGCCATGACGTAGGTCGCGCCTGCAACGAACAAGAGCACGAAATCGGCGATGCCAAATCCGAGCGCGCCATGATGGCCCGGATAATCGCGCGTAAGGAAATGGGAGATGGGTATTTGCGCGACGAAGCTCGTGAGGACATTCAGCGCCAGCGCGATGGCGATCCGATGGAGCGCGGTGAGCGTCGCGCCGGAGAACACGTCCCTACCCGCAAAAGACCGAAACAGCCGTGCGAGCGAAACCAGTCCCCACACCGCCATTGCAGTCGGCACCGCGTAACATGCAAGAGCCAGCAGCCGGTCGTTCAGCGGGACCGCACTGCTCAGGAGTTGCAGCGCTTCAATATCCGACGTGAAGCCATTGGCGCGCATAGCGTCGGGAGTCAGGAATTCTGCCAAGACCAGCGCCGGCCAAATGACGGCCCCGAAAATCGCAATCCCGGCCAGAATTCGGCTTGTTCTGCTGAGACCCTTCGATGCTCCCATACGTCCCTCCCATGGTGCGGAGATGGAACTGTAGCACATTATCGCAATACGATAATTAATCTCAGGCGCTATCCTGATGGTTCAACGGCAATGTTCCGCCGGATCCATTCTGCAAGGTCGGCTTCGGGCAAGCTGCCATCCGCAAGAGCAAGAATGGTGAGGACGCATTGCACGTCGTCGGCGGCAAGGGCGTGCCTGTTCAGTGCCAGGAAGAATTCGAGCACAACCAGCGCTGCACGCTTGTTGCCATCGACGAAGGGGTGATTCCCGGCGATGCCGAACGTATAGGCGGCAGCCAGGGCCGCGACGTCGGGATCGCCATAGGCTGCGAGATTTTGCGGCCGCGCGAGTGCCGATTCGAGCAAGCCTCGGTCCCGAATGCCGTCGGCCCCTCCATGCTCGCTCAATTGCATTTCATGAATGGCAAGGACGTCTCGGGTTTCGACCCAGACCCATTCGTTCACTTCGCCAGCTCACGCAAAGCATTCCGCCGCTTCTTCATGATCTTGCGTGCGATTTCCATGCGTTCCTCGAACGCAGGGTCGTTTGCCGTGATTCGGAATCCGTCAGGGGCATCCGTCAGGATCAACGTGTCGCCCTTCTCCACTTTCAATGTCGCGAGCGCCTCTTTCGGCAGGATCACGCCCAGCGAATTGCCGATCTGCGTTACCTTGAGCTGGATGCTCATTGGCGTCTCCGTTTATACAGACGTTATAACGAGACTGTTATAACGAACGTATTAACCCATGGTCAAGCGGCGGATCGACCCTCACCTTCCCGTTTTCAGCAGAGACAGACCGGTTATTCCGGCGCGAGCGTGACCTTGATCCCATCCGTCGTGGCGTTGACCGGGAGCTGGCA
Source organism: uncultured Bordetella sp. (assembly GCA_964494505.1). Taxonomy (GTDB): domain Bacteria; phylum Pseudomonadota; class Alphaproteobacteria; order Micropepsales; family Micropepsaceae; genus CAIYRG01. Next base: position 68,063 of record CAZBRO010000021.1, read on the forward strand.
GGAAAGCCGCGAGTTGGGTTCGACGGCGAGCGCCATGTCGAGCATATCGGTCTCTTCCGGCGAAGGCGGCTTCAGCTTCTCGTACCAGCCATCCTCGACATAGACGTGGCAGGTGGCGCAAGCGCAGGCCCCGCCGCATTCGGCCCTGATGGGAAGCCCCGCGTCGCGCAGCGCCTCCATCACCGTCCAGCCGTCATGGCCTTCGACGATATGCTCCACGCCGTTGCGGTCGATAGCGATGATCTTCATGGGCTTTGTGCCGCGAACTCATGCTTCGACTGGCTCAGCATGAGGAGTGGTGGGAACATGCCTCATCCTGAGCTTGTCGAAGGAAGAGGCAAGCGTGCGTTATGCCACGCCAAGCTTCTTCTGCAAGGACGAGGAGGAGGTCGTGTACTGGAAACGCAGCTTCTCGTTGGGCTTGACGATGTGGAATGCCGCCTGCGCCATCAGCGCCGCCTCGTGGAAGCCCGACAGGATCAGCTTCAGCTTGCCGGGATAGGCATTGATGTCGCCGATGGCGAAAATGCCGGGCGTCGAGCTTTCGAATTTCGCGGTGTCCACGGGAATCAGGTTCTCGTGCAGGTTCAGCCCGAAATCGGCGATCGGCCCGAGCTTGATGGTGAGCCCGAAGAAGGGAAGGAAGGCGTTGGCCTCGTGCCGCCACTCCTTCTTGTCGGGACTCTGAAGCGTCACCGCTTCGAGCGCGCCATTCGTGCCGTGCAGCGCCTTCACGCTTGCGACCTGGAAGTCGATTTTTCCCTCGGCCTGAAGCTCGCGCATGCGGTTGACGCTGTGGGCCGCAGCGCGGAAGCCGTCGCGGTGATGCACCAGCGTCAGCCGCCGCGCCACCGGGGCCAGATTGAGGGTCCAATCGAGCGCCGAATCTCCGCCGCCGGCGATCAGCACATCCTTGCCCCGGAACTGCTCGATCCGGCGCACGGCATAGAAGACCGATTTTCCCTCATAGGCTTCGATGCCCGGGACGGGCGGGCGCTTGGGCACGAAGCTGCCGCCGCCGGCCGCAATCACCAGCACGGGCGCGCGCAAGATTGTGCCGGCATCGGTGGTAAGCTCCCACCGCCCGTCGGGAAGCCGGACAAGCCCGCTCGCCATCTCGCCGAAATGGAAATTGGCGTGGAACGGCTTGATCTGCTCCATCAGCCGCTCGGTCAGTTCCTGGCCGGTGACGATGGGAATACCGGGAATGTCGTAGATCGGCTTTTCCGGATAGAGCTCGGTGCACTGGCCGCCCGCCCGGTCGAGGATGTCGACCAGATGGCATTTGAGGTCGAGGAGCCCCAGCTCGAACACCGCGAACAGGCCAACCGGCCCCGCGCCAATGATCACCACATCGGTTTCGACTGCAGCCGTTCCGGCCTCAGAAATCGTGCTCATATCGTTCATTTTACAGACATTTACTGTGAGAAAAAAGAAAGTAGCGCAGTTATATGTAAAAAAGAACCGGGCCGCAATCGGCAATATGAACGGACGAAAGGGAGTTCAGGCCGGCTGGTTCAGGATTTCGGCGATAAAGGCCGTGACGGCGGCCGATTGCCGCTTCAACCGCTCCAAAGCCGCGACGGCGGCAGTCCGGTCGGCCGCAGCCTGTTCCGCCTCGGCTGCCGCATCGCCAAGCGCAAACGCGCCGATTCCGCGCGAAGCCCCTTTGAGCGTATGGGTGATCTCGCGCCAAAGCTTGGCATCGGCCGGCCCCGCGCCGAGGGCTTCGAGCCGTCCCAACATCTCGCTGGCCTGGCCCTCGAACAGACGCAGAATCTCGGCGTTCAGGGCGGGGTCCCCGCCGGTGTAGCGGTCGAGATGGTCGAGGTCTATCGCGCGGCCGGGCTCGGTCATGGTGCCTATCATGGCCGGACAATTCTGGATGCAGGCTTAACGCCCCTCTTCCTCCGGCTCGCCCAGCACACGGCGTCCCGCTGCCGTCAGCTTGCAGATCAGCCAATCGGGCTTCATCGGGTTGCCGAACCAGGGCTCGGCCCAGCCATGAGCGATGCAAGCCTTGACCAAGGCGGGATGCACATGCTGGCCGTGCTCGTCGAACAGCGGCAGCTTGCCGCCGGCCTGGGTAAGCCCGCGTTTGAGATAACGGCGCTGTGCCGGATTGGGCCGTCCGCCTACGGAGGAAAATTCGGCGGCGGCCGCTTCGGCAGTGCTGCCGTTTCCGTCGGTGCTTTCGCCCATTGCCCCCGCCCGCGCGCGCCAAGCATTTTCGATTGCGCTCGACGATAGAACTCCTGTTCAATGCCGTCGAGGAAATCGTTCACGCTTTCTCCTTAAAAGAAGCGCACGCAGCAATCGGGCCGGGCTCGCCCGGCTCGCGGCAACGGGATCGGACCGATGGCAAATTTGCGCGCCCACATTTCCGGGGACAATCCGGACTCCGCAAAGACACAGGGAGCGGCGCCCGATTTGCTGCCCGACAAGGATGCGGGGACAAAATCTGAGATCCACCACATCGAGGAACCGCGCGAGGCGAGGCCCGGACCGGGGATGGAAGCGCCCCGCAGCGGCGTCGGAATCCTGATCTTCGCGACGATTATGGCGCTGTTCTGGGTCGGCGCCGCGATGGCCTATCTCTGGGGGTATTTCGGCCAGGACAGCGCGTCGCGGATCGATGCCCAGCTCATAGGGTTCGCTGTGGCGATGACTTTCCTGCCGCCTTTGCTGTTCATCGGGGCGGGCTTTGCGTTCGCCCGGGCGCTGACGCTGTCCGACACGGCACGCCAGCTTGCGTTCGTTTCCGACCGGCTGACGGAGGCCGACGATACCGCCGCGGACAACGCGCAGCGCGTCGGCCGCACGGTGCGGCGCGAGCTCGATGCGCTGTCGGCGGGGCTCGACACCGCATTCACCCGTTTCCGCGCGCTCGAAACCGCACTCGAAGATCGCATCGCGCAGTTGAACGATGCGAGCGCGCGCGCCGGCGTGAAGGCCGAAACCATCGCCCAGCGGCTGAATGCGGAACGCGAACGGATCGAAGACCTGGCTTCCGAATTGGAAGGAGCATCGGCGCGCGCGGCCGAAACGCTGGCCGGACGAACGGCGCAACTGAAACTCATGATCGAAGATGCGGGAAGCGCCCTTCAAGCGGTGGGCCAGACGCTGGATTCGCAGGTCGCCCAATTCCGTCAGGCTGCGGAAAACGCCGTGCATGCGCCGCAAGCGGTTGCGACCGAACTCGACCGTCAGGCCCAGCAGATCGAGAACGCCGGAGAAGCTGCGGCCGCACGCGCCGAGTTCGTGCTGGCGCGCCAGGAGCGCCAGCGTGTCGCCATGGGCGAATTGAGCACGCGGCTGAAAGAAGAAGGCGAAGGCCTGGAGCGCGCGCTGCAGGCCCAGCGTGACGCGGTGGAACGGGCCACAGGGGCGCTGTCCCAATCGGCAGCACAGGTGAACGAGACGGCGGGAGCGGGGCTTGCCCGCATCGATGCCGCGATGACAAGCACCGGCACGGCGCTTGCGGGCCAGGCACAGAAATTGAACGAGATCGCCGAACACGGTTTGCGCCGCCTGGACGCGGCCCTCGTCAACGCCGCATCGCGCTCGACCCAATTGACGGTGGGCTTCGGCAACGATGCCGCGCGGATCAAGAAGATCTCCGAGGATGCGATTGCGGATGTTGCGCGGCTGGTCGATTCCTTGCGGGAGTCGACGCTTAGCGCCGGGGCCCTGCTGGCGGACAGCACCGAATCGGCCAAGAAGCGCTCGGTCGATTTCGTCGGAGAGGCGATGGCCCAATCCGACCGCCTGCTGCGGGCGGCTGCACTCGTGGCCGAAGAAGTCGAGAAGGCGCGCGCAAGCTTGGCACGGGCGGTGGAGGACGCGGAGCGCCATATGGTGGCGCTTCCGGGAATCGCCCAGCAGGAAGCCCAGCGCGTGCGCGAGACGCTCCGCGCCGAAACCGAACAAGTGCTCGACATGTCGGCGCGCGCCATCACGACGCTGCAGAATCGCAGCAGCAGCCGGAGACCCGCTCCCGAGCCGATGCAGATTCCCGGCGAGCCGCCGATTCCCGAAACCCAGCCCGAAGGCTTGCGCGGGCTCGCGCGCCGGCTCACCGGCTCCCGGCGCCGGCCCGAGCCGAAGATCGAGCGCCCGAAGGACGCATACGAACTTTCGGCGGTGCTCGCCGCTGCCGAAGCGGGAGGCAAGCCCGGATTGCGGCCCGGTGCGGTCGCAAGTCTTGCGGCGCTGCAGGCGGCTCTCGCCGATCTTGCGGGCGATCTTGAGGACCTGGCGGGCGAAACCTCCGATCCCGTGCTGTGGCGGCGGTATCTCGATGGCGACCGCGGCGTATTCGCGCGCCGGCTCGCGGGTTCGATCGGCCCCGAAACGGTCAACCGCATCACCGAACTCTATCGGGAGAACCCGCGTTTCCACGATGCAGCCGAAGGATATATGGCGGAGTTCGAGCAGCTCCTGGCCCGGGCGCGCGAGGGCGACCGGGACGGGTTCCTGGCCTCCACGCTGCTCACGGCGGACACGGGCAAGATCTATCTGGCCATCGCCTACGCGTTGGGAAGATTGGAATGACGCTTGAGGCGGGCGGCGAAGAATCCGTCCATGCCGCCTTTGTCCGCCCAAAAGCAGGGCAGTGTCTTCAGGTCGCCCTCGGGTGAAACGAAGGCGGGATCGAACGCCTCTCCGGCCGTGACGGCCACGCGCGCGAAATCCGTCCGTCTGCGGAGGAAGGAGCCGATCTGCTCTTCGGCCTCTTCGGGTTCGAGCGAGCAGACGGCATAGACGAGCGTTCCCCCTTCGGCGGTCATGTCGGCCGCGGCATCGAGCAATTCGGATTGCAGACCTTCGGAGATGCCGATGTCGGCGGCCCCTTTCGACCATGGAAGATCGGGATGGCGCCTGATCGTGCCCGTCGCCGTGCAAGGCGCATCCAAAAGAACGAAAGGCGCAGGGTTGGGCGGACGCCAATCGCGCGCATCGGCCGCTACCAGTTCGGCGGAAAGATGGAGCCGCGCGAGGTTTTCGCGCACCAGCGACAGCCGCTCGGACGAAATATCGACGGAGGTCACGCGGGCTCCTGCTGCGGCAAGCTGCGCGGTCTTGCCGCCCGGCGCGGCGCAAAGCTCGATCGCGTGTTGCCCGGCGACATCGCCCAGCAGAAGCACCGGCAGCGAGGCCGCGAAATCCTGCACCCACCAACGGCCCTCGCGGAATCCGGGAAGCTCCTCGATACGGCCCGCTTCGGTCAGCCTCAGCCGCCCCGGCGCCAGCCGCATCGCGGCGGGCAAATCCGTACACGGATCGTCCAGCGACTTCAGGGTCAAATCGAGCGGCGGCACCGAAAGATGCGCCAGCGCGATGGCGCGCGCGGTCTCTTCGCCGTAACGCTCAACCCAGCGCGGCCACAGCCAATCGGGCGTGTTCAGCAAGGCGGCGTCCTGCCCGACAACGCCCGCCGCCCCTTCGCGCGTCACGCGGCGGAGGACGGCGTTGATCAGCCCCTTGAAATGCACCGCCTTGGCATCGGCCTGCGCGAGGCGGTTGGCGGCGTCCACCGCCGCGTGGGGCGCTACGTCCAGGAACAGGAGCTCGCAGGCCCCCGCGATCAGGATTTCCAGCGTAGGACCGGCCTTATGCGGCGGCGGCGCTTTGGGCACGAAGTCCCGGATCAGCGCTTCCAGTTGCCCGAACCGGCGCAGGGAGGTTGCCGCGATGGTGCGCGCGAAGCCGGCATCGCGCGGGGGGAGATGCGCCGCGTTCAGCGCCTCGGCGGCCGCAAGATCGAGCGGCCGCTTCTTGCGCAGCACGTCGGAGAGGATGGCCACCGCTGCCTTCCGTGCAGCGAATCCGGGCGGGGGCGAATCGCTTCGGCCGCTCAACTCCAGGGGCCGTGGTCGGGAGCCTGACCCATCTCGGCGGCCATGGCCTTCAGCCGCGCGATGCGTTCTTCGGTCGAAGGATGGCTGGCGAAGAGATTGCCCAAATTGCCGCCATGCAGCGGATTGATGATGAACATATGCGCCGTGGCCGGGTGGGCTTCGGCGTCCACATTCTCGACGCGTTCCGCCGCGGTCGAAATCCGCTGCAGCGCGGAGGCGAGCCACAAGGGCCGGCCCGAAAGCATCGCGCCGGACCGATCGGCTTCGAATTCGCGCGTGCGGCTGACCGCCATTTGCACCAGGGCGGCTGCCAACGGCGCCAGGATCATGATCATGATCGAGCCCATGGCGCCCAACTGGTTGTTCCGCCGGTCCCCGCCGAACCAGAAGGCCATGTTCGCGAGCATCGAAATCGCCCCCGCCATCGTGGCGGTGATGGTCATGGTGAGCGTGTCGCGGTTCTTCACATGCGAAAGTTCATGCGCCAGCACGCCCGCAAGTTCCTCCTGATTCAGCCGCTCCAGGATGCCGGTGGTGCAGCAGACCGCGGCGTGCTCCGGGCTGCGCCCCGTCGCAAAGGCGTTCGGCTGCGGGTTCTCGGCGATGAAGACCCGCGGCATCGGGAGGCCCGCGTTCCGCGACAGCACGCGGACCAGATGGACGAGATCGGGGGCGGACGTATCGTCCACCTCGCGCGCGCCGTACATGGAAAGGACCATTTTGTCCGAGTTCCAATAGGCGAAAAGATTGGTCCCGGCGGCGAACAGGAAGGCCATCATCATGCCGGCCTCGCCCCCGATCAGATAGCCGATCGCCAGGAACAGGCCGGTGAGTGCGGCCATCAGAATGCCGGTGCGTATCAGGTTCATCGAAATACCCTCGAACGGCGCGCGGCCTCTTTTGGCGCGCGCCTCGGCTGTCTATGTAGGGACTGGCGGCTTTGTCGAAAAGATAGACGGCGATGACGGACGATACGCAAGAACAACCTGAAGCTGTACCCGAAAGGCGGGAACTTCCGCCTGCCGCCCTTCGCGCGCTTGCCGAAGCCGAAGAGCGCCGGAAGAAGGCCGAGGAGGCCGCGAAGGCCACCGCGCCTGGACCCAAGGAAATCGGCGGCCCCAGCGGCCCAGAGCCGACCCGCTATGGCGACTGGGAACGCAAGGGCATTTGTTCGGATTTTTAATGATGGCAGTGGATTTTGTTCTTTATTTGTACTAGAAATATAACTTGAAGTTGCAATTTCTTGCGATTCGATGTCCGAACATCGTGCCTGGAGTCTGCCCGGATTGGCCGGCGCTTTGCTGTTGCTCGCAGCCGCCTCCGATGATCCGGACCTCACGCCGGTGCCGCGATTTGTTATCGCCGAGGCGCTCGAAGGACCTGTCGCGGCCAAGGTCGAGCGCGTCATCGACGGCGACACCATAGAGGTAAAGGCGGCGATCTGGCTCGGGCAGACCCTGAATGTCCGGGTGCGAATCGACGGGGTGGATGCGCCGGAAATGCAGGCCCGCTGCCCCGAGGAAAAGCGCCTTGCGCTGGCGGCGCGTGCGTTCCTGGCGCGGCGGCTGGACGGCGCTTCGGTCAAACTCACAGGGGTCGTCTACGACAAATATGGCGGCCGGGTGCGGGCCAAAGTGACCGATTCGCGGGGCGACATCGCGACCGCATTGCTGGCCTCAGGGTTGGCGCGGCCCTATCACGGCGAGCGGCGCGAAACCTGGTGCGCCGTAACCTAGCTTAGCGCTGGCTGACCCCTGCGGTTGTATCGCCCTTGCGTGCGGTGGTCGCGGGCGGCATGGCGGTCGCGCCAGCACCCAGAACCTTCACGGCCGTGCTCGACGTGCCGGCCTTGTCGAACTTGAACGTGACCAGGAAGCTGTCGCCTTCCTTCAAGGGGGCCTTCAGGCCGACCAGATTGAGATAGCGGCTTCCCGGCGCGAAATTCAGCGTGCCTCCCGGCGGAACGTCGATTTGCGGCATCGGCATGGGTTTGCCGGCCTCATCGCGCAGCTCGGCCTTGTCGGCGGCCGAAACTTCGACGCCGACAAGCTTATCGGCGTCCTTGGCGCTGACGATGTGGAAATAGACCGGCGCGGTGGTGGCATTGCCGCTCGCCCGCGTCCACGCCTCGGTAATGTCGATGTTCGCCTTGGCCGCAAGCGCAGCCGCGCGGGCGCGCGCCGCGTTGTCGCCGCCCGGCGCGGGCGTCGCTGCCGGAGCCGGATTGGTCCCGGGCGTCGGCAGCGGCAGGGTCTCCTGCGCGAAAGCCGCGATCGAACCGCCCAATATCGAAAGCGAGAGGGCTGCGGCCCAGAGGGCCCCCGAACCGTGCGCGGTTCCGCGCTGGGATTTCATGTTGGGCATGGCGTCCTCCCTGTGAGAGCCATAGATTGCATCGGGATTTCTAGCGTCCAACCGGCGCTTTGGTTGCACCCCGAATTGGGGCATTCCTGAGGCTCGTTGGTATAAGCCCGCATCGGGCCCTTATAGTCCAGCCGGTGCTTCCGCTTAAGGAGAAGATTGCGCCGATGACGGGTAAATTTCTCGTGGGCGTTGCGGTTGCGGTGGTGGCCCTCATTCTGCTTGCGGGCCTGTATACGCTGTGGGTGGGGGGCGAAACCTCGCGCAATTGGTCGAACAGGCTGATGCGGCTGCGCGTGCTGGCGCAGCTGATCGCGATCATCATCATCCTCATCGTGCTCTATTTCGGCAAATGACCCCGGCTTGGCGGCGCAGCTTCGCCAAAAACGCTTGAGCCGCATGCCCCTTTTGATGTTGATACGGCACCCCATCTATTGCTCCAGGACAGACCCATGAACAGCCACGCCCCCAAGACGCTCTACGACAAGATCTGGGATGCCCACCTCGTCCACGAGGCACCCGGCGAGGCGAGCGTGATCTATATCGACCGGCATCTGGTGCATGAGGTCACGAGCGCCCAGGCCTTCGAGGGCCTGCGGGAAACCGGGCGCAAGGCGCGCCGGCCGGAATTGGCGCTCGCGGTCGCCGACCACAACGTCCCGACCACCGACCGCAAGAAGGGCATCACCGATCCCGATTCGGCGAACAGCGTGGCGACGCTGGAGCGCAACGCGCGCGAGTTCGGCATCGAATTCTTCGGCATGAACGACATCCGTCAGGGCATCGTGCACATCATCGGTCCCGAGCAGGGCTGGACGCTCCCCGGTCTCACCATCGTGTGCGGCGATTCCCACACCGCGACCCATGGCGCCTTCGGCTCGCTCGCTTTCGGCATCGGCACGTCGGAGGTCGAGCATGTGCTGGCAACCCAGACGCTCCAGGCGACGCGCTCGAAGAACATGCGGGTGAACGTGACCGGGAAGCTCCCCATCGGCGTGACCGCAAAGGACATCATCCTCGCCATCATCGCCAAGATCGGGACGGCCGGCGGCACGGGTTACGTCATCGAATATGCGGGCGAAGCGATCCGCGCGCTCTCCATGGAAGGGCGCATGACGGTCTGCAACATGTCGATCGAGGCGGGCGCCCGCGGCGGCCTCATTGCAGCCGACGAGACCACGTTCGACTATTTGCGCGGCCGGCCGCGCACCCCCAAGGCCGGGGCCTGGGAGCAGGCCGTGAAATACTGGCGCACGCTGAAATCGGACGAAGGCGCGCATTTCGACGCCGAAGTGACGATCGATGCGAGCGACATCGTGCCCATGGTGACATGGGGCACGAGCCCGGAGCAGGCGCTGCCCATCACGGGACGCGTGCCCGATCCCGCATCGGAAAGCGATTCGGGCAAGCGCGAAGGCATGCTGCGCGCGCTTGCCTATATGGATTTGAAACCCGGCACGCCTTTGGCCGAGGTGAAGATCGACCGCGCCTTCATCGGCTCCTGCACCAATGGCCGCATCGAGGATTTGCGCGAGGCGGCGAAGATCGTGCAGCACGAATTGGCGAAGGGGCGGAAGGTTGCGCCCCATGTCGGCGCCATGGTGGTGCCCGGTTCGGGGTTGGTGAAGGAACAGGCGGAATCCGAAGGGCTGGACGAGATTTTCCTCAAAGCCGGGTTTGAATGGCGCGAGGCAGGATGTTCGATGTGCCTCGCCATGAACGCCGACCGGCTGGAGCCGGGCGAGCGCTGCGCGTCGACCTCCAACCGCAATTTCGAAGGCCGTCAGGGCCGCGGCGGGCGGACCCATCTGATGAGCCCCGCCATGGCGGCGGCGGCGGCCATCGCCGGCCACCTCACCGACGTGCGCGAGTTTCAGTAAGGCCTCCTCATCCTGAGCCTGTCGAAGGATGAGGGGCTTACGCGTGACCGTCTTCCATCCCCACCCCAACTCACCATGGCCTGGTCATCCTTCACAAGGTCACCCTTCGACAAGCTCAGGGTGAGGAGCGTTTAGAAAAAGCTGATGGGGTCGATGTCGATGGTGAGCCGGATGGAGGAGGGGATTTTCACCTCGGCGAGCCAGGTCCGCAGATAAGACTGCACGTCGACGTTCTTCTCAGCCTGTACCAGAAGCCGTTCGCGCGTGCGTCCGCGCAGCACCTGATAGAACGCGGGCGCCGGTCCCCACACCGAAACCCCCCGCGCTTTCGGGGCCGCAAGCGCCAGCTCGCGGCCCAACTCGCGCACCCGCGCAGCGTCTTCACCTGCCAGGATCAGGGATGCCAACCGTCCGAACGGCGGAATGCCGCCGCGCTCGCGCAACCGCATCTCCTCGTCCAGGAAATCGTCGCGCGCGTGAGACGCAAGCGCCCGCATCACCGGATCGTCGGGATTGCGCGTCTGAATGTAAACCAGCCCCGGCCGGTCGCCGCGGCCCGAACGGCCCGCCACCTGATGCAGCATCTGGAAACTGCGTTCGGCCGCGCGCGGATCGCCCGCGCCGCCGCCGAGATCCGCATCCACGATGCCGGCGAGCGTCAGTTGCGGGAAATGATGGCCCTTGGCGACGATCTGCGTGCCGATGATGACGTCGATCTCGCCCTTGGAAAAAGCCCGGATGACGGCTTGCGTCTCGGCGGGACCGAGCAACGTATCGCTGGACGCGATCGCCACGCGCGCATCGGGGAAAGCGGCGCGGAATTCTTCCTCGACGCGCTCCACGCCGGGTCCGCAGGCGACATAGGAATGCTCCGCGCCGCATTGGGCGCAAGCCGCGGGGATAGCGGTCTCGTAGGCGCAATGATGGCAGATGAGCCGCTTGCGGGAGCGGTGCTCCACCATCCAGGCCGAGCAATTGCGGCAGGTCTCCTTTCGTCCGCATACGGTACAAAGCGTCAGCGGGGCATAGCCGCGCCGGTTCAGGAACAACAGCGCCTGCTCGCCCGCGCCCAATGTCGCGGCCAATGCGGCGCGCAAGGGCGGCGACAAATATTGCCCCGGCTCGCCATGCTCGATGCGCATATCGATCAGGCGCACCTCCGGCATTTCGGCGGCGCCATGCCGGTGCGCGAGTTTCAGCCATTCGTAGCGGCCGGTCTTGGCGTTGACATAGGTTTCGAGCGATGGCGTCGCCGAGGCAAGCACCACTGGGCAGTTCTCCAGCCGCGCCCGCACCACCGCCATGTCGCGGGCGTGATAGATGACGCCCTCTTCCTGTTTGTAGGCGTGCTCATGCTCTTCATCGACAATAATGAGGCCGAGACGCGCGAAGGGCAGGAACAGCGCCGAGCGCGCGCCCACCACCACATGTGCTTCGCCGCTCATCACCGCGCGATAGGCGCGCTTGCGCTCGCGCAAGGTGAGATCGGAATGCCATTCCACCGGACGGCACCCGAAGCGCGCGGCGAAACGGTCGAGGAATTGCACCGTCAGCGCAATCTCGGGCAGCAGGATCAGGGCCTGACGCCCTTCGGAGAGCGCTTCGGCCACGGCTTCGAAATAGGCCTCCGTCTTGCCCGAACCCGTGACGCCATCGAGCAGCGCCACCGAGAATTCGCGCTTGCGCACCGCGTCGCGCATATGTTCGGCGGCGCGCAACTGATCCGGACTGAGCTTGACTGCATCGAAGGTCGCGTCGGGTTCGGGGTAGGCTGCGAATTCCGGCAGCGCCAGCCATGTCAGCGCCCCCATATCGGCGAGGCCCTTCACCACGCCGGGCGTCACGCCTGCAAGGTCGGTGATTTCCGACAGCCCCCGCGCCAGTCCATCGGCCATCAGCGCGAGCACGCGTTCGCGCGCGGGCGTCGCCCGCGGCGGCGCGCCGGGCCCGAGGATGAGCCCCTTGCGCCCCATTTCCGGGTCGAATGCAGCCCTGACGCGCAAGCCGAGCGCCAGAACCGCGCCCACCGGCGACAGCGTGTAGCGCGCCACCCAATCGATGAAATCACACAAAACGGGCGGCAGGCGGTAACCGTCGATTGGTTCGGCGAGACGCAGCTTCGCGTCGGCAATCCCGCCTTCGGCGCTGCCCCAGACGACGCCCACCAGCTCGCGCCCGCCGAGCCGCGCGCGCACCAGCATGCCGCGTTTCGGTATCACGCCACCGGGCAGCGCATAATCATAGGCTTGCGCCAAAGGCACCGGCAGAAGCACGCCGGCGCGAGGGGCCGTAACGGGTGCCGCGACAATCGAGGCTTGAGCCGGCACGCGTTTCCCTTCATCCCTACCCATGAACGGGCTAGTTTGGCCCTCGTACCGAACCGGTCAAGCAGGGTAGGCCCATGAAACTTTTCATCGACAGCGCGGATCCCAAGGAAATCGCCGCCCTCGCCGCAACCGGCCTCGTGGATGGGGTCACGACGAACCCTTCGCTCGCCGCCAAGACGGGGCAGAACCTGTTCGACGCCTTGCGCGCGATCTGCGAAATGGTGCCCGGTTCCGTCAGCGCGGAAGTCACGGCGGTCGAAACCGCCGCCATGATTTCGGAAGGCAAGAAGCTCGCCAAAGTCGCCGGCAATATCACCATCAAGGTGCCGCTGACCTGGGACGGGCTGAAGGCGTGCAAGGCGCTGACTTCGGACGGGCATACGGTGAATGTGACGCTCTGCTTCTCGCCCAATCAGGCGCTGCTGGCGGCCAAGGCGGGGGCGACATTCATCTCGCCCTTCATCGGGCGGCTCGACGATGCCGGCCATGAGGGCGTGGCGCTGATCCGCGAGATAAGGCTGATCTACGACAATTACGGCTTTGCCACGGAGATTCTGGCGGCCTCGATCCGGCATCCGACCCATGTGCGCGATGTGGCGATGGCCGGCGCGGATGTCGCCACCATGCCGCCTGCGATCTTCCGCCAATTGATCCAGCACCCGCTGACCGACAAGGGCTTGGCCGCCTTCCTCGAGGACTGGAAGAAAACCGGCCAGACGATTTTGTAATGGCGGAGAACGTCGGCGAGCTGAAGCGCGCGTGGCTTGCGAGCCTCGCCCATGAACGGCGCATGAGCCCGCATACGCTCCGAGCCTATGACGACGACTCGGCGCGGTTTATGGGCTTCCTGACGCAGCATCGGGGGGCTCAGGTGACATTGGCGACGCTCCGCGATTTGCGCGTGGGCGATGTGCGGGCGTTCCTGACGGCGCGGCGGGCCGAGGGGCTTGGCGCTCGCGGCATCCAGCGGGCGCTCGCCGCGCTGCGCTCGTTCTACCGCTATCTCGAACGGGAGAACCTGGCCGAGGGTGCCGCCTTGCGAGCGGTCAAGAGCCCGAAGCTGCCGCGCACGCTGCCGCGGCCGTTGAGCGAGCGGGATGCAGCGCGGACCATCGACGAAGCCGGGCAGGAAGAGGAACCCTGGATCGCCGCGCGCAACGCGGCGCTGATCACGCTGCTCTACGGCACGGGCCTGCGCATTTCCGAGGCGCTGAGTCTGAAGCGCGGCGATGCCCCGTTGGGCGAGACAGTCGTCATCCTGGGCAAGGGCAGCAAGGAGCGCGCCGTCCCCGTGATCGCGGCCGTGCGCGAGGCGGTGGACCGGTATGCCGGTGCCTGTCCCTTCGAGCATGGGCGCAGCGCTCCCTTGTTCCTGTCGCGGCGCGGCAAGCCGATGAGCCCGCGCGAGGCCCAAAGCCTTATGCAGAATCTGCGCGGGCGGCTCGGACTGCCGGCAAGCGCGACACCGCACGCGCTGCGCCATTCCTTCGCGACGCATCTGTTGCAGAACGGCGGAGACTTACGCGCCGTGCAGGAATTGCTGGGCCACGCCTCGCTGTCGACAACGCAAAAATATACCGAGGTGGAAGGCGCGCGCGTGATGGCGGTCTATGATGCGGCACATCCCCGCGCGCTCGCGAAATGAACAAGGCCGAACGCATCGAATCCGACGCCGTGCTGGCAGAACCCGGAATCGCGGTTCCGGCAGCCGACGCCCGGCGACACGATTCCATCGGTTATCTGCTGGCCGCGACAGGTGCGATCCTGTTCTCCATCAAGGCGGTGATCGTGAAGCTCGCCTATGGGCTCTCGGTCGATCCCGAAACGCTGCTGGCGCTGCGCATGGGATTCTCGCTGCCCTTCTATCTCGTCATCGGATTTCATGCGGTCAGCGGAAGACGGCACAAGCTCGCCGCCATTCCGTCCTTGTCCCTCACGGTGAAGGCGGCGCTGATCGGCGCGCTCGGCATGTGGGTTGCGAGCTACACCGATTTTCTGGGTCTGCAATACATCTCCGCGCAGTTCGAGCGGCTGATCCTGCTCACCTATCCGATGTTCGTGGTGATTTTCGGCGCGATGTTCTTCCGCCAGCCGGTGACGGCGCGCGCGCTGATCGCGCTCGGCGTTTCCTATGCGGGGCTCGCGCTCATCTTCGGGGAGAATTTTTCGCTTGAAGGCCAGGGCATCGCCATCGGCGCGGCGTGGGTGCTGGCCGCGGCCATTGCGTTCGCGCTCTACCAATTGCTCGCCAAGAACGCCATCGACGAGATGGGGCCGAAACTCTTCACCTGCATCGGCATGACGGGCGCATCCATCGCCGCGTTCATCCAGTTCTTCGCCCATCACAGCGGTCGCGAACTCTTGGTCACCGGGCCGTTGCTGTTCTATTCCCTGCTGGTCGCCATCGGCGCTACTGTCCTGCCCACTTTCTTCATGAGCGCGGCGCTGCACCGGATTTCGGCCCAGGCCAACGCCACCATCGGCGTGTTGAGTCCGGTTTCGACGATCGTTCTCGCCGCCATTATTCTGGGTGAGCGCTTGACCATGACGGGCGTGCTCGGAACGCTGCTGGTGATCGGCGGCGTCGCCTGGTTCACCTTTTCCGGCCGGCGGAAATAAGCTCATGCTTCGACAGGCTCATGCTTCGCCAAGCTCAGCATGAGGGTTTACTTTTCGGCGGTCAGGCGCGTCCGAAGCGGGTAAGCCAGCGCGGGTCGATGCGCGCGACCGGGAAATAGATCAGCACGTCGGTGGTGCCGAACTGGCGGTCGATCACCGCGCCTTCGCCGATGAAGCTGCCCGCGCGCACATAACCCTTGACCAGCGGCGGCAGCGCGCGCAGCGCCTCCTTGGGGTCGATCTTCTCTTTCGCCATCAGGTCCATGGCGACGTAGCGCTCGGGCCGCGCGGAAACGCGCTGGCCTTCGGGGGTGCGGTGGAAATGATGGAGATAGGAGAGCGGCAGTTTCAGCGCCTCGGGATCGGTGCCGGGCAGCGAACCGCAGCCGAACATCACATCGATCGAATAACGTTCGAGATAATGCACGATGCCGCGCCACAAAAGCTGCATGGTGATGGCCTTGGCGCGATAGCTCTTGATCACGCAGGAGCGGCCGAGTTCGAGATAGCGCGTGCCCGGCGGATTGCCTGCGAACATGGAGGTGAGATCGTATTCCGCCGAGGTGTAGTAACCGCCGTTACGGGCGGCAACTTCGCCGCGCAACAGCCGGTAGCAGCCGACCACAACGGGTTCGCCGGCGGCATCCTTGACCTCGCGGTCGATCACCAGCATGTGGTCGCAGAATTTGTCATAGCGGTCGAAGTCGCGCCGCTGCGCGCGCATCCGAAGTGTCGGGATGGCGCCCATTTCTTCATAGAAGACGCGATAGCGCAGCCTCTGGGCTGCTTCGATTTCGTGTTCGGTTTCGGCGATGCGCACTTCGAGCGAACCGAACGCAGCCAGCACCGGCCAGGAATATTCGCGTCGGACGGACGGCAATTGTTCGGGTACGGGAACGAGCGCCGGCGGCGTCTCCTGCTGCACACCCCAGGCCGCCGCCATCAGCCGCCGCCCGAACTGTATGCGCCGGCGGGTCAGCGCAACGCTCAATCGGCGCCGGGCCATCCCGAAGCGAAATCTTACGCGGCGCGCAGGCCCCATATCGTTCTCCTGCGGGTAAGGGAGCCTAAAACATGCTTGCACGCAAGCATCATACAGGCCAGCCGATATGCCCCCATCAAACCCCTATCCATATTGACTGTATCACGCAGGCCAAGTCCGCGCCCAGTCACTTTACTGGCAGTGTTCAAGCTCATTTGTGCGATGTCGCGCTGCTGCCCGGCCGGTGAGCTTGCACAAGGAAAAGGCAGAGTATCAACGCCGGCAGCGCAATGGCTGCCGCGCCTGCGAAAAAGATCGCATAGGCGTCCATCAGATTGCGGCCGCGGGAAAGCGCGTCCACGGTTTCCCCGGAAAAGCCTTTCAGGATTTTCCCGAAATAGGCGTAGGTCGCCGACAGGAGCGCATATTGCGTCGCGGTGTAACCGAGGCTGGTAAGACTCGACATATAGGTGACGAGCGCAACGCCGGCGAAGGAAAGCCCGAAACTGTCCACAGCCATGATCGCCGCGAAAATCGTCAAATCGCCGCCGGAATAGGCGAGCGGAACGTAAGCTGCAACCGCGATTGATTCCATCAGGATGCCGATGACGAGCGTGCGCAAATAGCCGAAGCGCGCGGCGCACAGCCCGCCCGCCGCGATGCCGAGAAGCGACGACATCAGTCCGACGGATGCGCGGATGCTGCCGACCGCATCCTTGGACAACCCCACGTCGTGATAGAACGTGTTCGCCATCGGGCCCGAAACGAAATTCGGAATCTGATACAGGCTGATCACCGCGAGCATCAGCAGGCCAAGCCAGCGATGCGTGCGGAAGAAGCTGACGAACGGGCCGATCACCGCGTCGGCAAAACCGCGAACGCTGGAGAGCGGCAGGGCGCGCTGCATTTCGTCCATCATTTCGTCTGCGCGCAGCGGCTCCGTCGCTTTCCAGGTGGCGAAGAAGCCCACGCCCATCAGCGCGGCCATCAGACCATAGGAGATCGGCCAGCCCAGATGATTGGCGGCGATGAGGATGAGCGCTTCGGTCACCAGCAGCGCCGCGCGATAACCAAGCTGCGCCGCCGAGGACAGGACGCCCAGTTCGTTGCCGTTCTCTGCGACTTCGATTCGCCATGCGTCGATGACAATGTCCTGAGTCGATGACGCAAATGCGACGACAAGCGCGAAGGCCCCAAGCGTCGCCAATCCGCCCGCCGGTCCGATCAGCGACATGGCGATGAGGCCGAGACAGACCATGGATTGGGAGGCGAACATCCAGCCGCGCCGTCGGCCGAAACGCCCGAACAGGGGCGCGTCCGTGCGGTCGACGATGGGCGCCCACAAGGGTTTGAGCGAATAGGCAAGGCCGACCCAGGAAATGAATCCGATGGCGGTCAACGACGTCCCGGCATCGCGCAGCCAATAGGAGAGCGTGTTGCCGGTGAGCATGAAGGGCAGGCCCGAGGCGAAGCCGAGCAGCAGCATGGTCAGAGCGCGCGGCCGGCAATAGATGCGCCAGGAATCGAAGCGGCGTTTGGACGGGAGACTCGCGGCAACGCTCATCGGGCGACTCTAAGGCTGCGTTTGCAGACCATATCCGACAACGCGCGAAAAAGCCCCTTGGCTTGCGCCCGCGCCGGATGGCCGGCGCCGGTGGCTCAAAAGTCGGGTTTTGCCGCCGCGGGCATCGGCGCGATGCCGTAATGGTAATAATCGGGATTGTTCTCGGCGCAGACCATTTCCGTCATCTGGCCCTGCGGGGTTCTCTCGTAAACCTGCCGCGCGGACCATGGCATGGTGAAAGCGCCGGGATCGTCGACGCTTATGGCGACATCGATGCGCTTGCCGTCTCCGGCCAGTTTCCAGCGCTCGACGACATGCAGCCGATCCGAATGCGGCGTGCGGTAATTGTCGATGAAGCTCTTGTCGTTGAGCCCGACAGTATCGACGACCAGCGTGTCGCCGTTTTCGTAATGGCCGACCGATTCGCCATACCAGGACGGTTTCGGCCGCGCCGAGTGCGGCACGCCGAGATAGATGTGCCGCACCTGCTGGTCGCCCTCGTTGATCATCACGACCTCTTTCGCCGTCTGCACGACATAGACCGTGCGCGCGCCGCAGCCGAAAACGAGGAAGCCCGGCACGCCCGCCGGCCAGCAGCTCGCGCGCGCGGTGAAGGCGATCTTGCCTGCGAGCACCTCGTCATTGTCCTTTTTCATCCGTGCGATCACCCAGGGCTGCAGGATCGGGTTGGAAAGATCGCCGATGCGGAAGGTCGGCTGTCCGCTCGTGTTGTTGCGGACATAGGGATGCGCGGGATCGAAGGTGACGGGGCCGGGCCCGCTCGAAGGCGGCAGGAATTCGGTGTCCGCGAGCCAGCCGAAATCGCGCGACGAAAAATCGGGAATGGATGCAACCGGCGCCGCTCCGCTGCACACGAGAGCCGCGACCACGGCCAGTGCCGCGCGTTCCGCCACGCTCAGAAATCCGCTCTCGCGGCTTGCGGAATCGCGATCGACTCGTTGCCGAAATAGGCGCCGGGATTTTCCGCGCAGCTCATCTCCAGGATCGGCCCCGCCACGGCCGAGGACGAAAGCTCCGTCACCGGAATATCGTTCTCGGCGACTCCCGGCTCGACCCGGCGGTAACGCTGCATGGCATCCCAGGGCATGGTGAAGGCCCCCGGATCCTCGACATGGATGCGCGCTTCCAGATTCTTGCCGCCATTGAGCATGCGATAGCGTTCGGTCACATGGAGCTTGTCCGAATGCGGCGTGTAGAAATTGTCGACATAAGTGTTGGTGTTGAGCCCGATGGTATCGACCACCAGCGTGTCGCCCTCATAATGGCCGACGGATTCCCCGAACCAGGACGGCTTTGGATGGGGCGAATGCGGCTGGTTCAAATACACATGCCGCACCTGATGGTCGCCCTGCCAGACCATCAGGACTTCCTTCTCGCCCTGGACGAAGAAGATCGGATGGATCACGTAAAGATCGAATCCCGGAACGCCCGTGGGCCAGCAGCTCGCCTGCCTGGAGAGTCCGCCGCGCCCCGATTGGATCAGCAGGTTGTGCTTGCGCAATTCCTCCTTGGTCCAGGGCTGAAGGATGGGGCTCGCCAAGTCCGCCATGGGCAGGGTCGGCTGCTGGCCGGTGCGGCGAAAATCCTCGTTCGTGATGCGCGGGAATTTGGGGTCCTGCTGCACCGGCCCCACCCCTGAGGCGGGCACGGTGAACTCGGTTCCAAGCGCGATCCAGCCGACGGCAGGATTGGGCGCGAATTGCGGGGCCGCAGGCGCGGCCGCCGCGTCCGCGGCGAACCCTGCGAGAACGGCTGCGAGGAAATGTGCTTTGAAAGCCGGCATCCGCGTTTCCCCTCAAAAATCCGGCTTGACCGTCTGCGGCACCGGGATGGTCGCCATGCCCATGAGGGAATTGGGGTTCTCCGCACAGCTTGCCTCCAGCATCGGCCCCTCTGCCGAAGTGGACGAGAGCGGATTGAGCGGGTCGGGATTCTTCGCGACGTCCGGTTCGACGCGGCGATAGCGCTGAATGGCGTCCCAGGGCGCGGTGAAGGCGCCGGGGTCTTCGACGTGCACGTTCACTTCCAGCGCCTTGCCGCCATTGATCAATCGGAAGCGCTCGATGACGTGGAGCTTCTCGGTGTGCGGCGTCTCGTATCCGTCCACCGTGGTGCGCGCGTTCAGCCCGATGGTGTCGACGACCAGCGTGTCGCCTTCGTAATGGCCGATGGATTCGCCGTACCAGGACGGTTTGAGGTTCGCCGAATGGGGGACGTTCATCCAGACATGGCGGATCTGATGATCGGCCTGCCACGTCATGACGATTTCCTTCGGCGTCTGAACGAAATAGACGGGCTGCACCGGATAAAGCAGGAAGCGGGGTACGCCGGCCGGCCAACAGCTTGCCTGCGCCGGAAAGGCGGGCTTTCCCGACAGCACGACCGCATTGTGCTTGCGCAAGATTTCGCGCGCCCAGGGCTGAAGCAGCGGACTGTTCGCGTCGCCCATCGGGAAGGTCGGCTGCGCGCCGGTCGCTCTCTGCTCGTCATTGGAAATGCGGGGATGCGCCGGGTCTTCCTTGACCGGGCCGACGCCGGAGGCGGGCGCGATCCATGCCGGCGCCAAAGCGACCCAGCCAACGGAGGGGTTTGGCGCGAAATCGGGCTCTGCGCCGGCCGCCCCGAGCGCCGCCGAACCGGCGAGGCCGCAGAGCAAAGTTCCCGCGGCTCCGAGCACTGCGAATTTCAACGCGTCCATCATGCCCTCCTCAGAAGTCCGGTCTGCTCGTCTGCGGCAGCGGCAGCGCCCCCGCCGCGCCGAAGAGGCCGTTCGGATTTTCCGCGCAGCTCGATTCCAGAATCGGCCCCGCATCGCCCGTCGAACCCAGAAGGCTGTTCTCGACCTTGGCTTCCGCGACGCCGGGTTCGACCCGCTTGTAACGCTGGATCGCGTTCCACGGCGTGGTGAAGGCGCCTTCGTCTTCGACGTGGAGAGCGACCTCCATCCCCATGCCGCCATTGGTCATGCGGAAGCGCTCCACCGTGTGCAGCTTCTCGGTGTGGGGCGTCTCGAAATTGTCGACGAAGGTCTTGGTGTCGATGCCGATGGTATCGACCACCAGTGTGTCGCCTTCGTAATGGCCGACCGATTCTCCGTACCAGGATGGTTTCGGATTGGCCGAATGGGGCACGTTCAGATAGACGTGGCGGAGCTGATGATCGGCTTGCCAGATCATCACGATCTCCTTGGGCGTCTGCACGAAATAGACCGGCTGCACCGGATACAGCAGGAACCCCGGCGTGCCGATGGGCCAGCAGCTCGCCTGACCGCTGAAGCCGGTTCCTCCGGCAAGGATGCGGTCGTTGCGCTCCTTCATTTTCGCGCGCGCCCAGGGCTGGAGGATCGGGGCGTCGAGGTCGCCGATGGCGAAGAGCGCCTGCGCGCCGGTCTCGCGCACTTCGTTGTTGGCCGATTGGCGCCGGCCGCGCGCAGGGCCTACCGGGCCCGGACCGCTCGGGGGCGGAAGGTAGCGCGCGCCCGTTGCGACCCAGCCGACGGAGGGATTGGGCGCGAAATCGGGCGGGGAATCCGCCGCGATTGCGGCCGATGCCGCCACCGCCCCCAGCACGGCCAATGCCGCACTCCATTTCAGATAGGACGCAGACCCAGACATAACCCCTCCCGGCCGGTGCTGAAGACAAAAGCGTTTGCGGCAGTCTACCATCAGAAACGCCGTTTGGGATGGGAACCGCAGATGCGTTTGAGGCTGGCGGCCGCACTTGGCCTGGTTCTTCTGGGGCCGGCCTCCGCTCGCGCGCAAGGTCAGCCCTTCCATCTGGAAGAGGCGACAATCGCCTCGATCCATGCAGCCTTCGCGAGCGGAGAGCTCAGCTGCGTCCGGTTGACGACGCTCTATCTCGCCCGGATCGAGGCCTACAATCTCAAAGGCCCCTCGCTGCACGCGATCATCACCGTGAACCCGCGCGCGCTGGAAACCGCAGCCGCGATGGATAAAGCCTATCGCACCGATCCGAAGGCGGTTGGGCCGTTGCACTGTATCCCGATCATCCTCAAGGACAATTTCGGCACGGCGGACATGCCGACCAGCGGCGGCAATATCAGCATGAAAAATTCGGTGCCGCCGGAAGATGCCTTCGTCGTGGCAAAGATGCGCAAGGCCGGCGCCTTGATTCTTGCCAAGGCGAATTTGCAGGAATTCGCGCGTGGCGGCATGTCGATTTCGAGCCTCGGCGGGCAGGTGTTGAATCCCTACGACCTGACGCGAACGCCCGGCGGCTCCAGCGGCGGAACGGCCGCCTCGCTCGCGGCCAATCTCGCAGTGATCGGCACGGGCAGCGATACCGGCCAATCCATCCGCTCGCCGGCTTCGGCCAACGATCTCGTGGGGGTGCGCCCGACGCGCGGCCTCGTGAGCCGGCGCGGCGTCATTCCGGCGAGCGAGACCCAGGACGAGGTGGGGCCGATTGCGCGCAACCCAACCGATGCCGCGCTGCTGCTCGATGTCATGGCGGGCTACGACGCGCGCGATCCGGTCACGGCGTATGGAAGGCGCCACGTCCCCTCAAGCTACACGCATCTGATGCGCGCCGATGCGCTGAAAGGCGCGCGCATCGGGGTGATGACCAATCTGTTCGGGACAGAGGAACGCCATCGCGCGGTGGACGCCGTGATGGAAACGGCGATTGCGAAGATGCAGGCGCTGGGCGCGACGGTCCTGCGCTTCAAGCTGCCCGAATATGACGCTCTGGCCGCGAACATGGACACTTCCACGCTTGAAGGGCGCACCGTGATGGAGCGCTATTTCGCGAGCCTCGGGCCGAAGGCGCCGGTGAAAAGCTTCGCGCAATTGGTGGCGGCGAAAACCTCTGCCGTGCAGAAGACGCTGGAGAACGAGCTTTCCATTCACGACGGCATGAACAGCGATCTCTACAAGACGCGCATGCTGAACCGCGAACGCTTGCGCATCGCGGTTGCCAAGACGTTTGCCGACATGAATCTCGATGCGATCCTTTATCCGCATCAGCGCATTCTGGTGGTGCCGGTGACAGCCGCCGACCAGACCGAGCGCAACGGCACGCTGTCGAACGGCACCGGTTATCCGGCGGTCACGTTTCCGGCCGGGTTCTCGCCGCCGGACGCAAACGCGCCTTCGGGCGTGCCGGTGGGCGCGGAGCTACTCGGACCGGATTTTTCGGAAGACAGATTGCTCGCCTACGCCTTTGCGTTCGAACAGGCGGCGCATTGGCGCAAAGCCCCCAGGAGCACGCCGCCGCTTCCCGGTGAGCCGTAGCGCAGCTTGAACGCAACGTGCCCTAAGCCGCCGGTTTTCGCGGCGGCACCACGTCCTTGAAACTGTCGAAGCCTTTCCAGGCGGGTTCGATGGGCGCGCAACCGGCTTGCGGCAGATACGCCGATGGCGCGACCTGCTGCATGTCGGGGATATAGCGCGGGCAATTGGGGAAGATGTGCATGGCCGTGATCTTCACCAGCACCTGCGCGCCGGGACATTGCGCGAGCAGCGCTTCGTCGAACGACAATTCCGCCGTGCCGTTGACGCGCAGGCGTTTGGGCTTGTCCGTCATGGCGATGAACAGGAGGCCCACTTTGGGGTTGCTTCGGATGTTGCCGAGGCTCTTGAACATCCCGTTGCCGTCATAGTCGGGATAGACAAGAGTATTTGGCGCGACCACGCGCACGAAGCCGGGCGGACCGCCTTTGAAGGAGCAATCGGGTTGCGCGTTGGCATCAGCGGTCGCGAGAAAAAAGAAACCGCAGGATTCGATGAAGTCCTTGTCGGATTGGGTGAACGCGACGCGATGCGTCTTCTCCAGCAGCCGGTCGGCGAGTGCTTCGCTGCCGAAGCGGGCCTGAAGCTCGCGATTGCCTTGGTGATACATGGGACGCCTATGCCGTTCGTGCGTCCGCCAATCTAACGGCTGCGGCTCAGAAGAGCGCGCCGATTCTGCGCGCCTCCGTGCGGGACGTTCACTCCGCCGCCTGAACCGCAGGCCGGGCGATGGTGGCGAGCACCGCGTCGAGATCGGCGGGATCGAGCGGTTTGGTCAGGAACCCGTCCATGCCTGCGTCCAGGCACGCTTTGCGGCCGGTCTCCAGCGCATCGGCCGTCAGCGCGAACATGGGTGCCGGCTTTGCGCCCCGTTCGGATTCCCACCTCCTGATGCGCAATGCGGCCTCGATGCCGTCGAGCCCCGGCATGTGCAGGTCCATCAGCACCAGATCGAAACGGCGGGCCGCGCAGGCCGCAACAGCAGCAATGCCGGTGGTCACGGCTTCGACCGTGTGGCCGCGCCGTCGCAGGAGTTCGCGCGCCAGAAGCGCATTCACCGGATTGTCCTCGGCAAGGAGAATGGAAATCCCCTCTCCCCCCGGATGGGGCGTGACCGGCGGCCGGACCGCTCCCGCGGACATTTCGGTTTCGTCCGCCCGCCCTGCGATCAGCCGGGTCTCGAGCGAGCCCTGGCGCACCGGCTTCATCAGATAGCCGGCAAAGCCCTTGGCCTGCAGCTCGGTCAGCCGGTTGCGCTCCGAAGGCAGCAGCAGCGCCAGCGCCGGGGGGCCGCCTTCCGGCATCTGCGGAAGCGCTTCGCCCGCGGCGATATCGACAAGCAGAGCGTCGCTTGCGCAGGCACGCTCGGCACCTGCGGACGACGCGCCGGCCGCTTCGAGCTGCAATCTTATCCCGCTGCGCACAATGGACGACGCGGACATCAACGCCACGCGCTTGCCCGGAAGCGGCCGCGGAAGCGTGCGCAGGTGCGTCTCCACCAAAGGCAGCCGCACCCAGAAGATGCTTCCGCCTTTTTCACCCGGACGCACGCCGATGCTGCCGCCCATTGCGGCGACCAGGCGCCGGGAGATCGCAAGCCCGAGTCCGCTCCCTTCAAAGCGGCGCCCATGGGAGGAATCGGCTTGCACGAAATCCTCGAAGATTTCGGCCTCCTTGCCGGGCGGAACGCCGACGCCGGTGTCGTGCACCGAGATGAGCAGCATGCGCGTGTCATGCTCGGCCGACGCGGTCACCAGCACCCCGCCCTGCTCGGTGAATTTCACCGCGTTGCCGATCAGATTGGTCAGCACTTGCCGGAGCCGCATCCCATCGGTGCGGATGCGGTCGGGAACGCCGGCTGCGATGGCGGTCGCGATCTCCAGCCCCCTGGCATGGGCGCGGGTGGCGAGCAGTTCGGCGATGCCTTCCACCAGCGGGCGGAGGGCCACTTCGCTCGCTTCGAGCTTGAGCGCGCCGGATTCGATCTTGGAAAAATCGAGGATGTCCTCGATCAGCGCCAGCAGCGATAGGCCGGATTGCCGGATCGCCTCGGCATAGGATTTCTGATCGGGCTGGAGCGGCGTTTCGAGCAGGAGGCGGGTCATGCCCAGGACCCCGTTCATGGGGGTGCGGATCTCGTGGCTCATGGTCGCCAGGAAGTGCGACTTGGCGCGGTTGGCTCCTTCCGCCTTCTCGCGCGCGTCGGTAAGGGCGGCTTCGCTCCTTGCCAGCCGCGTCATCTCGTCTTCCAGCGCCATGATGCGGCGCTGCGCCAGCCAATAGGCCGCACAGCCGAGTGCGAACGCGGCGACAACCGACAATGTCCAGGCGAGCGCGATCATGGTCCGGGGACAGATTCCCCGAGCGGCCTTGAGAAAGGCTTAAGCCCGCGCTTGCACCCTGCGATTTGCGAAGGGCGCGGTCGAAGATTCGGAGTGGCGCTCGTCCCCTTTGGCTTTAGACTGGGCCAAAGTCATGGGTGGACGCAGTCATGGAATGGAATCCGAGCCTCGACTGGGGGGAAGAAATCTACACCATCCTGATTGTATTGCCGGTGCCGGTGCTGTTCGTGGCGCTGCTCTGGTATCTCGGACCGCGGATCAAATCCCGCTGAAAAATATTAGTGCCGGCCTCCCCACCGGAACGAGAGCAGGGCAGGGCGAGGAACACAGATCATCCTCATGGTGAGCTTGTCGAAGCATGAGCGGCGTTGCGACAGCCAAGATCAGCGGGCGAACTTGCCGATGACGCTTGCTCCGCCCAGCGCGTGCCCCTTGATCGCGGCATAGACTTCATCGCGCGTCATGCCGGGCTTGAGCGCGCCCGGATCGAGATCGGTCGCCACCACCGTGAACACATAATGATGCGGCAAATCGCCTGCCGGCGGGCACGGGCCGATATAGAGCGCGTTGTCGCGCGTGCCCTTGCCGCCGACGAAATTCTTCGAGCCCTTGGTCATCTCGCCCTCCGCGAAGCCCTTCACGGAGGCCGGTATGTTGTAGCCCAGCCAATGCGAGACGCCCTGCCCCAGAAGCCCGTCGGGGTCGAGCATGAAGACGACGAAGCTCTTGGTCTTCTCCGGCGCATTCGCCCAGGCAAGCGCAGGCGAGACATTCTCTCCGCCGCACATGCGCATGGGATCGTCGGCCGCCTGCTTCTTGGTCAGCATGCCGCCGTCGCTGAAGGTGGGCGATGTCAGCATGAACGGCGCGGCCATTGCGGTGGCGGCGCCGGCCAACGATGCGGCCACGATCCCGGCCGCTCCCACGAGCTTCAAAGACAGTCCGTTGCGCATGAATGGGGGTCCCCTTTTCCCGAACAGGCTGCAAATTAGCATCCGCATAGAGTTTCGCAAAACCCCGGAAAGCTGAGACTGAGCCGCCGGGCCCATGGCTTGCAAGCATGCATCTGTGCTAATTTGAGACTCGGATTTGCGTCGGGCCACCGGCCCGCAGTCCACACTCTGAAGGAGACGATGATGCGTGCAACGACCATTTTGAGTTCGGCCGCCCTCATTGCTATGGCCGCGTACGGCGTCGCCTTGGCTGCGGAAGCAATGCCGGCGAGCGTTCATGCCATGAGCGGCATGCTGATGGATGCCAAGGGCATGACCCTCTACACCTGGGATAATGACAAGGAGGCCAACAAGTCCTCCTGCAATGGCATGTGCCTGATGAACTGGCCGGCCTTGAAGGCCGAAGCGTCCGACAAGGACATGGGCGACTGGAAGGTCATCACCCGGGACGACGGCTCCAAGCAATGGGCCTACAAGGGCAAGCCGCTCTATTATTTCTCGATGGATGCCGCCAGCGGCGACAAGAAGGGCGACGGGCGCGGGATGGTTTGGCACATCGCGAAACCCTGAAGTTCTTCACAGCTATTTTGAAAGCGGGGTGCCGGCAAGCCAAGCCGGCGCCCTTCTCTTTGGCATTTCCCTGTGTTTTTACTGGGTTTTCCCGGCACCGCTTTGACGGTGTCATAAAAGCTTCGTCCAAATGTGAGACCGCTTACACGCAATTTTGGCGTTATCGCCATGCGGGCGGCCTTGGCATCCGGCCCCCGTCAAGCCCGTGGTTTGAGACCGGAGAGGACACAATGAGGCCTTTGAAGAAATTTGTAGCCGGCGCAATGGCGCTGACCGCCCTCGCAGGCATGGCAACAGCGGTTTTCGCAGCCGACATATCGGGCGCGGGGGC
>CAZBRO010000022.1:0-93232 GCA_964494505.1 uncultured Bordetella sp.
ATCCGCAAGCTGCTGCTGCAGCAATTCATGGGCGAGAAATTCGGCCGCGATTCGATCTGGGAAAGCCACCTTGCGACCGAGCTATGGTCCACCCGCGTCCAGATCGACGCGATCCTGGACGAGCAGCGCATGCCGCTGAACCGCATCATGAATCTCGAAGTCGGCCAGACCATCATGCTGAACGCGGGGCCGGATTCGCCGATCGAACTGCGATGCGGCGGCGTTCCTTTGCTCAAGGGCCGCATGGGCCGCATGGGCTCCTCCGTCGCCGTGCGCATCGAAGGCATCGCCAAGCGCAACGACACCCCGAACATCTTTTGAGCTCTCCCATGATCGCTGCCGTCCCCGTATCGCTGATTGTCGAAATCACGCTCGCCGTTCTCCTGGGGGTGACGGTTTTTTTCTGCGCCCGCCTGGAAAGGCGGCTGCGCAATCTGCGCCAGGATCAGGAATCGCTTGCCGTCACGGTGCGTGCGCTGAACGGCGCCATCGCCGCGGCGCAGTCGAGCCTCGCGGGGCTGCGCACGGCCGCGCAGAACGCGGATGAAACCCTGGGGCGCAGGGTCAGCGCGGCGCGCGGCCTTGCCGACGAACTGGCGCTCCTCACCTCGGCCGGCGAGCGCATCGCCTCCCGCATGGAGAATGCGCGGCCCGGGCAGAACCCAGGTGCATCCCGGTTGGCGCCCGTATTTGCCGACAATTTTCGCGCCGTGCGCTGAGAGGACGAGATGAAGAACAAATCCAGCGGAAATTCCGAAGTCCGGCTGCTTCCCGCCGTGATCGCGGTCGGCGTCATCCTGTTTGCGCTGAAAGCGGGCGGCCTTGCCTTCACCGCCGATGCCGCGACACCGGCGACACCGGCGCCTGCTCCGAACGCGGCAGCACCGGCCAAGCCCGCGGCCGCAGCACCCGCCAAGCCAACCGATCCGCTCGCGGCGATCAATGCGGCCCTTCCCGTGCCGCCCAAAGCCGGCAAACCCGCCGACACGGCCAAACCCGCCGATGAGCTTTCGCAGGATGCCGCGGCGGCCGGAATCAGCGCGGCCGAAATGGACGTGTTGACCAGCCTCGCCGACCGGCGCGATGCCTTGGAGCAGCGCCAACGCGATCTCGACATGCGCGCCAACATCATCGCCGCGACCGAAAAACGCGTGGACGGAAAGATTGCCGAACTGAAAGCCCTTCAACGCAAGATCGAAAGCCTGCTCGGCCAGCGCGATGCGAAGGAACTCGAACAGCTCGATGGCCTCGTGAAGGTGTACACGGCGATGAAACCGAAGGATGCCGCGCGCATCTTCGGGTCTCTCGACGATACCGTGCGTTTGGGCGTTGCCGGGCGCATGAAGCCCGACGTCATCGCCGGCATCATGGCCTCACTGCCGCCCGAAGTGGCGCAGAAGCTCAGCGTCGAACTGGCCAGCCGCTACAAGGTTCCCGCCGATGTGGCCGCATCCGCCGCTGCGGCGACCGCGCCCGCCCCCGCGGCTGCACCGGCCGCGTCTCCGGCCGCTCCCGCAGGACCGCCCGGAGGCTGAGGCTCGATGCGGGCGCGAATACTCCTTGCCTGCACCATGATGTGCGCCGCGCTTGCCGCGGCGAGCCTGCGCGCGCAACCCGCTGATGCACCGCCGGCGCCCAAGCCGAATAGCGCGACCGTCGACAGCTCCAAGGGCTACGCGCGCATTCTGTTCACCTTCGCGGAGGCAACGCCGGTAACCGCTCAGGTTGCCGATGGCGTGCTCACCATCCGCCTCGCACACACGGTCGACACCAGCATCGATGCCTTCACCGAGAGCCTTGGCCCTTATGTCTCGAGCGGCCGGCGAGAGCGCGACGGGCTGACCTATCATTTCGCGCTGAAAAATCCGGTCGGGTTGCACAATTCGACCCAAGGCGCGCAAACCGCCATCGACCTCGTGCCCGACAGCTTCAAGGGCACGCCGCCCGACCTGCCGCCTCCGCCCCCGCCGCCGAAAAAGGACGAGCCCGACGTCACCAAGCTGCCGGTGGTGAAGATACGGGTGGCTGAATTCGCCAATTACACACGCGTGGTGTTCGATTGGCCAGAACCCGTCGTTTACACCGCCTATCCCGGACAAGGCCGTATCTCGGTCAGGTTCGACGCGCTGGGGAAACCGGATTTTTCCGTGCTGCAGACGCGCTCCCCCGCCTGGGTGAAAAGCGCGGGATGGCATCTCGACGGTACTGCCACGGTGGTCGATCTCGAAACCGACACCGATTCGGGCTTCAAGGATTCGCGTGACGGCGCAAAGATCGTGATCGACGTGCTCGCCCCCAAGACGGACGCTTCCGGAATCCCCGGAGCGCGCGTCGTTCCCCCCGCGCCGCCGCCGGGTCCACCGCCCAAAGGTTCGGACGGCGCCGCCGCGCTGAAAGCGGGAGCGGCGAAAAGCGCGACGCCGGCGCCCACACCCACTCCCCCGATGATGACCGAGCTTGCGGGCTCGAGCGCGGAATTGACGCGCGATGGAGCCGCCTTGCACTTTCCGGCGGCCCGCGGCCGCGCGGTAGCGGTATTTGCCCGCGGCGAAACGCTCTGGATTGTGCTCGACGGCCATCCGAAGCTGGAAGCGGCAACCCTGCTCGCGCCGCTCGCCTCCGTGCTGATCCATGCCGAGGCGGATTCGGTGTCCGGCGCGGCGGTGCTGAAACTCGTCTTCAAAGCGGCGCTGCTCCCTTCGGTGAACGAAAGCGAATCGGCGCTGAACGTCATGTTGACCAAGGGCGCGAGCGCTCCGCCCGAGCCTCTCACCTTCACGCGCGCTGGCGCGGACGGCGAAACCTCGCTGACCGCACCGCTTCCGGGTGCGGCGCAGGTGATTCAGCTTGCCGACGCAGAGGCCGGCGATCATTTCTTCGTGGTGCCGGCCAGGCCCGGCAAGGGCGTGCTCACCGCCAAGCGCTTCGTCGAAATGGAAGCGCTGCCCAGTGCGGCCGGCATAGCAGTTGTTCCGTTTACGGATGACCTTTCGGCGCAGGTTCAGGCCGAGATCGTGACCGTTTCGCGGCCGCACGGCATGGCATTGTCGGCTGCTTCCGGCGCCAGCACGGAGCCCGTGGTCCAGCTTCTCACCAGCAAGCAAGGCCCCGCTTTCATCGATTTTGCGCAATGGTCCAAGGCCGATGGCGACAACGTCATCGTGGCGGAACGGGCGTTGCGCGCCGCCGTCGCAAGGCTTCCCGAAAGCGAAGGCAACAAGGCCCGGCTGCGGCTGGCGCGCTATCTGCTCGCGCAGAATCTCGCGCCCGAGGCGCTGGGCGAAATTGAATTGATCCAGGAGGCCGATGCGAAACTCTCGAGCGATCCCGGCCTTGCGGCGATGAAGGGTGCAGCCCAGGTCCTGATGGGACGCTATGCCGATGCAAAGGCGTCGCTGTCGGCAAGCGCGCTCGGCCAGGACCCCCATGCCGCCCTTTGGCGCGGAATGGCCGAAGCCAAACTCGGCGATTACGCCAATGCGCGTCACGATCTTGCCGTGTCGCAAACGGTGTTGCGTTTCTATCCCGATTGGCTGCAAACCCGCGCCCGTCTTGCCCGCGCCGAAACGGGCATCGCGCAAGGCGATTTGGCGAGCGCCAACGATGCGCTCGACCAGCTTTCATCGCAGCTTTCCCCACGCGATTCCGTCGAGGCCCGGCTTTACGAAGCCGAGCTGCTGGCCGCCCAAGGCCATGTCAACGAAGCCGTGTCGCGGATGCGCGCGCTCGAACGGACCGATTATGCGCCCATCGCGGCGCGCGCGGTCTATGTGCGCGTCGAGACCGAGCTTGCCGCCAAGAAGATCAAGCCGGCGGCGGCAATCGCGACATTGGAGCAATTGCGCTATCGCTGGCGCGGCGACGATCTCGAACTCAAGAGCCTGCGCAAATTGGGCAGCCTCTATTTCGCGGAAAACAATTGGCGCGAGGGGCTAGCGGTTCTGCGCGTCGCCGCGCTCAACTTTCCCAGCACCGACCTTGGCCGCGAAGCGCAGGACGACATGCGCCGCGCTTTCGCCGATCTTTTCCTCGGCAGCAAGGCCGATCAGATGCGCCCCGTCGACGCGCTGGCGCTGTTCTATGATTTTCTGGAGCTTACACCCGTCGGCCGGGACGGCGACGAGATGATCCGCCGCTTGAGCGACCGGCTGGTGGCGGTGGACCTGCTTGGACCCGCCGAGCAATTGCTCGACCATCAGGTGAAGGAACGCTTGGAAGGCGTGGCGCGGGCGGCCGTCGCGACGCGGCTCGCCACCATCTACCTGCTGGACCACAAGCCCAAGGAAGCGCTTGCCACCATCAACGACACGCGCCAGACGCGGCTCCCGGACGACCTGAACGCCTCGCGCCGGCTGCTGGAGGCGCGCGCGCTGGCGGGGCTGAAGCAATACGAGGCCGCCATCGATCTCATCGCCGATGACGAATCCGCCGAAGCCGGCCGGCTGCGCGCCGACATTGCCTGGGACTCCGGCAATTGGACGATTGCCGGCGCCAAGGCCGAGGAGGTGCTGGGCGACCGCTACAATGTGAGCGGGCCGCTGCTGCCGGAGGAGCGCGCCCTCATCATGCGCGCGGGCGTCGCTTATTCGCTCAGCAACAACGAGACCGCGCTCGATAGCTTGCGGGACCATTATGGCGCCAAGATGAATGCAAGTCCGGACGCGAAAGCCTTCGGCATCGTCACCGAGCGCATCGACCGGCAGGGGGTCGCCTTCCGCGATTTGGCCAAGCAGATTGCGAGCGTCGATTCGCTGCAGGCCTTCATGACCGATTTCAAGAAGCAGGGCGCGGCCGCTGCCAAGACGGCGAGCAACTGAGGCCAGCGGGTCCGACAGCCCATAGCTGGCCCATAACTGGATCGAGCAACGCCGATCCAGTAACCTCCGGCAAACGCAGGGAGGGAATGGAAACCGATGAACCGTACCATCGCAGTGCTCGGACTGATGGGGTTGCTTGTAGCAATGCCTGCGCTCGCGGATGGACCGCGCGTGTCGCGGCTGCCGCGCGCGCCCGATCCGCCGACCGATCCCATCGTCAAGCAGATGTGGGACCAGACACGCGCCCGCGGCGGCCAGATCCTGAACCTGCATTACACGATGGGAAACGCGCCCAAGATCGCCCAAGCCGAGCAGAACCTCACCTATGCGCTGCGCTTCGACGCCAAATCCCCACGCGGACTTCGCGAGCTTGCCATCATGCGCACCGGACAGCGCCTGAACGCGCCCTATGAGATGCACGCCCATGAGCCCCTGCTCATTGCCTGCGGCTACAGCAAAGCGCAGATCGCAGCCCTCCCCAATTGGCGGATGAGCAAATTGTTCGCCGAGAAGGAACGCGCGCTTCTCGCCTATGTCGATGAAGTGGATTCCGGGGGCGCCGTGACGGACGAGACTTTTGCGCAAATGCAGCGGTTCTTCACGCCGGAGGAGATTTTGGAGCTCACCATCGTGACGGTGCATTATTACGGAACGGCGCTGCTGACCAAATCGCTCCAGATTCAGGTCGAGGACGACGACCGCGGCGCCGCACCCGGAAAGTGCTGAGAGACGCGATTGGGGCGGCCGCGCCTGGTTATTCGCTTTTCGCCAAGTCCTTGAATGCGGCGATGACGGCTGCGTAGGTCTCACGCTTGAAAGGCACTGTGAGTCCCGGCAGCTCCTCGATGCCAACCCATTTCCAGTCGGAAAATTCCTGGTGCGGCGTCTTCACGTCGATCTCATCATCGGGGCCCATAAAGCGCAGCGCGAACCATTTCAGCCTTTGGCCGCGATAGCGCCCATTCCATGCCGTGCCCAAGAGGTGGTCGGGCAGATCGTAGGACATCCAGTCCGGATGCTCGCGCAAGATTTCGACATTGTTGGTGCCGATCTCCTCTTTCAGTTCGCGCATCATCGCTTGTTGCGGCGACTCGCCGGGATCGATGCCGCCCTGCGGCATCTGCCAAGCTTCTATGGATTGATCGATGCGTTTGCCGACCAAGACGCGTCCTTGCCGGTTAAGCACCATTGTGCCGACGCAAGGGCGGTAGGGAAGCGATTCGCGGGTTGCGTCCGTCATGCGGCACCTGAGCAAATGGCCCAGAGGATTTATTCGCTACTCGCGATACCTTCAATGGCGGGCCGTGCGGCAAGCGCGGTAAGCGGAACCAATTCGAACCCGCGGGCTGCAACCGTCTCGGCCCACGCGGAGAGGCGCGCGACGCTGACGGGATAAGCGCTTGCGACACCGATGGCGAACCCATCCTGCCGGGCCGCGTTTTCCAGTTCGGCCAGCCGCGAGTCGATGGCCGCCTGCGACTGCACCCCGTCCAGCGTGAGGGTTCCCGTCGCGATCGGCGCTTTTGCATGGCGGGCGCTGGCGATCGCCACCGAGCTCGAGCTTGCGCCATTGTCGAAGAACATCAAGCCGCGACGGGCGACCTCCGCCAAAATCGGCTCCATCGCGGGCTCCTCGCCCATGAAGCGCCCGCCCAAAAGATTCATCGCGCCCGCATAGCCGGTGGCGCGCGACAGCGCCCATTCCAAACGCTTGACGTTTTCATTGGCGCTTGCCGCGACCAACAGGACGTGCGGCCCCGGATCGCTGTCGGGAAAATCGAACGGCTCCATCGGCAGTTCGAGCAGGACTTCGTGTCCGGCGCCACGGGCTTTGTCGATGCCGGTCTGGAGGTCGGGCGCAAAGGGAGCGAAGCCGAGCGTCACATCGGAGGGAAGCGCGGCCAGCGCGCGGTCGGTCGCACTCGCGCCGATGCCAAGCCCACGCATCACGATGGCGATTTTGGGCCGTTTGCTTCCGCCGGTCTGAAAGGCACGGCCATAAGCCGTCATGGCGGTTCGCCCGCCTGGGCCAATCTTCGGCAAAGGCCCTTGCGCCGAATCCTCGATCAGCTTGGGATCGGCGATCAGATTGCCGCCGATCTCCCGCGTGTCGCGAAAGCCCGTCCGCGCGGTCTCGATTTCCTGGGCGGTCGGAAACGGCTTCAGCCGGAGCGATTGCACAGGGCCTCCATCGCCCGGTCTGCCCGCCAAATTCAGCCCTGTCACGCCGGCACCGAAAAGGATGAATGTCGCCGCATAGGCAAGCACTAGCGCGCGCGCACGCCGCTTGACCGGCATGGCCGTATCGGCCGCATCAACGGGCCCCGAAGCCAAAGAGCTTTCGTCCGCCATGGGCATACATTGCGCCCAAACCTGGTTACGGCGCCGTTAACGCACGGGCTCGCTGCGCGCAAAAATAAAGGGCCGGAGGTTTCCATCCGGCCCTTCACGTATTTTCAAAACCCCGAGATCAGCGGGTTGTAGACTGGGGCTGGGCGCTCGCTGCCTTCTGCGGGACCGTCGCCACAACCTTCCCGTCGATCCGATCCATGGCATAGGAGAGCTGGAAGTCGTCGTACTTCTTGCCCTCTTCCGGCCGGATGGTCGGCATCTTGGTGTTACGCTGTGCACCCTCCGCGTCCAGATGGCCCGCGAGCGTAGCTTCGGTGCGCGACTGGAACTGATCGGCTTCCGCCTGATCCTTGTCGGAGAGGTTCGACACCGCGATGTCGGGCGTGATGCCGGTCGCCTGGATCGAGCGGCCGGACGGCGTGTAGTAACGCGCCGTGGTCAGGCGCAGCGCGCCGCCATGCTGTCCGCCGAGCGGGATGATGGTCTGCACCGAACCCTTGCCGAAGGAGGTCACGCCGACGATGGTCGCGCGCTTATGATCCTGCAACGCACCGGCCACGATTTCCGATGCGGACGCCGTGCCTTCGTTGACCAGCACGACGATTGGCTTGCCGTCCGCGAGGTCGCCCGCGCGTGCGTTGTAGCGCTGCGTGTCTTCGGGCTTGCGGCCGCGGGTGGAGACCACTTCGCCGCCGGTGAGGAAATCATCGGACACCGCAATCGCCTGATCGAGCAGACCGCCCGGATCGTTGCGCAGGTCGATGACATAACCGCGCAAGGAGCCGCCGAGCTGCTTCTTCAGATCGCCAATGGCCTTCTTCACGCCGGCATCGGTCTTCTCGCTGAAGGAGGTGATGCGGATATAACCCACGTCGCCTTTTTTCTCGTACTTCACGCTTTCCACGCGGATGACAGCGCGGGTCAGCGTGAGTTCGAGGGGCTTCTTCTCGCCCTGGCGCAGGATGGTGAGCGTGACCTTGGAATTCTCAGGTCCGCGCATCCGTTCCACCGCTTCGTTCAGCGGCATGCCTTGAATGGATGTGCCGTCGATGGCGGAGATGAAATCGCCGGTCTTCACGCCGGCATGGGCGGCCGGGGTGTCGTCGATGGGCGTGACGACTTTCACCAGGCCGTCTTCCTGCGTTACTTCGAGGCCAAGACCGCCGAACTCGCCGCGAGTCTGCACCTGCATGTCGGCGAATTCTTTTGGGTCCATGTAGCTCGAATGCGGATCGAGCGAGCTGACCATTCCGTTGATCGCAGCATTGATGAGCTCGGAGTCATCGACCTCGCGCACATAATTTGCGCGCACGCGCTCAAAGGCATCGCCGAAGAGATCGAGCTCGCGATAGGCGGACAACACATTCGTCGCCCCCTGTGCGGCAGGGAACAAAGCAATTGCACTGACGAAACCAACCGCTACGCCGATACCGGCGAATGCGAACTTCCTCATGTTCCCTTTGCCTTTCTCAGTTCGGCGCTCAACCATGGCGCCGGATCGACAGCCTGACCGTTGCGACGCAGCTCCATGTAGAGCCGCGCTACTTTCCCTTCCGGAAGAACGCCCACCGGTTCGCCAGCGAGCACTGAATCCCCGATATGTACATCGATGCGTCCGAGCCCTGCCAGGGTCAGATGGTAACCGCCTGCTATTTCCAATATCAAGACTTGACCGAACTTTTGGTAAGTGCCTGCAAACACAACTTCGCTATCCGCAGGTGCAACCGTTTCGGCGCGGCCGGCGGTTTCGAACCAAAGGCCCAAGGGGCCGCTTTCGCCCGGCGTCCGTCCCGGCCCCGCCGGGTCGCCCTCCATGGCCGTTCCCACCACCGGGCGGAGCAGCGAGCCCCGCGGCAGCGTGCTGGAGCCAGCCTTGTTCGCGGTCACCACTTTCATGCCTTCCGGCAAAGACGCGCCCGCCCTCAGGACCGCCACCCGGTCGATCAGGGCCTTCAGGTCGCTCGCCTGCCGCCCGATTTCCTCCGTCAGTCCGCGGATTTCGCTAAGCTTGGCTTCGGTATCGGCTTCCTCGGCGCTTTTCTGTTCGAGGAGGCGGTCGAGCGAAGCCCGCGCCTGGTTGAGATTTTCGGCTTCCGTCTTGGCCTGCCGGTTCTGGCCCGCCAGTGCGATGCGCGTTTCGCTTAATGTTTTCAGCTTCTTGGCGAGCGCGGCCGCTTCCCCATAGACCGGCGGCAACATGGCTCCCATTTGCATCGTGCCCCGTGCCGCTGCGAGCGAATCCTCGGGCCTGAGGGCCAGTGCCGGGGGCTGATCGGCCTGCAGCCGCTGGAGCACAGCCAGGAGCCGCATCACCCTGTCGCGGTCGGCGGTGAGATCGGCCTCCAGCGCGGTCATGGTGGCGTTGAGCCGGACAAGTTCGTCCGCGGTTGCCTGGGATGTGGATTCCAGCTCCTGCACCTTGGCCGCGTTGGCGATCAGGCGCGCCTGAAGGTCGCGGGCCTCTTCAGCGAGCCTGTCGCGCTCGGCACGGGTTTTGTTTTCGTTGCTCCGCTGTTCTTCCAGGGTGGCTTGAGCGCGCTGGTAGCGCTCGGCCAAGGTGCCTGGGGCTCCGGCGCGCGGTACCTGTGCGTAGGAAATAGTGCCCAGGGCGGCAGTGGCCAGAAGAGACGCGAGCGTAAGGGAAAATATCCGTCCGCCCACTTCGCTCTACCCGCCTTTCGCGTGTTCATGGACGACCAGCGACTCTCCGGTCATCTGCGGCGGTTTCGGGATGCCCACCAGATCGAGCAAGGTGGGCGCGACATCGGCAAGACGGCCATTCTTCAGGTCAAAGGACCCGCCTTTCGTCTCCGCGTTCACCACGATAATGGGAACGTCGAGCAGGGTATGGGCCGTGTACGGCGCGCCAGTGACGGGATCCTTCATCTGCTCGGCATTGCCATGATCGGCGGTGACGATCAGCACGCCGCCCGCTTTTTCCACCGCTTCGCGCAGCCGGCCGAGGCAGGCATCCACCGCTTCGACCGCGTGGACGGCGGCATCCATGATTCCGGTATGCCCGACCATATCGGTATTGGCGTAATTGACGATGACGAGGTCGTATTTGCCCGAGCCGATGGCTTCGACCAGTCTGTCGGTGACCTCGTAGGCCGACATTTCGGGCTGCAAGTCGTAAGTGGCGACCTTGGGACTCGGGATGAGAATACGGTCCTCGCCGTCGAATACCGTCTCCCGCCCGCCATTCATGAAGAACGTGACGTGGGGATATTTCTCGGTCTCGGCGATGCGGAGCTGCTTCAAGCCCCGCTCGGCGAAGATTTCGCCCAGCGTTTCGCTGACGTCCTGCGGCGGGAAAAGCGCCGTCATCAGCCTGGCCAGGAGCTTGGAATATTCCGTCATGCCGGCTGCCGCCGAGAAATGCGCCACCCGGCTGCGTTCGAAGCCGGCGAACTCCGGATCGAGCAGCGCGGTGGAGATTTCGCGCGCCCGGTCGGGGCGGAAATTGGCGAACAGAAGCGCGTCGCCGTCTTTCACACCGGCGTAGTCGCCAATCGCGCAAGGGAGCACGAATTCGTCGTTCGCGCCCTCGGCATAGGATTTTTCGATTGCCGCTTTCGCGTCCGGGAAGCGCGCGCCGCTGGCAGAGACGATCGCCTCATAGGCTTTCGCCACACGCTCCCAACGTTTGTCGCGATCCATGGCGTAATAGCGCCCGGCCACCGTTGCGATGCGAACGCCGAGAAAATCCGCGACTGCTTTTTCGAAGGAATCCACGAAGCCGAGTGCGCTTTGCGGCGGGGTATCGCGTCCATCCAGGAAGGCGTGCACATGCACCGTGAGGCCTTCGCGCGCCAAAATGCGGGCAAGGGCGGCGATCTGGTCCTGATGCGAATGCACGCCGCCGGGCGACATCAGCCCCATCAGGTGGACCGCGGCCTTCACCGCCTTCGCCGATTCAATCAGAGCCCGCAGAGCCGGACGCTGGGCAAGCGACCCATCCTTCACTGCATCCTCGATGCGCACGAGGTCCTGCATGACGAGCCGCCCCGCCCCGATATTGGTATGGCCGACTTCGGAATTGCCCATCTGCCCATCGGGAAGACCCACCGCGCGTCCGGACGTCGCCAGCAGCGCGTGCGGGCATTCGCGTATCATGGCCGCGAAATTGGGATGCTTCGCCACCGCAATGGCGTTGTCTGCCCCGTTCGGGCGGTAACCCCAGCCGTCCAGCACACACAGCACGGCCGGGCGGGGGCGGTTGCCATCCGGGCCGGGCGGGGGGGATGCGTCGTTCATGAGGCACGGTTCAGGATTTTGATTCGTCAATCTGATCCGAAAATAGGTAACCGTCCGTTAACTGTCCATTGCGGGGCCGTGCCACCTCTTGGTTCGTCCCTCGACACCCGCATGGGCGAGGAAGCCCTTATGAAGCCCGTCCTTGCCGGTTCTTGCCGGGCAGGTTTTGCCGCCGCTCCACACGGGCGCGCGTGCGGCTTTATAAGACACTGATTTACATAGGTATTCTTCCAAGGCAGAGCGGCATGGTTCTGGCATAGGGTCACGAGGAAGAATTCCGGAAGCCCCATGACCCATCCCTTCACTCGCATCGTCTCCATCCTGTCGGCGCTCGTCATTGCGTATGCGCCGCTGCCCGCGCTCGCCTTTTCCCGGATCAAGGATCTGGCCGATGTCGAAGGCATCCGCGAAAACATGCTCATCGGATATGGGCTCGTGGTCGGGCTGAACAACACGGGCGACTCGCTGAAGAACGCGCCCTTCACCCAGCAGGCGCTGCAAACCATGCTGGAGCGGCTGGGCGTCAATACCAGGGGCGCCTCGGTCAATACCAAGAACGTCGCCGCGGTGATGGTGACGGCCAATCTCACAGCCTTTGCGGTGCAGGGCAGCCATCTGGACCTGACCGTCTCGGCCATGGGCGACGCCAAGAGCCTTCAGGGCGGCGCGCTTCTGGCGACCCCGCTTCTGGCTGCCGACGGCCAGGTCTACGCGCTGGCGCAAGGGCCGGTCGCCATCGGCGGCTTCTCCGCGCAAGGTCAGGGAGCGAGCGTCACCCGTGGCGTGCCGACGTCGGGCCACATCTCGAACGGCGCCATCGTCGAGCGCGAAATCGGCTTTTCGCTCGCCAAAGCGCAATCCCTGCGGCTGTCGCTGCGCAATCCCGACCTCACGACCGCCCAACGGGTCGCCGCCGCCATTAACCGCTACCTCGGCCAGCCGGCCGCCCAGGCCAGCAATCCTTCGACCATCCAGCTCACCAAGCCCGGCAATTATCCCTCGGACATCGTGGCGTTACTCACCGAAATCGAACAGCTGAAGGTCGAGCCCGACAATCCGGCCAAGGTGGTGATCGACGAAGGCTCGGGCGTCATCGTCATGGGCTCGGACGTGCGCATCTCCACCGTCGCCATTGCGCAGGGTAACCTCACCATCCGCATCACCGAGGCGCCTCAGGTCAGCCAGCCCCAGCCCTTTGCCCAACAAGGCCAGACCCAAGTCGTGCCCCGCACCAACATCGACGTGGACGAGGAAATGGGCAAACGCCTGGTCGTGCTCAATGGCGGCGTGAGCCTGCAGGACCTGGTGAACGGTTTGAACGCGCTCGGCGTGGGACCTCGCGACATGATTTCGATCCTACAGGCGATCAAGGCCGCAGGAGCTCTGCAGGCCGAAATCCAGGTGATCGGATGACCCCGGGCGACACCCAGTTCTCGGCTGCCTTGACGCTCGCAAAGCCGGCGATCCCGAACGCTTATGCGAAGAGCCCGGATCAGATCGCCAAAGTGGCAAAGGATTTCGAAGCCGTCTTCGTCAACGAACTTATGGGAGCGATGTTCGCCGATATTCCCACCGACGGCCCGTTCAGCGGCGGTCCCGGCGAAGGCATCTTCCGCTCCATGATGATCGAGCATTATTCCAAATCTATTGTCGAGCGCGGAGGCTTCGGTTTGGCCAATGCGGTCAAGCGTGAACTGATGAGAGCGCAGGAGACAGCGCAATGAGCACCCCCACGAAATCCTCCGATCCGGCCGCAGTCGAACGCAATCGCTTGCGATTGGAGCAAGTGTTGACCGTGAGCCGGCGCTTGATCGAAGCGATCACGGCCGACATCGCTGCGCTCGAGAAAGGCGCATTCGACGAGCTTCGCACGGCCGACCCCGAGATCGAACGGTTATGCGCGTTCTATGGACGCGAAGTGCGGGCGCTGAAGGCAGAAGGCGGCATCGGCCGCGCACCGGCGGAATTGCTGGCGAACTTGAGAAAATCAGGGGCCGAACTCGATCGCCTGCTCAAATACCATGAGCGTCTGGTGGCAGCGATGCGCGAGGCGACCGAAGGTCTGGTGCAGGCTGTGGCGGACGGCGTGGACAAATCGCGCCGCGGCGCACGGCCCTATGCGCCGGTGCAGAAGGCTCCGCGCGCTTCTTCGGCGGGGGCTATCGTCTACAACAAGGTGGTCTGACGCTCCTGCAAGGGTCTTATGCCGCTTTCCAAATAGTCCTGGCGACCTCAGGAAAAACGCTGGCGGGAACCTCCGCCTGTTCGCTTTGGCCTCACGTTATTTGTAGGCGTTTATCCTACATTATTGTAGGAATACCTTACGGGGTCATGTATCCTCCCACTGTGATCGGGGCCGGCTGAGGGAATCCACCACCCCCCAGCCTGCAGCCGAAACCGGGCATCGCAAGAGCGAAGGAGGACGCAATGAGAACAGTTCTGATCGGGGCATCGGCCCTGTTGGCAGTGATGGGTTTGAGCCTTGCTGCGGGCGCGCAAGCCCAGGGCCAGGCCGATTCCGGCCCCCCGCTTCTGGCGGAGAAGATCGCCTCCGGCAACGGCTTGAACCCGAATTTGCGCGTGACCTCTCCGGTGTTTACATCCGGCGGCGTGCTTGACGACAAGTACACCCAGAACGGGGAAAACATGTCGCCCCCGCTGCATTGGTCGCATGGTCCGGCCGGGACACGCTCCTTTGTCATTCTTGCCGAGGATGCGGGCGTGCAACGGCACGATCCCATCGTGCATTGGGTCGTCTACAACATCCCATCAACGCAGTGGGACCTGGACTCCGCGATTCCGGCGAACGCCGCGGTCGAACATGGCATCATGCAGGGCAAGAACGTCCGGGGAGCGGCCGGCTATGTCGGTCCGAAGCCGCCAGCGGGCCAGACTCACCCCTATCATTTCGAGGTTTTCGCGCTGAATTCCACGCTCGACCTCGATCCGGCGAACGCCGACCGCAACGCGGTCGTCAACGCCATGAAGAGTCATGTGCTGGCCAAAGGCGAGATCGTCGCAAATTACACGGGCAAATGACCCGGCACGTGCTGGGTAAAGGATTTCCGGCGCCTCGCACTGGCCGGACAAGGGCGGGCAAACCGACCCGCCCGGGAGAAGCCGGCGCAACGTCGATCGCGCTGGCCGCATGCCGCTGGAGTCGCGATATGGAACCTCGAACCGAATCGCACCAGAGGTGTTGACGTGGCGCAATCCGGCGAAACGATTTCCCCTTCGCCGGATTACGCTGCAACCATCGGGGCCGGGCGCAGAAGGGTATATGGTTCCCTGGTGTGCTCCCAGGCCGGGACACGAGCTCTCGCTGTCGCGCGGTCCCGATTTTTTTTGATTCGCGATACCGCGTCTCGCGCCCGCGGGCGGCTTTCAATCAGCTCGAACTGCCGTTCAGCGTTGTCATCCAGGCGAGTGCGGTCTGATAGCTCGCGAGCTGGTTTTGGAGATAAGCCGGCGCTGAAGCGGTCGATGCGGTGCTCGAGCTTGCCGATGGCGGGTTGGTCAAATTCCCATAGGCCTGCTTGATCAGCGCCATGGCCCCTTGCAGCACCACATGGGCGTGCGCCGCGGTGTCCGCAGTCAGCAGATTGATCCCGCCATTGATGCCGAGCCCGATGGTCTGAGCTGTCGGAGCCGCGGTTGTGGCCGCCGCCTTTGCCTTGGCGGCGTTGTCGGTCACCGTGTTGGTGTCGCTGGTCGTGCTCGCGGTGGTGTCGTTGGTCAGCAATTGCGCTTTCAGGCCGAGGCCGGCCAGGGCATCGAAATCTTTCGGCCCCGCAATGAGCTGAACCTGCACCCCGGGGTTGACCGAGATCGTCAGCGCTTGTCCGCCAACAGCGCCCGATGCGGTCGCCTTGCCGTCGAACAGAAGCGCCCCGTTGATCTTGACCGCGAGCGATCTCAGCGTTTCGCCTTTGGAGAGCGTGACCTTCGCGGTGCGCGTGCCCGTCGCGTCCTTGATGGAGAGCGAGAAATAATCTCCGGCGCGCGCGGTGGTTTGCGATTCGATGGCGTTCGATTGATTGATATCGATGGTGCCGCGCTGGAGCTTCAGCGCGTCGAGCACGCTGGAGCCGCTGTTGTCGGCTGCGATGGCGACGCCCTTCGATTCGCCGTCGAGACCGCCATATTGCTGCGCCCAGTTGAGCGAGCCGTCGGAGGCGAATTGGGCCACGAAGAGATTGTGGGTGTTGGCCGCGTTGCGGATTTGGCCCGAGAATGTGCCGGTGGTCGTTCCGGTGAGATAGATCTGGCCGCCCGCCACGGCGACGCCGCCACCCTGTTCGGATGAAGCGGTCCCGGCATAAGTGACGAAATCGGGCGTGGCGGTGGCGCCATTGTCGGCGGCTGCGAAGACGAAACCATCCGTGCCGCCGGAACTCGCATTGGCGACAGTGGCCGCCCCTGCTGCGGTGAGCGCCGAATTGGCCGTCGTACCGGAGACATAGACCTGTCCGTTGGCCACAGTGAGTCCGCCGATCGTGCCGCCTTGAAGATCGCCCAAATCGACCTGCCACATAGCGGCGCTGGCCCCGCTCGTGGAATCGTATTTGCTGAGGATTGCGTGGCCGTTCTGGACGCTTGCGACAAGCAGGTTGCCGTCGTCGGCAACTGCTGTCTTGGCCGTGGAGTCGGTTCCCGTGGTGCCGAACTCGCGCTGATAGAGGACGTTGCCTTTGCTGTCGAGCTTGGTGACGTAAGCGTCCTGGCCGCCCACCGGCACGCCGCCCGTACCTATGCTGCCGTTCACCTGGCCGCCGACATAGATGTTTCCGGACGAATCGACGCTGACATTGTTGGCTTGATCGTTGTTCGCGGGCGCAGTCTGGCGGAGCCAGACTTGATTCCCGTCCGCGTCATATTTGGCGACGAACGAGTCCGTGCCGCCGCCGATTGCGGTCGGCGAAAGGTCCCCCGTCACCGCACCGGAAATCACCACGCCGCCCGATTTGGG
Source organism: uncultured Bordetella sp. (assembly GCA_964494505.1). Classification (GTDB taxonomy): domain Bacteria; phylum Pseudomonadota; class Alphaproteobacteria; order Micropepsales; family Micropepsaceae; genus CAIYRG01. The sequence goes on from CAZBRO010000022.1 coordinate 16,396, forward strand.
ATCGACCGCGAGGCCGTAACCGCTGGCGCTGTCCGCCGCGCCGAGCAGCTTGGTCCACTGCTTGTTGCCGGCCGAATCATATTTCGTGAGGTAGACGTCCTGCGTCCCTTGATTGACTTCGCTGCCGAAGCTCCCCGTCGCATCGCCGACCACATAGACATTGCCGTTCGCGTCAACTGCGGTCGCCTTTGCGGTGGCAGTGCCGGTATCGGGCGCGATGTTCGTGGAGAAGGCGCTCGACGGGGTGCCGTCGAGCCCGGTCAGCTTGATCAGCTTGCCGGCGCTGTCGGTGGTGGTGCCGCTGGTGCCCGCGAGATAGACCGCGGGACTCGCCTGAGCGGAGGAAAGGCTCACGGTTTCGCCGGGGCGATAATCAATGCTCTCGCCCCAGGTGGCGGTGCGGTCGGCGAGCGAGCCCCCGGTCTGCACGCGGGTGAAGCGGGTCGCGAACCCGGCGGCCGAAAGCTGCTGATTCACGTAGGTGTTGATGTTGTCCAGGGTAAGTGCGCCCGAGACCTTGGAAAGATCGATCAAGACATCGGTTTTGACGCCGCCCTTGGTGACGGAAACGGTGAACTGGTCACTTGCCGAGAGACCCTGCACCGGATCGAAGATGTGCGAGTCGTCCACCACCGAGCCACCCTGGTAGGCCGATACGGGATAGGCGACCGTCGCCGTGCTTTGCGCGGTGGCGGTCTTCTGCCCCGGCAGCACCGAGAGATTGGTGAAGGACGTGTTTTGCACGAAGGACAGGACCTGGTTCAGCCCATCCTGGAAACTCTGGTCGAGACCGGGAAGCTGGCCGGCGACCGTACCGTCGCGGGTAGCCATCTGCGCAATGTAGTCCAGCCGGTTGAGCGCGCTGTAGAGCGCGAACATCTTGTCGCTGTCGGCACTCATCGCGGCGTTGGCAGTGGACGTCGAATTGGAGAGGCGGCTGTTCAAGAGCGCCTGCAATTCCGATTGCGCATTGGCGGTGGTCGTGCCGGTAGCCGGCGTCGTGAGGGTCGTGTCCTTGGGATCGAAATAAGGATCGGAATTGCGCGCGGTAACGTCTTCGGTCTGCTGCGACGGCTGGGGGATCGAGAGCGACCAAGGCGGGGTTGCGGTCTGCGCCTGCTGGTTCTGGCTCAACGGAGACGACGCCACCTGCGACGCCGGAAGCGGCAGCTTCGCGGCGTAGTAGCTCAAGAGCAGCGACGAATCCAAAGTGACCGTCACGGGCATTCCTTTGAGTGACACCGAACAGCCTAGAATGCGCGCGGCTGGCTTAACGGCTCGCTAACGGGCAATCCGCCGTGGTTAAGCGTGCTTTAAGGACGTTTCGGCCATGAATGGCGAATGGCGTATCCGGCAAACGCGAACGATTCCTATGCGGCGGGCCTGGCTGCAGCACGCCAAGGCCGGCATGCCGAGGCAATCGTCCAATTCGAGCGTGCCCTGGCCGAGCGGCCGAACGATGCGCGCGTCCTGTTCGCGCTTGGCAATACCGCTTCGGCCATCGGGCACGACGATGCGGCGGAATCGTTCTTTCGCCGTGTGCTGGCGCAGTCGCCCGACCGGCTGGAGGCGCTCGTCAATCTCGCGAATTTGTTGCGCAAGCGCGGGAAAACAGCGGTCACCGTCGCGCTGCTCAAGCCCGCGCTCGAACGCAATCCGGCGCAGGCCGAGCTGTGGCTGACGCTGGGCTCGGCGTTGCGCGAGGCCGGCGATGCGGCAACCGCCGAAATTTTCTACCGCGAGACGCTGCGGCTTCAGCCGGGCAACGCCGCGGCGCGCGGCAATCTCGGCGACATGCTGGCGGACCGGGGAGGGGTGGATGAGGCGCTTGCCCTTTACGCAGACGCACTCGCGCACGAACCCGAAAATGCGCAGGCCCGCCTCAATCACGCCGTGCTGCTGCTGCTGAAAGGCGATTTCGATCGAGGCTGGCGCGATTACGAGTACCGCTTGGCGATTCCCGAACGCACGATCCACGCCGATCATGGGCTCCCACCGTGGAACGGGGGCGTCACCGAAGGATTGCGCCTGCTGGTGACGGCCGAACAGGGGATCGGCGATCAGATCATGTTCGCGAGCCCGATCGGCCAACTGGCGGAGCGCTTGAGCAAAGGCGGGGGCCGATTGTTTCTGGAATGCGAACCGCGCCTTGCGCCGCTGTTCGCGCGCTCGTTTCCAAACGTCCTCGTGCATGCCGCAGAGATGCAACGGCGCGGCGGGCGGATTCAGGCGCGCTACGATTGGCTTAGCGCCTATGGCGGGGCGCATGCGGCGGTGGCAATCGGTTCGCTGCCCCGGCTGATGCGCACGCGCCTGGCCGACTTCCCGGCGCCGCTTTTCTATCTCGCGCCCGATGCGCACGAACGCGAAACCTGGACCCGCTGGCTGCACGCAAACGCGACCGGTCCCTTCATAGGCCTCTGCTGGCGGAGCGGCAGCGTGGGCGGCCTGCGCAATCGGCAATATGCCCCGCTCGAAGCCTGGGCCGCATTCATCGCCAAACTTCCCGGAACGCCGGTGTCGCTGCAATACGATCCGCAGACGGACGAAATCGCGACGCTGCAAAGATTGAGCGGAAGAATGATCCTGGTGCCGCCCGGGCTCGACCAGAAACAGGAGATCGAGCGGACGGCATCGTTGATTTCGGCGCTGGATGGGACGGTGAGCGCGCCGACATCGGTGTCTTGGATCGCGGCAGGTCTGGGCTTGCCCACGTTGAAGATCCTCTACAACAACAGCTGGACCGCGTTCGGTTGCGCCTATGAGCCGTTTGCGCCTTCGGCCCGTTGCATGATGCCGGACAACCCCGGCGATTGGACCGATGCCTTCGCGAAAGCCGCCGAAGAATTGAAGACTTTCCCGGTTCGCCCGGCTTAGCGTTACGATACGGCGCTGGCGCGCGCAGCCGAGCGGGATTGAGCCAATGCCTGCGCCAGTTCGGCCGCGATGCGCTCGCCGGCCCGCCCATCCATCACCGCGAGTCCTGCCGCGCGCATGTCGCGGCGGCGATCCTCGTCCTTGAGCAACGCCCAGGTTTCGCGCGCGATCGAGTCGGGGCGCACAGCACGGGCGAGGCCCAGCATTTTCCCCATGCCCGCGGCTTCGAACACCGAAGCCGATTGTGCGTGATCCTCCGACAAAGCGAGATACAGCGCCGGCACGCCGAGAGCGGCGAGTTCATACGCGGTCACGCCGAATGCGATTAACGCAAGATCGGCGGCTGCGAATTCGGCGCCGATGTCGTTCGCATGCTCGACCGCGGTGAAAGAGGGATTCATCGTGTCGATCTCGCGCGCGAGCGTGTGCCCATTGCGAAAACCTGGCCCGATGACAAAACGGGCGCGGAACGGCGCGCCAATCTGGTTCAGCGCGCGCGCCGCTGCCCGCGTCAAATCGAGCGGATCGCTGCCGCCCATGCTGACGACAATCGCGGGGCGCCCGGGATTGCGAACCGGTGTGCGGGCATATCGCGACGGGTCGAACCCCAAAAGGGCCCATTCCCAGCCAACACCCACGATGGTCCGCGAACCCTTCCAGGAAAGCTGTCCGGCCTGCGGCACGGGCGGATAATAGGCGTGCGTTGCGGCCAACCGCCGGTCGCTGGAATCGTCAATGGCCGCAACCACCGGAACCTGCGCAGCGATCCGCGCCAGCATGTCGCGCGAAAGATTGGTGCGCGCGTCGGCCACCACCATGTCGGGCCGCTTATCCCTCACCAGGCCCATGAACGCGACCGTCTGGCCCGTGCGCGGCAGCAGAACCGCCTCGAAACCGGCCTGGCGAACGGCGGCTGCGGCCTCCTCTTCGCCATTGACGGCAAACAGCACGCCCAAGCCTTCGCGGTCGCGCAGCGCGCGCGCCAGCGTCAGGCAGCGCTTCACATGGCCGAAACCCAGCATCCCACCGCCGTCGCAGCGGATCAGCGCGAGGCCGCCCGCCGCGTCCAGGCTCTTCTGGCGCACATGGGCGTTCATCCGGGCAAGGGCGGGATCGCGCTCCAGCAGAAGCAACAGATCGCAGAGCGCCGCTTCGCCCGCTTTCGCCTGCAGCCGCGCATGGGCAGCCGACGCGAAGGCGAGGTCGTCGGGCGTATCCACCGTCAGGCGCACCGGCTTCCTGGCGAGCTTCGGATAGGGCGCGGCATGGACGATGCGGACAAAATCGGGATGGGCCTTGAAATAGCCCGTGACGTGCTCGCGCGCGATGCCGTCAGAGGCCGCTTCCCGCACAAGCTTGTCCAAGGCGCGCCGCGAGAAGGGATCCACACCTTCATGCGCGGTGAGCGCGCCCGGCGTCAGCAGCACATAATCACCGTCTTGGGAAATCAGCGCGTCCACCAGATGATCGATGAAACCCGCATCCAGGAACGGCGCATCGGACGAAACCCGCACGATGACGTCGGCGTTGGATCTTTCCGCAGCAAGCGCGAAGCGCGCCAGAACGTCGTCTTCCGGCCCTCGCACGTATTCCACGGCTTCTTCGCGGCAAAAGCTCTCAATCGCATCGTCACGGACGTTCAGCGTCGTGGCAACGACGATGGATTGAAGGGTACGGCAGCGGCGCAAGCGATGCACCACGTGCCAGAGCAGGGGTTTTCCGGCGATGGGCTTCAGCACTTTGCCCGGAAGCCGGGTCGAGCCCATGCGCGCCTGAACGATGGCGACAACGCGGGGAGAGATGGCGCTTTCGGTCATGCCGCCGGCTTCCAGTGCTGGCGGATATGGCGCAGCGGTCTTAAGCCGTCGGCCGGATCGGCCCGCCAATCGCGGTCGGAAAGCTCCGACGCTGCGGGCCCTTTGAAACCCGTACCGTCGGCGCGTTCGCCTTCGCGGATGCGCGCAATCACGGGTGCTATTTCTTCCGGCAGCCAGCAATGGCCCGCTTCATATTCAGCGCCCGTCCCGTCGAGATCGAGGTGGAATTCGATGATCTCCGCGCCCCAGCGATGCGCCGCGCGCTCGATCACGGCGGGATTGCGGGTATGGTCGGACCACCCCACCGAAACGCCCGTCGCCGCGCGAATCGCATCCATGGCGGAAAGGTTGGCATCTTCGGGAGGCGCGGGGTACGCCGAAACGCAATGAAGCGCGGCGATGGCGCGGCAGCCGGCCGACTTCAACGTCTCCACCGCCGCAACGATTTCATCCATGGCGGCCATGCCGGTCGAGATGATGACGGGTTTGCCTGTGCGGGCGCATGATTCCAGCAGCCCATGCCACAACAGCTCGTAGGAAGCGATCTTGAAGAACGCCACATATGGCTCCAACTCGGACACCGCAGCGAGATAGAAAGGCGTGCAGGAAAATTCGATCCCCCGCGCCTTGGCGCGCTCCGCAAGCGGTGCCAAATGCGCGACCGGCAACTCCCATTGGGCTCTCGCGCGGTGCTTGGCACTCCGCTCGAGGATTTCGGGCGCGAACAATTCGTTGACCCGGAAGAGCTGGAATTTCACGGCATCGCAGCCGCAATCGGCCGCTGCGTCCACGAACGCAAGCGCGCGAGACAAATCCTGAGCGTGGTTACTCGAAGCTTCGGCAATAAAGCGGACGGGCATTGGTCGCGTCCTCGGCGTTTAATCGTTCTTAACGCCGCATGGCTAAAACCCCGTTAACGGGAGAGCCTCGATGGTCGCCATTGCAGCAAAGACCGCCGTGACAGGGACCTGGCTTCACGGCGCCAGTCATTTCGGACCTCTGGTCGCGCGGAAGGGTGGTTTCGACGTGATCGCGTGCGAGGCTTGCGGCTTCCGCCACGTGGTGCCGCTGCCCGACCCGGCAGAGCTCGAAGACGCCTACCGCGAGGCCTATTACACCGAAGAAAAGCCCACCTTCCTGACCCGCGCCGGCGAGGACCAGGACTGGGCTGCGCTTTCTCATCGCGACCGGCTGGAGAGTTTCGAGCGGCTGCTCGGCAAATCCGCGCGGCTTCTGCTCGATGTCGGATGCGGGCCGGGTTTTTTCCTCAGCTCCGCCAAGCAGCGCGGCTGGACGGTGCAGGGGATAGAGCCTTCGCGTCAGGCGGCCCAACATGCGCGCGGGCTGGGCCTGGACGTGACCGAGGATTTCTTCAACGCGAGAACGGCCGCGCGGCTCCCGCGCTATGACGTCGTGCATTTGAACAATGTGCTGGAACATGTGCCCAATCCGATCGAAGTGGTGCGGTTGGCGCGTGGCCTGCTGCCGTCCGGCGGCGTGCTTTGCCTGACTGTTCCGAACGATTTCACACCGTTCCAGGAAGCCGCTGCCACTGCGCTGTCGCTCAACGAATGGTGGGTGGCCCCTCCGCATCATCTGAATTATTTCGACTTCGAATCCCTGGCCCAGGTTCTGACGCGGGAAGGTTTCGCGATCGCCGACCGCGGGACGAGCTTCCCTATGGAGCTGTTCCTGCTGATGGGCCTCGATTACACCAAGGACGCAAGCTTGGGGCGCGCCTGCCATAATCAGCGCAAGCGGTTCGATATGGCGCTCGAAAATGCGGGCTTCCGCGAGACGCGCCGCGCCTTTTATGCCGCGCTAGCCGCCGCCGGAATCGGGCGCGAGGCAGTTCTGATCGCGACCAAAGCATGAGCGCAAGGCCGTTCTTCATCGTCTCTTCGGGGCGTTCCGGCACCGCCATGATGGTCAAGGCGCTCGCCGCCGTCTCCGGCGTGACCATCGAGCACGAATATATGGTGCATTATGTGCAGCCCCTGGCGGTGCTGCGCCATTCGGGCCTTGCGAGCGCAGACGATGCACGCACCGTTCTTGCCGGCACCCATGGCGCCGCACTCCGTTGTGCGGAAACCAAGCTCTGGGGGGATTCGTCGAACAAGCTGTCCTGGCTGATCCCGGACCTTCATGCGCTCTTTCCCGCAGCGCGCTTCGTGCATCTGGTGCGCGATGGCCGCAAAGTCGCGAGCTCGTATTTCCACAAATTGGCCGCGGAGTGCTACGACCCGCGCTCGACGCGGATACTTGCCGATCACCTGGCCAATCCCGACACCGTGCCCGCGCCGCCGCCGGAAAAGAAATATTGGTGGCCCCAGCCCAAGCCCGGCGACAGATGGGCGCAGACGTTCGCTCGCTTCGACCAATTCCAGCGCATCGCCTGGCATTGGGCGGAAGTGAACCGGGTGATCCTGCGCGATCTCGAAGCCATTCCGAGCTCGCAGCGCCTGTTCGTGCGGCTTGAGGATTTGCGCGACAGCCCTTCCCGGGTGGCCGATTTGTTCGCGTTTCTCGGCGTCAAATATTGCGACGCCGATTTCCGGGTCTTTGCGAGGCCGCACAATGTCAACCGCCCGGTGGACAGACTGTTGTCGCGCGAACAGAGCACGCAATTCGCGAAAATCGCAGGCCCGATGATGGAGCGGCTCCGTTATGCGGACCGCCCCGAATACGCGGTGAATTATTAGACGAATTGTTAGACGTTTGCGGCGCGCGTAAGCCGAATATTAACCGTGACGGCCCGAGGATCGCACCCAAGCGTAACCGAATGTTACGCGGGCACTTAGGGGCCGATCATGACCGAAAGCTGCGATCTCTGTCGCTCGCCCGATCTCGAATGCATCTATGAACCCTGGGACAGCGGACGCGGACTGAAGGTCCATCTCTGCACCCGTTGCGGACTGCTCCAGAGCCTGCCCAAGGCCGACCGCGCACCCCGCCAAGGGGCGGCTGTCTCAAGCGGCGCCGATTGGGGAAATGTCCGCTACGGCAAGGGCTTCCGTACTCAGGCCTGTCTCTCGATGCTGGCGGCTCATGCGGATTTGAAGAAGCCCCTCAAGGTGCTCGATGTCGGTTCCAATCGCGGCGCCTTCGCAAGGGCGCTCACGGCCGCGGCCGCGGAAGCGGAACTCACCTGCGTAGAGCCCGACGAGCGCGTGGCCGAATCCTGCCTCGGCCTTCCCCGCACGGAGCTTGTCTGTGCGCGGATCGAGGAGGCGAACCTTCCCGAGTTCCATTACGACGTCGTCCATTCCTGCCACACCCTGGAACATCTGGCTTCGCCGATGACGGTGCTGGAGCAGCATTGGCGCCAATTGAAGCCCGGCGGCTATCTGATCCTGGACGTCCCCAATGTCGCGCTGATCGCCGGCGACGACATGGTCGAGGAATGGTTCATCGACAAGCATCTCTACCATTTCTCGCGCACCACGCTGGAGCGCTTCCTGGCCGCAAGCGGCTTTGCGGTGGTCGGCGGTCCCGATCCTGACGATTACGAGAACCTGCTGATCGTCGCCCGCAAGCGCGACCTTCGGCGAACCTGCCCGCACGACCCCGACGAAGTGGACGTGGCGCTGTCGCGCGTCACCTCCTATGTGCTCAACCGCGCACGCAATCTCGCGGTGCTGACGCATGTTGCCGCGGAAATCGCGCAATTGGCGCCAAAGGGCGTGGCACTGTGGGGCGCAGGGCGCCTGTTCGACGCGCTGGTCCGTCATGGCGGCTTCGATCCCAATGTCCTGTCGCTGCTGATCGACACGCATCTGAAATCCCACGTCGCGGAGCGCCACGGCATGCCCGTGTCGGGGCCCGATGCCTTAAGCGAGGCGAAGCCTGCCGCCATCGTAGTGATGTCGCGTGCCTTTTCCTCCGAGATTGCGCGCAAAGCCGCCGAGGCTTCGCCGCAGGCCGAGATCCTTCTGTATGCAGACCTTCTCGCGCGCGCGCGGACTGCGCTCGCGGCCTAGGAGACCCCCATGAACGCCATGATCGCCGGCATTTCCGTGCGGCCCCCCGAGAGCGCGCAGGCAGCCAAGCTTGCCTCCGCGGCCAAGGCCATCCGCGCACTCGCGATTGCATCGATCTACCACGCGGGCTCGGGCCACCCGGGCGGCGCGTTGTCGGCGGCCGACATTCTCGCTGCGCTCTATGGCTCGGAACTGAACCTCTGGCCGGAGACCGTCGATGAGCCCGATCGTGACCGTTTCGTGCTGTCGAAGGGCCACGCGGCCCCCGCGCTGTATGCCGCGGGCGCACATTTCGGCTATTGCACGCCAGAGGAGGCGCTCACTCTGCGCAAGCTCGGAAGCCCGTTCCAGGGACATCCCCATGTGCGGGACCTTCAATGGGTCGAGACCAGCACCGGCTCGCTGGGTCAGGGTTTCTCGGTCGCGCTCGGCATGGCGCTCGGCCTGAGGCTGAAGAAAAGCCCGGCTCGTGTGTACACGCTCTTGGGCGATGGCGAATTACAGGAAGGCGAAGTGTGGGAGGCCGCCATGTGCGCGGCCCATCACAAGCTCGACAACCTGCTCGCGGTGATCGATTACAACAAGCTGCAATCGGACGATCGCAATGCCGCCATCATGGGACTCGAGCCCCTGGCGGAGAAATTCCGCGCCTTCGGCTGGCACGTGCAGGAGATCGACGGCCACGATATTCGTGCCATCCTGAAAAGTTTCGAGCGGGCGCGCGAATGCAGCGGCCGGCCATCGCTCGTCCTCGCGCATACGGTCAAGGGCAAGGGCGTTCCCTTCATGGAAGACGTGCCGCACTGGCATGGCAGCGTGAAACTGACGCGCACGCAAGCCGGAGATTCGCTCCTGGCGCTTGGGCTCCCCCAACACGAAATTGCGAGGTGGCTCGATGGCGCTTGCTGAAGCACCGGCCCTTATCGGCTCAAGCGGCGATTCGCTCCGCGAGGCATTCGGCAAGGCGCTTGCCGCATTGGCGCCGTCCTATCCGGAGCTCGTCGTGCTTGACGCCGACATCGCGGGCGGCACAGGCGTGCACCATTTCCGCAAGAGCCAGCCTCACCGCTTCCTCCAGTTCGGCATCGCCGAACAGAACATGATGGCCGCGGCCGGGGGCATGGCCGCCGTCGGGCTGCTACCCGTCGTGACCACGTTCGCGGTGTTCTGTCTCAGGGCCATCGAGCAGGCACGGCTCTCCATTGCCTATGCCAGACGCAACGTGAAGATCGTGGCGTCCCATCCGGGCCTCGATGTCGGTCCCGACGGCGGCTCGGCGCAGGCACTCGAAGATCTGGCGGCATTCCGCGCCATACCGGGCATGACGGTGATCTCGCCGGCCGATCCCACCGAAATGGCGCTCGCGACCAAGGCGGTGCTCGATTTCGACGGCCCCATCTACATGCGCACGGGCCGCAGCCCGGCGACGCGCCTGTTCGACGGCGGGCATCGGTTCGAAATCGGCAAAGGACAGATTTTGCGCGACGGTAGCGACGTCACCATCGTCGCGTGCGGCGTGGAAGTGGCCCGTGCTCTGGATGCGGCCTTCCTGCTTGCGAAGGACGGGATCGGCGCGCGCGTGGTGAACATGCCTACGATCAAGCCCATCGACGCGGCGCTTCTCGCGGCCTGCGCCGAAGAAACCGGCGCGTTCGTCACGGCCGAGGACCACAATATTTACGGCGGTCTAGGCGGCGCGGTGGCCGAGGCGCTGGCGCGGACACGGCCCGCCCCAATCGAATTCGTCGGCCTCAACGACCGCTTCGGCGAATCGGGCGAGCCGGACGAGTTGGCCGAACATTGCGGCATAGGCGCAGCGTCGATAGCGGAAGCTGCTCGGCGCGCTGTCCTGCGCAAAGCGAGCGGCTCATGAACCGGTTTTCGCTTTCGGGGCGCAATGCGGTGGTGACCGGCGGGAGCCGGGGGATCGGCCGCGCCATTGCGCTCGCACTCGCCGAAGCCGGCGCCGACGTGGCGCTGACCTATCGCGAACGCGTCGGCGACGCGCAAGATGTGGTGCGCCTCATCGAGGCTTTGGGCCGCCGCGCGATCGCGGTTCCGATGGATGTCACCAACCGGGCAAGTGTCGAAGCAGCCGCCAAGGATGCACGCGGCGCGCTGGGTCCGATTTCAGTGCTGGTCAACAATGCCGGAATCAACAAGCCCACCGACTTCGATGCCGTCACGGACGAGGATTGGGATTGGGTGCTGGCCGCCAATCTCAAGGGCCCGTTCGTCTGCGCACAGATTTTCCTGCCTCTGTTGGCCGAAACCGGGAATGGCGCGATCGTCCATATCGGCTCGGTCAGCGGCCAATATGGCGGCCCGCGCACGGCCCATTATGCGGCGAGCAAAGCGGGGCTGATCTCGCTTGCCCAAGTGATTGCGCGGTTCGGCGCGGCCAAGGGCGTGCGTTCCAACGTGGTGGCGGCCGGGCTGATTGCGTCCGACATGGCCGATGGCGGCATGGCCGCGGCTTCGGTGCAGAAGGCGGCGGAGAACATCCTCTTGAAGCGGCTCGGACTGACGCGCGAAGTGGCCGATGCGGTGGTGTTCCTGAGCTCCGATGCGTCGTCCTACATCACGGCTCAGACGCTCAACGTCAATGGCGGGCTCTATTTCTGATGCGGACGCTCCTCATCGTATCGGGCGGAATCGAGGCGGCCGATGCCGCCAGGCGGGCGCGCGACATGGGACTCCACGTCGTGGTCTCCGACATCGACCCGAATGCGCCCGGTTTTGCCTACGCGCATGACCGGCTGATCGCCGACGTTTACGGACCGGAGGAAACCGCGCGCGCCGCGGAAATCTATCATCGGACCGTCCGCGCCATTGACGGGGTACTGTGCGTAGCCGCCGATGCGCCGGTGACGGCGGCGCTCATTGCCGAATGGCTCGGGCTTCCCGGCGTGTCCGTCGAAAGCGCGAAACTGGCCACCGATAAGCTCGCCATGAAGCGGCGCTTCCAGAAATGCGGCGTGCCCGTACCGTGGTTTTCGCCGGTATCGAGCGCGCTCGAACTTGCCGATATCGTCTCGGAACGCGGGCGCGATCTGGTGATCAAACCCGTGGACAGCCGCGGAAGCCGCGGCGTGCAGCGGCTTTCGCGCGTCAGCGATCTCGCCGCCGCATTTGCGCTGGCGAGGCAGCATTCTCCCAGCGGACGCACCATGGTGGAGGCCTATCTCGAGGGCCCTCAGGTTTCGACCGAATCCATCGTCACGGGAGGGCGCTGCTTCACGCCGGGATTTTCCGACCGCAATTATGAACTGCTTGAAGTGCATGCGCCGTTCTTCATCGAGAATGGCGGCGATCTGCCAAGCCACTTGCCGGCTTCGATTCAGGACAAGGTGAAGGACGTGGTGGCCCGCGCGGCGGCCGCCCTCGACATCGCGCAAGGGACGGTCAAGGGCGACATCGTAATCCACAAGGACGAACCTTACGTGATCGAACTGGCCGCGCGGCTCTCCGGCGGCTTCTTCTGCACCCGCGAGATTCCGCTCAATACCGGCGTCGATTTCATCGGTTGCACCATTCGCGTCGCGCTGGGCGAACGTATCGGAGCGCACGAGTTGGAACCAACGCGGCAACAGCCGGTGATCCAGCGCTACGCCTTTCCCAAGCCCGGCCGCATCGTCGGCGTGCGCGGCGCGGAAGCCGCCAAACGCATTCCAGGCGTCGCCGATCTTGTCGTCACCGCCAAGCCCGGCGACATCATTCTGCCCGCAGGCGACAAGCGGCCATCGGCCGCCATGGTGCTGGCGACGGGCACCACGCGCGAGGCCGCCCTTGCGGCTGCAAATGCCGGCCTTGCCGCGCTCGAGATCGAAACGCGATGAGTTACGCCGCGCGCCGTCTCGCACCGGCGGTCAATCCTGCGCCGCTGCACCTGTTTGCGGTGTTCCACCTGAACCTCGCCTTTTCTTCCATCGAGGAGAGCGAGCGCAGCCGCGTCATCGAGCGCTGCTATTGGCCGCTGCTGGCGCTGGCTTCGGCGCACGGGCCCATCGGCATCGAGGCGACGGGCTATACGCTGGAAGAAATCGAGAGACGCGATCCCCAATGGATCGAGCGCTTGCGCGATTTGATCGGGCGGGGCAGGGCTGAGCTGATCGGATCGGGCTATGCGCAATTGATCGGGCCGCTCGTACCGGCACGGGTGGTCGCGAAGAATCTCGGCATCGGGAACGACATCTATCTGAAGCTTCTGGGCGTGCGGCCGTCGCTCGCGCTTGTCAACGAGCAGGCCTATTCGAGCGGGCTTGTCGGGCATTATCTCGATGCGGGCTACCAGGCGCTGCTGATGGATTGGGACAATCCCGCCGCCCATCATCCCGAATGGGACGCGGAAGCGCGCTACCTGCCGCAAACCGCGCGCGGCGCGGACGGCCGTTCCATTGGGCTCCTTTGGACCAACACGGTCGCATTCCAGAAGCTGCAACGTTACGCCCATGGTGACATCGCGCTCGGCGAGTATTGCGATTTCGTCGCGGACCATCGCGGCGAGAACGCGCGAGCGCTTTGCGTCTATGCCAGCGACGGCGAGATATTCGATTTCCGCCCGGGCCGCTATCGCACCGAAGAGCGGAACGAGGGCGGCGAATGGGCGCGGCTGGGAGCGGCATTTTCGGCGCTGTGGTCGGCGCCGGGCATGGGGCTGGTAAGGCCATCGGAGGCATTCGCGCTCACATGCAATGACGGCGCGGACCCATTGCAACTGGAAACGGCCGCCTGTCCCGTGCCGGTCAAGAAGCAGCGCAAATACAATCTCACCCGCTGGGCGGTGACGGGCCGCGACGACATCGGCATCAACGCGGCGTGCCAACGGCTCTATGCGGCGCTGGTGCGGAGCGATGCGGGAGACGCAGACTGGAAGACCCTGTGCCGGCTGTGGGCAAGCGATTTCCGCACCCACATCACCCAAGCCCGCTGGGAGGCTTACTGCGCGGAGCTATTGGAGATGGAAAGCCGTTTCGGCATCTCCCCTCCCCGAAATATTTCCCACGCGGTCCAGATTTCGACGCCCCCTCAAGAAGATAGACAACGATTCATCGATATCGAGACGCCGTGCGTTTCGGCGCGGCTGGACCGGCGGCGCGGGCTGGCGATCCAGCGTCTTTCGTTCAATGGCGATGTGCCGGTAGTCGGTGGACTGCCGCACGGGCATTTCGACGACATCGCGCTGCAGGCCGATTGGTACACCGGCGATTGCGTCTTCGAGCAGCCCGGGGAGCCCAAGATCACCGACCTGGAATGGGCCGAGGCGCGCATCTCGCAGGAGGGCGGCGACACGCTGGTCAGGGGCCGCATTGCGACGCCTCTCGGACCGATCGAAAAAACGTTGCGCTTCCATGCGGGTGCGCCCCGGGTGGATTTCGACATCGCGTTCCATTGGACCGATTGGGGCAAAGGTTCGCTCCGGCTCGGCCATGTCACCCTGTTGCCCGAGGCCTTCGATTGGGAGCGGTTGACCCTCACCACGCATAATGGCGGATTTGCGCCCGAAACTTTTCCGCTGCACGGCCAAACGGTCGACCACGGCGCCCCGGTGTCGTTCCTGGTCTCGGCGAGTTCCGGCCTCGGCATGACCGAGGGCTGGGCGGAAATGTCGGATCGAACCCGCGCTGTGCGCGTGGAAGTGGATCGGGAAACAGCACCCCTCCTCGGCCTGCTGACACACAGGCGGATGGGCGGAAGCCTGTTCTGCCAGCTCGCGCTCTCGATGCTCGAACTGGACGAGACGCGCCGGCCAAGTTCCTACCAAGAGATAACGAGAAGAGCGCGATTTTCCATCAGCTCTGGAACGGTCGGTTAATCAGTTTCGTGCACCATTCGTCCACCATTAAAAGGACAATTGGGCATGGGCAGACCTGCCGTCGCAATTCGGGACAACGCGCTTTTGACGCCTGCCGAGCCGGCACAGCCGTTCCGCGATTTTTCGCAGCCTTGGCTCGATCTGAACGACAAATCCGTGCTGGTGACCGGCGGGACCGGCTCGTTCGGTAAACATTTCCTGAAGACGGTGGTCGAACGCTACCGCCCGCGGCGGCTCATCATCTTCTCGCGCGACGAACTGAAGCAGTTCGAAATGGCGCAAGCCTTTCCGCCGGAAAAATATCCGTTCCTGCGCTTTTTCATCGGCGATGTCCGCGACCGCGACCGGCTGGAATTGGCGCTGCGCGATGTCGACTACGTGGTTCACGCCGCCGCCCTGAAGCAGGTTCCGACCGCGGAATACAATCCCTTCGAATGCATCCGCACCAACGTGTTCGGTGCGGAGAACCTGGTCTACGCAGCACTCCGGCGCAACGTGAAAAAGGTGATCGCGCTCTCCACCGACAAGGCGGCCAATCCGGTCAATCTGTACGGCGCCTCCAAGCTCGCTTCGGACAAGATCTTCGTCGCCGCCAATAATCTCGCCGGCGCCGACGGCACGCGCTTTGCCGTGGTGCGCTACGGCAACGTGTTCGGCTCGCGCGGCAGCGTGGTGCCGTTCTTCAAGAAGCTGGCCGATGACGGCGCAACGTCGCTCCCCATCACGGACGAGCGCATGACGCGGTTCTGGATCACGCTCAGTCAGGGCGTCAATTTCGTGCTTTCGAGCATGGAGATGACGCGGGGCGGAGAAATCTTCGTGCCGAAGATTCCGTCCACCACGATTGTCGATCTGGCGTCGCTGATGGGTCCGACGCTGGCACAGCACAAAGTCGGCGTGCGTCCGGGCGAAAAGCTGCACGAAACCATGATTCCCGCAGACGATTCGCGCTGGACCGTGGAAATCGACGACCGCTATGTGATTCTTGCCAGTTTCGCCGCGGCCGCGCGCGAGGCCTATCTCAACCGTGGAGGCAAGCCGGTGCCCGAAGGCTTCCAGTATTCCAGCGATAGCAATCCGGAGCGGCTGGATGCGCGCGGGCTGCAGGCGCTGCTGGCGCACGCGTTTGTGTAATTCCGCGCGGGCATGAGTTCTGCCGCCTCATCCGTCCGGGGCTTTCCCCCTCGCGACGCCTCCCCCAAAGGCGGCGAGGGGGTCTTTCTTCCCTATGGGCGGCAATGCATCGAGGACGATGACGTCGAGGCCGTCGCACAGGCGCTCCGCGGCGAGTTGCTCACCACTGGCCCATTGGTCCGCGAATTCGAGGAGGCGCTTGCCGCCCGCACCGGCGCACGAGATGTAATCGCCTGCAGCAACGGCACGGCGGCGCTCTATCTCGCCGCTCGGGCGCTCGGTCTGGGCAAGGGCTCCACCGTCATCGTGCCTGCGCTCACCTTTCTTGCAACCGCGAGCGCGCCGCATCTGAACGGCGCAGAGATCGTTTTTTCCGACGTGGACCCGGAATCGGGTCTGATGCGCGGCTCCGATCTGGAAGCGGCGCTCGCGCGTTGCCCGAACGGACGCGCGGATGCGGTCTTCCCGGTGCATTACGCAGGCCAGGCCTGCGACATGAAAGCGATCGCGAGCATCGCCCGGCCGCGCGGGATGCGCATCGTCGAAGACGCGGCGCATGCGCTGGGCACCGTCCTGCGCGGCGAGGATGGATCGCTTCTGCCGGTCGGCGCGAATGCGCACAGCGATCTCACCATTTTCTCCTTCCACCCGGTCAAGACCATCGCCATGGGCGAAGGCGGCGCGGTCGCTGCCAACGATGAGGGGCTCATCGCAGGCCTGAAACGCGCGCGCAATCACGGGGTCGTGCGGGAGGCGGACGAATTCTCGCGCGCCGATGCGGCCTTCGACGCCGAGGGCCGCGTCAACCCTTGGTATTACGAGTTGGAGACGCCCGGATTCAACTTCCGCGTTCCGGACATCAATTGCGCTCTCGGCCTCTCCCAACTGCGCAAGCTCGACCGCTTCGTGACGAAACGACGTCAACTGGTGGCGCTGTACGACGAATTGCTTGCGCCCTGGGCACCATTGGTAAAGCCGTTGAAGCGCGATCCCCGATCGCTGACGGCCTGGCATATCTACCCTGTGCGGATCGATTTCGAGCGCGCGGCGCTTTCACGCCCTCAACTGATGCGGGCACTCGCGTGTGTGGGTATCGGCACGCAGGTCCACTATATTCCGGTGCATCGCCAGCCCTATTATGCGGCGCGATACGGCGTGGCCGATCTTCCCGGTACGGATGCGTATTACGCTTCCACGCTCAGCCTGCCGCTCTACCCCGCCATGAGCGAGGACGACGCCGTGCGCGTCGCGGGCGCGCTGAAAGCCCATCTCGGATTCTGATTTCGTCTTTTGCGAAAGGAAAAGCCTGCGAGCGGTGCTGGGCGTACCCATCGCCGTCTCGCAGGCTTCCCTGCCGCCCCGTCTTTCCTTGCGTTCCGGGACGCCCACCAAACGGGTTGCGCGGGACGCCTCCCGGAGCCGGCCGCGAAGCCGGCCCCGGGACCGTCCCCCTGAATTAGTGGAACAGAGACAGCGTGATCGACGGAGCCTGATTGGCGATTGCCAAGGCCTGGACGCCGAGCTGTTGTTTGACCTGCAGGGATTGCAGCTTGGCGCTTTCCGTTGCCATGTCCGCATCCACGAGGTTGCCGATGCCGGCGTTCAGGGTATCGACCAACTTGGACACGAAGTCGCCCTGGATCTGGAACTTCTTCACGCCCGACGCGAGCTTCGCCAAGGACGCGTTGATGTTCTGGATCGAGGAGTTGATCGTGGCAACCATGGTCGACGCCTTGCTCTGCGTCGAAATGGTCGAAGTCGTCTTGATGGTCACGACTGTACCGGAGAGCTTCAAGGTCTGGCCGGCGGCCGTGATCTTCTTGGTGCCGTCGGACGAGGCCAAAGCCTGGTAATTCGCGGTCGATCCGTCCACCAGATTGACGCCGTTGAAGGAAGCGTTCTGCACAATGGTGGTGATCTGATCGCGAAGCGCGGTGAAGTCCGCGTTCAGCGCATTACGACTGGCCGTGTCAAGTGAGGAGTCTGACGCGGCGAGCGCTTTACCCTTCAACTCGTTCAGCAGGTCGGAAATCGACTGGCCAGCGGAAATTGCAACGTCCACCGTCGAAATGCCGCGATTCAAACTGTCCGAAACTGCCTGATAACCAGCCACGTTGCCGCGCATGTTCTGCGCGATGGCGTAGACGGCGCCGTTGTCCGTGGCCGATGCGACTTTCAAGCCGGAATTGATGTGGCTCTGGGTCGTCTGCAGGTCGGATTGGGTCTGATTGAGGAATTGCAGGGCGGCCATGGCGCCCATGTTTGTATTGACGCTTAACATCGAATGTCTCTCCGTTCTGGTGCGATTGGAAGCCTTATGCTTCCGGGAATTTTTCCCAATCCCTCTAAGGCAAGCGCTGTGCCGCGACGCTCCGCGCCGCGCGTTAACCAACGTGGGAGTGGACCAAGCGGGAAAAGGCGCAGCCGCCGGTAACCATGGCGGCCTCAGCGCGCACGGCATTTCCTGCCTGGTTGCGGAACTTCTTGCCGGGAGTACTGGTAAATTTTGCCGGGCGGCAGAAACCATACGGGCCAAAAGCGGCCGGAGCCTGTCTTTGCTCTCTGTAGCGGGCCAGAAAGGGCGCGAAATCCGCTCCAAAGGCGAATCCGATACATCGCTTCAACGGCGAAAACAGAACGCCTCCAAACGCATTTTTAACCTTAAAGGCTAATGGTAATGGGGCCGGAAAATTCTACCCAATTCGGGCTTCTGCGCATTCTTTCAAAGGGCTATTGCATTGACCGCTTCCCGCAACAATTCGATAGAACCAGCCATCGCGCCAACCCGGATCGGGCTCGCGAAGCTGACGAAGATGGCGTTCGATCAATGCGATCTCGGACCGTGCTGGACGGGCCTTCTCGACGCCATCAAGGAGAACCCGGGCAACCTCGCCGCCGCGATGGATATGTCTGTGATCGCGCAGCTGAATGGCGACCGCGAAAGTGGCTTTGCGCTCCAGACCGCTGCCCTGAACACCGTCCGTTGCTATCGCTCGCCATGTGCAAGCTCCAGCCCCAGCCTTCGTGTCCTGGCATTGGCCGGAGCGACGGACATCGGAGGCAATACCCCCATCGAATTCCTGCTCGAAGAATCCGACATCGAGCTTTTCACGCTTTATCTTGTTCCAGGAAAGCCGGTGCCCGAGACGCTCCCCGACCATGACGTCGTTTTCGTTTCGGTTTCCACGTCTGAAGCGATGCGGGCCACCCTGGAGGAAGCCGGCCATTTGGCGCGCTGCTGGTCCCGCCCAGTCATAAACGCGCCGGAAAAAATCGCGGAACTGGATCGCGACCGGCTGCACATCCTTCTGAATGCGATACCGGGGCTCTTTCTTCCGAAAACCGAACGCATCACGGCGTCCCAGCTGAAGGCGATTGGAAGCGGAGGTTTGCCGCTCCAAGAAATTCTGCCCGACGGCGTATTCCCGCTCATCGTTCGTCCGGTGGATTCACATGCCGGCCGCGGATTGGCAAGGCTGGATGCTTCGGACGGCATCGCCGAATATTTGGCCGGACACGACGAGGCCGAGTTCTTCATCTCGCGATTCATCGATTACAGCAGCACAGACGGGCTCTTCCGCAAATATCGCGTTGTCGTCATCGATGGGCAGCCCTACCCGTGTCACATGGCGATCTCCGACCAGTGGAAGATCTGGTACCTCAATGCCGGCATGGCAGAGAGCGCATCGAAGCGTGCCGAAGAGGAACGCTTCATGATGGAATTCCCGAGCGGCTTTGCGCTGCGTCACCGTGAGGTTCTTGCCGAAATCTCCCGCCGCGTCGGCCTCGAATATTTCGCGATCGACTGCGCAGAAACAAAGACCGGCGAGCTGCTCCTGTTCGAGGGCGACAACGCGATGATCGTGCACAATATGGATCCGGTCGATGTCTACCCCTACAAGCCGTTTCAAATGCGCAAGATATTCGATGCGTTCGGAGCCATGCTGCACAAATATGCCCGGCCGGCCCGGACGCGAGCCGCCGCCTGACGATGGAAAACGAAGGCGGCGTTGGGGCGGACATAACCCTCGATCCGGAGGACTGGAGCGAGTTGCGGGCACACGGTCACCGGATGCTCGACGACATGATCGACTATCTCGAGCACGTTCGTGAGCGGCCTGTGTGGCAGCCGATTCCCGAAACCGTGCGGAAACGGTTTCGCGCGCCTCTGCCGCGCGACGCAGCGAATCTCGGTGACGTGTACGAGGAGTTCAGCCGTTCCATTCTTCCCTACGCGACCGGCAATACGCATCCGGGCTTCATGGGCTGGGTTCATGGCGGCGGGACCGCCGTCGGAATGCTCGCCGAAATGCTTGCCGCCGGCTTGAATGCAAACCTCGGCGGCCGCGATCATGTGCCCATCGAAGTCGAGCGGCAGATCGTGGCGTGGATGCGCCAATTGTACGGCTTTCCGGAAGGAGCAAGCGGGCTCTTTGTCACCGGAACCTCGATGGCCAATCTCATCGCCGTGCTGGTGGCACGCGCCGCAGCCCTTGGCCCCGGGATGCGTCGGGACGGATTGGGCGAGAGCGGCTCGAAGCTGAGAGCGTACACGTCAGGGGCCGCACATGGCTGCATCGCGCGCGCCATGGATTTCAGCGGGCTTGGCACCGATGCGCTTCGCTCCATCCCGACCGACAGTCTTCATCGCATGCAGGTCGGGGCGCTCCGTGCCGCCGTGGAGGCAGACCGAAGGTCTGGGTCGCAACCCTTCCTGGTGATTGCAACGGCGGGGACGGTCGACACCGGAGCGGTTGACGACCTTTCCGGCATCGGCGCGTTTTGCCGCGAACAGGGCCTCTTGTTCCATGTCGACGGGGCGTTCGGCGCGCTCGCGGTTCTTTCCTCAGAGATCGCGCCCCGCGTCAAAGGCATCGAACAGGCCGATTCCATCGCATTCGATTTCCATAAATGGGCGCAGGTGCCCTATGACGCTGGCTTCATTCTGGTCCGCGACGGCGAGCAGCATCGCGAGACCTTCGCTTCGCCGGCTGCCTATTTGCGGCGCGAGACGCGGGGCCTTGCTGCCGGCACGCAATGGCCTTGCGATTATGGCCCGGATCTTTCGCGCGGCTTCCGCGCTTTGAAAACCTGGTTCACCTTGAAGTCCTTCGGGACCGATCGGCTTGGGGCGGCGATCGCGAAGACCTGCCGGCTGGCAGAATATCTCGAAGAGCGCGTCTTGGCCGAACCGGAACTCGAGCTCCTCGCACCTGCCCAATTGAATATCGTTTGTTTCCGCTTTCGCGCGGCCGATCCAAACCGGGTCAACGAGCAGATTGTCGTCGAACTGCAAGAGTCAGGCGTTGCGGCTCCTTCTACGACGATCCTTGACGGACAACTCGCCATCCGCTGCGCGCTCGTCAATCATCGAACGCAAGTTCGGGACGTGGACACCCTCATTGAGGTAACGCTTCGCATCGGGCGCGCGCTTCGCCCGAATTGGCGCGGTTCGACAATGGCCGCAGCATAGCGCATTCGGCCCAAAAACCGGCCCGCGTCGCGAGCAGCCGCCCGCGTCCTTCCTCATGCGCGCGAACAGCGCCGTGGCCATCCGATAGGAATGCGCCTTCGGCGATCGTCCGCGCCGGTTGCGCGACTGTCCCGTCCTGCCTTTAAGGCGTTCACCCCGCCGGGACGATTCGTCCCAGCGAGGTAAACTGAACGCCTGGATGCGGCCCGCGAGCTCAGGACTATTTGAACAGCGACAGAATGATCTGAGGCTGCGCGTTCGCGATGGACAGTGCCTGGACGCCGAGCTGCTGCTTGACCTGCAAGGATTGCAGCTTTGCGCTTTCGACCGCCATATCGGCATCCACAAGGTTGCCGATACCGCTATTCAACGTATCCACCAGTTTCGAGACGAAGTCGTTCTGGATGGTGAACTTCTTTTCCCCCGAAGCGAGCTTCGCCAGGGATGCGTTCACGTTCTGGATCGATGAATTGATGGTGGAGATCATCGCCGAGGCTTTGGCCTGGGTCGAGATCGTCGATGTGGTCTTGATGGTGACAACCGAACCGGAGAGCTTCAAGGCCACGCCGGCGACGGTGATCTTCTTGGAGCCGTCGGCGGACGCGAGCGCCGTGATGTTGGCGACCGATCCGTCGACCAGATTGGTGCCGTTGAACTGCGCATTCTGCACGATGGCGGTGATCTGGTCGCGCAAAGCCGTGAAATCCGCATTCAGCGCATTGCGGCTTGCGGTATCGAGCGATGCGTCGGCCGCGGCGAGCGCCTTGGCCTTCAGCTCGTTCAAGAGGTCCGATATCGACTGGCCGGCGGAGATCGCCACATCCACGGTCGAGACGCCGCGGTTGAGGCTGTCGGAAACCGCCTGGTAGCCGGCTACATTGCCGCGCATGTTCTGCGCGATGGCGTAGGTCGCGCCGTCGTCTTTGGCGGTAGCGACCTTCAGGCCCGTATTGATGTGGGTCTGAGTGGTTTGGAGATCGTTTTCCGTCTTGTTCAGATATTGCAGCGCGATCATTGCGCCGCTGTTGGTGTTCACGCTTAACATGGTGCTTCTCCTATGCCGTTTTGGCCGCTTCTTGGCGTTCTTGCCCAATAAGGGCCTAATGCCCGCATTCGGATTTGCAACCGCTGGGCCAAGTGGCTGCGCGGCAAGTGTTTGTTTTCCCTAACATATTTTTGCAGGCGCCGGCGCGCGCCCCGGGAAAAATCTGCCGCCGGGTCATTCCCGCCCGGCCGAATCTGCAATCGGGATGGAGAAATGCACCGGGCGCTCACCACCGAACCCGAGAGGGCCGATCGCATGGGAGGAGGCAGAGATACGGAGTCGGTGAATTGGGCCGCTCGAACGAGGCGGGGGGAGAAAATCGAATCTCCGCGCTCGCCGCGCATGCGGCAATCCAACAGGGCTACGAAAAAAGGCCGGCCTAGGCCGCCTGGAGCCCTTGCATGACGTTACGGTTGATGTCGATCAGCGGCTCGAGGGACACGCCCTGCGCCATCACCTGACTCGAATATTTCGTCACCCAAATCGAGAGCGAGATGATCTGCGCGCGCAACGGCTTGGGAAGCCGATTGGCATCGTCCATGCAGTCGACCGCGAGCGTGCTCCACAGGCGCCGGTTCCAATCGATCGCCTCGATCAGATTCACGCCTTTGGCGCCGGAGGCCTGGGCATCCAGCAAAGCGCCGGTCACCTGGCCGAACAGCCGGTATTCCGCGCTTCTCGGATTGTCAGCCGCGCGCTGCGCTTTTTGATACGCTGTCACTGCCATAGTTAAGCCGCTCTTGCTCGAATTCGAAAAGATTTCTGCATTTGACCAGCGCCTTGTAATAGGCGCCGCTCATCACATCGCTGCTGATCTCGACGCAGGCGGTAAGCGCCTTGCGGTCGCGGATCGCCTCCATGAACTCGGTCATCCGCAGCGCGAACTGTCCGTAATAGACATCCGCCTCCTCGGGATCGAGATACATCATCATGATCGGGAAATAGATGCGCTTGGCCGGCGTATTCGCCTCGTCGGCCTGCATGATGTCCTTTTCCCTGAGGATGCAGGCTTTGTTCTGGATCACCAGGCTGGCGCGCTTGTCGCCATTGGCGAGCACCGCGCCGTTGAGCACGAATTTCTCGCCGGGTTTCAGGGAGAGTTTGAGCGGCATGGAGGTCCTCGGCCAAAGGCGCGCTGAATGCGCGTCGGAAGCGACCTTAGGCCTGACTGGTTAACATTCCGCTGCCGGATCGATTTCAGGCCGATGAAAACGTCTTCACGCAAATTTAGCCGTGTTGGCGTTTTATGGGCTGCTTGGCAGGAGAAGAGAGATGGCGCAGCCGGCGCAGCTGATCCTCAACGATTATGATGCACGCACCGTGGTGGGCGCGGCCGATGAAGCGGTGGCCCGCGTGGAAGCTGCGACCCTTGCGGTCGCCACCATCGCCGCGCGCGCGCAGTCGAACAAATTCCTGGCGCGCGCGCTCAAGGCCTGGAAACGCGGCGATACCGCGAAGACGGCCAAATGGTCGCTCAAGGCGACCGACGCCGATGAATCCAATGCACAGGCTTTTCATCTGCTCGCGATTGCGCTCGACAAGCTCGGGCATCTGCGCGAAGCCCTTGTTACGTACGAGCGCGCGTTTGCGCTCGATCCCGACGATTCCGATCTTCTGCTCAATCTTGGCCTGACGGCGTGGAATCTCGACCTTCTGGACGGCGCCGAGCGTATGTTTCGCCTGTTCATCGAGAAGCGCCCCGAGAACCCGGCGGGCTACAACAATCTCGGCAGCATCCAGCGCGACAAGGGCAACCTCAACGCCGCGATAGAGACCCTCAAGGGCGCGATCTATCGGATGCCCGAACAGGCGATGCTGTGGAATTCGCTTGCGACCGCGCTCGCCGAGGAAGGCCGCGCGGAGGAGAGTCTCGTCTTCTATCGGGAGGCGTTGAGGCTCGATCCGAAATTCGCGCGCGTGTGGCACAATCTCGGCTACTCGTTTGCGCATTTGGGGCGCTTGGACGAGGCCGTTTCCGCCTACGATTCGGCGCTTTCGCTGGTGGACAACGCGCACGAACGAATCGAAAGCCGCCATTCGCGCAGCCTCGGTCTCGTCGGCATGGGGAGGCTCGAAGAGGGCTTCGCCGAATATGAAGTGCGCCATTCGCCGGAATTCCGCGCCTGGCTGTTGCATTATACCAAGGCCCCGGTGTGGCGCGGCGAGCCGCTCGACGGCAAGCGCATCCTCATCGTTGGCGAGCAGGGCCTAGGCGATGAGCTGATGTTTGCCAATGTGTTGCCCGATGTGGCGCGTGCGGTGGGCGAAACGGGCAAGCTTCAAATCGCCGTCGATCCGAGACTTGTGCCGATCTTCAAACGCTCTTTTCCGGGCGCCGAAGTGGGCGATTACGACGATGGCAAGCTCGAAGGCAAACCCGTACGCGTCTTTCCCTGGGCGCGCGCGAATGGTGATCCCGACTTTTACGCGCCGATGGGAACGCCGCTGAGCATTTTCCGAAAGCATGTGACCGACTTTCCGAAAGCAGCCTTCCTGAAGTCCGATTCCGACAAGCGTGACGCTTTCCGGGCGCGCTTGCGCGAAATCGGACCCGGTCCCTATGTCGGCATCTGCTGGCGATCGATGGTGATGGGGGCCAAGCGCGGCAAATACTACAGCGCGCTGGATGCCTGGGGGCCGATCCTGAGCACGCCGGGCGTCACCTTCGTCAACCTGCAATATGGCGAAGTCTCCGCCGAGCTTGCCCGCGCGTCCGAGAAATTCGGCGTTCCGATTCATGCCTTGGGCGATCTCAACCTGAAGGACGATCTCGATGGCGCGGCCGCACTCACCGATGCCTGCGACCTGGTGATTTCAGCCCCGACGGCGGCGGCCGCTATGGCCGGCGCGCTGGGACGCGAAACCTGGTTCCTGACCGCGAGCCGGGTGTGGCCGCAACTCGGCACCGATCATTATCCCTGGTACCGCGCGAGCCGCGTGTTCGCCTGCGAAAAATTCGCCGATTGGAACGCGTTGATCCCGCGCGTGCGGGACGCGCTCGACGCATTCGTCGCGAACGGGTCAGCCGCTCAGGCGTGATGGCTCGCGCCGTTGCGGCGGCGGCTTGTCCAATATTGGCCCCATCGTGCCCTCGGTATTCCACACGCCTTCCACCCTCGGATCGATTTCGCCTTCGCGATACATCCGGATGGTGATGTCGAGGCCAGGCCGGAAATAATTCAGATTGCGGGAGACCGTGAGGAAGTTCGCTCCTGGCTTGCCCAGGGTGTTGGGCAACAGGTTGCGAAAGATCTGGTTGTCCACCATGACGCCGGAAATGCTCGCATCGCCCGCCTTTAGGATAATGAAATAACGATAGCCGTGCACGCGGGTGACCCGGCCGGCTTCCGTCAGCGCATCCTGGATGACCTTTTCGCGGGCGGCGGAATTGGTGCCGAGGCTGGAGATCAGGGCCATGTTCTCCGCCAACATGGTGCTCTTTGGCGCCGCGCATCCGCAGAGCGCCAAGACGGTCACCAAAAGGGCAATGGCTTTCCGCATGGCAATACGCCGGTAATTTTCGCGCAAACCGGCCTAGCGTGCAAATGGCGCCGCAATGGGTCCTGTGCGGGGAGCGCGCCCGGAGAATGCGTCGACCAGGAATTGGCCCGCAAGCGCGAGTCCCACCGCATCGATGCCGTGCCCGAGACCCTTGCTCATATGCCACTGCACCGGCACCCCTGCATTGCCCAACGCGTTGGCCGACATGAACAGCGCCTGGGGCGGAATCACCTGGTCGGCATCGCCATGCAGCAGCAGGACCGGCGGCGCGTTCTCCGAGTGGTGGAGCGTCTCTCCCCCCGTCAGCAGGCCCGAGAAGCCCACGATTGCAGCCGGCGCGGGCTTCCGCCGCAAGCCGACATAGAGCGACATCATGGTCCCGTGACTGAATCCGACGAGGGCCAGCCTATCGCCCGTCAGATTCAGGCGTTTGAGCTCGGCGTCCAGAAAGGCGTTCAGTTTGGGAGCCGCGGCCTCCGTCCCTTGCAATGTCTCGTGGGGGTCGAGGCGCGACAGCGGAAACCACTGATAGCCCGCCCCTGCTATCGCGCAGCGCTCCGGCGCGTGCGGCGCGACGAAGGCGGCAGAGGGAAGCGACGTTTGCCAGTGCGGTACCAACCCGATCAGATCGTTACCGTCCGACCCGTAGCCGTGGCAGAGCACGACGAGATGGCTCGCGGGCGGGCGCAAGGGTGGCACGCGCGGGCCGTCAAGCATGCTCATGGTCGCCTTTTCAATGTAGATTCAGGGAACCCATGATTGTCACCCGCTTCGCGCCAAGTCCAACCGGATTTCTGCATCTGGGCCATGCCTATGCGGCTGAGTTCGCTTTCGATGCGGCGAAAGAAGCCAATGGGCGCTTTCTGTTGCGAATCGAGGACATCGACAGGACCCGCTGCCGCCCCGAATTCGAGCAGGCGATCCTAGAGGATCTCGGCTGGCTCGGGCTGACCTGGGAGGAGCCGGTCCGGCGCCAATCGGAGCACTTCCCCGACTACGCCGCAGCCCTGGAGCGGCTTCGGAGAAAGGGTCTCATCTATCCCTGTTTCTGCACCCGCAAAGACATCGCCCAAGAGATCGCGCGCGCGGGCATTGCGCCAATGGCCGCCGAATTGTCCGGCGAGGGCCCACCCTATCCCGGCATCTGCCGGGACTTATCGGCGGAAGACAAAGCGGAGCGTCTCGCCGCAGGCCGGCCCTACGCGCTCCGCCTGGATTCGGGCAGGGCAATGGCGCTGGTTGGGCGGAAGATCTCATTCGAAGAACGGGGCCGGGGACCCAACGGCGAGACCGGCGCCCAACTCGCCCGCCCCGAGTTCCTTGGCGATATCGTGCTTGCCCGCAAGGAATGCCCCGCGAGCTATCATCTGGCGGTCGTGGTGGACGACGCCCTTCAAGGCGTGACCCTCGTCACAAGAGGCCAGGACCTGTTCCCCGCAACCCATATCCAGCGGCTTTTGCAGGTCCTGCTTGATCTCCCGGAACCGGCCTATGCCCATCACCGGCTGATCCTGGATGAAGCGGGGCGGAAATTTTCCAAGCGAGACAAGAGCCCCACTCTCTCAAGCTTGCGTCAGGCAGGCCTCACGCCCCAGGCGGTCAAGGCCATGATTGGTCCTTAGACATTTTGGGCGCGACCCAACCGGACCATTTGCAGAAGCACGGTTAATTGCGGCATAAGCGCCTCTTCGGCCGAAACGGCCGCCAGCGCCCAAGGGAGGCATTCGTGATTGCAAAAGGTCAAACATTTACCGGTATTACCATCTGCCTGGACGGCGGCACCTTCACCGACTGCCGCTTCGAGCGCTGCACCATCGTCATCTCCGGCCTGCTGCCGATCGCGCTGGAGAACCCGCGTTTCGTCGACTGCCAGTGGAGCTTCATCGGCCCAGCCTCGACGACCGTCTCCTTCATGGCGGCCATGTACCGGGCGGGCGCCAAGGAACTGATCGAAGCGACCTGCAACAGCATCATGGGCAAAGGCCCGAAGCCCGCCGCGCTTGGTGGCGCGTAGCAATCGTCGAGAGCCCGGTGCGGGAACGTAAGCCCCCCGCACCGGAGCGCTTTTCGGCCTTTCCGATTCTTTCGCAAGCGTAATGGCGCGCGCCATCATTCTGCTGCAAGCTCACGTCAGAGAGCATGAGGCTTAATTTCGGGCGCGCGCGTTCATGCCGCTTTTCAGGGTTTCACTTGCAGCCGGACTGGCAGCGCTTCTCGCCGCCATGCCCGTGCGCGCGGACACCGACGCCGATCTCGACAAGCTTCTCGCCACCTACCGACAGGCGGAAGGGAAACTCACGCCGCCCGAGCGCGACGAACGAGCGGCCGAACGCTATGACGAGGCGATCACCGCTGCCTACCTGAGCGCCCGCCGCCGCATCAACGAGGACACCAGCGCCAAGCTCGCCCTCATCGACCCCTCCGCGTTGCAGCCGCAGGACGAACTCTCCTACGAGATTTTCCGCTGGGAACTCGACGATGAAGCGCGCGAACTAAAGCCCGGTATCGCCGACCGCTTCCAATTGCTCGCGCTCAACCAATTCGACGGTGCCCAGATCACCTTTCCGCGCGAGATGCAGGCGCGTTCGGAATCGCCCTGGAATCGCCCTCAGGACTACGACGATTCCATCCGCCGTATCTTGCGCTTCACGCGCAGCCTCGATGCGGCCATTGCCGAAATGCGCGAAGGCATCAAAGAGGGCGTGATGCAGCCGCGCGCCATCGTCCGGCGCATGATCGCGCAAGCCGCGATTTTCGCGAATGGCGATCCGGATATGAGCCTGTTCATGGCGCCGGTGGTTTCCATGCCGGCGCGCATCGAGGCGAGGGACCGCGCGCGCATCGACGGCGCCTATCGCGAGGCCGTGGAGGGCCAACTCATTCCCGCCTATCGGCGGCTCCTCGCCTTCCTCACCGACGAATATCTGCCGCGTGCGCGCGAACCGATCGGGCTTTCGGCTCTGCCGGGCGGCAGGGAGATGTATCTCTATCTGGTGAAGAGCGAGACCACGTCCGATCTTTCGCCCGATGCGATCCATGCGCTCGGACTTGCCGACCTCGCGCGCATCGAAGCGGAGATGCAAAAGGCCAAAACCGAGGCCCATTTTCCCGGTACACTCGCTCAGTTCCGGGCATTCCTGCAAAGCGATGCCCGCTTCAAGTTCAAGGACAAGGCGGCGATGCTTGCCGATTTCAACCGTGTCCGCGATACGGTCAACGCGCATCTCTCCGATCTTTTCGCCACCAAGCCGAAGGCCAATCTCACCTTCCGCTTCTACGAATCCTATGTCGCGCCCGACCGGCCGGCGGCGGAATACCACCCGTCCTCGGCCGACGGCAGGCGGCCGGGCATGGTCTATCTCAACGATTCCGATCTTGCCGACCGTCCCACCTACACCACCGAAGTGCTGGCGATGCACGAAGGTATTCCCGGCCATCATCTGCAGGTGGCCACCACCATGGAGAACAGCGCGCTGCCGCGCTTCCGCCGCTTCGGCGGGGAGACCGCCTATACGGAAGGCTGGGCGCTTTATGCGGAGACGCTGGGGCCGGAGCTTGGACTTTTTACCGACCCGTACCAGAAGTTCGGCGCGCTTTCCTTCGATGCCTGGCGTGCGAGCCGGCTCGTGGTGGATACCGGGATTCATTGGCTCGGCTGGACGCGCGAGCAATCGGTCGATTTCATGGTCGCGCATGCGGGGCTTTCCAAGAACGAGGCGGCCGAAGAGGTGGACCGCTACATCGCCATGCCGGCGCAGGCGCTTTCCTACAAGATCGGCGAGCGCGAGATTCTCGATTTGAAAGCACGCGCGCAAACCGCGCTCGGAGCAAGATTCGACATCCGGCGGTTCCACGAGGCTGTTCTGAAGGACGGCCCCATGCCGCTGCCGATCCTGGACGCCAAGGTCACGCGCTGGATCGCCGAGGAGAAAGCCAGAGAATCGTAAGAGGGGAATCGTTGCACCGGCGCGCGCCAGGTTCCAAACTGCCGCACATGACAACGCATCCGATCGACCGATTGTTCGAGCGCGTGGTTTCGCGCAAAGGCGCGGACCCGAAGACGTCCTATACCGCGAAGCTTTTGGGCGAGGGCCGGCTCAAATGCGCAAAGAAGTTCGGCGAGGAAGCCGTGGAGGCTAGCCTGGCCGCGGTCGCGCAAGACAAAGCCGCGCTCGCGAACGAATCCGCCGACGTGCTCTATCATCTGGCCGTGCTGTGGGCCGCATGCGGGCTTTCGCCCGAAGAGGTTTACGCAATCCTCGGCGAACGCGAGGCCCAATCGGGCCTCGACGAGAAAGCATCCCGCAAGAGCTGAAGAACCGCCGTCCTAATGGGCGCCGGCTTCCCCACTCTCCTCAGACAGCGAGCGAACGAGATCCAAAATACGACGCCGCACTTTCATGTCCTTGATGCGCATGAAAGCAAGGCTCAGCTGCAGTCCTTCGCCGCTGGCAAGAAACTCCATCACCGGAGGCGGTTCGTCGTCTTCGGCAAAGCCCATGACTTTCGAACTGTCGCTGACGTCCTCATAAAAGAAGCTGATCGGCACTCCGAGAATGCCCGCCACTTCAAAGAGCCGTCCCGCTCCAATGCGGTTTATCCCTTTCTCGTATTTTTGAACCTGCTGAAACGTCAGACCCAGCAATTCGCCGAGGCGTTCTTGACTCATTCCGATCAGCATGCGGCGCAGGCGGACGCGGTGTCCGACATGGGCATCGACCGGATTGGCCTGTTTTTTCGGCACCTTCCCAATGACCTTTCTATTGCGTGTTGCAACAATGTGAGTGGGCCGAAGAAGAGCGTCCGTATGCGGACACGTCAAGTCTTTGAAAAGCTTAGAGGCCAAAGCGCCGCACCCGCGCAGGCGATGTAGAGCGCGAGCATCACGAGATTTCCATATCGCGCAAAGGGTGTGGCAGGAAGCGCTACAGGCAGGTCGCTGTCGATGACGCCGCGCAGTCCGAGATCGTATCTGGCCCGCACCTGCCCGTAAGCGTCGATCACGGCCGAAATGCCGCTGTTGGCGGCGCGTGCGATCGGCAATCCCTCTTCGATGGCGCGCACCCGCGCAATCAAAAAATGCTGCATTGGCCCGGCATTTGGCCCGAACCACGAGTCGTCGGTCATGTTCACCAGCCACGATGGACGCGGCTCGCCGGTGACGGCTTGCGGAAAGATGACTTCGTAGCAGATGAGCGGGCCCACAGGCGGCGCTCCGGGTACGGAGAAAGTCTCAGGTCCAGGGCCGGATGAAAACCCGGTGTTGGCGGCGATCTCGGTGAGACCGATGGAACGAAGCGTGTCCTCGAAAGGAAGATATTCCCCAAATGGAACCAGATGGAACTTGTCGTAGGTGCCGAGCAAATTTCCGTGAGGACCAAACATCGCGAAGGAGTTGTAGAAATGCGCGCTCGCCCCCTCGCCGTCGATTCGCACTTCACCCGTGAGCAGCACTTTCGAATCGCCCGTGAGTTGCGCGATGTCCTTGAGCGCTTCGGGAACCCGGGCGAGTGCAACCGACCTTATCGGGGGAATCGCGGCGGCCTCCGGCCAGATGATGTGCGTGGGCGCGATTTGCGAGGGCCGCTCGGAGAGATCGATCATGCGCCGCCAATTGCGCGTCATGAATTGCGCGACATATTTCTCCGGTTGTGGCGTGTCGGGCTGCACGATGCGCAAATGCACGCCCGGAACCGTGTCGTTTGGCGCCATCAGCAGCCGCGATTCGCCGTCTGCCCACAGCGCTATGAAGAACAGCGTCATGCCGGCGGGCAGCCAGCGCGCCTGCACGTCCTTGCCGCGTGCAAGCGCGGCGAGCGAGGCGCCGAAAAGAAGCGTGAGCAGTGAGAGCCCGTAGGCTCCAAAGACCGACGCGCTTTGCAGCACCGCAAGCGAAGCGCCCCACCCGTAAGCCGGCAAATTCCACGGGAACCCCGTCAGAATGTGCCCCCGCAGCCATTCGATGACGCCGAAGATCAGTGCGAAGAGGAAAATGCGCTGCACGCCCGGCCGCCACGACAGCATGCAAAGAAACGTGCCGGCGGCGAAAAAAAGTCCGACCCCGCCGGGCATCAAAACCGCAACGAAGGGAAGCTCCCAGGCATGCGCATCCGGATCGACCAGAAAAGCGTAGCCGATCCAATGCAATCCCACCAAAAAGAAACCGAAGCCGTAAGCCCAGCCGATGCCGAAGGCTTGACGGAGGCGGCGCGGACTGGCGGAAGCTCCATCCAGCAGCAGGACCAGAGCGGCATACGACAACAGCAGCAGCGGAAACAGGCGAAAAGGCTCGAACGCAAGCGCTGCCAACGCCCCCAGAACCGCCGAAGAAAAAAGCCGGCGCAAGCCGCGCACGCGTTGCAGCTCCGAGGCGACACGGTCGGGAAAGGCAACGATCGCGGCGCGCAAGGTCAATGCGCCGGAACCGGCACGTTCGCCGCAAGTGCCCGGATGCGCAGGCGCTTGGCGCGGCGGGGATCGGCTTCCAACACTTCGAATTCCACGTCACGATAGGAGACAATTTCGCCCCTGACCGGGACGCGGCCCAAAGCGGCGGCCACCACGCCGCCCAGCGTATCTACCTCTTCCTCGGTTTCCTCGTCGGTCAGATCGATGCCCGTACGGTCCTTGAAATCTTCGAGCGCCACGCGCGCATCCGCATCGAATGTGCCGTCGGGACGGACCACGATCTCGAGCTCTTCGTCCACATCGTGCTCGTCATCGATATCGCCGACGATCTCCTCGACCAGATCTTCGATCGAGACGAGCCCGTCGGTGCCGCCATATTCGTCGACCACAAGCGCCAGATGGATGCGGGTCGCCTGCATCTTCATCAGGAGATCGAGCGCGGGCATCGCGGCCGGCACGAACAGGACCTCGCGCTTCAATTTGACGATGGGAGTCGGGGGCCAGCGCAATTGTCCGTCCGGTCCGGTTTCCACCAGCGCCACCACGTCCTTGATGTGCACCATGCCCAAAGGATCGTCCAAGGTCTCGCGATAGATCGGCAGGCGCGAATGCTGCGCCTCACGGAAAAGCGCAACCAATTCGGCCAGCGGCGTCTCGCATTCGACCGCGACGATATCGGCGCGCGGGACCATCACGTCGGAAACGTGGAGGTCGCCGAAGGTCAGCAGATTGCCGAGCATCATGCGCTCTTGCGAGGAGAGCTCCCGCGCTTCGCGCTCGCTTTCCTCGATCACTTCTTCGAGGCTCTCGCGCATGGCGGAATCCTTGCGCAGGCCCCTAAGGGCTTGGGCAAGTCGCGCGGCGAATTCGCTCAACAGCGGCCGCACCTCGCGCACTGGCGTGGCGCGAGCCTCGGCGGATTCGGTGGCGGCGGGGGGAGTGGCGCCCGAAGGCGCGGCGGGCTTCGGATCGGAATCGGCAGGCATGGCGATGAGTTTAGGCTTTCTTCCGCGGCCGCGTATAGAGTCGCGGCGCATACGGATCGGCAATCTCCAGACGCTCCAGAAGTGCTGTTTCCAGCGTTTCCATGGCGCGCGCCTCGCCCGCGCTTTCATGGTCGTAGCCGAGAAGATGCAACGTTCCATGCAGCGCGAGATGGGCGGCATGATGGGCGAAGTTCTTGCCTTGCTCGCGTGCTTCGCGCTTCACGACGCCATGGGCGAGCGCAATATCGCCAAGATAGGACGCATCGGCCGCCGGAAAGGCCAGCACATTGGTCGGCTTGTCCTTGCCCCGGAACGACCCGTTCAGCGCTCTCAGTTTCGCGTCATCGGTCAGAAGAAGGGTGACAGAGAGAGCGGCACCCTCTCCCCCTCTGGAGACGAGGGCCACGGGCGACGTCAGGGCCTGCTTCACCGCCCGGCGGATCAGGCGGAGTGCGGGCCCATCCTTGCGCCAGTTCGGGTCTTCAATCACGACCGAAATCACGGGTGCCTTGGGTGTGGCGCTCATTCGTGGTTGCGCTTGGGGACGCGGCGCGCCTTCGCACCCGGGTCGTTCGCGTCATAGGCCGCGACGATGCGCGTCACCAAAGGATGGCGCACCACGTCAGCCGCCGTGAACCGCGCAAAGCCCACCCCATCCACACCTTCGAGATAGCCCACCGCTTGTTCGAGCCCTTCGGGCCCGCCGGGGAGATCGCTTTGCGAGGGATCGCCGGTCACCACCATGCGTGATTCCTCGCCCAACCGCGTCAGGAACATCTTCATCTGCGCCGGCGTGCAGTTCTGCGCCTCGTCCAGGATCACGAAAGCACGCGACAGCGTGCGCCCGCGCATGAAGGCGAGCGGCGCCACTTCGATGATGCCCGTTTCCATCAGTTTGGCGCAGCGATCGCCCAGCACCTCGAACAGCGCGTCATAAAGCGGACGCAAATAGGGATCGATCTTTTCTTTCAGGTCGCCGGGAAGGAAACCCAGCCGTTCGCCGGCTTCCAAAGCCGGGCGCGACAGGATCAGCCGCTCGACCCGGCGCTCGTGCAGGAGATGTGCGCCGAAAGCCGCCGCGAGATAAGTCTTGCCCGTGCCCGCGGGGCCCAGCCCGAACACCAGTTCGCACTTTCGCATCAGCTCTATGTAATAGGCTTGCGCAGCCGAACGCGCGCGGGTGAGCTTGCCCGCCGAGGTGCGGAGTGCGCCACCGGTTTCCCGATGCGGCAATTCGTGACGCGGGCCGGCAGCGAATCCGATCTCCGCATCGACATCGCCGAGCGTCAATTCCTCGCCGGCCTCCAGCCGGCCATAGAGCGCGCGCAGGATGGCCGCGGCGTGCTCGCGCGCCTCGGGGTCGCCTTCCACGGCGATGAGATTGCCGCGCTGATTGAGGCGGACGCCGAGCTTCTGCTCCAGGCGGACGAGATTGCGGCCATGGCTGCCGGTCAGAGCCGGAATCAGCGCGTTGCGCTTGAATTCGAGCGTCACCTGCTCATGCGTCTCGCCGTTGCCGCGCCGGGTCAAGGCGCGAGCACCGGTTCGGGTCCGTCCACTGAACATTCCGCAAGCACGCCCCTGAGACTGTTGGGCAGCACGGCGGCAATCTTCACGTTGCGCAATTGGCCGATCAGAGGCGCCGCACCTTCGACGTGCACGGGCTGCAGATAGGGACTGCGGCCAACCGCCTGGCCGGGCTTCTTGCCCGGTTTTTCGAACAGCACCGGAAAGGTGCGTCCGTTGCAGCTTCGATTGAACGCGGCCTGCTGCTCAGTGAGAAGAGCCTGGAGGGCCTGCAAGCGTTCGTCCTTCACGGCGTCAGGAATTTGCTTCGCTGCAACGGCTGCGGGCGTACCGGGACGTGGCGAGTATTTGAACGAAAACGCGCCGGCATACCCGACCTCACGAACCAGAGCCATGGTGGCCTCGAAATCCGAATCCGTCTCACCCGGGAACCCGGCAATGAAATCCGACGAGAGCGCAATATCGGAACGCACGGCGCGGATGCGATCCACGATGCGGAGATAATCTTCTCGCGTATGGCCGCGATTCATGGCTTTCAGCACGCGGTCCGATCCCGACTGCACCGGCAGGTGCAGATAAGGCATCAGCGCCTCGATGCCCGCATGGGCATCGATCAGGTCATCGCCCATGTCGCGGGGATGGCTGGTCGTGTAACGCAGCCGCGCCAACCCATCGATGCGGGCGAGATGCCGGATAAGCCCCGCAAGCGTGCAGGGCGTGCCGTCCGGACCGGTCCCGAGATAGGCGTTGACGTTCTGGCCCAAGAGCGTGATTTCGCGCACCCCCTTGGCCACCAAACGGCGCGCTTCGGCCTCGATTTGCGTCACAGGACGCGAAAATTCCGGCCCGCGCGTATAGGGCACCACGCAAAAGGTGCAGAACTTGTCGCAGCCTTCCTGAATGGTAAGGAAGGCGCTTGCGCCCGATGCGGCCTGCTCGTCCGGCAAATGATCGAATTTGTCTTCCGCCGGAAAGTCGGTTTCCAGCGCATGCCCCGCGCCTCTGGCGATGCGCGCGATCATCTCCGGCAGCCGGTGATAGGATTGCGGCCCGACCACCATGTCGACCGCGGGCTGGCGGGCCATGATCTCCGCCCCTTCGGCCTGCGCCACGCAGCCCGCCACCGCGACCAGCATGGGACTGCCCGCTTCGGCGCGTGAAGTCTTCAGCCGCTTCAACAGTCCAAGCTCGGAATAGACCTTCTCGGTTGCCTTCTCGCGGATATGGCAGGTGTTGAGGATGACCATGTCGGCGGCCTCTGGCCCATCGACGGGCGCATAGCCAAGCGGCGCCAGCAGATCCGCCATGCGGGCGGAATCGTAGACGTTCATCTGGCAGCCATAGGTCTTGATGTAGAGTTTCTTCATGCGTCCAAAGGCCCTGCGAGAGATCCGTTTTATGCGGAACGGTTAGGGCAAAACAACGGCCGCCTACCCAACCTCTTCGGTTTCGGCCTCTTCCGCGTCGTTCAAAGCCTGCCGCAGCTCCTCGTCCTGAAGGGCTGCTGGCCCCGCATCTATGCCCGAAAGCGCCCGGATCAGCCCGGAACGGACCGACGCCTCGCAGCGGGCGGCAAGCGCTTTTCGCCCTCCCGCTTCGTCAATGGTCAGAGGCGGATGGAACTCGACGACGACATCGATGGGGCCCGTCGCAAGCGCCTCCCAAAGGTGCGGCACCAGCTCCATGTCGCCATACCAGGCGAAAAAGGGCCGTGTTTCCCTCCCCATGGGCATCCCGTGCAGCGCCACATAGGCGATGGACACGGGCTGCACCAGGGCATGGCGCACATGGTGGGCGGAATCCTCGCCGAGCGGCAGCTCGGCCGCCGCCAGCAGTGAGCTGTGGAACGGGAGCACCCGATTGCCGTCGCTGGAGGTGCTTTCGGGGAAGATCACCAGCCCGTCACCCTGAAGCAGCCTTCTTCTGATGGTGTCGCGGTCTTCGGCCGCCTTGGCGCGCTCGCGGCGGATGAAGATCGTGCGCTGGAGCCGCGCCAGCGTACCGAAGAACGGCCAGCGCCCTACCTCCGCCTTTGACACGAAGGAAACCGGCGTGACGGAGGAGAGGATCGGGATATCGAGCCAGCCGGTGTGATTGGCGGCGATCAGCGCGCCTCCCGGCGGCGGCGCGCCGATGACCGTGACCTTCACGCCGAACAACCGGCAGACGAAGCGGTGGTAGCGATGCGGAAGTGTCCGGCGCAGCGGCAGGCCGAGCTTCACGCCCAGAAATTGCAGCGGGATGAGCAGCAGCGCGACCAGCACGAAGACGGAGAGGATGAAAAAGGCGCGGAGCGTCCCCATGATCGCACGCGAGAGCGGAACTCCAGTTTATTGCGGGTTGGGTTTTTTCTTGGGCACGCCGTAAAGCTCCAGCCGGTGATCCACCAGTTCGAAGCCCAGCTCCTCGGCGACGCGGCGCTGCAATTTTTCGATGTCCTCGTTGACGAATTCGATGACGCGTCCGGTGGACACGTCGATCAGATGATCGTGATGCTCGCTGATCTCTTCATAGCGCGAGCGGCCGTCACGGAAATCGTGCCGCTCCAGAATGCCGGCATCCTCGAACAGCTTCACGGTGCGGTACACCGTGGCGATGGAAATATGCGGGTCGACCGCGATCGCGCGGCGGTAAAGTTCTTCCGCATCCGGATGATCGTAGGCCTCGGCCACCACGCGCGCGATCACGCGGCGCTGCTCGGTCATGCGCAGGCCCTTTTCGGTGCAAGCCTTCTCGATCCGATTGAGATTGTCTTCAGTCCGGTTCACGTGTTGGTCTCCCGGCTTCGCCTGCTCAGTCTAATGGAGACCGTGCGCCATTCCCATGATTTTGCAAAGGCAGCGTGGCCGCAAGCAGAAGCGCGGCGGCGGCGGGCGCACCCTTCCTTTGATAATAACCCTTGCGCCGCCCTTTGAGCATGAATCCCAGTCCACGATAGAGCGCAAGCGCCGCATCATTGTCTTCGGCCACGTCGAGAAAGAGCGTTTTCGCGCCGCGCCGATATGCTTCGTCCGCAGCGCCGAGGATGAGCGTGCGCGCGTAACCCCGTCGCCGTGCATGCGGCAGCGTCGCGAGCGAGAGAATTTCGGCTTCGTCAGCCACAGCCTGAATCAGGATCAAGGCCTGCAACTCAGTCTCAGCCGCATTGTGGGCAACGAGTGCGAAAGCGGAGCCTTGCATCAGGCGGCGAAAGGACGCCGCGTCCCAGGGCTCGTCGAAACATTGGCCATGGATGCGTGCAAGCGCGGGTGCATCGGCACCGGCCGCCAAGCGGATGGCCGGGCTCAAAGCACCGCGCCCGGGAGCTTCGCATCGGGCGCCCGCAAATAGAGCGGCTTCGGCGGTGCAGCCGGCGGCACAAGAACGCCGAGCTTCGCCACGAACAACGCATCGGGCTGGCGCACCAGACTGTCGGTGGTTTGGAAACCGGCCGCTTGAAGCAGCGGGACCACCGCTTCCGCCGCTGTGCCGGCGAGCACAACCGCGCGGCCATGTACGACGGCAAACCCCTCGATCCGCGCGGCGATCAATTCCAGCGGGATCAATTCCGGAGGGATCAGCGTTTCGCCTTTCGCCGACCGCGCTCCCAGATAAATTTCGCCGCGTTTCGCATCGGCCGCGACGATGGCCCAGTCGACGTTCCCTATGCCAAGCGCCTCTTCCGCAATCGCGTCCAACGTGGTCACGCCCACCACCGGCTTCTTCAGCGCGAGCGCGAGCCCGCGTGCGAAGGCGAGCCCCACCCGCTGTCCAGTGAAGGTGCCGGGACCCGTGGTGACCGCGATACGGTCAAGCGAAGACCACGCGACACGAGCTTCGCGCATCAGCCTCTCCACCATGGGTGCCAGCGCTTCGGCATGGCCGCGCAGCATGGGGACATGCTCATGGGCCAGCACGCACCCGTCCGCCACCACCGCCGCGGAACAGGCGCCGAGCGCGGTATCGAGACCCAGAACAATCACCGGCGATCACAAAATCCGGCAGGCTTCGTCGAACCCCAACCGGCCGGCCCGCGGCCGCAAGTTCGTTTCGTCGCCATGGCCGAGATTGCAGAGAAAGTTGGATTTGATCTTGGTGCCGGCAAAGAATTCGCGGTCGACGCCTTCGTTGCTGAACCCCGACATCGGCCCGACATCCAGCCCCACCGCGCGCGCGGCGACGATGAAATATCCGCCCTGCAGGGAACTGTTGCGGAAGGCGGCTTCGTGAAGTTCCGTTGCGGTCTTCTGGCTCCAGGATTGTCGCGCGTCGGGATTGGGGCTGAGCTTCCCCATCGCATCAAAGAAGGCCAGATCGTAAGCGAGGATGGCGGTTGCGGGCGCGAGCATGGTCTGCTCGACATTGCCTTTGTTCAAATGCGGCTTCAGCCGTTCTTTGGCTTCCGGAGAGACGACGAACACGATACGGGCCGGGCTCGTGTTGTTGGTGGTCGGCCCCCAGCGCATGAGATCGTAGATCGCCATCAGCATTTGCGGCGTCACAGGTTCGGGGCGCCATTTCCTGTGCGTGCGCGCTTTGCGGAACAGAACGTCCAGCGCGTCGTCGTTGACGGCTCGGCTCACTTTTGGCCTCACTTTGACAATTCACGGTTAGACGGAAGATAGGCGCGGGGCTTGGCGCGGGCAATGTCCCGTCTTTAGCGTCCGGCTTTCACCCTGGCCTCGATAGCATCCCAAATCAAAGCCGCGCCATCCGCGCCGCCGAAGCGTTTGAGTTCCTGAATGCCGGTCGGCGAGGTGACGTTGATCTCGGTGAGGTAATCCCCGATCACGTCGATGCCGGCGAAGATGAGCCCGCGCGCCTTCAGCTCGGGCCCGATGATCTCGCAAATCCGCCGATCGCGCGCGGATAGCTCCACCGGCTCGGCGCGCCCGCCCACATGCATGTTGGAGCGGGCTTCGCCTTCCGGCGGCACGCGGTTGATCCCGCCGATGGCAACGCCATCCACCAGAATGATGCGCTTGTCGCCCTGGCGCACTTCAGGGAGATAGCGCTGCACGACCACCGGCTCGCGATAGAATTGGGTGAACATTTCGAGCAGCGCGTTCAGGTTCTCGTCGCCCGGCTTCAGCCGGAACACGCCGGCCCCGCCATTGCCGTAAAGCGGCTTCAGCACGATGTCCTTGTACTCCGCGCGGAAAGCGCGAATCTCGTGCGCGTCCGAACTGATGAGAGTCGGCGGCATCACGCCCTTGAAGTTGGTGACGAACAATTTCTCCGGCGCGTTGCGGACATGGAATGGATCGTTCACCACGAGCGTTTTCGGATGGATGCGCTCGAGCATGTGGGTCGCGGTGATGTAGGCCATGTCGAACGGCGGATCCTGGCGCATCAGCACCACGTCGGCCTCGGTAAGGTCGTAGCCGAAAAATTCGCCGAGACTGAAATGGTTGCCCCGCTCGGCGCGAACGCTGAGCGCCCGCACGCGCGTGACCAGCGCGGTGTCGCGTAAGGATAGATCTTTCGGCCCGTAATAGAGCAGCCTGTGCCCGCGGGCCTGTGCTTCCAGCGCTAGCGCAAATGTGGAATCGCCCCGGATGTCGATCCGCTCGATCGGGTCCATCTGGATCGCGACGGTCAGCGTCATCGTGGGCGCCGTCAGTTGAGGCGGCGCTTCAGCGCGTGCAGCGCGAAGGCGGCTTCGTTGGAAATGTCCTCGCCCGGGCGCGCGAGCGTGAGGCAGGTCTCATAGGCGCCGCGAGCGGCCGAGAGCGAGCCCAGCGATTCCTGCGAATGCGCCAGATCCAGCCACAAAAGCGCGCGGCGCGGCGCGATCAGCACCATGCGCTTCAGAAGCTCGATTGAGCGGCCCGTCTCGCGGCTCTTCACTGCGCGCGTCTTGATGTTGTTCAACAGGCGCAGCAGGACATCGGCATCTGCAACCGGCGAAAGCGCGTCTGGCGGCTCCGACCCGCCCGGCTCAGGGACGAAGTGGGGCGCAAATCGCGGCGCGTCGATGTGCTCGCGCTCGACCAGCGCGCCGCCGTTGAACGGGTCGATCAACGCTTCGCTCCCCTTGACCGTCACCTTCAGCAGGAAATGGCCCGGCGATAAGAGGCCGCACGCCTCGACCCCTGCAGCGCGCGCGGCATGGACATAGAGAATGCCGAGCGCCACCGGCAGGCCGCGCCGGCGCTCGATCACGGTCATCATGTCGGCATTCTGAGGATCGTCGTAATTTTCGCGATCACCCTCATAGGCGTAGCGCCCCGAAATGACAGCGGCGAGCGCATCGGCCGCACCCTCCGCATGCCGCGCGAAGTGGCATTGGGCGCGCGCCACTTCGGCGAGTTCGGAAAGATGGGCGCGAAATTGGGCGAGCTTCTTTTCCGGATGATCGAGCGCGGCCAGCATCAGCGCTGCTTCGGCGAGATCGTGCGGCCCCTCGCCCGCCTCGCCGAGACGACGCAAATAGTCCAGCGGGGCGGATTCGGCCGCAACGGCTTCAGCGGACAGCGCCATTC
This sequence comes from uncultured Bordetella sp., assembly GCA_964494505.1. Lineage (GTDB taxonomy): Bacteria > Pseudomonadota > Alphaproteobacteria > Micropepsales > Micropepsaceae > CAIYRG01. The sequence continues at coordinate 57,423 of CAZBRO010000022.1, forward strand.
CCGTCATGGGTTGAGAACGGGCTGGTCGGAAACCGCCGGGAGGTTATAGCGGATCGGATCGTCCTTCAGCACGACATAGTTCTCCACCCGTCTCACGCCGTTGAGCTTCTGCGCGTGCGCAATCACCCGGTCAAGCTCCTCCTTATTTTGCGCGATACCCATGAGATAGACCACGCCATGCACCACATCGGTGGTGTAATTTACATCCTTGACGCCTTTGTCGGCGAGGAGGGCAGTGGCGAGCTCGGTGCGCATGATGAGGTCGGCGGGACCGTCGAGCCAGCCGGAGATATCGGAAACTTCGATGTCGTTATCCACCTTGCGTACGCCTTCGACGCTCCAGGCGACACGGCTTGCCGCCAGCCGGTTTTCGGGCACGTCCACCCGGCCGGTCAGCAGCACGCGGCCCTCCACCACAGTGGTGGCCACCCGGAGATAGAGCCCGGGCGATTCCTTCGCAAGGCGCGTGTCCAGCGTCGTCTTGATGCGGGCATCGTCGACCGCGTTCCCGATGGTGCGTTCCTGCCGCGCCGCGGATATTCCTGCGACTCCGGCTCCGGCCGCAACCAGCACACAACCCGACAGAAGAGGAACGAGCATCACGACAGCGCACCGAACCAGAACGCGAAACATCGGCATCCTTCACTCTCCTCTAATCCAAGGCATCGGGCCGCCAGGCGTCCTTGAGATGAAGCGGCCAACGCCCATGCGCCACCAGGATCGAATCGAATCGCACGCCTTTATGGCGCAAACCGGGCCGAGCGCCGACATAGAGCCTGGCCGCGTGGGCGATTCGCCGGCGTTGGCGCGGCGTCACCGATTCGGCCGCATCCGTCTCCCGTGACCGCGCCTTGACCTCCACGAAGCACAGGATGCCGCGGGGACTCAAGGCGATGAGATCCAATTCTCCGGCCCGCGTTTTCACGCGCCGTCCGATCACGCGGTAGAGTTTACAGGCGAGAAACAGGGCCGCAAGCGTTTCGCTTCTTCGGCCGTGGACTTCGGCTTTCCGGCGGCGTTCAAGCTTCATCGGGGCCGGCCGATTTGAGCGCGAGCGCGCGCTCATAGACCGCGTGCCGGCTTGTTCCTGTGGCGTCGGCAATGAGGGCCGAAGCCGCCTTGACGGGCATGAACGGGAGCGCCTGCCTCAGCAGCGCATCGATGCGTGCCATATCGGGCGGCTCCTCCCGCGGGGGCGGACCGATGAGGACCACGATCTCGCCTTTGGGCGGAGCCGCGGCATAGAGGTTCGCAATCTCCGGAAGCGTTCCCGACCGCACTTCCTCGTAAAGCTTGGTCAGTTCGCGCGCGACGGCTGCCTCGCGCGGGCCGAACAGGTCGGCCATATCGGCGAGAGATTGGGCGAGGCGCTGGGCGGACTCGAAAAATATCAGCGTTGCGGGGACGGTTTTGAGCTCTGCCAGGCGCGTGCGCCTCTCACCCGCTTTGGCCGGGAGAAAGCCGGCAAACAGAAAGCGGTCGCTTGGCAATCCGCTGGCCGTAAGGGCGGCGAGCACCGCGGATGCCCCTGGGACCGGAAAGACGGAAGATCCCTGTTCGCGCGCTTCCCGGACCAGCTTGTGGCCCGGATCGGAGATGAGCGGCGTACCGGCATCGCTGACGAGCGCGAGTTTCGCGCCCTCGCGCAGGCGGGCCAGCAATTTTGGACGCATCGCGTTCGCATTGTGGTCGTTATACACCAGCAGCGGCCGGCTGATGCCGTAGAGGGCCAGGAGTTTCGCCGTGACACGGGTGTCTTCCGCCACAATCGCATCGCAATGTTTAAGCACATTCAGCGCGCGCAAACTGATGTCGGCGGCGTTGCCTATAGGTGTGGCGGTGACGTAAAGCCCGGATGCGGGCACGAAGGGTGCCGCTTTACCGGCGCTTTCGGCCATCCTAGGGTCGGAATCGGATTCCGTGACGGGTGCGTCTTCGGAACCGGCCGATGGGCTCACGGGCCCCAGAAAGGAAGCAACCTGGAATGGGTGTTTTCGCGACTTTTTCCGCAGACGCCCCAAATCCGGCTACTCCCTCAGAGCCCCGTTCGCGCCTGCCAAGGCGGTGGCGCGAATCGAAGGCCCCAAGAGTGTGCGCGATTGCGTTCTCGCTTGCGATAGGGGGCGTTCTCGCGGCCTGCCAGACGATGCCGGCGCCGATGGCGCCACCTCCACCGCCACCCATTCCGCCGATGCGGATGGTGATGGCGCCGCCGCCCCCGCCGCCGCCGCCACCAGGCCGGATGGAGCTGCCCAACTTCTACCGCCTGCGCAACACCCCGGCTGAGGCGGTGCCCGCGCGCGTGGCGTTGCTGCTTCCCTTCTCCGGCGGCACGCCGGAGACCCGTGCACTCGCGGAATCGCTCGAAAAAGCCGCCGAATTGGCGGTGCTCGATTCCAAGAACGGCGACATTCTGCTGATGCCGCGCGATGATGGCGGAACACCCCAGACCGCCGCCGCCGCCGCCACAAGGGCAATCGCGGACGGTGCGGAAATCATTATCGGGCCGTTATTTTCGCAGAACGTGGCGGCGGTGAGCCCCATTGCCCGCGCCGGCCACGTACCCGTGATCGGGCTTTCGAGTGACCGCTCGGTGGGCGGCAACGGCGTCTATCTCTTGAGCTTCCAGCCGGAAACGGAAGTAAACCGGATCGTCAGCTATGCGGTGCGCACCGGGCACACCAGTTTTTCAGGCCTCATCCCGAAGAGCGCTTATGGCGAGAAGGTGGTGGCCGCTTTCCGCGATTCGGTCATGCGCGCAGGGGCCCAGATTGCGGCAATCGAAAGCTTCGACGAGCAGCCGCAAGCCGTGACGGCTCCGGCCAAGGCTGCCGCCCAGGCGGGAGGCGATGCCATCCTGATTGCCGAGGGCGGCACGATGCTGCAGGCGCTGGGGCCCGCTCTTGCGCTCAACGGCGTGACGCCGCGCAGCGTGCAACTTTTGGGCACCGGCCTGTGGGATGACGTCTCGATCCTGCGTGAGCCGGTGCTGGCCCAAGGCTGGTTCGCGGCCCCGCCTCCCGACGCCTTCCGCAATTTTGCCGCTCATTACCGGCAGATCTACCAGGCTGCGGCGCCGCGCATCGCAACGCTTTCCTATGACGCGATTTCGCTGGTGGCGCTGCTGACGCAGGGACGGCCGGGCTTGCGCTTCACCGATGCGGCGCTGACCGATGCAAGCGGCTTTGCGGGCGTGGACGGCATTTTCCGCTTCCGCCGTGACGGTTCGGCCGAGCGGGGACTTGCGATCCTGCAGGTTGACCCCAACGGCTTTCGGGTGGTCGATCCGGCGCCGAAATCGTTCCCCCAACCGGGATTTTAGCCGGGCAAGGCTTCCAGTTCGGCGAGCTCGCGAATGAGGCTGTTCAGCACCAGCCGGCCACGCGGAGTTGCCGCGAGATGGTCCCCGTCGAGGGACGCAAGGTTCTCTCGGACCAGCGCCGCGATACGGCTGCCCGAGGGCGCCGTTCCCCACCGGGCGCGGTAGCCGGCCAGGTCCAGGCCTTCGCGCAATCTGAGCGCCATCAGCAAATGCTCGCGCGCAGCCTCGGCGGGAGCGATCTCCGTCAACGCGAGGCTGCTGCCTGTCTGCTCCAACAGATCGAGCCATTTCTCCGGCAGGCGTTCGGCCTGAGTTGCCAAACGGCGTTCGGCAAGCGTCAGGCGACCGTGCGCACCGGGACCGACGCCCGCATAATCGCCGTAGCGCCAATAGGTCAAATTATGCCTGCTCTCCGCACCGGGCTTGGCATGGTTTGAGACCTCATAGGCCGGAAGCCCGGCGGCCTCGCATATCTCCTGAGTCGCTTCGAACAGGTCGGCCGCCAAATCCTCGTCGGGGATTCGGAGCTCTCCCCGGCGCAGCAGCGTGGCGTAGGCCGTACCTGGTTCGATAGTAAGTTGGTACACCGACAGGTGTTCGGTTCCAAATGAGAGCGCCTCTTTCAACTCCGCCGCCCATGCCGATACGGTCTGGCCGGGCCGGGCATAGATCAGATCGAAGCTCACCCTCTCGAAGATTCCCTGCGCGAGCCTAACGGCCGCCTTGGCCTCCTCCGCGCCATGCAGCCGGCCCAGCGCCTTCAGCGCCGCACCGTCGAGCGCCTGGACACCGACAGAGACGCGGTTGACCCCCGCCGCACGGTAATCGGCGAAGCGGCCTTGTTCGACGCTGTTCGGATTGGCTTCGAGGGTGATTTCGGCATCCGGAGCCACCCGCCACAGTCCCGCGATGGCATCGAGAACCGCCCCAACGGCTGCACCACGCATCAGCGACGGCGTGCCACCGCCAAAGAACACGCTTGTGACGTCCGGCCGCCCGCCACCCTGGAGCGCCGCCACCGCAGCCAACTCCCGCGCGATCCCACGAGCCCAGCGCCCGTCGTCATAGCGCTCCCGCACATGGGAATTGAAATCGCAATAGGGGCATTTCTTCGCGCAGAACGGCCAATGCACATAGATGCCGAACGCGCTCATCGCGCCGTGCCCGAAAAGGCAGCCTTCACGAATTTCTCGAAGGCTCGCGCCCGATGCGACATGGCGTGCTTGGCCTCGGGCTCCATTTCGCCGAACGTAAGGCGGTATCCTTCCGGCACGAAAATGGGATCGTAGCCGAAACCTTTGCCGCCTCGCGGCGGAAAGGTCAGGGCCCCGAACACTCGGCCTTCGAAGATTTCCGTCTCGGCACCGGGTGCTGCCAGCGCCAGCGCGCAGACGAAATGAGCGCGGGTATCGGGCGTCCCTTTCGCCGCGAGTTCGTCTTCCACGCGCTTCATGGCAAGGCGAAAATCCTTTGCCGGGCCCGCCCACCGCGCGGAATAAATCCCAGGCGCCCCATCGAGTGCGGCAACACAGAGCCCCGAATCGTCTGACAGCGCCGGTAACCCGGCCACGTGGGAAGCCGCTTCGGCCTTCAATCGCGCATTGCCGGCAAAGCTCGATTCCGTTTCTTCCGGCTCGGCCAGACCAAGCTCGGCCGCGCCCAGCGTCCTGATGCCGAAGGGCGCGATCAGCGCGCGGATTTCCCTGACCTTGCCCGGATTGTGACTCGCCACCACCAGCGAATCGCCGGGCCGCAACGCGATCACAGCTTCAGCGCCTGCTTCTGCAAGGCCACCAATTCGGTCGCGCCCTTTCGCGCAAGCCCGAGCAATTGGCCGAACTCCGCTTCGCTGAAGGGAACGCCTTCGGCCGTGCCCTGGATTTCGACAATGCCGCCACCGCCTGTCAGCACGAAATTGGAATCGGTCCCGGCGGTCGAGTCCTCCGCATAATCGAGGTCGAGCACGGACGCCCCCTCGCAGATGCCGCAGGAGACGGCCGCGACGTGGTCCTTGATCGCGTGTTTCGCGATCAGCCTGGTCGCCGCCATGAAGCTGACGCACTGATAGAGCGCCACGAACCCGCCGGTGATCGATGCGGTGCGCGTGCCGCCATCGGCCTGGATGACATCGCAATCGATGATGATCTGCCGCTCGCCCAACAGCTCGAGTGCGGTCACTGCCCGAAGCGACCGCCCGATCAGCCGCTGGATCTCCTGCGTGCGTCCGCTTTGCTTGCCGGCGGCCGCTTCCCGCCGCATCCGCTCGTTCGTTGCGCGCGGCAGCATGCCGTATTCGGCCGTCACCCAGCCGCGGCCCGTACCGCGCAGGAATGGCGGCGCCTGATTTTCCAGGCTCGCCGTGACGAGCACATGGGTGTCCCCGAATTTGACCAGGCACGAGCCTTCGGCATGCTTCAGCACCCCAGGTTCCAGGCTGACTTTGCGCATTTCGTCGAAGCGGCGGCCGGAGGGGCGGCTGAAAGGGCCCGTTGTCATCTGAACCTGCTCGTCTCTTGAACTTGGGTGTCGCGGCCTTTACCTAGCGGCCGTGGCTTCCGGGCGCAAACGCGTAAAGGCCGGCGCAGCCCTGCGGCAAGGAAGAAATAGGGTTGAAGCAGCAAGAATTTAGTTCCCCTCCTCCGATGGAAGCGAGACCCGCGAAAACCATGGCCGGCGACCTTTTGACAAGCGAACTGGGCAGCCGTCCGCGCGAGGTGTTCCGGCATCTGGTCGAGGCATACCTCTCGACCGGTGAGCCGGTGGGCTCGCGCACGCTGTCGCAGCGCCTGCCGCTGTCGCTCTCGCCCGCTTCTATCCGCAACGTCATGGCCGATCTGGAATCCATGGGGCTGCTCTATGCGCCTCATACGAGCGCTGGCCGTGTGCCGACGGAACGGGGCTTGCGCCTGTTCGTCGACGGCATGATGCAGGTGGGCGACCTGACCAGCGACGAGCGCGCTTCCATCGAGGAACGCATCGCCTCCTCCGGCCGCCCGCTGGAGGACGTTCTCGGCCAGGCCGCGAGCCTGCTCTCGGGCCTCTCGCGCTGCGCCGGCCTTCTGGTCGCGGCCAAGCAGGAAGTGGCGCTGAAGCATGTCGAGTTCGTCGCGGTCAGCCCGGGCAAGGCGCTGGCGGTCCTTGTCGGCGTAGACGGCAGCGTGGAGAACCGCCTGATCGACGTGCCGCTGGGGCTTTTGCCCTCCTCGCTGACGGAAGCCGGCAATTACCTCTCGGCCAAGCTCCAAGGGCGTACCCTCGATGCGGCACGGGCCGAAATCCTGAAGGAGATCGAGGAGGAGCGCGCCGAGCTGGATGCCCTCACCGTCCGCATCGTGGCCGAAGGGCTCGCCACGCTGTCGGCGCGCCCCCATGAGGGATCGTCGGCCAGCGATAAGATCCTGATCGTGCGCGGCGCCTCCAAACTGCTGGAAGACGTAGAGGTCCAGACCGATCTCGCGCGGCTGCGCACTTTGTTCGACGATATCGAGCGCAAGAACGACCTGATCGCGCTCCTCGAACTTGCCCGCCAAGGCGAAGGTGTCCATATCTTCATCGGATCGGAGAATAAATTGTTCTCGCTTTCGGGTTCCTCCATCGTCGCCGCCCCCTATGCCGACGCCAAAGGCAAGGTGGTGGGAGTCGTCGGGGTTATCGGTCCGACCAGACTGAATTATGCCCGCATCATTCCCATGGTCGATTATACCGCACGCGTGGTCGGCCGCCTCTTGGCTTAGACCTCCGCGCGGGTTGCGCGTTTCAAGGAGACTCATGTCCGCGGAAAACGACAACGATCCCTTGCCCGAAGAGATGGGACAGGGAGACACGGCCGAGCAGGACCAGGTCCACGGCCTCATCAATGCGCTTCGCGCCGAGGCGGACGCGCAGAAGGATCGTGCGCTCCGGGCGCTCGCCGAAGTCGAGAATGTGAGAAAGCGTCTCGAGCGCGAGCGCGACGATGCGCGCGTCTACAGCGTTACCCGCTTTGCCCGCGATCTCCTGACGGTCGCGGACAATCTCGCGCGCGCGCTCTCCGCTTTGCCCCAGGACACACGCGCCAAGGCCGACGACGCCATGAAGGCTGTGCTCGACGGCGTGGAGGCCACCGAGCGCGAGCTTCAGGCTACGCTCGCGCGCCATGGGGTGAAACCGATCGCGGCGGAGGGCCAGCGCTTCGACCCGCATCTGCACCAGGCGATTGCCGAAGTTCCGGCCGAGGCAGCGGAGCCGGGCACCGTCATGCACGTGGTTCAGCCGGGCTACACCATCGGCGACAGGCTGCTGCGCCCGGCCATGGTGACGGTGGCGAAGGCAATGGGAACCCGTCCCAATGGCGGGACGGGAGCCTAGCCGATACCACGGCCCGAGTTTCGTGCTAGTTTGGGGGCTCGATCGGCGAGGACTGGCAATGAATCGTTTCCTTACCCCATCACGGCCCGGCTACATGTTCGCTCTTCTGGCGCTGGCGTTGGGACTCGGCTTCGTCGTGACGGGCAGTGCAGAGGGCATGCTCGCCGTTGCCGTGCTGGAGGCCATGTTCTGGGCAGGCACGCAATATTTCAAGGACCGGCGGGGCAGGCGTCTTAAGCCTCTATCATGACCCCCATTCGCGTCACCGTTGCCGGAGCGTCCGGCCGCATGGGCCGCACCCTGATTCGCGCGCTTGGCGAGGCGCAAGACATGCAGCTTGCCTTCGCACTGGAGCGCCCCGGCCAAAGCGAGCTTGGCAAGGACGCGGGCGCACTCTCGGGCCAGCCCCCGAACGGCATCCTTCTGACGGACGATCCGCTCGCCGCGCTCGCCGCATCCGACGCGGTGCTCGATTTCACCTCGCCCGCCGCAAGCGTCCCCTTATCGGAACTGGCCGCTCAGGCGCGCATTGTGCACGTCATCGGCACGACCGGATTTTCGGACAACGACCTCGCCCGGCTTCGGGCCTCAGCCCGTCATGCGGTGATCGTCAAATCCGGCAACATGAGCCTTGGCGTCAATCTGCTCGCCGCCCTCGTCAGGGAGGCCGCCAAAGCGCTTCCCGAATTCGACGTCGAGATCCTCGAGATGCATCACCGCATGAAGGTGGATGCGCCCTCAGGGACAGCGCTGCTGCTGGGGGAGGCCGCCGCGGAAGGGCGCAGGCAATCGCTGAAGGAACACGCCGTCCGGGGCCGCGACGGTATCACGGGTGCCCGGCCCGACGGGTCGATCGGCTTTGCCTCGTTGCGGGGCGGCACTGTGGTGGGGGACCACACGGTAACGCTGGCCGGCCCCTTCGAACGCATCGAACTGACCCATCGCGCCGAGGACCGCATGATCTTCGCCAAGGGCGCGCTCGCCGCCGCCCGCTGGGGCCAGGGCAAAAAGCCCGGTCTCTACGGCATGACCGACGTGCTCGGGCTGGCGCGCTAGGAGGACACCATGCGACGGAAAGCGGTTCTGCTTTTCTCTTTCGCGCTCCTCCCGGGCGTAGCGCTGGCGCAATCGGATGCGGATTTCCGCACCTGCAACGGCGCCGACCCGGTGGCCGCAATCCTCGGCTGCACCAAGGTGATCGAGGCCCGCGATTCGTCCAATCCGTTGAAGAGCGGCGCTCTGGTCAATCGCGCCAACGCCTATCTGAAACGCAGCCAACCCGACCGGGCGGTTGCCGATTTCGACCGTGCGGTGATGCTCGATCCCAAGAGCTCATTGGCGCTGGCGGCACGCGGGGCCTTCTACCAGAGCCAGGGCGACAGCGATAAGGCGCTCAAAGACCTCGATGCCGCGGTCGCGGTCAATCCGAAAGACGCGAATGCCTTTCTGCAGCGCGCCAATTTCCATCTCATCGCGGGCGAGGCCGAACCGGCAATCGCCGATTACAGCCAATCGATCCTGCTGGATCCCAAGAACGTGTCGGCCTACGTCAATCGCGGCGAAGCCCAGCGCGTGCAAGGCGAGAACGAGCGCGCCATTGCCGATTTCGATGCTGCGCTGAAGCTCGATCCGAAATTCACCGCGGCCTATGACGACCGTGGCTTGGCTCTCACCGCCAAGGGTGATTACGACCGCGCCGTCGCCGATTTCGATTCCGCGATTCGGCTCGACGGCAAATCGGCCGGCGCCTTTACCCATCGCGCCGTCGCCTATGAGGCAAAGGGCACCCACGACCGCGCCATCGCCGATTTCGGCCAAGCCATCGCGCTCGATCCCGGGAACGCCGAAACCTATCTCAGCCGCGGCAACATCTATCAGGATCAGAACGACCTCGACCGCGCGATCGCCGATTACAGCCAGGCGATCATGCGGGACGCGAAATTGGCCGACGCCTTCGCCAATCGCGGCAGCGCCTATGCCAAGAAGGGCGACACCGAGCACGCGATTGCCGACCTCGATTCCGCAATCAGGCTCAATCCCGCACTCGGCCCCGTGTATGGAAATCGCGGACTCTTGTTCCTGAAGGCCGGCCAATATCCGCGCGCGGTCGCCGACTTCAGCGAGGCGCTGGCGCGCAATCCCAAGGACGCCTTGAGCCTCTACAATCGCGGCGTCGCCAAGCAGAAGATGGGCGACAGGATCGGCGGCGATGTCGACGTGCTTGCGGCGCACGGCATGGACCCGAACGTCGGCAAGTAGAGCGCAATCCGGCGAAGTGGATCGTGCTCTGGTCAGCCCGCCTGTGCGGCTTCCAGAGCCAGCATCGCGCGCTTGCGCGGTACCCCCCAATGATAGGGAATTATATACTTTAGTCCCTTGACTATCGCGAGGGAGTTATCTACATTCCCGCCATAGCAAGAGGGAACTAGGTCATGGCAAACATGAAATACTTCGCGGACCTGCCGAACGGTTCGACCCTGGAATTCAGCAAGGTCGATTACCGGAGTCGCAAGGATATTCGCGGTTATGACCACGCGACCGGCCAATGGGTGCAGTGCAACCGCACTGTAGAATTCAAGGGCAACCCCTCGCGCCATGAATGCGATGACCGCTGCATCGGCGCGACGGGCCGTACCATGCGCTGCGAATGCGCCTGCGGCGGCAAGAACCACGGAAAGGGCCACTGATGAGCGGCTACAGCCTAAAGCCAGTCGCGGCTCAATACCCCACTTTGGCGGACCTTCTTCGGGCGCGTGCCGAAGAAATCGACAATCGCACCGGTCCAATTCCCGGCAATGTCGCTGACCGTATCGCGCTAGAGCTTCGCCGCGCCGCTGAGGGCTTGAACCGTGAGTAAATCGACAATATCGACCTTCGAGCTTTTCGCGATGTTTCCCGACGCCGAAGCGGCGCGGAAATACCTTGAGGGCCGTCTCTGGCCCGAAGGTCCGCGTTGCCCCTGCTGCGGCTTGGGCGAGAGGATAACGGCGCGTGCCAGCGGCTTCTACCGCTGCAACCAGTGCAAAGAGGACTTCACCGTTCGCACCGGCACCATCTTCGAGCGCAGCCATGTTCCGCTGCACAAGTGGGTTTACGCCATGTACCTGCTTGTCACCGCGCGCAAGGGCATTTCGTCCATGCAACTCGCCAAGGAAATTGGCATCACGCAAAAGTCGGCGTGGTTTGTGCTGCACCGGCTCCGGGAAGCCTGCGGCGATGACCTCGCCAAACTCCAAGGCATCGTTGAAGTGGACGAGGCCTATTTCGGCGGGCTGGAAAAGAACAAGCACGAATCGAAGAAGCTCAAGGCTGGTCGCGGCGCGGTCGGCAAGTCGGGCGTCCTCGCCATGCGGGAGCGCGGCGGCAAGATGAAGGCCATGCAGATTGAGAACACCGACACAGACACTTTGCACCGCGCGATCCATGCCAACGTCGAAGTCGGTTCGGCAATCCACACCGATGACGCAGCGGCGTACAAGGGCATCGGCGGCTTGTTCTTCGATCACGAAACGGTGAACCACACCGCTGGCGAGTACGTCCGGGATGGTGTGACCACGAACGGCGTTGAAAGCGTCTTTGCCGTGATGAAGCGCGGTATCATCGGCGTATATCATCACGCCAGCAAAAAGCACCTTGGCCGCTACGTCGATGAATTTGCCTTCCGCCTCAACGCTGGCGACGTGAAGCGGCACACCCTGTCCCGGCTGGATAGCTTTGTGGACGGCGTGGCCGGGAAGCGCCTGACCTACAAGAACCTGATCCACTAGGAGAAGTCCGATGCGCGAAGTCACGATTACCGTTCGGGAAGACAACTCAAAATGGGTGGCATCTTCCTCCTTAGGCGAGGCTATCGGAACCGGAAGCACGGTGTTTGAAGCCGTAACCGCCCTGCAAGACGCGCTCGTCACAGGCGTAGCAAGCGCGGTTAGTAAGAGGCGGTCCATGTCATACATCGCGGAAGACGGTTGCGAGGTGACTGTCACGCCAGATGGGCATGAATTCTACAACGCCGCCGATTGGTTCTAGGAGATAGCCCATGAAGCCCCCCGAGGTGCTGGCCGCCGCCGTCGATCTTGTCCTTGCCTACAAACCAAAACCGAAGAGCGAGCCAGCGAAGGCGCGCAAGCGGAAGGCGCGGAAACACAAGGCGAAAAGCAGTGCGAGGGAGTGATGTATATAATTCCCCAATGATAGCCGGTGAGCGCACCGTTAGCGGCGAGCACACGGTGGCACGGAATCAGGAACGCGACGGGGTTGCGCCCGATGGCGGCGCCGGCCGCCCGCGCGGCGCGGAAATCGCAGACGCGCTCGGCAATGGCGCGATAGGTCGTGACCTTGCCTTCGGGAATGGCGAGGAGCGCCTGCCATACCTTGATCTGCCACGGCGTGCCGAAAAGCTGGATCGGAAGAATCCGCCCCGGCTGGGGATCGTCTCCGAAGATGCGCGCGGCATAGACCGCGGTCGCGGCTTCATCATGGACGAAGTCCGCTTTCGGCCAGCGGGCGCGCATGTCGGCAAGTATGCCGTCTTCATCGCCCGCGTCGGCGAACGCAAGCCCGCACAAACCGCGGCCGGTGGAGACGATCAGCGCACGGCCGAACAGCGAGGAATGGAAGCCATACGCCAATTCCAGCCCCGCGCCGCCCTTGGCGTAGGTGCCCGGGGTCATCGCTTCGACCTTGAGACAAAGATCGTGCAGCCGTGACGATCCCGACAATCCCGCATCGAGGGCGGCGCCAAGGACGCTGTCGCCCTGTTCCAGCGCCTGCTTGGCGCGTTCGAGCGTCAGGTGGGCCACGAACGCCTTGGGGCTGACCCCGGCGAGCCGCGAGAATTCGCGCTGGAAATGGAACGGCGACAAGCCCGCCACGCTTGCGGCCTCCTCCAGGCTCGGCTGGTCGGCGAAGTGTTGGGCAAGGTAGCCGATCGCGCGCGCTATGCGGGCGTAATTGGCGTTGGCGGGCGGGGCCGCGGGGGCGAGCGTCTGTAGCATGATGGCAATCTAGGTGGCGCGCCGGTCCGCTTCGACCTGATTCTTGCGCCAGAATATCACGGCGCCGGGACGTGATTGCGCGCCTCTCTGAGCGCGCGGCGCAGCGCCTCCGCAAGATTTGCGCGTTCCTCCGCGCCCAGAAACGCCCCCACCACCCAGCGCCGCCCACGCGAGACGAGCGCCAGCTCCGCCCCCATCAGCTCCGGATCCTCATGCTCCACGCGCAGCCAGTAGGGATTGATTTCCTCGCGCCTGATTTCGCCCCTGGCACCCACACGCTCGATCCGCAGCATGCCGGCGGTAAGGAGCAAATGCTCGCTGCGACGGCTCGCGCGCACGCTCGCACGCATTGCCCAATAGAGCAGTAGAACGTCCAAGCCAAAGAACGGTGTCACCGGCCAGGCGCCCCTGAGCGCGAACAGAATCCCTGCGGCAAAGCTCACCGCGGCCACGAAACCGATGACCAGAAAGAGACCGCGTGGAGAGAGCGGCCGGTTTGGCCGCAGAACCGCGTCAAAGAAAATGGGCCCGCTCACGAGGCGAATCTACCCGACCCCTCAGAAATGAGGAAGCCCGCATGAAAGCGGGCTTCCCCTTACGGCATCGCGGACCCGTTTATCGGCCGCAACGCCGATGGTACTCGTCGGCTCCGCCATGGTCGGCCCAGAACGGATCGCCGAGATTGAACGTACACGGATCGGTTACGGCGCCAACCGCCGCACCGCCGAGACCGCCGATTACCGCTCCCGCGCCGGCATTGCCGGAGAGCGAGCCGATGGCCGCGCCGGTGCCGGCGCCGATAAGGCCGCCGGAAGCAGCACGCTCGCCGGGGGAATAGCCGCACGCCGCGAGGGCAAGCGCCCCCGTGACCGCCGCGGCCGCGACAAAGGTTTTCATTCTGATCACGGACATGATTTTCTTCCCGCTTGTTGGGTCCGAAGTTACAACGGTGCCGCGTTTGATTCGTTCCTCGCCTCCCCTTCAGCCCGCATTCACGCCTAAACTTCAGCCTGTCTTTTCAGAGGGATTCGATGGCGCGCCGATTTACAAAAGCAGAGATCGAGCAATTCTTCTCGCGTTTCGTCAAGCGTGCGCCCGATCCCAGAACCGAACTCGAATATAAAAATCCGTATACGTTGCTTGTTGCCGTCGTGCTGTCGGCGCAGGCGACGGACAAGGGCGTGAACAAGGCGACGGAACGTCTGTTCCCGGCCGTGGATACGCCGGAGAAGATGGTTGCGTTCGGCGAAGACAAATTGCGCGAGGCTATTAAAACCATCGGGCTTTTCCGCACCAAGGCGAAAAACGTGATCGCGCTCTCCAAGGCGCTGATCGAGCAGCATGCCGGCGAGGTGCCGCGCGACCGCGAGGCGCTCGAAGCGCTTCCCGGCGTGGGGCGCAAAACCGCCAACGTCGTCCTGAACGTCGCGTTCGGCGAACCCACAATCGCGGTCGACACCCATATCTTTCGCGTCTGCAATCGCACCGGGCTTGCGCCGGGCAAGAACCCACGGGAAGTGGAAGACGGGCTCGAAGCGCAGGTGCCGGACAAATACAAACTGCACGCGCACCACTGGCTGATCCTGCATGGGCGCTATATCTGCGTCGCGAGAACGCCGAAATGTCCGGACTGCGTGGTGGCCGATCTCTGCCGCTTCAAGCCCAAGACCCAGCCCGCCGGCGCGCGATCCGGCGTGGAAAAGAAGCTGCTGAAGGACCGGGCTAAGACATCCCGCCCGCGCGGAGGCTGAGGCTGTCAACGCAAGCCGGATCGGCCGGCTCCGCCGTGCCGCGGGGCATTGTTTCGGCATAGCGCAATTTCAAGGCCTCGCCCTCGCGATAGAGAAAAAAGAACGCCGCGCAATTGGCCCCGTCATACCGCCACAATTCGGAATCGGCTTCGCGGCGGATGAAATCGGGCGCCCCGTACCGCGCCCGCAAGGAGACCCCATCGGTCGGAGGCGGCAGCGTGACGGCCGGCATTGTGAGCATCGGCGCCAGCATGGCGGCCGGCGGCAATTCGGGCGCGGCGATGCCGGGCGTCACGGGCCTCAGCATGGGCGGCGGGGCAATGGCCGCCGGAGCCGGCAATGGAGGCGGAGCAACGCGCATCGGCGCGGCGCAGGCGCTTGCGAGAACCATGACGCCGAGAAGCGAGAGGGCTGGGCCCTTTTGTCTTGCCAAGGCGGCTGGCTCTCCCCTAACCCGTGGGTCACGCTTATAGGACGCGCGCCACTGCCGCGCCACCAAGCTCACGAGGGACCGCATGACGAAACGCTTCGATGTGATGGGGATCGGCAACGCGATTGTCGATGTGATTTTCGCGGCCTCCGACACGTTCCTGCTCGAGCACGAAATCGCGAAATCGGTGATGACGCTGGTCGACGAATACCGCGCCGGCCGCCTGATCGCGGCGGCGCAGGACACCCGCGAAATCTCCGGCGGTTCGGCTGCCAATACGCTTGCGGGGCTTGCCTCGTTCGGGGCCGAGGCCGCGTTTGTCGGCAAAGTGAAGGCCGACCGGCTGGGCATGCGTTTCGCCGAAGGCTTGCGCGACATCGGCGTTCATTTCGGCACCGCCATGGCGGCGGACGGCCCGCCGACGGCCTGCTGCGTGATCGCGGTGACGCCGGACGGCCACCGCAGTATGAGCACCTATCTCGGCGCCTGCCGCGAACTGACGCCCGACGACATCGACCCCCATCAGGTGGGTGCGTCATCGGTGCTCTATGTCGAGGGCTATATGTGGGACGATGGGCGGTCCAAAGCCGCGATCCGCAAGGCCATCGCCGCCGCCAAGGGCGCGGGCCGCAAGGTGGCGTTCACCTGCTCCGATCCGTTCTGTGTCGGACGCTATCGCGACGAATTCCTGCATCTGATGAAGGAGGACATCGACATCCTCTTCGCCAATGAGGAAGAAGCCAAAGCCTTGTTCGAGGTAGAGACGTTCGGGCCCGCTCTGCAGGCGGCGCGCGATTGGCGGGGGCTTGCGGTGATGACGCGCTCGGAAAAGGGCTGCGTTGTGGCCGATCCGTCCGGCGGCGTGCATGTGCAAGACGCCGAGCCGGTGGAGAAGGTGCTGGACACCACCGGCGCCGGCGACCAGTTCGCGGCGGGATTCCTGTACGGGCTGGCCCAGGGGCGGAGCTTGCCCCATTGCGCGCGGCTTGGCGCGATTGCGGCAGCCGAAGTGATCGCCCATTACGGTGCACGGCCCGAAGTTTCACTGAAGGATTTGGCGGCAACGGCGGGGATGTGAACCCGTCACTCCCCGATGATGTGCAGCATCACGGTGCGGCGGTGGGGCGCGTCGCGGTGCTCGAAGACATAGATCGCCTGCCAGACGCCTAACGCGGGTGCGCCGTCTTCGACTGGAATCGACAGCGACGTCTGCGTCAACGCGGAGCGGATATGGGCGGGCATGTCGTCCGGCCCTTCCGTGGTGTGACGGTAACCGGCACCGCGGGGAGCCAACCCGGCAAACGCGTCCTTGAGATCGCACAGCACGTCGGGATCGGCGTTCTCCTGAATCAGCAGTGACGCGGAGGTGTGCGGTATGAACAGCGTCAGCAGGCCCGAAGCGATGCCCGATTGCGCCACGAAGCGCAGCACCTCATCGGTGATGTCGGTGAATCCGCTCCCGCGCGTTGCGACGTCCAGCCTGGTTGTCTTCTGCCGCATGGCGCGTCACCGGAAGCGATTGGGTTTGCGCAACATCACGTAGAAGGCGCCCGACCCGCCATGCTTCGCATGGGCTTCGTTGGCGCCGGTCACAAGCGGCTTCAACTCTGCTTGTCCAAGCCAGAGCGGCAATTGCGACCGCAACACGCCGCCCTTTCCCGTAATCACCAGAACCAGTGCCTGGCCCTGTGCTTGCGACCTCACCAGAAACCGTAGCAGCGTCCGATAGGCGCCGTCCTGAGTCATCCCGTGGAGATCGATCCGGGCTTCGGGTTCGAGCCGCCCGCGCCGCAGATGCGCTTGGGCGTGCCCGCCGATGACGGGCGCCGCCATCTCGTTGAACGCAGGGTCCGCCGGATAGTGCGGAAGCGTGGCGGTCACGCGGATGCGCTTGGGCGGCTCCCTGACCGGGCGCTCGCGCTTGCGGATGGGCTTGGCATCCTTCAACGCCGAGTGGAACAGCGCCTCCTCATCGGCGGAAACGTTCAGCTTCCGCGGGTTCATCGGGGCGCTTGGAACGCGGCCCTTGCCCCAAGGCGGTCGGCCAGCTCGTGCGGCAGCAGCACCGTCATGCGCCCCGGTTGTTTCATGCGGCCGGCCATCAGGCCCGCCTCCGCGCCATAGCCCCAATAGACGTCGCCCCGGACCACACCCCGGATCGCGCCCCCCGTGTCCTGGGTCACCAGCAGCGTGTCGAAGGGCTTGTTGCCATAGAAGGTACTGGGATCGGGCGCCGCCGATTCGAGCCAGACGGGCACGCCCAGCGCATGAACGGAACGGTCCACCGCCATGCTCGCGATTGGCGTCAGCGGCACGCCTTGAGCGCCTACCGCCCCCAATTTGGGGTCGCCGATGGGCTTTTCCGCAAAAAACACATAGGAGGCGTTGAAATCCATCACCTCCCGGGCTTCCACAGGATGAGTCTGAAGCCATTGCCGGATGGATTGATAGGACAGCTCTTCGCGCGTGATCTGACCGCGCTCAAGGAGAATCGCCCCGATGGGGGTGTAAGGCTGGCCGTTCTGGGCCGCATAGGCGGCACGTACGACCGTGCCGTCGTCCATCACGACGCGGCCCGAGCCTTGGATCTCGAGGAAGAACGCATCCACCGGGTCATCGACATAGAAGAGCGGGGGGCCGGGAATGCCTTCGCGCTCGATGTCGGCGCGCGCGGGGTAGGGCACGAACCGCATCCCTGCGCCCATCATCAGATTTTCGATCATGTCGGCCATGCGGCCGATATAGGTGTCGCGATAGACACCCATGTCGCGCCGCACGAGATCGGGCGGCACGCCGTAAAGCGGGGTCTGATAGCGTCCGTGGCGGGTACGGCTGCCCCTCAGCTCCGGCTCGAAATAGCCGGTGAAAAGGCCCTCGGACGCCGGCTGCGTCAGGCGGTAGGGCACAAAGGACCTCTCGAAAAAGGCGCGCGCAATATCGGGCGAATCGGTGCGCGTGACGGACGCGAGCCGGCAGGCGTCCTCCCAATCCGTTACCTTTCCCGCATAACCGATGCCGCCCAGTGGCGCATCCGCAGCCCGGTTGAGCATCGCGGTACAGGAGCGGCGGAAGGCTTCGAGCCCCTTTTCCGGATGGCCGTCACGCCAGCCTTCGAGCGCGCCAAAGGACACTGCTTCGAGGTTGAACAGCGGACCGGCGGGGGCTGGGGCAGGAGGCGCAGGAGCTGCGGGTGGCGGTTGCGGAAGAGCACGCGGCCTCGGCGGCGGCGTGGGCTCGCTGGCGCAACCCAGAAGGACCAGTGCGCCGAGCAGGCTCGCAGCACGAAGCAATTTGCGAATCGCCAACACGGTCGAACAAAACCGCAAATACACTGATTCGTCTAGCTATTTCGTTCAGCTGTGGCTGGCGGTGCCGACCAGCATCCAGTTGGGATCGCTGGCTCTCGTGTCGCGCGCAAAGGTCCACACCTCGCTGACCTGATGCGGAGTCTTGGCATCGCCCTCGATCAGCGCGCCGCTCTCGTCATAGCCCGCGAGCATGATCTCGCTTTCGAACGTGACTGTGACTTCGGCGGTCTGATTCTTCAGTTCGGCGTCCGTGATGCGCGCCGATTTGAGCGAGAGGAACGTGAAATCCACCCGTTCCTTCTTGCTTTCGCGAGCCTTGATCTCGCGGTCGAAAGTCTCGAACACATCGTCGGAAAGAAGCGGCCTCAAGACATCGCGCTCGCCATGCGCGAATGCGGTCACGATCATCTCATAGGCCGCTTTCGCGCCGGAGAGGAAGCGATCGGCATCGAAGCCCCGGTCGGCGAGCTTGATATCGAGAAGGCCGCGCGACAACGGACCGGTAGTGGCGCTTGCAAGGCTTCCCTGCGCCGTCCGCTCGGGCAGACTTACGACATTGTCCTTTACGGGCGCGGCCACCGTGTTCGGATTTGGGTTGGGCCGGGCGCCGTCGGGGAGCTGGAGACGATCCTCGTGGCTGCGCTCATTGCCGGTGCGGCGGCCAAGCACCGAATAGAGCCGGAAGGCAATGAACCCCGTCAGCAGCGCCAGGACGATCACATCGAAAAACTGAAAATTGTGCATGATGGAGTTTTGCCTGCTCAGCTCTTCCGCGCAAAGGACCGAAGCAAATTTCGTCCCGCTCGGCCTCGCCCTGCCTTAAGGACAACCCTAATCCTTGCGCGTGCGCCGGTCTAGCGTGCCAGAACGGTCTTTCACCGGGTTCCCTCAAATATGGCTACGGGAACGGTTTTCACCAGAGGCGGGGCGTCCATGCTTGTCACGCTTGCGCGATCCGTGCTAGCGCCGCACCTCCCGCCCAATCATGCAACTCCGGAACCGACGACTATGGCCGATATGAACGATCCCACCGGCGGCGCTGCCGCCGACGCCACGCCGCAGATGCCGTCGATTCAGGTCGTCGCGCAGTACATCAAGGACCTGTCCTTCGAGAATCCGTCCATGGGCGTGAACATCCAGCGGCCGCAGATCGATTTCACCGTCGACCTTCAGGCGCGCCGGATGCAGGACAACGGGCCCTTCGAAGTCATCATCAAGATGCGGGTTACCGCCGAGCAGGAGGGGCGCACTCTGTTCCTGCTCGAAATCGCCTATGGCGGGATTTTCGTGCTCGACAAAGTGCCCGAGGAAGTGCTCCAGCCCTTCCTGCTGATCGAGTGCCCGCGGCTGCTCTTCCCCTATGTGCGGCGCATCGTCTCGGACATGGTCAGCGACGGCGGACTGCCGCCCCTGATGATCGAGCCGATCGATTTCGCGCAGCTTTATCGCACCAAGATGATGGAAGCACAGGCTCAGCAGGCCAATCAGCCGCTACCCATGTAGCACGGCACCCCAGTTCCAGATCACGTCGCCCTCGAGGTCGCCGAGGACAAAGCGCGCATGGGCCTCGCGCTCCTGCGGGGCAATGCGGGGCGGTAGCGGAACGGGCCGCGGCCGTGCGACCCGGATGACGCTCATCCCCGAAGCTGCGCCGTCACCCGGCGCCAGCAGCAGACGCGCCTGCCGTCCGCCGACCAGCTCGAGATAAACCTGCGCCAGCAGCTCCGCGTCGATGCGCGCGCCATGCTTCGCGCGCACGGAAAGATCGATATTGAAGCGCCGGCACAGCTCGTCCAGCGAATAGCGCGCGCCGGGAAAGCGCCGCTTGGCGAGCGCAATCGTATCTATGCCGCGCGACGCCGGCAGAAGGGGACGGTGCGCGCGGGCGAATTCGGCATTCAGGAATTTGATGTCGAATTCCGCGTTGTGAATGACCAGCGGCGAATCCGCCATGAAGGCAATGAGCTCGTCGGCGATCGATTCGAACAGAGGCGCGTTTTCGAGCTTTTCCAGCGTCAGGCCGTGTACCCGGATGGAATCTTCGGGAATATCGCGTTCGGGATGGATCAGCCGGTGGAAGAATTTCCCTGTCGGCAGATGATTGTCCAATTCGAGACAGCAGACCTCGATGATCCGGTGGTCGGCCGGATCGAGGCCGGTGGTTTCCGTGTCGAGGACGATTTCGCGCATCTAACCGTTTTGTTGCGCGGCGCGTTTTCGAAGTTCGGCCGCGACTCGCTTTACCTGTTCGAAAGCGTGCGCCACGCCTTCGCCGGTCTCAATCACGAAATCGGCTTTGCTGCGCTTGTCCACATCCGGCACCTGGCGCGCGTGGATGGCTTCGAGCTTTTCGAGCGTCATGCCGGGGCGCGCGAGCACACGGGCGCGCTGGACATCGGAAGGAGCGGACACGACCACGACGGCATCGACGCGGCCCTCGCTGCCGGTTTCGAACAGGAGTGGGATGTCGAGCACGACAATGGAGTCGCCGCGTTGGGCGGCTTCTTCCAGGAATCGGCGCTCGGATTCGCGCACCAAAGGATGGACGATGGCTTCGAGCTTCCTGAATGCCGCATCATCGCCTGCGAGCATGCGAGCGAGCGCCCCCCGATCCACCCGGCCGTCCTTCAGCGCTCCGGGGAAGGCTTCCCCGATCGGACCGGCCGCAGCACCTCCCTTTTCATAGAGCGCATGCACCGCCGCATCGGCATCGTGCACAGGAATGCCAAGCCGCGCGAAGAGCTTGCCGGTTTCGCTCTTGCCCATGCCGATGGAGCCGGTGAGCCCGGCGACGAATGGCCGTTTGGCCTCAGCCATTGCCGAGCGCCTTGGTCAGAATTTCCCGCAAGCCAGGCGTGACTTTCGGCGTCACGCCGAACCACAGAGCAAAAGCCGGTGCTGCCTGGTGCATCAGCATCCCAAGCCCGTCCATGGTCGCATGTCCGCGCTCGCGCGCCGTTTTGAGCAACCTCGTCTCCAGCGGGTTGTAGACGATGTCGGCAACGGCGGCAGTTTGCGGGAGATCATCGAGCGGCAGATCGAGCGGGTCCTTGCCCCGCATTCCGAGACTCGTGGTGTTGACGAGCAACTCCGCCCCTTCGAAGGCGTTTCCCCAATCGCCCCAATCCCGAACGCCGATGCGGGCCGCAGAGACCAGCGATGCAGCCAGCGCCTCGGCCCGTTTGCGGGTACGGTTGGCAAGCCGGATTTCCGGTGCGCCGGCGCGCGCCAGCGCCAGCACAACCGCGCGCGCAGCACCGCCCGCACCCAGCACCGTGACGGGTCCACGGCTCGCCGCATCCGCACCCAAGCTCTCCGCAAGAGCAGCAGCGAACCCGCGCACATCGGTGTTGTGGCCGTGGACGGCGTCTCCATCGAGCACCAGCGTGTTCACGGCGCCTGTCGCGCGCGCGTCCTCGTCCAGGCTTGCCGACAGCGCAAAGGCCGCTTCCTTGTGCGGCACGGTCACATTGGCACCGGCGAACCCCATCAGCGGCATTGCTGCGACGCAGCGCCCGAAATTCTCCGGTGCTATGGGAAGCGCCACATAGGCGCCAGCAATGCCATGCTCTTTCAGCCAATGGGAATGCATCAACGGCGAGAGTGAATGATGCACCGGCCAGCCGATCACGCCCGCCAGTTTGCCCGCGCTCATGGCGGCAGCGCCCCGAATTCGCGCAACGCTTCGAGGACTGGGATCAAAGGAAGCCCCCTTATGCTGAAATGCTCGCCTTTCACCGACGAGAAAAGCAGCGCCCCGCGGCCTTCGATGCGGTAGCAGCCGACCGAGTTAAGAATATCGGGCATTTCCGCGGCGATATATTCCTCCAGGAAGGCATCGGAGAATACCCGCATGGTCAGCCGCGCGACATCGGTGCGGACCCAAAGCAGCACTCCGTTGCGTGCCAACACAGTAGCGCTGACAAGTTCGTGGTCGCGACCCCTAAGAGCCTCCAGCGTAGAGCGCGCCTCGGCCACATCCTGTGCCTTGCTGAAGATGCGCTCACCGCACACCAATATTTGATCGGCCCCGAGTACGATGGCATCGGGCTGGCGCTGGCTTACGGCAAAGGCTTTGGCTTCCGCCAGTGTGTGGGCGATCGTTGCTCCGTCCGCACCTTCCGCAAGCAGCGTTTCCTTGATCGAATCCTCGTCGAGCTCCGATGAAATACCGGTGAACGGAACACCCGCCGCTTCCAGAATGGAGCGCCTGCTCGTGCTCCCCGAGGCAAGGATGAAGGAATTCGCGCTCATGAAGCCGGCTTGCGCTCAGCAAGCAGATTGAGGATGGAAGCCGCCGTTTCCTCGATCGAGCGCCGGGTGACGTCAATGGTCGGCCATTCATAGCGCTCGAACAGCCGCCGCGCCGAAGCAATTTCGCTCCGGACTGCGTCTTCGTCGATGTAATCGGAACCCTTGGTCTCGCCCATGGTGGTCAACCGCGCCCGCCTGATCTGCAACAGCCGTTCGGGGCTCAGCCAAAGCCCGACATAAAGCGGCCGCCCCAGAGAGAACAGGCTTTCGGCCACTTCCATTCCCGGCACCAGGGGAATATTGCCGGCACGAACGCCTCGAATGGCAAGGTAGATGCAGGTTGGCGTCTTGGACGACCGGCTGACACCCACCAGGATCACATCAGCCTCCGAAAGCGCCTGCACATTCTGGCCGTCATCATGCTGAATGGCGAAATTCAGCGCCTCCACCCGTTCGAGGTAGCGCGAATCCATCTCGTGCTGACCCCCAGGACGATGGGTCTCTTTTGCTCCCAGGAAGTTACCCATGCTTTCGACCGCACGGTCGAGAATCGAGACGCAAGGCACCGTCAGCCTACCGCATTCGGCTTCAAGCATCTGACGGAGCAAGGGGTTGACCAGCGTAAAGAAAACGATGCCCGGATTGGCGGCAATATGCTCCATGGCACGGTGAAGCTGGCGCTCGCTGCGCACGAGCGAATAAATATGCTCCCGCGCCATGACCCCTTCGAATTGTGCACAGACAGCCTTGGCAACGGTGTTAAGCGTTTCACCCGTGGCGTCCGAAATCAGGTGTAAATGATATTCACGAACCATGATTCATCCCGAATTCACCCACACCCCCACTCGCTTTTGCCGAGTCTCCCGGCATAGGCTTGGATGATTCCCGCTCTATCCCCAATCCTGGACGACAACCAAACCTTGCGAAAACCGCAGCCGGCGGCGTAATTGGGCCTCCGAGACGACAATTCTCCACAGTTTACCGCCACAACACCACCATCATCACAAGACTTAAGAATTGATTAAGAACATGACAGAAGCACAAAGCCGTTCGTCGCTGCTCAGCGTTTTGGGTCGCAAAGCTGTGCGCCCCTGCCCCATATGGTTGATGCGTCAGGCTGGGCGCTATCTGCCGGAATATCAGGCGGTGCGCAAAAAGGCAGGCTCGTTTTGGACCATGTGCATGAGTCCAGAGCTTGCCATCGAGGTGACGGTGCAGCCGATTGCGCGTTTTGATTTCGATGCGGCGATTTTGTTCTCTGACATTCTGGTGGTGCCGTTTGCACTGGGCCAGGGCGTGCGGTTTGAGGACGGCCATGGACCGATACTCGATGCTTTTGGCGGTGTAGAAGGGTTGGTCAGGGACGAGGCGATTTGGGCAGAGAAGCTGGCGCCCGTCTATGAAGCGATGCGCGGTACACGGGCCCGGTTGGCGCCAGAAAAAGCGATGATCGGCTTTGCGGGCGCGCCTTGGACGTTGGCGGCCTATATGCTGGAAGGCAAAGGCTCACCCGACCAGCGAGCGGCGAAGCTTGCTGCCTATCGTGACCCGGAGCATTTCACCCGCCTCTTGAACGTACTGACCGAATGCGTCGCTTGGCACCTTATCCGCCAGCTCGAAGCAGGTGCCGATGTTGTGCAGATTTTCGATTCCTGGGCAGGAGGATTACCGCAAGCTGCTTTTGTCGATTGGGTGATTGGCCCGAACCGGAGGGTTGTGGAGATTGTGCGCAAGGCTGTGCCGGGGGCGAAGATAATCGGTTTTCCGCGCGCGGCAACCGAAAGTGGTTACCAGGTCTTTGCGGCACAAACCGGTGTAAACGCGGTCGGGATCGATACCGCCGCTTCGATGCGCTGGGCGGCGCGCGTGCTCAGCTCCCGCGTGGCCGTCCAAGGGAATCTCGATCCGATCGCTCTGATCGCGGGTGGCGATGCATTAAAACGGGCTGTGGATGACATCCTTTCGGCAGCCGAAGGAATTCCATTGATCTTCAATCTCGGGCACGGGGTTCTGCCCGAGACGCCGCTGGACCACGTGGCGCAACTGGTGGCGCAGGTGCGAGGCGCGGCGTGAAGCTCGCCGTCGTCCTATTCAACCTCGGCGGGCCCGATTCGCTCGACGCGGTCGAGCCATTCCTGCGCAATCTGTTCGGAGATCCTGCGATCATTCAGCTTCCCGGCATCGTGCGAAAGCCCCTGGCCCGGCTGATTGCTGCGCGCCGCGCTCCGCTGGCAAAGAAAATCTATGCGCATCTTGGCGGGCGCTCGCCGATTCTGGAGGAAACCGAGGATCAGGCGCGCGCCCTGGAAGTGGCCCTTCAAGGCGAAGGCCACGAGGCGAAATGCTTCATCGCCATGCGCTGCTGGAAGCCGTTCACGCGCGAAGCCGTCACGGCGATGAAGGCTTTTGCGCCAGAGCGCATCGTGCTCCTGCCGCTTTATCCGCAATATTCCACGACCACGACGCGTTCGTCTCTCGATGAATGGGCTCGCGAAGCCAAGCGTCAGCGTTTGAGCGCCCGCACGCATGTGGTGTGCTGCTACCCCGACGATGCGGGTTTTGTAACCGCGCTTGCCGAGCTCGTCAGCGACGCGCTCGGTCAAAGAAATCCACAGAATTCCTATCGCGTGCTTTTCTCCGCGCACGGGCTCCCCAAGCGCATGGTGGAGAAGGGCGATCCCTATCAAGGCCAAGTGGAACGTACTGTCGAAGCGGTGGTCGGCAAGCTGAACCGTCCGGATCTCGATTGGACGATCTGCTACCAAAGCCGTGTCGGGCCGCTCGAATGGATCGGTCCGGCCACTGACGCCGAAGTCAGACGCGCAGGCGCTGAGGGCAAAGGCTTGATCGTAGCCCCCGTCGCGTTTGTTTCCGAACATTCCGAAACGCTGGTCGAACTTGATGTGGAATATCGCAAACTCGCTGCCGAAACCGGCGTGTCGGACTATCTTCGGGTGCCGGCCGTGCGCACGCATCCGGCCTTTATCAAGGGCTTGGCGGGGCTTGTGTTGCGGGCGCTCGCCGCGGACGCGCCCGTGACCTCGGCTCCGATGCGCATCTGCCCCGTGCCTTGCGTGTGTGGCCAGGATTCAAGGCTTTCCCATGCTTGAAGCGCTCAATCCGTTCTATCTCTGGATCAAGGCGTTCCACGTCATCGCGGTGATTTCGTGGATGGCGGGCCTGCTATATCTGCCGCGTCTGTTTTTCTATCACTGCGATGCGACACCCGGCACGCCGGATTCGGAGCGCTTCAAGACCATGGAGCGGCGCCTGCTGCGGATCATCGTCAATCCGGCCATGATCGCGGTGTGGGTGCTGGGCCTGACGCTGGCGCTCACGCCGGCCTCCGGCGGGCCGATGCAGGGCTGGCTGATGACGAAATTCACGCTCGTGCTGCTGCTTTCCGGGGTTCACGGGATGTTTGCGCGCTGGCGCAAGGATTTCGCCATCGACCGCAACCGCCATACCAAGCGCTTTTACGCCGCCTGGAACGAAGTGCCGGCCGTTCTGATGATCGGCATCGTCATCCTGGCGGTGGTCAAACCTTTTTGATCAGGCAGCGCCCTACACGAAGGGGGGATTTCCAAAGTAACGAATTGTCGATAGACTTGTGGTGTTCTTCAAAGAACGCGCCTAATTCAAATGCGCCGTGGCAAACGGCGAAAGGCGCGCGAAAACCTCCCAGACCACGCGAGCGAACCGAACGGTCCTCGCGCGAATCTCCCAGCAGGGCCCGTTTCTTTCCAGCTCCCAAAACCTCCCAGGTGTACGCCACATGACTGTTCAATCCGGCCTTCAGGCCATGAAACTCCAGGATTTGAAGACGAAAAAGCCCAACGAATTGTTGGAATTCGCCGAAAGTGTGGAGGTTGAGAACGCGTCCTCCATGCGCAAGCAGGACATGATGTTCGCGATCCTCAAGGAGCTCGCCGAGCGCAATGTGGAGATCAGCGGCGACGGTGTTCTCGAAATCCTGCAGGACGGGTTCGGTTTCCTCCGGAGTCCGGAATCGAACTATCTCGCCGGCCCCGACGACATCTATGTCTCGCCCTCCCAGATCCGCCGCTTTGGCCTGCGCACCGGCGATACGGTGGAAGGTCCGATCCGCAGTCCCAAGGATGGAGAGCGCTATTTTGCCCTGCTGAAGGTTTCGACCATCAATTTCGAAGACCCGGAAGCGGGCAAGCACAAGGTACATTTCGACAATCTGACGCCGCTCTATCCCACGCGCCGCTTCGTGCTCGAACTCGACGATCCGACGGTCAAGGACAAGACCGGGCGCATCATCGATATCGTGGCGCCTTTGGGTATGGGTCAGCGCGCGCTCATTACGGCGCAGCCGCGCACCGGCAAAACCGTGATCCTTCAGAACATCGCCAAGGCGGTCGCGATCAACCATCCCGATTGCTATCTGATCGTGCTCCTGATCGACGAACGTCCCGAGGAAGTCACCGACATGCAGCGTTCGGTCAGGGGCGAAGTGATCTCATCCACCTTCGACGAGCCGGCAAC
Source organism: uncultured Bordetella sp. (assembly GCA_964494505.1). GTDB lineage: Bacteria > Pseudomonadota > Alphaproteobacteria > Micropepsales > Micropepsaceae > CAIYRG01. The sequence continues at coordinate 84,341 of CAZBRO010000022.1, forward strand.
GCGTCATGTGCAAGTGGCTGAGATGGTGATCGAGAAGGCCAAGCGCCTCGTGGAACACAAGCGCGACGTGGTGATTCTGCTCGATTCCATCACGCGTCTGGGCCGGGCCTACAACACGGTCGTACCGTCTTCGGGCAAGGTGTTGACCGGCGGCGTCGACGCCAACGCGCTGCAACGGCCCAAGCGCTTCTTCGGCGCGGCGCGCAATATCGAGGAGGGCGGCTCGCTCACCATCATTGCAACCGCGCTGATCGACACCGGCAGCCGCATGGACGAAGTGATTTTCGAAGAGTTCAAGGGCACGGGCAATTCGGAAATCATTCTGGACCGTAAGGTCGCCGACAAGCGCGTCTTCCCGGCCATCGATATTCTGCGCTCCGGCACCCGCAAGGACGAGCTGCTGGTGGACAAGGGAACGCTGTCCAAGATGTATGTGCTCCGGCGGATTCTCGCGCCCATGGGCACCATCGACGCCATCGAATTCCTGCTCGACAAGCTGCGTCAGACCAAGACCAACGACGATTTCTTCGACAGCATGAACACGTGACGGCTGTTGTTCAGGCGAGTTTCAGTCCGCAATGTTTGGCGAAATGGCGGAAATCGCCATCTCGTGCGATCAGCGCGACATTGTGACCGATGCAGGACTGAGCAATAAGCGCATCGGGCAACCCTGGTCTTCAAGCTGGGCTCAACCCTGGTGTTCGCCGGCCCTATCCGCGATGTAATCCATTAATGCCATCAGCACGCCGGAAACCACAAAGGTGAGATGGATGGCGATCAGAAAAATGATCGTTTCCCGGTTATAGGAAGCCGGCGACAGAAAAACCTTGAGCAGTTGGATCGTTGAGATGGCGACGATGGACGCGATCAGCTTCAGCTTCATCGCGGAAAAGTCGATTGTCCCCATCCAGGCGGGCCGATCGGGGTGGTCGTGGATATCCATCTTCGAGACGAAATTTTCATAGCCGGCAAAGATCACCATCACGATCAGATTGGCCGCGAGCGAGAGATCGATCAGCGTCAGCACCCATAGGATGACGCCCGCTTCATCGAGTGTAGCGATTGCCGGAAGCTCGGCCACGAGCGCGTGCAGGAAGACAGCCAACAGCACCATCAACGCGACCACGAGCCCGATATAGAACGGCGCCATCAGCCAGCGGCTGGCGAACAGGCCGCGTTCGAGAATGCGCTCTATGTTGATTCTCGCCATGACGCTATCGGGTGCGGCCGGCGTCCAGCCGCCCGGTGATGGCGATGCGCCAGCCGGAGACGAAGAAGAATGTCGCCATCGCGCCGCCGATTACGAGGTCCGGGATGTTCGAGTGCGTCGCCAGCACCAGAATCGCCGCAGCGATCACCGCGATGTTGCCGACCGCATCGGTGCGGGAAAGCCGCCACAGCGCGGTAAGCCCGGTTAGCGTGCGCCGTTGCCCGAGCACGATGGCGCCAACCGAAAGATCGGCGAGGAGCGCCACCGCGCCGATAACCGTCATCGCAACCGGATGCGGGATGCTGCCGAGGAACAGACGCCTCACCGCCAGCACGCACACCAGCGCGCCGAGAAGCGCCATGATGAATCCCTGGAGCTGCACCGTCCAGCGCTGGCGCGTGATGGTGCCCGCCGTCGACCATAGGGCGAAACCGGCGCTGATCGAATGCTGCACGAAGGACAGCGCGTCCGCCGCCATGGCCGTCGATGCAAACGGCACGGCCGCCATGCTTTCGAAGAAACCCATCATGCCGGTGATGGTCGCAATCAGAGCCAGCGCAACGCGTTCATCCATGGCGGGCGCGGCCTTTGGCATTGGCCTTGGCCGCTCGCTGACGCATCGGCGGAGGAATTTGCATCACATCCATTACGGCAGCAAAACCGTTGCGCCGGTCGTATTGCGCGAATGGAGTGCTTCATGCGCGGCACGCGCATCGGCGAGCTTGAAGCGTTGGTTCACCTGCACTTTGATGGCGCCCGAAGCGATGGTTCCGAACAGATCGTCAGCCGTTTCCTTCAATTCGTCGGCATTGCGCGCGTAATGCGCAAGCGTCGGCCGCGTGAGATAGAACGAGCCTTTGCTGAGGGTCAAAGGCTCGAAGAGAGGTGCAGGGCCCGACGAATTTCCGAAATAGACCAGCATGCCGCGAATGGCGAGCGAATCGAGGGAGCCCAGGAACGTATCTTTGCCGACGGAATCATAGGCCACCGGAACGCCCGCGCCATTGGTGATCTCGCGCACGCGCTTGACCCATTCGTCTTTGCGCATGTTCAGCACCTGGGCGCAGCCGTTTTCCCGTGCGAGCGCGAGCTTGTCGTCCGAGCCGACAGTGCCGATTACGGTGACGCCCAGATGCTTCGCCCACTGGCAGGCGATGAGCCCCACGCCTCCAGCGGCCGAATGGAACAGGATGGTGTCCCCGGCCTTGACCGGATAGGTGGCCTTGAGGAGATAACGGGCAGTGAGGCCCTTCAGCAGCGACGCCGCGGCAACCTCGTCCGAAATCGCATCCGGCAGTTTCACCGCATTCCATGCCGGAATATTCGCGGCTTCCGCATAGGAGGCGCGCACCATGCAATAGGCGACACGGTCGCCTACTTTCACGCTGCGCACGTTTTCGCCCACCGCATCCACGATCCCCGCAGCCTCCGAGCCCAGAATCGCCGGCATCGGGAGCGGATAGAGCCCCGCCCGATGATAGGTGTCGATGAAATTGACCCCTATGGCGGTATGCCGGATGCGGACCTGATCGGCGGCAGGCGGCGGGAGATCGACGTCCTCATAGGTGAGGACGTCCGGCCCGCCGGTCTTGTGGATGCGGACGGCTTTCATCAGCGTGTTACTCGAGATGCTGGCGGAAGAAACTGTCTGTCCTGGAATTGGCAAGATCGGCGCAGGCTTTGTCGTAATGCTGGCCGCCTTCGCGGGCAAAAGCGTGGTCCATGTTGGGATAGGAGTGGATCGTCACCAGCGGATTGCCCTTGAGCCCGTCGATGATCTGCTTCTGCGCTTCGGGCGGGCAATAGGCGTCCTTTTCCGCGATGTGCAGCATCAGCGGCTTTTTGAGGTTGCCGGCCTCGGTCAGCCGGTTCTGAATCATGACCCCGTAATAGCCGACATTGGCGTCGGAATCGGTGCGCGTGCCGGACAGGAAGGCGAGCTGGCCGCCCAGGCAATAGCCGACCGTGCCGACCTTGCCTGACACGCCCGCGACTTTGCGCAAATGGCTGATCGAGGCCTGGATATCGGTCACGCCCTTGTCCGCGTCGAATTTTTGCATCAGGCCGAAGGCGCGGCCCCAATCTTCCTGCGTCTTGTCGGTAAGCTGCACGCCGGGCTCGAGCCGCCAGAACAGGTCGGGTGCGAGCGCGAAGCGGCCGCGGGCGGCGTGCGCATCGCAAATCTGGCGCACGACGTCATTCACGCCGAAAATTTCCTGGATCACGATGACGCCGGGTCCGTGGCCGCTCGCCGGGCTCGCGAGATAGGCTCCGAAACTGCCGTCGGGTCCCTGAACGGTAATGTCTTTTCCACTCATGACGCCAATCCCCTCCGTTGTTTGAATGCGGTTATCTGTTCACCATAGCGGACGTCGTGTTTTCTCACCATGCCCCGTCCAGCATCGTCTCAGGCAGAGCCCGCGGTTCGGGCCATTGGTGAATTTTCAGGCAGTTGCAGCGCGTGGCTGAGGACGGCCGGACTCGTGATCGGCGGGGAGCACACCATGCCGCCGCAGACATACACCGTCGGCAGGCCCTCCTGCATGGTCTTGCCCTCGGCCGGGTGGCCCGCGGGGAGGCTTTCGCCCGGTCCCACAGCGATCAGGAGCCGATTGGGCAGGCTCCGTCCCAGCACGGCGCGCACCATATCCTGGGTCCGCACATCGCCCGCCGGGCCGTACACCACGATTTCCAGGCATGACGTGCAGAATTCGAAATTGTTCAGGAAGGTGGACATCTGCATGTAGCTCGCCGCCACATCGCCGGCGAAGGCCTGGATCAGCGTGTTGGCGCGTTCGGCATGGAATTGATCGACCGTCAGGTAGAACAGCCTTCCATGCACGCCTACCATGACCCCGTTTCCCGAGGGCGTCTGGGTGTCGAACGCATTGCGCGTGCGCACCTGGTCGGGAAGATCGCTGTTGCGCGAATAGACATAGCCGCCCTGCACCACATCCCAGAATTCCTGGTCCAGCGTGCGGGTCCACGCCCGCGCGCGGTCGAGATAGAAGCGCTCCTGCGTGGCCTCGTGAAGTGCGAGCGCCGCGCGCGCCATCGCGGCATAGCCATCGGCGAAGGCCTGATGCTGGCGCTTGTTCGCGCGGTAGGAATGGAACAGGCGGTCGCCATCGCCATGCCTGTCGCAGATGAACTGGAACGCCTCGCGGGCGGCGGCGAGCCAATCGGGCCGTTCGAAAACGGCGCCGGCATTGGCAAGGGCTGCGATCATCAGGCCGTTCCAATCCACCAGCACTTTGTCGTCGCGGCCCGGGCGAACGCGTCTCTCGCGTGCTTCGAGCAGGCGCCGTTTCTGTTCGCTGAACGAGATTTCTTCGGCTTCGGTCCAGCCCGGGAGATTGGAGACGCGATGCAGGATGTTGCGTCCGGTAGGCCGTCCCTCATGCGGGAAATTGCCTTCGCGGGTCACGCCATAGGCCTGCTTGAAGCGATCGACATTGGTGCCGCTCAGCACCGTGTCGATTTCGGCTTCGGTCCAGGCGTAGAACTTGCCTTCTTCGCCTTCGGAATCGGCATCGAGACTGGAGGCGAATGCGGCGCCCTCGACGCGCATCTCCCGCAACAGCCAGGTCACGGTTTCTTCGATCTTGCCTTTCAGGACCGCTTGCTTGCCGTGCTGCCAGACGAGGGTCATGATGTCGAGCAGCTGAGCATTGTCGTAGAGCATCTTTTCGAAATGCGGCATCAGCCACTGATCGTCGATCGCATACCGGGCAAAGCCGCCACCGACGTGATCGTAGATTCCGCCCCGTCCCATATTGTCGAGCGAAACGAGCGTGAGCGAGAGGAATTGCTGCATGCCCGTGCGCAGATAGGCGCGCCACAAAAGTTCCAGGATGGGTACGTTGGGAAATTTCGGCGAACCCACAATGCCGCCATAGAAGATGTCGCAATTCTGCGCGGTGGCGACGGCGACCTTGTCGAGCTTTTTCATGTCGAATTGGCCGGCGCGATTCTGGTACCAGGCCTGATCGAGCGAATCGGAAATCTGGCGCACATTCGGCTGCAGCATTTCCGGCGATTCACGGAAGCGCGCGGCGATGTCTTTCAGCACTGTCTTGAAGGCGGGCCGGCCGAGCCCTTCATTTCGCGGGAAATAGGTACCGGCCCAGAACGGTTCGCCGCGCGGGGTTAGGAACACGTTCAGCGGCCAGCCGCCATTTTGGCCCATGATGGAGGGGATTTTCTGCAGCCAGGTGTCGATGTCGGGCCGTTCTTCGCGATCGACCTTCACACAGACATAAAGCTCGTTCATGACGGAGGCAGTTTCGGGATCTTCGAAACTCTCATGGGCCATTACATGGCACCAATGGCACGCCGCATAGCCGACCGAGATCAGGATGGGCCGGTTGGTGCGCTGGGCTTCGGCGAGAACCTCCGGTCCCCAGGGCCGCCATTCGACAGGATTGTCCTTGTGCTGCAGCAAATAGGGGCTGGTTTCGTGGGCGAGCAGGTTGGGCATTTGGGGGTCCGAAGGGCGTTGCGCCGGTGTGAGGAAATGATTTTCCGTTTCGTAGCGCTTCTCTTGGCCGACTCACAAGGCGCGTGGGCGATTTCCCGCGCGGAAGGCCTTTCGTGAGCGGCGAAAAGGACACGATTTTTGCCCTTGCCAGTGCTTCCGGGCGGGCTGGTGTGGCGGTGGTGAGAGTGTCCGGGCCGCGGGCCGACGCAGCGATCCGGCAACTGACCCGGTTACCACTCCCTCAGGCGCGAAAGGCGGTAGTCCGGTCACTGTTCGAATTGTCGAACAATCAGCGCATTGACGCGGCCTTGGTCCTGCGATTTCCCGCCCCCCAGTCCTATACCGGCGAGAATGTGGTGGAATTTCAGATACATGGAGGCCGAGCGGTCATGGCCTCTTTGGTTTCTGCACTGGCTTGCATAGCGGGTTTTCGGCCTGCCGAGCCTGGCGAATTCACGCGGCGGGCGGTGGAAAATGGGAAGCTTGACCTGACTCAGGCGGAAGCAATCGCCGATCTCGTAAATGCCGATACCGAGGCCCAACGGCGTCAAGCCTTACGGCAGCATGACGGCTATCTGTCCGCGCTTTACGAGGATTGGCGAACGCGCCTGATTCGGGCCGCGGCCTGGATCGAAGCCGGCATCGATTTCGCGGATGAGGAGATTCCAGCCGGGACGCTGGAGCTGAGCCACGCTTCGCTTGCGGCAATCCTTTCGGAAATCCGGGGGCATCTGGACGATTCGCGGCGCGGCGAAATCCTGCGCGAGGGCTTCCATGTGGCGGTGATCGGTCCGCCCAATGCGGGGAAGAGTTCGCTGGTCAATGCTTTGGCCCAGCGGGACGTCGCCATCGTATCCGACATTCCAGGCACGACGCGCGATGTGATCGAAGTGAAGCTCGATCTGGGCGGCTACCCGGTGATACTGGCCGATACTGCGGGATTACGGGAATCGGAGGACCGGATCGAACAGGAAGGCGTGCGCCGCGCTCATGCTCGGGCCGATGCGGCCGATTTCCGGCTGCTGGTGTTGGACGGAATGGCGGCCGATTCTTCCCCCAACGGGTTACGTGGCCTGGACGTCGGTGGAGAGAAAAGCGCCGGCCTCGTGGTTTGGAACAAGGCGGACCTGGCTTCAGCGAAGGCTCGCGAGGGCTTTTGGATTTCGGCCAAGACGGGGCAGGGGCTTCCGGAATTGATCGGCGCGCTTACTGATGCGGCCGCAAATAGGCTTGATCAGGATGAAGCGCCTGTGTTGACCCGGGAGCGCCACCGCAAGGCGCTGGAGGCGGCGGCATCGGCGCTGGAGTCTGCTTCGGCCGCGAAGGATCCCGAATTGGCGGCCGAGCATCTGCGGCTTTCTTTGCGTGCCATCGGCCGCATCACCGGCAGGGTAGATTTGGATGAATTGCTCGATGTGGTCTTCCGTGATTTCTGCATCGGCAAATGAATGTTTCACGTGAAACACCCGGCCTTGCTGCCTGGGCCGAGAGGACGTAAATCCGCGCCATGAACTTCGATGTGATCGTAATCGGGGGTGGACACGCGGGCTGCGAAGCGGCGGCGGCCGCCGCGCGTGCGGGGGCCAGCACGCTCCTCTTGACCCATCGCAAGGACACCATTGGCGAGATGTCCTGCAATCCCGCTATAGGCGGCCTTGGCAAAGGCCACCTCGTCCGTGAGATCGATGCGCTCGATGGCCTCATGGGCCGGGTGGCTGACGCGGCAGGGATCCAGTTCCGGCTGCTCAATCGCCGCAAAGGCCCCGCCGTTCGGGGTCCGCGCGCCCAGGCCGACCGCAGACTCTACAAGCAGGCGATGCAGGCAGCCCTTGCGGGAACGGCGAACCTCACCATCGCCGAAGGCTCTGCGGAAGACCTGATCCTGGAACGCGGGGCCGTGGCCGGCCTCGTCACCGCTGACGGACAGCGCTTCCGGGCGTCCTCCATCGTGCTCACAACGGGCACGTTTCTGGGCGGGCTGATCCATATCGGCGAACGGAAGATCCCGGCCGGTCGCGTGGGCGAGGCGCCGTCCATCGGATTATCCGCGACCTTGCGGGGGTTCGGCCTTTCCATGGGCCGGTTGAAGACCGGGACTCCGCCCCGGCTCGATGGGCGGACCATCGCTTGGGACCAATTGGAGCGTCAGGCGGGAGACGATCCGCCCTCCCCGTTCTCGTTCCTGACCACCCATATCACGACGCCGCAAATATCCTGCCACATCACCGGCACGACGGCCGCGACGCACGCCATTATCCGGGCCAATCTGCATCGCGCGCCCATGTATTCCGGTCAGATTGAAAGCACCGGTCCACGCTATTGCCCGTCCATCGAGGATAAGGTGGTGCGCTTTGCGGGGCGCGAAGGGCACCAGATTTTCCTCGAACCCGAAGGGCTGGACGACGACACGGTCTACCCCAACGGAATTTCCACCTCGCTCCCGGAAGAGGTTCAGCGCGATCTCCTGAAAACGATCCCAGGATTGGAAACCGCGGTCATGCGCCGGCCTGGCTACGCCATCGAGTACGATTATGTCGATCCGCGCGAGCTGCATCCCTCTCTGGAGCTGAAACGCATTCCGGGGCTCTTTCTCGCCGGGCAGATCAACGGCACGACGGGTTATGAGGAAGCCGCCGCGCAAGGGTTGATGGCCGGAGTGAATGCGGCACGCCGGGCGGGCGGGTCCGATCCGTTCCTGTTGGATCGGGCTCAGGCCTATATTGGCGTGCTGATCGACGATCTGGTGACGCGCGGCGTTACCGAGCCCTATCGTATGTTCACCTCGCGCGCCGAATATCGCCTGACGCTCCGGGCCGATAATGCCGATCAGCGGCTGACGGCCCTCGGAGACAGGAGAGGGATCGTAGGCCCGGAACGCCGCGCCGCCTTCACCCGCAAACTCGCCGAACTCGAAAGCGCGCGAGCATTGGCGAAGACCCTGGTTCTTACCTCCTCCGAAGCTGCGAAAAAGGGCATCGCGATTCGCCAGGACGGAGCCCGGCGGACCGCACTGGAATTGCTGGCGCTTCCCGACGTCGACATGGCGCGGCTTATTCCGATTTGGCCGGAGCTCGCCCAATTTCCAGCCAACATAAAGGAACAGCTGGAAATCGACGCCCATTACGCGGGCTATCTCGATCGCCAGGATGCCGACATCATCGCCTTTCGCCGGGACGAATCCCTGCTGGTGGGGCAGGCGCGC
>CAZBRO010000023.1:0-88456 GCA_964494505.1 uncultured Bordetella sp.
TGGAGGTGTTGGTGCAGGAGGTGATGGCCGCGATCACCACGTCGCCGTGGCCGATCGTAAGCTCGGTGCCTTCGATCTTCACCCGCTTCATGGCCTCGTCTTCCTTCTTGAAGACGTCCATCAGGGCGGCGGCGAATTCCTCGCCCACCCTGGAAAGGGAGACGCGATCCTGCGGCCGGCGCGGGCCCGCCATGCTGGGCTCCACGTCGTTGAGATCGAGGTGCAGCGTGTCGGTGAACACCGGCTCCTCGCTCTTTGCGGAGTGGAACATGCCTTGGGCTTTCGCGTATTTCTCGACCAGGGCGATGCGGGCGGCCTTGCGGCCCGTGGCTTTGAGGTAGCGCAGCGTCTCGTCGTCGATGGGAAAGAAGCCGCAGGTGGCGCCATATTCCGGCGCCATGTTGCCGATCGTGGCGCGGTCCTCCAGCGGCATGTCGGCAAGTCCCTGGCCGTAGAATTCGACGAATTTGCCGACCACGCCCTTCTTGCGCAGCATCTGCGTGACGGTGAGCACGAGATCGGTGGCCGTGCAGCCGGGGCGCAATTTGCCCGTGAGCTTCATGCCGATGACTTCCGGGATCAGCATGGAGATGGGCTGTCCGAGCATGCCGGCTTCGGCTTCGATGCCACCCACGCCCCATCCGAGCACGGACAAACCGTTGATCATCGTGGTGTGGGAATCGGTCCCCACCAGCGTGTCGGGATAGGCGTATTCGACGGTGTTCCTGCCCTCTTTGACTTTGTCGGACCACACCGTCTGGGCGAGATATTCGAGGTTCACCTGGTGGCAAATGCCGGTGCCGGGCGGCACTACGCGGAAGCGGTCGAAGCCCTGGCCGCCCCAGCGCAGGAACGAATAGCGCTCGCTGTTGCGGGCATATTCCATGACGACGTTCTTCTTGAAGGCATCCTTGCCGGTGAAGAAATCGACCTGGACGGAATGATCGATGATGAGATCGACGGGAGCGAGCGGATTGATCTTGTTGGGATCGCCGTGGAGCTTCGCCATGGCGTCACGCATGGCGGCAAGGTCGACCACTGCGGGCACGCCGGTGAAATCCTGCATCAGCACGCGCGCGGGCCGATAGGCAATTTCACGATCGGATGATCTGGTCTTCAACCAGCCGGCGACCGCCTTAATGTCTGCAGCCGTAACGGTGCGGCCATCCTCATGCCTGAGCAGATTTTCCAGCAGTATCTTCAAGGAGTTGGGTAGACGGGAGATGCCTTTAAGCCCGTTCTTCTCCGCCGCTTTGAGACTGAAATAGGTGTAGGTCTTGAGCCCGACGTTGAGCTTCCGCCGCGCTTTGAAACTATCGAGGCTGGCCACGAAATTTACCCCTGTTCTGATGGGAAAATGAAATCGGGCGCGGACATTAATCCTAAGTTCTCAGGATGGCTACCTGACAGTTTAGCTCATCGTTTAAGATCGATTTACCGCGCGATCGGTACAAAGGCCACGCTCCTTCCATATTGTTGCCAAACTCGGGGCGTTAGAAAGAGGGGGCGATCCTGGGGAGGGTCGAGACGGCTATCCGCCGCTACGGTCAGGCGCAAAAAATGATGCCCTTGAGGCTGCAACGATCTTTGGTGATGGCGTTGGTCCTTGCATTGGGACCGATGGGCGCTACCGGCGTGAGCGCCCAACAGGCGGCGCCGCGGTCGAAGCTGTTGCTGACGCCGTCCACGCCGCTCCCCCGCGACGGCACCTATATCGCCAACGACAGAATCGCTTTCGCCCTGGACCACAAGGGCAACCAGGTAAGGCTTCGCTTCCTCGACAATGACGAAGTGTTCTATTTGTCGGGCGAAGCCGGGCTGCTGGGCGGGCGCGTCTTCAAATACGATACCGGCACGGAAGCGCTTCAAGTCACCGCTTTCGGCGCAGTGACTCTCTACACGGACAAAGCCAAAAACGGCTGGCCCGCCGAATACAATGACGGGGACCAGAATGTGAGTGTCGACCCGCCGCCGCTTTCCTACAGGGACATGAGGCCGTTCGCCTTGAAGCTCGCGCAGGACTTGTCGGGAGGGGACGATTTCGCGGTCGGCTTTGTCGCCGATTGGGACGGGCTTGCGCGAACGGAATCGGACGCGCTCCGCGGGCTTGCCTGCAGCGCCATGCGCGACGCGGCCTATGCGCTGGACGCGGTGGCAAAGACCGGCAAGCGCGCCAAAGTGGTGGACAAGCTCCATATCGTGCATGTGAAGGAAGGCGCGAAAGCGGGAGCCTCCTATCAAAAGGGCGTGCTCACCGTCACCTATGCGCCGAAGGGCGGCGCGTCCGCGCGGCCGTCTTCGCTCGTCATCGCGCGTGCCTTGGAAGCGGCGCTGTAGTTCCCGTTTGCGCGCCAGCGCGAAGGTTTGGCCATCAAGTCCCTAATCCGGCAGGTTTCCGCCGGGCGCAATTTCGAAGCCCGAAAACTCAAATCCCGGCGCGACGGTGCAGCCGACGAGCGCGTAGGCGCCCAAGGGCCGGGCGCTTTGCCAATGACGCGCCGGAACGATTCCTTGGGGACGTTCGCCGCGATCCAGGCGCGGCCCGAGCGTGATCTGTTCGACACCGGCCTCCCGCGCAATCGAGAGCGCGAGCGCCTCGCCTGCATACCAATGCCAAACCTCGGCGGCATCCACGCGGTGCCAGCGCGAAACCTGGCCCGATTTCAGAAGATAATAAATGGCGGTCGAATGCGCGCGTCCCTCGCTACCGGCCATATCGCGGAGCGTTTCGCGATAGAAGCCGCCCTCCGGATGCGGCTCGAGCGCCAGCAACGCGACGATCTCATCGGCCGTCATTGCGCACTCATCCCTATCCCACCCCGCCAGGAGGAGAAGATTGGGGCAGGAAAGGATTGGGGGCGCCGCTTGCGATCAGAGCGCGAAACCCCGCTGCAACACCGCGCGCATCGGCCAGCGCATCGTGCTTGTGGCCTTCGAAAACGGCACCGCAAAGTTCCGCCACATCGCAGGCGCGCTTGCCCGCAAGATCGATCCCTTGTGCCGTGAACCAGGGAACCGCGTTTGAATAAGCGGGCAACGGCAAAGCGCCCTCCCATCCATACAGCGTGAGATTGGAAAGCAGGATCAGATCGTCGCGGCCATGCGCAAAGGCATGCGCGTCACCGGCGAAATCGAGGAACGCACGATAGGCCGTAACGAAATCGACGCCTCGCCGTGCTACCGATTCATTGGTAATCCCGGTCAACTCCACCAAATAATCGGACAGCACCGGATTGACCCTGGGGCGGATCAGCATGTCGAAGCACTCGACTTCGTTCAGGCTCTCAGCGTCGAGCTTCACCGCGCCGATCTGCACCACCTCCGTGTGCTCGCCCCGCCGGGTCCAGCGCGACTCCATGGAACCCTCCCAGGCGGTGAATTCGAGGTCGAAGATCACCGCATATGTTCTTTTCCTGCCTCTCATGCGGCCGGCCGCTCTTTCTTAACGAATCGTAACATCCTCAATTTAACAGCTTTTCCGTTGCTGGAGTGTGGGCTTGCTGTTTGCACATGCTTTCCTAAGTTCTTAAAGTTCTAATCCTCTAACCGCCGGACACAGGCGGACAGGGAGGCTCACATGGCTCGGACAACGAACGTGGCGGAATCCATGCACGGTACGGCGCCCGATGTGGCCAAAGTCGATGCGGCGGATGCTGCCGCTCATCTTGCGGCAAGTGCAAATCTCATCGCTGCGGGCGGTCCGGATTTGGCGGCCTTCTTTACCGGCTTCACGCGCTATGCCTCGCCGGAGGATTTGATCCATTACACGGGCGCGGAATTGGCCGGACTGGTTGCCAATGTCCATCGCCGCCTGAAGCAGCGTGCGCCGGGCTCGCCGCTGGTCGATGTTTTCGATCCCTCTCAGGACGATCCCGCCTTTGCTCGCAGCGAGTCGCTGATGCTCGCGGTCAATGACGACATTCCGTTCCTCTACGATTCCTGCACTGCCGAAGTACGCGCCCAAGGCCTGCGCATCACGGCCGCCTTCCATCCGGTGATGGCGCTCGCCCGCGATGGGTCGGGCCTGCTTTCGCCAGGGGGTACGGCGCTGAACGAAAGCGTCATTGTGCTGGCGCTCGACGGACCGCTCGACGAGGCGCAAGCCGCGGCCTTGCGCGAAGGGCTGCTCAAGGTTTTCGCGCAGGTGCGCCTTGCGGTACGCGATTGGCGGGCGATGATGGACCGGCTCACCGATACCGCCGCATCGCTCGGGCGCAATCCCCCTGCCATTTCCGAAGCCGAGCTCGACGAGAACATCGCGTTCCTCGATTGGATGGCGGAGAATCATTTCACCTTCCTCGGCTGCCGCGACTATGTTTTCTCGAAGGAAGGCGAAGGCCGGCTCGAACCTGTTCCTCAGAGCGGGCTGGGACTGCTTCGCGATCCGGAGATGCCGGTGGTCCGCCCGGGCGCCGACCGCGCGGTCATCACGCCCGCGCTGCGCGAATTCCTGAAGAAACCCGCACCCCTCATCATCGCGAAAACGGCGCTGCGTTCACCCGTGCATCGCCGCGTGCACATGGATTATGTCGGCGTGAAAGCCTTCGACCCGAAGGGCCGCCTGATCGGCGAACGGCGTTTCGTGGGGCTTTTCACATCGACCGCCTACAGCCAATTGCCGTCCGCGATTCCGCTGCTGCGCAAGAAGATCGCACAGGTGATGGCGCGCTCAGGATTGCCGCCCGCAAGCCATGACGGCAAGGCGCTCCAGCATATCCTCGACACCTTCCCGCGCGACGAGCTGTTCCAGATTTCCGAGGACGAGCTGCTCGCCACCGTGCTCGGCATTCTCAATCTCGGCGAACGCCCGAAGGTGCGCGTTTTCCTGCGCTTCGACCGCTTCGACCGTTACGTGTCCGCGCTCGTCTTCATTCCGCGCGAACGCTATTCCGGCACCGTGCGGGAAAAGATTCACGGGCTGCTCGCAAGCGCCTTCAACGGGCGGCAATCGGCGGCGACGCCCATGCTGGACGACGAGGCGCTTGCCCGCGTGCACTACATCGTCGGGCGCAATCCGGGTCCCATGCCCGACACCGACGTGCACGAGCTGGAAACCGAAATCCGCGCCGCCATCCGCACCTGGGACGACGGCTTTGCCGATGCGGTGAAATTCGAACACGGCGAGATGTCGCGGGGACTGCCGCGCCGCTACGCAAACGCGTTTCCCGCCGGTTACCGCGACCGCTTCACGCCCGCTGAAGCTGCCAACGACATCGACCGCATCGAGGCCGTTTTGAAGGGCGAGGGCGCCCATCGCGTGCTCGCGGCCCATGTCTACCGCGCAAGCACCGATTCCCCGGATGCCGTGAATCTGAAGCTGTTCGTGCGGGGGGCGTTCATTCCGCTCTCCGAATGCCTGCCGGTGTTCGAGAATCTGGGGCTCAAAGTCATCGCGGAAGATGCATTCGCGCTGACGCCGCTCTCGGCCGATGGACAGGAGCAAGAAATCGCGCTGCACAATCTCCTGATGGCGTCGAGCGACGGCCGCGCGGTCGACATCGAGCGCATGAAGCCCCTCCTCGAGGACGCCTTCCACGCCGTTTGGGGCGGACGCGCGGAGTCGGACGGTTTCAACCGGCTCGTCATGGCGGCCGGGGTTTCCTGGCGCGATGTCGTGATCCTGCGCAGCATTGCGAAATTTCTGCGCCAGGCGACGTTGCCGCTGAGCCAAGCCTATGTGGAGAACGCTCTCGTCAAGAATCCCGATCTTGCGGTCAGGCTGGTACGGCTCTTCCGCACGCTGCACGATCCCGATCTCTTTCAGAACAGCGAGGCCCGCACGCAGGCGGCCAACAAAATCCGCCAACAGATCCAGGATGCGCTCGACGATGTGCCGAGCGCCGACGACGACCGCATCATTCGCGCCATGCTGTCTGTGATCGAAGCGATGCTGCGGACGAGCTTCTTCCAGCCCGATGCGTCGGGAGGCGAGCGGCCTTATCTCGCCTTCAAGCTCGAAAGCAAAAGGCTCGATCTTTTGCCCGCGCCGAAGCCCCTCTATGAAATCTTCGTCTATTCGCCCGAGGTCGAGGGCGTGCATTTGCGCTTCGGCCGGATCGCGCGCGGCGGCATCCGCTGGTCGGACCGGGCGGAAGATTTCCGCACCGAAATCCTGAGCCTGGCGAAGGCACAGCAGGTGAAGAATTCCGTCATCGTGCCGGTCGGCGCCAAAGGCGGCTTCTATCCGAAGAAGATTCCCGCAGGCGCAGCCCGCGAAGTGGTTCAGGCCATCGGTGTCGCCGCCTATAAAACTTTCATCGGCGCGCTGTTGGATTTGACCGACAATATCGGGCCCGATGGCACCGTGATTCCGCCGCACCATATGCTCCGCTGCGACACTGACGATCCCTATCTTGTGGTTGCCGCCGACAAAGGCACGGCGACGTTTTCCGATATCGCCAACGGCATCGCGGTGTCGCGCGGCTTCTGGCTCGGCGATGCCTTCGCCTCGGGCGGAAGCCAGGGCTACGATCACAAGGCCATCGGCATCACGGCACGGGGCGCCTGGGAGGCGATCAAGCGCCATTTCCGCGAGCTTGGCCGCGACATTCAGAGCCAAGCCTTCACCTGTGTGGGCGTGGGCGACATGTCGGGCGATGTGTTCGGCAACGGCATGCTGTGTTCCAAAGAGACCAGGCTCGTCGCCGCTTTCGATCATCGCCACATCTTCATCGATCCGAACCCGGATCCGGTTGCGTCCTATGCGGAGCGCAAGCGCATGTTCGATCTGCCGCGCTCTTCCTGGGCCGATTACGAGACGAAGCTGATCTCCAGGGGCGGCGGCGTGTATCCGCGCTCGGCGAAAGAGATCGTGCTGTCGGCCGAGTTGCAGCACCTGAGCGGACTTGCGAAGGACCGCGCGACGCCGGCGGAACTGATCCGCGCGCTGCTCACCGCCGAGGTGGACCTGCTGTTTTTCGGCGGCATCGGCACCTTCATCAAATCGTCGGGGCAATCCCACGCCGACGCGGGCGACCGCACCAATGACGGCTTGCGGGTGAATGGCCGCGAGGTTCGCGCCCGCGTGGTCGGAGAGGGCGCCAATCTGGGCGTCACGCAATTGGGCCGCATCGAATATGCGAGGGCCGGCGGCCCGGACCGCGCCGGCGGGCGCATCGACACCGACGCCATCGACAATTCCGCGGGCGTCGATACGTCCGACCACGAGGTCAATCTCAAGATCCTGATGAGCGGCCCGCTCAGGCGCGGCGAACTATCGGACGCCGAACGCCAAGCCATGCTGGTGGCGATGACCGAAGACGTCGCGCGCCTGGTGCTGAAGGACAATTACGATCAGACGCTGGCGCTGTCGGTCGCCGAAATGAACGCGCCCCGCGACATCGATGCGGCAGGCCGTTTCATGCGCGAGCTGGAAAAGAACGGCGCGCTCGATCGCGGCGTGGAATTCCTGCCGGCCGACGACGCGCTCAAGGTGCTGCAGCGGGAGGGACGCGGCCTGACGCGGCCCGACCTGTCGGTGCTGCTTGCCTATGCCAAGCTCGATCTGGACCACGCGATCAATCAGAGCGAACTTCCGGACGATCCCTATTTCGATACGCTTCTGACGGATTATTTCCCGCCGCTCGCCGCCGAACGGTTTGCATCCGAGCTGAAGCGCCATCGCCTCGCGCGCGAGATCGTTGCGACCGAGCTCTCCAACCGCACGGTCAATCTCGCAGGGCCCCTGTATCCCCACCGTATGCGCGAATTGTCCACCGCGCCGCTCTGGTGTACCGCGCGCGCCTTCGCGATAGCCGACGGCGCCTTTGGGTTGTCCGCGCTGAAGGCCCGCATTGCCGCGCTCGACCTGAAAGTGCCCGCGCAAGTGCAGAACGCCATGATCGCCGACATCGGCGAGCTGCTGCGCCGGCTCGGCCTCTGGTTCATCGTGCAGGTGCCTCGCGCACCCATTGCCGAAGCCGTGTCGCGTTATGGCGCTGGATTCGCCGCTCTGAAGGGCCGCTTCTCCGGTTTCGCGACGCCGATCGAAAAGGCAGCGGTCGAAGAGCGCATCACGAAACTGGAAAAATCCGGCGTGCCGCACGACGTGGCCGAGGACGCGGGCGTTCTCCCCCTGCTCGCGGCGGTGCCGGAGATCGTTCTTCTGGGCGAGGCGCGGGGTGTGCCTGCCGAAATCGCAGCCCAGGTGTATTTCCGCATCGGTTCGGCCGTCGGCCTCGACCGCTTGCGGGCGCTGGCCTCCCGAATCGCGACCGGCGACCATTGGGACCGCCTGGCGCTCCGCCGCATGGTGGACGATCTCTTCTCGGCCCAGAGGTTGCTCGCCGGCGATGCGATCGGCCAAGGCAAGGACACGCCGGACGCGGTGGAATCCTGGACCGAACTGCGAAAAGCCGACGTCGAACGGACGCTCGCCTTCCTCGGTGAGCTGGAAAAGACGGGGGAGGCATCAATCGCCAAGCTCGCGCTTGCCAGCAGCCAGATCCAGAAACTTGCCACATTGCCGGGCTGACCTGGCGGACATGATGTACGAAACGGGAACATAAGGAGCGGTTGATAGAAACGCGGGATTGAGCGATCTATTGCTCTGGCTCTACGCTCCCGCACGATGTCTCAGGAAATCGAAATCCGTTTTTCCGCTCCCGAGCGTGAGCTCAAGCGCATCATGCGTGCTTCCGCGCTGCACGGATTTCATGTCGGCCGCGCGGCCAGCAGGAAACTCAACACGATCTATTACGACACGTCCGGCCGCGCGCTCTCCAAGGCGGGCCTCTCATTGCGCGTGCGCGCGAACGGGCACGGCTATGTGCTGGGCGTGAAAGATCAGAGCACCGGTGCGCTCGCCTCCGACCGGCAAGAATATGAGTGCGATATTCCCACCGTCAAACCCGACCTTGATTGCATCGGCGACGAGGCCCTGCGCGCACGGCTGCAATCGGCCGTCAATGGCGATGCCCTCGAACCCATGGTCGAGACCGACATTCTGCGCACCACACGCTCTGTGAAGACTCCGTCTGGCGATTCGGTCGAGCTTGCCGTCGACAAGGGCGAGATCCGAAGTGTGGGAAACGGACACGCTTCGATGCCGGTGAGCGAACTCGAACTGGAATTGAAGGCGGGCGCACCGGCAGCCCTCTACGAGATCGCGCGATTGCTGTCGCGAAAAGCCCATCTTGCCGTCAACACGGAAAGCAAGGCCGAGCGTGGCTTCCGCGCTATCGATGGCGCGCCGCTCTCCGCCCACAAGGCCGGCCGCACCGAACTTCGGCCCGGCTGCACGGCGGAAGAAGCGCTCCGCGCAACGCTTCTGCATTGCCTGAGGCACATCTCGCGCAACGCGCCCGCAGTTGGACAAGCCCGCCTGCCCGAAGGCGTGCATCAGGTGCGTGTCGGCTTGCGCCGTTTGCGCGCGGCGCTCTCCGCATTCGGCGGTGCGTTTCGCGGGCGCGAAATGGAATCGCTGCGCGACCGCGCCAAGACGCTCGCCGATATTTTCGGCGTCACGCGCGAGCTCGACGTATTCGCGACCGAGCTGCTGACCCCGGTGGAGGAAGCGGCCAACCGGGCCGGGCTCGCAGAGCTGAGGCTGATCTCGGAAGAATTGCGGCGCGATTCCTGGAATCGCACGGCAAACCTCGTGCAATCCGACGATTTCACCGGCTTTCTGATCCATCTGGGCTCGGCCATCGAGACGCAAGCCTGGCGCCAGACAGCGTCGGACGAGCAGATGGCGGGGTTCGTGCAGGATGCGCGCGCGCTTGCCTGCGAGACTTTGGACAAGCGGCTGAAACAGGCGTGCAAACTTGCCAAGCATCTGTCGGCGCTGAATGTGCAGGAGCGGCACTCCTTGCGCATCGCGCTCAAGAAGCTGCGCTATTCCGCAGAATTCTTCGCGCCTTTGTTTTCGGCCAAGGACGTTGCCGTGTTCCTCGACCGCTTGAGCAAATTGCAGGACCTGTTCGGCACGCTCAACGATTCCGCGACCGTGGAGCAAATTCTGCGGCGCATCCTCGAGCATGCGGGCGAACGAAGCAGCCCCGAATTGCTGGAGGCCGCCGCCTTCGTCGACGGCTGGCATCAGAGCCGCGTCGACCCCACCTGGCAGAAGGCCAAGAAACGCTGGAAGGGCTTCGGCAAGACCGACCCGTTCTGGCGGACATAGGGACAAGCGAGGGCCGGCGTGGAGAATTTGTTTTCCTATGGCACGCTGCGCGACGAAAATGTTCAGCGCGCGGTTTTCAACCGCAGCCTGAATGGGGTCTCAGACGCCATTATCGGCTACAGGCTTGAGACGGTGACGATCACCGATTCCAGCGCGATCGCAATCAGCGGCATGACGGTTCACCAGATCCTCGAACCGACCGGCCAGGACAGCGATCAGATCGAAGGCACGCTGTTCCAGATCAGCGACAGCGAACTTCAGCTTGCCGACGCCTATGAGGACGCGGCCTATAAGCGGGTTCAGGTCCGCCTGCGCTCCGGTGCGCAAGCCTGGGTCTATGTCAGGGCATAGTGTTTGGGCGATTCTTTCCGCCCGGCACGGCTTTGATCCGTACACGGATTCCTAAAGCGTGATCGTCGCCATCACCGGCACGTGGTCGGAAGGGCGCATCCAGCCGCGCGCCTGTTTCAGGATCGCGTGTTCCGACACGGCATCGCGTAAGCCGCGCGTGACCCAGATGTGATCGAGCCGGCGTCCCCGGTTCGACAATTCCCAATCGTGCGCCCGGTAGCTCCACCAGGAATATATTTTTTCCTCCGCCGGGACGAAAGCGCGCGTCACGTCCTGCCAATCGAAACTGTCGGCAACGGCTTTCAGCAGCCCCGTTTCGACCGGCGTGTGGCTCACCACATCGAGCAGCTGCTTGTGGCTCCAGACGTCGTTTTCCAGCGGCGCGACATTCAGGTCGCCGACCAGAACGACCGGATCGGACTTCCGCTCCGCCTGCCGGGAAAAGCAGGCCTCCATCTCCCGGAGGAAGTCGAGCTTGTGGGCGAATTTGGGATTGAGCTTTGGATCGGGGATGTCACCCCCGGCCGGCACATAGAAATTGTGCAGCTCCAACCCGGACTCGAATTGCGCCGAGACGTGGCGGGTGTCGTTCTTGCCGCAAAAGGCCATGATGTCCGTCTTGCGGAAGGGCAGCCGCGAGAGGATGGCGACGCCGTGATAGCCCTTCTGGCCGTTGATCGCCTGATGCACATAGCCAAGCTTCTGGAAAACCTTGGCCGGGAAAAGCGCGTCGGGGACCTTGGTTTCCTGCAGGCACAGCACGTCGGGCTCATGCGCCTTGAGGAAGCGGCGAACCAGATTTGCGCGCAGGCGGACGGAGTTGATGTTCCAGGTGGCGAGCTTCAAGGCGGGCATATTGTTTGTTAACCATTACTCTCTATATCCCCGTTGTGCAGTGCAACATCGGAGATTGAAATGACGGAATTCAGGGCGGTCCATCCCACCGAAAGCCGCGACGTGGCTTCGGTAAGCGCCCGCATACTGACAGGGTTTGTGATTGCGTTTACGGGCATTCTGTCGCTCGGAGTGTATTTCGCGGCCGTTCAATAGCGGAAAAGCGCGTTCGGGCCGGTCTTGTCCAGGTCCTGCAAGGGCCAGCGGGCAAGGGGCGGGGTGTCGAGCGGGTCGATCAGACCTGACTGAAGCCTTTCCAGACCGGCCCATGCCACCATGGCGCCGTTGTCGGTGCAGAGCGCCGGCGGCGGCACAGCCAGGGAAAATCCTTCTTCCTGCGCAATGGCTTGCAGCCCAGACCGAATGGCGTAATTGGCTGCGACTCCTCCCGCGGCAACCAGCTTCAGTTCTCTGTTCTGATTTCCGAACTCCGTTCGGAAACGCCGCATGGCCGAACTCGTGCGGTCCATCAGCACGTCCACCACGGCAGCCTGGAATCCCGCCGCCAGATCGGCTCTATCGGTGGCGTTAAGCGGAGCCTGCTCCTTGGCCATCAGCCGCACGGACGTCTTCAGCCCGGAAAAGGAGAAATCCGCGCCTTCCCGCCCCTTCATGGGCCGCGGGAACTCGAAGCGCCGGGATGCGCCGTCGCGCGCCAGCGCCTCGATGGCCGGCCCGCCCGGATAGGGCAACCCCAGAAGCTTCGCCGTCTTGTCGAAGGCCTCCCCCACGGCATCGTCGATGGTCGCGCCATAGAGCCGGTAGCGGCCCACGCCTTCGGCCGCCATGAGCTGGCAATGGCCGCCCGACACCAGAAGCAGCAGAAACGGAAACGCCGTCCCCAGCGCGAGCCGGGCCGAGAGCGCATGGGCTTCCAGATGATTGACGCCGATCAGCGGCTTCCCCGCCGCCAAGGCCAGCGCCTTGGCGGTGACCAGCCCGACCATGACGCCGCCGATCAGCCCCGGCCCCGCAGTGGCCGCCACGGCATCGACGTCGGCCAGCGCAAGCCCGGCTGCGCCGAGCGCGCGCGCGACGATTCCGTCGAGCATCTCCACATGGGCGCGAGCCGCGATTTCCGGCACCACGCCGCCGTAGGGCCGGTGCTCCTCGACCTGGCTGAACAGGACGTTGGAGAGGATCTCGCCGGGGCCGGGGGGAAGCCCGCGCACTACCGCGGCCGCGGTCTCGTCGCAGCTCGTTTCCACTCCTAAGACCGTTAAAGGCTTTGGCGGCATGGTTTCGATCTATGCTAAGGGGCAGGCCATGACCACCCCCATCCTCAGATTGGCCACACGTGGCTCGCCCCTCGCATTGGCGCAGGCCCATCTCGTCCGCGCGGCCTTGGCCGATACCCATGGCTGGGACGAAGCCGAATTGGACGAGCTCTGCCCGATTCTCACCTTCAAGACGACCGGCGACCGTATCCAGGACCGGCCGCTGGTCGAGGCGGGCGGCAAAGGCCTTTTCGTCAAAGAGATCGAGGAAGCTCTTCTCAGCGAAGAGGCCGATATCGCGGTGCATTCCATGAAGGACATGCCGGCGGCGCAGCCCTCCGGATTGTCCATCGCCGCGGTGCTGCCGCGCGAGGACCCGCACGACATGTTCGTCGCACGCGACGGAGCCCCCTTCGACAAGCTGGCCGAGAACGCGCGGCTGGGAACGAGCTCGGTTCGGCGTCAGGCCCAGGCGCTGCGGCTCAGGCCCGACCTCAAAATCGTGTCGTTGCGCGGCAATGTCGAAACCAGGCTCTTGAAGCTCGCGCGCGGCGAGGCGGACGCGATTGTGCTGGCGTGCGCCGGTCTCTCAAGGCTCGGGCTTGCGCTCCCCGACAGCGAAGTCCTGGACGGCTGGCTGCCGGCACTCTGCCAGGGCGCAGTCGGCATCGAAATCCGCAGCGGCGATGCCGCGACCGAGCGATACGTCGCGGCAATCGATGATGCACCGACTCATCTTGCGGTGGCCTGCGAGCGGGGGTTCCTCGCCGCACTGGACGGTTCCTGCCGCACGCCGATTGCCGGGTTGGCCGAGGTCGAGAACGGCGCGCTGCGATTCCGGGGCGAGGTGCTGACCCAGGACGGGCGGAACTTCTGGACGGCTTCGCGCGATATCGTTGCGGACGAATCCGGAGCAGAACACGCCCGCGCTCAAGCCTATTCGGCCGGCCGCAGTGCCGCCGAGGACATTAAAGGCCAGGCCGGATCCAAACTCCCCCGGTTCTGAGGCTGAAGCGATACCGATGCGCCTTCTTGTGACCAGGCCACGCGAAGACGGGGAAGCGTTTGCGAAGCTGCTGGCGGCACGCGGCCATGAGGCGGTGGTGGCTCCCGTCATGGAGGTGCAGTTCCTTGCCGGTCCGCCGGTGCCGCTCGAGGGTGTGCAGGCCGTGCTCGCGACCAGCGCCAATGGCGTGCGCGCGCTTTCGCTGCGCACGGAGCGCCGCGATCTCACCGTCTATGCCGTGGGGCCGCAAACCGCCGAAGCCGCGCGCAAGGAAGGTTTCGCCTCCGTCGTCAGCGCCGGCGGCGATTCCGCAGCACTGGTGGAAGCAGTGGCGCTGAACGCCGATCCGGCAAACGGAATATTGCTGCATGCGGCGGGCGCGGAGACGGCGGGCCGCCTGCGCCAGGCGCTGCAGGCGCGCGGCTTCCGCGTCGAGAGCATCATCCTCTATGAGGCCCTGCCCGCGATGGCTTTGCCGCCCGAAGCCCAAGAGGCGCTGAGCGACGGCACGCTCGACGGCGTTCTGCTGTTCTCACCCAGAAGCGCAAAGACCTTCGCCTCCCTGGCGAACCAGGCCGGTGTCGCGGAGGCTTGCGCAAGGCTGGTCGCCTATTGCATCAGCGCGGCGACGGCGGAGGCGCTGGCGCCGCTCGCCTTTGCGCGCGTGGCGGTTGCAGGCACACCCAATCAGGACGCGATCCTCGACCTCATCCCCGCGCGGTAGAACGCGCGGGTGTGGTAGCGTGAGCCGGCATGAGCGAACCCCAAACCCCACCCCGCCCAATAGAGCCACCGACGGCAAGCGTCCGGTTGCGGCGGCGCCCATCGGCGTTTCTGATCCTCGCCATTCTTATTCTTCTTGCAGGCGCGGCTGGGCTCGGCTTCCAGCAGATCAAGACCGGCACAGAGCGCGACGCTGCCCGTGACATCGCCGGCTTGAGGAGCCAGGTTCAGGCGCTCGATGCGCGCGTCGCCGCACTGGAAAAGACCACCGGAGCCGATCTGGAATCGCGCCTCGGCGCGATCGAGATGCAGCTTGCGGCCACTGAAGCGGAAATGTCGCGCGCGGCGGATCGCGACACGCTCGCCGGTTTGCAGGATCGCGTCGCGCGTCTGGAAACTGCGAGCCCCGGCGAGGCCATGAAGGTTGCCGCCGCAACGCTTGCGCGCGCGGGCCTCTCGCGCGCGGCGCAGGGCGACACCCCCTTCAAACCGGAATTGGAGGCGCTCAGGGCGGCCGCTCCGGACGATCCCGCGATTGCCGCGCTCCAGACCGTATCGGAGACCGGCGCTTCTACCCGCCCCGCGCTCGCGGCGCGCTTCCCCGACGCGGCGCGCGCGGCGCTGGAGGCCGAACGCACCGACGGTGCAAACGGGAATTGGCTCTCCGAGATCTGGGATCGCGCGAAGCGGCTCGTCAGCGTCCGCCGGATCGGCGCCGTGAACGGCATGACCAACGAGGACCGGCTTGCGCGGGCGCAGGCAGGCCTCGACCGCGGCGATTTCGCCGCTGCCGTGAGGGAGGCGGGCAGCGTCACCGGCGCGGCGGCGATGGCCCTCCAGCCATGGCTGAAGGACGCGGAAGCCCGCCTTGAAGTCGATCGCACGGTTGCGGACATGAACGCACGCATCGTGCAGGCGCTGGCGGCGCCTCTCTCCGCCGAGCGGCCCTGATGTTCCGGCTGATCGTCATTCTCATCGTCGCGGGGCTGGCCGCACTTGCTGCCGTATGGCTCGCCGACCATGACGGCACTCTCACATTGACCATCACGGGCTATGAGATCCGCATGGCAGCAACGACAGGCGCGGTGCTGCTGCTCTTGCTGGTTGCGGCGGTTTACGTGGGGATCCGCCTGATCCTGCGGGGACCAGCAAGATTGAGCCGCTATTTCGCGGCGCGGCGCGCGAGGAACGCGTTTCACGAACTGTCCAAGGGTCTGATCGCGGCGGCGGCCGAAGATGCGCACGAAGCCGAACATGCAGAACACCATGTGGAACGGCTGCTCGGCGCGCAGCCGCTGGTGCTGCTGCTGAAGGCCGAGGCCGCGAGGCTTACGGGCGATGCAGCACGCGAAGAGGGGGTCTATAGGTCCATGCTGGAAAATCCCGAGACCGAGTTCCTAAGCGCCCGGCGCCTTTCCGCACTCGCCCTTGGCCGCGGCGAGCTGAATGAGGCGCTTGCGCTTGCCATCCGCGCCCATCGGCTGAAGCCGAAATCGGCCGTGGCCGCGGAATCCCTGTTCGACGTCCGCGTGAGGCGGGGGGAATGGGCGGAAGCCCGTGCGCTGCTCGACGAAGCGGTGAAATATATCGGCCCCGAAAGCGCCCGGCGCCGCGCCGCAATGTTGCCCGGCGCCGTCCTTGCAGAACCGGTCTCCTGAGCTATGCGGATGCTGGACAGGCTCGGCTATTGCCGCTAACAGCCCGTTGTTAGGCTCGCTTCTCTGCAAGGCCCGAGGTTCCATGAACATTCACGAATATCAGGCGAAAGAGGTGCTGCGCGCCTTCGGAGCACCGACGCCCAAAGGCCGCGCGGCCTTCACTGTCGAAGAGGCCGTGGCGGCGGCAAAAGAATTGGGCGGCCCGGTCTGGGTGGTGAAAGCGCAAATCCATGCCGGCGGGCGCGGCAAGGGCGGCGGCGTCAAGGTCGTGCGCTCCGTCGAGGACGTGGAGCGCGAGGCCAGGCGCATGCTCGGCATGACTCTCGTCACGCATCAGACGGGGCCGCACGGCCGCGTCGTGCGGCGGCTCTACATCGAGGACGGGTCGGCCATCGAGCGCGAGCTCTATCTCTCGGCATTGGTCGACCGCGAGACCTCGCGCATCGCCTTCATCGCATCCACCGAGGGCGGCATGGACATCGAAGAGGTGGCCAAGCACACGCCGGAAAAGATTCAGACATTCCGGATCGACCCCGCCGCGGGATTGAGCGCGCATACCGGCCGCTCCATCTCCAACGCGCTGAAACTCGAAGGCGACCAGGGCAAGCAGGCAGGCCGCGTGATCGAAAGCCTCTACAACGCGTTCGTCGCCAAGGACATGAGCCTTCTTGAAATCAATCCGCTGGTGGTGACCAAAACCGGTGAGGTGATCTGCCTCGACGCCAAGGTCAATTTCGACGACAACGCGCTTTTCCGGCACAAGGACGTGCAGGCCTTGCGCGATCCCGACGAGGAAGACCCCTCCGAACGGGAGGCCGGCAAATACGACCTCAATTACATCAAGCTCGACGGCTCCATCGGCTGCATGGTGAACGGCGCGGGGCTCGCCATGGCGACCATGGACATCATCAAGCTCTATGGCGAGGAGCCGGCGAATTTTCTGGATGTCGGCGGCGGCGCGTCCAAGGAGAAAGTGACCGCAGCCCTGAAGATCATTTTGTCCGACCCCAATGTGAAGGGGATTCTGGTCAACATTTTCGGCGGCATCATGCGCTGCGACATCATCGCGGACGGCATCGTGGCGGCGGCGCGGGAGGTTTCGCTCTCCGTGCCCGTGGTGGTGCGGCTCGAAGGCACCAATGTCGAGCAGGGCAAGGAGATCCTTTCCAAGTCCGGCCTTGCCATCATCTCCGCTAACGATCTCGCCGACGCCGCGCAGAAGATCGTCGCCGCGGTCAAGGGGCGCTGATCCGTCATGAAGCGGTCCGATCACACCCGTGAAAAGGCCCAGCGCGGACGCGACACGCGCGACAGCCCGCACCGCGCGGAGCGCAAGCTGTGGGATTATCTGCGGCTGGCGCCGATCAACGGGTATTCCTTCGAGCGCCAGTACCGCGTGGGCCCGTATGTTCTGGATTTTTATTGTCCCGCGGCGAAGCTCGCCATCGAACTCTTCGCCATCCAGCACGCGAGCACTTCGGGCGGCGCACGCCAGACGGCGAGAACGCGCTACCTGAACAAGAAGCGCATTGAAGTCCTTCGCATAGGCAATTCGGAACTGATGAACAATTTCGCCGGCGTTTGCGACGGCATCGGCCGCGCATTGCCGGAGTCTTCCACCCGGAGCGATACGCACTCCGCCCTGCCCGTTTCCGGGTAGGCCGAACGATCGAGCGCAAAGCCAATGTCCATCCTTGTCGACAAGAACACACGCGTCATCTGCCAGGGTTTCACCGGCGCCCAAGGCACGTTCCATTCGGAGCAGGCCATCGCCTATGGCACCAAGATGGTCGGCGGCGTCTCGCCCGGCAAAGGCGGCCGCACGCATTTGGGCCTCCCCGTTTTCGAGACCGTGCGCGATGCGAAGGAAAAAACCGGCGCCACCGCGAGCGCGATCTATGTGCCCCCGCCCTTCGCGGCGGACGCGATCCTGGAAGCCATCGATGCCGAGGTCGAATTGATCGTCTGCATCACCGAAGGCATTCCGGTGCTCGACATGGTGCGCGTGAAGCGTGCGCTCTGCGGCTCGCGCTCACGGCTGATCGGACCCAATTGCCCCGGCGTCATCACGCCCGGCGAATGCAAGATCGGCATCATGCCCGGCCACATCCACCGGCGCGGATCGGTCGGGATCGTGTCGCGCTCGGGCACGCTGACCTATGAGGCGGTGGCCCAGACGACGGCGGTGGGGCTCGGGCAGACGACTTGTGTCGGCATCGGCGGCGATCCGGTGAAGGGCACCGAGCACATCGACGTGCTGGAGATGCTGCTTGCCGATCCGGAAACCCAGTCCATCATCATGATCGGCGAAATCGGCGGCTCAGCCGAAGAAGACGCGGCCGACTTCGTCAAGCATTCCAAGATCAAGAAACCCATGGTCGGCTTCATCGCGGGCGTCACCGCGCCGGCGGGCCGCCGCATGGGCCATGCCGGCGCCATCATCTCCGGCGGCAAGGGCGGCGCGGGTTCCAAGATCGAGGCCATGCAGTCGGCCGGCATTAGGGTCTCGCCCAACCCCGCCGCTTTGGGCACAACGCTGAAGGAACTGCTTCAGGTTTCCTAAATTTCGCCATGCAATGTTGAGCAAAGTGCGTTAGGCCTTGACGGGGCTGGCGCGTTTCGTGAATCGCGTCTCTTGAGGCGGCGGAACCGGTCATGCCGGCGCTCTACCGCAGAAACCAACCAAGCAACTGAGATGACTGCTGAATCGAAAGAAAATCGCACCCCCAAAGGGACCTCTCCCAACGAGGTTCTGGACGCCACGTCCTTCCTGTTCGGCACCAATGCCAGCTTCATCGAAGGGCTGTATGCGCAATATTTGAGCGACCCCAACTCGGTCGACGGCACCTGGCGGGCCTTTTTCGACGCCCTGGGCGAGAAAGGGCTCTCGACTTCGCAACTCGGGGGCGGGCCCTCATGGCGGCGCGGCGCGAGGCTGGCGCTCGCCGACGGCGAGCTGGTCTCGGCGCTGACCGGAGACTGGGGCACCCCTTCGAAGACAGCGCCGTCAGCAGCGCCGGCCCAGGCTTCGGCGGCCGCCTCGGGTGCCGGCGCGAAGGCCTCCATCCGCGCCATCCAGCTCGTGCGCGCCTATCGCGTCATGGGCCATCTCGAAGCCAATCTCGACCCGCTCGGGCTCGACAAGAAGAAGCCCTACCCGCAGCTGCAGCCGTCCTTTTACGGCTTCCACGACAGCGACCTCGACAAGCCCATCTTCATGGATGGCGTCATGGGGCTGGAATCGGCCACGCCGCGCCAGATGGTGGACATCCTGCGCCGCACCTATTGCGGCCCCATCGGCTACGAGTTCATGCACATCAACGATCCGGAGCAGAAGGATTGGCTCCAGCGCCGGATCGAAGGCCCCGACAAGCACATCGTCTTCACCCGCGAAGGCAAGCGCGCGATCCTGAACAAGCTGATCGAGGCGGAAGCCTTCGAGAAATTCTGCGGCGTGAAATTCGTCGGCACCAAGCGCTTCGGACTCGACGGCGGCGAATCGCTGATTCCGGCCATGGAGCAGATCATCAAGCGCGGCGGCCAGCTGGGCGTGAAGGACATCGTGCTCGGCATGCCCCATCGCGGGCGGCTGAACGTGCTCGCCAACGTCATGGCCAAGCCCTATCGCCAGCTGTTCCACGAATTCGCCGGCGGCTCGGCCAAGCCCTCCGACGTGCAGGGGTCGGGCGATGTGAAATACCATCTCGGCGCCTCGTCCGACCGTTCCTTCGGCGGGAACGATGTCCATCTCTCGCTGACCGCCAACCCGTCGCATCTGGAGGCGGTCAATCCGGTGGTGCTCGGCAAGGCCCGCGCCAAGCAATATCAGAACGACGACAAGATCACGCGCGCCTCCGTGCTGCCGCTGCTGCTCCATGGCGATGCCGCGTTCGCAGGCCAGGGCGTGGTGGCGGAATGCTTCGCCATGTCCGGCACCAAAGGCTTCAAGACCGGCGGCACGATCCATTTCATCGTCAACAACCAGATCGGATTCACCACCGCGCCGATCTATTCGCGGTCCTCGCCTTACCCGTCCGATGTCGCCTTGATGGTGCAGGCGCCGATCTTCCACGTGAACGGCGACGACCCCGAAGCGGTGGTGCATTGCGCCCGCATCGCAACCGAATTCCGCCAGCTCTTCCACAAGGACGTGGTGCTGGACATGTTCTGCTACCGCCGCTTCGGCCACAACGAAGGCGACGAACCTTCCTTCACGCAGCCCCTGATGTACCGCGCCATCAAGGATCATCCGACGACGCTGGATATCTATTCCAAGCGGCTGATCGATGAGGGCGTCGTCGCCAAGGACGAAGTGGAGGGCATGATCGCGAGCTTCCATCAGCGGCTCGAAGACGAGCTCGATGTCGCGAAAGCGCATCTTCCCAACAAGGCCGATTGGCTGGACGGCCGCTGGACGGGTCTGGAAACCGCACCCCGCGGCGACCGCCGGGGCACCACCGATGTGGACATGGAGACGCTCAAGCGGGTGGGTCTGGCGATTTCCGCCATCCCCGAGGGTTTCCACGCCCACCGCACCATCCAGCGCCTGATGCAGAACAAGCAGCAGATGATCGAAACCGGCGAAGGCATCGATTGGGCGACCGGCGAAGCCTTGGCCTTCGGCACGCTCCTGGACGAAGGCACGTTCGTGCGCCTCTCAGGCCAGGATTCCGCGCGCGGCACGTTCTCCCAGCGGCACGCCAAATTGGTCGATCAGGAAACCGAGCATCGCTATACGCCGCTCAACCATATCGGCGAGGGCCAGGCGGAATTCGAGGCCATCGATTCGCTGCTTTCGGAAGAAGCCGTGGTCGGGTTCGAGTATGGCTACAGCCTCGCCGAACCCAAGGCTCTGGTTCTCTGGGAGGCGCAGTTTGGCGATTTCGCCAATGGCGCGCAGGTGATCATCGATCAGTTCATCGCGTCGGGCGAAATGAAATGGCTGCGCATGTCGGGCCTCGTGATGCTGCTGCCGCACGGCTTCGAGGGTCAGGGACCGGAACATTCCTCCGCCCGCCTCGAACGCTATTTGCAGCTTTGCGCCGACGACAATATGCAGGTCGCCAATTGCACCACGCCAGCCAATTATTTCCACGTGCTGCGCCGGCAGATGCACCGCAATTTCCGCAAGCCACTGATCCTGATGACGCCGAAATCGCTGCTGCGCCACAAGCGCTGCATCTCGAAGCTCTCCGAATTCGGGCCGGGCTCGTCGTTTCATCGCGTGCTGTGGGACGATGCGGAATATCTCCCCGGTTCGACCATCACGTTGAAACGGAACGAGGAGATCAAGCGCGTCGTGCTGTGCAGCGGCAAGGTCTATTACGACCTTCTCGAGGAGCGCGAGAAGCGCGGCGAAGCGCGGATCCAGCTCCTGCGCATCGAGCAGCTTTATCCGTTCCCGGGGCTTGCGCTCACCGATGAGCTGACGCGGTTCCCCAATGCCGAGATCATCTGGTGCCAGGAAGAGCCCAAGAACCAGGGGGCCTGGATGGCAATCGCACCCTCGATCGAAAGCGTGATGGAACAGCTGGGCCGCAAGGGGCCGCTTCGCTATACCGGACGCAGGGCATCCGCCTCGCCCGCGGCTGGTCAGGCGAGCCAGCATCAGGCGGAACTCAAAGCCTTCCTCGACGAAGCCCTGTCTCTTTGATCTAACCAAACCGCCCCTCACCCTTCGGCAAGCTCAGGGTGAGGGGTCTTCTCTTCCTCATGCCGAGCTTGTCGAAGCATGAGGTCGCAAGGGTTCAAGATGAGCATCGAAATCAAAGTCCCGGCGATGGGCGAATCCGTCACCGAAGCCACCATTGCCCGCTGGCTCAAGAAGGAAGGCGATCCCGTCAAGGAAGACGAACCGCTGGTCGAGCTCGAAACCGACAAGGTGAATGTGGAGGTGCCCTCGCCAGCGGCGGGCGTGCTGGAACACATCAGCGTGCAGCAGGGCGGCACGGTGAATGTCGGGACGGTCTTGGGCGCGGTCGCGGAAGGTGCTGCGGCGAAACCCGGGCCCGCCAAGACCGAAACCGTGAAACCCGAAGCCGCCAAACCGGCCAAGATAGAAGCGGCAAAAACCGAACCCAAGCCGGCGCCGGTCGAGGTGCCGCCTCCGCCGCCATCGGTCAGACGCATCGCCGAAGAAACAAAGCTCGATACCTCTGCTATTGCCGGCAGCGGCAAACACGGACAGGTCACCAAGGCCGACGCATTGGCAGCCCTGGAGCAGGTCAAGGCCGCAGCGCCCGCGCGTCCGGCACCCGCGCCTCAGCCGTCAGGGCCTCGCGGCAGAGCCGAACGTGAAGAGCGCGTGCCGATGTCGCGCCTGCGCAAGACAATCGCGCTGCGGCTGAAAGAATCACAGGACATCGCGGCCCAGCTCACCACCTTCAACGAAGCCGACATGAGCCACGTGATGGCGCTGCGCGCGGCCTACAAGGACGGCTTCGAAAAGAAGCACGGCGTGAAGCTCGGCTTCATGGCCTTTTTTGTGAAGGCGTGCATTGCGGCGCTGAAGGAAATCCCTTCGGTCAATGCCGAGATCGACGGCGACGACATCGTCTACAAGAATTATTACGATATCGGCGTGGCGGTCTCGACCGATCGCGGACTTGTGGTGCCCGTGGTGCGCGATGCGGACCTGCTCTCGCTTGCCGGCATCGAAAAACAGATCAACGAATATGCGACGCGCGCCCGCGACAACAAGTTGAAGCTGGAAGAACTGCTGGGCGGCACGTTCACCATCACCAATGGCGGCGTGTTCGGCTCGCTGATGTCGACGCCGATCCTGAACCTGCCGCAGACCGGAATCCTCGGCATGCACAAGATCCAGAACCGGCCCGTGGCCATCGGGGACAAGGTGGAAATCCGCCCCATGATGTATTTGGCGCTCTCCTATGATCACCGTCTGGTGGACGGACGCGAGGCCGTCACCTTCCTGGTGCGCGTGAAAGAAAACCTGGAAGACCCGCAGCGGCTGCTGCTGGACCTCTAAGCCATGGCCGATAATTTCGACGTCGTGGTTATCGGAGGCGGGCCGGGCGGCTACAATTGCGCGATCCGGCTGGGGCAGCTTGGACTGAAGGCGGCTTGCGTGGACAAGCGCGGGCCGTTCGGCGGGACGTGCCTCAACATTGGCTGCATCCCCTCCAAGGCGCTCCTGCATGCGAGCGACCTCTATCAGATGGCGAAGAGCGACTTCAAAACCTTCGGCATCAGCGGAGAATTCGGCGTCGATCTCACCGCCATGATGGCACACAAGGACAAGGTCGTCGGCGAGCTGACCAAGGGCGTCGCCTATCTGTTCCGCAAGAACAAGGTCGAAGGCATCGTCGGGGAAGGAAAAATCACCGCGCCCGGCAAAGTGAGCGTGAAAACGGCTGATGGGACACGCGAATTGACCGCCAAGCACATCGTCATCGCCACGGGCTCGGATGTGGCGCCGCTTCCCGGCGTCGCCATCGACGAGAAGAGGATCGTGTCGTCGACCGGCGCGCTGTCGCTCCCCTCCGCGCCGAAGCGGCTGTTGGTGGTGGGCGCGGGCGTGATCGGATTGGAGCTGGGTTCGGTGTGGCGGCGCTTGGGTTCGGAGGTGCTTGTGGTCGAATTCCTCGACCGCATCGTGCCGGGCATCGATCTGGAAGTGGCCAAGCAATTCCAGCGCCTGCTGGAACGCCAGGGCATGACGTTCAAGCTCGCCAGCAAAGTCGTGGGTGTGGAGGCGAAGGGCGATGCCTATGCCGTGGCGGTCGAACCCGCCAAAGGCGGCGCGCGCGAGACGTTCGATGCGGACGTGATCCTCGTCGCCATCGGGCGCCATCCGTATACGGATGGGCTCGGGCTGGAGGAGGCCGGCGTCAAGCGCGATTCGCGCGGCCGGGTGATGACGGACGACCACTACAAGACCAACGTGACCGGCATCTGGGCGATCGGGGATTGCCGCGAGGGGCCTATGCTCGCGCACAAGGCCGAGGACGAAGCCATCGCCTGCGCCGAGCGCATCGCGGGGCGCGCGGGCCATGTGAACTACGACGCGATTCCATCGGTGATCTACACCTATCCGGAGGTCGCCACCGTCGGCAAAACCGAGGAAGAGTTGAAGGCGGCGGGTGTCGCTTACAAGATCGGCAAATTCCCCTTCACCGCGAACGCGCGCGCCAAGACGAACATATCGACCGAAGGCTTCGTCAAGATCATCGCCGATGCGGCGACCGATCGCGTGCTCGGCGTGCACATGATCGGCCCGGACGTGGGCAACATGATCGGGGAAGCGTGCGTCGCGATGGAATTTTCCGCGTCGTCCGAGGACATCGCGCGCACCTGCCACGCGCATCCCACGCTGGCCGAAGCGATCCGTCAGGCCGCCATGGCCGTCGACGGCTGGTCCATGCAGATATAGAAAAGCCCTGCGGTTTCCCGCAGGGCTTTTCTCACGAAAGGCGATCAGCCATTTGTTGGCGATCAGCCTCTCGCGAACTTGAGATTCAACGCGCCGATTCCCGCCGCCACGTTCAATCCGGTATTGCCTTCGATGCTGATCGGCTGCAGCGCGATCGACTTGTCGAATCCGCCGAGCAGCACATTGGCGCCGACGCCCACGCCGACAGTCGCACTCGCCGACACGCCGCCATAGCCGCCTTCCAGCGCGCCCGGCTTCATATCGGAGGACGGCGCAATCACGTCCCAGATCAGCACGCCGCCTTTGGTGTAGCCGATATCGACGCCGACCTTGGAAATGTCGCCGACATAATGTTCGCCGTTGCCTTTATTCGGCGCGTAATTGCAGCGCACTTCCTTGGACGAGCCCAGGATATAGCCCCAGCCGCTGTCCACATTGCAGGTGAGAACGCCCACTTTAACGCCCGCCGCATCGGCGGGTACCGCAAGCGCAGCCACAGCAAAAGCCGCCGCACTCACGGCAATCGCAAATCTCTTGGTCATCTTCGCCTCCTTCTCATCCCCACCATCTGGGGGCGGATGAAACACGCCGCCCCGCGCGGGTTCGCACGGGAGCACTGAGGGGAAAACGTGTGCGGAGGGAGTAGGGTTCCGAACGAGAATATGACGGAACCTTCACCTCCAGGGATCGTAGGTGCCGAACGTCCAGATGTATCCTTCGCAATCCCGCGCCGTGTAGTCGCGCCCGCCATAATCCTGATCGACCGGCAGGCGCAGGATTTCGGCGCCGCCTTCCTTGGCGCGGGCGTAATGGGCGTCGCAATCGCTGACGACGACATAGATTCCGTGGGTGTTGACGCTGTCCTTGGTCGCGGGCGGCTGCACCCATTTGCCGTATTCGCCCTGGTTCGGATGCGAGCTGAGCATGATCATGCCATCGCCAAAAGTGAGTTGAGCATGCGCGACCGAGCCGTCCGGGCCATCATAGACGGCCTGCTTGTCGAAGCCGAAGACATTGCAAAGAAATTCAATGGCTCCCTTGGCATCACGATAGCGCATGGTGGGAATGACGGTCACGCGGGTGTTTTTGGCAAGCTCGGCCATTTGTATCTCCTTACGGTTGCGCGGCGCGTTCGCCCGTCTCCACATGCTCGGGGCGAAAGCCGATGCCGACGAGCCGCGCCGGTAGGCGGCGCAGGAAAGCATAGCGATTTAACAATTTCACGAAGAGAGGCGGTTTCGGCTCTCTCTTCAGATTGAGCACGCGGGTCATCACGCGATTCTGGACGAACAATTGCATGCTCTGCGTCAGCTTCGTGGGCAGCATCCGCCGCGACTGTACTTTCTTGAGTTCAGCCGGTGGTGGAGCCCCGAGGCGCAAGCTCGCCATGAGGATATTGGCGGCGGCCACCGCGTCCTGGATCGCCAGATTGATCCCCACCCCGCCGATGGGCGACATCGCGTGTGCGGAATCCCCGATGCAGAGCAGCCCCGGCCGGCACCATTGCGTCAACCGGTCGACCGTGACGGTGAGAAGCTTCACCTGATCCCAGTCGGCGAGCTCGGCGACGCGATCCTGAAATTCCGGCGCGATGCGCACAATCGCCTTGCGTATCGAATCCAGGCCTTGCGCGTGCAGGGTTTCCGCAGCGCCCTTCGGAATCACCAGCGCGCATTGCCAATAGTCGCCGCGGTCGAGCGTCACGAAAATCGCACCCGCCGCGATGCGGCCGAAGATGGTCGCGGGATCGGTGGCGCGACGGGATAACCGCATCCACAGCACGTCGATGGGCACGCCGAAATCCTGGCGGGGCAGCTCCGCCTTTTCGCGCACGATGGAATGGCGGCCATCGGCGCCGATGGTCAGATCGGCCCGGATCGTCAGAGGGCCTTGCGGCGTCTTCGCCACGACACCCGCGACCGCGGCGCCGGCGAAAACAAGATCGGTGGCTTCGGCCTGCATGAGCAGACGAAAGCCCGGATAGGCCTTGGCCTTGCCCGCGAGAAAATCCAGGAAATCCCATTGCGGCATCAGCGCTATGAATTTGGCGTGCGCCGGCACATGGCTGAAATCGGCTATCTTCACCGGCACGCCGCCGATAACGCCGGAAAGCTCGCGCACCTCCTGATGCGGCCGCTTCAGGAATTCGTCGAGCAGGCCGAGTTCATACATGATCTCGAGCGTGGAAGGATGCACCGTGTCGCCCCGGAAGTCGCGCAGGAAGTCCTCGTGCTTCTCCAGCACGATCACGTCGATGCCGGCGCGCGCGAGGAGAAATCCCAACACCATGCCGGCAGGGCCGCCGCCCACGATGCAGCAGCGGGTCCGCATTTCCGGCGCGGGCGATTTTTCGGCCATCATGCCGCCTTCGGGTTTGGCGCGTTCCGCCTCCTAAGCCATACCGCGGCATGCGTCCGCGCAGGAGCGGCAGGCCGCGACACAGGGTTCCATGCCCTCCAGCCGCGCGCAATCCTCCGCACAGGTGTCGCAGATTTCGGCGCAAAGCCCGCAGGCCCGGGCATGGAATTGGCTTTTGTGGGCCATGAGATCGGCCGCGAAGTGACAGGCGGCGACGCAATCCATCATCAGGCGGAAATGCTGGGGCCGGACATGCTCGCCGCCCCTTTCCAGGCATTCGGTCATGGCCGAAGCCAGACACACCGTGTGACAGCGAAGCGCCTGCTCGATGGCGGCGCGGGTTTCGAGCGAGAATTGATTCATCGGGAGCAGCTCCGGCGGATTCAGCCGTGAACGGCCACGTCCAGCCTTCCGTTCCACCTTTCGCTTGCACTCGGCACGGCCCGGGATTTTCGCTAGTTTGTGAAGCTCGACC
Source organism: uncultured Bordetella sp. (assembly GCA_964494505.1). Lineage (GTDB taxonomy): Bacteria > Pseudomonadota > Alphaproteobacteria > Micropepsales > Micropepsaceae > CAIYRG01. The sequence continues at coordinate 27,198 of CAZBRO010000023.1, forward strand.
GAACGGGAGGAACCCATGCCGGAGCAAGACCTCAATCGCCTGGGGCGGCGCAGCTTCTTGAACCGCGTGGCGCTCGCCGCGGGAGCCACGGCACTTTCTCCCGAACTGATGGCGCCCTCCGCACGCGCGGCCGAAGCGGCGCCCAAAGGCGAGAGCGGCTACACGCCGAGGCTCGGCGATTATGCGGCGAAGCTCCGCTACGAGGATGTGCCCCCCGAGGTGCGCCAGCGGATCAAGGACTGCATCACCGACACCGTTGCGGTCATCCTCTATGGCGGCAAGCTGCCGTGGAGCAAAATGGTCATCGCGCATGCCAAACGCACCGGGCCGAACGGCAAGAGCCACATCCTCGGCACCGGCGGGGTGGCGGTGCAGGCGCCGTCGGCAGCACTCGCCCATGGGGCGATGACGCACGCCTTCGAGCTCGACAATCTGACCAATCCCGATTCCGGCTCGCATCCGGGGGCTTCCATGTTCTCGGCCGGCTTGGCCGTGGCGCAAGAACAGGGTTCGAGCGGGCGCGATCTGATCACCGGCATGGCGGCGGGTGCCGAAGTGATGATCCGCATCGGCCGCGCCGCCAAAGGCACGCTGGAGCCGCGCGGCTTCCACGCGCCGGGCACCACGGGACCGTTCGGCGGCGCGGTGACGGCGGGGAAGCTCTTAAGGCTCGATTCCGGAAAGATGACGAACGCGCTCGGCATTGCGGGTTCGCTCTCCAGCGGGCTGCTGGAATTTGCGCACTCGAACACCGGGGCGATGGTGAAGAAGCTCCATCTCGGACGGGCAGCCGAATCGGGCGTGCTGGCCGCGAGCCTCGCCTCCGAAGGCTTCACGGGTCCCGACACGGTGCTGGAAGGCGAGTCGGGTTATCTCACCGCATTCTGCAACGACCACGACTCGACGGAGCTGACCAGGGGGCTGGGCACGGATTACGCCGCCATGTCCATCATGATGAAGCGGTTCGCCTGCCACATCACCGCCCACCGCCCCGTGGAGGCGATGCTGGATTTGAAGAACGAATACAAATTCACCGCCGCCGACGTGGACTCGATCGTGGTGGCGGGCAACACACGCATGGCAACGACCAACAACATTCCCGCGCCCCCCGACGTGCTGCTGGCGCAATACAGCATTCCGTTCTCGGTGGCGCTGTCGCTCTATCGCAATCCCATCGATCCGGATTCCTTCGACGACAATGTGCACAAGGACGCGCAGATCCTGGCGATGGCGAAACGCGTGCAGATGGTGGCCAATCCGGGGCAATCGCGCGAAGACCTGACGAGCACAGTTGCCGTCACGCTGAAGGGCGGCCGCAGGGTAGAGCGCACCGTCGCCGAATTCACCGGCACGCCGGAACGCCCGCTCGACCGCGCCGGGCTGCAGGAGAAATTCCTGCTCCTGACCAAAGCCTTCCCGCGTGATCAGATGATGCGGATGTTCGATCGGCTACAATCGCTGGAAAACGAGCGCTCCCTCGATTGGGTCACGGTATGAGGCTGGCGGGCGGACATGACGGGCACATGACGGCATCGTAACTGGCCCGTTCATCTTGCTTGGCCCAGACTTTGTGTTCAGCGGATACTGAAGCCGATTCCCATGCGCCATCTGCTTCTCCTTGCCGCCGCTTTCGGTCTTTCGGGCTGCGGCGGCGAAATCGGGACCGCTGCCGACCTCACCCCGCCCGCCACGCAAATGGAATTGGACGGGTCGCAGCAGGAATATATCGCCTGCATCCTCGATGTGGCGAAGCGGCTCGACGACGAAAGCCAACGGCCCATCGCCTTTGCGCTGCGCATCATTCCGATGTGCGAGATGGAGTTCGCCAATTGGGTCGCGGTGGCAACGTCGGGCGGCAATCGATTTTTCCGCTACGGCATCGCCGAGGATTTGCAGCGGCAAAAAGAGGATCTGGTCATCCGCATGGTCGTGCGCGAGCGTCTGGATCGCCGCTTCGGCCCGTAGCTGCCGAAGCCATAGCGTTGCGCTATCCGTACACAGACTAATTTGCCGCTACAAGTTGCGACGAACCCTGCCCTTGGCTTGCCGCTGTCGCCCCACTTTGGCGCAGGAAAGGGCCGTTGCCGGATACAAGATTAGACTAGTGGCGGCTTATCGGCGTAAAGGCACGCGCGACGATTTGATGGAGGCCGCGCCGTGCGAAGCGGTGCCGGAGATCCTTACAGTTCAAGCGAAAGTCCGGCTGAAGATTCAGAGAAACCCTCCAGCCTGATGTTGCTCCGGATGGGTCTGGGGGTGCTGCTGTTGGCGGACGCAATGCGGCGCGCCGGGCTATCGCCTCGTTAAACCGCATCCAACTGTTTTCACACACCGCCGCGGACGCTCAAAAATCGGCTTTGTCCGCGACCGGAATATGAAACTCGAAATGCTGGTTGTTCTCGGCGCAGGAGGACTCGATCATCGGCTGCTGCACGCGGTGGAAGGTTCGCGTGCCGGCCCAGGGCTCTCTGTATGCGGCCGGATCATCGACCACCAGCGTCATCCGCAGCGTCTTGGCGTCCTCAAGCGTCCATCGCTCCTGAACATGCAGTCTGTCGCTGTGAGGCGTGCGGTAATTGTCCACAAAAGTTCTGGTGGTCTCTCCGATGGTATCGATCACCAGCGTGTTGCCTTCGTAATGGCCGACGGACTCCCCGTACCATGATGGTTTGGGATTCTTGGAGTGAGGCACGTTGAGATAGATATGCCGGACCTGGTGGTCGCCGGGCCAGATGATCAGGACTTCCTTCGGCGACTGGATGAAGTAAATCGGGATCGGTCCCCGGACCATGTCGAACATGCTGGCGCCCGCGGGCACGCAAGACTGGTGCGGCAGGAAAGCGATCTTGCCGGCCAGCACTTCTTCATTGTCTTTCTTCATGATGTCCTTCGCCCACTGGGTCAGATTGGGGTCGGACAGATCGGCGATCGAGTAGTTGGCCTCGCCACCCCCCGTATTATCGATATGGTGATGGGCCGGGTCGTCGCGCAGCGGTCCGGGAAAGTCCGGCACGCGCGTCAGATTAACGCCGTCGTGATACCAGGCCATCTCGCCGAGCGACGCAAAATCGGGCGGCCCGGCGTTTGGTTCCGCCTGCGCTCCAACGATCAGAGCTGTCGCGATCGCCACAACCGAAATGCCGGAGACCAAGCAAACGTCCCTTACACGCGATACCGGCATTGTGCTCTCCTGACTTGCCCGGGTTTCCATAGGGCCTAGACGCGCCGAACAGACTATTAATGTGGGCGGCCGGAATTGAACAGGCGATTTCAGCCCGCCATCATGTCGAACTCGACATGCACACGATCATAGGGAAATTCCACGGCGCCCTTTTCTGTCCGCTCTAAAATCCCCGCATTGATCAGCAACGTCACGTCCGAATGAACCGCTTTGAAATCCCGGCCCACGCGGCGCGCGACTTCCCGGATCGTAAGCGGGCCGGTCCCGGTCATGGCGCGGACGATCTCCATGCGCTTGGGCGCCAGCACTCGCCAAAGCTCGCCCACGTCCTCGAACGAAATCCGATCGTCGCCTGCCTTACGCTGGCCGCGCGCGGTCGCCAGGATGCGGCGCGTTACGTCGTTTTGCGTTTCAATGCCAAGGATCACAGTCCGCAAAGCTTATCTCCGTTCATTTACGTCTTGCCAGAAATCCGTCAATAGCTGTTCCAGCGTCTCGAAGGAGTAGGGAGATTCCGTACCGTCCAAATGACGGTGATCTCCCTTGTTCCGTTCGTTATCGTAGCGGACCCGGCAAACCCCGCTCACGACATAGGCCAGCCGATATTTATAGGCATGGGTGCTACCGTGAATCGGCGAGGGCAATTGCCAAACCACCAATTCCGCGAAGCCGGTCCCGAGGACGATCCGAGTCCGCGTAATTTTCCGTGCTTTGGTCACCGATGGAGTCAGTTACATCAAGTTGAGGGTGATGTCAATAAGTCCATCAGCTGCCCGGCAGAGGCGGTACATTCATGATCCCGGCACGGGCTCGGCGATTGTGCGGTGCTGTTCTTTTTCCTTTTCATCGTCGCTGTTCTCGGCTCTATAAAAACACAAGCTGTTGCGACTCGCGTGTGGCGGCATACCCTTATTTGTTTTAAAATTTTTTCTAGAGGAGTGGGGTATCGTTCCTCCGGCTGCTTCGGTTCATCGCCTTGATGTGGAAATGAAATATTCGCATTTCAATCGCTGCGGCAGGTCATGAGCTGTTCGCATTGTGAGAGTTACCGGCGATAACTCCACTCCGACCCTATTTTCTATTTTTGGTGCGGATGTACCGCCGCCGCCAGATATCGCTCTTATGGCGGGCGGCATATCGCTCTGCACGCCCCGGTCTCAGTTGGTCGTGATAGTTTTCCCGTGCCGTGCCGGGAACAAGGTGATTCGGGTTTACGCAGTGTGGGTTGTCACACTGGTGACGGAGCAAGGCGCCGTCTGGGATCGCACCGATCATGTGCTCGTAAACACGCCTATAGGGCCCACGCCGGTCCATCGTGAACCAAAGCCAGCACCCCGCATCGTTCAACTTGATGCGCGTCTTCCACTCGGCCGGTAATTCATTCAACGTGACTAACGGCCTACGGCTTCGTAAATGCGCCTCGATCCCGTGTTTGACCTTTTCCTGCTTTGCCTTCCAAATCTTCCAGGCGGCAGCATCAAGAATCCGATATTCGTGCGCATAGACGATAGCGACAAACAACGTGCCGGGCTGCGCCTTCTCTAGACGAGCGAAGGTGTGAGTGACGCGATTTTTGGTTGTAACCGGGCGGATCATCAATTGCGTGAGCACCACGCCCGTACTCCACCCCAAGTCACTGTGGTCCCCCACCCAGGTCAGGGCTCCTTCGATTGGGACTGATACCCCCCACGTCTCCGTACGTCGGCCATCTCGAAATTCAACTACTACCAAGGAGGAATTATCGTCCATCCGCAGGCCCGCAGTTAAGTCAGACCGATATTGGAAAGTTGGGGTCAGAGTCGAATTTCACTAACAGTTTGGTGCGGGCGGCCGGACTTGAACCGGCACAGGTCTTTCGACCCTACGGATTTTCGTACCACTTCGGCTTTCGCCGCCGCCCACCTTCGGACGTTCGTGGTCTGGACTATCCCTTCACCTTAGCGTTCGCCTTAGGTGCTGCCCGTCTAGTCTCTACGCCTTCCCTTTCGGGCTTGGCTCGGGATTGCCATTTGAAAGGTTTCCCCGAATTTGGGCAGTTCTACGCCGGCGGTTTCCCGCCGCGCACTCAAGTCAGTTCAAGTCCGTTGCGTCTACCATTTCGCCACGCCCGCACGGCTCTGCTTGTAGCGTAACGGCGCTCCTCTTTTAAGCCCGCTCGATCCCGCGGTTTGCCACTCGCCAACTCTGATCGCACCCCGCACCAAAGCGTCAAGCCGGCGTGAAACGGGATCGCTTCATCTATGACAGGCGGCCCCCGGCGTGCTACGCGTTCCGCCCCATGATTGCGGTTCTCATCCTTATCTTCAGCCTGGTGGCGCTGGCGGCGTCCGCCTTTGTCGTGCTACCCCTCTTGCGGACGGCAAAAAACGAAGCGGGCGCCAAAGGCGGGCATTGGCTCGCCATCGGCGCCGGCCTCGTGACCATGGCGATCGGGCTCGGCGTCTATGCCGCACTCGGAGACCCCGAAGTCGCGCTGCAGGACCTGACCGGGCCGACGCGCACCGATTATCGCGCCCTCATCGCGACGCTCGCCCGCCGGATGCCGGACCGCCCCGGAGACATCGAGGGCTGGACGCTCCTCGGCCGCGGCTATCTCGCGCTCGGTAATCCTGCCCAGGCGGAGAAAGCGTTTGCCCGCGCCGTGGACGCCTCCAAGACCATCCGGGGCGGTGTGCCGCCGGCCCTGCTCTCCGATTACGGCGAGGCGATGAGCGAGGCGGCCGGCCAAGTGACCAAGGAGGCCGAAGCCGTCTTCAGGCAAGCCTTAGAGCAGGACCCGAAGGACCTGGTTTCCCGCTATTATGTCGGTCTGGCGTTGGCCTCCCGCGGCGACAAGCCCGGCGCAATGCAGCTTTGGGAGGGTGTGCTGGCCGACGCCCCGCCCGACACGCCCTGGCGCGGGGCGCTGGTCAACCAGATGGCGGCACTGAAGGCCGAGAGCGGCGGGGGCGCGCCCAATCCCATGGCGATGGTCGCCCAATTGGCTCAGAGGCTTGAGACAGCGCCCGACGATCTCAATGGCTGGCTGATGCTGATCCGGGCTTATTCGGTCCTCGGCGATAAGCCCAAGGCGGTAGCGGCCCTGGCCAAAGCCCGCTCGGTTTTCGCCAACCAGGCCGACGCCCAGGCGCAACTCGCCAAATCGGCTCAAGATAACGCCTTAAACTGAAATGGCGGCCTCTCGGCCGCCATTTGCGAATTCACGATCGAGCGCCTTCAGCTTCCCGCGACGCGACCCTGCCACACCGGCCAGCACGAGGTTTTCCCCGCAGCTTTGGCGGCATTGTACAGTTTCATCTGCGCCTCTTCGGCGTTCGCGCCTTCGGCGGTCGCCACGTAGTCGTTTGCGCCCGAGCACCAGACATAGAATTGATGGGTGCCCTTGGCGAAGAAATCGACCTGACGATCCGAGGAGAAATTCCCGGCGGCCGCCACACCGGCAGCGGCGAACAGCACTCCACCGAGGGCCGCGGCAAGGACGCGCTTTACGATCATGCGTTCTGCTCCTCTGGTTTCGGTTAGAAAGTTCCTAACCAAGAAAAACTGACACAGTGGCCGCTACGCGGCAACCCTTAAATTGTTCCGGTGTGTTCATTTTATCTCACGGTAACCTACGGGAGATTTGGCTCCATCCGGTTAAAGTCAAGTGCGGCAAAGTAGATTCACGATTCCTGGGGCTCATTCCGGCTCCGCCCCAAAAGATTTCGCAAGCGCAGCAATTTGCCGCATCGCGGCATCCACGGCCGTTTCATCCCGCCCGCGGACCACGAGCGTGGTCCCGCCCATGGCGGCCCCGGCCCGCATTTCCGCAAAAAAGGGATAACTGCCGATGCTCACGGCGGGGTTCTCCCGCTGGATGGCGGCAAGGCCCTCGGCCAGCCGCCCCTCGGGCAGTCTGACGGTCAGATTGCGGCTGATGAGCGGGACGCCTTGCTCCAGCCGGTGTCCGACATCTTCCAGCATGGCCTGCATGATCTTGGGCACTCCGGCCAGCACGAAGACATTCCCGATCTGAAAACCCGGCGCGGCCGAGACCGGATTTGCGATCAGGCTCGCACCCTCCGGCATCCGGGCCATGCGCCGCCGGCGCTCGTTGAAATCATCCGGCTTGTAACGCGCCGCGAGAAGCGCCAGCGCATCGGGATGGTGCGTGACGGGAAGGCCAAACGCGGCGCCGACGGAATCGGCGGTGATGTCATCGTGGGTGGGACCGATGCCGCCGGTGGTGAAAAGATAGCTGTAGCGAGCGCGGAGCGCGTTTAACGCGGCCACGATTTCACCCTCCACGTCCGGCACGAAGCGGGCCTCCGCGAGGTCGATGCCGAAAGGGGCAAGGAAGCGGGCAATGGCGGCCACATTCACGTCCTGCGTGCGCCCGGAGAGAATTTCGTCTCCGATGACCAGGACCGCGGCCTTTATCGGCGTTTTCTCCGTCATCACGGCATCCTTGAAGCAGGCGCCCCTTGAAGCTGGCGCCCTCCTCGTCCCAAGTATAAAAGCAATGGCAACGACTTGCTCACCCAACTAGATTAGAAGCATCCCGATCCCCATTGCCGCAACCGCAAGGCTGTCCATGTCCGAGCTATTTCCCGATCTCCCCCCCGATATGGTGCTGGACCGCGAATCCATCGAGGTTGCGCGCCGCTCGGCCTTTGCGGTGGCAACCCATCGGCCGGAGGATTTCGAAGGGATGCGCCGCGCCGGACGTCTGGCGGCGGAAGTGCTCGACCTGCTGGTGCCCGAAGTGAAGCCCGGCGTCACCACGGCCGCACTCGACAAGATCGCCTACGATTACGTCACCGCGCATGACGCGCTGCCGGCCTGCCTCGGTTATCGCGGCTACCGGCATACGCTCTGCACCTCGATCAACCACGTCGTCTGCCACGGCATTCCGTCCGACCGGCCCTTGCGCGACGGCGACATCGTCAACATCGACGTCACCGTCATTCTCGACGGCTGGCACGGCGACACCAGCCGCATGTATTACGTCGGCGAGGTGAAGCGCAAAGCCCAGCGGCTGGTCGAGATCACCTATGAATCGATGATGCGCGGGATCGCGGTCGTGAAGCCGGGCGCCACCACCGGCGACATCGGTTATGCCATCCAATCCTTTGCCGAGGACCAGGAGCGCTGTGCCGTGGTGCGCGATTTCTGTGGCCACGGCCTGGGCCGCATTTTTCACGCGCTCCCCAACATCGTGCATTATGGCCGCCCCGGCCAGGGCGTGGTGTTGAAGCCGGGCATGTTCTTCACCGTCGAGCCGATGATCAATCTGGGGGGCTATGCGGTGAAAGTGTTGAGCGACGGCTGGACGGCGGTCACGCGCGACCGCTCGATGTCGGCGCAATTCGAACACAGCATCGGCGTGACGCAGGATGGCTTCGAAATCTTCACCCTCTCGCCCAAAGGCTGGCACGCCCCGCCCTACATTTGAATTGGGCGAAGGGCCGAGCGAAGTTCCCCATTATCACGGTCACCGGCAAAGGCTGCGCGACCGTTTCCTTGCGGGCGGCCCGGACGCGCTTCCCGATTACGAATTGCTCGAGCTCTTGCTGTTCCTCTGCATTCCCAGAGCCGACACCAAGCCGCTCGCAAAGGTGTTGATTCAACGTTTCGGCAGTTTCGGCGATGTGATCGCGGCCCACCCGGACCGGCTGATGGAAGTCGAGGGCGTGAAGGAGGCGACCGTCGCGGCGCTGAAGACGGTGGAAGCCGCCGCACTCAGATTGGCAAAAGCGCGCGTCATCAACCGTCCGGCGATGTCGTCCTGGGAAGCGCTGCTGGATTATTGCACGGCCACCATGGCCCGCAGCACGACCGAGGAATTCCGCATCCTCTTTCTCGACCGCAAGAACGTGCTGGTGGCGGACGAAGTCCATCAGCGCGGGACCGTGGACCACACGCCCGTCTACCCGCGCGAAGTGGTGAAACGCGCGCTCGAATTGGGCGCCTCTGCCATCATCCTGGTGCACAATCATCCGAGCGGCGATCCGACGCCCTCCCGCAGCGACATCACGATGACGCGCGAAATCGCGGCGGCCGCCAAGGCGCTCAACATTCAAGTGCACGATCATCTGGTGATCGGGCGCGGGCGTCACGCCAGTTTCAAAGCGCTCGGGTTGTTGTAACGGCGCGCGTATCCCACAGCGGCGAATATTGCGGCCATGCCAGCGCGGAGCGATGGCGCGGCAAAATCATGCGCACGGAATCGGGTTTCAATTCGGCGGGGCGCGGACGCTCCTCGCGCTCGACCACGGCAAGCCGGTAACCGACGCGCGCAATCGTCTCGATGGCGAAAGACCGCCCGCCGTCGAGCGCGGAGAGCCGCCTCAGCTTCGCGATGGTGCGATTGATCGCATCTTCGCCGACGATGCGGCCTTCCCAGCAGCGCACGACGAGATCGTTTCGCGAAACCACTTTGCCGTCCGCCTCGAACAATGCGACCAGCACCTGCATCACGCGGGGTTCCAGAATCTCCGTCCAGCCCTCGCCTTCGACTTCGCGGCTGGAAGGCCGCACCGTCGCCGTTTTCAGACTGAAATCCGGCGCGTGCGCGAGATCGACAATGCTGCCGGGTTTTTCTACGCGAGTCATGGCACGCAAACCTTCCTGATTTTACAGCGTTCCCGGTGCGGCGGCCCCGGCATTTTCCGGCGCATTGACGATCCGCCCCGATCCGACGATGTGGGTCTCGAGTTTTTTGGGCTGGGTGATGAACCGTATCAACCCGGATCCTGCGATGTTGATTTCGGCGCGTTCCTTGGGTGCGACGGAGGCTTCGCCGCTGCCGGCGATGTTGACCTCGGCGCGATCGACGGCGAGCCCGCCGAGATCGGCCTTGCCGGAGCCGGCGATGCTCAGCTCCAGGGCTTCCGCCTTACCGGCGGCGCGCACATCGGCGTTGCCGTGAATCGATACTTCGAGCCGCTTCTGGTCGAGGTCGTCCAGCATCAGGCGCCCGGTTCCGTTGATCGTGAATTCCTGCAACGGACGGCCGGGCAGCACGATATCCAGCATCCGGTCGCTGCCCATTCCCCGGCAATCGAATCGGATGTCGCTGTCGCTGACGCGCAGGTGCTTCACGAGATCGGGAGGGCCGCTGGCGATGACCGACATCCCGGTGCCCGGACGGTAATGCACGGTCGCCGGGACATCGACGTTGACTTCATTGCCGCCGTGCCAGGCGAATTCGCGCCTGTCCTCCGTCGGCGCCGGGCCCGTATCGGCCCCGCAGCGCTTCAGATTGCTGCCGAAATGGATGAAGTCCAGATTGGCTAGCTCCGCGCCGCCGAGTGCGACTGCGATTCCGAGGCAGACGGCCGATATGGCGATGCCGGTGCCGGCAACGACGGTGAGCGTTCTGGCCATGAGAGTTCTCCTTCAGGCCGCGTTCTTGGAAGGGACGAGCAGCCGGTAATGCAGGCGGCTGTAGCGGCCGAGCATCCGAACCAGCCCGTCGAGCACGAGAAGGAGCAAAGCGCCGCCGCCGATGCCCCCGGCCACCAGACCGACGCCGGCAAATCCACGCGCAATCCCACCGACCACCGAAGCATCGAAACTCAGGATGCTCACCACCAGCGCGATACCCGCCACCAGCAGCGCGATCATCACCACGCCGAAGATGAACAGAAACAGCACCACCACGAAAAGCACCGGCAGCAGGAAGAGAAGATCGACCGTCGCCAGCCCGATGAACGCGAACACCGCGCGCACGAAATTGCCGGCGTTGCGGCTCTCCTGCCAGCGGCGAAGTCCGGCTTCGGCGCGCAGCTCCTTGGCGAGGCGGTAGGGATCGCCCAGCGCAGAGGCCACGTCGTCCTCGCTCCGTCCCGCCGCCACGCCTTCGGAGAAATGGGCGGCATAGTCCGCCACGATATCGTCGATCTCCTGCGCCGGCAGACCGGCGAGGCCCTCGCGCAGACGCGCCAGGAAACTTGTGCGGTTCATGGTTGGTCTCCCAGGATCTTGCGGACCGCTGTTTCGAAGCTGGCCCATTCGGCGCGTTGCGAAATGAAGGCCGCGCGCCCGGCATCGGAAAGCTTGTAATATTTGCGCGGCGGGCCGCTCGCCGATTCCACCAGATAGGTCGACACCAGCCCGTCGCTCTGCATGCGGCGCATCAGCGGATAGATCGTGCCCTCGCCCATCCCGATGCCGTCCGAAAGCCGGCTCGCGATCTCATAGGCGTAGGAGTCGCCGTGCGAGAGAATCGAGAGCACGCACAGCTCCAGAACGCCTTTCTTGAGTTGGACCTGGATTTCTTCGGACACTGGGCTTCACCTCTCTGTCCGAGTGTATAGCGCAAGGTAGCTTGCGTTGCAAGGTACTTATCGAGAGTTGGTACTGATTTCCGCAAGGCAGCAAAAATGGGCGCTTTTCCAGGGATTTAGAACCGGCTTCCGCCCCGCGCGTTGCGGGTTTAGAACGACGCGCACGCGGAGGTGACTATGCTGAAGCTCGACAACAATGCGCTGCTCAGGGATGCCGCCTATGTGGATGGCGAATGGCGGGGAGCGAGCTCAGGCGCCCGTTTCGCGGTCAAAAACCCCGCGACCGGCGATGTCATCGCGGAAGTCGCCGATCTCGACGAGACCGATGTCCGCGAAGCCATCGAAGCCGCCGACCGGGCGTGGGGCCCCTGGCGGGCCAAAACGGCCAAGGAACGCTCCGCGATCATGCGCCGCTGGTACGAGCTGATGATGGCCGCCCAAGAAGACCTGGCACAGCTCATGACGGCCGAGCAGGGCAAGCCCTTGGCCGAGAGCCGGGGCGAAATCGCCTACGGCGCGAGCTTCATCGAATGGTTCGCCGAAGAGGGCAAGCGCGTCTATGGCGATGTGATCCCGACCAACGCGCCGGGCCGCCGCATCCTCGTGATGAAGCAGCCGGTGGGCGTGGTCGCCGCCGTCACGCCGTGGAATTTCCCCAATGCCATGATCACGCGCAAAGTCGCGCCTGCGCTCGCCGCCGGTTGTCCGGTCGTGATCAAGCCCGCGCAACTGACGCCGCTCTCCGCGCTCGCCATTGCCGAGCTCGCCCATCGCGCGGGGCTCCCCAAGGGCGTGTTCAACGTCGTGACGTCGACCAAATCGTCCCGCGTCGGCAAGGAGCTGACCGAGAATCCGCTGGTGCGGAAATTCTCCTTCACCGGGTCAACCGAAGTCGGCAAGCAATTGATGCGCCAATGCGCCTCGACCGTGAAGAAGGTGTCGTTCGAGCTTGGCGGAAATGCGCCCTTCATCGTGTTCGACGACGCCGATCTCGACGCCGCGGTCAAAGGCGCGATGGCCTCCAAATTCCGCAACATGGGACAGACATGCGTGTGCGCGAACCGCTTCCTGGTGCAGGACGGCGTGTATGACGCGTTCGCGCAGAAGCTCTCAAAGGCGGTCGCCGCACTGAAAGTGGGCGACGGCATGGTGCCCGGCATCGATCAGGGGCCGCTGATCAACATGGCGGCGGTCGAGAAAGTCGAGGAGCTGATCGCCGAAGGAACGGCCAAGGGCGCCAAGGTTGAGTTGGGCGGGCACCGCCACAAGCTCGGCGGGACGTTCTTCGAGCCCACCATCGTGCGCGATGCGACGCCGGACATGGCCTTCGCGAAGGAAGAAATCTTCGGCCCCGTGGTGACGCTCTTCCGCTTCGAGGAGGAGGCCGACGCAATCCGCATGGCCAACGACACGGAATACGGCTTGGCGGCCTATTTCTATGCCCGTGATGTGGGGCGCATCTTCCGGGTCACGGAAGGGCTCGAATACGGCATCGTCGGGGTCAACGAGGGTCTGATCTCGACCGAGGTAGCGCCCTTCGGCGGCATGAAGGAATCCGGCATCGGGCGCGAGGGTTCGAAATACGGGATCGAGCCGTTCCTGGAAATCAAATATGTCGCCATGGGCGGGCTCGGTGCTATTTAGCTTTTTGAATGTCATCCCGGCCAGTAGCGCATCGGCGCTGCCTGGGCCGGGACCCACCTCGAACACAGCGCGAGTTTCAAAGTAGGTCCCGGATCTCGCTGCCTGCGGCAGCTCGTCCGGGATGACAAACGGAGATGAAATGATTCCGCGTTACGCAAGAGCCGAGATGACGGCCCTCTGGTCGCAGCAGACCAAATACCGCATCTGGTTCGAGATCGAGGCGCACGCCGCCGACGCCATGGCGGAGCTTGGCGTCATTCCGAAAGAGGCAGCGCGTGTCATCTGGGAGAAAGGGCGCGACGCTACCTTCGGTGTCGAGCGCATCGATGCGATCGAGCGCGAGGTCAAGCACGACGTCATCGCGTTCCTGACGCATCTCTCCGAAATCGTCGGACCCGAAGCGCGCTTCGTCCACCAGGGCATGACGTCGTCGGACGTGCTCGACACCACTCTCGCGGTGCAGCTTTCCCGCGCGGCCGGAATTCTGATCGCCGATGTGGACGCGCTGCTGGCGGCGCTGAAACGCCGCGCCTTCGAGTTCAAATTCACGCCCACCATCGGCCGCAGCCACGGCATTCATGCGGAGCCCACCACCTTCGGACTGAAGCTTGCGGGCTTCCATGCCGAGTTCGCCCGTTGCCGCGAGCGCCTCATCGCCGCCCGCCGCGAGATCGCCACGGCTGCGATTTCCGGCGCGGTCGGCACCTTTGCCAATGTGAGCCCCGAAGTCGAAGAGCATGTCGCCAAAGCCATGGGTCTCGCGATAGAGCCGATCTCGACCCAGGTGATCCCGCGTGACCGGCACGCGATGTTCTTCGCAACCCTTGGCGTGGTGGCGAGTTCGCTCGAACGGCTGGCCACAGAAATCCGCCACCTGCAGCGCTCCGAAGTGGGCGAGGCCGAGGAATATTTCTCACCCGGACAGAAGGGCTCGTCGGCGATGCCGCACAAGCGCAATCCGGTCCTTTCGGAGAATCTCGCCGGGCTCGCGCGCATGGTGCGATCCTATGCGGCGCCCGCCATGGAGAATGTGGCGCTCTGGCATGAGCGCGACATCTCCCATTCCTCGGTCGAACGCTTCATCGGCCCGGATGCCACCATCACGCTCGATTTCGCATTGGCGCGGGCGACGGGGTTGATTGAACGGCTCGTTGTGTATCCCGAACGCATGCTCGCCAATCTGGAACGCACCGGCGGTCTGGTGCACAGCGGGCGCGTCCTTTTGGCGCTCACCCAGAAAGGCATGGCGCGCGAGGAGGCCTATGCGCTCGTGCAGGAGAACGCGATGCGCTGTTGGCGCGGCGAAGGCAAGCTGCTCGATTTGTTGAAGGCGAATCCGGCCGTGACGCGGTTCCTCACCCCGGCCGAACTCGAAGAACAATTCGATCTCGGCTACCACACCAAGGAAGTGGACCGCATTTTCGCCCGCGTGTTCGGAGAGTCGTAAGAGTCCGTTGCTACCGCGGCGCGAGCGGCCCGTTGGTCGTCAGCGCCGTACGTGCGATCAGCTTGGCGGATTGGCCCGCGGCCTGTGTGTAATAGCCCACGAACCGCTTCGGCTCGTCGGCGTCGTAGTTGCGCAGATTCTGCGCCCAGCGGAAGCCGATCGATTCGAAATACATCTCGGCCGTCACCGTGTAGGGCCCGGCGTTTCCCGTCGGCAGCGCCACGCTGTAGGCGACCGTGTCGGACCCGCCGACAAAATCGGCGTCGTCGCGCGCCGGCCCGACCACTGCGACACGCTCCTCCGCGGTTGCCTTGTTGAAGCCCCGCGGCAAGAGGCGGTTGTCCTTCAGATAATGCGTGGCATTCAACAAACCGGTGGTCGGCCGGTTGGCGCTGTCCGACATGATGGATTCGTAGATCTGCACCTGGTCGGGGCTTGTGATACGCGTGTAGTGCGGCTCGAATTTCAGCGCATCCTCGTCATTGTCGTTGCCTACGACGGAGCCGTCGGGCCGGAGCGCGCCCGACTCGAACACCATGGCCCCGCGGGAATCCCTGACTGCGATGTGCAGCCAGGCGCGGCGCGCCGGGTACGCGGTCGGGAATTTGTGCCCCGACTTGTTGGTGACGGTGACGGCGAAATCAAGCCGGCCCGCGGCGACGGCCGCGTTCTTGATCTCTACCGCGGCGGTAATGGTTGCAAGCTGTTGATCGGTGCGCGCGGCGGAGGCTTCCAATTCATCGGTCGTGGCGATCACGCCAAGCTCGTTCTTGTGATCCTTGAGTATCCGCAGGAGGAAAGAATTTCCGCCGACGAAGACATGACGCGAGACCTCTTCATGGGTCTTGCCCTGCACCGATGTGATCGCGGCTTCGCCTTCCACGCGCGGCATGTGACAGGACTGGCAGCTATTGGTGTTGGGATAATCGCTGTGCTGCCATTCCTGATAAGGCACCTGTTCGGGCAGGCTGCCGATCGCCTTGCCCTGCGGATCGAGCGCGGTGGTCAGAAGCGTGTGGCAGGTGGCGCACAGCTCCGACTGCCTGATGTGGTCGGCCTTGGTCGGCGTGAAGCCGGTTGTGGAATGCATGATGCGGGTGCGGCCCTTGTCGACATCGAAGGGGCCGAACAGCTCGCGCTCCTCGTCCTTCTTGGTGATGTCGACAATGAAATTGCCGTCGAGACTCGATTCCTGCCCGAAATTGTCGGGTCTGATCTGGTGGCACACCGTGCAGGAGACGCCGTCTGCGGCCAGCGTCGCTTTCACGTCGGCGACATCTTCCAGGTTCGCTTCGGGTTCGACGGTCGCAGCCCCCGAGCGGATCGCTTCGAGATAACGGAAGACTTCGCCTTGCTTGTTCTCCGCCCGCGCCTGGAAACGCTGCATCGGCATGTGGCAGCGCGAACAGGTGTCCTCGATGTCCGCCTTGGCCGTCGGATGATCGATGGTCTCACGCCGGATGCCGGCCTGCCAATAGGGATCGCGCGCGGAATTCGCCATCACCGAGGCGCGCCATTGATAACCGATGGAGATGTCCTCGCCATTGGGCGCGAACACCTTGCTGTGGCAAGCCATGCAATGCAGCGACGTCGCAAAGAGGATGTGATCCACGGGCGGATGCGGCGCCGTAACGAGTTCCGCCGCGCGGCTCAGGTTCACGGCCAGACCTGACAAAGCCGTAATGAGCCCGGCAGTCCCGGAAAAGAGAAGAAGCGTGCTTTTCTTTCGCATTACCCCCATCCCAGGATAGCTCTTATGTTCTTGCGCATCATTTGCAGTATTCGCGAGCGTTATGTTCTTGCGCATCATTAGCAAGTTGCTCGCTGCGCAAAAGAATCATAAATGCAATTGCCGTATTGCTACAAGAGCAAAGCATTTCGTATGCATAGCTCTTCTGCTTTGTGGCGCAAGGGACGGACGCCACGCAACAATGCAGGGGGCGATGATTCTCTCTCATCTTCGACATGCGATCGTTGTAATCGCCGGCGGCGTGGTTCTGTCCGCGCTCGGAATCATCGCGGCCTCTTCGCAGCAAATGCCGCCGAACGGACGCGCGATCTGGATGGCGAATTGCGCAACCTGTCACGGGGTGGAGGGTCGCGGAGACCGCACGCCCGCTGAAGTCGGTTTCAATTTGCCGATGCCCAATTTTACCGATTGCAGTTTCGCGACCCGCGAAGCCGATCTCGATTGGTCTTCCACAATTCACAAGGGCGGCCCGCAGCGCGCGTTCCCGCGCATCATGCCTGCCTTCGAGGACGCGCTCACCGACGACGACATCGACGCGGTCATCGCCTATATGCGCACGTTCTGTTCCGACCCGAGCTGGGTGCGCGGCGAGTTCAATTTCGCTCTCGGCCTGTTCACCGAGAAGGCGTTTTTGGAAGACGAATTCCTGGTCACCACCGCCATAGACACAAAAGCGCCCAACAACATTTCGTCGGAAGCTATCCTTGAGAAGCGCGTCGGCGCCACCGGGCAGCTCGAATTCACGCTGCCTTTCGGGCGCGTATATGGCGGCCCCGGTATCGGCCACAATTTCGGCATCGGCGATTTCGGCGTGGCGTGGAAGCAGAACGTCATCGCCGATGTGGACCAGGGAACAATCCTCTCGCTGTTGGGCGAATGGGTTCTGCCGACGGGAAGCGAGAAAAAGGGTCTCGGCACGGGTTCGATGTCGTTCGAGACCCATGCGCTGTTCGCGCAAACCCTGCCCGACGATTTCGTCTTCCAGGGACAGATCTTTGCCACATTCCCCACCCGCCAGAGCCAGACCCAGGAAACTGGCATCAATCTGAACCTGCAGAAGACCTTTGCGGAGGAGGGCGGCTATGGTCGCGCCTGGACGCCGGCCGTCGAGATTCTGGGCCGCCAGGAATTGGCGACCGGCGCCCGGACGGATTGGGACATCGTGCCCCAGATGCAGGTGAGCTTATCGACGCTTCAGCATATTCTGTTCAGCGCGGGCTATCGCATTCCCGTGACCAACAGGTCGGATCGGAGCGGCCAAGTCGTATTCTATTTTATCTGGGATTGGTACGATGGGGGCCTGTTCAAGGGGTGGTGAGGAAGGCCGATTGAGGAGAAAATGGTGGTAAATACAACAACCGCGCCGGGCTATGGCTTCTGGCACAAGACATTCCACTGGCTGATCTTCGGGCTGATCGCCGCGCAATATTTCGTGGGCTCGGTCATGCCCCATGTCGGGCGCAACACCCAGGACGAAGGCTGGGTGCATTGGCACTTCGTCATCGGGACGTCGATCCTGTTTTTCATCGCGCTGAGACTCGTTTGGCGGCTGATGCACCCCGTGGCACTGGAAAACAACATGCCGCTCTGGCAGGCGCGGCTCGCGAGCTTTACCCATATGGGACTGTACGTGCTGATCGTGGTGATGTGCGTGCTCGGCTGGGCGGCGATGGGCGACCGTGGCTGGACGGCCTATCTGTTCGGGATCGTTGCGTTGCCGTCGCTGGCGGCCAAGGGAACGCCATGGGCGCACACTGCCGGGGATATCCACGATACCCTGGTCTATGTGCTGCTCGCGTTCATCGTGCTGCATGTCGCAGGCGGGCTGTATCATTACTTCGTCCTGCGCGACAGGACGCTGCAACGGATGATGCCCGGCACGACCTCATAAGCTTCAGAACGGCGCACCCTCAAGAAGGCGGTCGAGCGCGCGCCCGGCGGCAGCTTGGTTGTTCCAATCCGCATCTTCGACCGACGCCATCCACGCAACGCCGCCGGTCGAGAGGTCTATCAGTGTAAGCGTCGCCGTTCGGGCTTCGCGCGAGAGGAACAGCGCGTAGTCGGCGCGATATTGCGCGCCGACGGGCGCGGCGCATTCGCGGCTCTCCCAGGCATAGGCATCGGGAGACACGCCGAGGCAGGCGCCATACATGGATTCCACGTCGTCACTAGGCCCGGCAATGAGGAGCGTCGCGCCCCGCGCAGCGAGTTTCTGCCCCAGCAGCCCGTCCGCGGACGGCGCGTCCGACTGAACCAATACGGCCCGCCTTTCGGGCGGCCTCCATTGCAAGCCCGCCCGGGACAGAGTTCCCGAAAGGCCGCAACCCGCCAACAGGAGCGCCAGCGCAGCCGGAACGAAAGGCGTGATTCGGATCATCGCCGATGTTACCCGAGCGCTCGCGCCGGGTAAGGACACCAGGCGGTCGCGGACTTCGCACCCGACACGGAATCGTTTGGACGGACCAAGAACGAACATATGCTTTCGTTTGTGTTTCAAACGCTTAGGTATGGGCTTGCCCAAGAGAACAAATCATGTACATTAACCCTCGCGGGCCGGTTTGGAACGGATTCGGAACGGGCCTTCGCATTTCGATAGCGCTGTGAAATAAGGGAGCGGGCTCATGACACAGGCGGTTCTTCGGGTGGTGGGGAAAGAAGACAGCGACAAGAAACGCGCGCTTGACGCCGCGCTTTCCCAGATCGACCGGGCTTTCGGCAAGGGTTCGGTAATGAAGCTCGGCCAGCGCGAGAAGGCGGTCGATGCCGACGCCGTTTCCACCGGTTCGCTCGGGCTCGACATCGCGCTCGGCATCGGCGGGTTGCCCCGCGGCCGCGTGATCGAGGTTTACGGACCGGAATCGTCCGGCAAGACGACGCTTGCACTGCACGCGGTGGCCGAAATTCAGAAAAAGGGCGGGGTCGCGGCCTATGTCGACGCGGAGCACGCACTCGATCCGGGATACGCGAAGAAGCTCGGCGTCGATATCGATGAGCTTTTGATTTCTCAGCCGGACACCGGCGAACAGGCGCTCGAAATCACCGATACGCTCGTGCGCTCGGGCGGTGTCGACATTGTGGTGATCGATTCGGTCGCCGCCTTGACGCCCAAGGCCGAGCTTGAAGGCGAAATGGGCGACCAGTTGCCCGGCTTGCAGGCGCGCCTGATGAGTCAGGCGCTGCGGAAACTGACGGGCTCGATCTCCAAGTCGAACACCATCGTCCTCTTCATCAACCAGATCCGGATGAAGATCGGCATCATGTTCGGCAATCCCGAGACCACAACGGGCGGGAATGCGCTGAAATTTTACGCGAGCGTGCGGCTGGACATCCGCCGCATCGGTGCGATCAAGGACCGCGACGAGGTGGTGGGCAACCAGACCCGCGTCAAAGTGGTGAAGAACAAAGTTGCACCGCCTTTCCGGCAGGTGGAGTTCGACATCATGTATGGCCACGGCATCTCGAAAACGGGCGAATTGCTGGATTTGGGCGCCAAGGCCGGCATTGTCGAAAAATCCGGCTCGTGGTTTTCCTATGACGGCCAGCGCATCGGGCAGGGCCGCGAAACGGCCAAGCAGTTCCTGGAGGCCAACAAGGACGTCGCGGCCAGGATCGAGGCCGCCATCCGGGCCAATGCGGGGTTGTTGTCGGCCGGCCTTGCGGTCGGGGAAGATGCGGCGAACGCGGACGAATGAGGCCAAGGGTCCAATCCGCCGGCAAAGTCTAAAGGATTGAGCGTTCCTCGGCATGGGAACGGCTTAAGGAAGGGCGCTCGCGAAGGCGGGCGCCCTTCTTCTCGTTCCGGCCTGCTCGTCCGGCAGGCGGGCTTGCGTCCCAGCCGTCCAGGCTCTGACACACAAATCCGGCACGAGGACTAATTTGCAGACGCGAACGGTGCTGCTATCAAGACGCGCATGAACAGTCTCAAAGATATCCGCGCTGCCTTTCTGGAATTCTTCCGCGCCCGCGAGCACGAGGTCGTGGCCTCTTCGCCTTTGGTTCCGCGCAACGATCCGACGCTCCTTTTCACCAATGCCGGTATGGTGCAGTTCAAGAACGTCTTCACCGGCCAGGAAAAGCGCAGTCCGCCGCGCGCGGCCACCGCCCAGAAATGCGTCCGCGCCGGCGGCAAGCACAACGACCTCGACCGCGTGGGCTACACCGCGCGCCATCACACCTTTTTCGAGATGTTGGGAAACTTTTCCTTCGGCGATTATTTCAAGGAACGCGCCATCGAACTGGCCTGGGACCTTGTGACCAAGGATTTCGGACTTGCCAGGGACCGGATCCTGGTCACCGTCTATTCGGAAGATGACGAGGCATTCGGGTTGTGGCGGAAGATCGCCGGGCTTCCGGAATCCCGGATCATCCGGATTTCGACCTCCGACAATTTCTGGTCCATGGGTGAAGTCGGACCCTGCGGTCCCTGCTCGGAAATTTTCTACGACCACGGCGCCCATATTCCCGGCGGACCACCGGGTTCGCCCGACGAAGACGGCGACCGGTTCATAGAGATATGGAATCTCGTCTTCATGCAGTTCGAGCAATTGGCGGGCGGCAAGCGCGAGAACCTGCCGCGTCCTTCCATCGACACGGGCATGGGGCTCGAACGCATCACGGCCGTGCTGCAGGGCGTGCACGACAATTACGATATCGACCTCTTCCGCCATCTGATCGCCGCCTCGGCCGAGGCGTCCGGCACAGCCATTGCCGGCCCGCATGCGGTCAGCCATCGCGTCATCGCCGATCACCTGCGATCTTCGTCGTTCCTGATGGCAGATGGCGTGCTGCCGTCAAACGAGGGCCGCGGCTATGTGCTGCGCCGGATCATGCGCCGGGCCATGCGTCATGCGCATATTCTGGGCAGCAAGGACCCGCTGATGTACCGGCTCGTTCCGACGCTGGTGGCCGAGATGGGGGAGGCCTATCCGGAGCTGAAGCGGGCCGAGGCGCTGCTCACCGAAACCTTGAAGCTGGAAGAGACGCGGTTCCGCGAGACGCTGGCGCGCGGATTGAAGCTGCTCGACGAAGTGACGGCCACCATGACACCCGGCGATACGCTTTCCGGTGAAGTGGCGTTCAAGCTTTACGATACGTTCGGGTTCCCTCGCGACCTGACCGAAGACGCGCTGCGGGAACGCGGCATGAAAGTGGACGGCACCGGTTTCGATTCCGCCATGGCCCGCCAGAAAGCGGAAGCCCGGAAAGCCTGGGCGGGGTCGGGCGAAGCGGCGACCGATACGCTATGGTTCGCGCTTCGCGAAGAACTCGGCCCTACGGAGTTCCTGGGCTACAACACCGAAAGCGCCGAGGGCCAGATCCTCGCCATCGTCAAGGACGGTGCACGCGCCGAATCCGCGAGCGCCGGAGAGACGGTGCGCATTGTGACCAATCAGACGCCGTTCTATGGCGAGAGCGGCGGGCAAGTAGGCGACCACGGCGCGATGTTCTCAGGACATGGCGCTGAGGGCACGGTGATCGACACCGAAAAGAAGCTTGGCAACCTCCACGTCCATGTCGTCGAGGTTACGCGCGGCACGTTGCGCGTGGGCGACGCGGTCGATCTGCGGGTCGATACCGAACGCCGCCGCGCCACCCGTGCGAACCATTCGGCGACCCATCTTTTGCACGCGGCGCTGAAGCATGTGCTGGGACCCCATGTTGGGCAGAAGGGTTCGCTGGTCGCGCCCGATCGTTTGCGCTTCGATTTCGCGCACCCCAAGGCGATGACACCGGACGAATTGAAGCGCGTGGAAGACGAGGTGAACGAAGTCATCCGTCAGAACGCGGATGTCTCGACGCGGCTGATGCCCACCGCCAAGGCCATCGAAGCAGGCGCCGTCGCCATGTTCGGCGAGAAATATGGCGACGAGGTGCGCGTGTTGGCGATGGGGCACGATTTGGCCGCGGGCGCTCAGCCCTATTCGGTCGAGCTTTGCGGCGGCACCCATGTGCGCAGGCTCGGCGATATCCAGTTTCTCACGATCCTGGGCGAGTCGGCGGTTGCGGCGGGCGTGCGCCGCATCGAAGCGCTGACCTCCGAAGGGGCGCGCCGCTATCTTGAGTCCCAGGCCGACGCCGCACGCCAAGCGGCCGCCGTGCTGAAGACCGCGCCGTCCGAATTGCCTGCGCGTCTAGTGGCGCTGGTGGAGGAACGCCGGCGCCTCGAACGCGAACTCTCCGAAGCCAAGAAGGCGCTGGCGCTTTCCGGCGGCCAGGCATCGGCTGGCGATTCGCACAAGGACATCGCCGGCGTGAAGGCGGTGTTGCGTGCGGTCGCGGACGTTCCGGCCAAGGATTTGAAGGCGCTCGCCGACGACGCGAAGGCGAAGCTCGGCTCGGGCGTGGTCGCCTTTGTCACCGTGGCCGACGGCAAGGCTTCGCTCGTCGTCGGGGTCACGCCCGATCTGACGCAGCGGATCAATGCCGTCGATCTGGTGCGCGCAGGCGTCGAGGTGCTTGGCGGCAAAGGCGGCGGCGGCCGCCCCGACATGGCTCAGGGCGGCGGGCCTGATGGCACACGCGCGAACGATGCGCTCGCGGCCATCGAACGGCACCTCGCTCAGTTGCAGCCGGCTTAAGCCATCGCCTTCTGCAGATTCTCATCGACCTTGTCGAGGAAGCCTTCCGTCGACAGCGACTTCGCCTCGGGCCCGATCAGAAGCGCCAGATCCTTGGTCATGAAGCCGGACTCGACCGTGTCGACGCAGACCTTCTCCAGGGCGGACGCGAAATGCGCGAGATCGGAATTGCCGTCCAGCTTGGCCCTGTGCGAGAGCCCCCGTGTCCAGGCAAAGATCGACGCAATCGAGTTGGTCGATGTCGGCTGGCCCTTCTGATACTGCCGGTAATGGCGCGTCACTGTGCCGTGGGCCGCTTCGGATTCCACCGTATTGCCGTCGGGCGTCATCAGCACGCTCGTCATCAGCCCGAGCGAACCATAACCTTGCGCCACTGTGTCCGACTGCACGTCGCCATCGTAATTCTTGCATGCCCAGACGTAGCCGCCGGACCATTTGAGGCAGGCCGCGACCATGTCGTCGATCAAGCGGTGCTCATAGGTCAGGCCCGCAGTCTGGAATTTGCCGGCAAATTCCGCGTTGAAGATCTGTTCGAACAAATCCTTGAAGCGTCCGTCATAGGCTTTGACGATGGTGTTCTTGGTCGTCAGATACAGTGGATATTTGCGCATCAGCGCGTAGTTCATCGAGGCGCGCGCGAAATCGATGATCGACTGGTCGAGATTGTACATCGTCATGGCGACGCCGGCGCCGGGAAAGTCGAACACATCGCGCTCGATCTTGTTGCCATCCTTGCCGGTCCAGGTGACGGTGAGCTTGCCCGGCCCCGGCACCAGAAAATCGGTGCAGCGATATTGATCGCCGAAGGCATGACGGCCGATCACGATGGGCTTGGTCCAGCCCGGCACGAGCCGCGGCACGTTCTTGCAAATGATGGGCTCGCGGAAAATGGTGCCGCCCAGGATGTTGCGGATGGTGCCGTTGGGCGACTTCCACATCTGCTTGAGGTTGAATTCCTTCACGCGGGCTTCATCGGGCGTGATGGTGGCACATTTCACGCCGACGCCATGGCGCTTGATCGCCTCGGCCGAATCGATGGTCACCTGATCGTCCGTCGCGTCGCGGTGCTGGACGGAAAGGTCGTAATATTCGAGGTTGATGTCGAGATAGGGCAGGATCAGCTTCTTCTTGATCAGATCCCAGATGATGCGGGTCATCTCGTCGCCGTCGAGCTCGACAACCGGGTTTGCGACCTTGATTTTCGCCATGACTTCGTCCTTCACATGCGGGGGAGCGCGGGTCTCTTAACGACTGGCCCCTCTCTCGTCAAAGGAAGCTTTGCCACGCCCTCATGGTGAGCGCCGCGCCCGCAATCATTCTTTCCGAACCGCAACTGGGCGAGAATATTGGCGCCTGCGCGCGGGCCATGGCCAATTTCGGCCTTTCCGATTTGCGCCTGGTGAAACCCCGCGACGGCTGGCCGAACGAAAAGGCGCAGGCCATGGCGGCCGGGGCGGCCCAGTTGGTCGACGCGGCGCGCATTTATGACACTGTCGAGGCGGCAATCGGGCCCTTGGGCCTCGTTTATGCGGCAACCGCCCGCGACCGCGCCATGGCGAAGCCGGTGCTGACCCCGGCCGAGGCCGCGTGCCGCCTGCGGGAGGCGGCGGCAAATGGGGTTTCCACAGCGGTGCTGTTCGGGAACGAGCGGGCGGGGCTCACCAATGACGAGGTGGCGCTCGCCGACTGCGTGATCACCATCCCGACGACGCCCGCCTTTTCCTCGCTCAATCTCGGCCAGGCGGTGCTTTTGGTGGGCTATGAGTGGTTCAAAGCCGGCGACGTCACCCCTCCCGCCCGAATCGACCACGGCGCGGCCCAGCCGGCACCGCGGGAGGAATTGCTCCGTCTGTTCGAACATCTGGAAGAGGAACTGGAAAAGAGCGGCTTCCTGTTTCCCCCCGGCAACCGGCCGGGCATGATCCGCAACCTGCGAAGCATCCTGCACCGCGCCCAATTGACCGATCAGGAGGTGCGAACGCTTCGGGGCGTCATCGTCGCCCTGACCAAGGGCAAGAAGCGCAATCCGCCCAACCGGCCAGGAGATTAATGGACCGCGGGATAATGCGTTTGACAGGGGAAACCCCATGGCTATAGTGCGCGGCCTTCGGCGGAAAGCCTTTCGCCGATCCCCAAATTTCTGAGCCAAGACCGCCGCATGACGAAGCGCACGACCAGCAAATACAAGCTCGACCGCCGCATGGGCGAGAACATCTGGGGCCGCAACAAGAGCCCCATCAACAAGCGGGCCTATGGGCCGGGACAGCACGGTCAGAGGAAGTCGCGCAAGCTTTCCGACTATGGCACCCAGCTTCATGCCAAGCAGAAGCTGAAGGGCTATTACGGCAACATCAACGAGCGCCAGTTCCGCGGCTATTATGAAAAGGCCTCGCGCAAGACTGGCGATACCGGCGAGCAGATGATCGGGCTTCTCGAGCGGCGCCTGGATTCTGTGGTGTTCCGCGCGAAATTCGCCCCCACCCCGTTCTCGGCGCGCCAGCTGGTGAGCCACGGGCATGTGTCGGTGAACGGCAAGCGCGTCACCATCTCGTCCTATCTCGTCTCGGAAGGCGACACCATCGAACTCCGCAGCAAGGCCAAGGACATGGCGCTGGTGCTGGAATCGGTGAAGAGCCCGGAGCGGGAAGTACCCGATTATATCGATGCCGATCACGGCAAGATGAGCGCGAAATTCCTGCGCACGCCGAAGCTTGGCGATGTGCCCTACGCGGTGCAGATGCAGCCGAGCCTGGTGGTGGAGTTCTACTCTCGCTAGCGTCGTGCTTTCGAAGTTCGCTCCATTGTCGATATCGGGCTCCGAGCGAACTTCGAAAGCTAAAACGACACTAGAATCAATAAATAGCTGGTGTCCTCTCGATTCCGAAATTCGCGTGAGGCTGATATCGAGATCTGGAGAATTTCGGAATCGGGACACTAGGACACCTCCCGATTGCAGGCCGAACGAAGGCCGTGGGATAGTTCCTATCCTGCGGCCTTTTCATTTGGGACGGGCGTTTGCGCTACATCGTCTACGGCACCAAAGGGTCCAGCAATTGCGCCATTGAATGCGCGCTCGCCGAGGCCCGCGCGCCCTACGACCTCGTGGATGTGAGCCTGGACATCAATGCCCAACTGACAGACGAGTTCGCCCGCATCAATCCGACGCGGAAGATACCGGCTCTTTGCCTATTGTCGGGCCATGTCATCACCGAATCGGCCGCGATCCTGCTGACCATTGCGGACAGGCATCCCAGAGCCCGTTTGCTTCCCCGCAGCCGTACGCCCGAGCGCGCCCAGGCACTCCGCTGGATGGTTTTCATGGCATCGGAAGTCTATCCGGCTGTGGAGATCGTCGATTACCCGGAGCGCTTTACCGGCAGAAGCGGTCATCCGGAGGAGACCCGCGATCTGGCACGCGAGCGCGTGCGCAACCGCTTTCTCATCCTGGAACAGGCGATCGCAGGCGAACCATGGCTCGGTCCCGCATTTTCGCTCGCGGACCTCTATGTGGCCAATCTCACCCGCTGGTCGGTGGGAAAGGAATGGCGGGCCGAGCACTGTCCGAAAATCGAACGCCTGGCGCAGGCAATCGCGGAACGGCCCGTGAGCGGGCCGATCTGGCGCCGGCATTTCGGGTAGCGGTTAGGACGCGCTCTCGACCGGGACGCCTTTGTCCTTGAGGAAGGTGTCGAGTTCCCCGGATTCGAACATCTCCTTGATGATGTCGCAGCCGCCGACGAACTCGCCCTTGACATAGAGCTGCGGGATGGTCGGCCAGTTCGAAAATTCCTTGATCCCGGCGCGGATTTCCGGGTCCTTCAGAACGTCCACGGCTTTGAACTTGACCCCGAGTTCCGAAAGGATCTGCACCGTCATTGCGGAAAAGCCGCATTGGGGGAAGACGGGCGTGCCCTTCATGTAAAGCAGCACGTCGTTTTCGGAGACATCTTTGGCAATCTGGTCATGAACGGGAGTTTGGCTCATTGGGGTTCCTTTCAGCACCTCTGAGTTAAGGGCGCTCCGCCCGCCCGTCAAGGCGAGGGTCAGTCCTTGATTTGTGTTTGGACGGACAGGGCATGGAGCTGCCCGCCCATGCGGCCGCCCAGCGCATCGAACACCATCTTGTGCTGCTGCACCCGGGTCTTGCCCTTGAAGGCGGCAGAGGTGACGAGCGCGGCGTAATGGTCTCCGTCGCCCGCAAGATCGGTGATCTTGACCTCCGCGTCCGGCAAAGCGGCACGGATGGCGGTTTCGATGTCCTGGGCCGACATAGCCATTGTCTCGATCCTTAATTGGCCGGCGGCAGCTCGCCGCCGGACATCAGCTTCGGGAACCAGCCCTCATGGGCCGAGCGCAATCTGCCGACTGGAATACTGCCGTTTGCGGAAACGTCGAGATCGGTCCCACCGGTACTCCCAACGCTACGGCCGAGAATCCCGGCCCTTTGCGCTTCGACGAGAATCCGCTCGGATTCGCCCGGCGCAGCGGCAATGACATAACAACCTTGGTCCTCGCCAAACCAAGACGGAATGGAGCTCTCCGCCAACCGCAGGCCCGCGCCCATCCCGCCTGCCATGGCCATTTCGGCAATCGCAACAAGCAGCCCGCCATCGGATACATCGTGAACGGTGTCAATCCGGCCCTGTTCGATCAGCGCGCGGACAAAATCGCCGTTGCGCTTTTCGGCCGCCAGATCGACCGGAGGGGCAGCGCCCTCTTCCCGGCCCTCGATCTCGCGCAGATAGAGCGATTGGCCGAGATGGCCCTTCGTTTCGCCGATCACGAGAATGGCATCGCCTGCGCGCTTGAACGCTATGCTCGCGGTGCGGTGCACATCCGCGATCAGCCCCACCCCTCCAATCGCAGGCGTGGGCAGGATCGGCTCGCCATTGGTCTCGTTGTAGAGCGAGCAATTGCCGGACACGACGGGAAAATCGAGCGCGCGGCAGGCCTCGCCGATTCCATCGATGGCGGCGACGATCTCGCCCATGGTTTCAGGGCGTTCCGGATTGCCAAAATTGAGATTGTCGGTGACGGCAAGGGGGAGCGCGCCCACGGCCGTAAGATTGCGCCAGGCTTCGGCCACGGCTTGCTTCGCGCCTTCGAACGGGTCGGCCTTGCAATAGCGCGGGGTCACATCCGTGGTGATCGCCAACGCCTTGTCCGTGCCGTGAACCCGCGCGACGGCGGCATCCCCGCCCGGCGGCTGCACCGTGTCGGCCATCACGGAGGAATCATATTGCTCCCACACCCAGCGGCGCGAGCAGAGATCGGGCGAGCCCATCAGTTTCAGCAGCGAGTCCAGCACCGGCCGCGACGTGTCGAAACTCGGCTGCACGGCGGGCGCGGCGGCACGGCGCTCGAAGGGGCGCTGATAGACCGGGGCTGCGTCGGAAAGCGCGGTTATGGGCATGTCGGCCACCACATCGCCCTTGTGCTTGACGACCAGGCGTTTGGTGTCGGTGGTGATTCCGATGACCGCGAAATCCAGCTCCCATTTCCTGAAAATGGCTTCGGCTTCCGCTTCCCGCCCCGGCTTCAGAACGGCGAGCATGCGTTCCTGGGATTCCGAAAGCATCATGTCATAGGCGGTCATGTTCATTTCGCGCTGGGGCACCTTGTCGAGATCGAGCTCGATGCCGGAACCGCCCTTGTCGCCCATTTCGGCGGAGGACGAGGTGAGCCCCGCTGCACCCATGTCCTGGATCGCGATGATGGCGTCCGTCGCCATCAGCTCGAGACAGGCTTCGAGCAGCAATTTCTCGGTGAACGGATCGCCCACCTGCACCGTCGGGCGCTTCTCCTCCGAATCCTCGCTGAATTCGGCTGACGCCATGGTCGCGCCGTGGATGCCGTCGCGCCCCGTCTTGGAGCCGACATAGACGACCGGGTTGCCCGCGCCTTTGGCAGCGGAGAGGAAAATCTTGTCGGTGCGCGCGAGCCCCACGCACATCGCATTGACCAGGATGTTGCCGTTATAGGCCGCGTGGAAATTCACCTCGCCGCCGACCGTGGGCACGCCCATGCAATTGCCATAGCCGCCGATGCCGGCGACCACGCCGGAAACCAGATGCCGGGTCTTCGGGTGCTCCGGCGCGCCGAAGCGGAGCGCGTTCATCATCGCGACGGGCCGCGCCCCCATGGTGAAGACGTCGCGCATGATGCCGCCTACGCCGGTCGCCGCACCCTGATAGGGCTCGATGAAAGAGGGGTGGTTGTGGCTCTCCATCTTGAAGACGGCCGCGTCGCCGTCGCCGATGTCGACCACGCCGGCGTTTTCGCCCGGCCCCTGAATGACGCGGGGCCCTTTGGTCGGAAGCTTCCGCAAATGGGCCCGAGTCGATTTGTAGGAGCAATGTTCGCTCCACATCACCGAGAAGATTCCGAGCTCGACCAGATTGGGCTCGCGCTTCAAGAGCTCGACAATGCGCGCATATTCGCTGGCCGACAGGCCGTGTTCGCGGACGATCTGGGGCGTAATTTGTGTCACCTGGAATCCGGCCCGCCGTGAATTGCTTTGCAAAAGGAATCCACCTTAACCCAGCGCTTCGACCAGGCTTTGGAAAAGTTCAAGCCCGTCCGGCGGACCCAGCAGCGGATCGCAGGCGCATTCGGGATGCGGCATCAGGCCCATGACGTTGCGCTTTTCGTTGAGGATGCCCGCGATGTCCCGCGCGGACCCATTGGGGTTTTCGCTCGGCGCATATTTGAACACGACCCGGCCCTCGCCCTCCAGCCGGTCGAGCGTGTCCTCGTCCGCGAAATAATTCCCTTCGCCATGGGCCACCGGATAGAGCACACGCTGCCCCTTGTGATACCGGCGGGTGAAGATGGATTGGGTCTCTTCGACTTCGACCGGCACCGGCTTGCTGACGAATTTGAGGGCGGCGTTGCGCATCAGAGCCCCGGGGAGCAGGTGCGATTCGGTCAGGATCTGGAACCCGTTGCAGATGCCGAGCACGGCGACGCCGGCATCGGCCTTTCGCTTCACGTCGCGCATGATATGGGACTGCGAGGCCATCGCGCCGCAGCGCAGATAATCGCCATAAGAGAAACCGCCGGGCAGCACGATCAGATCGACGTCGGGCACCTCCGTGTCGGCATGCCAGACCATGTGGGGCTTGGCGCCCGTCAGCCTTTCCAGCACATCGGCTGCATCGCGGTCACGGTTCGAGGCCGGAAAAACGATAACGGCGGATTTCAAATGTCCACTCCATTCGCACGCAGGCGCTCGGTCGCGCGTTGCGCCGCGCGCACGCCGACCTCTCTGCCCCACGCCGCGCCCAAGGGCACCGATTCCTTGATGAGGACAGGAAGTGTGGAGATGTATTTCTTGCCAACTTCGGAACGATAGAAATCGGACAGAGCGTGAAGCTCCTCGATGGTGAAGTGCTGCTCGTAAAGCGTCGCCTGAAGCTTCATCAGGTCATCGAGATCAGCGGTTATCTCTTCCCGAAGCACCGTCTGGAACTGTCGCGCAATCGCGTCCGTGATCTTGGGATTTGTTTTCCTCGCCTGCCCCAGAATGACGGGGGTGATGGCATCAACCATGGTCATCATATTCGTCTTGGCGTTGGTAAGTTCCAGCAGCTCCACGGCCGCGGCAAGATGGGGGTCGGGCGGGCTTGCGGAATCTTCGGCGCGCGCCGCAAAACCGCACAGAACGGCGATGACACTTGCCACGGCGACCATGGTGCGCATTCGCAAAGCCCCCCTCAGGATTGGCGGATTTCTATCTCGTATTTTTCGATCACCGTGTTGGCGAGAAGCTTCTCGCACATCTCCTTAACGGTTGTTCGCGCGCTCGCCTCGTCCATACCGCCGAGGTCGAGGTCGATCACCTTGCCCTGACGCACCTCGCCGACCGAGTCGAAGCCGAGATTGTTCAGCGCGTGCCCGATCGCCTTGCCCTGCGGATCGAGCACGCCGTTCTTCAATGTCACAAACACGCGCGCTTTCATTTTACCAATACCGGACCGGTGCCGCCTTGGGTGGATTCGGGAAGGATGCCGAGCCGGCGGGCTACCTCCGAATAGGCTTCCGTCACGCCGCCGAGATCGCGGCGGAAGCGGTCCTTGTCCAGCTTCTCGTTCGTCTGCATGTCCCAGAGCCGGCAGGAATCCGGGCTGATCTCATCGGCCAGAACCACGCGCATGAAATCATTTTCCCACAACCGGCCGAATTCGAGCTTGAAATCGACCAGCCTGATGCCGACGCCCAGAAACAGGCCGGAGAGGAAATCGTTGATGCGGATGGTGAGATTGACGATGTCGTCCAGATCTTGCGGGCTTGCCCAGCCGAACGCGGTGATGTGTTCCTCCGATACCCAGGGATCGTGAAGCGCATCGTTCTTGTAGTAATATTCGATGATCGAACGCGGCAGCGCCTGCCCCTCCGGGATGCCAAGGCGCGTGGACAGCGATCCCGCCGCGACGTTCCTCACCACCACTTCCAAGGGAATGATCTCCACTTCCTTGATCAGCTGCTCGCGCATATTCAGCCGGCGCACGAAATGGGTGGGCACGCCGATCCCGGCGAGCTGCGTCATGAGATATTCCGAGATGCGGTTGTTGAGCACGCCCTTGCCTTCCAGCACGGCACGCTTCTTCGCGTCGAACGCGGTGGTATCGTCCTTGAAATATTGTATCAGCGTGCCCGGCTCCGGCCCCTCATAGAGAATCTTGGCCTTGCCCTCGTAAATCGTTCTGCGCCGTTTCATGGAACCGTACCTTCGCGTTCGCCGGCCTGACAGGGAGCCCAGGCCCCAAGGACGCGCGCCCGCGTCGAAATGGCAACGGGGCGCGTCGCCGCAAAAGACGACAGACCCCGTTTGAAACCGAACTTAGCGGATGGGAGGCCCCCCGGGCAATGTTACCCTTCGGCCGCCGCTGTGGCGTCGCGGGTGTCGCGCAACGAGGCGGAGCACGCTATTGTCCCGCGCGAAAGCGCGAAGATGGCGCCAAGAATAGAGCAAAGTCAGAGGGTTAGAGAATGTCCGGATCGTTCGACAAGCGGGAAAAAGGCTTTGAAGCCAAATGGGCCCATGACGAGGAGCTGCGCTTCAAAGTCTTCGCCCGGCGCAACAAGTTGTTAGGACTTTGGGCCGCCGCCGAATTGGGGGTCACCGGGGGGGCCGCCGATGCCTATGCGAAGGAGGTTGTGGCAGCCGAATTCGAGCGGGCGGGCGACCACGACGTGTTCGACAAAATCCGCCGCGACCTCGACGCGCGCGGCGTGACGATCTCCGACCACATGCTCCGGCGCAAAATGGAAGAGCTGCTGGAAGTCGCCAAGCAACAGATCGAGGGCGAGACGAAATAGCCGCTTACGTTCCGGTCTCGTGCATCGACGAGGAGCTGCCCGCAGGCCGCGCGCCCGACAGCACGTCCTTCACTTTGTTAGCCAACTGCTTCAGCCCAAAGGGCTTGGGCAGGAAATGCAGGTCCTCCGCCTTCTCCTCATTGCGGCGGAAAGCATCCTCCGCATAGCCCGACATGAAGATGATGCGCATCTGGGGACGCAGCCGGCGGGCCGCGCGCACCAATGTCGGGCCATCCATGCTCGGCATCACCACATCGGTGATCAGAAGATCGATCGCCCCATCGCGCTCGCGCACGATGTCGAGTGCTGCCTCCCCGCCCGAGGCTTCGAGCACGGTGTAGCCGCGCAGTCTCAAGGCGCGCGCGGCAAAGTTCCTCACCGCGTCTTCGTCCTCGACCAGAAGGATCGTGTCCTGGCCGGTGACGTCACGGGCGGGCGCGACTTCGGCCGCCGCCGGGGCAGCCTCAGCCGCCGCGATATGCCGGGGCAGATAGACATGAAACATGGCGCCCTGGCCCAGTTCGCTGTCGACCGTGATGAAGCCGCCCGTCTGCTTCACCACACCATAGACCGTCGAAAGACCGAGCCCAGTTCCGTGGCCTACCGGCTTTGTGGTGAAGAAGGGTTCGAAAATCTTGGTGAGGTTTTCCTTGGGAATCCCGGCGCCCGTATCGGCCACCTCGATGCGCACATAATCGCCGGCCGGCATGAAGCCCGTGCCGATCGGCTGCGGCTCGGAAAAAGTCACGTTGGACGTGCGGATGGTGACCTTGCCGCCTTCCGGCATGGCGTCGCGCGCGTTGACGACCAGGTTCATCACCGCATTCGACAATTGCCCCTCATCGGCCTTGACCTGCCAGAGGTCCGGCGGGTGCACGACGGAAAGCGCGATGCGTTCGCCCACCAGCCGCCTGAGCAGATGCGACAGTTCCGTCAGCGTCTCGGAAAGATCGAGCACTTTGGGCTGCAGTGTCTGCTGGCGCGAGAAGGCAAGCAATTGGCGCACCAAACCTGCCGCGCGCACCGAGTTCTGCCGCACCTCGTTGATTTCGGCGAAGGACGGATCGCCCGCCGGATGGCGCATCAGAAGCAGATCGCAATTGCCCATGATGGCCTGCAGGAGATTGTTGAAATCGTGCGCCACACCGCCCGCCAATTGGCCGATCGCCTGCATCTTCTGCGACTGGGCGAACTGGGTCTCGAGCGCCTTCTGCTCGGAAGTGTCGACGGCGTAGACAATCGCGCGCGCCTCGCCGTCAGCGCCCGGCATGAAGGGGCTCGCAAACAGCTGCGCTGACCGTTCGCGCACCGCACCCGGAGCAGTGCAATGAATTTCGACAGGCGCGTGGCTGACGTCACCTTCGGCGGCGCGGGCTACCAGCGCAAGAACGGCGTCGCGTTCGCTCTCGGCGACGAGGCCGTCCAGCCTGATCCCGGCGGTCTGTCCCGGAAGGGCGAAGAAAACGGCAAAGCTGGCGTTTGCTTCGACGATAGCGCCGGCGGCCTCGCTCACCGCGACGCCCATGGGAGCGTTGCGGAAGAAATCGGCAAAACGGATGAGCGGCGACGGAGTTTTCTTCTCGATCGAACCCTTGGGGGGTGCGGCTTCCGGAAGCAGCGGCGTAAACCACCATGCCGCTTCGCCGCCTTTAAGCGCGCGCACCGCCGCCGTGAGCTTTTGCCCCGTTTCGGATTCGAAATTCTCTTCCCGCGCGCGCCCCTCATTGGCAGCACGTGCGAGGCGATAAAGAGCTGCGGCCGGGACTTCCCCGGGAAACGCGAGCTGTGGCGGAGCAGGGGGTTCGCCTTCGCCCGCGCCCGCAAGGAAGCGATAGGCGACGTTGCAATCGAGCACCGAGCCGTCCCGCGCCGTCACCGCCCAGGCGACATTGGAGGATGCCGCAGCGGCGGCTGCAAGCCGCGCATCATCGATATCCGGGGAATTCTTCGGCCAGGCAGCCACAATCAGAAAGACACCGCCAAGGCCGACGAGGGCCAGAAGCGCGGCCCCCGCCCAGCGCGCCGCCTCGGGCACGAACAGGAGCGCACCCGCGCCGACGACCGCAACGATGAAGAAGAAAAGAGCGGCCAGCCGCGAAATCCCTCCCGGCTCGCGCGGCGAGAAGTTGCGGCTTAGCAGGGCGGCGACCTCCGTCACATTACCCCCCCTTCAGTGGATGCGTTGAGCGGCGACGCCCCCAACCTTGGCCCACCTGTCAACCCGCCTTTGCTAATGCCATGGCGGGCTGATGCGCAAGTCCGCCGAAGCCTTTGCAGCAGCGGAATCCAATGGGACATGCACCTAATTTCGCCAGAAGCTGTTCCGGCTGGCCAGACGCATGACATAGCCGATGATCTGAGCGACGGCCTTGTAGTGTTCCGGCGGGATCGGTTCGTCCAGATCGACCGCGGCATAAAGTGCACGCGCGAGCGGCGGATTTTCGACGATTGGCACGCCATTTTCTTCGGCCACTTTCCGGATCGTGAGCGCCAGATGGTCCAT
Organism: uncultured Bordetella sp.; assembly: GCA_964494505.1. Classification (GTDB taxonomy): domain Bacteria; phylum Pseudomonadota; class Alphaproteobacteria; order Micropepsales; family Micropepsaceae; genus CAIYRG01. The sequence goes on from CAZBRO010000023.1 coordinate 61,892, forward strand.
TCCCTTGGCGACGCAGACCGGCGCAGCCATCTTGCCTGATTCGTACTTCAATGCGACCGCATAGTGCGTCGGATTGACGATAACCACGCTGGCCTCGGGGACCGCGGCGATCATCCGCCTCTTGGACCGCTCCAGGCGTATCTGACGGATTCGCGCCTTGACCTGCGGATCGCCTTCGCTCTGCTTGACCTCGTCCTTCAATTCCTGCCGCGTCATGCGGTGGCGGGCGAAAAAGCGTTGGCGCTGATAGACAAAATCGAGCGCGCCGATGGCCGCGAGCACGATAAGGGAGGCGAGCAGCACCTTTCCGATCAGCGCGAGTGCGAACGCCGCCATTCCGGCCGCGTCCATGTCGAGCGCCGAGCCGAGGCGTCCGAAATCGGGCCGGACCGCGAGAAACGCGGCAAAGCCCACCAACACGATCTTGGCGACGCCCTTGACCAGATTAACCATACCGTCGAGGCCGAACATGCGCTTGAAGCCGGCCATCGGAGACAATTTGGAGAAATCGGGCCTGATCTTATCGGCCGCAAAAAAGGGACGATGCTGCAGCAGATGGCCGCTGAGCGCGGCCACCACCATCAGGCCGAAGGACGGCCCGACCACCGCGAAGAAACCGTAGACGCATTTCTTCAGCAGCGCGGATGCCCCCGCCGAATCGAGCGACATCTGGGCGGGGTCTTGCAGGAAGATGGTGAACGTCGTTGCGAACTGCCGGGCCGCCGATTGCGCGAAGAGCACGACCGCGAGCGTCCCGCCCGCCATCATGACGAAAGTCGCCAAGTCCATGCTCTTGACGACATCGCCCTGCTTGAGCGCCTCGTCGAGGCGCTTTTGTGTAGGTTCTTCGGTGCGTTGTGCGTCGTCGCGATCGTCGGCCATCGCTTAGCCGGTCAGAACGCGCATTTGCTGGGCGAAATAGTCGAGGAAGGTCGTCATCATCACGCCGAGGAACAGCATCAGAAGCACAAAGCCGAAGAGGATGTTCACGGGCATCGCGAGAAAGAATATCTGGAGCTGCGGCATCAGGCGCGAGAGCACGCCAAGGGTCACATAGATCAGAAGGCCGAAGACCAGAAAGGGCGCCGCCAATTGCAGCCCGAGCGCGAAGGAGCCGCTCACCAGTCTGAGGGCCATCTCCGCCATGTCGCCGGCGGGCAGAATCTGGTCCGGCGGAAGCAGCGTGTAGGACCCCGCAATCGCGCCGATGGCGAGATGGTGCAACCCCGATTCGAAAACCAGGAGAGCGCCGATCAGCGACAGGAATGTCGAGACCATGGCGGTTTGCGTGCTCTGGCCGGGATCGAATGTGGTGGCAAAGGCCAGGCCCGTCTGGACCGCGATCAAACTGCCTGCGGTTTCGAGCACGCTCATGATCAGCCGCGCCATGCTGCCGACCAGCACGCCGGCGGTGGTTTCGCGCGCGATCAGGGCTGCGAGTTCGGCCGGCGGCGGCGTCTCGGTAGGGTAGTAATGCGCCGTGACCGAGACGAGTGCTGCCGATACCGCGAGTGCAAAGGCGAGCCGCACGCGCGCGGGCACGCCGGCATCGCCAATCACGGGCAGAAGCATGATCATGGCGCCCGCCCGCGAAAAGGTGAGCATATAGGCCAGCACCAGGCCCTGCATGTGCGGCAGGATGATCGTCATTTTCCTCCCCCGCTTGCCGGCGCCCGTATCAAGCCTTCATCGCTCAAGGCTGCGCGATCCGAGCCGCGACATTGTCCATATAGGTGGCCATCGCCTCGCCCGCGAAAGGCAGCGCGATCAGGAGCACAAAGAATATCGCGAGAATCTTCGGCACGAAGACGAGGGTCATTTCCTGGATCTGAGTGAGTGCCTGCAGCAAACCGATGACCACGCCGACCACGAGGGCGGTGATCATGGAAGGCGCGGCAAGCTCGATCAGCAGATAGATCGACTCGCGGGCAAAGTCCAAAGTGTCGGCGCCGGTCATACGTGTTCCTTCAAATCGGCATCTTCATGATGTCTTGATAGGCAGAAATCACGCGGTCGCGGATCGCTACCACTGTCTCCAACGTCAGCTCGGCGGCCGTCACCGAATTCACCACCTGGACCACGTCGCCCTGGCCGGCGGCGCCTTGGGCTGCCGCGGTTTCGCCCGCGCGCATGGTGGCGGCCGTGTCCTTCATCGCCGAGGCGAGCGCGTCGGAGAAGTTTGCGCCCGCGCCTTGCGCGACGGCATCGGCGGTAGCCGCACCCCCGACACGAGCGGCAGCCTGGTAGGCGGCATTGGCGGCGACAAAGCTTATGGCCATGGATCAGATCCTCAGCGGCGCAGGAGATCGACGGTGCGCGCCAGCATGGAGCGCGCGCCTTCCATCACCTGCAGATTGGCTTCGTAGGAGCGCTGCGCGTCGCGCATGTCCATCATTTCGACCAGCGCATTGACGTTGGGCAGATGCGTATAGCCGAATTTGTCGGCAGCCGGATTGCCCGGATCGTATTGTGTGCGGAACTCGGATTGGTCCGATACCGGATCGCCGAGCTTGACCACATTGGCGTTCAGTTCGCGGTCGAATTCGGTCGTTATGGTGGCGATTCTCCGGCGATAGGGCTGGCCGTTGGCCGATGCCGAAACCGAATCGGCATTGGCAAGATTTTCCGAGATGATGCGCATGCGGCCCGATTGCGCTCGCAAACCCGCCGCCGCGATATAAAGCGAAGTCGTGAAATCCATGATGCGATTCCTCAGCCCGACCGCGAGCCCAACGCGGTTCGGAACATGTTGACGGCCTTCTGATAGAGATTGGCCGCGGTTTGATATTGAATCTGGGTATCGGAGAGCTTGATCATTTCCTGTTCGATGGAGACGGCATTGCCGCCGGGCGAGCCGCCCTCGCCTTCCGCGTCCTCGGCATCGAAGCCGCTTGCCGCAGGCGGACGGATTTCGATGTGGCGGACATTGGTGGTGGAAAGACCGGTGCCCGAATTCTTACCCGCCGCATTGGCGACAAGATTTTCGAAGTCCATCGGCTTCAAATCGCGCGCGGTGTAATCGGGGGTGTCGGCATTGGCGACGTTTTCCGCCAGTACCGATTGGCGCGCCGACAGCCACGACATCCGCCCCGACAGCAGCGAAAATAGCGGCACCCCGTTCAAATCCATGGATTTGCTCCTGGCGGAAAATCCGTCCTGCCAAGCAGCATCGCGGCTCATGCTTAATCGCAGCTTAATTCGCGCGCATAGCGCTGAGAAAATTTTGCCGGGTGCGTTTACGCGCGATTAAGCATGCGAACCCAGTATGGCCCTCGCCCGGCGAGCGAAGGGTAGGCGAAATTTGCCTAAGCGCCTCCCATGAAGCCCGGCAAGAGGTTCAGCGTCTCATGGATATCACCGATGCCTTTCGCTATTTCGGCGCGCTTGCGCTGGTGCTTGCACTCGTGGGTGGGGCCGGCATCGCGATCCGACGTTTCGGGCTTCCCGGCATCGCAGGCGGCGCGGGGCGCAGGCTCGCGGTGGTGGAGACCTTGATGCTCGGCAAGAACCACCGCCTTTTCATCGTGCGTTGCGACGGTACCGAGCACGTGCTGGTGACTGCGCCGCAAGGGGCAAGCGTCATCCCGATTGCGCCCGCAAAACGAACGGACACCGCTATATGACCTATCGCAATTCGATGCTTTGGCTGCTGAGAGTCTTGTTTCTGACAGGCGTCGTGTTTGCGCCTTCGCTCGCGGAAGCCGCCCAGGCGGGGACCGCCGCGGCGGCAGGTGCGGCCGGCCAGGGCATCACGCTCGATCTCACGGGCGGCGGGCAGATGACCGAACGCCTGATGCAGATCGTAGGTCTGGTCACGATTCTTTCCCTCGCGCCATCCATCCTCATCATGACGACCTGCTTTACGCGCATCGTCGTGGTGCTGTCGCTCTTGCGGACGGCGATCGGCATCCAGCAGAGCCCGCCCAACAGCGTCATCGTGAGCCTTGCGCTTTTCCTTACCTTTTTCGTGATGGCGCCGACCTTCACCGACATCTACCAGAACGCCGTCCAGCCCTTGACCGCGCAGCAGATCACGACCGACGAAGCGCTGACGCGCGCGGCGAGCCCGATCAAGAAATTCATGGGCGCCCATACCCGCAACGAAGACCTCGCTCTGTTCGTCGATATGGCACGTGCGCCCGCACCGGCATCGGTGGAGGGAGCCCCGCTTCAGGCGCTGGTTCCCGCCTTCATGCTGTCCGAATTGAAGCGCGCCTTCGAGATCGGGTTCTTGCTGTTCGTGCCGTTCCTGATCATCGACATGGCGGTGGCCTCGATCCTGATGTCCATGGGCATGATGATGCTGCCGCCGGTTGTGATTTCACTGCCGTTCAAGCTGATCTTTTTCGTGCTGGTTGATGGCTGGCGGCTGGTGGCGGGTTCGCTGGTCGCGAGTTACGGCGTAGGCCTGGTGACGCAATGACCTCGCAATCCTGATTTCAGGAGTCGCATTACGCCTGCTCTTGACGCGCCGCTCTTCTTTTTATATTTCTCGAATTATGAAATCACGGCAGGTCATCGCGGCCCTTTCCGCCCTCGCCCAGGAAACCCGTCTTGCGGTGTTCCGTCACCTCGTGGCCGCCGGGCCGGAGGGGCGCACGGCCGGCAGCATCGCAGCGCGCCTGAAGGTCCCGCCGCCGACGCTGTCGTTCCACCTGAAGGAATTGGAGCAGGCTGGTCTCATCGATCAGCACCGCGAAAGCCGCAACATCATCTATGCCGCGAATTTTCCCGCCATGCGCGCGCTCCTCGCCTATTTGATGGAGGATTGCTGCGGCGGGAAACCCGAAATCTGCAACATCGACGTACGCTGTTGCGCGGCATGAGCGGGACAGCGCCCTATAACGTACTGTTTCTATGCACCGGCAATTCGGCGCGTTCCGTGCTGGCGGAGGCCTACCTCAACACCGCTTCGGGCGACCGCTTCCAAGCCTTCAGCGCGGGCAGCCATCCCAAGGGCGCTATCCACCCGATGACGCTCGACACGTTGAAGCTCGCGCATCTGCCGGCGGGCGGCTTGCGCTCCAAGAGCTGGGACGAATTTGCCAGGCCCGATGCGCCCAAGATGGATTTCGTGATCACGGTTTGCGATTCGGCGGCGGGTGAAGTCTGCCCGGTATGGCCGGGACAGCCGATCACGGCGCACTGGAGCTTTCCCGACCCGGCCGCATTCCAGGGCCGCGAGGTCGAACAGCGGGCCTTCTTCCTCGAAGTGTTCCGGCAGATACGCAACCGTATCGATATTTTCCGGAATCTCCCGATACCGCGCCTGAGCCGGCTGGCGCTCAAGACCGAGATGGACAATATCGGCCGCCATGAGGGCTGAACCCCCTCCGCTTGGTAAGGCGATTGCCGCCGAAGCGTTGGGCACCGCTCTTCTGCTCGCCGCGGTGGTGGGATCGGGCATCATGGCGGAGCGGCTGACGCACGATGCGGCGCTCGCTCTTCTCTGCAACACGGCCGCAACGGCCGCGATGCTGTTCGTTCTGATCGTGGTGTTCGCTCCCATATCCGGCGCCCATTTCAATCCCGCGGTGACGATGGTTGTCGCCCGGGACGGAAAGCCATTGGGCAAGCGCGCACTTCTGTATGTGCTGGCTCAGGTCGCGGGCGGAATTGCTGGCGTATGGCTCGCCCACGCGATGTTCGGCGAGCCGCTGTTTGCGTGGGGCATCAAGGTGCGCACCGGCTTCGGGCAAGCGCTCGCGGAAGGTGTTGCAACCTTTGGGCTGGTTCTCGCAATTGCCGGGACCAAGGGGCGCCCGCGCGAAACCGTGGCCGGCGCGGTCGCGCTCTATATCGCCGGCGCCTATTGGTTCACGGCCTCGACATCGTTTGCAAATCCGGCGGTGACCTTGGCCCGCGCCCTGACGCCGAGTTTCGCCGGAATCAGGCCCGCCGACGCACCCATCTTCATTGCCGCGCAGTTTGCAGGCGCGTTCCTCGGGTTCCTCGCCGCGCGGTTCCTGTTTGACGTTCGCGAAGCGCGCCAGCAGTAATCACCACCTTCGAGCAGCGCGTTTGCTGCGTGCGATTTCGGCGGGCGCAAGGGGTTCGGCCAGATAGATCGCGCCGTCTCTTTCTTCGATGACGAGCCGGTCGAGACCCTGTCCGAGGCAAGGGCCGCTGTAACACGCCCCCGTCGCGAGCTCGAACCGCGCGCCATGCCCCGAACAGAGAAGATATTTCCCGTCCTCGGTCAGGAAATGGTTGGGAAACGTCTCCAGCGGAATGAACTGGTGCGGGCAGCAATTCACATAGGCATGGCGCGCACCGCTGGTCTGCACGATGACGATGTCGAGTTCGTCCTCGCCCTGTCCCAGCACCACGTTCCAGGTGCCGGGATCGGAAAGCTGCTCGATACGGCAGAGAAAAATCGCCGTCACAGGCCGCCCATCTTGCAGATGCGCTTCCACTGCTCGTCGGTCACCGGCTGCACCGAGAGCCTCGAATATTTCACCAGCACCATATCGGCGAATGCGAGATCGGCCTTGATCGTCGCCAGCGTCACGGGCTTGGGCACATCCTTCACGGCTTGCACATCGACGAGCCCGAAGCGGCCGGTCTCATCGGTGGGATCCTTCCGGTACTCGCCGATCACTTCGACAATGCCGACGATCTGCTTCTCCTCGCCCGTATGGTAGAAGAAGCCGAGCTCGCCTTTCTTCATGGCCCTCATATTGGCGGCGGCCTGGAAATTGCGCACGCCGCTCCAGGGTTCGCCCTTGGCACCCTTTTTCTTCTGCATCTCCCAGGACCAGGTCTCGGGCTCGGTCTTGAACAGCCAATACGCCATGGCTCACCTCACTTCCGGTTTCAGGGGCCGCGACAGAAGCCGCTCGGCGGCGTCGCGAACGTTAAGCTCACCCGCAAGCACGGCGGCAACCGCTTCGGCGATGGGAAGCTCGACACCGTGCCGTCGGGCGCGGGCGATGAGAGCCGGCGCCGTTGCCGCGCCTTCCGCCAAGGGATGCCCGGCGCCGGAAATATCCTGAACCTTCGCGCCTTTGCCGAGTGCCACGCCAAACGAGAAATTGCGCGAGCTGAAGCTCGTGGCCGTCAAGACAAGATCGCCGAGGCCCGAAAGCCCCATCAGCGTCTCGGAGCGCGCGCCCAGCGCCGCGCCCAGCCGCAGGAGTTCCGCAAAGCCGCGCGATATGGCCGCCGCCCGCGCGCTTTCGCCGAAGCCCGCACCCTCCACCATGCCGCAGGCGATGGCGTAGACATTCTTCGCAGCCCCCCCCAGAGCCACGCCCACCACGTCTTCGCTGACATAGGGGCGAAACCAGGCTTGGCCGAGGCTCGCCTGCAGCCGAACCGCTACTGCCTCCCGCGCCGCGATGGTGACCGCCGTTGGCAACCCCCGCGCCACATCGCGGGCGAAAGACGGCCCCGACAGCATGGCGGGTTCGGCTTCCGGCAGGACGTCCGTCAGCACTTCGCTGAGGAGAAGGCCGCTGCCGGTTTCGATTCCCTTCGCGCAGAGCACGACGGGGACCTTCGGTTTCAGAACCGGCTGCAACGATAAGAGGACGCTGCGTACATGCTGTGCGGGCGCCACCAGCAACACCGCATCGGCGGTGGCCGCGCGCGCGATATCGCCAATGGCTTCCACCCTTTCGGGCAAAAGGATGCTGGGGAGGAACAAGCCGTTCACTCGCGTGCGGGCGATGGCATCGACCACCTCGCGCTCCCGGGCCCACAGCAGCACCTTGGTTCGCGCCGCAGCGACAATCGCGAGCGCCGTTCCCCAGGCGCCCGCTCCGATCACGGCGATGTGGCCGTAAGGCTCGGCTGAGTTGGGATCGGTGGCGGTCAGGGACGGCATGGAACGACGCTGTCTTTCGAGGATTATTTTTCACGAGGCGAATGGGACCTATATGCCATCATGGCGTCCCTTTTTTCCGCCATAAAGTGCTCTTAAGCAGGATGAACATGCGCAAAGCCCTCGTTTCCGCCCTTTTCACGGCGTTGATCGCGGCAGCAGCCCCGGCCCTCGCGGGCTCGCCCGCCCATGAGGGTGCCGGTCCGGTGCGGCCCGTCTTCAGCGATGAGCAGAGAGCCGATCTCAAGCGCATTTCGGCCTACCTCAACACCATCAAGAGCGTGGAGGGCCGCTTCACCCAGGTGAGCGCCGACGGACGGTCGGAACAGGGCATGTTCTACCTGAGAAAGCCCGGGCGCGTGCGGTTCGAATACCAGAAACCCAATCCGAACCTCATCGTCGCCGATGGAACCACGGTCGCGGTCGAGAATAGCCAACTCAAGACGACCGACAGATACCCCATCCTCAATTCACCCTTGCGGCTGCTGCTCAGCGACAACATCGACCTCGCCAACGATTCCCACATCTCGGCCCTGAAACGGGAGGCCGGCGCAGTGGCGGTCACCGCCCGCGAGAGCGCGGGCCCCGCCGTTGGGACCATCACTCTGACTTTTGCCGATTCCGGCGGGAGCCTGGAGCTTCGCCAATGGGAGGTGATCGACGCGCAGGGCGCGCGTACGATGGTCGTCCTCAGCGATATGCGCGAGGCAGCCGATATCCCCGCCCGGCTGTTCGTGATCGACGATTTGAGCCCGTTCAAGAGGAATGGCCGCTAGCAGCGCCGGAAGCCGGGCGATAGATTTTTCGCCATGAGACCGCCCCTCCCCATCGTCGGCATCGTCTCGGACCGCAAGAGGATCGGCGATCACGCGTTCCACATGGTGGGCGAGAAATACATCGACGCGGTACGCGACGGCGCAGCCGCGTTGCCCCTGCTCATTCCGGTGCTGGACCCTCCGCTCGAGCCACAGGACATCCTTGCCGCCGTGGACGGGCTGCTCTTCACCGGATCCACGTCCAATGTGGCGCCACATCGCTATGGCGGCGCGGCCCCGCGGCGCCACACGCTGCTGGACGAAGCGCGCGATGCAACCGCGCTCCCGCTGATGCGCGCGGCGGAGGCGGCGGGCATTCCCATCCTCTGTATCTGCCGTGGCTTTCAGGAGCTCAACGTCGCTTTTGGCGGAACCCTGCATCAGCATCTGCATGAGGTTGCGGGTTTCTCGGATCATCGTGTGGGGGAGCGCAAGGAAAACCTGGAAGAAGCCTATGGTCCTGTGCACGAGGTGCGCGTCGCGCCCGGCGGCCTGCTGGAAGAATTGCTGCCGGAATATGCGCAGGGCCGATCTTTCCCGGTGAATTCGCTGCACGGCCAGGGCATCGACCGATTGGCTCCTTCGCTGCGGATCGAGGCGGAAGCCCCGGATGGCGCCATCGAAGCGGTAAGCATGGATTCGGCCCCTGGCTTCCTGTTCGGCGTGCAATGGCATCCCGAATGGCGGCACGCGGAAAACCCGGTCAGCCGGGCGATTTTCGCCGCTTTCGGCGAGGCTGCACGAACCCACAAGCGCCTGAGGGAGATGGCTTCGCTGCCGCCGGTTGAGGAAAAAAAGTCAATAAAACCGATTATGTAAGGCACCATGCCTCATACCGAATCCGGTCAGCATTCATGATGTCCTAAAGAGTTCCATGTCACATAAGCCTCCTTCTGGAGCGGCCGTGTGATTGAGCCCATTCGCCTTTTGGCTTTCGCCTTCGCCGGCGCCGACCTTCTTTTCGAGGTCGACAATACCGGGACGACCCTGTTCGCGACCGGCGCAACCAGCGCTTTTTCGAAACGGCACAACCTGATCGGCGAAAAAGCGGCATTGTTGTTCCATCCGGGTGAACAAGCCCGCTTTTCCAACATCGTGCGCGGACTGAAGCCCGGCGGCCGGGTCGGACCGGAGCCCGTTACGCTCGCCTCGGGAGAGAAGGCATCGCTCTCGATGTGCTTTCTGCCGGAAGCCGACCGCATCTCCTGCACGTTGGTGAAACCCGGCAAACGTGGCTCGCTCGGTGTGGGCATCGACAAGGAAACCGGACTTTCCGATATGGACGCCTTCGTGGAGGCGGCGGCCGAAAGCGCCGGCGGCAGGGGCGCCATGGCCATGGTGAATGTTCCGAACCTGCCCGAGATATGCACCAAACTGCCGGCCGGGAAAGCCGCCGATCTGCTGGCCGGCATCGGCGCGAAGGTTGCCGCGATGGACACCATTGCCGCGGCACGGCTCTCAGGCACACGATTCGGCGTTCTGACGGAAGACCCGCACGCCGCACGCATGCTGGCCGAAAACATACAGGGCGCCGTGCACCAAAAAGGCCTCGACAGCCTGACGATGGACGAAGTCATCGTCTCGCTCAAAGGCCGCAATCTTTCGCCCGAACAAAGTGTCTTGGCATTGCGCTATGTGATCGGACGGTTCGCGGAAGGCAAGATCAAGACGACGCCCACATCGGACCTGACGGAAACCTTCGAGCGCATGATGGAGGAGACCATCGCCCGTGCGGAGGCGTTCAACACCACCGTCTCGGATAGTGCGTTCGATCTCGCCTATGAGCCGATCGTGAACCTCAAGACCGGAGTGACCGGCCATTTCGAGGCGCTGACCCGATTCGAGCCGGGACAAAGCCCCGGCGAAACCATCAAGTTCGCCGAACATCTGGGCCTCACCGATCCCTTCGACCTCGCCGTTGCGGTCAAAACCCTGGGTGTGCTCGAGGGCAATGCGTCGGTGACCGCTTCCATTGCCATCAATGTTTCCGGAAAGAGCATCGCCAATCCGTCCGCGTTCGCGGTGCTTTCCGGCTTTTTCGCGAAGAAACGCGCTTTCGCCAAACGCGTGCTGATTGAAATCACCGAGAGCGCGGAGATGCCGGACCTGGCCGCGGCCGACAAAGCCATCCAGAGTTTGCGCAAGATGGGATATCGCGTCGGCATCGATGATTTCGGCGCAGGCGCCGCGTCGCTGCAATATCTCCACGCATTCACGGTGGATTTCGTAAAAATGGATGGCGCCGTGGTGCAACGGCTGGGCAAATCCGCGCGCGAGGATGCGCTGCTCAAGAGTGTGCTCGGCACCTGCGCCGACCTCCAGATCGAAACCATCGCCGAATGGATCGACAGCCCCGAAAGATTGCAGCTTTGCAAGGATTTGGGGTTCCAATTCGGCCAAGGCCGCCATTTCGGCGGATCGCTGGCAGAGCTTCCGCAGGTAGCCGCCCCCGCGCCGAAGGCGGCCCGGCGCAAAGGCATGGAATACTCCTGGCAGTAATCGCCCGCCGGGTTCATTCGCGCCCCGCCTCTCGGATACAATTCCATCCCGCTGCGTACATCCTCCGCCGTCCGGTCCGGGCGGCGGCTCACATCATATCCCCCGAAGGGCGCCCTGCATGGTTCGCGCAAAGAAAGCCCCGCCGAGACCCGGCAATCAGACCGCGCATTGGCGCGCGCTCGATGCCGAGCACCACATCCATCCCTTTACCCAGACCGACGCGCTGAATCGCGAAGGCGTGCGCGTGATTACGCGGGGCCAAGGAATCTATCTCTGGGATTCCGACGGCAAGAGGCTGCTCGACGGCATGTCGGGGCTGTGGTGCGTGCAGCTCGGCTACGGCAACAAGGAATTGGCGCGTGCCGGATGCGAAGCGCTGGAGACGCTTCCCTATTACAACCACTTCTTCAAGACGACCAATCCGTGGACCGCCGAATTGGCGGGGAAGCTCACGACCCTTCTGCCGGAAGGACATCAGCATGTGCTGTTCGCCAATTCCGGATCGGAGGCCAACGACACCGCGCTGAAGCTCATCCGCTATTACTGGAATCTGAAAGGAAGGCCGGAGAAGAAGCTCCACCTTTCACGGGCGCTCTCCTATCACGGCGTCACCATGGCGGCGGCCTCGCTTTCGGGGCTGACTCCCTTGCATCCGCAATGGGATCTCCCGTTTCCCGGCTTCGAGAAAGTGCCCACGCCCTATTGGTACGGCGCAAAGGCGGCGGGTCACGGCGACATCGGGCCGGACGAATTCGGTCTTCTGATCGCGCAGGAGACCGAGAAGATCGTCCGGGCTATTGGACCCGGCCGCATCGCCTCTTTTTCCGCCGAGCCGGTGCAGGGTGCGGGCGGGCTGATCGTGCCGCCTAAGACCTATTGGCCGGAAATCTCGCGCATCTGCAAAGAATACGACATCCTTTTGCATGCCGATGAAGTCATCACCGGGTTCGGCCGCACCGGCGAATGGTTCGGAAGCTTCAGCTACAACCTCGAACCCGACATCATCACCATGGCGAAGGGCTTGTCGTCGGGCTACCAGCCGATTTCGGCGGTGTCGCTCGGCGCACGGATGGGCGATGCGATTGCGCACGCCAAAGAAGAGTTGGTGCACGGCTATACCTATTCCGGCCACCCCGTGGCGTGCGCGGTTGCGCTGAAGAACCTCGAAGTGCTGGAGCGGGAAGGGGTCGTCGCCCGCGTCAGAGAGAGCATCGGTCCCTATTTTCAGCGCCGGATGAAGGAGACATTCTCAAATCACCCATTGATCGGGGAAGTGCGGGGCATAGGCTTGCTCGCGGCGATGGAGCTGGTCCAGAACAAATCCGAACGCCGCTCCTTCCCCAAGGAGCGCGAGGTCGGGACCACCTGCCGCGACCATTGCTTCAGCAACGGGCTCGTGATGCGCGCCATCCGCGATACCATGGTGCTCGCACCGCCCTTGATCATCACCGAAGACGAGGTGGAAGAGTTGCTCCGCCTCGCGAAGCTTTGCATCGATCTGACCGCGGGCGACGTCGGCGTGACGTGATTTTGGCCCGCTCTGGCGCGGCCTTAGCCACGAAGGCTCAAGCGTGGCAGGAAGCCCTCACCCGCGAGCCTTGATATTCGCTCGATAGAGAATTAGGTAGCGTGTTCAGCGTCTTGGTGGCAAAACCGGCCGGAAATTCCCTGAGGCCCGCAGTGGCTAAAATAGCACTGTCCATTAATATCAAGTTATTTTTCACTTTTACCGTCGCGAATATTGAAACCTGTGTCTTCCGTGCATATACTTAACATCGGTGGGACGACAAAGCGTTTGGTTTGCATGCCCCCCCGCTCGCAAACCGAATGCCGTCTCCAGGGTGCCGGTCATCCCCTCCCGGCATCCAGCGCGTATAAGCGCATTCGGCGACCGGTTAGCCCCCTAACCGGTCGCCGTGTTTTTGGGGGGTAGGGTCACACGCCGTAGCGTCAGATTGATCCGGCCGCCGCCGGCAAGGAGGCTGCTGCTTCCGGCCAGAATGCGCGAAATCCCGTGATACATCGCCCGCGCCGGACCTCCGAACATCAGCACGTCACCGGAACATAGCTTGAGCGTTGCTGTCGCCCCGCGCCGCGTAGCGCCGCCAAAGCGGAAGATGCCGCTATCGCCGAGCGACACGGACAGGACCGGCGCGTCATCGGCCTGCTCGTCCGCATCGCGATGCAGACCCATTTTGGCATCGGCGCGATAGAGATTGACCAGACAGGCCTCCGGCGGGGCGGTGTATCGGGTTGTCTCGTCCCAAAGCTCAAGCAGCCGCGGAGGAATGTCCGGCCAGGGGGCGCCCGTCACCGGATGGAGCGGCTCATACCGATACCCGTTCGATTGGTCGGACACCCAACCAAGCGGGCCGAAATTGGTCATCTCCACCGACAGCGGCGCGCCGCTCTTCGGCATGGTTGGCCGGTAAAAGGGCGCCTTTTCGACCCGGGCCATCACCTCGGCGAGGAGGGCGGCCTGGTCGATCCGGTTCAGCCGCTCAGGCCAATAGGCCACGCCCGGGACGACTTCGAGCCGGCTGGTCATTCCTGGCCTTCCGCCTGAAAGGCGCGATAGCTCTTGGAGAGCCCCTTCGCGTCAAGATAGGCGGCGAAGGCTTTCGGGTCGTAAGCCGTCCTGGCCCATTCCGCCAAAGGACGCCCACCCGCCTGGGCTACCGCGTAGGCGGGGAACTCCTTGAGCCAGAGTTGATAGGCTTTGGGCCGATGCAGATAAGGCCAGAAGGCGAACTGACCTTCCGCCCGTTCGAGGGATTCGGGCCCATTCCGCTGCAGCAGGTAAAGAGCCGCGGCAAGGCTGGTACGGTCCTGGCCGCCACTGCATTTGAACAGCATTGGCGTCTTCGCTCGCTCGAAGGCATCGAACAGAGACACGAGGCTCGAACGGGAGGGAATGTATTTCGATGACAGCTTCACGTCGAAATGGGCGATGCCGAGCCTTTCCGCCGTCCGCTTCTCGGCCCGCCACCACCGAAACCCGGCGTTCGGCCCCCGCAAATTGATCAGGCTCAGAAATCCGTGCGGGCGCAAAAAACCAGCGTAAAAGCCAAGATAGGGCTGAGCCGAACGCGCGACTCCCTCCGTCACCCAATGCAGATGATAAAGCCGGTCTAGAATCGCGGACATCGCTCTGGCCTAGACGTGAGCACGCGGACTGGCAAGAGCGTGTCTTAATGGGTTGACTGGCAAAGGTCGCTGGCTATATTGCCCGCCTTTCCGCGGGAGCTCCTGAGCTTCGGCGGCAACATTTTTTCGCTTTCAAGGATAGGTCCCATGTTCGCGGTCATCCGCACCGGCGGCAAGCAATACAAGGTCGCGCCCGGCGACGTGCTGGAAATCGACCGGCTCGTGGGCGAACCGGGCGCTGCGATCACCTTCTCCGAAGTGCTGGTGGCAGGCTCCAACATCGGAGCGCCGCTGGTTTCCGGCGCCTCGGTCGCTGCCGAAATCGTGGAGCAGCACCGCGCGGCCAAGGTCATCGCCTTCAAGAAGAAGCGGCGCAAGAACACGCATCGGAAGCGCGGCCATCGCCAGCAGCTTACCCGCGTGAAGATCACAGACATCACGGGCGGTTAAGGACAACTCCCATGGCACACAAGAAAGCAGGCGGCTCTTCGCGCAACGGACGCGACTCCAACAGTCAGCGTCTCGGCATCAAGCGCTATGGCGGCGAAGTCGTGCTGCCGGGCAATATCTTGGTGCGTCAGCGCGGGACCAAGGTCCATCCCGGCACCAATGTCGCCATGGGCAAAGACCACACGCTCTTTGCCAAGATCGGCGGCAAGGTCGAATACCGCCAGGGGCTCAAGCGGCGCACCTTTGTCTCGGTGGTCCCGCAAGCCGAAGCGGCGGAATAGGCAGCCAGAACGCGGGCTGCCACTGGATGGCGGCCCAACGATACGAGGGAGATGGTCCGCCATCTCCCTTTTTTTTCTCCCTCGGCATCGCAAGTGAGGGAAAACATGTTTGCGATTCTGGAGACCGGGAGGTTGCTTTTGCGCCCGCCCAAAGCGGGGGACATCAGCCGGATGATGCCGCTGATTGCCGAGTATGACGTGGCGAAGAATACCTCGCGCGTTCCTCATCCGTATACGGAAGACGACGCCTGCGATTTCATGGTGACGGCGTCGGTCGGCTGGGTCACGGGGCGTAATTTCGCTTTTTCCATCCTCCGGAAGGAGGACGGCGTCTTTATCGGCGGGTGCGGCCTGCATCCGTCGCGCGATTGGGAGTTCGGCTACTGGCTGGGCAAGCCCTATTGGGGCCACGGCTACGCCACCGAGGCGGCAGAGGCCATCGTGGCCTTCGGGTTCGAAAAAAAGGGCGCCGACTGGCTTGCCGCCAAATGGTTCCACGACAACCCGGCATCCGGGCGGGTGCTGGAAAAGCTTGGCTTTTTCGTTTGCGGCGAGGATGTCAGCAATAGCGTGGCACGGGGCCGGCAGGTGCGCTGCTTCGTCACCGTGCTTGACCGGGCCACCTACATGACGCGAAAGAAGGCCGCATGAAGTTCCTGGATTCCGCCAAGGTCTATATCCGCGCGGGCAATGGCGGCAATGGCTGCATCTCGTTCCGGCGCGAGAAGTTCATCGAGTTCGGCGGTCCCAATGGCGGGGACGGCGGACGCGGCGGAGACGTGTGGGCCGAGGCGGTCGAGAATTTGAACACGCTGATCGATTACCGCTTCCAGCAGCATGTCTACGCGGAATCGGGCGGCCATGGCATGGGCAAGGACATGGCGGGCGCGAACGGCGAGGACGCCATCCTGAAAGTGCCGGTCGGGACGCAAATCTACGAAGAAGACAACGAAACCCTGATCGCGGATTTGGGGCGGCCGGGTACGCGCGTGCTGCTGCTGAAGGGCGGCAATGGCGGCTTCGGCAACGCCCATTTCAAGAGCGCCACCAACCAGGCGCCGCGCCATGCCAATCCCGGCCAAACTGCCGAGGAGAAGACCATCTGGCTGCGGCTGAAGCTGATTGCCGATGTGGGCCTGATCGGATTGCCGAATGCCGGAAAATCGACGTTCCTTGCGCGCATCTCGGCGGCCAAGCCGAAGATCGCCGATTATCCCTTCACGACGCTGAACCCGCAGCTCGGGCAGGTGCGCGTGCCCGGCTGCGATTTCGTGGTCGCCGATTTGCCGGGCTTGATCGAAGGGGCGCATGAGGGCGCGGGGCTCGGTGTGCGCTTTCTCGGTCATGCGGAACGGACCAGCGTGATCGTGCATCTGATCGACGGGACGCAGTCCGAAATCGTCAAAGCGTATCGCACCATCCGCGCCGAACTGGAATCCTATGGGCACGGGTTGGCAGAGAAGTCGGAAATCCTGGTGCTCAACAAAGCGGACGCGATCGAGAAGTCGGCGCTGGCGCGCAAAAGCGCGAGTCTGGAGAAGGCGTCGGGGGGCAAGGTCTACGTCATGTCCGGCGTCAGCGGCGAGGGCGTCGACCAGGTCTTGAGGGTGCTCGCGCGCAAGGTGCAAGCCGCACGCGGGATAGGACGCAAGGCATCGGTCCCCGAACGGAGCTGGTCGCCGTGAGTTCGGGAACGATCCCGTCCGATGGTGGCGCTTTCACCCTTCGACAAGCTCAGGGTGAGGATGATTTTGTTTCCCTCATGCCGGGCTCGTCGGCGCATGGGGCTGCGCCGTGAGCGATCACCTTGCCGGGGCGAAGCGCATCGTCGTCAAGGTGGGATCGGCGCTGCTAGTCGATTCGGCGTCCGGCCAATTGAAGCGCGATTGGCTCGCGAGCCTCGCATCCGACATTGCTGCCCTGAAGCAGGAAGGCAAGGAGATCGTGATCGTCTCCTCGGGCGCAATTGCCCTCGGCCGGCGCGCGCTCAATCTCAAATCCGGAGCTTTGCGCCTCGAAGAAAGTCAGGCGGCGGCCGCGGTCGGCCAGGTGCGGCTGGCGCAGGCCTATGTCGATGCCTTCCACGTGCATGGCGTCACGGTGGCGCAAATCCTTCTGACGCTGGAAGACACCGAAGAGCGCCGCCGTTATCTCAACGCGCGTGAGACGCTCGCCACCCTGCTCTCGCTCGGCGCCGTGCCGGTGATCAACGAAAACGACACCGTGGCGACAACGGAAATCCGCTATGGCGACAATGACCGTCTGGGCGCGCGCGTCGCCTCCATGATGGAAGCGGATATGCTGGTGCTGCTCTCCGACATCGACGGGCTGTACACCGCCAATCCGCAACGCGATCCGAACGCGCGCCACATCCCCGAAGTCGCCGCCATCACGCCCGAGATCGAGCGCATGGCGGAAGGGCCCGTTTCGGGTTTCAGCAAAGGCGGGATGGAATCCAAGATCGTGGCCGCCAAGATCGCGACCTCGGCGGGCGCGGCCACCATCATCGCCAACGGCCATGTGCTCAATCCCTTGCGCGCCATCGCAGACGCCGCGAGGAAGACGATATTCCTGCCGCGCGTCAGTCCGGCGCAGGCGAAGAAGCGCTGGATTGCCGGCGGGCTTTCGGCGCTGGGAACGGTGGTAATCGACGCGGGGGCGGAGCGCGCGTTGCGCTCGGGCAAGAGTCTGCTTCCGGCGGGCGTCACATCGGTCAGCGGGCATTTCGAGCGCGGCGACGCAGTGATCGTGAAGAGCGAAGACGGCCGGGAACTTGCGCGCGGACTGATCGGTTACAACGATGACGATGCGAAACGCCTGGTCGGGCGGCGCACCGTCGATATCGAGGGCATTCTCGGCTATCGTGGTCGCGACGAGATGATCCATCGCGACGATCTGGCGCTGACCAGTTTCGGAGAAGCGACGCCATGAACGTGCAGACGAAAGAGCCGAACGCGCTGGAATCGCTGATGCTCGAAATGGGCCGCGCCGCACGCGAATCGGCCGTCCAATTGCGCGAGGCTTCGACCGGCCAAAAGAACAAGGCGCTGCTCGCGGCGGCCGATGCCATTCGAGCGGCGGGGTCGCAGATTCTCGCAGCCAATGAGTTGGATATGCGAGCAGCGTCCGCGCGCGATCTGAGCCCCGCACTCCTCGACCGGCTGAAGCTCGATCCAAAACGCATTGAAGCGATGGCCAAAGGCGTTGCCGATGTCGCATCGCTGCCCGATCCGGTAGGACGCGAACTCGCGCGCTGGAAGCGCCCCAATGGACTCGACATCACCCGTGTCGCCACGCCCATCGGCACCATCGGGATCATTTACGAAAGCCGGCCCAATGTGACGGCGGATGCGGGCGCGCTGTGCCTGAAGTCCGGGAATGTGTCGATCCTGCGCGGCGGTTCGGAATCGCTCTATTCGTCGCGTGCGATTCACGCGGCCCTGGTGCTGGGGCTGGAGGCCGCCGGTCTGCCGGCGGGCGCGATCCAGCTGGTGCCGACCACCGACCGCGCCGCGGTGGGCCATATGCTCGGCGGACTCAATGGCGCCATCGATATGATCGTGCCGCGCGGTGGAAAAAGTCTCGTTGCGCGTGTGCAGGCTGAAGCGCGGGTGCCGGTGCTGGCTCATCTCGAAGGCATCTGCCACACCTATGTGCACGAGAAAGCCAACCTCGCGATGGCGCGCGCCATCGTGCTGAATGCAAAGATGCGGCGCACGGGAATTTGCGGCGCGACTGAGACGCTCCTGATCGACACGAGCATCCTTGGCACGCATCTGAAACCCATTCTCGACGATCTCGCCAAAGCGGGTTGCGAAATCCGGGGCGATGAAGCGGTCTGCGCTGCCTACCCGGCCGCAATCCCCGCGACGGAAGAGGATTGGCGGACCGAATATCTCGACGCCATCATCGCCGTGCACGCTGTCGACGGTGTGGAAGATGCGATCCGGCACATCGCCACCTATGGTTCGCAGCACACCGAATGCATCATCACGGACGATGCGCGCGTGGCGGAACGGTTTCTGTCCGCGCTCGATTCGGCAATCGTGATGCACAACGCGTCCACCCAGTTTGCCGACGGCGCCGAATTCGGCATGGGTGCGGAAATCGGCATCGGCACGGGCAAGCTGCACGCCCGCGGGCCGGTTGGTGTCGAGCAGCTCACCATTTTCAAATATGTCGTCCGCGGCTCCGGCCAGACGAGACCGTGATCCACGCGCGGGCAAATTGGGTGCGGCCGCCGGGGCCGGTGGCGGACGGATTGCGCATCGGCCTGCTCGGCGGCTCGTTCAACCCGGCCCATGAAGGCCATCGCCATGCGAGCCTGCTCGCACTTGAGCGCCTCGGGCTCGATTATGTCTGGTGGCTGGTGAGCCCCCAGAACCCACTGAAGCCCGAGCGCGGCATGGCGGCCTTCGAGACGCGCCTGTCCGATGCTGCAAAATTCGCGCGCCACCCCCGCATCAAGGTGACCGGGATCGAAGCCCAACTCGGCACCCGCTACACCGTCGACACTTTGGTTGCACTGAAACGCCGTTTCCCGAAACTCCGCTTCGTCTGGCTGATGGGAAGCGACAACCTGTTGCAGCTGCCGCGCTGGCGGCATTGGCAGGGGATTTTCGCCCTTCTGCCGGTTGCGGTCGTCGCCCGGCCGGGGAGCGCCCTTACCGCCCGTAACGCCAAGGCGGCCACGCGCTTTCGTGCAGCCCTTGTGCCGCCAAGCCGTCACTTTTCCGTCATGCGGACACCCGTCTGGACGATCCTCGACGGCAGACGCAGCCCCGTGAGTGCAACAGGCCTCAGAAAGGCCGCCCTCGCGAAAAACGCGTGAGTGTGGTAATTTTTGCTTTGCGGACTATATCCGTCCATGGAGAGGCTCAGCTGCGGAAGAGATCGGGACCTGCGCATCCGTCCGGTCTTTCGCGGATTGCGGAGCCGGTCAAACCGAGGAGCGAACCCTGACCCTGAAACCCAGCGTACAATCGAGTCCTTCCCCCAATTCCGTTTCTGCCGAGCCGACGCTCCTCGAGCGCATCCAAAAGACCCTCGACGACGACAAAGCCGAAGATATGGTGACGATCGACCTTACCGGGCGGTCCTCGCTGACGGATGCCATCCTCATCGCCACGGGACGCTCGGCGCGCCACGTCTCCGCGCTTGCGGAAAATCTGGCGCGGCGGCTCAAGGAATGGGGCTACGGCACGGCGCACGTGGAAGGCCTACCACAAGGCGATTGGGTGCTGATCGACGCGGGCGACGTGGTGGTGCACATTTTCCGCGCCGAAGTGCGCACCTATTACGATCTCGAAGGCATGTGGTCAGTGGACGAAGTGAGCCACCGCCGGTTGGCCGAACACGCCGGTTCGCTCGGCTGACGGATGCGTGTCACTGTCGCCGCTGTCGGCCGGACCCGTGACGCGCCGGAACAGACATTGTGCGATCTTTACAGGGAGCGGGCGTCTGCGCTCGGTCCCAAGCTCGGATTTTCCAGGTTCGATCTTGTCGTTGTAGATACCGCCCGCGCGCCCACGCCCGAAGCGCGGATGGAGGCCGAAGCGGCCAAACTGACCGCCCGGATTGCCCAACCCGCACACCGCATTGCACTGGACGAGAAGGGCAGGGGGCTTTCGAGCGAGGCTTTCGCGCGCCACCTCGCCTCGCTTCGGGATCGGGGAATTCGCGATGTTGCCTTTCTGATAGGCGGACCCGATGGCTTGGCGCCGGCATTGCGCGAAGGCGCCGAGGAGCGGCTCGCTTTCGGGCCGCAGACCTGGCCGCATCTCATGGTGCGGGCAATGCTGGCCGAGCAGATTTACCGCGCCTTTGCCATTCTCGCCGGCCATCCCTATCACCGCGGGCGCGCGCCTTAGCGCTTTCTTAAGCTTAACGCGCGAGGGTGCGGCCATCGGCAGGATTGGACAATCGCGTCTTGGACATCAAATCGACCCGCAGAGTGGATTCGGCATCGCCCGTGCGCCGGCTCGGACGCTCGGCGCCCGCCGGAGGCGCGAGCTTCGCGGCCGAAGAGATTGCCGATTCGAAAGCCGCCCCGGCTCTGACCGGGACCGGCCCGATTGCTGCTGTCGACACCATTCTCGCCCTTCAGGGGGTTGAGGATTCCACCGATGGCCGCTCGCGCGGCATTGATCACGCCGAACAACTCTTGAGCCTCTTGGACGAACTCAGAGACGGCCTGCTCACGGGCGGCATTCCGCGCGCCACGCTGAACCGGCTGGCGCTGGCGATCGTCAAGCGGCGGGAAGGCTTTGCCGATCCCAAGCTCCAGAGCGTGCTGGACGAAATCGATCTTCGCGCCCGAGTCGAGCTGGCGAAGCTCGAAAATTCCGAACGCCCTCTGGTTTGATCTGCCCGGTTTGAAGGCATTCGCTAAGCCCGGCGACCCAGCCTCTCCTCCGCCCAGATCACGCTCCTAACATCAAGTTTTCGCGATCCTTTTTTCCATTTGCCGGGACAGGTGGGCGCCGCTATAACCGCGCCGCCTACTGAGTTTCCGCGTTCATACAAGGAGAGTTCATGGCGACCGATTTGCCCTCTGGTTACCGGCCGTCCGACGAAGAACCCTTTATGAATGAGCGGCAGCGCGAATATTTTCGGCGCAAGCTCGTGGCCTGGAAGGAAGACATCCTTCGCGAAAGCCGCGAGACGATTCAGAACCTTCAGACCGAACCGACCCCCAACGCCGATCTTGCCGATCGCGCGACCACGGAGGCCGAGCGCCAACTCGAGCTTCGCACGCGCGACCGCCAGCGCAAGCTGATTGCGAAAATCGATGCGGCGCTGCGCCGGCTGGAAGACGGTTCTTACGGCTTCTGCGAAGAAACCGGCGAGCCCATCTCGCTGAAAAGGCTCGATGCGCGGCCCATCGCTACACTTTCGGTCGAGGCCCAAGAGCGTCACGAACGCCGCGAGCGCGTGTATCGCGACGACTGAAAGACGCGAGCAGCAAATAGCGAGAACTATTCGCTGCTCGCCACTCGCCTCTCAAAACGGCCAGATGATGTCGAAGAATTGCTGTCCGTAGCGCGCCTGCTGGACATCGGTGATCTGTCCGCGGCCGCCATAGGAAATCCGCGCCTCGGCGATCTGCGTATGCTTGATGGTGTTGGTGTTGGAAATATCTTCCGGCCGCACCACGCCCGACACCGACAATTCGCGCACTTCGTTGTTGACGCGCACTTCCTGCTTGCCCTGGATCACCAGATTGCCGTTGGGCATGACCTGGGTCACCACGGCGGCAACGGTGAGGTTGATGTTTTCCGACCGGTCGACCGTGCCGGTGCCGGTGTTGGCCGAATCCGATCCGAGCTTCACGAGGCTCGTCGGATCGACGGCGTCGGGAAGCACACCCTTCAGCTTGCTCTCGAGTCCCAGGAAATTCGTGGCGTTCGAATTCTCCGAGGCGTTGGTGGATCGCGTCGTCGTATTGGCGATCTTCGCCTGATCGCCGATGTCGATCATCACGGTGATGAGATCGCCGATCTTGGCTGCCCTGGGATCGCGGAAGAAGCTGCGCGAGCCCACCTGCCAAAGCGAATTGGCCTGCTGCGGCGGGCCCAGATCCGGCGCGGGCTGCGGCACCTGCACGGGCGCACCCGCGACGATACCGGACGGCACCGCAATCGGAGAGAGGCCGGGCGGCTGGCCGATATGCTCGATCTTGTCCACCGTGCCGGCGCAAGCGGTGAGCGCCCAGGACACGGTCAACAAAGCGCCTCGCATGATCCTGCAGCGGCGAGATTGGGTCATGGACATGTTTTCTCCTTATGGTTTTGCGGAAGCGATGTTGTTGGGACCCTTCGCCGCCGAGAGCCCGGTGACGCGCACCGTGCCCGGCGCGGTGACGATGGCCATCACCTGGCGATAGGACGTGGGATTGAGCACGGCGATGGTGTCGCCCTCGCCGCCTTCGGCCATGGCGCGGCCGACAGCGCTGAGCGACATGCCGGGCGCCTCGAAGGTCATGGTGACGGCGGAACCCTTGGCCACCAGCGTCGGGCGCTTGAGATCGCTCGCGCGCAAGACCTCGCCGGCGCGCAGCGCGCGCTTGGTTTCGCGGCCCACCGCGTCCGAAGGCTCGCGAATGACGCCGTCGTTCAGCCTGAGGGTGGGCACGGATTTGATCGTGAGGTCGCCGTCGGCGATCACTGTGCCGCGCGCGATGTCGTGGGTCGGAACCAGGACCTCGCCCTGATTGTCCGCGGTTTGCGCGAAGGCGCTGAATGCCAGCGTGCAGAACACGAGGGCTAATATAAATCGTGCGGTCATGGCGTCAGCTCATCTTCGAGGTGATTTGCAGCATCTGGTCGGCGGCCGAGATGACTTTCGAATTCATCTCGTAGGCGCGCTGAGCGGTGATGAGATCGGTGATCTCCTGCACCGCATTCACATTGGAGGTTTCGAGGAACCCCTGCTGCAGCGTGCCGTAGCCGGGCGAGCCGGGAAGTCCCGTCAGCACCGCGCCGGAGGCCGCAGTTTCCGTGTACAGATTGTCGCCCGTGGCCTGCAGCCCGCCATCGTTGGGAAAGCGCGCAAGCTCGATCTGTCCGAGCGTTTGGGGCGCGGTCTGGCCGGCAACGAGCGCCTGCACCTGGCCCTGCGCATTCACCGTGACGGAGAGCGCGTCCTGCGGGATGGCGATGCCCGGCGCCACGACATAGCCCTTGTCGGTGACGAGCTGTCCCTCGGGCGAAAGCGCAAATCCACCGGCCCTCGTGTAGGCGTCGGTACCGTCCGGCATCGTGATATGGAAATAGCCCTTGCCGTTGATCGCCAAGTCGTAGGGATTGCCCGTCGAATTGAGGTTCCCCTGGCTGGTGATGCGATAGGTGGCCGCGGTCCGTACGCCGACGCCGATCTGGATGCCGGCCGGCAGCACCGAACCCGTGTCGGCAGACGCGGAGCCCGGCCGTTCGGTGTTCTGATAGAGCAGGTCCTGGAATTCCGCCCGCTGCATCTTGTAGGCGGTGGTGTTCATGTTCGCGAGATTGTTCGCGATCACTTCCACATTGGTCTGCTGCGCCAGCATGCCGGTCGCTGCGATGCTTAATGCCCGCATGGTCTGGACTCCTTCTCTTAAGCGGTGGGAACGGCGCCGAGCTTTTCGATCGCCTGTTTCAGCAAGTCCTCGCCGGATTTGGTGAGGTCGGCCGAGGCCTGATAGGCGCGCATGACGTCGATCATGTGGGCGATCTCGATCACCGGCTCGACGTTGGATCGCTCGATCATGCCCTGCCGCACGCGAGGGTTGGCGGCGGTTTGAGGCGCCTGGCCGCCTGCGTCGTAAAGGCTGGCGCCGGCCTTCTTCAGCGTCTTTTCGTCGGCGAAGGTGACGACGCGAATCTTGCCCATGGGTTGAAGAGCGTTGCTCAGCGATCCGTCATTGGCGACCCTGAGGTCGCCGTCCTGCGGCTGGAGCGTGATGGCCCCGCCGTCGCTCTGAACCTGGTAGCCGTCATCGGTGACGACCTGGCCCTGTTCGTCGAGCTTGAAATGGCCGTTGCGCGTGTAGCGTTCACCATCGGGCGTCTGCACGACGAAATAGCCTGCCCCGTCGATCGCCATGTCGAGGGTCGAGCCGGTCTGTTCGACCCGCCCCTGTGCGAGATCGCGCGTGACCCCTTTGTCCATCACGAAGGAGACATTGGTCGTGCCGCCGCCTTCGGCCTCGGTAGCCGGGACGGGCACCATGTATTGCTCGAACTGCATGGATTCGCGCTTGAACGCGGGCGTGGAGAGGTTCGCGAGATTGTTCGCGATCACTTCCATGGCGCGGTTGGTGGCCATCTGTTGCGAGAGGCCGACGAGGAACGAGTTTTCCACTGATGTCCGCCCCGTTCTGGAGCGCCCTTCTGATCCGTCGGGAAAACCGGTTGCACGGCCCATGCCAGCCGCAAAAGCCCAGGCTTCACCTGGATTTTCGTGAACAGAGGAGGCGCGCCCGGCAAGCCTCGCCGGGTATAAGGCTTTCGTAACGCGGCAAATTTTTCCCCGTACCCAAACCAGTCCTTAACCAAGCGCTCCTATGGTCGCCGGAAGATTTCGTGAGAACCGGCCGAGGCATTCATGGCGAGCAAAGCGAAGGCGGAAGCGCCCGAATCGGAGGACGACGCCGAAGCGCCAAGCGAAGGCGACGCGGCGGCGGCGCCCGCGAAGAAAAAGGGGCTTGTCGGCAAGATTCTTGGGCCGGTGTTGGGGATCCTCAAATTCGCCAATCCGCTCGCGATCCTGAAACTCCCCATGAAGTTGAAGATCGTCGCGCTTGCAGGGCTCTTGCTCGTGCTCGGCGGCGGGGGGGCCGGCGTCTATTTCTTCGTGCTGGCGCCCGGCAAGCCGGCCGATCAGGCCGCAGCCGAAAGCGTGAAAACCGAGCCCGACAAATTGCCCGCCGAAAAGGCTGCCTTCTTCGATATTCCCGACATCATTGTGAACATCCAGACCCCGGATTCCACGCCTGCCTATCTCAAATTGTCGGTCTCTCTCGAACTCGAAAAGCAGGAAGCCAAAGCCGCCATCGAGCCCGTGCTGCCGCGGATCACCGACCAGTTCCAGACCTATCTGCGCGAGCTGCGCGTGGAAGACATCCGCGGCTCGGCCGGCGTGATGCGCCTCAAGGAAGAGCTGCTGCGCCGCGTGAATCTTGCCGTCGCGCCCACACCGGTGCGCGACGTCCTGCTCAAAGAAATGATCATCCAGTGAGAGTAGTGAGACATGGCTGAAGCGGAAAAACCCGACGTCGATCCGGCGGACGAAGACAAAGCCGGCGAAAATTGGGAACCGGCGGCAGTCTCGGACGGAGAGTCTGCCGTACGATCCGGCACGGCCGAGCGCATCCTGAACCAGGATGAGATCGACTCCCTCCTCGGCTTCGATGTGGGCGACAACGAGGCGCAGGACAAATCCGGCATCCGCGCCATCATCAATTCGGCATTGGTATCCTATGAACGCCTGCCGATGCTGGAAATCGTATTCGACCGGCTGGTTCGGCTGATGACCACGTCGCTGCGCAATTTCACCTCGGACAATGTCGAAGTCAGCCTGGACAACATCACCTCCATCCGGTTCGGCGATTATCTGAACTCGATTCCGTTGCCCGCCATTCTGGCCGTGTTCCGTGCCGAAGAGCTCGACAATTACGGCCTCTTCACGGTGGATTCGAACCTCATCTATTCCATTGTCGATGTGCTCTTGGGCGGCCGCCGCGGCACCGCGGCCATGCGCATCGAGGGCCGCCCCTACACCACCATCGAACGCACGCTGGTCCAGCGCATGATCGAGGTGATCATGAACGACATGGTCCAGGCGTTCGAACCGCTGGCACCCGTAAGCTTTACGCTCGATCGCCTCGAGACCAATCCGCGTTTCGCGGCCATCGCGCGCCCGGCCAACGCCGCCATCCTGGTGAAGCTGCGCATCGACATGGAAGACCGCGGCGGACGCATCGAGCTGATGCTTCCCTATGCGACGCTGGAACCAATCCGCAAGCTGCTGCTGCAGCAATTCATGGGCGAGAAATTCGGCCGCGATTCGA
>CAZBRO010000024.1:0-84793 GCA_964494505.1 uncultured Bordetella sp.
CGAGCGCACCACCACGCGCGTCCAGCTCGAAATGCCGCCCCAGGCGATGGAGCGCCTGCAGCGGCTGAAGGAGCGCACGGAAGCGGCCTCCTATGCCGAAGTCATCCGCAGCGCGCTGCGCCTGTTCGAAGCGCTGGTGGACGAGCACGAAAAGGGCTCGGAATTCGCGCTGAAACGCCCGAGCGGCGAAACCCTGGCGTATAAAATCTTCGTCTGACGATGGAGTGCGTCCCAGCACCTTCGCCCAATTTCGACGCGCGTCCCCCCGGCACGCCCATCGACATTCTGCTGCTGCATTACACCGGAATGCAGACGGGCGCGGACGCTGTCGCGCGGCTGACCGATCCGGACGCCAAGGTCAGCGCCCATTACACCGTGGACGAGGATGGCACCATTTTCGCTCATGTGCCCGAAGATGCGCGTGCCTGGCATGCAGGCGTCTCGTGGTGGGCGGGAGAGACGAACGTCAATGCGCGCTCGATCGGGATCGAGATCGTCAATCCCGGCCATGAATTCGGCTATCGCTCCTTCCCGGATGTCCAGATCGAAGCAGTGATCGCCTTGGCGCTCGATGTGTTTTCGCGGCAGGCGATTCCGCCCGCCCGCGTGCTCGGCCACTCCGATGTCGCGCCGGCGCGGAAGATGGACCCGGGCGAGCTGTTCCCGTGGGGAACGCTGGCGCTGGGCGGCGTCGGGCTGTGGCCCCAGACGCGGAAAAAACAGCTGGACGTTCCGTTCACGGACGGTTTGCGCGCGTTCGGCTATGGCTTGCGCCCCGGCATGGACGTGCCGGACGCAACCGTGATCGAGGCGTTCCAGCGCCATTGGCGCCCGAGCCGCATCGACGGGGTCGCGGACAGGGAATGCGAGGCAATCCTGGCCGCCCTGCTCACGGAGATTGACTTCGCTGGGTGACGCACCGAAATTGCCCGCGCGTCAGATGGCCGGATGGCCGCTCCTTCCGCGAGGAAGGGGAGGAAAGTCCGGGCTCCACGGAAACACGGTGCCGGATAACGTCCGGCGGAGGCGACTCCAGGGATAGCGCCACAGAAATCAAACCGCCCACGTGCGAAAGCGCAGGTAAGGTTGAAACGGTGCGGTAAGAGCGCACCGCGGCTTCGGCAACGAAGACGGCACGGCAAGCCCCACCGGGAGCAAGACCAAATAGGGACGGCACGTTGCGCGTTTCCGCGTTGCCGTCCGGGTAGGTCGCGCGAGGTGCTCCGGCAACGGGCACCCCAGAGGAATGGTCATCCCCTCGGGTCAACCGGGGGACAGAACCCGGCTTACAGGCCATCTGACGCTCTTTTCTTGTTCGCCGGGCCTGCGTTTCCCATCTCTATTGGGCCAGTTGGCGCCATTACTTGGTCTGAACTGGGCAGGGTGGTATGATTCAAGTGCTTCGTCGCCCGGATCACTGTCGGGCCAAGTCGTTTTCGTTTTGTTCAAGAAATTAGTGGGTCAGGAGGAAGTCGAGACCAAATATTGAAGCCAAGTCCATAATTTCCCTGACCTTTTCCGTTGACGGCCCAGTCTGGCCCATGCTATCCCATCTAATCCCATGCGGGTCGCGTGGCGGATGGCCGTTTTGGTAGGCCGTGATCGCCGCATGGGTGCCAGGGGATGGCAGCGGCGGTGCAAGCGTTTCTCTCGACGGTTGTGAACAAGCTGGACGCTAAAGGCCGCGTCAGCGTTCCGGCGCCGTTCCGCCAGATTCTCGCCGCCCAGAGCCTGCGGGGGTTCTATTGCTTCCCCTCCTTCGTCGAGCCCGCGCTCGAGGCGTTCGGGGAGGACCTGCTGGTCGATTTCCAGAAGCGGCTCGGCGCCGTCGATCCGCTGTTCAGCGCCGACTATGACGCCCAGGCCCAGGCGGTCGTCGGCGAGACGCAGTTCCTGGGCTTCGATGAGGAGGGGCGCGTCCGCCTCCCCGACAATTTCCTCAAGCACGCCGAAATCAAGGAGCGCGTGCTCTTCGTCGGAATGTTTCAGAAGTTCCAGATCTGGGACCCTGACCGCTTTGAACCCGTGCGGCTGGAACGCATCGCTCGCGCCCGCGCCACCCGCATCGGCGGCGATGTCCGCCCAGGAAACCCCGCCCCATGAGCGCCCACGTCCCGGTGATGCTCGAAGAGGTGATGGCGGTGCTCGCCCCCCGCGATGACGCCATCTATGTGGACGGCACCTTCGGAGGGGGGGGCTATTCGGCGGCGTTGCTCACGCGCGCCAAATGCCGCGTCGTCGGTATCGACCGCGATCCGGCGGCGATAGCCCGCGGTCGGGCGTTGGCGGAGCGCTTCGAAGGTCGGCTGACGCTGATCCACGGTCGCTTCTCGGAAATGGATGAAATTCTGGATGCACAGGGCGTGGCGAAGGCTGACGGCGTGGCGCTCGACATTGGCGTCTCGTCGTTTCAGCTGGACGAAAGCTCCCGCGGTTTCTCTTTCAGCGCCGACGGACCGCTCGACATGCGCATGGACGGAACCGAAGGCGAAACTGCCGCCGATCTCGTCAACGCACTTTCCGAAGAGGCGCTGGCAGATATCCTCCGCCGCTACGGCGAAGAGAAGCGGGCGCGTGCACTCGCCCGTGCGATCGTGGCAGCCCGCCCGATCACCCGCACCGGCGAACTCGCTCAGATCGCCGAACGCGTGCTGGGCCGGGGGCAGAAGATTCATCCCGCCACACGTCTCTTTCAGGCGTTGCGCATTGCGGTGAATGACGAACTCGGCGAGCTCGAACGGGGGCTCGAAGCAGCCGAGCGTGTTCTGAAGCCCAAAGGCCGCCTTGCGGTGGTTTCCTTTCAATCGCTGGAAGACCGCATCGTGAAGCATTTTCTTGTCGAGCGTACGGGCCGTGTCGGTCGCGGCTCACGTCATCTGCCCGAGCAGGCGCCTGCGCACGCACCGACCTTCGAATCCGTTGGCAAGACCCCTCTCACTCCGACCGACAGTGAGGTTCGCGCCAATCCCCGCGCCCGGTCCGCTCGCTTGCGTGCGGCCGAACGCAACGCCGCCCCTGGCTGGAATTTCCGGCCTGTTATCCCTGGAGAGTACGCATGATCCGGATACTCAATTTTGCGTTTGTCGCCATCACCAGCCTGGTTTGCCTCGGCGTCTATCGCACGGCGGAGGGTGCGCGCGTGGATCAGGGGGAGCTTAGGTCGACGCGGGCTGCTATCGCGCGCGAGCAAAACGCACTGACGGTACTGGGCGCCGAATGGGCGCGGGTGACGCAGCCGGCCCGCATCCAGGTCCTTACCGAACGTCACCTCGATCTTTCCGATAAGCCTGCCGTCGCCTTGTCCTCGCTCACGCAACTTCCGCCGAAGAACCAGCCGCTCGTGCCGGAAGGCGAGATCCGGGCCGCCAAGGCGGTCGTTCCGCAAAATGGAACGGCTGTTCGGCCGACTCCCGCTGTGTCCCCGCAGCCTGGGGTCGCTACGTCCGACAAAGGATTCGCCGTACTTCATACGGGAACATGATATGGCCAAGGCTCCCGTCGCGCCCTCGCTGGTCCGCAATCGGATTGCCTTTGCGGCGATCTTCTGCGCGGCCTGTTTCGCAGGCATAACCGCCCGGCTGATCGACGTTATGGTGATCAGCGGCGCAGGAGAAGCGAGCCATACGGCTGCCGCCAGCCATCCCATGCGCGCTGATTTCGTGGATCGCAACGGCAAGCTGATCGCGCGCGATCTGCCGGTCAGCGATCTATACTTAATACCCGCTGACTTTCGGGCTACGCAGTGGGACACCAATGAAGCGGCGCGCGAACTTGCGGCCATCACAGGCGTGGACGAGGCCCGCCTTAAACAGGCCTTTGGCGCCAAGCGCGGCCATATCCCGGTGCAGCGTGGCCTCTCGCCGGATCGGCGGGAAGCGGTGATGCATCTGGGCCTGCCCGGCCTCGAATTCCAGGATGGCTACAAGCGATTCTACCCGGAAGGCCGCATGATCGCCCATGCGGTTGGCCAGGTCGACACCGACGATCATGGCGTTTCCGGTCTCGAGCTAGGTCTCGAAAAGCAGGTCCGCGGGAGCGAGACAGCTGCGCCCATTCAGCTCTCGCTCGATACGCGCATTCAATATGTGCTGGAACACGAGATGGACGAGGCGATGCATGACTTCCGGGCCAAAGCGGCTGGGGGCATCGTGCTGAATGTGCGCACGGGCGAAGTCTTGGCGCTCGCGTCGCTACCCGATTACGAGCCCAATCTGCGCACGCTCTCCACTGGCGATTCCATCCGCAATCGCTTGACCCAGGACGTATATGAGCTGGGTTCCATCTTCAAGATTTTCGCCTTTTCACTCGCAATCGAGGAAAAGACCGTCCGCCTGGACGAGCCGATCAACATCGGAAACGGCTTAAGGCTCGGCAATCATCAGATACATGACTTCGAGCGTCTTGGCCCCACGCTCTCAGCAGCCATGGTGTTCGCGCAGTCCTCAAACATCGGCACCGCGCAGATCGAGATGCGCTCAGGCCCATCGAAGCAGAAGCCTTTCCTCCGTAAGCTCGGCCTGTTGGAACCGCTGAAGACGGAACTTCCTGAAGTGGCCGCTCCACTCTATCCCCGCCACTGGGAAGAGGTGGAGGCAGCTACCATCGCCTACGGCCATGGCATCTCCGTCAATCCCTTGGGCTTCGTTGCTGCCGCGGCGTCGATCGTGAATGGCGGCACGATGATCCGGCCGACCTTCCTGAAGAATGAGACAGTGCAGCACGGCGAGCGCGTGATCTCGGAGGAGACCAGTCGCACCATGCGCGATCTGATGCGTCTCGTCGTGACGGACGGCACCGGGACCAAGGCCGACGTGCCGGGCTACGACGTCGGCGGCAAGACCGGCACGGCGGAAAAAGCCGAAAACGGCTCTTACGCCCATCACCTTCTGATTTCGTCTTTTTGCGGCATCTTCCCGATCCATGATCCGCAATATCTCGTTTTCATGATGTTGGATGAGCCGCATGGGAACAGAGAAAGCGGCGGCTTCTCTACTGGCGGTGCTGTGGCGGCCCCAGCCGTCGGGCACGTCATCGCAAAGATAGCGCCTCTTTTGGGCGTTCACCGCACCGATACCTTTGCCGCGGCAACACCCTGAGTTCTTCACAATGGAACCATAATCGGAAGCGAGTGTTGGGTGAGTTGGGAGAGGCGGACATTGTGAATACAGGCATGCAGGATTTCCGTGGGCTTGCGGCGGACAGCCGCGAAGTAAAGCCCGGATTCCTGTTCGCGGCTCTTCCTGGCACTAAAACGGACGGCCGTAAGTTCATCGAAGATGCTGTCAGACGCGGCGCGGCGGTGGTATTGGGTGGGCCCGAAGCCGCTGGAGAAGCGCGGCGCCTTGGCGTTCGCTTCATC
This sequence comes from uncultured Bordetella sp., assembly GCA_964494505.1. GTDB lineage: Bacteria > Pseudomonadota > Alphaproteobacteria > Micropepsales > Micropepsaceae > CAIYRG01. The sequence goes on from CAZBRO010000024.1 coordinate 5,360, forward strand.
GCTGCGGAGAATCCGCGCAAGCGGCTCTCCGAGATGGCGGCAGCGTTTTATGGCGCGCAGCCCGCAGTCGTGGCCGCCGTAACGGGAACCAATGGCAAGACATCGGTAGCCGCCTTCCTGCGCCAGATTTGGACCCATCAGGGAAGGCCGGCGGCGAGTCTGGGTACGATCGGGATCGACGCGCCCGGGGGCCACGTGTCGCTCGGCCACACCACGCCTGACCCCGTAAGGCTGCATGCGGAACTTGCGCGCCTGAAACGCGAGGGTGTGGATCATCTGGCAATTGAGGCATCGAGCCACGGCCTCGATCAATTCCGGCTAGATGGTGTCAAAATCGCTGCAGCCGGTTTCACCAACATCACGCGCGATCATCTGGATTACCACGCAAGTTTCGAGAACTACCTTGCTGCCAAGTTGCGCTTGTTTCGTGAATTGGTGGCCGATGGCGGCGCCGCGGTAGTAAATGCCGACGCCGGGTACGCGGAGGATTTCGCTGCAGTTGCTCGGGCGCGGAATCTGCGTCTGATCACGGTGGGCGTCCGCGGCGATGATTTGCGCCTGATCGAGCAATTGCCCCATGCCGACGGGCAGGAGATCACCGTCCGCCACGAAGGCCGGGAGCACAGAATAGCAATGCCGTTGGCCGGATTGTTTCAGGCTTCGAATGCGCTGGTCGCCGCGGGGCTGGCGCTCGGCGTGGGCGACCCGGCCGAGAAAGTGTTCGCGGCACTGGAAATGTTGAAAGGCGCGCCCGGCCGACTCGATTTGGTGGCGCGAACGCAACAGGGTGCTGCGATCTATGTGGATTATGCGCATACCCCCGATGCCATCGAGACGGTGCTGGCGGCGCTGCGCCCGCATGTGAGTGGAAAGCTCCATATCCTCTTCGGTTGCGGTGGCGACCGCGACCGCGGCAAGCGGCCGTTGATGGCGAGCGCCGCCGCGCGTCATGCCGATGTGGTGATCGTCACCGACGACAACCCGCGTTCGGAAGACCCCGCCGTTATTCGCCGCGAGGCATTGGCGGGCGCGCCCGATGCGCGCGAAATCGCTGGCCGCGCGTTTGCCATTCGCGAGGCGATCGCGGATTTGCGCGCCGACGATGCACTGGTGATCGCGGGCAAGGGACATGAGGATTACCAAATCGTCGGCGGAGAGACCCATCATTTCTCCGATCGCGAAGAGGCAGTGAAGGCCGCGCGGGCGTTGGGCGGCGCGGCCGAGAGCGAGGCCGCATGAACGCGCGCAACGCGCTTTGGACCGCTGCTGAAGCCGGTGCGGCCACCGCCGGGGATACGGCCGGCAATTGGTCCGCATATGGTGTTTCCATCGATACGCGCACCATCCAGCCGGGCGATCTGTTCATTGCACTCAAAGGCCAGCGTGATGGACATGCATTCGTTGCTGCTGCGCTTGAAAAGCGTGCTGCTGCGGCGATGGTCAGTCACCGGCCCGAAGACGTGCCGGAAGACGCACCGCTGCTCGTTGTGGGTGACACGCAAACTGGCCTGGAAGCGCTCGGCCGCGCCTCCCGCGTGCGTTCCGCCGCAAAGATCGTGGCGGTGACCGGCAGCGCCGGCAAGACGACGACCAAGGAAATGCTGCGCCTGATGCTGGGTAGGGCGGGTTCCGTAACGGCGTCGGCCGCGTCTTACAACAATCACTGGGGCGTTCCGCTGAGCCTCGCGCGCATGGCGCGGGATACGGATTATGGCGTGTTCGAAATCGGTATGAACCACGCCGGCGAAATCCGTAACCTGGTGAAGCAGGTGCGGCCGCATGTGGCGCTAATTACGACAATTGCGCCCGCGCATCTGGAATATTTCGGCAGCGTGGACGCGATTGCCGATGCCAAGGCGGAAATCTTCGAAGGTATCGAGAAAGGTGGTTCCGCTATTCTGCCCGCAGACAATCCGCAATTTGGCAGATTGAAGAAACACGCGGAGGCCGCGGGAGTAGCTCGCATCCTGAGTTTCGGTGTGCAAGCCGGCGCCGATGCGCGACTCATCTCGACGGAACGCGACGGCGATGGTCAGAAGCTTGTCGCCGACCTATCCGGCAAGCGCATCGCCTTCGCGGTTGGCGCCGCGGGCGGCCACATCGCGATGAATGCCGTTGCGGCGCTGCTCGCTGTACGCGAACTGGGCGCGGACGTTGCTGCTGCTGCGCAGGGGCTAGCGCAGTTCACTGCTCTCAAGGGGCGCGGCGCGCGTGTTGAACTGGGCGGCATCGCACTGATCGACGAAAGCTACAACGCCAATCCGGCATCGATGGAGGCGGCGCTTAATCTCCTCGGTGAGACACGGCCGCAACAGAAAGGCCGGCGAATTGCCGTGCTGGGTGACATGCTGGAACTCGGCGAGAATGCTGCCGCGCTGCACGCGGGCCTTGTCGGAGCGACGTCTGCCGCGCATGCCGATCTCGTCTTTCTGTGTGGGGCGCACATGGGTGCGTTATGGAATGTACTGCCCGTGGGTGTCCGCGGTGCCTATGCGGACAATTCCGCCGCGCTCGCGACCGAAGTCGCGCGCGCGGTCCGTCCGGGCGACGTCGTGCTGGTCAAAGGTTCGTTCGGCAGCCGAATGTCTTTCATCGTTGACGCGCTGAAAGCGCGTGATGCCGCGGCGGCTTAGGGGGTAACGGTGTTCTACCAATTGCTGGTGCCGCTGGCCGACCAATACCGGATCTTCAATGTGTTCCGGTATCTTACGTTCCGCACCGGCGGCGCGGTAATGACGGCGCTTCTCATCTGCTTTGTCGTCGGCCCTGGTTTCATCCGTTGGCTGAAGGTCAGCCAAGGCAAGGGCCAGCCCATCCGGCTCGACGGTCCGCAACGCCATATAGTCGAGAAACAGGGCACGCCGACCATGGGTGGGCTGCTCATTCTGATCGCGATGGTGCTCGCGACTTTGTTGTGGGCCGATCTCTCCAATCTCTACGTCTGGGCTGTTCTACTGGTGTCGGTTTCCTTCGGCCTGCTCGGACTGTTCGACGACTATCTCAAGGTGACCAAGCGGACGGTCGCAGGTGTCAGCGGGCGCCTGAAGCTGCTGGTCCAATTCGCGGTCGCCGCGGCGGCGGCCGTTTTCATCATGCGGCTGCAGCCGCCCCCGCTCACCGGTGCCGTTGCCGTTCCATTCATCAAGGGCGCGCTCGTCCAGATGAGTTGGGCCTTTGTTTTCTTCGGTGCATTGGTGGTGGTTGGTTCATCGAACGCGGTCAATCTGACCGACGGCTTGGACGGCCTTGCCATCGTGCCGGTGATGATCGCTGCCGGGACCTTTCTTCTGATCGCCTATCTCGTCGGCAATATCCGTTTCGCCGATTACCTCCAGATCAATTACGTGCCCGGGACGGGTGAGCTTGCGATTCTGCTCGGAGCTCTGATCGGGGCTGGTTTGGGGTTTCTCTGGTTCAATGCACCGCCCGCCATGGTGTTCATGGGCGATACGGGATCGCTTGCACTCGGGGGGGTGCTGGGCGCGACGGCGGTCGCTGTGAAACACGAAATCGTGCTCGCCATTGTCGGCGGATTGTTCGTGATGGAAGCCGTATCGGTCATGGTGCAGGTGGTCTCGTTCAAGACGACCGGCAAGCGCGTCTTCCGCATGGCGCCCATTCATCATCATTTCGAGCAGCTCGGCTGGCGCGAACCTACAATCGTGATCCGATTCTGGATTATCGCTGTGATCCTCGCGCTCGTCGGCCTGTCGACGTTGAAATTGCGTTGAGGCCGCGATGATCGAAGTTAACTGCTTCAAAGGTGAGACGGTCGGCGTGTTCGGGCTCGCGCGCTCGGGCCTTTCCGCCATTCGCGCGTTGCGAGCGGGTGGTGCCACGGTGTTCGCGTGGGACGACAAGCAGTCCGCGCGCGAGGCCTGCGCGGAGGAAGGCATCACCTTAGAGGCGTGGGAGCACTGGCCTTGGGCGCAAATGAAGGCGCTGATTTTGAGCCCGGGCGTGCCGCTGACCCATCCCAAGCCACACCCAGTCGTGCGTCGCGCGCGCGAAACAGGCGTCGAGGTTATTGGCGACCTCGAGTTGTTCGCACGTACCATCAGGCCTGATCGGGATGCGGAAGGCACAGCACACGTCATTGCGGTTACTGGCACCAACGGGAAGTCCACGACCACGGCGCTGATCGGTTACATCCTGCAATCCTGTGGCTTCGATGCGCAGGCGGGTGGCAATATCGGAAAACCCGTACTCGATCTCGCGCCGCCCGGACCGAAGACGGTCTACGTGCTCGAAGTCTCCTCCTATCAAATCGATCTTTCGCCGGGATTGGTGCCGGACGTCGCGCTGCTTACCAATCTGTCGCCCGATCACGTCGACCGCCACGGCTCCATGGCGGCCTATGCCAGGGTGAAGGAATATTTGCTGACGCACACCGCGGCGGATGGCCAGGTGGCGGTCGGCGTCGACGATCCGGATTCCGCCGTTATTTACACCAAGCTATCTGCGGCCCGCGGCCACGATGCAATTGCGGTGTCGGTCGGAAAAGTGCTTGGACGTGGCATTTTCGTGATCGAAGGAAAACTATACGACGCATGGGACCAGCCGGTGACCCAAGTGGGCGATTTCAGGGAAGCCACCCGTCTTCCCGGGGCGCACAATTGGCAGAACGCAGCTCTGGCTTACGTGGCCGTAAAGCGGCTGGTGCGCGATCCGCGCGCCATCATGGGAGCGATCACGCGCTTTCCGGGTCTTGCGCACCGCATTGAGGATGTAGGCAGGATCGGAAAGGTACGCTTCATCAACGACTCCAAAGCGACGAACGCCGATGCTGCCGCGCGTGCGCTCGCCTGCTTCAGCGACATTTTCTGGATTGCCGGTGGTAAGCCCAAGGAAGGCGGTATCGCCGATCTTGCGTCTTACTTTCCGCGCCTGCGGCGAGCCTATCTGATCGGAGAGGCGGCAGGCGATTTCGGACTCACGCTCGACGGCAAGGTCGAGTCGGTGCAATCGAGCACGCTTGACCGCGCGGTTAGCCGGGCGTTCGAAGATGCGTGCGCAAGCGATGCCGCAGAGCCTGTGGTGCTGCTGTCTCCGGCTTGCGCGTCCTTCGACCAGTTTCGCGATTTCGAACAGCGCGGCGATGCATTCCGCGCCCTTGTAAAACGATTGATCGAATCAAAAGAGCTGACGCCATGAATCTTTCTCGCACGGACAACTCGGGATTTGGCCGCTGGTGGTGGACGGTCGACCGCATCAGCCTTGCAGCGGTGCTGGCGCTGATGGCCATTGGATTGCTGCTTGCCTTCGCAGCGAGCCCCGCGGCGACAGGCCACGGCAACGCGGCCGGAAATTTCTCTTATGCGCTGAAACAGCTTGCATTCAGCGCCACTGGGCTTCTCATTCTGGTCGGCGCGTCGTTGCTCAGCTTCCGGCAGGCGCGGATGGCGGCAGCCGCGGTTTTCGCGCTTGCGCTCATCGGCGCCGTGCTCGCGCTTCTGTTCGGGCCCAACGTGAATGGCGCGCATCGTTGGCTCGAATTCGGCGGGTTCAAGCTTGAGCCTTCGGAATTCTTGAAACCAACCTTTGCGGTATTGGCGGCGGCGTTCCTGGCCGACAAATTGAAGAACGGGTTTCCCGGGGAGGCCTGGACGCTTGCCTTCCTTGCCCCGGCAATCGGCGTGCTGCTGTTTCAGCCCGATGTCGGGCAGACGGCACTCCTGTCAACGCTCTGTGTCGCAATGCTGTTCTTCGCAGGGCTACGCTATTATTGGCTGGTGCTTCTGGCGGCAGGGGGCGCGGGGCTCGCAGGTGCGGCGTATCTCTTGCACCCACACGTGCGCGAGCGCATCGCGGAGTTCCTGTCCGCAGGCGGCTATCAGACCGGTCTCGCGCTGAAAGCTTTCGAAGCCGGCGGCATCACGGGTGTGGGGCCAGGCGCCGGCACGGTGAAGTACAAGCTCCCTGACGCGCATACCGATTTCATCTTTGCCGTCGCCGGTGAGGAATTCGGCGTTTTGCTTTGTCTGCTCATTGCAGTCTTATTCGGCGTGGTCACGATCCGGCTGCTATTGCGGGCTGCGCGTGCGCGCGAGCCGTTTGCACAGTTGGCCGGCGCAGGGCTGGCGCTCGTGATCGGGCTCCAGGCCTTCATCAACATGGGCGTGTCGCTCTCCGTGTTGCCCGCTAAGGGCATGACCCTCCCGCTCATCTCCTATGGCGGGTCCTCGTTGTTCGGGGTTGCCTTGACACTTGGTTTCGCACTCGGCCTCACGCGGCAGCGTCCTGCGGTTCCTGAAGAGGCGACGGCATGAATGCACCTTTCGTGCTCGCTGCCGGAGGCACCGGCGGCCATCTTTTCCCCGCCCAGGCGCTTGCTGGCGAATTGATGCGGCGTGGCCGGCGCGTGGTCGTGATGACCGACGGGCGGGGGTACAATTATGGCAGCGTGTTCCCGGGTGCGGAGATTACGACCGTCCCCGCCGCGACTTTTGCAGGGCGGTCGCGGGTGGGCCGCATCGGAGCGTTCGCGATCATTGCACTCGGCGTGGCCGCTGCGCTGCTGAAATTGCTGAACTTGCGTCCGCGGGCGGTGGTCGGCTTCGGGGGTTACCCCAGTCTGCCAGTGATGATGGCAGCTGCACTCGCGCGCGTGCCGGCAGCGCTGCATGAGCAGAACGCTGTGCCGGGGCGCGTCAACCGCCTGCTGGCTCCCCGTGTAAAACGGATCGCTGCGACCTTTCCCTTCGCTCGCTTCGCGCCGAACCATCCCGATCGCGTGGTGTTTACCGGCAATCCCGTGCGTGCCGAAGCCGTGGCGTTCCGTGACTTACCCTACACGCCGCCTGAGCCCGGCGGGCAAATTCGGCTGCTTGTTTTCGGCGGTAGTCAGGGTGCGCGTGCACTGTCTGAAATCGTGCCGGCAGCACTCGCGCGTTTGCCTGAGGATTTGCGTAGGCGCCTCACCATTACGCAGCAGACCCGCGCCGAAGATCTGGAGATGGTAGAGAATGCCTATCGCCGCACCGGGCTGAAGGCCGAAGCCGCGAAGTTTTTCACCGATCTGCCGCGCCGAATGGCTGAGGCGCATCTGGTGATTGCTCGGAGTGGCGCCTCAACTCTGTCGGAACTCACGGTCATCGGGCGGCCCTCGATCCTGATCCCCTATCCCCACGCCATGGACGATCACCAAACCGCAAATGCCGCCGTGCTGGCGGAAGCGGGTGCTGCCTGGGTGATCAAGGAGGACGTGCTGGATTCGGACGGTCTGGCGCGCCTCCTCGCCGAAATTCTCACCGATCCGGAAATGCTCGCCGCTCGCGCAGAGGCCGCGAAATCGCTGGGCCATCCTGATGCGGCGGCACGTCTCGCCGATCTCGCCGAGGGTCTCTCGGAAGACGGTGCCGCATGACCACGTTCCAGGCTCTCGATACCCAATTGCGCGTGCCGCTCTCCATCGGCGCCATCCATTTCATCGGGATCGGCGGTATCGGCATGAGCGGCATCGCCGAAGTGATGAAGACTCTCGGTTACCGGGTGCAGGGCTCTGACGCTGCCGAAAGCGCTAATGTCAAACGTTTGCGTGACCTCGGCATCCCAATCGCGATCGGTCAGCGCGCCGAAAACCTCTTAGACGCGCAGGTCGTCGTATATTCCACCGCGGTCAAGCCGGATAACCCGGAGTTTGCCGCCGCACGCGCCGCGGGACTGCCTATTGTTCGACGCGCCGAGATGCTGGCCGAGCTGATGCGGCTGAAGCGCTGCGTCGCCATCGCCGGTACGCACGGGAAAACAACGACCACCACAATGGTGGCGGCGTTACTGGACGCGGGCGGGCTGGATCCGACCGTGGTGAACGGCGGCATCATCAACGCATATGGTACGAACGCGCGCCTCGGCGGCGGCGAGTGGATGGTGGTGGAGGCAGACGAATCCGACGGCACCTTTCTCAAGCTGCCGGCGACGGTTGCCATCGTGACCAATGTCGATCCCGAACATCTCGATTTCTACGGCGATTTCGATCATGTCCGCGCCGCGTTCCAGAGTTTTGTCGAGAATCTTCCCTTCTATGGGTTCGGCGTGATGTGTGCGGATCATGCGGAGGTCCTCGCCATCATCGCGCGCATCCACGACCGGCGGATCGTCACCTATGGCTTCAGCCCGCAGGCGGACGCTCGCGCCGTCAATGTTACGTTCTCGCAAGGCGCCTCTCATTTTGACGTGATGTTCCGGGATCGCCGCAAAGGCACCGAAATCACCCTCGCCGATCTCAGCCTTCCCATGCCCGGAGAACACAATGTCTCCAATGCGATAGCCGCGATTGCGGTCGCGCGGGAGCTCGGCGTCGATGGAAGTTCGATCCGCAAGGCGCTAAAGGGCTTCGGCGGCGTCAAGCGGCGCTTCACGCGCGTCGGTGAATGGCACGGGGCGGCCATCATCGACGATTACGGCCACCATCCTGTGGAGATTGCCGCCGTTCTGAAGGCCGCACGCCAAGCTTTCTCTGGGTCAATCATCGCTGTGATACAGCCTCATCGCTATACCCGGCTGCACGACCTGTTCGAGCAGTTCTGTACCTGTCTCAACAGCGCCGACGTCGCCATCGTCGCGCCGGTTTATGCTGCGGGCGAGGTACCGATCGAGGGCGTGAACCGCGACACACTGGCTGAGGGTCTGCGCGCGCATGGCCACAAGAATGTCCTGACGCTGGACGGTCCGGAGGACCTGCCTGGCCTCGTCGCTCCGCGGGCGCAGCCGGGGGGCGCCATCGTCTGCCTCGGTGCGGGCTCGATCACACAATGGGCCGCCGGTCTCGAAGCCGCGTTGAAGCTGAGGGAGGCGACGCCATGAGCGATGCGACCGTCTCCCTGCTCCCGAAAGTACGCGGCAGCTACACTGAGCGCGCGCCGCTAAAGGACCTGGTCTGGTTTCGCGCTGGTGGCCCTGCGGATATTCTTTTCCGCCCGGTCGACCTGGAAGATTTGTGTGCTTTCGTTGCGGCCAAACCGGCGGACCTCTCCGTGACCGTCATCGGCGTCGGCTCCAATTTGCTGATTCGAGACGGCGGTATTCCCGGTGTCGTCATCCGGCTTCCTGCTGCATTCGGCCGTGTCGAGAAACTGGACGACACCACGCTTCGCGCCGGGGCAGCAGCATTGGATGCCGCGGTTGCGCGAGCGGCGGCGGATGCCGGTATTGCCGGCCTTGAATTTCTGCGGGGCATCCCCGGCACAATCGGCGGCGCGCTCGCCATGAATGCCGGGTGTTACGGCACCGAGACAAAGGACGTATTCGTCGAAGCACGCGCAATCGATCCGCAGGGCAGGCTCGTAACCCTTGGCCCGGGCGAGATGGGATTTACTTATCGTCACTCCAAGCCGCAGGGCATGATTTATGTCGACGCGGTGCTGAGGGGAATGCCGGGCGAGCCTGACGCCATCCGCGCGCGCATGGAAGCCCTGGTCGCACAGCGCGAGAGCACGCAGCCGGTGAAGAGCAAGACCGGCGGTTCAACCTTTACCAATCCGCCCGGTCACAAGGCTTGGCAGCTTATCGATCAAGCCGGGTGCCGGGGGCTGATGCATGGCGCGGCGCAGGTCTCCGAGAAACATTGCAACTTCCTCATCAACACCGGCGAGGCCACGGCGGCCGACATCGAAGCTCTGGGCGAGGACGTGCGCGCTCGCGTGAAGGCGAAGCTAGGCATCCAGTTGGAATGGGAAATCAAGCGCATCGGGCGCGCCAAGGAGGCGACCCCATGACCACCTTCAAGCGAATTGCCGTGCTGCTCGGCGGGTTGTCGCCGGAGCGCGAAGTGAGCCTCGTTTCCGGACGGGCCTGCGCCAACGCGCTGCGGGAAGAGGGCTTCGCCGTCACGGAAATCGATGTCGGGCATGACGTGGCCGAGCGCCTGCGCGACACGAGACCTGATGCCGCCTTTAACGCATTGCACGGCCGATGGGGCGAGGATGGCTGCATCCAGGGCATGCTGGAACTGATGGAAATCCCCTATACCCATTCGGGCGTACTCGCCTCCGCGCTTGCCATGCACAAGGAACGAGCGAAGTCGGCCTTCCGCGCCGCGGGGCTGCCGGTCGCCGACAGCATCGTGCTCGATCGCCGCCGTGCTGCCGAAGCCCATGCGATGAAGCCGCCCTATGTGGTGAAGCCGGTCAATCAGGGCTCCAGCGTCGGTGTCTTTATCGTGCGCGAAGGCGACAACCGCCCGCCGGCCGCGCTCGATTCGGCCGACTGGCATTTTGGCGACGAGGTGATGATCGAGGATTACGTACCGGGCCGGGAGCTGACGGTGGCCGTCAGGGGCGCCAGGGATAAAATGGAGGCGCTCGCCGTCACCGAGATCGTACCTAAGATGGCGTTCTACGACTATGACGCGAAATACGCGCCCGGCGGCTCGGAGCACGTCGTGCCGGCGAAAATTCCGGACGGGATCCGGCATGAGGCGATGGCGTTGGCCGAGCGCGCCCACGCTGCGCTCGGTTGCCGTGGGGTCTCCCGTACCGACTTCCGTTTTGACGATACAAGCGGCGCGAATCGCCTCATCGTGCTTGAGGTCAACACGCAACCGGGCATGACGCCGACTTCGCTGGTGCCGGAACAGGCCGCCTACAAGGGCATGAGCTTCCGTGCCTTGGTTCGCTGGATGCTGGAGGACGCCTCATGCGACAGGTGAGCCTGACCGAGGCGCGCGCCGAACGCGGAGCAAGAAGTGTCCGCCGCGGCAAGCGCGATTCGCGCGCTGTCTTGCGTGCCGAAACCCGCGGCGGCCCCCGTAAATCAAAGGTCGCTGGCAGCGCCGGGAAAGTGCGCCGCCTTCTCGTTCGCAGGCCGGTTTTGGCTCTGACGCTTGCGGTGGTGGTGGTTGGCGGTGCGATCGGGCTGTTCGCTGGCGGACACGTCGCTCATGCGATCGAGCGGGCGGAAGGCGCTCTCGTTCAGCCCTTTACGGATGCCGGCTTCGTCGTCCGCGACATCGCCATCGGCGGCGCGGAGCGCACCTCGTCCACGGCGGCAGCTGCGGCGCTCTCGATTCCGAAAGGCGAATCGATCTTCACGGTTCGCCCCGATGCGGCGCGATCGCGCCTGCTGATGCTGCCTTGGGTGGCGGATGCCGAAGTGCAGCGCCATTTCCCCGACAAGGTCGCGGTCCGGCTGATCGAAAAGCGGCCTTTCGCGTTGTGGCGAAACGGGAATGAACTCGCGGTCATCGAGCGTTCGGGAGCCGTCATCGTCAAGACCGAGGCGGAGGCCTTTCCCCATCTTCCGGTGATCGCCGGTCAGGGGGCGCCGGAAGCGGCCGCCCCCATCATCGATGCTCTTGCAGGCCAGAAGGCGGTACAAGCCCGGCTGGTCGCACTGGAGCGCATTGGCGAGCGGCGTTGGGACCTTCTCCTCTCCGGCGGAGTTACGGTGCGGCTTCCCGAAGACGGTTGGGACCGCCAACTTCCGGAACTCGAAAAACTCATCGTCGAAAAAGGCGTCCTGGAACGCGATATCGAGATGATCGATCTTCGCTATCCCGACAATTATGTGTTTCGATTGCGCAATGGTGATTCGCGCCCGGTTCCCCGCGAACGGCGCGCTTAAGAGGTCAAGTTCCAAATGGGGGACACATTCCGCACACGTACGAACGCCAAAGCGAATGGCGCGCGGAACAGCCATGTGCGCAACGGCATCGTTGCCGCGCTTGATGTGGGATCGTCCAAGATCGCCTGCATCATCGGACGCGCCGAGCAAGGCGGCATACAGGTGCTGGGCTCGGCCTTGCACGAATCGCAAGGAATAAAGTCGGGCGCAGTGACCAATCTCGATCTCGCGGAGGCCTCCATCCGCGAAGCGGTGGCTGCCGCCGAGCAATTGGCCGATACGCGCATCCAGGATGTGATCCTGGCGGTGGAATGCGGTCAGCCCAAGAGCCTCGTTGCCCGCGCCGAGGGCACGACTGCCAACGAACTGGTGAAGGACGAGCATCTGCGCGCGCTTTTGGGCGACGCCAAGCGCCGCTGCCGCGAGGAGGGTTTCGAGACCATCCAAGCCGCGCCCACCGGCTATGTCGTCGATTCCGCGTGCGGTGTGTCCGATCCCCGGGGCATGTATTGCGAGCGCCTGGGCGTTTCCGTTCATGCCGTGGCCGTACGAAGCGGCCCGTTGCAGAATCTGCGGCTTGCGGTTGGCCGCTGCCATCTCAGCGTGGCGCGCGAGCTCTACGCGCCCTATGCGAGCGGGCTTGCCACATTGACGCCGGACGAGACCTCCCTCGGGGTCACGCTGATCGACATCGGCGGCGGTTGCACGTCGGTCGCAGTGTGGATGGAAGATTCGCTTGTACATGTCGACAGCGTGCCGCTTGGCGGCGCGCACATCACCGCCGATGTGGCCAAGATGCTGTCCGCGCCTCTCACCGCCGCCGAACGCATCAAGACGCTTTATGGCTCGGCCTTGGGCGAGATCGACTCCGGCAGCGACCTCATCGACGTACCGCTGATGGGCGAGGAGGGCGAACGGGGAAGCGACCGGGTCCGTCGCGCCGTGCTGACGCGCATCATCCAGGCGAGGCTCGAGGAGATTTTCAGCGAGGTTCAGACGCGGCTGAAGAAGAGCGGCTTCGATATCGCCGCTGGACGGCGCGCAGTGCTGACGGGTGGCGGTGCCCAGCTTGCGGGCACGCGCGAGATGGCCGCTCAGTTTCTCAACAAACAAGTTCGCCTTGGCCGGCCGCAGACTTTCCCGGGGCTGCCCGCCGCCATTGCGGGCCCAGCCTATGCGACCGCGCTGGGATTGCTCATCTCGGGCGCGACAACGCCGCCCGAGACGAACGATCCCAATCCGTCCGAGGACGGCAAGAAACCGCGCCGTGGCTTCATGCGCTGGCTTAACGAACGATTTGGGTAAGCGGATTGGTTCATGCGGACGAAACGAGACAAGAAGCGGACGTCCGAAGGGTGTGGTTCGGAAGGTGAAGATGTGCAAATTCGGAGGCATGACATGACGATCAATTTCAAGGCGCCCGACGCGAAAGAACTTAAGCCGCGGATCATGGTGCTCGGCGTGGGCGGGGCTGGCGGCAATGCCGTCAACAACATGATCAATGCGCGGCTGGAGGGCGTGAGCTTCGTCGTCGCCAACACCGATGCTCAAGCGCTCCATCAATCCAAGGCGGATCACAAAATCCAATTGGGCGTGGAACTGACCGAGGGGCTGGGCGCAGGCGCCAAACCGGAGATAGGGCGGGGCGCGGCGGAGGAATCCCTGCCGGAAATCCTCGAGCAGCTCTCTGGCGCGCATATGGTGTTCATCACGGCCGGCATGGGCGGGGGCACGGGAACGGGGGCCGCACCCGTGATCGCGCGCGCAGTGCGCGAGCTTGGAATGCTTACTGTCGGTGTCGTGACCAAGCCGTTCCACTTCGAAGGCGATAAGCGCATGAAGGTTGCCGAGCGCGGCATCGAGGAACTGCAGAATTACGTCGACACGCTGATCATCATTCCGAATCAGAATCTCTTCCGCGTCGCTACCGAGCGCACGACGTTCGCGCAGGCCTTCGCGATGGCCGACGATGTGCTCCATTCCGGCGTGCGGGGCGTAACCGATCTGATCGTCATGCCGGGTCTGATCAACCGTGACTTTGCCGACATCAAGACGGTGATGTCCGAAATGGGCAAAGCCATGATGGGCACCGGCGAGATGGACGGCGAGAACCGCGCATTGCGTGCGGCCGAAGCGGCGATCTCCAACCCGTTGCTCGACGATGTTTCCATGAAAGGCGCCCGCGCGGTGCTGGTGAATGTCACCGGTGGACCCGACCTCATGCTGTTCGAGGTGGATGAAGCGGTGAACCGCATCCGTGCCGAGGTCGATCCGGACGCGAATATCCTCTTCGGCAGCGCATTGTCGGAACAGATGGAGGGACGCGTGCGGGTTTCCGTGGTTGCCACGGGCATCGACGCGGATCTCTGCGTGCGCGGGCTCGGCGACAATGTGCGCAAGCTGAACGTCGGGCGCAAAGGGATGGATGGCGAACCCCCACTTGCGAATGCGATGGCCCGCGGTCATTTCGATTCGGTCGCGCAAAGCGCAGTGCATCAGCAGGTGGTCAGCCTTGCGCAAGAATTTGCGCCCCTCGCCGAGCAGCCGGCGCAAGAACTCGCCCAACCGGAGGAGCCACTCGATCTCGGGACGGCCGCTTCACCTGTCATCGAGGAGCCTGCACCGGCTCCAGCGCCCTTCCGCGAATTTGCGCGTGAACCGATGCCGGAGGTTCGCGAGAAACGCGGCATGTTCAGCGGTCTCTTCGGCGGACGACGCCGTGTTGAGCGTGAGCAGGCGGAGCGTGCAGAACGCCTGGACCCGCCGCTTGAGCGGACCCGGGCACCGATGCCGCAGGCGCCGATGCCGCCATCCGCACCGATGCCCGCCGCCCGCGCACCGCAAGCCGCACAGCCGGCGCCGCAAGGCCGAAGCACCGAGCCGCGTCAGCCGACTCAGGCACCGGCAGGAGATCTTTTCGATGGCGTAGCGGAGAACGATCGCTTCGAAATTCCAGCCTTCTTGCGCCGGCAGGCAAAGACAGGTTCTTGATGGCAGGGTGCCGGACGCTCGCGCGCGAGGTCGCCACCCAAGGTGTGGCCCTCCATGCGGGCGTCCCGGTGCATATGCAGCTGCGTCCGGCCATGGCGGGAACGGGAATCCGTTTCCGCCGCCTGGATGTGGCGGGTGAGCCGTTGGTTGGCGCGCTGTGGTCCAACGTTGTCGAAACGCGCCTCGGCACAGTGCTTAGCGAAAATGGCGTAACCGTCGGTGTGGTGGAGCATCTCCTCGCCGCGTTGTCGGGCGCGGAGATCGACGATTGCGAGGTCGCGCTCGACGGGCCGGAGCCGCCGATACTGGACGGGGATGCGCTTTCGTTCCTGCAGCTCATCGACCAAGCGGGGTTGAGCGACACGCAAGCACCGCGCGAAGTCTTCCGCGTCAGGAGGGATGTCGCCGTAGTGTCGGGGGCGGCGCGGGCGCGGTTTGTTCCCTCGTCCTCGCCGAGCTTCCATTTCGAGATCGACTTTCCGAGTGCGGCGATCGGGCGGCAAAGCTTCGAGTTCGCCCTCAGCGCTGACGGCTTCCGCCGCGACATCGCGCCGGCACGGACCTTCGGCTTTCTGCAGGAAGCAGAAGCCTTGCGCGCAGCCGGCTTTGGCCGTGGCGCCGATTTGGAGAACACCCTCGTCATCGACGGCGACCGGTTGATGAACCCGAAACGCCAGCGTTTCCCCGACGAGTTCGTGCGTCACAAAATTTTGGACGCGATTGGCGATCTGAAGCTTGCGGGCGCGCCCCTGATCGGGCGTTTCGAGGGGGTTCGTTCGAGTCACACGCTGAACAACGCGCTGTTGCGTGCGCTTTTTGCCGATGCGGAAAATTACGACCGCATTCCCGCGTAGACCTTCTGGTCCTCGCGGCCGGCGTCGTCGTTGGCTTGGGGGGTAGCCTTGTCGCCGTCATGGCCGCTGCGCAGCGTCTTGACAAGGTTTGCCAGCGCCGTTCGTTGATCCTCGCGCGCGATGTCCAGGAAATTGCGGACCAGGTCGATGGCGATCCGGTTCTTACCTCCGTGCGGCATCTCCTCTCTTTTGAGCGCAGGGTTCAGTCCCTCGAAGAAGAAGCCGACTTCGCAGTCGAGTTCCTTTGCCATCTCGAACAGGCGGCCGGCACTCACCCGGTTGGCGCCGATTTCGTATTTCTGGACCTGCTGATAGGAGATGCCGAGGGTGGCGGCGAGCTGTTCTTGGGTCATTCCCAGGAGCGTCCGGCGAAGTCGGATGCGTGAACCCACATAATCGTCGGCGTAGCGGCTGAGCCGTGGGCTTAAAGGTTGGCTGGCGTTCAAGGCGACCTCCAGAGCGGACTGCACGTAAAAGTTGAAATTTGTTGTCGGACCGACCATAGTCGAGGCGCGGAAACGCACGCTGACAATTATCAAAGCGCAAAATGTGAAATCCGGTCGCTGTCGCGCGGTCTGGACCATGCGATCCCGGCAATGGCATAAGGGAATCGGCATGGGGGTTTTCCAGCCACCCGGATGCCCCGATATCTAGGATCGTTCCATGGCTTCGAAGACTCTGTCGCTTTTTGCCGCGTTCGCCCTGACCGCCTGCGGCGTCCTGATGACCGGATGCGCCAGCGACGATCAGATGACCGCCCAATATGTCGAGCGCCCGATCGAGCTCATCTATTCCGACGCCTGGAAGCAGATCGACCGCGAAAACTGGCTGCAGGCCGGCCGCCAGTTCGACGAGGTGGAGCGCCAACATCCCTATTCGGTGTGGGCGCGCCGGGCGATCCTGATGTCCGCCTATTGTTATTACGAAGGCAACCGCTATACGGAAGCCATCGACGCCGCAACGCGGTTCATCCAGCTTCATCCCGGCAACAAGGACGTGCCCTACGCCTACTATCTGAAGGCGGTGTCGCTTTATGAGCAAATCGGAAACGTCGATCGCGACCAGGGTAAGACCGACGAGGCGTTGACCGCGCTGCAGGACCTGATCCAGCGCTTTCCCGACACCGAATATGCCCGCGATGCGCGGCTGAAGGTCGATCTCGCGCGCGATCATCTGGCGGGGCGCGAGATGATGATCGGCCGCTTCTATCTGAAGCAGGGCGAGTATCTCGCCGCCATCAACCGCTTCCGCGTTGTGATCGACAAGTACCAGACCACCACCCATGCGCCCGAGGCGTTGGAGCGGCTGACGGAGGCCTATCTTTCGCTCGGCGTCGTCAGGGAGGCTCAGACCTCTGCGGCCGTGCTCGGCTACAATTACCCGGGCAGCCAGTGGTACATGGATGCCTACGCGCTTTTGACCGAAGATAATGTCGCCCCTGCCGAGGACAAGGAATCCTGGATCAGCAAGGCGTACCGCGCGGTATTCTGAGAATCTGCTAAAACACGGCCCATGCTGGCCTCGCTGACCGTCCGCGATATCGTTCTGATCGAGAAGGCGGAGCTTCATTTTGCGCCCGGTTTGAACGTGCTCACCGGTGAAACCGGGGCCGGCAAATCGATTCTGCTCGATGCCTTGGGGCTGGCCGCCGGCGAACGCGGCCAGGGGCGAAGCACGGTCCGCGCCGGCGCGGATGTGGCTGCGGTAACGGCGATGTTCGATGTCGAGGCCGCGCACCCGGCGCGCGCGCTTCTGAAAGAGAGCGATCTCGACGGCGGATCGGACGACATCATTCTGCGCCGGACCGTTACGGCAGACGGGCGCAGCCGCGCTTTCGTCAACGATTCTGCCGTGGGCGTGCAGCTCGCGCGCGAGATCGGGGGCGCGCTCGTCGAAGTGCATGGACAGACCGACGATCGAGGTTTGTTCGACATGGCCACCCACCGGTTGCTGCTGGATGCGTTCGGCGGGCATGAGGCGCTTGCGAACGACGTCGCGCGGCTTTGGGCGGCACTTGCGGCGGCCGATGTGAAGTGCGCCTCGCTGAAACGGGCGCAGGCGACGGCGGCCGAGGAAATCGAATATCTCACGCATGCGGCAAGAGAGCTGGGCGAGCTTGCGCCGGAGGCGGGCGAAGAGGAAACCCTCGCGGCCAAACGGGCGCTGCTGATGAATGCCGGGCGTCTCGCGGAGGAGATCGGGTCGGCCACGGCATTCGTTGCCGGCGACGCGGGCGCGGAAGTCAAGCTCGGGGCGGCATTGCGCCGGCTGTCGCGCCTTCCGGCGGAGGGACGGCAGGCGGCCTCGTCGGCAGAAACCGCGCTCGATTCGGCGCTCGCGTTGGTGCAGGAGGCACGGGCAAGTCTGGAGTCGCTGCTGGCGCAGCTGCAATCGGAGCCCGGCAAGTTGGAGCAGATCGAGGAGCGGCTGTTCGGTTTGCGCGCGGCGGCACGGAAATACCATGTTCCGGTAGGCGGGCTCGCCGGTTTGCGCAGTGCGTTCGAAACCAAACTCGCCGCGCTCGACGGAGGCGGGGCATCCATTGCGGCGGCGGAAGCGGAAGCCGCTGAGGCTCGCGCGGCGTTTCGGGAACGCGCACGCGAGCTTTCTGCGCGGCGCGTGGCCGTGGCGAAGAGACTGGAGGAAGCGGTCGCCAGGGAATTGGCGCCGTTGAAGCTCGGTGCGGCGCGATTCCATGTGGCGCTGACGCCCGTGCCCGACGACACCGCCGGTGCGAACGGGTTCGAGCGCGTGGCGTTCGAGATCGCAACGGTCGAGGGGGCGGCTTTTGGCCCGCTCGCGAAGATCGCCTCCGGCGGCGAACTCGCACGGTTTGCGCTGGCGCTCAAGGTGGCGTTGGCGCAGGCATCGCCCCCGGCCGTGCTCGTGTTCGATGAAGTGGACCGCGGCGTCGGCGGCGCGGTGGCGGCGGCCATCGGCGAGCGGCTGCAAAAACTGGCCGAGACCACACAGGTGCTGCTGGTGACGCACTCCCCCCAAGTCGCCGCCCGCGCCGCACGCCATTTCCGCATCACGCGCGAAAAGGATGCAACCCGCGTTGCCGAGTTGTCGGCGGAGGAACGCGTGGAGGAAATCGCGCGCATGCTGTCGGGTGCTGCCGTCACGGAAGAAGCCCGCGCGGCGGCCCGGCGCCTGCTCGCCGAAGCCCGTCCCACGCCTTCGCCCAAAAAGCGGGCCCGCGCGTGAGCCGGTTGCGCGACAAGCCCGTCGTGCAGTTGACCGACGAGGAAGCGAAGGCCGAGCTGGCGCAGCTCGCCGAGGAGATCGCCGGGCACGACCGGCGTTATTATCAGGAAGATGCGCCCACCGTCACGGACGCGGAATATGACGCGCTTCGCCGGCGCAACGACGAGATCGAGAAGCGCTTCCCCGAATTGATCCGCCACGACAGTCCGTCTGCGCGGATTGGTGCGAAGCCTGCGGAGCGGTTCGAGAAAGTGCGCCATGCGCGGCCCATGCTCTCGCTCGACAACGCATTCACCGAAGAGGATGTGCGCGACTTCGCGGCGCGCGTGCGCCGCTTTCTCGGTCTTTCCGAAACCGACGAGGTTGTTCTCGTCGCGGAACCCAAGATCGACGGACTGTCCTCGAGCCTGCGCTATGAGAAAGGCGTGTTCGTACTGGGCGCGACGCGCGGCGATGGAGCCGAGGGGGAGAATGTCACCGCCAACATCCGCACCATTTCCGACGTGCCGCAGAAATTCCACGGCCGCAATCCGCCGGACGTGTTCGAGGTGCGCGGTGAGGTTTACATGACCCACGCCGATTTCGCGGCGCTGAACAGGCGTCAGGAGAAGGCGGGCGAGAAAATCTACGTCAACCCTCGCAATACCGCGGCCGGAAGCTTGCGCCAACTCGATCCCGGCATTACGGCGCGGCGGCCGTTGCGCTTCTTCGCCTATCATTGGGGCGAGGCGTCTGAACTTCCCGGCAAGACGCATTGGGAGGTGTTGCAGCAATTCAAGGCCTGGGGTTTTCCCGTCAATCCGCTGACGCGCCGCTGCCGCACGGTGGACGAGGCGATCGCGTTTTACAACGATGTGCAGCATCAGCGGGCCGACCTCGGCTACGACATCGACGGCGTGGTGTACAAGGTCGACCGGCTTGATCTGCAGGATCGTCTGGGCTTCGTCTCGCGCTCTCCGCGTTGGGCGATCGCGCACAAATTTCCCGCTGAACAGGCCGAGAGCACGGTCGAGCGCATCGCAGTGTATGTCGGGCGAACCGGCACGCTGACACCGGTCGCGCATATCAAGCCGGTGACCGTGGGCGGCGTCGTGGTGCAGAACGTCTCCATGCACAACGAGGACGAGGTCGCGCGCAAGGACGTACGTGCGGGCGACACCGTCGTCGTACAGCGCGCGGGCGATGTGATCCCGCAATTGGTGCGCGTGGTGCTGGAGCGGCGGCCGAAAGGCACGAAGCCTTACAAGATGCCCGAGATCTGTCCCGTCTGCGGCAGCCACGCGGTGCGCGAGATCAATCCCAAGACGGGCGAGCCGGAATCGGCGCGGCGCTGCGTCAACACCCTGTCCTGCCCGGCGCAGGTGGTCGAGCGGCTTTACCATTTCGTGTCGCGCCTGGCGTTCGACATCGAGGGACTGGGCGGCGAATTCCTTCAACTTCTGCTTGATGCCGGGCTGGTAAAGGAACCCGCCGACCTGTTCACGCTGAAGGACCATCCCGAGGCGTTTCACGCCGTTCTGAGGAAGCATTTCGAGGGAATATCCGAACGCAACGCGGACAAGCGCGGCAAAGCGGCCACGGCCAAGAAAACCAAAGAGAAGACGGAATATCTCCTCGGCAACAAGCTTCTTGCCGCCATCGAGGCGCGGCGGAAGATTGGCCTTGACCGTTTCATCCTCGCGCTTTCCATCCCGCATGTGGGCGAGACCACGGCCAAGCTGCTCGCGCGCAATTTCCATTCGGTGGATGCGTTCCTTTCCTCCATGGAAAGCGATCACGCCGAGGAGGATTTGGATGCCATCGAAGGCATCGGCGACGTGATGGCGCGCGCGATCAAGGCGTTCTTCGATGAGAAGCACACCCGCGACGCTATTGTGCACCTGCGAAAACACATCGAAGTGATCGATGTCGCCGCGCCCGTGGGCGGCAACTCGCCGGTGACTGGAAAGACCGTCGTCTTCACGGGTACGCTGGAGAAGATGACGCGCAACGAAGCGAAGGCGCGCGCGGAATCGCTGGGCGCCAAGGTCGCGGGGTCGGTATCGAAGAAGACCGATATCGTGGTGGCCGGGCCCGGCGCGGGATCGAAATTGAAGAGCGCGCAAGAGTTTGGCGTGACAATAATTTCAGAAGACGAATGGCTCAGGTTAATCGGCACGGGATAAAACGACACATTCCCCTGCTACATTTCAATGTGCGGGGGCTGATGTAGTCGAGAGCGGTGTCACCATGAACCAGATCGTCATACGCAATTTGGACGACGAAATCGTGCAGCGCCTGAAGAAGATCGCCTGGCAGGAAGGCCGGCCGCCGGAGGACATGGCGCGGCGGCTGTTCGTCGAGGCTATCCGCGTGCGCGCCACGCGCCGCTGCATGCCGGACCTGCAGCTTCACGATTAGATCGCTCGTGTCGCCCGATCCAGCCAGGAGCGGGCGGAGGGGTCGGCCGCGAAGGCGGGTGCCACCGCGTCGCGTACGCGAAGATGATAGGCGTTCAGCCAGGCTTTTTCGTCCGGGGTCAGCAAAGACGGCTCGATGCAATTCAGATCGATCGGCGCCAGCGTGATGGTCTCGAAACCGAGCATCTTCTTTTCGCCGCCCGGGGTTTCGGCAGGCTCCGTCACCACCACGAGATTTTCGATGCGGATGCCGTATTCGCCGGTCTTGTAATAGCCGGGCTCGTTGGAGACGATCATCCCGGGCTTCAGCGCCTGGCCTACCCCGCGCGAGGAAATGCTCTGCGGTCCTTCGTGTACGGACAAATAGGAGCCCACGCCGTGGCCGGTGCCATGACCGTAATCGAGGCCCGCTTCCCATAGGGGCCGCCGCGCGAACGCATCGAGCTGCGCCCCCGTGGTGCCTTCCGGAAACCGGGCGAGCGCCAATTGGATATGACCCTTCAGCACGCGGGTGAAGCGGTCGCGCATCTCCGCGCTCGGCTCGCCCACCGCCACGGTGCGCGTGACGTCGGTCGTGCCGTCCACATATTGCGCGCCGGAATCGATGAGGAAGAGCTGACCCGTCTCCACGGAGCGGTTGGTCTTCTGCGTCACACGGTAATGCACGATGGCCCCATGGGGACCTGCGCCGGAAATCGAATCGAAGCTCACATCCTTCAGCGCGCCCGTCGCCGCGCGGAACGATTCGAGCTTCTCCACGGCGTCGATTTCGGTGAGCGCGCCCTTGGGCGCTTCCCGCGCGAACCAGGCGAGGAACTTGGTCAGCGCCTGCCCGTCGCGCACATGGGCGCGGCGCGTGCCGTCAAGCTCGACCGCGTTCTTGCACGCTTTGGGCAATTGGCACGGATCGGAAGCCCGCACGATCTTCGCGCCCGTTTTTTCCAGCCGCTGGAAAATGGCGGCTGCCGCCCAGACCGGATCGGCGATCACCGATTTGCCGGCCAGTGCATCGAGCGCGGAACCGAATTCGTCGGGCGCGCGCACGCGCACGCTTTGCCCAAGATGCTGGAGGAGGTCCGGCGAGCTTTTCTTCGCATCCAGGAACAGATCGACGGACGCATCCGCATTCAGGATCGCAAACGCCAGCACAAAGGGCGTATGCGGAACATCGGACCCGCGGATATTCAACAGCCAACACACCGAGTCCGGCAGCGTCAACACGGCGGCATCGGCGCCGCGCTTCGTCAAATCATCGGCCAGCCGCGCGCGCTTGGATTGCGAGGTTTCGCCCGCAAGCTCGATCCCGTGCGGCACCGCGCGCGCAAGCGGCGGCGGCGGCTGATCGGGCCATACGGCATCCAGCGGATTGGAGGCGAGCGCGACAAGCTGTGCACCCGCGCGTTCCGCCGATTGGCGCAGGCGCTCCGCCGCGCCTTGGGTGTGCAGCCAGGGGTCGTAGCCGAGCTTCGCACCCTTCGGCAGATTGGCCTCGATCCAATTCGCCGGGCCGTCATTCATCAGTTCGAGCGTTTCGAACAGGTTTGTGTCCGTCTGGTTGCGGACCTGCAGCGTGTAGCGCCCGTCGACGAACACAGCCGCCTTATTCGCCAGCACGGCGGCCAAACCCGCCGAACCGGTGAAGCCGGTGAGCCAGGCGAGCCGTTCGGCGCGCTTGGGCACATATTCGCCCTGATGCTCGTCGGCTCGGGGGATCAGAAATCCGTCCACGCCGCGCGCCGCAAGTTCGGCGCGAAGCGCGGTGAGGCGAGGCGCGCATAGCGTCGCGTCGCCTTGGTCGTCGAAGGTCTGGAAGGGCATGTTCATGGCGTGAACTTACCTCCTGGGCCGCATCAGAACCAGCGCCGACCACGGCCCGTCGCAATAGGCGCGCGCGAATATAAGCCCTTGCGCGCAGGCGAAGCTGAGCACCAGATTTTTCTGGTTCCGCAGCAAGCCGGAGAGCACCGCAATCCCGCCCGGCGCCAGAGCGTGCGCCATGTCGGGGGCAAGCTTGGTCAAGGGCCCAGCGAGGATATTGGCGAGAATGAGATCGAAAGGCGCTGCCTCGCGGATGACCGGGCTCGTGAAGCCATCGGCCACCGCAGCCCGGATCAACGGGGCAACGCCGTTCGCGTGGGCGTTCTCGCGCGCGACCTCGACGGCGATGGGGTCGATGTCGGTCGCGAGCACCGGCCGGTGCAGCAGCTTTGCCGCCGCGATGGCGAGCACGCCTGTGCCGCAGCCGAGGTCGAGGATGGAACGCGGCCGCCGCGCGCGCGTAATGCGCGACAGGGCGGCGAGGCAGAGCGCCGTCGTCTCGTGGTGGCCGGTGCCGAAGGCAAGCCCCGCTTCGATGCGGATGGGAATGATTCCCGGCGGCACCTGGCCCGCATCGTGCGCGCCATAGACGAAGAACCGCCCGGCCCGCACCGGCGGCAGGCCTTCTTGCGATTGGCGGATCCAGTCCTGGTCGGGAAGCGGCTCCACGATGACGGTGCGGCCGGAGAGGCGCGACAGCAATTCCGCGTCGGCGGGGGCGTCGTAGAGAGCTTCCACGGTGGCGTCCGGGCCGAACGGGTCCTCGACGATCAGCACCGCCTGGGGTGAGGGCGGGGTCAACTCCAACAGGGCAGCGATGCCGGGCGCCTCGTCTTTCGTGGTCGCGACGGAGGCTTTCCAGAGCGGCGGAGAGGTCATTGCGGGCCGATCCCCCCCTCCCCCCCGCCAATCGGGGATAGAGCGCGGCAAAATCCAGGATTCTCGCGGGTTTCAGCGGGGAAAGAGCGGCGATTTTTCGGTGCAATAACGGTGCAATAAGGGTGCGATAGGGCTGCGATTAAGGGGTAATGGGGCAGGCATCGCATAAGGGCGCTCTCGGATCATCACACTGAATATCGGGTCGGCGCGTCCATTTATAAAGCACCGCCCTCACCCTGGCCTCTCCCCCGACGGGGAGAGGGAGTTACGCCTTGCTGACAAATCCGTCCATGACGCGCTTGGAGCCGGCCTTGTCGAAATCCACCAGCAGCTTGTTGCCTTCCACCGCGACGACGCGGCCATAGCCGAATTTCTGATGGAACACGCGCACCCCCACACTATACGCGGACGCGGCAGGATCGGCGGTCGCGACCACTTTCGCCTTGGCGTCGATGACAGGCCCGCGCGTCCGCCCCGGATCGTAGGGTGACGCGAACGGCGATTGCGAACCGCGCTGGGCTTGCGCGCGCCGCCAGCCGGGGCTCGCATAGGTGCTCTCGAACGCGCCCGCGCCGGATTGGTTGTCGCGGAAGCCGCCTCCGCCGTAATTGCCGTAGAAGCCTTCGCCCGCCAGATTATCGACATGGGCTTCGGGCAGTTCCCCGATGAAGCGCGAGGGCAGCGCGCTCTGCCATTGGCCGTGCACGCGCCGGTTCGCGGCGAAGCTGACGAAGACGCGCTTTTTCGCGCGCGTGAGGCCGACGTAAGCGAGGCGGCGTTCCTCCTCCAGCCCCGCGGTGCCCTTTTCGTCGAGCGTGCGCTGCGAGGGGAACAGGCCCTCCTCCCAGCCGGGCAGGAACACGGTCTCGAATTCGAGCCCCTTGGCCGCGTGCAGAGTCATCAGATTGATGCGGTCGGTCTCGCCTTCGTTCTGCTCCAGTTCCATCACCAGGGAGACGTGCTCCAGAAATGAGGTGAGCGATTCGAACTGCTCCATCGAGCGCACGAGTTCTTTCAGGTTTTCCAGGCGGCCCGCGCTTTCGGGCGATTTGTCGGCTTTGAGCATGTCGGTGTAACCCGACTCGTCGAGCACCATTTCGGCAAGTTCGGGGTGGGGAATGTGCGCGGCCTGGCCTTGCCAGCGCGCGAACGAGGCGACCAGCGAACCCAGCGTATTGCGCGCCCTTGGCGGCAGCTCGTCGGTCTCGGCAAGTTCGGCCGCGGCTGCGAACAGCGGCAGGCTCAGGCTGCGCGCATGATTGTGCAGGGATTGAATGGTGGCATCGCCCAGGCCGCGTTTGGGCTTGTTGATGATGCGCTCGAAAGCGAGGTCGTCATCGCCCTGTGCGACCACCCGCAAATGGGCGAGCGCGTCGCGGATTTCGGCGCGTTCGTAGAAACGCGGGCCGCCAATGACGCGATAGGGAAGGCCGAGCGCGAGGAAACGGTCTTCGAACTCGCGCATCTGAAAGGACGCACGCACCAGCACCGCCATCTGCGCATAGGCGCGGCCCTGGCGATGCAGGTTTTCGGCTTCGGAGGCGACGTTGCGTGCTTCCTCTTCGGCGTCCCACACGCCTTGCACGCGCACCTTCTCGCCTTCGGGGCCGCCGTCGGTCCACAGCGTCTTGCCGAGGCGCGCGCGGTTGGCGGCGATGAGGCCCGATGCCGCGCCCAGAATCATGGCGGTGGAGCGGTAATTGCGTTCCAGGCGAATGACTTTCGCGCCGGGGTAATCGCGTTCGAAGCGCAGGATGTTCTCCACCTCCGCGCCGCGCCAGGCATAGATGGATTGGTCGTCGTCTCCGACCACGCAGAGGTTCCTGTTCGCGCCGGCCAGCAGCCTGAGCCACAGATATTGCGCGACGTTGGTGTCCTGATATTCGTCCACCAGCATGTAGCGGAAGCGATGCTGGTAATCCTCCAGGATCTCGCGGTTGGATTTGAGGATCGCGATGGGTTCGAGCAGGAGATCGCCGAAATCGGCCGCGTTCAGCGATTTGAGCCGCGCCTGATAAAGTTCGTAGAGCTTGCGGCCCTTGCCGAAGGCAAAGCCTTGCGCATCGGAATCGGAAACGCCGGCGGGCGCGAGGCCGCGGTTCTTCCAGCCGTCGATCATCACGGCGAGCGTGCGGCTGGGCCAGCGCTTCTCGTCGATGTTCTCGGCTTCCATGATCTGCTTCATCAGGCGAAGTTGATCGTCCTGATCCAGGATGGTGAAGTTGTTCCTCAGCCCGGCCAATTCGGCGTGCCGGCGCAGAATGCGCGCGCCGATGGAATGGAACGTGCCGAGCCATTGCATGCCCTCGACCGTGCCGCCGATGAGCGCGCCGATGCGCTCCTTCATCTCGCGCGCGGCCTTGTTGGTGAAGGTGACGGCGAGAATCTGGGACGGCCAGGCCCGCCGGGTGGCGAGAATGTGGGCGAGCCGCGTGGTCAGCACGCGGGTCTTGCCCGTGCCCGCACCGGCCAGCACCAGCACGGGGCCGTCGAGCGCGAGCACCGCCTCGCGCTGCTCCGCGTTCAGTCCGCGCAGATAAGGGGGCTCCACGCTCGGTCCGGCGGCGGCGGGCGGCACATAGGCCGGTGCGGGCGCCGGCCCGTTCGAGGGCTCGAACGCCTCGTCCAGCGGGTCTACGAAAGGATTGGATGATGTGGTCATGAGTCCCAGTGATGGTACCAGTTCAGAACGACGCTGTGTCACACTTTGTTCTGCTTGTCACAGCTTCAAAAAAGAGGCCAAAACGCGGGCGTCCTTCGACACGGCTGCTTTACAGCCTGCTCAGGATGAGGGGTGAATAGCTCAGCTCATGATCGATAAGCGCGTTGCCAGCGTGGCGGAGGCTCTCGCCGATGTGAAGGACGGTTCGACCGTTCTGCTCGGCGGCTTCGGCGTGGTCGGCCAGCCGCAGGAGCTGCTGGAAGGTCTGCTCGCGCAGGGCGCGCGCGAGCTGACGATCGTTTCCAACAATGCGGGCTTCGGCTCGCCAGGCCTGCCGAAGCTGTTCGCGAGCGGGCGCGTGGCCAAGCTGATCTGCAGTTTTCCGCGTCCGACGCCGCCCGCGTTCGAGGAATTATACCGGGCGGGCAGGATCAAACTCGAAGTTGTGCCGCAAGGAACCATCGCCGAGCGCATCCGCGCGGCGGCCGTCGGCGTGCCCGCTTTCTTCACGCCGACCTCGGTCGGCACGCGATTGGGCGAGGGCAAGGAGACGCGCGAATTCGACGGGCGCACTTACGTGATGGAACGCGCGCTGCATGCCGATGTGGCGCTGATCCAGGCGTGGCGCGCCGACCGTTGGGGCAATCTCACCTATCGCGGCACGGGGCGGAATTTCAATCCGGTGATGGCGATGGCGGCCAAGCTCACCGTGGTGCAGACGAGGGGCATCGTGGAATTGGGCGAGCTCGATCCGGAAGAAATCGTGACGCCGGGGATTTTCGTGGATCGGGTGGTGCACGTCGATTCGCCCGACCCGCCGCCGGCCTGATGAATGCGAGGGACGTGATGGATGTGAAGCCGCTTTCCCGTGACCAGATGGCCGCGCGTCTGGCGCGCGACATTCCGGAAGGCTGGTACGTGAATCTGGGCTTGGGTCTGCCGACGCTGATTCCGGATTACATCCCGGCGGGGCGCGAGGTCGTGTTCCATTCCGAGAACGGTGTGCTCGGCATGGGGCCGGTGCCGCCGAAGGACGCCATCGACACCTGGCTGGTGAATGCCACCAAGCAGAACATCACGCTGGTTCCGGGCGCGTCGTTGTTCCACCACGCCGACAGTTTCGGAATGATCCGCGGCGGCCATTTGGATTTGTGCGTGCTCGGCGCCTACGAAGTGGCGGAGAACGGCGACATCGCCAATTGGGCGACCAACGACAACGACGCTATCCCTGCCGTCGGCGGCGCGATGGATTTGTCGGCGGGGTCGCGGCGGCTGTGGGCGCTGATGGAGCACACGACCAAGGACGGCGTTTCGCGCATCGTGCGGCGGTGTTCCTATCCGCTGACAGCGGCCGGCGTGGTGAAGCGTGTGTATACGAATCTCGCCGTGCTCGAAGTGACGGCGGATGGGTTCGCGGTGCTCGACATGGCGCCGGGGTTGTCGTTCGAGTCGCTGCAGGCGCGCACGGACGCGAAGCTGCATTTACCGGCGTAGAAACCGCCCCCTCCGGTTTGCTGCGCAAACCACCTCCCCCGTAAACGGGGGAGGATCAATCGGTGCAAGACAAAGGGCGGAATGGTTGCCCATCCCGCCCTGTGTGTAACTGAGCCGTTCGCAGGCCTTCGATTAATCCAGCGGTTCCATCTTCACGATGGCGTTGCCGTGGTTCGCGCCGACCCAAAGCGCGTTGTGTTCGTCGTCGAAGTTCACGCGGCGGATATTGGTGGAGGCCGGCATCAGATAGACGATCTGCTCGCCGGTCTTGGGATCGAGCCGCACGACGCGATCGCTCATCACCGAGCCGGTGTAGACGTCGCCTTTCTTGTTGGCGAGCGCGTCATAGGGCATCTGCCACTTCACCTGCATCTGCCATTCGGTGATGGTCTGCGTCTTGGGGTCGAAGCGGCCGACCGCATTCGAGCCGTATTCCGCGTACCACAGCGTGCCGTTCTCGTCGAAATGGCCGCGCCGCGGGCGGGCATGCGGCAGGTCCGGGTCCCAGGTCTGCAGCGTCTTGGTCTTGGCGTCGATCTTGCCGATCTTGGTGCCGCCGAATTCGAGCAGATAGAGATTGTTCTGCTCGTCGGTCGGGATGTCATAGCCGTTGATGCTGCGGCCCTTCGGGTCTTTCAGGACGCCCAGGTTTTCCCATTCGCCCGTCTTCACATTGACGCGCAGGATGGAGTGGTCTTCCTGGTTGTTGGTCCAGACATAACCGTCGACATGCCAGTGCTCCGGGGACACCATGGATTCCTGGGTGTTCGGCCCCTGCCATTGATCGGGCACCTTGTAGGTTTTGACTTCGCCGGTCTTGGCGTCGATCCGCGCGATGCCGCCCTGATACATCATGGAGGCCCAGAGATTGCCGTCCTGATCGGGCTTCAGCTCGAGCACGCCCTTCGGTTCGTCGGCCTTCAGAACCGGAATCGGATGGTCGACGATCTTGCCCGTCTTCGGGTCCATCTCGCCGACGAACTGGCTGCCGAAGTCGGTGTACCAGACCTTGCCGTTCAAATAGATGACGTCATGGGGCATGGCCTCCGGGCGCGCGAGATCGTAGGTCGTGTAGATCACGTGCGTGCCGCGGCCCTTCGGGCGCGGGAAGGTCTGAAGCGGATATTTGTAGGTTTCGCTCGATGAGAGATTGACGCTGGCGAGATAATCGGCGGCCGCCTTCACTTTCGTGGCATCGACGATGCCGCGATTTCCGCGCGGGCCGGGCAGCAGCTTCTGCGGCCGCTGCGGCTGGCTCCCCGGAGCATAGGTGCCCATGCGCGGGATGATCTTCTGGAAATCCTCCGACGTGAAGCCGCTCGACATGGGGCGGATCAGCGTGTGGCAGGTCGTGCAATCCTGCAGGAACGACTTCTGCTCGTCCGTGCCCGGCATGGAGGCGAGCCACTCGGCGCTCGTCAACTGGGGCGCAAGGTTGTCGGTCTTGTTGAGTTTCAGATCGAGGCTCGCGGTCTTTCCGCCCGCCACATCCGCGGCCGGCCGGCCGTTCAGGATGTAGCCGATGGCGCGGATCTTGATGTTGTAATGGCCGGGCTCCAGACGGTCGGCCGGGAAGGCGAAATGGCCTTTGTCGTCCGACACGACGCTGATGGAGATATGGGCGCCGTCCTTTTTGGCGGTGACGATCACCCCTTCCATGTTGCCTTCCTGGGTGGAGGACACGGTTCCGGTGATCGCAGCACCGTTTTGGGCGGATGCGCTCGCCACGTTCATCAGGGCGGCCGTCGCGACGGCGGACAACAGCAGGCTCATTCTCTTCCCGGACATCGGTCCCTCTTTGGCTTGGGTTCTCAAAAAAACCAGACGGTCGGCGGCAAGATTACACGAATAGGCTGGGGGCCACAAAGACCCCAGGACGCTGTTTTCTCGGGAAAGGTCAGGACGTCCCGCTCTCTTCCCCGCCCCGAGGCTTGGCGCCCTCTAGGCGATGGGAATCGAGCGTGATCGCGGCTTTTTCGGCCTCTTTCCCGGCCATGTCGCGCACCCTCTTGGAGGTTCCGAAACGCGCCCGGTTTTCGGCGGCTTGTTCCTCGGCGGCGGCTCGTGCCTTGGCCTTCCTGGCGCGGCGGAAATTGACGATCTCGGCCATCAGCCGGAATCCTTGGCTTGCGCACGGGCGAAGGCGGGACGGGCGCTGATGCGGGCCACATAATCCTTCAGCGTCGCGGTCTCTGGCAGGACGCCGCGGCCCATCAGCAGCGGCAGGCTGCCGCCGAACACGATGTCCACAGCCGAAAATCGATTCCCCAGGAAATAGGCCTGCGCCCCCAGCGTACGGTTGAGGTACTCCAGCACTTCATCGAACGGACCCCAGCCGAACATGCCGTAGACGTGCGGGATGTTGAGGAACTTGGCCGTCAGCGAGGGCTCGAACACACCGCTGTAATAGGACAGCCAGGTCACGTATGGCCCACGCTCCGATGTCCCTATCGCCGCGCCGAGGCCGGCTTCGGGAAAGGCGTCCGTGAGATAGAGCGCAATGGCGGTCGTCTCGAACACCGGCACGCCGTCATGGAGGATGGCCGGGACTTTGCCGTGCGGATGAGGGTTTTCCGGATCCCGCTCGCCCGTGCCGTCGCTCCTGCGAATGCCGACCAGCTTGATCTCGTAGGGTTGCCCCAGCTCTTCGAGCAGCCACAGCGTGCGGAAGGAGCGCGATTTCGGCGCGTGAAAGAGCCTCAGCATGGCGTCAGTGTCGCATGCGGGACTTCCGCCCGGCAACTTGCCCTCGCGCCCCATTTTGTTGTCCCATAGGGATATGCGAACGGCCGGTTCCGTACTGATCGCCCTTGGCATCCTCGGCTCTCTCTCGCTGCCCGGTTCCTCGGCCGCGCAGCCGCAGGCGCGGCAGAAATTCGTCCCCATGAATGCGCAGGTCGAACGCTTCCTGACCGGGCCGTGGGTCAAGACGGCCGCGCCCGCCGACCGCCCTCCGACCGACGCCGAAGTGATTGCAGCCGCGTCACGTTGCGGTGAATCCATGATCGACGCCAAAGCGCCCGGCAAGGGCATGGATTCGCTGTTCCCGAGCGATGCTGCCGCCCATGGCGACATTTCCATGTTTCGCTCGGATGGCGCCTTCATCCTGGCCGAGCGCCAGGAGAGCCCGACCGGAGGGTCTTATCCCTATCCCAAGAAGATGAACGTCAGCGCCGTCGATGTGCAGGGCCGCATCATCGTGCGGTTCGTCTCCCACGGGTTCTGGACGAACGGGGAATGGATCGACCAGCTCGGCGCGCCGGCGCTGTGGGGCGATGCCATGCTCGGCGACCTCGACATCGGCGGTATGGCCAAGCACATGTTCGTGCTGGGCCGGGACAACAACCAGACCACCTATGTGAAGTGCGAGCCCTGAACCATTCGCGTCAGGGCAGGCGGCTCAATTCGCGCGTGGCGGTGGCATCGTTGGGATCGAGTCTCAGCGCGCGCTCGAAATCCGATTTGGCGTGGGGAAGATCGCCTTCCTGAAGATAGGCATTCGCGCGCAAATCCACGGCCGCGGCATTGGATGGATTGAGCCGGATCACGGCGTCGAAATCCTCGATCGCACGATTAAAATCGCTCTTGGCCTCGTAGGCGAGGCCGCGATAGCCGAGTGCCTCCAGATAATCCGGATCGAGCTCGATGGTCTTGGTGTAGTCCGCGATGGCTGCATCGTTGTCGCCTTTCTCGCGATAGGCGGTGGCGCGGCCGTAGAAGGCGTCCGTATGCATGGGATCGAGTTCGACCGCGCGCGTGTAATCCGCGATTGCGCGGTCGAATTCGCCCCGCGCCATGAAGGCCTCGGCGCGGAAACCGAACACCAGGGTGCGGGTGGGATCGCGGCCTATCGCCTGATCGAAGTCCAGAATCGCGCGGTCCTGATCGCCGGTGATGCTGAAGGCGGTGCCGCGGCTGGAATAGGCGTCCGCAAGTTCGCGCGCAGTTCCCGTGCCATGCTCGATGATCACGGAGCAGGCTGCGATGCGGACTTCGGGGTGCGGGTCCCTGCAATATTGGACGATCTGGTCGCCGGTAGGCGCCTGTGCGGAGAGGAAGGCTGAGACGCCGAGCCCCGCCACGAAGACAAGAATCGGCCGCCGCATGTCGCGCCCTCGCCAATGTCGCGCCTCAGTCTATGCGCGCCTGCCCTTGAGTGCTAGCCGGAGGCGCGCAACAGCACATGGACGCGCAGCGCGCTCGCGAGGTTGCGGCCTCCGCGCGCCCCGTCGATGCGCGCGATGAGCGCGGCCAGGGCGGCGCCCTCTTCGCGGGCCTGCGCCTCCAGCGCCGCCCAGAATTCCGGCTCCAGCGCAACGCTGGTACGATGTCCGGCAATGGCGAAGGAGCGTTTCTTGAGCATGGCAACGATGTCCTCACCCCGAGCCGGGACACAAATTTCCTCACCCTGAGCTTGTCGAAGGGTGAGCTTGTCGAAGGGCGAGCTGTCGAAGGATGAGACCTGATTGTCCCCATGCTTCGACAAGCTCAGCATGAGGAGTAGCAAATTTCCTCACCCTGAGCTTGTCGAAGGGTGAGCTTGTCGAAGGCGATGTTATACTTGACAGACCTGGCGCAATTTGTAGTTCACCCCATCTCCAGCATGAGCGCTTTGCCGCATGATCCGAGTTTCAGCATCTAGAGCTTCTTGCTTCAACCGGCCTTCGTTCATCTCGCCGTAAGCCATGACGCTTCGAAGAGTTTGCCTTGCAAGGATTTCCCGGTTGTCTTTCACTGCCCAGGCGGCGCGGAGTCGTGCGGCGGTATGGGGATACACGTAAGCCAATTCTGTCAGCCAGCTTGGCCCGTGCGTCATCCCACCCCTAGGCCCATAGGTCCAGGGACCGCCGAATACTAAATCATTTCCCGCCATGACCCTCTCCCCGGACAACCTTCGCCCTCGCAATCTTCCTCAGATTCTCGTCAAACTTCTCCATATCGGGATCACACTCAAGGCGGCGGGCGACGGAGGCGAAGTCGTCTGGCTTCTTTGTCTTTTTGGGTTTGGTTGCCATTAAAAACCAAGTTCTTCCAGATATTGCTTGCCCGAAATGCAGTCCACATTTCGAGCTTTGCAAACATACGGTATCTTTGATTTATGCCGTTTCCCAGTAGCCTTTTCATCCGTGACGACCGAAGCGCCGATCACCTTCGCCCCGGCAATAACAAAAGGGTCAGCCGGGTTTCCCGTGCCTAGCTGATTAATCAGATTGTGCTGTTCCTGAATGATCCTGACCTCCGCAACCGCCATTGCGTCATAAAGGAGCGCATCAGAAATAACGAATTCCTTCCGGTATAGCTTCACTCTTGCATGGACCTTAGGAAATTGACTCTTTAATTCGTCCCAGACCTGCCGAACGGTTTTCAACCGCCCTTCGGTGATCTCTTTAATGATAGACGGCCAAAAGTTGTCGGAATCACCAAACTGCGCCGCGAAGTTCACTAGGGCGCAAGTATCAATAAGGCGCGTTTTCTCATTGCTCGCCATTCACCGCTTCGGCCCTGCGCTTCTCTATAGTTTCGCGAATAGATTTGAAGTTCGATGGGGAAAGATCAAGGACGCGGGAGGCTTCAAGCGCAGTGATCTGATTCCTCTCCAAACTGCTGAACACAGTCGCTGGTAAGTTATGTCCCGTCCGAGAAACATATGTGTACTTAAATGGAACACGCTCACCCTTTTTCTTTTTCTTCGGCGTGGGCGGGCTTAGTTTACTGGATATGCGTTTGTAAAACCCACTTTCAGCATGACCGAGCTGCTCCAAGCGCAGCGCCATCTGAGAGATAGTTACGCACAGCTTTGATGCGGCGTAGGCGATTTCATCAATTGTCGGTTCCCGCTTTTTAAGCGTGCTGATGTCGAACACTGCCTGAATGGCTTCAGGCGGCATTAAAAATGCTGCCGCAAACCGATTGCAGAATGCCTCAACTGAGTTCTTGTTATTCAGATTTGAAATGCCGGCTTGGCGGATAAGAAGGTGGGCCAATTCGTGAAACAACGTGAATAGCCGGGCACCGGGAAATTTCTCATTTTGATCAATGACGATAGCAGGAAAATCATTGAAATATATACTTACGCCACGTGTATCGTCTTGCCCGAACGGTTCTACATAAACTGACACACCCATATTTTCGACAAGAACCCGCCATTTGATAAACGCTTGCTCAGCCGCCATGCCCATCTGATTGACAATAGAAAAGCCTAGCTGCTTTCTAAAGCTCGCCCCCAGTCTTTCAGGGCTTTCGTTTGTTGAGTGGATTGGAAGATTTGGAGCAATAATATCTGCGTCAGTCTCCGCTAGCGTCGCAAGAGATTCCTGTCTCGCCTCTACGACCCTGATGGATGCGATTGTTTCATATGCGAGGGTCACTGAGACGCCATCGAAAGACCGAAAATCCTTCGGGAGCGGTCTATCTGGCGGCTGAGTTGCACGCAGTAGTGTTGCTTCCGGCAACAGATAGATTTCGCCCATGCGGCGGAACAAGCCAGCCGTAGGCATCAGTTCTCCAGCTTCGATCTTTTCTATGGTTTCAAAATCACATCCGAGCAAACGCGCCGCATCGCTCACGCTCAAACGACTTCGTTTGCGTGCCCAGATTATAACGTCTGCAACAACCGGAATGCGTGTGACCATTCCTACGAGTCCAGGTACATCAGCCGCTTTCCTCTCGCATTACGCAACGCAGTCTCTGTTCTGCTCTCGTCATTAATACCAAGCGCCAGCCGGTTGTTGTACCGGAAGTCGAACTCGGCCAAATAACGGTGCAAATGTCTTTCGCCGCAATGCTGATAGATGCCCTTCATGCCGCGTTTGAAGATGCTGAAAAAACCTTCAATCGTATTTGTGTGAGCTTCGCCGCGCCCATATTCTCCGACACTGTGCCGAACGACTTGATGGTCCGCAAATTCACGGCCGACTTTGACGTAATGACGGGCCTCGTCAGTCATCAGCCTCGCTTCTCGCGCGACGTTCCTACGAACAATCGGGGCGACAATAGCAGTGCTCAGATCATCAACCACCATGGAACGTGCCTGTCCGCTTTCGCGGTCAACCAGTGCAAGAACTTTGTGTTTATGTTCATAGCCATGGCGGATCGGCCGATCTTTCTTGCGCCCAATAAACGTCTCGTCCACTTCGACGGCGCTGCCAGTCGTACCGAGAGCAACCATTAAGCCGCCTTCGCGCATTGCTTCGCGCAATCGGTGAGCCATAAACCAGGCGCTCTTCAGCGTGCATCCAAGCGTCCGATGAAGTTGATTGCTGGATACGCCCTTCTTGCTGGAGCACATCAGGAACGCCGCCTGGAACCATAGGTGAAGCGGTAGATGGCTGTCCTCGAAAATGGTGCCGATGCGCACCGTGAACTTGCCCTTGCAATGGTAGCACTTCCAAAGCCCGTGAATGAGCTTGCCTTCCGGGTTCTTCTTGCTCGCCTTTGTGCGCTGATTTTCGAGCTTTCCAAGCCGGTCTAGCGCGCCGCAGTGCGGGCATACGGGACCCTCCGGCCACATGATCGCTTCAAGGGCCTTGAAGGCTTCCGCCTCGTCGTAGAACCTGGGATTTGTGAATGCGCTTGCCATGATCTGAAGCTACAGCTTGAGACCGGGTCTGTCAAGTATAATATCGCCTTGTCGAAGGGTGAGCTTGTCGAAGGGTGAGACCTGATTGTCCTCATGCTTCGACAAGCTCAGCATGAGGAGTAGCAAATTTCCTCACCCTGAGCTTGTCGAAGGGTGAGCTTGTCGAAGGGTGAGCTTGTCGAAGGGTGCGCTAGGTAGCCCTCATGCTTCGACAAGCACAGCATGAGGAGTAATAAAATCGAACGTCGCGGGGAGGATAACGCGATGCAGATTTTCGTCTACATGCTCAGATGCCGCGATGGCTCCTACTATGTTGGCCTGACGCGGGAGGGATTGGACAGGAGGATCAGTGAGCATCAGGAAGGGCGGTTCCAGGGGTATACGCACGGCCGCCGCCCGGTTGAACTTGTTTGGGCCGAAGAGTTTCAATGGTTGAAGGATGCAATCGAGTGCGAGCGGCGGCTCAAGGGATGGCGGAGAGAGAAGAAGGAAGCCTTGATAAAGAGAGATTACGAGGCATTGCGCCCGCTATCCAGAACGGCGAAAACCCCTCATCCTTCGACAAGCTCAGGATGAGGAAGAAAAGAAGCGGTGACTGGATGAGAAGCACTTGTGAGCTGCGGGAACCGTCACCCTTCGACCGGTCCAGGATGAGGAAAACGATAGATGCCGTCTGATACGCCTGTCGTTTCGACTCGCGACGCGCTTGAGTTCTACCGTCGCGGGCGCGTCGAGGAAGCCGAACGCGCCGCCCGCGCAATCCTGGAAGCGCAGCCCTCGAACTTCGACGCGCAGCACCTTCTCGGCGTCACGCTTCTGTGGCGGGCTGATTTCGACGGCGCCGAAGCGGCATTCTCCCGCGCGCTTGCCGTCAATCCGCAATCCCGCGAAGCCAATCTGCATCACGCCGCGTCGCTTCGCTATCTCAAGCGCAGCGAGGAGTCGCTTCGACGTTACGACGAGATCATTGCGGGGAATTCCCAGATCGGCGAGGCCCATTACGGGCGCGCCTGCGTGATGATCGATCTCGGCCGCGTCGAAGATGCCTGCCAAAGCTACGCCGCCGCGGCGCGCGTGCTGGAAACCGACGCCGATCTCTTCAACGATTACGGGATCGCGCTGATGCGGCTTCACCGCTACGAGGAAGCCATCGCCGCCTATGACCGTTCGATTGCGCTCGGGCTGGGCAAACCGCCGACGCCCACCTATGGCAGGGCCTGGAACAATCGCGGCATCGCGCTGTTCCTCGCCGCCCGGTTCGAGGAATCGGTGGCAAGCTTCAATGCCGCGCTCGCGGTCGATCCCAATTACATCGAGGCGCTGTATCATCGTGGCGCCGCACTGATGAGCGTATGGGAAACCCAGCAGCAGAACATGAAACTGATTGACGATGCGATCGCGAGTTACGACGCGGCGCTGGCGCTGAAACTCGATTTTGCGGAAGCCTTCAA
The DNA here is from genome assembly GCA_964494505.1 of uncultured Bordetella sp. Lineage (GTDB taxonomy): Bacteria > Pseudomonadota > Alphaproteobacteria > Micropepsales > Micropepsaceae > CAIYRG01. Next base: position 42,256 of record CAZBRO010000024.1, read on the forward strand.
CGGACGCGGCATGGCGATGCTGCAGGCCGCGCGCGCAAAGGAGGGGCTTGCGAGCTTCGACAAGGCGCTGGCGCTGCGGCCCGACTACGAGCCGTCGCAAAAGGGGCGCGAATTGTGCCTGGCGCAGCTCGGGCGCGACGCCGCGTACGATCCGCTGAAAGTGCAGCTTTAGCAACGAAAGGAGCCGCTGCGATGAGGTACACCAATCTCGTTCTCGGAATGCTGCCGCTGTTGGCGGCGGTTGCGTTTTCGGGGGCTGCGCGGGCACAGATGCTGTCGGGCGCCGCGCTCGTGAATGCGCTCAAGGGCGGCGGCTATGTGCTGGTGATACGGCACGCGAATGCTCCCGCACAGCCGCCGGCAAAGGACGCGGCCGATCCGGAGAACGTCAAGCTGGAGCGGCAGCTCGATGCGGCGGGGCGCGACTCCGCGCGCGCCATGGGCGAGGCCGTCAAGGCGCTTCACTTGCCGCTCGGGGATACGTATGCGAGCCCGACCTACCGGGCGCTCCAGACGGTGAAGCTCGCCGGGCTCGGCAGCGCGAAGACGATGCCGGAACTGGACGAGGGTGCAGCCGGCATGGCGAGCAACGCCGACGCGGCGCGCGTGAAATGGCTGAAGGCGAAAGCCGCCGAGCCTCCGCGCGCCGGCACCGATACGGTGATCGTCACGCACGCGCCCAACATCACCGGGACGTTCGGTGTCGATGCCGCGGCGGGCGAGACGCTGGTGCTGAAGCCGGATGGGAAGGGCGGGGCGACGCAGGTGGCCCGGATCAAGATCCAGGACTGGCCGGGATTGGCGCGGTAGACGCCCCCTCCGCCGCTTTGCGACACCTCCCCCGTAAACGGGGGAGGATCGATTGTTCAAATGATTCCGCTGGAGTGGCGGGGGACGTCGATGCGGCGGTGCACATGCACGCTCATCAAGAGGCCGAAGCCGAACATCACCGTCATCATCGCCGTGCCGCCATAGGAAAGCAGCGGCATCGGAATCCCCACCACCGGGATCAGGCCCATCACCATCAGGCCGTTGATCATGATGTAGAGGAAGAAATTGACCGTGATGCCCATCGCGAGAAGCCGCCCGAACTGACTGCGCGAGCGCATTGCGATGCGGATGCCATGGTAAATCACCACCGCCAGCAGCGCCAGCAGCGCCATGGTGCCGAGGAATCCGAACTCTTCCCCGACCATGGTGAAGATGAAATCGGTTTCCTTCTCGGGAAGGAAGTTGAGGCGGCTCTGCGTCCCCATCAGGAAGCCCTTGCCTGCGATGCCGCCCGAGCCGAGCGCGATCTTGGCCTGGGTGATGTTCCAGCCCGCGCCCAAGGCATCGAGGTCAGGATTGAGGAACGTCATTACGCGCGCCTTCTGGTAATCGTGGAGCGCAAATTCCCACACCATCGGAACGGCGACCGCGACACCCGCGGCCGTCGGCGCAATCCACCACCAGGACAGCCCCGCCAGGAAAAGCATCAGCGCGCCGCACAGCGCGAGCAGCGCGGCGGTGCCGAGATTGGGCTGCAGCAGCACGAACACCACGGGAAACGCGATCATCGCGAGCGGTATGACCAGCCGGACGGGCCGCGACACCTGGCCCGGTTCTAACCCGTGCAGATAGCGGGCCAGCGCCAGGATCATCGCGATTTTCATCAGCTCGGAGGGCTGAAGCTGCAAAGGGCCAAGCTCGATCCAGCGCTGGGCGCCGAGGCCGACACGGCCCGCGACCTCGACGGCCACCAGCAGCAGCAGCGAGAACGCATAGGCCGGATAGGCAAGCCCCATCCAGACCCGCAAATCCACGCAGCCGACCGCGACCAGAATGAAAAACCCGATGACGAAGCGGAGCATCTGCCGCCCCGCCCAAGGCGAGAAGCTTCCGCCCGCCGCCGAATAGAGCATGGCAAATCCGGTGCAGGCGATGAGCGCGATCAATCCGATCAGCGGCCAATCGATCTGGACGAGTTTCTGGCGGATCGAGGCGGATGGCGGCTCGCGATAGACATGCACGCTCATAGCGAGGCATCCGCGGAATTGACCGGATAGGCGGTGCGACGGCCGAGGATGTCGCGCTGCTGGGCCAGCAGCAGCGCGTCGCGCGCGAGCGACACCTGGGGATGCGAATCCAGGCCGCCATGCTCGATCACCACCGCGCAGGCATAGCGCGGTTTGTCGGCCGGGGCGAAGGCGATGAAGAGGCCGTGGTCGCGCAGCTTCCAAGGCAGGCTTGCGTTGTTGCGCACGCCGGTCACGCGTTCCTCCGCGCTGATCACACGCACCTGCGCGGTGCCGGTCTTGCCGCCCATGGCAAAGGCCGGATCGGCGATGCGCCATGCGTAGGCTGTGCCGCCAGGTTCGTTGGCGACCGCGATCATCGCCTGGCGTACCTCGTCGAGCGCGTCCGTCGAGAAGGGAAGGGGCTCAGGATCGGGGCGCGCGAGGCGTTGGGCGCCCAGCGAATGCACCAGGCGTGGCGTGACCTGCTTGCCGCCCGCCAGACGCGCGGCCAGCACGCAAAGCTGCAATGGTGTCGCGAGCACATAGCCCTGGCCGATGCCGGCCACCAGCGTCTCGCCCAATTGCCAGGGTTCCTTGAACGTCTTCTGCTTCCACACCCGGTCGGGAATGAAGCCGCCGCGTTCGCCTGGAATCTCGATGCCGGTGGGCGCGCCCAGGCCGAGCTTGCGGGCAGCCTCCTGCAAGCCGTCGATGCCGAGCTTCAGCGCCACTTGATAGAAGAAACAATCGCAGGAATATTTGATCCCCTGGCGCACATTCAGCGCACCGTGGCCGCCCTTCTTCCAGCAATGGAAGGCGTGCGAGCCAAGCTCGAACTGGCCGGCGCAATGGAAGATGGTATCGGGCTCGATCACACCGGCATCGAGGGCGGCCAGCGCAGTCACCGTCTTGAAGGTGGAGCCCGGCGGATAGAATCCGGCGAGCGGCTTGTTGATCAGCGGCTTGTGGTCGCTCTCGGTCAGTTCCTTCCATTGATCGGGCGTGACCCCGACATTGAAGGCGTTGGGATCGAAACCGGGCGTTGAGACCAGCGCCAGAAGATCGCCGGTATCGACATCCATCACGGCAGCGCCCGCGCTCTCGTCCTTCAGCCGGTCGTAGAGGAACCCCTGCAGTTCGCGGTCGATGGTGAGATAGACGTCTTCGCCCTGCCGCCCCGGCTCGTGATCGAGCTCGCGGATGACGCGCCCATAGGCGTTGACCTCGACGCGGCTCGCGCCCGCATGACCCCGGATTTCGCCGTCGAAGGCTTTTTCCACGCCGCGCTTGCCGATGCGGAAGCCCGGCAGGTCCAGCAGCGGGTCGCCGGACGAATTCTTCTGCTTGTCATCGGGCGAGACCGCCGCGACGTAGCCGAGCACGTGGGAGAATTCCTCCGCATAAGGATAATCGCGGGTCTCGCCGACATCGGGTTGGACGCCGGAGAGATAGGGAAGGTCGAGATTCAGCCGCGCGAAATCGTCCCAGGAGAGATTCTCGGCGACCAGAATGGGCATGAACCCCTTGGCGCCGCGGGCCTCGCCGATGACGCGAAGCTTGACGCGGTCGGTCAGCGGGATGGCTTCGGCCAGCGCATCGACGGCTGCGGCGACCCCGCCGCGGGTCTGCTCGGGCACGATCAGGACGCGATAATTGCGCCGGCTGTTGGCGAGCGCGACGCCGAAGCGGTCGAGGATGCGGCCGCGCTGGGGTGCGAGCAACTTGAAATTGATGCGGTTCTCTTCGGCCTCGGTGAGGTAGCGGTCGCCGTCGACGATCTGAAGCTGATAGAGCCGGCCGGCGAGAACGCTGAAGACGGCAGCCATGCCGCCGCCGAGCAGCAATGTGCGCCGCGAGAAGGTCGCGTAGCGGGTCTTGTGCTTGCCCTCAAACGCCATTGCCCACCCTATGCGTCGTCGCCCGTTTCGGGCCCGACGGTCTTGCGCATGATCCACGCCATGCAAAACGCCACCACTGGATAAAGCGCAACCGTGCTCACGCTTTCGAGCAGCAGCGGCGGCAGCGGCGCCAATCTCAGATACACCGCGGCGGACAGCCCGTAGGCGGTCGCGGCTGCCAGCAGCATCGCGCCCGTGAAGCCGACGAGTGCGCCCGCGCCGTTAAGCCCCGCCAAGGTCTCGCGCTGTTTGGCGGTCAGCCAATAGGCGGCGAGGTAGCCTGCCGCCCACAAGCCCGGCGGACCGCCCGACAGCAAGTCTTCCAGCAGCCCTATCAGCAACACCACCGGCGGCGGCATCAGATCGGCGCGCACCAGGACCCAGAAATAGACCCCGGCCAGAGCAAGAGCGGGCGATGGCAGAAGCTCGCCGGTGAACGACACCGGCATGTTGGAAATCAGCACCAACAGTGCGGCGGTGAGCGCCGGAATGAGCGACGCCAGAAAGCGCGTCCGGTGATGCAGCGATTCGAGGAAGTCCTCGGCCGCCCTCACCGGTCCTGTTCCTCTTCGCTCTGGCCGTCGAAGCGCGGTACGTCGGGGCTTTGCGATTGCAGCGGCATGGCGGGCGGCGGCGGGCGCTGCGCGATGCCGGCCGCAACCGTATCCTGCGGGACCTTGGGCTGCTCCACGGCGGTTGCCGGGGGCACTGGTTCGGCCGCGGGCGGCGGGGTGGGCAGTCCGTAGGCCATGATGCGCACCACGTCGCTGCTGCCGGGCCGCGCGAACAAGGCGACCTTCAGCGTGCGCCCTTCCGCGACGACCGTCCCCACCGGAAGGTCCGGCGGCAGCAGGCCGCCGTCGCCGGTGGTGACGACGCGGTCGCCGGGATGCACCGGGCCGTCGCCGACGTCGAGTTCAATCCCCGGCGCGGGCGTGTTGTCGCCGGTCAGGATGGCGCGGCGGTGGGAGGGCTCGATCACCACCGGTACGCGGCTGTTCAAATCCGAAAGCAGAATCACCCAGGAGGTGTTCGCGCCGGTGACATAGATGCGGCCCAAAAGCCCGCGCGAGTCGATGACGGCTTGGCCCTTTTTGACCTGCTCGGCGGCGCCCGCGTTCAGGATCATGGTCTTGATGAAGGGGCGGCTCGCTTCGCCGATCACGCGCGCGGTGACGGAAGGAAGCTCGACGTCGGGCACCGCGTTCAGGAGCTGCTCGTAACGCTGCATCTTGGTCTGAAGCGACAGCGCCACGTTCTGCCATTTCCGCAAGGCTTCGTTCTCTTGCTTCAGCTCCGCATTCTCGCGGTAGAGGCGGAAGATGCCACCGGCATCGGCGACCCAGTTCTCCGCGGCGACCAGGGGCCCGCGAAGTTCGCTCAACACCGGTTCGGTCGAGTCCGAAAGCAGGGCCCGGGCGCGGTCGAAGAGGGCGGGATTGGTCTTGCCGACCAAGACGATGACGACGGCCGAAAGGCCGCACAGCACCAGGGAGAACTGCTTCGCCCCCCGGCCTCGCATCAATCTCCAGCCCAAACCCGCCATATAGCCGCGGCCCTGTCCCGTTTTGCCCTCAATCCATTCAGAACGCGGTCGAGAGCATGTGACGCATGTTCTTCGCGTTCTCCAGCGTTTTGCCCGTGCCGAGCGCCACGCAGGAAAGCGCGTCATCCGCGATGGAAACGGGCAGCCCCGTCTCGTCCCGCAATACCTGATCGAGATTGGTCAGCAGCGCGCCGCCGCCGGTCAGTACGATGCCTTTGTCCACAATGTCCGCCGCAAGCTCGGGCGGGGTGGCTTCGAGCGCCACCTTCACGGCTTCGACGATGGCGCTGACGGGTTCGGTCAACGCTTCGGCGATCTGGCGCTGCGAAATGGTGATTTCCTTCGGCACGCCGTTGAGAAGATCGCGGCCTTTGATTTCCATGCTGGTGCCGCCGCCGTCGCCGGGCTGTGCGGCCGAGCCGATTTCCTTCTTGATCCGTTCGGCGGTGGCTTCGCCGATGAGCAGGTTCTGATGGCGGCGGATATAGGCGATGATGGCTTCGTCCATCTTGTCGCCGCCGACGCGGACCGAGCGCGAATAGACGATGCCGCCGAGCGAGAGTACGGCGACTTCGGTGGTGCCCCCGCCGATGTCGACCACCATGGAGCCGGTCGGCTCCTGCACCGGCAATCCGGCGCCGATGGCCGCCGCCATCGGCTCCTCGATCAGGAAGACGCGCCGTGCGCCCGCCGACAGGGCTGATTCCTGAATCGCGCGGCGTTCGACCGCGGTCGAGCCCGACGGCACGCAGACGATCACCATCGGCGTCGCGAAGGAGCGGCGGTTATGCACTTTACGGATGAAATGCTTGATCATCTCCTCGGCGACTTCAAAATCGGCGATGACGCCGTCGCGCATCGGCCGGATCGCCTCGATATTGCCCGGTGTACGGCCAAGCATCTGCTTGGCGTCGTTGCCGACCGCGAGCACCTGTTTCTTGCCGCCTTTTGACACAATGGCCACGACCGAGGGCTCGTTCAGCACGATTCCCCGCCCCTTGACGTACACAAGCGTATTCGCCGTCCCGAGATCGATCGCCATGTCGCTGGACAGCATTCCCAATAAACTCCCGAACATACTGCTCCGTTACTCCTCCCGTGGGAGGTGTTTCACAATTTGCGAGAAAGCGGCCCCGTTCGCACGGGGCCGCTCTACTGCTATCGCGCGACGGTTAACGCTTCCGGCGCGGTCTTCTTCCGTTTGACCAAAAGTTTGTTCAACGCATTCACATAGGCGTAGGCGGCCGCCGCCATGGTGTCGGTGTCTGCGGCGCGCCCCGTGACCGTGCGGCCGTCTTCTTCGAGGCGGACGCTGACCTTGGCCTGGGCGTCGGTGCCTTCGGTGACGGCGCTCACCTGGAACAGCTGCAAGGCGGCGGGATGGGGATAAAGCTGGCGGATGGCGTTGAAGATCGCATCGACCGGCCCGTCGCCGCTCGCCAGCCCCGAGCGGAGCTCGCTCCCCACCATCAGCGACAATTCGGCCTTCGGCGTGATGTCCTTGCCGGCCGTGACTTTGAGCGATTGCACGCGGATGGGATCGGCCCCGCGCAGCACCGAATCGTCGACCAGAGCGATGATGTCCTCGTCGAAGATGTGCTTCTTCTTGTCGGCAAGATCCTTGAACTTGCGGAAGGCGTCCTGCAGCGCGTTGTCGCCGAGCTCGTAGCCGAGCGCCTTCAGCTTGTCGCGGAAGGCGTGGCGGCCGGAGAGTTTGCCCAGAATCAATGCTGTGCCAGTGACGCCCACTTCGGCGGGCGTGATGATTTCGTAGGTCTGGGCGTTCTTCAGCATCCCGTCCTGATGGATGCCGGATTCGTGGGCGAAGGCGTTCTTGCCGACGATGGCCTTGTTGTACTGCACCGGAAAAGCGGTGACGTTGGAAACGAGTTTGGAGGCACGCGCGATCATCTCGGTCTTGATGCCGGTCGAGAACGGCATGCGGTCGCGGCGGACCTTCAAGGCCATGACGACTTCCTCGAGCGCGGCGTTCCCGGCACGCTCGCCGATTCCGTTGATGGTGCATTCGACCTGACGCGCGCCCGCGAGCACGCCGGCGAGTGAGTTTGCCACTGCGAGTCCCAGATCGTTGTGACAATGCGTGGAAAAGAACACCTTATCCGCACCCGGCACGCGCGTGACGAGCATCGTCATCAGCTCGAAATATTCCTGCGGGGTCGCGTAGCCCACGGTGTCGGGGATGTTGATGGTGGTGGCGCCGGCGCGAATCGCCAATTCCACCGCGCGGCAGAGGAAATCGTGCTCCGTGCGGGTGGCGTCTTCCGCGCTCCATTGCACGTCGTCGGTCCAGTTGCGGGCTCTGCCGACGGAAGCCGACACGGCCTCCAGTACCGAAGAGGGCTCCATCTGCAGCTTGTGCTTCATGTGCACGGGGCTGGTCGAGATGAAGGTGTGAATGCGGCCGCGGCGGGCGCGGCGAATCGCTTCGCCGGCGCGATCGACGTCCTTGAAGCCGGCGCGCGCGAGCCCGCAGACCACCGCGTTCTTCACCTGTTGGGCGATCGCCGAGACCGCCTCGAAATCGCCGTTCGACGCAATGGGGAAGCCCGCCTCGATGATGTCGACGCCCATTTCGTCGAGCAGGGCGGCGACTTCGAGCTTTTCCTCATGGGTCATCGCGGCGCCCGGCGATTGTTCGCCGTCGCGCAAGGTGGTGTCGAAAATCCGTACACGGCTCAATTTGTCCGTATGCGGCGTATCCTGTACTGCCATATCCGTTGTCATATCCCGAAAATCCTTCCATTCGCCGTTCAGGCGGTTCGTTCTTCATCCCTGTGCCGATATTGTCCCCCAAGCGCCGGTGCCAAAGGCACGGAAGGCGCCTAGGGGCAGCTAAGGAGAAGAAGCGCCGTCCTTGAGAGCGATACGCAGGAACGGCGGTCCGGCTGCAGGCGCAGAATCGCGGGCTGAGCGCTTTCGCGCCCGCAAAACCCGCCATACCCGCATGCAGCCATCGACATTTCGTTCCCTAACGGAAGCGGTTCGCGATTGTTGACGAATAATCGTAACCGCCCGTAAATACGAGCGGTTTTCCGCCTATCCACATCCATTTATGGCGCTTTGTTCCCTGCTCCGCAAGGAAGGAACGCGGTCATTTTGGCGCGATCTTTGGGCGCGGGGGCTGTCCACGCTTCACGGCCGCAAGCCCTTGTTAAGCATTTCGCGTGCCTGCGACGATGCGCACACGGACGGTTCGGCATTGGCTGCCGAGCCGTCCGGTCACGGGTATTGGCGCTTTCGGATTTGCGCGGTCCTAATTCCGCGACTTGTCCACCAGGCGGTTCTTGGCGATCCAGGGCATCATGGCGCGCAGGCGCTCGCCCACCTCCTCGATCGGGTGCGCCGCCGACAGCGAGCGCATGGCCTTGAACGAGGGTTGGCCCGCCTTATTCTCCAGCACCCAGTCGCGCGCGAACCGCCCGGACTGGATGTCGGCCAGTATCTGCTTCATGGCAGCCTTGGAATGGGCGCCGATCACCCTGGGTCCGGAGACATATTCGCCATATTCGGCCGTATTGGAGACCGAATAATTCATGTTGTGGATGCCGCCCTCATAGATCAGGTCGACGATCAGCTTCACCTCGTGGAGGCACTCGAAATAGGCCATTTCCGGCGCATAACCGGCTTCCGTAAGGGTCTCGAAGCCCGCCCGGATCAGCTCGACCAGCCCGCCGCAGAGGACGGACTGCTCGCCGAAGAGGTCGGTCTCGCACTCCTCGCGGAAGGTGGTCTCGATGATGCCGGCCCGGCCGCCGCCGATGGCGGAAGCATAGGCGAGGCCGAGGTCGTGGGCGTTGCCGGAGGCATCCTGATGGACCGCGATCAGGCAGGGAACGCCGCCCCCCTTCTGATACTCGGCCCTGACCGTGTGGCCGGGCCCCTTGGGGGCGACCATGATGATGTCGAGGTCGGGCCGGGCCTCGATCAGCCGGAAATGGATGTTGAAGCCGTGGGCGAACATCAGGGCGGCGCCCTTTTTGATGTGCGGGGCGATTTCGGCCTTGTAGAGGTCGGCCTGGAGCTCGTCGGGGACCACGCACATCATGACGTCGGCCCAGCTGGAGGCTTCGGCCACCGACATGACCGGGAATCCGGCCGCTTCGGCCTTTTTGGCCGAGGCGCCCGGCCGGGAGGCGATGGCCACGTCCTTGACCCCGGCGTCGCGCATGTTGAGGGCATGGGCGTGACCCTGGCTGCCGAAGCCGATGACGGCCACGCGCTTGTTCTTGATCAGATTTAAGTCGGCATCCCGGTCGTAATAGACGCGCATCAGGGTTCCCTCGTTTTCCGTCGGAAAGGCTTGGCCCGGGTGTAAAGACCGTCCGCCGTCCCGGGTCAAGCTCAACCCTGTCGCTGCGGCGGTTGGATAGCCCGGGAATGTCACATCGCTTCTGCGCCGCGGGAGATGGCGGCGACCCCGGTGCGGCTGACCTCGACGAGCCCAAGCGGCCGCATCAGCTCGATGAAGGCGTCGATCTTCGAGGGCGCGCCGGTGATCTCGAACACGAAGCTCGAATGGGAGGTGTCGAGCACTTTGGCCCGGAACACTTGCGAGACGCGGAGAGCTTCGACGCGTTTGTCGCCGGTCCCTGCGACCTTGATCAGCGCCATCTCGCGTTCGACGCCGACTTTTTCCGTCGTGACATCGACGACGCGATGCACGGGCACGAGCCGGCCCAATTGCGCCTTGATCTGCTCGATGACGGCGGGCGTCCCCGAAGTAACCACGGTGATGCGCGAGGTGTGCGCGGCCTTGTCGGTTTCGGCGACCGTCAGGCTCTCGATGTTGTAGCCCCGGCCCGCGAAGAGGCCGATGACCCGCGCCAGCACGCCTGGCTCATTGTCGACCATGACGACGATGGTGTGGGATTCGATCAGGGTGCTTTTCTGGTTCATCTCATGCCGCCGCATAATGGGCCACGACGCGGGTGACGTGGCCCTCTGGTCCGAAGTCCATGAATTCCGCGCCGTGGCGGCCGTCGCTGGTTGTAAATTCGATCACCGCGCTGTTCACGCCGGAAAAGACCCGGGTCAGCGTGAACCTGAGGTCCGGAATCTTCTTGAGCGCGGCGCCGATATAATCGCCCAGCGCCGGTTTGCCGCGCACGGTGCCGTCGTCCACGCCCAGAACGATCTTCGCGCGGGGGCTGATGACCGTCACGTCGTCGTCGTAATGGGCGAGAATCCGCCCAAGATCGTGCGAATTCCACGCCTCGACCCAATCGTGCGCAAAGTTGTTCGCGTCTATCATCAGTTACGGGCTTTCCGCCCCCTCCGTCGCTCCGCGACACCTCCCCCGTAAACGGGGGAGGATCGATTACACCAGCATTTTGCCTTCTTCGGAGACTTTGGGTTCGTCCTCGGCCTCCGAAAGGATCATCTGGTCATGGGCTGCCCCCGACGGGATCATGGGATAGCAATTCTCCTTGGGATCGACGCGGACATCGAACAACACCGGGCGCTTGACGGCGATCATCTCCTGGATTTTCGCGTCCAGCTCGTCGGGCTTTTCAGCGCGCAAGCCCACCGCGCCATAGGCCTCGGCCAGCTTCACGAAATCGGGCAGCGCCTCGGAATAGGAATGCGAATAGCGCCCGCCATGCAGCAGCTGCTGCCACTGGCGCACCATGCCCATATATTCGTTGTTCAGGATGAAGATCTTGATCGGCAGGTCGTACTGCACCGCGGTCGACAATTCCTGCATGGTCATCTGCACCGATGCCTCGCCCGCGATGTCGATGACGAGCGCGTCGGGATGGGCCATCTGCACCCCGACTGCGGCCGGCAGGCCATAGCCCATGGTGCCGAGCCCCCCCGACGTCATCCAATGGTTCGGCTCCTCGAACTTGAAGCGCTGCATCGCCCACATCTGATGCTGGCCGACCTCGGTGGTGATGTAGGTCTCGCGTCCCCGCGTCAGCGCGTAGAGGCGGTCGATGGCATGTTGCGGCTTGATGACCTTGGTCGAGTTCTTGAAGTTGAGCGAATGCTTTCCTCGCCATTGCTCGATCTGGTGCCACCATTGGGGAAGCGCTGCATCGGAGGCGAGCTTCTCATCCTTCCACACCTGGATCATCGCGCGGATGGCGCGGCCGGCATCGGCGATGATGGGCAGATCGACGCGGATGTTCTTGTTGATCTGCGAGGGATCGATATCGAGATGGATTTTCTTCGATCCCGGCGAGAAGGCGTCCACCCGGCCCGTCACGCGGTCGTCGAAACGGCTTCCGAGCGCAATCAGAAGGTCGCAGCGGTTGCATGCGAGGTTCGACTCATAGGTGCCATGCATCCCGATGGGGCCGAGCCAATGGGGATCGGACGCCGGAAAGGCGCCCAGGCCCATCAGCGTCGAGGTGATCGGAAATCCGGTCAGCTTCACCAATTCGCGCAAGGCCTGGCTCGCGCCCGGGCCCGAATTGACGATCCCGCCGCCCGAATAGATCAGCGGGCGCTTGGCGGCCGCCATCATCTTGACGGCTTTCATGATCGCGCCGGCGTCCGGTTCGAGGCGCGGGCGATAGGTGCGGTGGTGGACCGTTTCGGGCGCCACATAGGGAGCTTTTTTGAACTGGACGTCTTTGGGGATGTCGACCACCACCGGGCCCGGCCGGCCCGTGGTCGCAATCTCGAAGGCCTCATGCATCACGCGGGCGAGGTCGTTGGCGTCGCGCACCAGCCAATTGTGCTTGGTGCAGGGCCGCGTGATGCCGACCGTGTCGCATTCCTGGAAGGCGTCGTTGCCGATGAGGTGGGTGGCCACCTGTCCGGTTATCACCACCAGCGGGATCGAATCCATCAGCGCGTCCGTCAGGCCCGTTACCGCATTGGTTGCCCCGGGGCCGGATGTCACCAGCACCACGCCCGGCTTGCCGGTGGAGCGCGCATAGCCTTCCGCGGCATGGACCGCGCCTTGCTCGTGGCGTACCAGCACATGGACGAGTTCGTTGTCCTGGAAGAGCGCATCGTAGATCGGCAGCACTGCGCCGCCGGGATAGCCGAAAATGTGGCGCACGCCCTGATCCTTGAGCGCGCGGACCACGATCTCAGCCCCTGTCAGCTCGGGGCCATTGGCCGCTATGTTCGTCTTGTCCATGCCGCCCTCCCCGGGCGCGTTAAGAGCTTCAGACTCAAACGAAAGGGGCGTTGCCGCCCCTTCATATCAACCGCGATGCCGGATCAAAGCTTCAGGAGCTTCGTCCGCGCGCTCGCGGTTTCCGTACAACGAGGAGAAGATTCATAATTCCACCCGTCACATCCCCTTCACCTTAGTTGCATTGCAGCGAGGCCGTCAAGAAATTTCCTAAGCAATAAAATTGCTTTTAAGCAATAAAATTACCAACGTCGGCGTCTTCGAGCCATGTCCAGTTTTTCATGCGGTTACGAAACCAGGTGAGCTGGCGTTTCACATATTGCCTTGTGGCCAATTTGGCTTCAGCGGCGGCGTTTTCCAGCGAGGTTTCGCCGGCGAGATGACACTGGAGCTGCGGCAGGCCGAGGGCCTTGGCGGCGGGGAGGCTGGGGTCCAGGCCGGTGAGTGCGCCCGCCTCGTCGAGCGCTCCGGCCGCCACCATCGCATCGAACCGCTGCTCGATGCGCCTCGCCAGCACATCGCGCGGGGGCGCCAGCACGAACCGCGCTGTTTTGAGGCCGGCGACCACGGGCTCCCCATCCATCGCCTGCCATTGCGAGAGCGGCCGCCCGGTCGCCTGCAGCACGTCCATCGCGCGGGCCAGACGCTGCGTGTCGGAGATGCGCAAACGTGCGGCGGTTTGGGGATCGCGGGCCTGGAGCTCGGCGTAGAACGCGTCCCGCCCGATTTCCTCGAACCGGCGGCGCGTGGCCTCGCGGATTTCGGCCGGGACCGGCGGAATGGGGGAGAGACCTTTCGTCAGCACGTCGAAATACAGTCCCGTGCCGCCCACGAAGATCGGAACACGTCCTGCCGCGCGCGTTTCTGCAAGCGTTGCAGCGGCCTCCGCCTGATAGCGTCCGACGGAATAGCGTTCGCGCGCGCCGATATGGCCGTAGAGGCGATGGGGCACGCGCGCTTCGTCGGACGGCGTCGGGCGGGCAGTCAGCACGCGAAGCTCGGCATAGACCTGCATCGAATCCGCGTTGATGATCGTGCCGCCGATGCGCTCTGCAAGCGCGAGGGCGGCGGCCGACTTGCCGCTCGCGGTCGGCCCTGCGATAAGCACCGCGTCCACGCGTTCCTCGTGCTTCGACAAGCTCAGCATGAGGACCTTTGTATTTCTTCATCCTGAGCTTGTCGAAGGATGAGCTTGTCGAAGGATGAAGGCATAGACTGTGTCGTTTCCCTATGTACTCAATATCGTTGCCGGTCCGCACACGATTTCCGACGATGCGGCGCGGGCCATTCATGATGCGTGCAAAGCTGCGGGCAACGCAGGCGAAATCGATTGGCTGGCGCTGACGCGCGCTTTCGATGTGCCGTTCGACGGCGACCCGGATGCGGTGCGCGCCGCCATGCGTGAAACCGTCGCCGACGATTGGCTGCTTGATTGGAATGTCGTCGCCGGCGCCGGCCGCCGCAAGCGGCTGCTGATCGCCGACATGGATTCCACCATCATCGGTTGCGAATGCATCGACGAACTGGCCGACATGGCCGGCATCAAGCCGAAAGTCGCGGCGATCACCGAACGCGCGATGCGCGGCGAGCTGGATTTTCCGGCAGCACTGCGCGAACGCGTGGCGCTGCTGAAGGGGTTGCCGTTGGAGGCGGTGGCCCGCGTCTATGCCGAGCGCGTGCGCTTGAACAAGGGGGCGCGCGCGCTCACCGCGACGATGCGGGCGCATGGCGCGCACACGCTGCTGGTGTCGGGCGGGTTCACCTATTTCACGTCGCGGGTTGCGGCCGACGCCGGGTTCGAGGAGAACCAGGGCAACACGCTGAACGACGACGGACGCGCGCTGTCGGGCACGGTGGGCGAGCCGATCTTGGGCCGCGAGGCCAAGCTCGCCGCGCTCAAAGAAGCCGTCGCGCGATACGGGATTTCGTTCGGCGATACGCTCGCGGTCGGCGATGGCGCCAACGACCTCGACATGATCAAGCGCGCAGGCTTAGGCGTTGCCTATCACGCCAAGCCCGTGGTTGCCGCGGCAGCCGGTACCGCGATCGCGCATGGCGATCTGACCGGGCTCCTGTATTTGCAGGGCTATCGCGCGGACGAGATCGTGCGGCCGTGACGGGATTTCTCGTCCGGCCCTGGCACGAGAGCGATACCGAAGAATTGGCGGAGGTGTTTCGCAGAAGCGTGCGCGAAGTCGCCGCCCGCGATTACCGTCCTTCCCAGATCGAGGCCTGGGCCGCGGCGCCGGGCGATTCCGCCGCCTGGACCGAGCGCATGGGCAGGCGAATCGTGTTCGTGGCGGAGGAAGAGGGCCGCCTCATCGGCTTCATCCAATATGAGCCGCCCGACCATATCGACATGACCTATGTGCATCCCGAGCGCCAGCGCATCGGTGTTGCCAGCGCGCTGCTTCTGGCAGTCGAAGGCGAAGCCCGCGCGCGCGGCGTGGCGGTGCTGAATGTGGAGGCGAGCATTACCTCCAAGCCGTTTTTCACGGCGCGCGGATACGACGTGATCACGCCACAGATCGTCACCGCCCGGGGACAGGATTTCCTGAATTACCGGATGTCGAAACGATTATAGAGCAGAGGGCAACCGACGCGACCGAAAGCGTGTGGGTTCGACGAGCGTGTACGGCCAAACAGTTTCGGCCCCATCGTTGCTATGATCAGTTGGAGCTGTGGCCACTTAAGCTGCCGCTGCTCCGGTTCGATTCGCATATGTACAATACCAGGCGCCTCGGATCCGTAGCGAAAGATCAATTCTCCAAAATCGCCGGCTTCGGTGAGTAGCAGTCGACCTTGTTCCGATGCGAGGCGGACAATTTCTGGGTCAGGCATGCCCGCCAAGTCGCCCAGGATATAAACAACATCGTGTCCTGACTCCCGCACGCGTTCTACGAGACTCGCACCGACGCATTCGTCAGCGAGCCATAGCATTCAAGAATTGCTGTACACGATTTCTTCGTCCGCCAAGTAGTCAGCGGCGAATTTCTGCGCGGCTCGGATGTCATCCGCCGTAAGCCGAGGGTGATCGGCGATGATTTCTTCCACCGTCATTCCGGCGCCGAGTTTCCGCAGCACATGCTCCACGGGAATTCGTGTGCCTTTGATCACCGGCTTGCCGAACATGATTTGCGGATTGATCTCGATCCGCTCGTGCTTTGGCATAGTACCCTCGGTTACGGCACGCGCACGCCGATGAAGGTGAGTTCGCCGCCGCGATCGACCTGAAGCAGCACCACCTTGTGGCCGGCCTTGCGCTCGTCATCGAGCTTGGCGGCGACGTCGTCGGGCGAGGAAACCTTCTGCTGCGCCACCTCGGTGATCACGTCGCCGGCGCGGATGTTCTTCTGGCCGGCCGGGCTGTCGGCATCGACATCGGTGACCACCACGCCTTGCGCCTTGCCGTCGAGATGGAACCGCCGCCGCGCGTCCTGCGACATCGGGGCGAGCGTCATGCCGAGCGTCGCGGTTGCCGGCGCCTTGGGCTGGCCGGGTTTGGCCGGGCCCTTGTCGGCGCTTGCGACCTTCTCGTCTTCGGCGAGCTTTTGCACCGTGACAGAGATGTTGCGCTTCTGTCCCTTGCGCAGCACTTCCATGCTGACGTTCTTGCCGATCTGGGCATCGGCCACCATGCGAGGCAGCGCGCGCGAATCGGCCACGGGCTTTCCGTCGAACGAAAGCACGACGTCGCCGTTCTGCAGGCCGCTTTTGGCGGCCGGGCCGCCATCGGTCATGCCGGCGATGAGCGCGCCGCGGGGCTTGTCCAGGCCCATGCTCTCGGCGATCTCGGCGGAAACCTGCTGGATGCGCACGCCGAGCCAGCCGCGCTGAATCTTTCCGGTCGCCTTCAATTGCGCGACGATGTTGCGCGCCGCGTTGGACGGAATCGAGAAGCCGATACCGACAGAACCGCCCGTCTCCGAATAGATCGCGGTATTGATGCCGATGACCTCGCCATCCATGTTGAACAGCGGACCGCCGGAATTGCCCTTGTTGATCGGCGCATCGGTCTGGATGAAGTCGTCGTAATCGCCTTCGTTGATGTCGCGGTTGCGGGCCGAGACGATGCCCGTCGTCACCGTTCCTCCAAGCCCGAACGGATCGCCGATCGCCATCACCAGATCGCCGACGCGGGCCTTGTCGGAATCGCCGAGCTTGGCGACAGCCAGAGGCTGCTTGGAGTTGACCTTGAGCAGGGCAAGATCGGTCTTTTCGTCGCGTCCGATGAGGGTCGCGGGAAGCGAAGTCTTGTCATTCAGGAAGACGGTGATTTCGTCCGCGCCTTCGATGACGTGGTTGTTGGTCACGATGTAGCCGGCGGGATCGATGATGAAACCCGACCCCAGCGATTGCACACGGCGCGGCCGGTTGCCGCGATCCATGAAGTCCTTGAAGAAGTCGTCGAGCGGAGACCCTTGCGGCAATTGCGGCGCCTGCGGCGCGGCATCCCCGCCGGCCGCGGGGCGGCGGCGGAGTGTCTGAGTCGTGGAGATGTTCACCACCATCGGCAGCAGCCGCTCGGCGAGATCGGCGAATCCTTGCGGCCGTGCAGCGATTGCAGGCGGCACGGCGACGGTGGCAGTGGCCGGCCGGGCCGCCGCCGGTGCGGCATTGGCAGGGGCGGCCGCCGCTTTCGTTACGGGCGCGGGGGCAGGCGCGCTCCACGCATCGCCCGTCAGTCCAAGCGCAGCCAGAGCTACCGCGGACGCAAATGCCATCGCATGCGAGCGCGCAAACCTGAAGCGGGGGAGGGAAGACTTCATCGAACGATCCTCTATCGCGTGGCGGAAAGCTTAGGCCGAAGGCACGGATGAAGCTTACCGGTCAGTCTGGCAACAGTTGAGGGAGATAACGAAAAGGGCCGTTCATTTTCCCTTGATCCAAGCCCCAGCCGCCGCCGTCTCCACCATCATGCTCTGAGGCTGAGGCCGGGACAAGGGTGTGGCGGCGTCTGAAATCGGGCTTCGGAAATCGAAAATCGGACGCCGGCCAAGCCGTTGGGCCTGCTCCGACTTCCGATGCCCGGCGGGCGAACCTTTGCCTTTCCGGTCCCGGATTTTCGCGCGGGCCGGCTACCGGCGGACCCCGCCGGCACCCTGGCTGAAATAACGGAAGAAATCGCTGTCCGGCGACAGGATGACCGTGGTGTTGTCGCCCTTGAGCGACTGCTGATAGGAGGTCATCGTCCGGTAGAAGGAAAAGAAGTCCGGGTCCTGGCCGAAAGCTTCGGCGAAGATGCGGTTCTTTTCCGAATCACCCTGGCCGCGGGTGATTTCCGCCTGGCGGGTGGCTTCGGCGACGATGACGGTTGCGTCGCGGTCGGCCTTGCTGCGGATTTCCTGCGAGATTTGTTCGCCCTGGGCGCGGAACTCATTGGCCTGGCGGACGCGCTCCTGCTGCATGCGCCGGTAGATGGCGTCGCTGTTCTGCTGCGGCAGGTCGGCCCGGCGGATGCGGACGTCCACCACCTGGATACCGAAATTCTTGGTCTGCGCGTTCACGCCGTCGCGGATGTCGACCATCAGCTTGGCGCGCTCGCCGGAAAGTACGGCCGCGAAAGTCTGCGAGCCCAGGATGCGCCGCACATTGGAACCGAGAATCGGCTGGAGCCGTATCGCGGCCACATCCTCATCTGTGAGCGACTGATAAAAGCGCAGCGGATCGGTGATTCGCCAGCGCGCGAAGGCATCCACCACGAGGCGCTTCTTGTCCTGCGCTATGACTTCCTGCGCCGGCAGGTCGAGGAACAGCACACGCTTGTCGAGATAGAGCACGTTCTGGAACGGCCAGGGCAATTTCATATGCAGGCCGGGGGAGGTCACGACCGAGCGCGGTTCGCCCACCTGAAGCACGAGCGCCTGCTGCGTCTGATGCACCGTGAACAGCGAGGAGAACAGCACGATCACCAAGACCACGCCGGCTGCGACGGCGGTTACCAAATGGGTGCGTGTCATGGCCGGCCTCCACGCGCGTCGGCAACCGGCGCACCTGCGCGTGCCGGCACGCCCTGTTTCAATTCCGGCAAGGGCAGATAGGGCAGCACGCCCGAGCCTCCCTTGTTGTCGACGATCACCTTGTTCATGCCGCCGAGCACCTCGCTCATCGTGTCGAGATAGATGCGGCGGCGCGTGACGTCGGGCGCCTTTTTGTATTGATCGTAGACGGAGACAAAGCGTGCCGCCTCGCCTTGGGCCTCGGCCGTCACCTGCTGCTTGTAGCCTTCGGCCTGCTGGATGATGCGGGCGGCCTGGCCGCGCGCTTCGGGCACCACCTTGTTGGCATAGGCCTCGGCCTCGTTGCGCATGCGGTCCTGGTCGGTCTGGGCGGCCTGCACGTCGCGATAGGCTTCGATCACCTGGGCCGGAGGATCGGCCTTCTGCATCTGGACCCGCGTGACGGTGACGCCCGCGCCATAGGCATCGAGAATGCGCTGCATCAGGTCGCGCACTTCGTCCTGGATGGGCTCGCGGTTGGCGGTGAGGATGGGTTCGATCTGGTTCTTGCCGACCACTTCGCGCATGGCGCTTTCGGCCACCGCCTTGATGGTGCCGTCGAGCTGGCTGTCGGGATTTTGCACATTGAACAGGAAGGCGGCCGCGTCCTTGATCACCCAGAAGACGGTGAAATTGATGTCGACGATATTCTCGTCGCCCGTCAGCATCAGGCTTTCTTCCGGCACGTCGCGGCCGCCTTCGGAGCTCCCGAGGCGATAGCCGATATTGAGCTGATTCTCGCGGGTGACAGCGGGCGTCTCCACCGCTTCGATGGGCCAGGGAAGATGATAGTTGATGCCCGGGGTGGTGCGCCCGACAAAGGCGCCGAAGCGCGTCACCACGCCCTGCTCGTCGGGATCGACGACATAGATGCCGGACGCCAGCCACACCGCGACCACGATCAGGACAACGACCAGCGCGCCGCCCCCGCCAAAGCCCTTCGGCAGCATCTGGCGCAGTCTGTCCTGGCTGCGCTTGAGGAGGGCTTCGAGATCGGGGGGCGAGTTGCCGCCGCCGGAAGGACCCGTGCCCCAGGGGCCGCGTCCATTACCGCCGGGCCGGCCGCCGCCGGTCTGATTGTTCCAAGGCATTTGGGTCTTCCTCAGCCGGGTTGCTGTTCACGCCTGCTTAAGAGGCAATTGTACCAAAGTTTGGTTTCGGCCGGCGCGGCCTATATATGTGCTTATCCCTGCCTTCGCAAATATAAGAACCATAAGAGAGAGCCATGGCTAGCCCCACCGACGCCGAAATCGTCAAGACGCTGGAAGGCGTTCGCGACCCCGTGACGGGGCAGAACGTGGTTGCCGCCGGCCTTATAGAAGGACTCGCCACGCGCGGCGGTCACGTAACGTTTACCGTCGAAGTTCCACCCGAACGGGGCCCGGCGGCCGAACCCCTGCGCAAGGCTTGCGAGGACGCGGTCAGGAAGATGGCGGGCGTGCTGTCGGTGACGGCGGTGCTCACGGCCCACCGCGAGCGGGGGGCAAGGACGGGGGCGCAGCCCGCCGCCAGATCCGGTGCGCCGGGACATGCGCATGGCCACGCCCACAATCACGGGCCGGCCCCCACCGACACCAGCAAGGGTATCGCGGGCGTCAAATCCATCATCGCGGTGGCTTCGGGCAAGGGCGGCGTCGGCAAGTCCACGGTCGCGGTCAATCTTGCCCTCGGTCTGTCGGCGCTCGGGCTGAAGGTGGGGCTTTTGGACGCCGACATTTACGGCCCATCCGTGCCGCGTCTTCTCGCCATTCACGACAAGCCGCGCTCCGACGGGAAGAAGCTGCAGCCGATCGTCAAATTCGGGCTCAAGACCATGTCGATGGGCTACCTGGTCGAGGAAGACAAGCCCATGATCTGGCGCGGGCCCATGGTGCAGAGCGCGATCACGCAGATGCTCGGCGATGTCGAATGGGCGCCGCTCGATGTGCTGGTGGTCGACATGCCGCCCGGCACGGGCGACGCACAACTGACGCTTGCCCAGCGCGTGCCGCTGAAAGGGGCGGTGATTGTTTCGACGCCGCAGGATTTGGCGCTGATCGATGCGCGCAAGGGCCTCAACATGTTCCGCAAGACCGAGGTGCCGGTGCTCGGCATCGTGGAGAATATGAGCGTTTTCATCTGTCCCAATTGCGGACATGCGAGCCACATATTCGGCCATGGCGGCGCGCGCGAAACGGCGAAGGAGTTGGGTTGCGATTTCCTCGGCGAGATTCCGCTGGTGCCGTCGATCCGCGAAACCTCCGATGCCGGGACGCCCATCGTGGTCACGGCGCCCAGCAGTCCCGAGGCCCAGGCCTTCATCGCGCTTGCGCAAATCGTGGCCGAGAAGCTGGTGCTCGGAACCGCGCGGGCCGCGCCGAACATCGTGATCGAATAGCTGCCGCGTTCCGGCCGTCACCGGATGCTCGTGCTGGCGACGGGCGTCGGCGAACCACAGGGCGCGGCTTTGATGTCCCTGGTGCGAAGCATTATGATGGCAACAGGGACACGCACCCGCGAACTCACGGATCGAAGTTGTGCGAACATTGATTCTTACGACGGTGGTGTTTCTCACACTCTCGGGTCTTGCATCTTTTGCAGATATTCCGAAGCAACCCAGTGTCAATGCGGGAGCATTTGCGAGGGGGCGTGCCGCGTATGACGACAAAGACTATGCAACCGCGCTGAGAATATGGCTTCCGCTTGCTCAACAAGGCGACGCGGTAGTGCAGGGTACTATCGGTGAGATGTATCACCAAGGGGAAGGGGTCGCGCCCGACGACCAAGAAGCGATTAGGTGGTTTTCACTCGCTGCTGGGCAAGGCGATGCGTATGCGCAGTGGCGGCTTGGAACCATGTATCAACACGGTTTCGGTGTTGCGCAGGACTATAAGAAAGCTTTCGAGTTGTTCTCGCTCTCTGCCGAGCAAGGCAACCCACTGCCGCAGGAAGAACTCGCTCTGTCCTATGCTACGGGGAAAGGGGTGGGAAAAGACGACAATGAAGCAGCGAAATGGTTTTCGCTTGCGGCGGCGCAAGGCGATCAAATTTCGCAGTACTTTCTTGGCCTGATGCATCTCACGGGGGAAGGAGGCGTTACGCGCGATAACAAAGAGGCGGTGAGATTGTTTACGCTTTCCGCAACGCAGGGTAATCCGCTGGCGCAATCCAAACTTGGCGCCATATATGGCAACGGGCTGTACGGTATTGAGAGGGACGATCAAGAGGCGGTCAGATGGTTCTGCCGCGCAAGGCGAAGCTAGTGGGCAACTTAATTTGGGCATCGCCTACAGCAAGGGGACTGGTGTCGCGAAGAATTACGTCCGGGCCTATATGTGGCTGACGTTGGCCGTTGCACAAAGGGACAGTAACGGTAGTAATCAAAAGGAACGTATCGACGGCGGAAGGTTGCTCGATGCCATTGCAAACTCAATGACAGCAGCGCAGATCGGGGAAGCGCAAAAATTCGCAACGCAATGTAAGGCGTCGAATTATAAGAACTGCGAATAGAGCGACCCCGACATTTCCATGTTCGGCTTCGATGGTGCGTAATTCTTGAAGCGTGCACCAAGATCGCCCGCGCCATGCCCGCTATGAAGGCGGCCCGCGGGAATGCGCCAAAGACGGTGCTACCGCCGCCCGCCGGTCATGGCCGCGAGGCGATGACCTCGGGCTCTATCGTCTTTTCCTTGGGCCGGCTCCGCGTGCCGCTGGCCGGGGCCTTTGTCGTGACCTTCAGCCCGCGCGCGCCGAACCGCCTGAAGGCATTTTGCCAGCCGCGAAATTCCTCGACCGTCAGCCTGTAGCGCCCGCAGGCCTCCTCCAGCGTCAGGATGCCGGCTTCCACCGCCATCACGACATCGGCCTTGCGGCTGGCGACCCAGCGCCCGGTGTCGGGCGAAGGCAGACTTCCGGGCGTCAGCAGACTGCCATCGGGACGCTGGACAAATTTGCACTTCGAAAATGTCTTTTTCACTTCGTGAATCACACCATCACCACGCATCGAACCCCATGTCGCCGGTCTTGGAGGGCGCCTGCGGGGGTTGAATGCCCCCCTTCGAATCGTCGCGCCATCGCGCCGGTGACCTGTGCAGGCTTACACAGGGATCACCTCATTTATGTGCTCTAGGGCACAGATAACCTTGATTTCGATCAAATGGGGACGAAGATCAGGCCGTCACCGGAATTGCCGCTGTTCCAGCAGGACGAAGGCGTAGCGGAGGCCGTTCGATTCGAACGGGCCCTCGCGGGCGACCTCCTGCCAGGCGTTGCGGTCGATGGGCGGCATGAAGGCGTCGCCTTCCGGGGCCGCCATGATCTCGGTCCAACGGATGCGGCGCGCGAAGGGAAGGACGCTTGCGAAAATCTCCGCGCCGCCGATGACGACGATTTCCGGCGGCCGTTCGCGTTCGGCAAGGGCAAGCGCGTCCTCGATGCCGTTTGCCACCAGCGCGCCTTCGGCATGAAAGGCCGAATCGCGCGTGATGACGATGTTGGTGCGGCCGGGGAGGGGCTTTCGCGGCAGCGATTCCCAGGTCTTTCGGCCCATGAGGACGGGCTTGCCGAGGGTGAGCGCCTTGAAGCGTTTCAGATCCTCGGGGATATGCCAGGGAAGGCCGCCTTTGGCGCCGATGACGCCGTTCTCGGCCACCGCGACGATGAGGGTGATGGGCGCGGTCATCCGGCGAGCCTCTGCAGCGCGTCGCCGGCGATGCGATAGGGCAGCCAGCCGTCGACGGCTCGCGCGCCCAGACTCTTATAGAACGCGATTGCCGGGGCGTTCCAATCCAGCACCGCCCAATCGAGCCGCGCGCAGCCTTCGGCGACGGCGCGCCGGGCAAGATTCACCAGAAGCGCCTTGCCGATGCCGCGGCCCCGGAAGGGCGGCCGCACGAACAAATCTTCGAGATAGATTGCGTGGGTGCCGCGGAAGGTGGAAAAATTGTAGAACCACAGCGCGAAGCCTGCCGGCGCGCCGTCCCATTCGGCAAGATCGCAAAAGACGCGGGGATTTTCGCAGAACAGCGCCGCCTTTATCTCGGTCTCCGTCGAAACCACCTCGCCCAGCAGCTTTTCATAATCGGCAAGCTCGCGGACGAACGCCGTCACCAGAGCGGCATCGCGAAGGTCAGCCTTGCGGATGACGAGCGAAGACATCCCCTCCCGCCGTCAGACGGTAGCGGCCGAGCCGCGCGTCACGGCCGGTACTTGGCGGGAAGGGCTGCGACCTCGTCCCGATTCATCTGGGTCATCTCCCTGACGATGCAGGCCTGCGCGAATCCGCCCGGGGAGGTATCGACCATCAATTCCCAATCGAGCGGCCTGCAGATCACATCCGAACCGCGGATGCGATTGATCAGGTGCGCGTTGGGGGCCGTCAGCGTATGGCATGAGGCGGCGAGATCGAGCCTGTAGAAACGATTGATCCCTACACGGATGATGATGGTCTTGTCGTTCGGGGCGCGCCAGCCCTGGAACTGGCTGGAAAAGAAACAGGCGTCGCGCTTGGGAACGGGATCGGCGTTCTGCGCCTGCGACGGGATCGCGCCCGCGGCCGATACCGCAAGCACTGCCAAAACGGATTGGACGTAACGCATGACAGGTCCTCCACTTGGGCCGGGCGTTCAGACTGCCACTTGCGCCTTAATATGGGGGTGCGCCTGATAATTCTCCAGCGTGAAATCGGAATAGGCGAAACCGAAGATGTCTTGCACGTTCGGGTTCAGTCTCATCGCTGGAAGCGGAAAGGGCCGCCGCGCCAGCTGCTCGCGCGCCTGATCGAGGTGATTGAGATAAAGATGCGCGTCCCCGAAACTGTGCACGAATTCGCCCGGTTTCAGCCCAGTCACCTGCGCCACCATCAGCGTCAGGAGCGCGTAGGATGCGATGTTGAACGGCACGCCCAGGAAAACGTCGGCCGAACGCTGGTAAAGCTGACAGGAAAGCCGCCCGTCGCCGACATAGAATTGGAACAGGCAATGGCAGGGCGGCAGCGCCATCTTCGGCACATCGGCCGGGTTCCAGGCGGTAACGATCAGCCGGCGCGAATCGGGATTCCTGCGGATATCGGCGATGAGCTGCGCGATCTGGTCGATGGTTCCGCCGCCGGGTGCGGGCCAGGAGCGCCATTGGTGGCCGTATACCGGGCCGAGGTCGCCGTTCTCGTCGGCCCATTCGTCCCAGATGCGCACGCCATGTTCCTGGAGATAGCGCACATTGGTGTCGCCTTTGAGGAACCAGAGCAGCTCATAGACGATCGATTTGAGGTGCAGTTTCTTGGTGGTGACGAGCGGGAAGCCCGCGGAGAGGTCGAACCGCATCTGATGGCCGAAGATGGAGAGCGTGCCGGTGCCGGTGCGGTCGCGCTTCTCCAGCCCGTCCTTGAGGATGCGTTCCATGAGTTCGTGATATTGCCGCATTGGCTTTCGCCGACCGTTGCCGAATCCGATTGCAGTCTAATCCTAACCGGAGGGCGATCCGGAAATTAGCTGTGCAGAACGCGTCTCGTTACCGCAGCGAATCGGGCCAGAGAATGGTCCAGGCGAAGGCGAGCGCGCAGAACGCCAGCATCGCGTAGCCGCCATAGACGTAACGCCAGTAGGGGCCAGGCTGGTGGTCGCGCGTGACCGTACCGCCCAGCCAGACCCTGGCGCGACCGGTTGCCAGAACCCGCCGAAGGTCGGCGATCACCATGGCAGCGACGAAAATGTCCAGCAGCGCAATATATTTCGGATCGTGCATTTTTGGCCCCAATTGCCCGCTTTCATAGCCCAAGTTCCAGGTCCGCGGCGATTCCAATGTGCCAGCCTTCAATTCCCTACCTCGAAAGCCTATATGAGGAGTGTCCGGCGGGATTTCGGTCTTGGCGGACTATGGCGATAAACGGCTGCGTAATAAGCGGACCGGACCCGGGGGCGGTACCCGGCGCCTCCACCAAGTGCCCGTCTGAGCCTCATCCTAGGCTAGGACTTGGGCGGGCACCTGTGGGGGCGAAACAGGATCGACGGACGTGTAAAGGCTGACCTTTCGCTCGGTATG
Source organism: uncultured Bordetella sp. (assembly GCA_964494505.1). GTDB lineage: Bacteria > Pseudomonadota > Alphaproteobacteria > Micropepsales > Micropepsaceae > CAIYRG01. The sequence continues at coordinate 67,827 of CAZBRO010000024.1, forward strand.
GTATCCGCCGTTATCGGGCTATTCGTACAGGTGCCAACGATAATGAAATGGCCCTCGCTGCTTAATTAAAACCTAAGCAAGCGCGGCTCGAGGGGCGCCGGGCAACAGAAGCCCCTCACCTATATCCGGCGGGAACGCTGGCGTCCCGATCCACTGGCAACAGCGGGACGCTGGGCAACAGAAGTCCCCCACCTCGCCCCATCAAGGGGCGTCCCCCCAGGCTCCGAATTTGCGATTTCCGAATCTGGCTTCCGATTTCCGATTTCTGCTAGCTTACCGATCATGGCAAAAGAGGATGTCGAGACCGGTCCCGCTAAGTCCCGGAAAGTCCCGCTAAGTCCCGCAAATCCCTAAGATTTTGTCCCCGAATCGGCTCGATCCGTAGTAACCTATTGTGATGATTGAGGGTTGTTGGTGGGCCTCATACCGCCAGCAGAACCGCCAGCAAGCCGGGGCAAAATGATCACTGAATCTCAAATCCGCGCCGCGCTGCGCAATGCGCCGACGTGCGGCAAGAAGTCGATCGAACTGAAGGACAATGGCACCCGCGGAGAGGGGCGCTTGGCGCTCATCGTGCGGCCGCTCGCCGGCTCGATCGCGGCGGAATGGTATGCAGTGTTCTACTCTGCCGGGAAGCGCTCCCTCACGAAGATGGGTTCGTATCCGACGCTCGGTCTCGTCGACGCCAGAAAGGCCTTCCGCGAGAGCTATGCGCCGTCGATTTCAGCCGGATCGCGCCCATCAGGCCCACGAACACGGAAACGGGCTGGCGTGACAGTTGGCGATCTCTTCAACGCCTACATCACCCACTTGGAGGCCACTGCCAAACCGGAAACAGTGGCATCGGCTCGATCTGCGCTGATGGGAACAGTGAAGCGTGGCGGCGGCGCTGCCGCCGCCATCGGTGCCAGTCGCCGCGCGGCCGATGTACGGCCTGAGCACATCATACCCCACCTCTCGGCCATCCATGGACGCGGCTCCATTGTGATGGCGCGGCATGTTCGCTCGTTCGTGAGTGCTGCGTTCTCTTTTGCGATGAAGTCATCTAACTCGTATACGCAACCCTCTGGCGGGCTGACATGGGGCATCACATCGAACCCGGTTCTTGCCATCCCGGTTGATCCTGAAGCCTTCCGCGTTGGTGAGCGGCACCTGACGGCCGCGGAATTCCGCGCCTTCTGGGAGTGGCTGAGCGCGCGCGAAACTAGAAGCGGGGCCGCCTCGGCGCTGCTGCTTGTTATGGCGACCGGACAACGGCCGACTGAAATTTTGCGCATTACCGATTCGCGCTATGATCGCAACGATGGCTCTGTGAACTGGGCCCAGACGAAGAACGACAAGCCCCACATCATACCGCTGCCGGCGCAAGCCGTCGAAATATTGAATCGTCTCGTCCCGAATCGGGAGGGTCTGTTTTTCCCAGGGCGCAGACGGGCCGATCTGCCACTGCGGTACTGCGCGCCCGGCGAAATCGTCGCAACCTACGTCCGGGAGGTTGGTGCCGCGCACTTCACGGCGCGCGATCTTAGACGCACATGGAAGACAACAACAGGCGCTGCCGGGCTGTCGAAGGAAATCCGAGACCGCTTGCAGAACCACGCCCGCCAGGACGTGTCGAGCCGGCACTATGATCGGTACGAGTATCTGGCGGAAAAGCGCGCCGCGATGGCGACATGGTCGGCGTACCTCGCGCGGATCCTCGCGGGTGAGTTTGATCCCGTTGAGTCAGGACGGGGCGGCCAACCCATTTCGCTTCCCGAGATTCGCGCTCGGCAGGGGCGATCACAGGCAGCCTGAGCGGTGGCGCTCGCTGCGAAAGAGCGTGACCGGGATAAGACAGCACGCTGGCAGGTGGTGAACAGGCAATCTACACCGGGCGAGGTGGAGCGATAGTGCTTGCGGAGCGTCCGGCGCTCATCTTCGTATTGGCGATGAAGACCGCGGTTCCTGGCTTTGCATCTGCGATATCAATGGATGCGTGCAACTGCATCGCGAGCGCCTGGACGATGCTGCTGCCCAAGCCGGGTTTGGCGCTCGCGTTAATGGGCATCCCTACACCGTCATCGATGACAGACAGCGTCCAGTTTACTCCTTGAGAACGGTAATCGACGTTGATCTTCCCTTTGCGATCTTCTGGAAATGCGTGTTTCAGAGCGTTGATTACCAATTCGGTGACGATCAAGCCAAGGCTAACGGAAACATCCGCAGGGACGATGCTACCGTCCACGCTCACGTTCAGTGATAGCTGATTGTGATCGCGGATCATAGACGCCCCGATACTGTCGCTGAGCGCCTTAAAATATGGCCGCAATTCGACGTCGCCCACTTTGGAGGCTGCAAGCTGTTGCTGCATAGCGGCGACGGACATCACGCGCTGATGCGCATCGAAGAGGTGGCCTCGGGACTCAGCGGACTGCACCTTGCGTGCGTTCTGCATGAGCACGCTCGCGATAATCTGAAGGCTATTCGCGACACGATGCTGAAGTTCCTGAAGGAGGACCGTTCTCTCCTTCAACATGTGGTCTTTGAGTCTGGCGGCTATGCGCGCTTCGGTGACGTCGGATACCGACACCAGAAGCCGGACATTGCCTTCGCTACCGTAATCGAGCTTCTGGGGATTTATGACCAGACGGCGGTCTTCGTGCCCCTCCCGGCAAAGGTCGATCTCATAATTGTCGACCTCGGCATGACCGGACGCTGTCGCCCGCAGGAGCGAAGTGAGTTGGGGCAGGTCCCATTCGCCTGCACCAAGCTCACGAAGCGTGAGACCCGCTACCGTCGCTGGATTGATCTGAAAAGCACGGCAGAACGACTTGCTTGCCGCAATAAGCGTAAGATCATCCCCGTTGAGAAGTAGCAGAGGCGCCGCCGAAGAGGCGATTACCGCGAGGGCGAGGTTGAGGGATATATCGGTCAGCGCGGTCGCGTGGGGAGCCATAGCTGCCCCTTTCTACAAACCAGGGGCTCGCAAGTCGAAAGCCGCACCCGGCAAATTCAATGAAGGCTGCACAGGCCCCAGTGGTCCAAATACTAAAGCGGTCTCGGCCGATGGGCCTGGTCGAATAGACGACTCAAACAGTTGTGCTGGCGACTTGAGGCGATATCCGCCGCCACGATTGGTAGAGGCGAGAGACGCCACCGATGCAATCGGGATCATATGAGAACAGATCGCACAGCGCGTCGGTGACCTGCTCGGTGCTGTACGGCTTCCGAATAAAACGCGCATCTTCCGGCATTCTGCCTTCGTCTGTAACGCATAGCCCGGAAGTCAGGATCAGATGAACGGGCGGCCAACGATCGCGTATCGCATGCACCAGCGCCAATCCGTCCATTGAGCCCGACATTCTGATATCTACGAAAACAACCAGAATATCGAGCCGGATGCCCAAAATTCTGATCGCTTCGTCGGCATCGCGCGCTTCCAAGGCTGTGAACCCAGCGTCTTTCACGCTTTGGACGGTTTCCATTCGAATGAGTGCCTCGTCCTCGACGATCAGAACAGCTACCTTCTTCATCCCGGGTCCATTCCTGCCAAGTTGAGACGAGAAGCAACCGCATCCGGTGGTTCCCATACGCACAACGCGCGGCTTGCAGTTCTGGGTACATCCGCGGTCTGATAGAGGTTAGTGGTCCGGGAAAATAGCATCGGAAACTACTCATATTACGCGGACGCTTATGTCTGAGTTTGGCGATACACCCGGTTCCGCCGGCGTCTCCGCTGCGCTCTGAGCGGCCATGCAGGCGCACGCCCTCAGCACCCATCCTGGGTGAATATGCAGGACCGCTGGCAGCCGTTTCCTGGCTCGGCACATTTAGGTGCACCCTCGCGACACTCTTGACGCAGGTCGGCGGCAGCGGCAGTGCTCGGTATTGATCCACCTAGCATCCAGTTGCCCGCCGCATGGGCAGGGGTCAGGCGGCGGGCAATTTCTTCGAGGCCGATCTCACCGAGGCAGCGCCAAAAAATCTCGGAACTCGGCGGCGATCAGCCCGTTAAGTCGGTAGCTTCGCCGCGCACAGCGACGGGCGATTGGAGAAGTCCCCGATGATGCCCCCCGCTCTGGGGGCTTCTCTTTTTGGGGCCGCGGGGTTCGCCTCTGTCGAAAACCGCACAATAGTCATTGCCAGCCTGTGCCAAAGAGTTTTTCTTCAGGGCATGACCAGCCATCGCCCACCGGCGTCCATTGCCATGCTCGGCCATCTGCGTAGCCGCCCGGCGGCGTACCGTCTTCAGACGTTTCAGCATCGGAGCCCGTCCGTCGCGAAAACCGATCGCGGCGAACGCCAAGGGCCTCAATATCGCATTGGAGGGAGAACTGGGCCACGTCACCGTCCAGAAGGACCGGGATTCAGACCGTTGCCCGTCATGATCAGCGCGTAAGATCGCTCACCGCCGCTTCCACAAACGGGAAAAGCCCGACTATCCCACAGGAGAGGGCGGGGATTTGGCCGGGCTTTTCTACTCGACAGCAAGACCCCACAAACGCGAGGAGTCTCGATGGGGTAACGCGAGCTAAAGCGGTCCAGTTCCGACGTGGAGGCACTGTTACAGTTTGATCGGGGGCTGATTTTCGTGAGACTTGACCAGCTTTGGTCAGGCCGGCGGTCCCGTCGCGATGCGCATGAGGTGGACGGCGTTGCCGATCACGTCGGCGGGCCATGGGGCCTTGATGTCCCTTGGGTATGGGTAGAGTATGGCATGCAGAGAGGACCGGTGCGAGATGACGGTCGAGAGTGAGACTGCAGCATCCTATATGGAGCGCGCGAAGCTATTGCGGGTGATGGCCGGCTTGGACGCCGACAAGGAAACAGCGGCGACGCTGAGGAAAATAGCGCTGGAATACGAAAGTATGGATGCCTCGCTTACTGTTCTCGATGCCGCTATCGCGAAACGGCGCGCGCCATAGATTTACGCTTGCTTGACGTGCCGCCGCTGCCAGTACCCGATCTTATGGCGCGGACGCCATAAGGACATAGCGGCACCAGGGCCAAAATTCCGTTCTCCTTCATGTGCAGTAAGGCGGAGAAACGTACCGTGGCCGAACCGTGAACGGCTACCCAGGCCAAGCACATTATCTGGACAAGGCTTTGGTCCCGCGTGGCCCCGGCTGAGACCGTGCATTTCCGAGCCCGGGCGGTGTTTAAGCCAGCCCAGCCAAGATCGCTAATCGAACGAGGCGCGGCGCCGCATGCGTGTCTGTCTTTATGGCGATCCGCGACCGGTGAGTTGCGACTGTATGGAGTGAGATTCCGAGCTTGTGTGCGATTTCCTTGCTCGTTAGTCCCCGCCCGATAAGAGCTAGCACTTCTTTCTCGCGAGGTGTCAGTTTCAGGATCAGAAGGGATGGGGACGGGGACGTGCCGGACAAAGAGCGCGCTATAGTTTGTTGACTCTAAGCGCGTCCCCCCGCGCGGGCGCCTTCCTAATCAACCCGGTCTTATTTCGCAAGCGCCACAAGCGCGGTCTTATGGCGCAGGCGTTTTTGCGCCATTAGCCCCCACAAACGGGGGAAATGGTTTCGGCGACGGCGCGCGCCGATTCCTGTCTCTTGCCGAATGATGCGCCGAACATCTTCCTCAGTGAGCGGACGAATCGCTGGCTGCAAATGCTGTCCGCTCACGGGCGCGCCAGCCGTCCCTGGCGAACGACAACCAGAGCGGGATATCGCCGCCTCCCGCTTCCTAGCGCGCGATGGTCGGCACGGAAAGGCCGGACAGTTTCGCGAATTCGGGCTGACTCATACGGGCCTCTTCTTTGCGCCAGTGCCGGAGGTCTTCAGGTCTCAATTGATCGGTCGTGGCCTTGAGGTCCCTTGGGCATCTAATCAGTATGCATAGGATAGGGAATTGGGGAGAGGCATGAGGCTTGTAACAGAGTACCGGCGACGTGCCGAGGAGTGCTATTCGCTCGCGAAGACTGCCGCGACGGAGGACCATAGGGCCCTGATCCGCGGTATAGCGGAAACGTGGGAAATCCTTGCTCGACAAAGGGAGGCGTTGGTCAGGAACGAGCCTGACAAATCTGTTCTTGATGAGCTTCCCTGGCGGCCAAGTCACCTGCCATCACCTCTGCCAAAGTCGAACTGAGCCGCCGCCCTTCCGGAGCCGGGTGAAAACCCGTTCCATCATTAAATCTCTGCGAAGCGTACGGATACGCACGCGATCCGCAGGCGATTTCCACGTTTACTATGATGTCGATCTTCCTCTTAATTGTGAGGGTCACACCATGAGCGGCTATCGCTACAATTTTGTGGATCACAACGGCGCCATTCAAACGACCCTCGTTCTGAGTTTTTCATCGGATGATACCGCTTGCGAGGTCGCGAGCGATATCTTGAGCCATAGCAATTTCGCGAGAGTGGAAGTGCTCCTTGGCGAAGACATGATTTTTCAAGCAACACGCGATGACCGCGGACGCGTTCGGCCCGATGGCGATGCTACGCCCCATTCGCATGCCGGCGGCCAATAGCCACTGAAATCGACTGACGATTTGCGGCTCAGCGCCAGCCCGGCAACGCGGCGCACCTGATCGCCATTGGCGACACGGCGGTTGTCTCCACGCGACGCCGCCTCTTGGGGTGCCTGAGCAAGCTCGCGTCCGCGACGCGCGATGAAGATGGCCCTGCTGGCGCAAACGCCAAAACGGGTCGTCGGGCATGCCAGCGCGGAACGTTTTGGACACGGGCGCAGTTTGACGTCGTGGAAGATCGGACGCGAGATGACCTACGAAATGCATAAGTCTCGGCAATTGCGGGACCGGGCCGAACGACTTCGCGCCTATGCAGACACGGATGACGTACCAAGAACCGCCGGGATGCTTAGGGAGGTCGCTACCGAATATGAAGACCTTGCCACTGTATTTGCCGCGATGGACCACGCAAATCGCGGGATCCAATAGCGCGGCCATATGCGAGGCCGGCGCGGATGCCATCGGCACCGGCATGCGCGTCTCAGCGAATGCTCCCCGCGGTATTCAGTGAATCAGGCGCGCGTGCCGGAATGCCCGAACATAACCGCGCGAACGAAGTTCGGATCAGGTTGACGGCCTGCGGCAATGGCGTTCTCAGCCTTGATCAGGTCGAGCCCGCACACTTTCCCTTGGCGCTGAGCGTCGAGCGCCTTCCCGAAGAAGTGCCCAGGGCTCATTTCGCGCGGTGTCGTGCCACGCGTGCCGTCTCCCATCACCTTGCGGACGATCTCTGGCGGTACAGGCTGCCCATGGTTGAGGCAGGCTTCGGCGCGGGCGATATCAAATCCCGAGACGGTGCCGGCAGCCTGGCCAGCGAGCGCCTTCGCAAAGAATTCCGTTGTGGTCACGGTGCCAGTTTCGGCGCTGCCCTGACGACGCCGCGCGAGCTTGTCGATCCGAGCCGCCTGCACCTTGACGATGTCCAACAACTGACCGAGCGCCTTCGTGATTGCGCCCTCGTTGTTCTCGACGCGCGCCGTCAGCGACTTCACCATATCCGCGCCGTCGATCGCGCGCATCTCGGTGCCGTCCGCCAGCTTCACCGTGAAGGACTTGGCAACTGCGCCGTCATTGGCGGCGGCCGCGATTTTCGCGTCGGCAGCACCCGTGTCGGAAGGGTCGTCCCCGTCACCGTATAGCGCGCGCAATTCTTCGAGCAAGAGTTCAAATTCGCCCCCTTTGATAGCCACCGTCGTTCTCCTTGGATTGTTCGCCGCGGTGAAACCGTACCGGCACGACCGTTCCAAGTAGTGAGCCCGCGCGCCATTGGCGGGCAGGGCAGGGTCACGATTTCGGGGCTTTGGTTTTCTTCTCTCGTTCCGCGATCAGCTTCTTGACGTGCGGCGGGCAGATCGCATCCGAATACTCTTTGCTCAGGACTGAGCCTTGGCCGAAATCGTACCCGTCGTACAGATCGGGGCGTTCGGCCGGAGTTGGCATGCCAGGTTTCGTCTGTTTGCTGCTCATGGCGGCCTCAAAATTATGAAGGTCAGAGCATAGCCCTACCGGCACGGGGTGAGTTCAGGATTTCGGGACCTCGGGCATCTTCCGGGCGCGTGCGGCAATCGCTTCCTTCACATGGTCGGGAAGCACCGAGTCCAGATATTCTTTGCTCCAAGCGGCACCATGGCCACAAATCGTAGTCGTCATACATGTCGGGCCGTTCCGCAGGGGTAGGCATACCAGTTGGCTTCTTGCCGCTCGTGATACCCCCGAAAACAACGAAGGCCGGAAGTGATTTTTCACTTCCGGCCCCCCATTCACTGCCACATTGCCTGCCCAGCAAGTGGACCATAGACGCTTTTTGGTCTAAGTCAATACCTGTCAACGGACGTTGAAAGGAAAAGATTTGCCACCGGTTGGCAATCGCTTCGTGGTGTACCTGAGAGTCTCGACAGCGCGCCAGGGCCAGTCCGGCCTCGGCTTGGAGGCCCAGCGGGAGGCCGTGCAGCGGTTCGTCGCCGCGCGCCGAGGCAAGATAACCGCCGAGTTCACGGAGATCGAGACCGGCAAACGTGACAAGCGGCCGCAGCTTCAGAGCGCCCTCGCGCGATGCAAGCGGACCGGCGCGACCCTGATAATCGCGAAGCTCGACCGCCTGACGCGCAACGCCCGATTCCTGCTGTCGATCATCGAGAGCAACGTCCCAGTGGCGTTTTGCGACCTGCCGCATATTCCCGCCGGCGCGAACGGCAAATTCTTGCTGACGCAATTCGCCGCCGTCGCCGAGCTTGAGGCCGGGATGATCAGCGAAAGGACGAAGGCCGCTCTTGCCGCTGCAAAGGCGCGCGGGACGAAGCTGGGCGGCCGGCGTGTCGGCAGCGCGGACATCCGCCAGTATCAGGCCTCCGGCGTCGCGGTGGCCAGCCAGATGGCGCGGGAGCGCGCGACAAGATTCGCGGAAGAGCACCGCGACGCGATCGAGGAAATGCAGGCCGAAGGGCTATCGCTCACTGCCATGGCGGCCAAGTTGAACGCTGATGGCGTGCCGACACGGCGCGGGGGAAAGTGGACCTCGACGGCGGTCAGGCGCATGATTGCGCGATTGGCGTGAGATTTTCGTTCGGATTGGCGGGCACCGGCGCGTTGGCCTGACCAGAAACAGAAAGTCCGCCGAATACTGAACGTACCCGGCGGACTTACCCAATTAGCCTGCCCAGCCCTCGTGGGGTGGCAATTTATACCGTCGACGGTGACGGAGCGCAATGCCAAGCTCAAGTTTATTTTCGCCGACAGTTTTTCCGGCGCGGCCGCGCGCCGCTGCACCGACAGGGAGGCGCTGAGAGCGCGCCACGGCGGAGGGAGCGGCTGTACGCCAGACTTCCTACAGCCAATCCAGGGCGCCGGCGGCTTGACGGCGCTTAATCCAGGCCGCGATTTCCTCCAGCCACTCAATCTCACGTTCGACGTAACGGAGCTTCAGCGGCTTGGCCCCACTCTGTAACCACCAGCCCACGCGAGTCCGCGCGAACACCATGTCGTGGTCGGTGGGCCGGTAACCCTTCGTGGCCGTCAGCGCAGCACGGGCGCGGTCGGCGAAGGCTTCTGCACCTGCGCGGGTTTGCATACGAAAATCCTCTGGCTACTGGACCGGCCCAATGTTGCAGCACGACTGCAGAAGTCACCACGCCGGCCGCTGACAAATCTCCCCCCAGCGACCGGCCAACAGTGACAAGTCTCAGCATATATTTCGGGCAGTTGATGGGCGCAGCAGCCCTCCGGCTGACAAGGAGTGACGCCGTCTGCTCAGTGCCGCATGGGTGGAGAGGGTGGAGAGGGTGGAGCACTTTCCCCCTATTTCCAGAATCCAAAATTCAAAATTCAAAATCAGTAATCACTGTGCCGGGTGGGCCGACGGCGCGGCGGGGTTAAATGCCCCACCCAAGTCCACCTCTCCACCCCCGGACTAGCGCGAAGGGGTTGAAGCCACCGGCGATGGTGCCGCTGGTGACATCTATGGCGATGGTCGAAAACTAGCCGGGCCCAGCCCATCCGCAAAGCGACTGCCAATGCGCTAGGCAACGACGCCGCTCCCCCGCGGCGGGGCGGGGTATCTGGACTTAACCGCGTTGTCAGAGGTTGCGCCGGCTTCACGCTGCGGCGCGGTACTCTTCGGCTACTTCCAGCCGCCACCGTTGATAGCCGTGCACCACGCCATCCTCGACGATTTTCACCCCGTCGACGATACGTCCCTTATGACCGCCGAGCCACCGCCCGAGCCGCCCGCTGTTGATAGCGCCGTTGACACCGGCGACGACCAGCAATGCCTCGCGGAAGTCGGGATGGACGAATTCAGAACCGCTATATGTCTGATGCTGTTCCGTCGCCCGTTCGATGATTGCCCGAGCCGTGATCGGCATCATTCCGACCGTGTCCCGCCATTGCCCGATCACGTTCCGCAGCGCGCCGAGCTTCGGATCCGCTTTGCGGACATCCTCCATCGTGTCACACGGATCGGCTTCCCCGAGCCAGATCAGCGCATCGCGCACCCATCGCGACCAGTCCGAAAATGAGCCAAGCGGGTCGCGCAGTTGAGGGCGGCCGGCGACGTGATAGGCGCGAAGGATCGTGAGCGCGGCGACTGCGAACTCACCCCGGTGCTCCCGCGCCCTCTGCACGGGCTCAAAATCGAACTTCCGCAACTCTGGGCGTTCGACGCCGGGATCAAGCGGGCAATGGATCGCGCGCCGCGTCACGTCGCCCATGATCGTGAGATTGTTGCCGGTCGCGAAGAACATGACGTTGCTCGGCACCCCCTCGTTTAACGATTTGCCGAGCACGCGAACATTGACCGTCGATTGGGTTAGCGCTTGGCACAGCGCCACGCCGCCGAGCGGTGCATCACAGTTATCAATGGAGATGATTGCGTCGCCGGCGATCAGTGAGGCGCCGATCCGCTTTTCCATTTCCTCTTCGTCGGCGCCCTGTGCGGTAACCGCCGCTTCGTGGCCAGTTGTGATCACGCTCGAAATGTCCACGAGCTTAGATTTTCCGGAGCCTGCCACTGGCGCGCTGAATGCGTGCATCGGGGCCGTGGCCAAGGAGCGCCGGATCATCGCCGTCAGAATTCCGGAAAGCGCCACGGAGCGGCCGGCACTATTCACGAAAGGAAATCCCGCGATTAACTCACCCAGATAGTCTAACGCCTTCAGCGCGTCATCGCGGGTCGGCTCGGATGGAACCATCGGAAATAACGCGCCACGCGGATCAAAGAGAAGCCCCGTGGCATGATCATAGCCGACCGCCTCCAGGATCGACCCGTCCGCGCGTAACGTTGGCGCGTTAATCACGCCAGTCAGGACCCGGAGGTTCCACTGGCCCTCGCGCTGCAGGTATGTATCCACGATGCGCAGCGGCACATCGAAGGGATGCCATTCTTTGGCCTTCGAATCGTAGCGTTGGAATTCCGCCGCGCGCATCATTATCTCACCGAGATTGTGATTTCGCACTGGGACAAGGCTCTGGACTTCGATTTTGCGCCCATCTGAGGTCAAGACGGTCGACATCGCCGGGCGGACTATCTTATTCGCGCGTTGATAGAGGTCGGCACCGGCTTTCAGAAGCGCGGATTCCGCATCGTCGACGGCCTGCACGAGCCCGCCAGAAACCCAACGAACAACCGATCGCGCCTCCGGACACGCTTCCGTGCGCGTTTCAGTGGATGCAGACACGTCATGGGCCTGCTCAATCGCGGCAGGAACTTTCGGTTCGACCTGGCGCGGCACCTGAGTACCCGCCGGCGTCAGGACCGCCATGACCTGGGCTTTCACTGCATCGCTGCCTTCACGCACCAAGAGGTCGTTAAAATCGGTGGGATTGCCCTCTGCCGACGCGAACTTCGGGACAGCCACGAGGCCGCGGACGCGCTCCGCCGCTTCCCGGGCCCGAGTGACACCGGGGTTGTCGATGGGCGTCTTGGTCCAACGGTCATTATCCGCCGCGACCAGGATCACGGCGTCCTTCCATTGATTCCGAACCTTCTCAGCCACGGGCAGGAGGTTGCCGGCGTCGAACGCCACGACCACCGCAAGCCCCGTGGCCATGCTGAGCGATGCGCCGGTTGCATAGCCTTCACAGATCACCACGACAGTCTTACCGTCGACCTCCGTCGTCTTCCCGATGGTGAAGAAGCAGCCCCGCTTCTCCCCGCCGGGCAGGAAGTCTTTATCGCGCCGCAGCGCATTCTTGTCGTCCGGGAAGATTGCCTGCAACGAAACGATTTCATTTTTCGTGCGCTTAATCGGCACCAGGAGCGCATTCGACACGCGGGCCTCACGGACCTCTCCGGTGTTCGGGTCGGTCCCATATTCCCGCACCCAGTCGCCGACGCGGAGACAGAATGGCGCGACGCCCTTGCGTTTCAGATATGGGTGGACGTCGCTCGCCTCCGCCGCACCGTTCCAGATCGCGTTGGCGCGTTCCGCCGCCATGGCGTGCATGGCGGCTTCTTCCTCAGCCCGCCGGCGACGGTCCGACTCCATCTTCTCCTTGAACGCGGCGCGTTCCTCCGCCGTCAGCGGCTTCGAGCCCTTGGCCGACCAGGTGATTTTCTTGTCGCCGTACCGCTTATTGCAACCGAAGGCTCCGGCTGGCTTCTCATCGAGGTGGAGCAGCGCCCATGCATTACGGCTACCTTTGTGGTCGCCCTCGACGTGGTAGCGATGAATCTTCCCGTCCGCGATGATTTGGCCGCGCACGACGATACCAGCCGCCGCCATCGCGTCCTGGAATTCGCGAATTGCGTCGGCCGGGTTCGGCGGTGCTTCAGGGAACCGGACGGGCGCATTCATGGCCGCACCCGCGAAATGCAGCGTACACGGATAATTTCGCAAAGCGCCAATCTTGTCGCTTGCGTCGAATCGATCGCGTGAGTATTATTGAAATGGATCGAGCGGGTAGCCGATTTCATTTCACCAGCGCCGCGGTTTGCCGACCGCGGCGTTGTTTTTTTATGCACATTGCCCTCCCAGCGCCGCGCGGCGCTTGGCGATCTCACGTTGGAGTTTCACAATGTTCTGAATCGTCGCAGGCAGCCGTGCCGAGCGGTATCGCCGCGGAGTCGCGCGCGCGACCCCTGCCGCCTCGCACACCTCGCACATCGGGGATTTCAATTCTCGCGCACCGGCGTGAATTTCCTCGATCGCGCGCCGAAAGGTGGCACCAAAATCATCCTGCATGGCCGAGGGCCTCCTGCTGACTTCCGAATTAATGCTCGCGGCACGACAGAAATGGCGCAAAGCGTTTTTTTTGATCGCGGGTGATTTATTTCTCAGAGGCCACGATTTCCGAATGAAATGCCGGGGATTTGCTGGGGTTTTGGACGCAGCGGAGGCCCGGCGTAGGCACGCTTGTCGCAGCCGGGAGGCCTTGACCCGCCGCGGAGATCGCCGCCGGCGGCACGCCGCCCCGCCCCGAAGTCAGCATTCCGCAGCCACTATTTCGGCCGGGAACGCAGGCGAGCGGGCCGGATTTAGGGTGCAACGAATCCCGATGTCGCGCGCGGGACGTTTGCCACGACCAGGGAGAGTTGACCCGCAAATGCAAATCGCCGCGGGCGAAGTGGCCTTGGCCGTAATTCCACAATCGGCGCAGCGCAGCACGGTGGGGTCGATGTCACCAACGAGTACGCGCCCGAGACAGGCCCGGCAAATATGATCCGTGAGCCGATACGCGCTCAATGAATTGCTCCGGGGATCGCCACACCAGCGCGACCGAAATAGACGCGCCCTTTAGTGGTGCGCTGGACCTGGGCCATGGTCTCCACGCGGTCGACGGCCATCACGGCGTGGTCGAAGACTTTGCCGTCGACGACGCAGCGAAGCGGTATGGTATAAATGGGCTTCAGGCCGATGGGTTTGTGCCCCCGACCATTCCGGCCGATCCTGACTTCCCGTTCCCGATTATAGCAGGACACGCAGCGTCGGTTCCCGACGATGCGCACGCCGCCGGCCCCGCAGCGCGGACAGATATTTGAACCGTAGAGTTTTGAGAAGAACGTGACCGCCCTGTTCGCATGAGCGGCACCTACGACGCAGGTATTACAATGCAGAAACGGTTCAAGCGCCTGCCCTTTGGCCACTTCTGCAATTCGGAACCGGGACGCGCAGGCCTTTGCGCTCAGGGTGGCCTGATATGGCTCACACCTGAACAATTTCTGTGGACAGCCGGGGACGCTCGTATAGCGCACCCCGGCTGCCACGCCCGGTTCTTCGATTGTCACTGTATGCCTCACCCGACTAACGGCTTCATTGCCCGACATGCAGCCGAGTCGCAACAGTAAATGGGCCGCGAATTACAGAGGCCCAGATGATCTGGCGTGAACCCCGCAACGCCCGCCTGGTCTCGAAGGAGTGCGAGACACTGCGATGACGAGTCGCGGCGCGCGTTGCGGGGAACTTGGTTACGCGGCCGCGCGTTCGTCCCAGGGGAAACTTGGCACGAATTCCCACGACGGGAGGCCAGCGGCTTGGTCCTTTGCCTGCGAAATGTGCTGAATGCTCCGCCGCACCTGAATCGGGCGGCCGGCCGGGAACAGCGTAATATCCACGCCGCCGTGGCCGGAAATCCTAGTAATGACCGCAGGCGTTTCGTCACCCGACCCATCACGAAATACAACCCGCATGCCGCGCCGAGCGATTTGCTGTTTTTCCATCGTTCTTGCTCCTTGTGAATCGGTAAAAAATCATCGCACAACAAGCCGATTCGGAAACCCCCAGACTTTCATTTGTCCACACTCTAGGCACCCCCGAACGAGAACCCGCGTTCATCGTTCATCAGGCGCAGACGTTCCATAATCGCGGCCTGCACCTCCGGCGACGCGCGACCTATCTCGTCCAAAATCACCCCGTAAAAATCTTGCATGCGACGGAGATCGAAGGCCTCGTGCCAGGTCTTCAAGATCGTCTCGATCAGTTCGCGACGCAGCTTGACGGATTGCGCGAAGAACACCGGGTTCTTGATCCCCCGCGCTCCTGTCGCTTCGTCCGGCTTGCCCATCGAGTATTCGCGGATCAGCACCGCATCGACCATCAGATCACGCAGGTGGTCCATGAGATGAATGTTGTCCATCGCGCGCGTTGCCTCGCGCGCCACCGGCTTTGGCGGCGCTGCCGAAATGGCGGTGCTCGGGTTCAGCGCTCGAATACGTTCGGCTGCGTCCAGCGCCGCTGTCACCAAAGGGCCACGAATGGCGGGCTCATCCTTCGCGCGAGCGACCAGGCGCCAAAACTTTCTGATTCCAACGTCCGGATAATTATCACGAACGGTCTTCCAATTGGTGGAGCCGACCCTTCTGAGGTGCGCGATAATCGCGTCATAGCAGTCAGCGGCGCCGTCATTCTCTGACATTTTGCAGTCCCTCTGTGGTTACACGCGCGACGGCGAGTGTGATTCAAAAACCTGGACGCTCATCGCGACAGCCATCCCGGATCGAACTGCGTCATCGCGGTTCCGGCCGGACGGCCGACCACGAAGGGCTTGATGCGCGCCGTGCCGACCGAGCGGCCGGCGGAGTCGATCGCCGGCAGATGCACCTCTCCGGTGAGGCCGAGATTGAGGTTTACCGCGCGCGCGGCGGCTTCTGCCTTCCCGTTCGGATCACCAGCCGGCAGCGGCGTTCCGAGTTTGTCGATGTAGCCGTTCGTTTCGGCATTGTTCCACTTCGAGCGGTCCCAGCCGGAATTATAGGCGCGCGCCGCATCGAGCGGATTGCCGAATTTCTGCATGTTCTCTGTCATGATCGCGCGATGGATTGCGACGGCATCGTTCGGATCGTCCGGGTTCAGCTTGCGACCCAGACTGGTCTCAAGTCGCGCCAGCGTTGCCGGCATGACTTGCGCCATCCCCTGAGCCCCGCGCGGGCTGCGCCAGCCTGGCTTGAATCCGCTTTCGATGTTGATCATGCGTTCGGAGAACCCGGGCGGCAGGCCAAGCATCTGGTCCGTTTGCATGAGCCCTGCGGCCATCGCACCGCGCATGTTCTGATGAAACATCCCGCGGTAGCCCTGTGCCGCCATCTGCTCCGGTGTCGGCCGCGGCGCCGGTGCTGGAGCCATCACGTTCGCCATGGCGACCGCGGCCTTGCGGATATCGTTCAACGGTTCGAGCAGTAGCCCACCGACCTTGGTCAGTTCGCGCTTCATGTCCGCGATGGTTTCGCGAACCGCCTGGCCTGTCGTTTCTTCCTGACCATGCGCGCTGAGCACGCGGGCGAACTCGATTTGCGCCTGCCCGAAATCGCCGGCGCGCACCGCCGAACCGAGCCGGAGCTTCTCATCAGCCGGGATATCGGCGCGGCCGCCGATGCCCTCCATCATTTCCCGCAGGCCAGCCATGTCGCGGACGCTGCCGAGGCGTGCCAAGCTGGCGAACCCGGTTTCGTTGAGCTTGGTGATATCAAGCCCGGCGGCGCCGACGAGGCGGCCCGTTGCGCCGACATCCTCCGGCGTCATCCGATCCAGAACGGCCGCGGCTTGGAGAGATTGCAGCCCGAATTGATTCTTCATCGCTTCGAGCCGGAGCGACCGCCCAGAGGCCGCGAAGTCCGCGACCGCCGCCAAGACTTCATCGGCCTTTGCGGTGTAGCCGCCCTTTTCGATCGACTCCGCGATCATCAGCGCGAGTTGCCGGTTCGACTGGTCATCGCCGGCGACGTGCAGCCGCCGCATTGTCCCGAAGAACTCGACGCCGGCCGCCGGATCAAGCCCGAACGAGCGCGAGAACGAGGTGCCGGTGCGAATCGCCTGCCCGATATTGGCGCCGCGGAGATCGCCGGCAGTCTTCGCGAATTGCTGGCCGAGGCGCACCGACTCGACGAAGGTAAGCCCGAGCCCCGCTGTCGCGTCGCGCGCGTCTTGGCGGAGTTTGTCGAAGCTCACCCCGAGATCGCCGGCGCGGCGCTTCAGGGTATCGACGCCGACGGATTCCTCCGTCGCCATGTCGACGGCGCTTCCCGCCATGGACATGACGCTCTGGATACCGGCGAGCGCCAGCATCCCCT